>NZ_JAABNT010000025.1 GCF_010667575.1 Sulfitobacter sediminilitoris
ACTTCGCAAAGATCAAAGAGTTCAGAGGGATAGCCACAAGATACGACAAAACGGACTGTAGCTACACCGCTTCCTGGAACTTGGCAGCGACCCTCGTCGCATCAAGATGATTGTCCACAGGCCCTAGTGCGCAAGCGCTGGAGCAGTCCAGTGAAAGCAGCCATTCAGCGGGGGCCTAATCCATGAATGCTGCGCGTGCTCCGACGGCAGCTGGGAGCCCGAAGCGGACATCCTTCTTGTGCCAAAAAAAAGCACCAGAGATTACAGACCTCAGTAGCTATGCTGCCGGACTAATGTTTTGGTTGAAGCGAAAGACGTTGTTCGGGTCGTATTGGGCCTTGATCTGCGCCAGCCTGGCATAGTTCGGACCGAATGCTCGTTTGGTTAATTCCAGGTTGTCTTCTCCATGCCCAGGGAAATTCAGATAAATGCGTCCTTCGTGATCCCATTTAGCCGATTCTTCCCAACCTGCTCGTGACCACGCGATGTTCGCGGCATCTTCCTTGGAGTCCGACCAGACTGCATCGAGCGAATACATCCACCCCATTGATCTGTCGCCAAAGGCGGTTTCATCGGCTGGCACGTGGGAGACAGCTCCGCCAAAGTTCCAAAGCGACGAAAGCGAGTTCGCTGAAGGCGCCGCTGCGGCGTCCGCCATCGCCCGATCGATCATTTCATCGGGCAATTCCGAAAGATAACGCGCCTTCCAGTAACAGCGGAAATCACCCGCTGGCATCAGTTCGTCGAACAGTTGCTGTACTTCGACATAGTTCATCCGGCCTGAGAAATCGGCGGCCATCGGTCCAAGCTCTCGCAAGGGTTGGAGCAATTTCTCTCCCTCTGCGGCGTCGCCATTATAGACGCATGCCAGGGTAAAGACCTTCTGACCCCAATACTCTTCGGGAAAGTCCTCTCCTTCTGCCGCAGTCGAAAACTCGCACAACGATCCGATCAAACCTTCATGTTCTGAGACGAAATCGCGCCAGAAGCGGATTGGCTCGGGGCCGGCCGACAGCGGATAGATGGGGGCCGCGAACATGACCTCCGGCCCAATGGGGAAAAGCTCAAATTCAAAGGTTATAACGACGCCGAAATTACCGCCTCCACCTTTCAGAGCCCAAAGAAGATCGGGGTTTTCTTCGGCGCTTGTGCGAACCACAGATCCATCTGCCGTTACCACCTCCGCGGCTTTCAGGCAATCGATTGAAAGTCCATGCTTGGCTCTTAGCCATCCGATTCCGCCTGAAAGAGTCAGACCCGCAACGCCTGTGTCAGAAATCAAACCGCCCGGGGTGGCCAGCCCGTGTTTCTGGCTTTCGCTATCGACATCTCTCCACAACGCACCGCCTTGCACGATGGCCCGCTTTTGGTCTGGATCGACCGTCACGCCGCGCATTTCAGAGAGATCGATCATCACGCCATCATCGCAGACCGCATGACCCGCGACGTTGTGGCCACCCCCGCGAATTGCGATCGGAAGGCCCTGTTCACCTGCAAACCTTACCGCGTAGCACACGTCCTCGGTATTCCGGCATCTGGCGATTACGGCGGGTTTGCGGTCGATCATTGCGTTCCAAACCCCCCGTGCATCGTCGTATTGGGGATCACCAACGGACATCACTGTCCCAGTGAGTTTGCTCTTCAGCTCTTCGATTGATGTGTTCCGGACGTCCATTTGGCTCTCCCATTCGCAATCTGTTGTTCAAGCATCGTCGAAAGACGGGGGGCGCGGGAGTGGCAAATTGGTCCAATTCGTGCCAAACTCGCCAGCGGACAGGGTATTATTTGACAAAACGATGCAGAATTTGACCAACACATCGGACCTACCCAAGCGAAAGCCGCTGATTTTGCTCTTAGCGACGCCGGAAACATCGGCCTCTGTTCTTTATGGTCTTTACGACGTCCTGTCTTCGGTTGGTGCCGTATTCCCCGACATGGTCAAAGGCGAACCCGAAGCCGAATTGCTCGATGTCAGAGTTATCTCCTCAGATGGCCGTCCCTTCAGCTGTGTGGGCGATGTTCCAGTTCGTCCGCATGCGTCTATCGCTGAAATCCAGTCGACGAACACGGTACCAGACGCCGTCATCGTCAGTGACACATATATTTCGATCAAAGGTAACCCAACCGGCCGATATCCGATCGAATGTGCGTGGCTACGCAGTTTGCACGAAGCAGGCGCGCTTCTGACGTCAGTTTGCTCTGGCGCGCTGGTGCTTGCAGATGCGGGCGTGTTGGACGGTTGCGAGGCGACTGCCCATTGGGCCTATCGTGACATGTTTCACCGCTTTTATCCGAAGGTCGCATTCCGAGAATCCGATGCGCTTTGCCTTAGGGACCAAGACAATGGCGTCATTACCGCCGGTGCGGTCTTCGCATGGCACGACCTCGCCTTTTACCTGATCGCCCGATACTGCGGTTACCAACATGCGATCGATACGGCAAAAGTGTTTCTGATGAGCGAACATCTTAATGGCCAATCACCCTATTTGGTCATGACCCGTTCGATGGACGCTAAAGACGCGGCAATCGCCGATTGCCAGTCGTGGATTGCCAAAAACTATGATGCCCCCAATCCTGTCGAGAATATGATCAATCGATCCGGTTTGGGGGCACGCACCTTCGCAAGACGCTTCCGAGCGGCGACGGGTTACGCGCCGATGGATTATGTCCAAGCGCTTAGGGTGGAAGAAGCGAAACAGTCGCTCGAACGTGACCAGCGCCCGGTTGAGGATATTGCGATTTCTGTTGGCTACGAGGATCCCGCCTCATTTCGACGGCTTTTTAAGAAACGCGTCGGCCTCACTCCAAGTGCGTACCGGAAGAAGTTTCAAGGGCTTTCGCCTGTTGGTGCGCCAGATGCACGCTAAAGTCGACGCAGTACGTAATAGAACTGAGTTCTGTCATCAAAGACATTACAATGTTCACACATTCTATAAGTCTACGCGTTTACTGCTGGAAGATCCTGCGCCGACGTCAGTCTTTTTGAAAAACAGAGTCACTTGCCCAGAAAGTCATTCTTAAGTGCCCCCCCTGGACGCGGCTTCGAGAGGTTGAGTGCTCCCATTGCCTACCAAACTAATCATATTCGCTTTGCTTGTTGCAGCGCTTGGATTTGCTAAGCTCTCAGTCGGAGGGTCACGATGCGTTCACGGATTACTACTCTAATGTTTGTAGATATGGTCGGATATTCCGCCATGATGAACGCTGACCAAGACGCCACAATTCAGGCAGTGCGGGAGTTAAAGAACCATCAGCTTGAACCCGTCCTCTCAGATTTTGGAGGCGAAATCCTCAAAAGAATGGGTGATGGTTGGATCATCGCGTTTTCCTCGATAAGCGCTGCTTTGGACAGTGCCATTCAGGTTCAGACAAATCTCTACGGTCATCGGAAACTAAAGCTCAGGATTGGCTGCCATTTGGGCGAGATTGTTGAAGACGAAGACGACTTTTACGGTGCTGGAGTAAACATTACCCAGCGCATCCAGACAGAAGCGCCTCCAGGTGGCGTGATGGTTTCGGAAGACCTTTTTCGGCAATTATCTGACGACCGAGCCAAACTGCTGAATGAGGCAGGAACGTTCAACCTAAAGAACATCTCACAACCGGTTAGGCTCTATCAGTGGCGTCCCGCTCCTGGATCTCAACGCAAACTGGATGACGTTCCATCCATCGCGGTTCAAGCCTTTGAGTTTGCCCCAGTCGACGCGGAAACCGAGGCCATAGCGGGTGATCTGCGCGATCAATTGATCGTCCGGGTGTCACGGCGCAAAGGCGTCTTGGTTTTTGACGCTCTTAGCAAAGCCGTTGACAAAGCAACGTACGATTTACGCGGTCGAGTGCGGATGGCTGGGGGGCGCGGACGCTTCACAATCACCATGACTTCTCGGGAAGATGCCCGGCCGGTTTGGTCGCAAACCTACGAAGCTCCTACCGATGATGTGTTTGCCTTCTGCGATGAAGTGCTCGAATTAGCGGAAGGGGACCTGCGCTTACAAACCAACGCTTTCGATGGAGACCGACTGGTCGACATTCCGCTCGAGGAATTGAGTGTCTCGGAGCTCCGGGCCCGGGCGGCCAATGAATACTACAAAACTACCATGGAAAGCTGGTCATATGGGCTTGCCTTGATGGAAAGGGCTATTTCCCTGAATCCCTTGGACGGAGTGTCTCTGTGCATGCGGGTTGAGGCGCAGATCATGCTCTTCGGTGCGCGGTATCAGCCATTACCAATCGAGCTTCAAGCGGCCTACAAAGAGGATCTCGATACGGCAGTTATTCAATCGCCGCAAAGTGACTACGTGTTTTGGACGAGAGCGGTCTTTCGCCTTGTAGTCTTGGACGATATTGAAGGAGCGCGTGCGGATTTGAAGCGTAGCGCTGAACTAAACCCTGCGTATCTAGAAAACTACGAACTGGAGGGACAGATCGCGATGCGGGAAGGCGACTTTGATGGCGCGGATGCTGCCTTTTCCCGTTTGATTGAGCGTGGTGCCCAGAACCCTCTTCAACCGTATCGTTTGTTCATGCGAGGCGTGGCTCGTTTTTGTGGAGGAAACTACGAAGGTGCAGCGCAAGACGCTTCAACCGCCTCGGATTTGCGACCCAATGAAGCTGGTCACCTGAAACTACGTGCCATGGCATTGAAAGAGATGGGACTCGAGGACCAAGCCGAGGATTGCCTCGAAAGAGCGCGGGGGCTTTCAACAGACCCAATGGTAACAACCAAACTACCGGTTATGCCGCCAGACTTTCATTGGATGTCAGAGAAACTCAGGCCCGGTTCTCGAGCATAATCGGGCAACCCGCGGAAATCTAATTTGCCGCTTTTTTCTTATCCGCTGTGTCCGCGGAGCTGTCGCAGGTGAAACAAGCTTTGAGTGCCCGGATTAAGGTGAACTAACTTATTTCCGTCGCGCCATCACATGGTCCATGGTCAAGCTTAGCACCTCGACATCGTTCTGGTTGTACGTCCGGTAGCGGAAGCGCACCGTTCCACGGTCAGGCTTCGAGCGTGACGGGGTAAGCATCTCGACTGCAACACGGGTATGAAGCGTGTCACCGGGAAACACCGGAGCGAGCCATCGCACTTCGTCCATGCCATGCCCGCCTAAGTTGGTACCATTCAGCACACCAGTGTCACGAAACAACCGAAAAGTGAGCGCGATGGTTTGAAAGCCACTGGCGATGAGGCCGCCAAATATTGACTCTGTTGCCGCAACCTTGTTCACGTGGAAGGGTTGCGGATCGTGCGTAAGCGCGAAGTCAATAATCGCGCCCTCGGTGAGTGTGATCCCGCCGCTCTCAAAGGTGTTTCCAACCGACAGATCGTCGAAGTATTTGCCGCTAATCATTCCAAGAGGATAGGCAAATGGAGAGTTGCCCGTCAATGAGACCTCTTATGTGTTGTCCTCAATGAAGCACCCGCGCAAATGTCTGGCTTGTCCGCTTCTGAGACATCGGACGCGGTCAAAACGAGTGGCCGGTGTTGGCAAAGGCGGTCGTTGAAAGGCTAAAGTGGAGTTTGCCGTGCGATCGAGTGTTCCTGAGTGACCGGCAAAAAGCTGTTTTCTAACATCTGGTAGGAAGCCTCAGATGACTGGGGCGAGCCCAAGGTCATTACTGTAAATGCCATGTCTTAAACGACGGACTGTAATGTCTTATGCGCGGTTTATCTCAGCTAATTTACTCGCAAGAGCTCCGTCTGTTCGGAATGCCCTTTTAGTTTATGCGTTCCACAGTCTTCGATCGCAAACCCTTGGTCTGCGGTAAGATCCGCGAGTAGACGAGTGATTAGAACTTCTCCAGCGCGGGCCTGATCTACAACTCGGGCTGCGGTATGAATGACCATGCCGGTGACATCGTCGCCTCGGACCCTGACTTCGCCTGCGTGCAGCCCCGCGCGAATGGGAATTCCGGCTTCTCCCAACATATCTACCAGACTGGCGGCACATCGGATCGCGCGCGAGGGTTTGTCAAAGAGCGCAAGGCTTCCGTCACCGGTGCTTTTGACCACCCGGCCTTTGAACTCGGCTACGGCTTCCGATGTTAGCGCATCATGTCTGTCAAGCATCTTGCGCCAAAGGTTGTCGCCCATCTGTGACAACATTTCCGTGGAACCAACAATATCGGTAAAAAGCGCAGTGGACAGGCGTTTGTCCGGGGTACTGTCAGCCGTTTTGCTTATTTGTGCAAACTGAGTAACCGCCCGCAAAACATCCTGGATCTCGCCCAGAAAGATAACATGGTTTCGACCAGGCAACTCAAGATAGGTTGCGTTGGGGATATGATCTGCGAGGTAGCGACCGTTGCGGTAGTTGACCGCGCGGTCTTTCCTACGTTGCAATATGAGGGTTGGAACATCAATAAGCGGCAAGACCGGCCGAACATCCATTTTTGTTGTCATTTCGTAGGTTTGCCGAATGATGTTTGGAGAGCATACCTGACGTTGAAATCGGATGAACGCCTTTTCAGCCTCGACATCACCGAGAATGTCCGGCGCAAATATCGCAATGGATTCACGGGTTCCCCATGTCTTCGGAAATTCCTCAACCAAGTTCTCCTTGGTAGGCATGTATGGATAGTCTTCTCCCGCGCAAAATTTGGCCATCGACCCATGAAGCACGAGATTGTCCACCTTTTCGGGATAAGTTGCTGCGAACAGAATACACATCGGGCCACCTTCAGATGTTCCCAATAGTGTGGCGCTTTGGGACCCAGCCGCATCCATAACCGCGCCCACATCTTCCATTCGCTCTTCAAAGGTTGGCGCACCTTGGATTGGGTCCGAAACGCCTTGCCCTCGCTTGTCAAAAATAATAACGCGGAAACACTTAGCCAAACTCTCGAAAAACCTGACTTGATTGGGGTCTTCCCACGCCATCTCGATGTTAGAGATCGTGCCGGGCACATAGACTAGGTCTTTCTCACCCTGCCCAAATACCTGATAGGCGATATCAATACCGTCGCAATTCGCATATTGGGTTCTCGGGATGTCCAGCACAGTGAACTCACTTCCGCTCAAGTCCACTAGATGCATAGCAGCTATTGCTTCACCAGCCTACATCCTACTGAAGCTATGCACTTGTGCAGTCACTGCAGCAAAAAATCATAAGGGAAAGAGCTGGAAATTGGCTCTTGGTTATCAGGTGGGAGACAGTATATGGATCACACGGTCAGCCACCATATCCCTGGTACTAGCTGCGTGAGCTTTCATATGAGCCGAACCAGCATGCGCACCATGCGCCGCCAAACTGGCCCACTTTTCTATGACAACAAAAGTGTCAGGTCCAAATTTGGTTTGCATGGGCCCCGCGTTTGCGGTGTCAACCGTGGCCTCGTATGCGATGCAGCCGTCTTCGGCTAACACAGCCGAAACATTCGCGTTGAAGAGCTCCAGCAATGCATCGCGTTGACCAGGTTTTGTGGTGATGATAGCGAGCACATGGACTGCGGACATAGCGTTGGTTTCCTGCTGACTGGGCCGGTGATGTGGTGAACGCTAGCGACAGGACCAAATTGCTGCAAGAGTTGGGCCGCGGTGCAAAACACAATGATGCTATCACCGCTTAAGGTGGTTTTGTAGACATCTGAGAAGAACACTCAGATGACGGCGTCGAGCCCATGGCGGACAGTTCGTTTTTTCGAACAAGCTGGCAAGATGCTTCACAAAGCACATCGAGCGAAAAACTATTGGCAATCAATCAATATCAAAGCCAGCTACCTTCATGCCGTTTTTGAAGAGCTCGAAATCTTTGGGGTCTCTCGTCCTGAAATTAACGAAAACGCTGCTTAGGTGAATATCAGGAAAACGCTCCTGGAACTCCCTCGCATGATCTTTGGCGGCCTCAACCATACCGGCATTTCCAAGCGCGCTGATCAGAGCCACGTGACTGTAGGGAAGGTTGGGCACCCCATCAATCGAACGCCTTGCAATTTTGATCGCTTCATCGAAGCGGCCGAGGAACAACAGGCTGCGGGACTTATTCACGTCCGAAGCAGGAAGAAGCGGGTCCATCGGGCTTAACCGCTCCATGATCGCGAAATCTTCGATACTTTCTTCTAACTGACCCAGGAGACACTTTGTGGTCGCCCGCCATGCGTAACTCAGTCCAGCGCTGGGGTTGAGTTCGATAGACTTCTCGTTCGCTTGTAATGCGGTATCAAGATGACCGTGGAATTGCTCCCCGATAGCCAGCATATTGTAGGCGAGATAGTTTGTCGGATCCAGTTGCAACGCACGTTTCGAACGTTTCACCATTTCCGCGCGAACTTCCCGAAATCCCTTGGTCCCACTCACGATTTCCATACTGTTGAACCAGGCAATCAAGGCTTGAATCATGGAATCTTCCGGGTGTTTCCTTTCCTGTTCTAGTAAGGCTACAATAGCCACTGAAATGTTTTGGGCATCGGCGGACAAAAGGCGCTGCCGGATACGGACCATTGCGGCCCAGTGGCCGATGTCTTCGGAGGTCGCAGCGTTTGCACGCGCCCCTTCATGGCGCACGACGGTCGGCGATATCATTGCTGCAATCTGCAAGGACAACTCATCCTGAAGGGTGAAAATGTCCTCGATATTGCGGTCAAATTTTTGCGCCCACAGATGGTGACCCGACGACACATCGATCAACTGTGCATTGACGCGCATTCGGTTTCCAGCGACGCGCACGCTGCCTTCAACGGCATAATCAGCACCAAGTTGCTGACCGGCCTCCGTTACGTCGAATTCCTTCCCCTTGAACATGAAGGCGGAGTTTCGTGCGATAACCGGAAAATCACGATAGGCCGACAGAAGTGTTGTGAGGTCTTCGCTCAGACCATCGGCGAAAAACTCATACTCCGGGTCGCTGCTGAAATTATTGAAGGGAAAGACCACCAAAACCGGTGCTTTGAGAAATTCGCTCGTGGACTTGATCTTTTGCGTCTCTGCTCTTGCCGGGTGCCACGCCCAGCACCGAAGGGTGCGCGAGATATTTTTCAGTTCGCGCTTGCCCAGATCTACGAAGTTTATGCCGATGCGATCGCGAACATCGTCATGAACCCGTTCGGAAACGCATATACCGCCCGGCTCAGCCAGCGCTTCGAGGCGTGCTGCGATGTTCACGCCGTCGCCGTGAATGTCTCCATCTTCGATCAGGATGTCGCCGAGGTTGACGCCGATACGAAAAGCAAACTGATCAACTTCTTGAAGCTCCTCGTTGCGCTTGGCCATGCCCTCCTGAACAGAAACCGAGCACGCCACGGCGCTCACTACACTGGGAAATTCAATAAGCAGGCCGTCGCCCATCGTCTTGACGATCCGGCCGCCATGCTCGCTGATCAGCGGATCGATCAACTCTTGCCTATGGCGGCGGAGGGTATTTAGAGTTCCGACCTCATCGATACCCATCAAACGAGAATATCCTGCCAGATCAGCAGAAACGATTGCCGACAAACGTCTTGTGATCTTAATGTCCATAGGCTGACATTAGATTGCGATCTAACGAAAGGACAATCTAATATTGTCCCTTCAACCCAAGGCAACTCTATCCGCATAGCTACCTTACGTGGAAACCGCCGCGGAAGTCCGCTATCCGCCCCCCCTAAAGTTGGCAATGCAGACGCGGCGAATATTTCGCACATGCGACGAACGGCAGAAAAGTCCGCGAACTGTGAGTTGGCCTGTACTTTGATTTCGCGGCAGCAGCGAATGGCGGCTCTAACGGGCCGCGTCGCAGCATCACCAGTGGCGGATGGATGTCTCCTTTGGGCCGTCCGTGCCGGGGATTTCGCCCCCTTGATATGAACATGCTGCGATAGATCTAACGGCAGCAAGGAGCCCTCCTCGGACCTAGCCGTAGAGCGCAGAATCGGTCGCGAAGGGCGGCGAGCGGGCATAGCCCTCAAAAATGACGGCCATGGGCACCGTTCCCCTGCCGCCCTGCCGCCGCGGAGCAGCTTCATCGCACCTGCTGAGCATCCGTCGTGCATCGTGAAAGGGTGGGCAACCGACAGCGGAGCGGATGAAGCACCCGTTCTTGGCCGTGCAACGGAAGAGCCACTGACCCGCTCGATTTGACCACCAGATCCGATTGATCTTGCTCAAGGCATAAAGAGCGGTCCAGTCGTACGAAATAGTTTATGGCGCGTATAACATCACCAGATCTCGACTTTATCGGTTGTGTGGCTGCCGGGACAATTCCGGGGTTGCTGAAGTGTCGGGCTGAACGAACTCCGAACGCAATGGCATACTCCGAGTTTGACGACGGAAAGTGGCGGAATGTGACTTGGCGTGAAATGGAGCGAATAGTCACCCGCTATCGCGTTGCACTAGATCAGGCAGGCATGAAGGACGGCGACCGAGTAGCAATTTTGCTGCCAAATTGCATCGACTGGATCGCCTTCGACATCGCGGCCATGGCAAACGGTTTGATTACCGTGCCACTCTATCTACAGGACAGTGAGGCCAATATCGACTTTGTCCTGTCCAACTGTGGCGCGCGACTATGTCTTGTCGAAAGCGTGCAGCGATTAGAGGCTCTGAAGCCCGCTCTCGCAGGCGGCGGTACTTTGAGTCAAATCTGGCTGCGCAGAAATGGTGAGGCGCAAGGGCAAGTCTACGGAAGAAAAGTCCGCAGTCTTGGCGAGGTTTTGGACTTAGCAGAGGATGACCCTGGGCCAATCCGATGCGCGCCAAAGGACATCGCCACGATCATCCATACCTCGGGCACGACCGGTAGGCCGAAAGGAGCCATGTTGTCCCATCATGCCCTTCTGTGGGATGCTGAAGCGGTCGCAGAGAACGTTCCGCCTTTGACAAGCGACGTCTTTTTGTCCCTGCTGCCAATCAGCCATGCGTTTGAGCGCACCATGAGTTACCATCTGGCCATGATGGGTGGCTCGAGAGTAGTGTTTGCTCGAGCGATAGAAACTCTGAAGCAGGACATTTCTGAAGTACGGCCGACGATCCTGGTCGCCGTGCCGCGCCTGTATGAGCGGCTTTACGAAGCTATCTTACACGAAGCCTCACAAAGCTCACTCAAGAGTTGGCTGGTAAAAATGACTGTAGCGATTGGCTGGCGGCGTTTCGAAGCGCGTCGCGGCAGGGTGAATATGTTCAGTCAGATGCCGAGCTTGCTTTTCTGGCCATTGCTAGAGCGGCTGGTTGCACGCCCGATCCTTCAGGCCTTCGGTGGGCGGCTGCGTGTTGCAGCGAGTGGCGGCGCTCAATTATCGACGGAGGTGAGCCAATTCCTGATCGGCCTCGGCTTGCCACTTGTTGAGGGTTACGGTCTGACTGAAGCTGCTCCTGTCGTCAGTGGGACCACCTTTGAGGACAATTTGCCGGGTTCTGTCGGCAAGCCGCTTCGCGGCATCGAAACCCGACTGACCGCCGAGGGCGAGCTGCTGATCCGGACACCAGCCCTTATGCAAGGCTATTGGAACGACCCCAAAGGTACCGCCTCTGCCATCGACGAGGAGGGCTGGTTACATAGCGGAGATACAGCGGAATTTCGCGAGGACCACTTATTTATTACAGGACGGTTGAAGGACGTCATCGTCCTGTCAACAGGCAAAAAAGCCGCTGCTACAGAGATCGAGGCAGCGATCCAGGCGGACCCGCTTTTTGAACAATGCTGCGCATTAGGCGATAATCGCCCGTTCGTTTAAGCGATCCTGGTGCTCAATCGTGACCACTGGGCCGCATTCGCCGGACGCCACGGCCTCAATCCAGATTTTCCCAATGCGCAGGCGGCGAGCGCGGCCATCATGGCGCGTGTGGCGCAACTGTTGCGGGATCAGCCTGAATATGCCCAGGTACGTGCGGTTCATAGTCAAGTGCAGACCTGGACGGTTGAAGACGGAAGCTTATCGCCGACCTTGAAAATCAAGCGATATGTCATCGAAGAGCGCTATCGGTCCGAAATTGAAGCGCTATACGCAGAACAGACGTCGCGGCGGAGTTCTGGCGGCTAACATGAACAGAGGGCGAATGTTCGGACCCAAGTACGTTGCCTAATAAAGGTCAGGCCCATGCTTGATTTCAAGAAACGCAAAAACATTGAGCCTGGGATTGCAAAGCGATCCACAGTCGACCCTGCGAAAATGTCCACGGCCGAGCGCGCTGAATTGATGAGCCAACTCTACGCGTTAAACCAGAAAATATTCGCGGGCGTTTCCCCACAGGATTTCGAGAATCACGTGTTGGACGCATCGGCAGACAGTACGCTCATACAGCTTTTCTTTGCCGCAGACGGTCAATTCGTCGGCTATTGCGCGGCCCATCGGTTCTGGCGACAGGTGTTAGGGCGCCACGTCATTGTCTTAAGAGCGGAGGCCGGGCTCTTATCAGAGTACCGAGGGCACGGTGCAACTTACCGGTTCAGGATGATCCGCTCCGTTGCCGAAAAGCTTAGGCATCCATTCACGCCGATCTACTATGTCGGGACCCTGGTACACGCTTCGAGCTATGATCTGGCCTGCCAGAATTTTCCGCAGGTCTACCCGCATCCTGACCGTGAAACGCCGGAAGTCATTCAGGAAGTTGCACGCGAGGTGATCAACAGCTTCCCGGCACCGCCCGTGAGTGAGGCCGATCCATTCGTGCGTGACGTAGGATGGACGACCATTGAGGTACGGCAGGAAAACGCTCCTGGCCGACACGAAGAGAACCATTATGTCCGTTTTTCAAGGCGCGTAATCCCGGCTATGCGAAGGGGCATGGGTTGGTAGTCATCGTTCCGATAACTGTTCGCAATATCTCCGCCGCATTCCTGTCACGTCTGCGCTAGTGGCTCCGATAGGAGGCCCTGTCTTGTGCTTGAATGGGCGCCTCCCGAGCCGGTTGCATGTTATAGGAAACCTTGCCCCTCGATACCTTTCATCGAGTTACCGGAGACGCCCCGGAAAAGGGGGCACTTTCGGGGGCATTCTGGGAGGTATTTGTAGGAATTCCGTCACCATCCAGCAGCATCGCCAGAGAGGCAATCAGAGCCCCTCTTAGAGCCACTAAGCCGACTGCCCGTCATGGTTCATCAACATCACTAGGAAGCCCTCTCTGGCTCTCTCTGGCGGCCTCCTGGATAGGAGGAAGTCGGCCCCTTATGACCGCTTCAGGCCTGCTACATCACCACTATGGATGGACCGGGATAGGACCTGCTGGGAGGGTCTCTCTTAGGGATAGGGGGGAGGGTTATACCCCAGGAATTAGGTATGAGTAATGGAAGCAGAAGAAGGTGTCAGGAAGGGGGGATCCTAGGAGGGAGACCCTACCCGGGAGGCTTAGAACGGGTGCTACGGGTGTGGGGGTGTTAAACCTCGTCAGTCGGATTCCGCTAAGAAGCACGCTTATGGCGATCGGCTCAAGCCGCAGCAAGCAGCTCAGGCAACTCCTTCTTCTTCAGGAAGGTACGAGCTGTATCACCGTAGATCTGCTGCACTGCCGTCTTGTCCAGACCCGGGACAAGCTTTGGGAATTGCTGAGTGAGATCGTGACATGCGTCAGCTGACATCATCTGCATTGCCATGGGGCCGGGATAGAAGCTCTCGCTTGGCACGCCCTCGGCGAATATGATTTGGTGGGCTTCAAACATCAGGTGGATGTAGGTCACCTCTCGTTTGCCGTGGGCAATGCGCACGCCCGGCATCGTCTCGGCCAGATGAATAGCTCTTGCGAGATGGTCCTGCCCGAAGAGCATGCCGTGCTGGCGCGAGACAAGGAGGTCGCGCTTCACGCCGAGGACCCCTTCGGGGATCAGGATCGGTCTCAGGTTCTCTCGCTCACGCAGTTCCTCCTGCCCACAGTGTCGCTTGCCGATCCAGGCGATCGGCTGGGGGCCGTTGTCCAAGGTACAGACAAGATCGCCCATCTTGAGGCTTTCGATTGGTACCTCGCCCTGCGGCGTCAGTATCATTGTGCCCGAGGTGAAGCAGACGATACCGGTGTTGTCGTAGGAGTAGGTTGAGCCCGATGCACCCTGGATGGTTAGCGAGTTGGCGCCAAACTGGGTATTGTCGGAATAGTCGACAGCATTGCCTTCGTCGTCAAACGCGTTGGACTGGTTCAGAATACCGTCGTCGAGTTGGTCCGCGCGCAACTCGTCAAGGCTATCGTAATGCCCCGAGAGATCGACAAAGTCATTATTGGTCTGGTCGCTGTCACCCAGCGCGCCGGTATTGCCGAAGTTGAAGTCGGTGATTGTGTCATTGCCGTCCGAAACGGTGAACACATCGTCTCCACCGCCACCCGTGACGCTGTCGTTGCCCGCACCGCCGTCTATGGTGTCAGAGCCTGACCCGCCGATGATGGTGTCGTCTCCGGCACCGGCGTCCAGCCGATTGGCGTTGGCACCACCGGTGAGCATGTCGTTGAAATCGGAGCCGATTGCGTTTTCGAAATTGGAGATCACGTCTCCCGTCGCGTCCCCGCCAGAAACGATGTTGGTCGAAAGATCAACACTGACCGCCGCCGTGGATCCGTCGTAACTGAGCGTGTCATTGTCGGCGCCGCCGTCCAACGTGTCTGCCCCGGCGCCACCCCGGATCAGGTCGTTGCCGCCAAGGCCTTGGATCGAATCCGCGCCGTCTCCTCCGTCGAGTAGCCCGCCGCCGCCGTTGTCGGCTATGGTGTCGTCGCCGGCCTCACCATAGATCGTATTGGAAGAGCTCGAAAACCCGCCACCCGTGATACTGTCGTTACCAGCACCGCCATAGATAAGGTCGGAGCCGAGTGATGCGTGGACGGTGTCGTTCCCGTCGCCCGCATAGACCGTGTCGTCGCCGTTGTTAGAGAAGATCGCATCGTCGCCGTCGCCACCATCGAGGACGTCGTTGCCGTCACCGCCCGAAAGCATGTCGGCACCCAGCCCACCTTCGATGCTGTCTGCGCCATCCCCGGCGTGGACTGTATCATTGCCGTCACCGCCCAGGATCGTATCAGCGCCCGCATTGCTGTAGAGGAGGTCGTTGCCCGCCCCGCCATCGATGGAATCCGCCCCAAATCCGCCAGTAAGGGAGTCGGCGCCGGTACCACCGCGCAGAGTATCATCCCCGGCACCACCGTTGGCATCCACCCCGACGCTGTCGCTGGACCCATCTAGACTGTCATTCTGATCGGTAAGGATAAACCGCTCGATCTCGCTGAAGGTGATCGTATCGAAGCCGTTGGTTATCGTCCCGGCTTCGTCCCCGCTGTAGGTGACCGTAATCGGACCTGTCAGCGCGGAGAGGTCGATGACGTCGTCGTCGGTACCGATGGTGACGGTTTCGCCCCCTGCGATGGTGTCGTTGCCGAAGCCGTTCTCGATGATGAAGGTGTCGGCATCGGCGTCCCCCCCGATATCATCGTCGCCCGCCCCGCCAATGATGGTATCGTCTCCGGTTCCGCCGCGGATCCCGTCTCCGGCAGAGCTGCCGTAGAGCAGGTCATCGCCGCCCCAGCCGTAGACATTTAGCGATGAGGTGCCGCCAACGAGGGTGTCCGCCTGGTTGGTAAGGTCGTAGATCTCCGTCTCTGAGAAGCTGATGCTGTCAGTGCCATTGGTAATAGTCCCGGCGTTGGGCGCGGTGAAGTTGACAGTTACCCCGCTGGTCAGAGCCAGGAGATCGATCCGGTCCGACCCGGCGCCGCCAATGAGCGTATCGGTGCCGAAGCTGTCCTGGAAATCGAAGTGGTCGTTGCCAGCGCCGCCGTCCAGCTTGTCGTTGCCAGCGCCGCCGTCGAGGGTGTCCTCTCCATCAGACGCGTAGATAACATCCGCCCCATCGCCACCGCTGATCTGATCATTATCGGAGGTGACCGACACTTTCTCGAAACGAAGGGCATCAACGGCATAGGTCGTGGAGGGATCTTCACCCCACAAATAGAGCTTGTCGTGAACCTCATCGAGCATGCCCGTCACTTCGATGTACTGCCACTCGGACGTTGCATCGACGGTCGTCGTAACAAAGGCGTGCGATCCGCCCGAACCGGATTGATAGCTTGCTGTGAGCTGCGAGTCGGGCCCATCGGTGCGTACCCAGAGGCTTAGCCTGAAGGTTTCTCCCACAGTGAGGTCATCGGTGGGAAGGTCAATCTGAACGCCGCCATAATTGCCCGCATTGAAGGTCGAGTCTGACGTGAAGACCAACGCATTGTCACCGGTAATGTGACCCAACGTGTCGTTGGATGCAAAGGTTGCGTCCTGATACTGAATGAGGCCTGAGGTATCCTCAAAGTCAAATGAGGCGATGGTCGCTTGCACATCCTCACTGTCGGACCCCATGAGGGTGTCATTACCAGCCCCGCCAGAAATCGTGTCGTCGCCGTCGCCGCCACGAACAATGTCGTTTTCGGCGCCGCCCGAAATGCTGTCATTGCCGTCGCCGCCATCAATCACATCATCGCCGGCACCACCGTCCAGTGTGTCATTGCCGCCATCGGCTGCCACAACAGCGTTGGGATCATCGAACCAGACATCCGTCACCGTCAAGCCGCCGTTGGTCTGGGTGTAATCCAGTTCGATCCGCGCTACAGGGCCTGCGATTTCGACAAGGATCGACCCCGTGGGCGAGTTGTCCCCGGTGTTGGAGAGAGGGCCCTGGAAAGTATCGTTACCCGCGACGGCATCGGTGTCGGATCCGTTGACCCCGGATCCTTCTGTGACATTGAACGAAATGAGATTGTTATTCGCGTCATAGGCGCGGATCGTTAGCGTTTCGGAGTTCGCCTCGAAGTCGTTGACGCGAAACTGGACATTCTCGACCGCATTCGAGAAATCCAGCGTTACAATTCCGTCGGATCCGTCAAGTCCGAGAGCGCTGTTGGTGTCAACAGCACCGCCTCCAGCGTCGATCCCATCGGTGTAAACCGTCGTTGTTTCATACTGTCCGGCCCCGCCGGTTACGCTGAAATCGACGGTTGTGCCACCAACCGTTTGAGAACCCACGGTGACACTGTCAAGATTATCGATCTGGCCGCCGTCGTTCGGGTCAGGAATATTACTCCATTCGAAGGCCATGCGGTCTCCACCGCTTGCGGCTACGGCATCACCTCCTGTCAAAGTGTCGTTGCCGTCGCCGCCGAGAATGGAGTCGTCACCTGAACCACCATCTATGGTGTCAGCGTCAGCTCCGCCATCGATGGTGTCTGAACCCGCGCCACCAATAAGGCTGTCACCGCCTGCGCCACCGTCGATGATGTCATTGCCCGTGCCACCGTCGATCGTATCGGCATCAGTACCGCCGCCAATGGTGTCGGCTCCTGCGCCGCCGTAAATTAGATCTGCCCCGATCCCGCCTTCAATGCTGTCGTTATCCGCGCCACCATCAATTGTATCGTTACCGGCTCCACCATTGATTGTATCACTTCCTTCAAGGCCAAGGATGATATCGTCGTTTCCGTCCCACCCATCAATTGCATCGGTTTCGGCATCTGAGTAACCGATCCCCATAACGTCATTGCCGGCAGTCCCCGTTACGATACCGTCGGGATAAAGGACTGTTTCCGTGTTAGTGATGTTAGCACCCGGGGTGCCACTAACCACTGTATCTGTTCCGCCGCCGGCGTCGAGCTTGTTCGCAGTGAAGTTCGATCCGACTTGGATGTAATCATCGCCGTTATTGGTCTTAAAATCGTTGTTGGTAGTGAAGTTGTCGCCGATGATGAGCGTGTCGACCCCGCCGGGGCCATTGTACTTGTCCAGAGTGACATTGTCGCCCGCCGTCAGATCGACAGCGTCGGCGTTGCGTGCATCTAGGAATACACTGCCTAACGAAACGTTGTCGGCTATGGTTATCGTTGGGGTAAGGTCCGTCTCGACAACGACATTGAAAGAGTTTGAATTCGACGTTGTGAACTGGATGTCGAAGTTCGTCGGAGTGCCACTGGCTGATTCAAATTTGACATTCGAACCTGCCGTCGCCTCGACGATGAACACATCCCCTTCGTTGACGAGAATTGTCCCGCCTGTGAAGTCAGTTGGAATATAGTAGATAGCCATGTTTTCTGCTGCTTTGTCCGCTCAAGTGCCGTGACTGTTTCGTGAGCAGTAACAATCGGGTTTGGCGACACTTTGACCGTAGTGTGTCAAAGAGGCAGCGATGAAGAAGTAGGCTGTGAAGTTTGAAGCCTGTGTTGCAGCAACCCGGTTAAACTGCACCGCGTTGCACTCACTCATGTCTGGCCACCTGAACACCCTCCTCGGTCTCTGGCAAAAAAAATCAGCACAGTTCCCCCGGCCAGCACGAAGCCAGCCGGGGAAGTTGTCATCGGGGATAGCCCTTGTTGACGACGTAGTCAGCGAGCCACTGCCAGTAGTACTGCGCACTGATGAAGCCCTGATCCTGCGCAGCCACGTCCTCAGCCTCTGCCCGGGTCAGACCCCCATCAAACTCAGCTATGGCAGCCCGCTCCTCGAAGTCCTCGATGTCAGGAGGCACCATCATAGCGGCAACCTGATCTGGGAAAGTCTGATCAACGCCTTCGTCTGCGCCGATGTTCCGGTTTGAGGGCAGCGTGCGGCAGCCGAAGCTCCGTTTCTAATGATTTTCACGCCATTTTGGCCGCCTGAGCGGCGTTTTGGCGATTTTGAGGCGGACTCCGCCTCATGCCGCGAGCCTCCGCCGCATCATGAACAGGTTGCCGAGCGCGAACAACGTGAACAGATGCGCCCGGTTCTTGGCCAGCCCACGGTAGCGGGTCTTCACATGGCCGAACTGGCGCTTGAGGATCCGGAAAGGATGCTCGACCTTGGCCCGTACCTTCGCGATGATCCGATTGATCAGCGCGTCCAACTCATCCATTTCACCGCCTTTGGGAGCTTTGCGCATGACGCCCCAGAAGGTGCCGCCATTCTTCGTGAAGGCCGCCTCCCGACCGGCATGGACATAGCCTTTGTCTGCCCAGACGGATGTTTCCCTGCCGTGCAGCACCTCGTCCCAGATTTGGCTGTCGTGGGTCTTGGCCGTAGTGGTCTCCAAGCTGTGGACGATGCCGCTATCGGCATCGACGCCCACATGAGCCTTCATGCCAAAGTACCAGTCATTCCCCTTCTTTGTTGAAGACATCTCCGGATCGCGGGCCTTGGCCTTGTTCTTCGTCGAGGACGGCGCATCGATGATCGTCGCGTCGACCAAGGTACCAGAGCGCAGCGTGACCCCCTTGTCGGCAAGGTAGGCATTCACCTCGGCAAACAGCTTCTCGGTCAACTGATGCTTCTCCAGCAGGTGCCGAAAGTTGAGGATGGTCGTCTCATCCGGGATGCGGTCGTCGCCAAGTTCGATCCCGACAAACCGGCGCATCGCATCACTGTCGTAGAGGCTTTCCTCCGCCATGGGATCGCTCAGCGCGTACCAGCTTTGCAGAAAGTAAATCCGCAGCATCGTCTCCAGAGGCATCGGGGGCCGACCGCCCTTGGGACCAACTTTCGGGTAGTGCGGTGCAATCAGCGCAAGCAACCGCCTCCAAGGCACCACCGCCTCCATCTCAGTCAGGAAAACCTCCCGCAGCGTCACCTTCTTCTTCATCGCGTCACGAAGGCCGGGAATGGCTGGCTGCTTGGGCATCGGCAGGCTCCTCTGTCATCCGCCAAAACCCTAACAGATCACGCCAAAAGCGGCACGTTTTTCAGACTTTCCTCAGATCGAAGTCGATGCTGGGCAGGCAAATCTCGTTGCCTTTCTGTTCCTTGTATTTGGTCAGATCGCCCTTGATCGCGGACGTCATCCATTCGGTTTCGGCCTTCTTGTCCAGCACATCCAAAGCGGGCAGCTTCAACTGCGAATGCGCGACGATGAAGTCGCCCTTGAACTTAACCTGCTTGGGGTTGGCGTCGGCAATCACCGGGTAATAGATGCCGTCCCCGTAGTGCGACTCAGCGATTTTGAAGAGCGTGTCGCCCTTTTTGACAGTGATGGTTTTGGAAGAGATGTTCTTCTTGATGAACTTGGTATCCGCCTTTGCGGTTGCGCGCCACTTGTCCTTTTCGACCTTGTAGGTCATCTCGGTGTCAATGGTCATGCCAGTGTAGTCGCGGGTGCCTGCTTTGACCGCGTCGCCGAGAGCCTTTTCGAAAAGCTTGTTGATATCGCTGGGCGGCTTGGAGCTGTTCGGCTTGTCTTTGGTCGCCTTATCAACCTTTGACAACAGGCTAGAGGCGGAAAGTGCCTTGTTTATCGATGCGGTTAGTGCGTCCGAGCGCTTCTTTTCTTCTTTAGTCCATGCGTCAGAAAATGGATTCGTAGCCATATCAAAACCTTGCTTTTTGAAAATTCCTTTGACGATCCAATTGAGCTGAAGTTAACGAGGGTCACGTGATCTGTCTAGGATCAGGACGCTTACATACCGCCCTCTCATCGTTAAACCTCTTTTAGCAGCTGAAGCTGCTAGACGTCAGTGACATTGTTACCGAAATTCAGGCCTGGTCGGAGAAGTGAGGAGCGAGTGACTTTCGAATGGGGTCCCGCCCCAGTGTGAGCAGGGCTCGAGGGCCGTTTCGTCCGTACTGTGTGAATTTACCATCACGGGTTGAGCAGCTGCAGCGAATGGCCGGAATGACGGGCCGCACTGCAGCGTGACTGGGGCGGGGCGAACGGCAGGTTTGGGCCGCTTATCCCATAGTTGCATGCTGAGCATGAAAAGGCTTCTGCAGAAAAATCTTCGAGAAAAGCAGCCCTGTTAAATGGGACCTTGCCTAGTCGCTGGCTGCATCACGGACTCCAAAGCGGTCCCTCGTTCGATTGGCGAACGCCACAAGCGAAAGCATGACTGGAACCTCCACCAACACCCCTACGACGGTTGCCAACGCCGCCCCAGAATTCAGACCGAACAAGCTGATGGCGACCGCGACAGCGAGCTCGAAGAAGTTTGATGTCCCGATGAGGGCGCAAGGCGCTGCAATCCGATGCGGAACGCGACAAATGAAAGCTGCGGCATAAGCCACGGCAAAGATGCTATAGGACTGGATCAAGATCGGCACCGCGATCAGGGCGATGATCTGGGGCCGATCCAAAAGCACCTGTCCCTGAAGGCCGAAAAGAATGACCACTGTCGCAATCAATCCGACAATCGACGCTGGCTTGATACGGTCCCGAAAGGCCTCGATCCGCGCTTCGGTGGCGAGCCATTTTCTGGTCAGGACACCTGCGGCGAGCGGGAGGGCCACAAAAAGAACGACGGATAGAACGAGCGTTTCCCAAGGCACCGTGATATTCGTAACGCCGAGAAGGAACGCGACGATCGGCGCAAAGGCAAATACCATGACGATGTCGTTCACCGAAACCTGCAAGAGCGTATAGCTCTCGTCTCCACGGGTCAGTTGCGACCAAACGAACACCATAGCCGTGCAGGGAGCCGCGCCAAGAAGGATGAGCCCCGCGATATACTGCTGCGCGTCCTCAGGTGCTATGAGGTCGGCGAAAACGACTTCAAAGAACAGCACTCCTAGCGCCGCCATCGTAAAGGGCTTGATGAGCCAATTCACGAACAGCGTGATTACAAGACCCTTCGGCTGCTTCGCGACTTTCTTGAGACTGCCAAGATCGACGCCAACCATCATCGGGTAGACCATCACCCAAATCAGGACCGCGACAACGAGGTTGACGCTGGCAACCTCGGCTGCTGCAATTGTTTCAACCAGAAATGGTGCGGCCGTGCCAATGAAGACACCACCAGCCATGGCCAGCGCTATCCAGAGAGTGAGATAGCGTTCGAAAATGCTCATCTTTGAATGAATACGACCCAGATCAATCGAAGTCGAGAGACGAGTAAGTCCCGATTTGTTGCCGTCCGATGCGGAGAAATGCTGCGCTTTAGGTGGACGGCTGCTTTCGGGAAGGCGGTTGGCTGAATTTGCGCACGAACAAATGTTGGCTTTGGGCCGTTCGTGGTGGCACGCGCGCCCGAGCTTATACGCCCGGCGGTGTGGGCGACGCCTAGGGGTCCAGCACCGCGACCTCTGGCCTTGGCAGGGTGCGCACCAGCACAATTGCAATGGCGGCGGACAGGGCCAGAGTGATGAAGGCGGGGGTATAGCTGCCAAAGCTGTCGAACACCCAGCCGGTCAGGATCGGGCCTACAGAGCCGCCCAATGTGCCGAAAAACAGCACTGTGCCAAAGATCGCACCATGCGCGCGCATGCCGAAATACTCGGCCACAGTGGGCGAGACCACGACGAACAGTGCGCCGTGGCCAAAGCCATAGACCGCCACCACGACGAACAGCCCGCCATGCGCGGTGGTCAGGATCAGTGCAGCTAGGCTGACAAGCAGCACCAGTAGGCAAATCGTATAGGCCATCTTGCCGCCGATCCGGTCGACCAGCGCGCCCATGATCAGGCGCCCGGCGATGCTTGCTGCGCCAATGACCGACAGCATTGTCGCCGCTAGCGTCTGGGTCATGCCCAGATCCATACCATGAACCGCCAGATGAAGCGGCACCGACATCAGCGCGGGAAAGAACAGGAACTGCGTGGCGCAAAGCGTCCAGAACACCCGAGCGCCCGCCCCCCGGCGCGCCTCGGCAAAGCTGGCGCCAGTGATGATGCTGGAGGTGCCGGCCGCCGGTGCAGGTGGGCGCTGCATCGACAGCGCGGCGATCAGCAGCAGGACTGACGCCGTGATGCCCAGCATCAACAACGCTGCGCGCCAGCCATAGGCAACGATCAGCAGCGCGGCGACTGGGGGCAAGGCAATCTGACCGACGGCAGTGCCTACCTTTACCACCCCGCTCATGATGCCGCGCCGTCGTGGGAACCAGCGTGCAATCGTCGACAGCGTGACCACGTCATGGCTGCTCAGCCCCAGACCGATAAGCGTGCCGAAGATCACCAGCAACTGCAATTGCGCGGTGACCTGGCTCATCAGCACAAAGCCGATACCATAAAGCGTGCCTGTACAGGCCAGCACGATGCGTGGCCCCAGCGCGTCGCTCAGCCGCCCGCCCGGCATCGCAAGAACGCCCATGACCAAGAACGCCAGTGCCGTGCAAGTGGACAGAAAGGTGCGTGACCAGCCAAGTTCAGCCTCAAAAGATGGTAGGAACAAGCCAAAGGAAAACAGCATCCCGATGACGGTAAACTGCGTCAGACAGGCTCCAAAGAGCACGATGTAACGGGGGTCCCCCATGAGACGTCCTTTGCTGGTCCGCGCCCGAATTTGTGCTGATGCCAGTACGGCGCGGTAATGTCGATGTTGGAAATGCCCATTCAAATACGATCAACGTCAACAGCCCCTAAGCAAGATGGACGACCGAAATGTCCGGGTGGCTGTCATTTCTGCGGTGAAATTGCTGCGCGGCGCCCGAAGGTCCGCAATGTGAGAGTAACACTGCGGCTTGAGCGGGGGTGTAAATGTCTCCTGTGGGCCAAGAGTGGCGGCGAAACATGGCGATCAATCTGGTGATGCAGCGGGGCGGCAACCCTATAAGAAAATATTGAGACTGGCTCTGGATGGCCGTTTTTTTCATCAGCCTTGTGCGAAATTGGAGTTTTTCAATAAACTAGCCCTCAACCATCTTTGACCCGTCCAAGTCTCAAAATTATCTCGCGCTGAGTGTCTCCGGTGACGGGGATGTAGCTCGACACGGAAACGATAACGCTATTGTGGCCCATGTTTTGAGACCATGCTTTGAACTCCTCACGCGTCCCGCATATCTGGTCGCCATAAAGCACCAGCATGTGCCGGAAGCTATGGGGCGTGTAGCGGGGTAATTGCACAGCGGCGAACGCGTTCTTGACAATGTTGTTCAGCATCGAAAGAAACTCAAGGCAAACGAAGGCGTGCGCCAAGCTCACGGAAATAAATGAAAAAGGCCGCCCAAGGCGACCCGATCAAACCGTTCAGAATGTAGTAGTGGCGGACCGAGGAGGATTCGAACCCCCGACCCCTTGATTCGTAGTCAAGTACTCTATCCAGCTGAGCTATCGGTCCACTGAGGGAGCATTTAGTTTGACAGGACCGGGTTTGCAAGCCCAAGTTTCACGCAAAATCACACAAAGGCCGCCCATCTAAAGCGTGCCGTCTCCTTTCGGCAGAGTAAGTCGGAATGTTGTGCCTGTTTCTTCTGTTTTGATCAGGGCAAGCTGCCCGCCGTGTCCTCTCACAAGCTCAGCCGCAATTGCGAGGCCCAGGCCTGAGCCACCCTTGCGCGCGCCGCCTTGAAACGGTGTAAACAAATGCTCTTGCGCTTTTGCAGGGAGGCCCGGACCGGTGTCAGAAATCTCGATCAGCCAGGCGGCCTCAGTATCTTGGGCGCTGATGCCGATCTCTCCCGCTTTACCAGTGCCCATCAATGCCTGCCGCGCGTTGCGCACAAGATTGGATATTACGCGATACAGTTGTTCTGGATCTGCACGGACCGTCAGACCCACCGGGATATCCGCGCCGAAACTAATTGCGTGATTGCCCGTGGCAAGCCGTTCGCCTTCGACAACATCTTCAATCAACTCTGCCAGCGGAACCATGGTAAGCGTCGGTCCCGGCTCTTCGGCCTTTCCAAAGGCAAGCGTGCTTTCACACAGATGCACGGCACGGGTGATCGACCCGACCAGCTTGGGAGCCATCCGTTTGACGATCGGATCCTCCGACATTTCAATTCGGTCCGTGAACAGCTGCGCCGATGTCAGAATGTTGCGCAGATCATGGCTGATCTTGCTCACCGCTGACCCAAGCTGTGCCAGCCGCTCTTTCTGTTTTAGAGCTTGGGTCAGGTCCGTTTGCAAAGTCCGAAGCGCCACTTCGGCTTCGCGCAGTTCGGTAACGCTGGCTGACGGCTCAATAATCCGGCGTGCGTCTTCAGGCGATTGTGCGTAGCGCCGCATGTGGCCGACAACCCGCGCGATGGGTTTGAGTAGCAAGGCGCGCATGGCAAGAAACAGCAAAAACGCGGTGACAACAGAGATGACAGCGGACAGGATAAGAATGCGAATACCGTAATCAATCATCGCCATCCGCATCGGCGCAGTTTCCATCGTGATCTCGATCAGCAAGCCTGCCTCGCGGACCGGTGCACCGATCACGCGGATCACCTCATTCTCGGTGTCGATCATCCGCGCAAGCGCATCACGGATCAATGTCAGCGCAGAGGCATCGCGCAGATCGAACGTTTGACCAATCGCCTGTGGCATGTCTGAGGACAGCATGAGTTGTCGCGCCTCGTCACGCCGCAGCACCACGTTGAAAACCTGCGCATTTTTCAGAAGCTCCTCTTCCAACGCCGGGTCCAGCATATCGTCCGCCAAAAGGGCAAGCGAGGCGATCTGGGCACGCTCCAGCCGATTCAGCATATAGTCTTCGCGAAACCGGGCGATTGAAGGAACAAAGATCAGAACTTCGGCGATCATCACAAAGATCGTCGTCAGGATCAGCAACCGGCCAGACAGGGAATTGAACATCTGCGTGTTACCCCAACGGGATGGGGGGTGGGGCCCCGTCGCAGATGCGCGTCACGCGCCTCATGGCAAATACCGCTGCACAAAGCCAACCACGCGCTTGACCATATCGCTTTCAAACAGGCGCGGGCTGAAATAGGCACCGGCCGCGCGTTTGTTGATTTCGCCAATGGTGGGGTACGGTGCAACCATAGCGGCAATCTGGCTCATTTTCATGTTGTTGGCCAGTGCGAGCGCCCAGAGATTAATCAGTTCTCCGGCCTGATGGCCAACGATGGATGCGCCTACAGGGCGACCTTTCACAACCATCACCTTGATGAAACCCTTGGTCTTGCGCTCTGCTATCGCGCGGTCGTTGTGGTTATAATGGAACCGGACGACCTCAAGCTTGGGCCCGTGCTTCTTTTTCGCCTCAACCTCGGTCAGGCCAACCTGTGCCAACTCCGGGTCGGTGTACGTGGCCCATGGAATATGTGACGTCTTGGCCTTGGACGGCAGGGCAAAAAGCATAGAGCGGATAATAACCCCAGCATGATAGCCCGCGACATGGGTGAACTGCAGGCCACCAGCCACATCGCCGATTGCGTAGACCTTCTTGTTGGTTGTTCTCAGACTGTCATCCGTCTTGATCCCGTTCTTGGTCGGTTCAATCCCGGCTTTCTCAAGGTCCAGTCTTTCGGTATTCGCTTTGCGCCCCACAGCCATCAACAGATGAGTCCCCTTGAAGACGCGCCCGTCTTTGGCTTCCACCTCGATGGCTCCCGCCTTGCCGCGCACTTGGGCGGCCAGCGCATCTTCCTCGATGACAATCCCCTCATCCCGCATCGTCTGTAGGACGACTTCCGCCAGTTCCGGATCGTCCTTCCCCAGCGCCTTGTCCCCTTCAATGACTGTTACTTTCGACCCAAGACGGATATGCGCCTGCGCCATTTCCATGCCGATGGGCCCGCCCCCGATGATCAACAGATGCTCAGGCCGCTCTCGCAGATCAAAAAGCGTTTCATTTGTCTCAAAAGGCACCTTATCCAGACCGGGGATTGGCGGCACCAACGGCGAAGACCCGGTCGCGATCACAATCCGCCGCGCCTTGATAACGGTATCGCCCGCCTGCACTTCGTCTTTCGAGATAAACCGCCCGTATTCACGGATCACGTTGACCCCAAAGCCTTCAAAACGCTCAACGCTGTCCATCGGTGCAATCTGCGCGATCACGTCGGCCACATGATCTTTGGCGGCAGCATAATCCACTTCGCCCGCCGCATCTTTCACACCATATTGTGCGGAATGCCGCTGGCCATAGGCCGCCTTGCCACTGGCAATCAGCGCCTTGGACGGCACGCATCCAAAGTTAAGGCAATCACCACCCATCTTGTGGCCTTCCAGCAGAACCACATCCGCGCCCATCTGCGCGGCACCGGCAGCAACAGACAGGCCACCAGAGCCTGCACCGATGATCAGGATATCCGTCTTGATACGCTTCATTTCATCAGGTCCTTTTTGCCGGTGACGGCTTTGACAAAAACAGGCAGCAGCGACAGCACACACAGGCCAATGATCGGCAGCAAGATGTGCGGCTCAAAGATAACCCCCAGATCCGGGGTCTCACCGCGCGCGAATATCTCCCCCAGACCGGAACCGACTGAGGTGTAGACCACTGCACCCGGCATGATCCCACTGAATGTCGATATGACATAGCGGTGAAGCGGCACTGCCAAAAATGCAGGGATCAGGTTTGCCACAAAGAACGGAACCACAGGCACGAGCCGGATAAAGAACAGCATCGACCACTGGTTTTCATCCAGCCCCTTCTTGATCTTGGACACCATTCCTTCAGAGGCATCCATCCGCTCTTTCAGCGCCTCTCCGAGCCCCCATCGCGCGGCAAGAAAGATCACGACAGCGCCCAATGTGGCCCCGGTCAAGTTGAACAGGACGCCGGGAAAGAGGTTGAACAGGAATCCCCCCGTCAACGTAGCGATGGCAGCCCCAGGTAGCGAAAAGGCAACGATAACAGTGTAGGCCAGAATGAAAGTAGCAACCGTGAGTACATAGTTGCCGTCACGAAAAGCAATCAGCGCCTCTCGATTCTCGCGCAAAGCCTCAAGGCTGAGGTAATCACGCAGCGTAAAGGCCCCGATGGCGGCAACAAGCGCGATCGCAATGATCGGAAGGTACCGGGCCAACCCCGTCTTGCTCTTGGCTGTCTCACACATCTGGGTCATTGATTGCACCGCCCGGGGTCAGAAATTTCACTTCGCTTCCCTTCCTAAATGGCGCGTCTGGACCACCGGCGATAGGCCGATCACGGCCGCTTGATCCCCGGTGTAGGTTTTCGCGAGGTTTCTTTCATATATGGCCCCGATTGAAACATATTCCCCAGGTCATCGGGCGAAAATGTTGCAAATCCCAGTCTTTTACGTCTCCAAGGGTTTGACTTGGTCCCGTGCCCCCAGTACAGAGCGGGCTTGAATTGCCGCTGAAACACCGAATCCCGGTGCCAGCCAGATATAGATGGAGACGGAGCGATGAAACGCACCTACCAACCTTCGAACCTCGTGCGCAAGCGTCGCCACGGTTTTCGTGCGCGCATGGCCACCAAAGCTGGTCGCAAGATCATCAATGCACGCCGCGCCCAGGGCCGGAAATCGCTGAGCGCCTAAGCGCCCGACATCATTGAAAGACATGACACCGCCGGAGGCCCCCACGGATGGCAGCAATGCAGCCATCGGGGATGCGCCCCCGACGGTTTCTTTGCGTCTGATCACCCTGACCAAGCGCGCGGATTTTCAGCGTGCTTCCCGTGCGGCGCATGTCGCCAAACCGGGGTTCGTGGTGCAAATGCGCAAGCGCCGCACCGAAGAGCCGCCCGGTCCCGATGTCATTCGCGTGGGCTTTACCTGTTCCAAGAAGGTCGGCAACGCCGTAGCCCGCAATCGCGCCAAACGTCGGCTGCGCGAAATCGCACGGCTGATGCTGCCACAGCTTGGCCTGCCCGGACACGACTACGTCTTGATCGGGCGCAAGGGTGCGACGTCCAATTTACCCTTTGCCCAGCTCCAGTCAGACTTCCGCGCAGCACTTGATATCCTGCACGGTAAAAAACGATGACCCTGCTTGCCCGATTCCTTGCTATGCCTGTCCGCGCCTATCGGTTGATTTTCAGCCCGTGGGTCGGTTTCAACTGCCGCTATCAGCCGACGTGCAGCGCCTATGCGCTGGAAGCGCTGGAAAAACATGGTGGCATGAAAGGCAGTTGGCTGGCCGCGAAACGCATCGCGCAGTGCCATCCATGGGGCGGCAGCGGGATCGATAATGTGCCGGACTAGCGCACCTTGTCGAAGGTGATCTGCACCTCGCCGATGTCGACGCCGTATTTCTTCATGTAAGCGCGGTTATACACCCGCGTGTCGCTCAGCATCCATAGCCAGTCATCGAATGCCACACGAAGCGTGCCATCAGGCACGGGCAGATCAATGCGGTAGACCCAGTTGAACGTATCGCCGCTTGCCACCCCTTTCGCCTGCCCCAGAACACCGTCAGCACTGCCTGTCCAGGTATCCGGCCCCGTTTTAGTCATCCGCCAGACACGCCGCTCCTCAGAGCCATCGGCATAGTCGAAATCTTCGACCAGTGTCAGTGTCTTGCCATCCCAGGTCCCATGAATATCCACATCAAACCGTCGCCGCACGGTGCCAAAGGTGTCCTGAAACTGCCCCATCGCCAGGACCCGCCCGTCAAAAAACTCCTCAATTTTCAGCACCCTGTCCGAAAGCTTGGGATCATCAATCGAGGGCTTACCGGTACAGGCTGCAACACCCACCACCACGAGCCACATCATCACGAAAATACGCATACCGCTTGCCCTGCCCCATATCCATTGCTTGATCGCCGTCACAGGTTGAACTAAGCCGACGCCATGCTGGATCAACCCGACGATATTCACGCGCTGTTTCATGGTGCGCCGCAAACCACGGAGTTCAAGAAGCTCCGCAAACGCATTGTCCGTTATACCCGCGAGGCGATTGAGCAATACGGGATGATAGAACCGGGCAGCAAATGGCTCGTTTGCCTGTCAGGCGGCAAGGACAGCTATACGCTGCTGGCCGTACTGCACGAACTGCAATGGCGCGGCCTGCTGCCGGTCGAGCTGATAGCCTGCAATCTCGATCAGGGCCAGCCGGGATTCCCGGCAACCGTATTGCCCGAATTCCTTGAAAAGATGGGCGTGCCGCACCGGATCGAATATCAGGACACCTATTCCATCGTGATGGACAAAGTGCCGGAAGGTCGGACATTCTGCGCCCTTTGCTCGCGTCTTCGGCGGGGAAATCTATATCGGATCGCCCGCGAGGAAGGGTGTTCGGCCGTCGTCCTGGGCCATCACCGCGACGATATTCTTGAAACTTTCTTCATGAACCTTTTTCACGGCGGGCGTCTGGCAACGATGCCCCCCAAGCTGGTGAACGAAGAAGGCGATCTGTTCGTCTACCGCCCTTTGGCCCATGTGGCCGAGGCCGATTGCGAAAAGTTTGCCAACGCAATGAAATACCCGATCATCCCCTGCGACCTGTGTGGATCGCAAGACGGATTACAGCGCCAGCAAGTCAAACAAATCCTTGACGGCTGGGAGGCAAATAGCCCCGGTCGGCGGCAGGTTATGTTCCGGGCGTTGATGAATGCCCGACCGTCACATCTGCTTGACCCCAAACTCTTTGATTTTGCCGGGCTGACGCGCGATTTGTGAAAGATTTTAGGCAAATTTCCACAAAGCATCGGGCCGTTGTTAACCCACGAACTACCGCTTTGGTCTTAAACCACTCTTGATTGCAGCGCGATGGCGTTGCCAACAGGAGACAGTCCATGGCGTTGAACAAGCCTGCTGTGTTGACGCGATTGCGCCGCCAGATGACCATCTTGATGCTTGGACCGCCCGCCTTGGCGTTCTTGCCCGCCATCAGCCTGACCGCCTATTGGTTCGGCGGTGAAGGGGCGCTGATTGTTTTTGCGGCACTCTTGCCTGTCCTCTATTTGGTCGGTGGCGGTTTCCATGACCGTCTGATCTTGCAAGGTGAGGCCGTGAAAGGCGTGCTGCAACGCAGCGCATTCGAAGAACTGACTGAAGAGATTTATGCTCGCACCAGCCAAAGTGGACGCGAAGCAGCCGCGTTTTTTATCCTGATTGATGACTTTGACCAACTGATTGAGCGGCATGGACAGGCGGCCGCGGATGTTGTTGTGCAGCGTACTGGTGAACGGCTGCAATCTGTGCTTCGGGGCGATGATAACATTGGCCAGATGGGCGATGCTCGTTTCGCCATCTGCACAAAACCCGTCCGCCATTTGGATCTTGAGCTTTGCATCCAAATGGCCAGCCGCATGCAAACCGCGACAGAAGAGCCGGTTTCCGTAGACGGGACGAGTGTTTTCGTGTCGGTCTGCGTCGGATTTTGTCAACACAGCCGCACGCCGGGCAAGAGCGGTGCAGAATGGTTACAGGCCGCCGCAACGGCCTTGAGGGAGGCACACCGTCGCGGCCCTTCAGCCATTCGCGCGTTCTCTGATCAGATGCGCCACGACACCGAAGCGCGGGCAGAATTGCGCGAAGACGTGGCGCAAGCTTTGAACAGCGGGCAAATTCAACCTTGGTTTCAACCCCAGATTTCAACGGATACAGGGCAGATCACCGGCTTTGAGGCCCTCGCACGCTGGACCCATCCTGATCGCGGCCTTCTGTCGCCCGCCGTCTTTCTGCCAGCGATCGAACAGGCCGGCCAGCTTGAGCGCTTGGCGGAAGTCATGATCTATCATTCATTTGCAGCGCTCAAGGCATGGGACGCGGCAGGCGTTGATGTACCACAGGTCGATGTGAACTTTGCAGGATCGGAACTCTCAAATCCGAAATTGCTGGAAAAGATCAAATGGGAGCTTGATCGCTTTGAATTGTCTCCAAACAGGTTGGCAGTCGAAGTTCTTGAGACCGTTGTGGCGGGTGCCCCGGACGACATGATCACGCTTAATATCAACGCTTTGGGGAAACTTGGCTGCCGGATCGATCTTGATGACTTCGGCACCGGTCATGCCTCTATCGCTTCTATCAGACGTTTCTCCGTCAGCCGGATCAAGATTGATCGGTCTTTCGTCATGAAGGCAGACCGCGACCCCGAGCAGCAACGTATGATCAGCGCAATCCTGACAATGGCAGAACGTCTGCAACTAGAAACACTGGCTGAAGGGGTCGAAACAGTTGGAGAACACGTACTACTGGCACAACTGGGGTGCGATCATGTTCAGGGCTTTGGCATAGGCCGGCCTATGCCATTCGAACAGACCCTCGACTGGATTGATCGGCACACGACCAAGCTTGAGGATGTTCCTCGGATCATGAACAACAGAAGCCTTTGAGAGGATCGTGCGAGCCGGTATTCAGATAGATCTGCTGGCTCACCCGGGAGTATCCGAAACTCTGTGTATGAGGCTCAGCCGATGCAGTTGAAACGGGTCATATGTTGAACCGTTCTGGGTATAGGATAGCGAACTGGTTCCGTGCGGCAACCCATTCTCTGACGGCCCTGCC
>NZ_JAABNT010000026.1 GCF_010667575.1 Sulfitobacter sediminilitoris
CCGCCTGCCCGCCACGCTGGAGCTGTCCATCGTCGCGCTTGTCATCGCCGTCATCATCGGTGGCGCATTGGCCCTGATGGGCACGCTTTACCGCGACACCAAGACCGAAGGAGCAGTTGACGTGACCGCCGGGATGGCGCTGTCGATCCCCGATTTCCTCTGGGGTCTTGTCTTAATCTTACTTTTTGGGGTGCTCTGGCCGGTCTTTCACATCTCCGGCCGCATCTCTCCGTCGCTAAACATCGACTTTTCCACGAACTTCTACCTGTTCGAAGCAATCTTGCGCCTGCGTTTCGACGTTATCGCGGACCTGATCGGGCATATGCTTATGCCCGCGCTGGCGCTGGCGATCCCGCTGGCGGCGATCATTGCGCAACTGCTGAAACAGTCTCTGAAAGAGACGATGCACCTTGATTACGTCACCCTCGCCCGCACCAAGGGATACGGCGAGAACCACGTGATCACCCTAGAAGCGCTGCCCAATGCGATCCTGCCGACGCTGACCCTGATTGGTGTGCAGTTCACGTTTCTGATTGGCGGGACCGTCATCATCGAACGGCTGTTTTCTTACGAGGGACTGGGCAACATGGCGATTGATGCGGTGATCAACCGCGACCTGCCGCTGATTCAGGGCATCGTGATCCTCTTTGCGCTCTTGTTCACCATCGTGAACCTTGTCGTCGACATGCTGTACGTCGTCCTTAACCCGCGGCTGCGCCATGCGTGACGCGCGGGGAGACGTCAAACGGCCCATTGGCCTGCGCCTGTGGCTGTCAGGGGGGTGGCTGACGCTTCTGGTGCTGGCCGCCGTCTCTGCGCCGCTCATTGCCCCCAAGGATCCGCTGATGCAGGATCTGTTCCTGGGCCGGATGCCCCCCTTCTGGATGGCCGGGGCAGAGCCGGGGTATTTGCTGGGCACCGACTCCCTTGGCCGCGACGTGCTGAGCCGCATTCTTTATGGGGCACGGCTGGCGCTGATCGTGGCGCTGGTGGCCGGGACACTGACCTGCATCATCGGGGCCACGTTGGGGCTGATGGCGGGCTATTATCGCGGCTGGACGGACCGGGTAATCTCGCGCTTTGTCGATATCTGGATGGCCTTTCCCCCGGTGCTTTTCGCGATCCTGCTGATTGCGGTGCTGGGTCCGGGGCTCATGTCGATCATCATCGCCATCGTCGTCATCGACTGGACCCGCTTTGCCCGCGTCATTCGGGCCGAAGCCATGAGCCAGGGCGCAATGGACTACGTCGCATCGGCCCAAGTCGCGGGTCGCACGCGGTTTGGCACGATGCTAACAGAGATCCTGCCCAATGTCCTGCCCACCATCGTGGCCCTGCTGACGTTGGAGATGGGGATCGCGGTGATCGTCGAGGCAATCCTGAGCTTTGTGAACCTCTCTATTTCGACAGATAGTCCCACATGGGGCGGAATGATTGCCGAGGGACGCACAAGCGTGCATCAGGCGTGGTGGGTACTGGTCTTTCCCCTGATCACCCTCTTTCTGACGGTCCTCAGCTTCAGCCAACTGGGCGAAGGGTTGAAAGACCGCTTTGATCCGGTGCTGCGATGAAAAGCTATCTGTCGATCCGCAACCTGAACGTCCGTGTAAAGAACGGGCCGGTGATCCTGCGCTCTGTCTCGCTGGATGTCGCGGCCGGACAGGTGCACGGGCTGGTGGGCGAATCCGGTGCGGGGAAAAGCATGATCGGCAAGGCGGTGCTGGGCACCCTGCCCCGCGCGCTTGAAGTCACCGGCGGTGAGATCTGGCTGGACGGTACTGACCTGCTGACCCTGCCGCCTGCGGAACGGCGTCGCCGCATCGGCGCGACCGCCGCGCTGATCCCGCAGGACCCGCTGACGGCGCTGAACCCCAGCAAACGCATCGGCCCGCAAATCACCCGGCGGTTGGTCGATATTCTTGGCTGGACCAAGGCAGAGGCGCAGGCGCGCGCGCTGGAGCTGCTGGACGAGGTGCATATCCCCGACCCAGTACGTGTCATGCGGAGCTACCCGCACGAGCTGTCAGGCGGCATGCGCCAACGCATCCTGATTGCCTCGGCCTTTGCCGCAGAACCCAAGCTGATCATCGCGGATGAGCCAACGACGGCGCTGGACGTGACCGTCCAAAAACAGATCCTGCGCCTGATCAATGAAATGCAGACGCGCCACGGTACCGCGCTGCTGTTCGTGACGCATGACCTCGGCGTTGTCTCGAAGGTCTGTGATACGCTGTCGGTTCTATATGCTGGCAAGGTAGTCGAAGACGCGCGGATGCACCGCTTTTTCATGCGGCCCATCCACCCCTATTCCCGCGCCCTGCTGGCCGCGACGCCCACCTATACGGACCCGACGGGAAGCCTGACGCCCGTACCTGAGACCGTCATATCGGCGGTGGAGGAAGAGGTGCGTTTGCACGATGTGAGGGCTGGCCAATGATGTACGAAATCCGCGATCTGCGCCTGTCCTTTCCGGACATGGCACATAAGCCCCTGCTGGGTGCCGCGCCCCGGATCGAGGTGTTGAAGGGCCTGTCCTTTGACGTGCCCAAGGGTGCGATCCTTGGCATCGTAGGCGGCTCCGGCTCAGGCAAATCCACGTTGGGGCGGGCGATGCTGCGGCTGATCGAACCCGACAGCGGGTCAATCAGATTTGACGGGACCGACATCACCCATCTGCTGGAAGATCAGTTGCGCCACCTGCGCCAGCGGTTCCAGATGATCTTTCAGGACCCGATGTCATCACTGAACCCCCGCCGCCGGGTCGGTGGAATCATCGCCGGGCCTTTACGGCTGCACGGTTTGGACAACCTGACGGCCCGCGTGGATAAAGCGCTGGATATGGTCGGCCTGCCGCGCACGTTCGCGCAGCGCTACCCGCATGAATTGTCAGGTGGTCAGCGCCAACGGGTCGGCATCGCGCGGGCCATCGCGCTGCGCCCTGACTTCATCCTCGCGGATGAGATCGTGTCGGGCCTTGATGTCTCAAGTCAGGCGCAGGTACTGAACCTGCTGGGCGAGCTGGTGCGCGAACTGGGGCTGACGTTGGCCTTTATCAGCCATGACCTGTCCGTGATCCGGCGCCTGTGCAACCGCGTTCTGGTCCTGCATCACGGCTTGATCGTCGAAGAGGCGGAAACCGGTGCCCTGTTCGATGCGCCGCAAGCTGACTATACCCGCGATCTTCTGGCCGCGATCCCCCTGCCCGACCCCTATCAGGACTGGCGGTGAATTGCCCATGGGCAATTTCTGATTTTTCGTTTTTTTTCAGGGGGTAAGGTATTTTTCGGCGATGGTCCTGGGGCAGTCGTGGAAATTGAATTGTATTGGAAAGATGAAGACGGGAGGTTTGCCCTGCTATTTGGCAAGGTATTGAAAGATTTGATGTATTTGGAAATTGCCCATGGGCAATTTTATGATTTTCGGGCTTTTAGGTAGTTTTCAAAAGCCCCCCGCAGGGAGGCCTCGGACAGATCAGCATCAAACGCCATGCTGATCTGCTTGCCCTGCTTTTTCACCATGATGCCCCGCTCGCCTTTGGACCGCACAAAAAGCTTTCCAGCAGCAACTTTGGGTGCCTTGGCCTTTGGCTTTGCTGCCGCTTTGAGACGTCGAAACACCTCGGCCACCTCGACATAACCGCCCTGCCCTTTTGCCGCCTTCTGCTGGGTCCTGGCCAGGAACGCCGCCTCTTCCAGAATGGCTTGCGCCTGTTCCGGATTGCCAAGCAACGGCTTTAACGCGCGGGCATGCCGTTCGCGGATGTCGCGTTTGCTGGCAAAGGCGTTCAGGATTTCTTCGGGCATTTTCGCCAGCGTCAGATAGCGCGACAGCCACGGCGGGCTGACCTCCAGCCGTTCGGCCATCGCCTTTTGCGCCCCACCATAATAGAGCTTGATCGCCTCTGCATAATCCACCGCGCGTTCATAGTCGGATATGTCCTCGCGGTCGCGGTTCTCGATATCCGCCAGCCGAAAGGCTTCCTCGTCCGTCAGGTCGCGCACCTCGACCAGATAGCGGAACTGCGGGTAGTTGTTGGCACGCAGCCAGCTGACCGCGAAATGACGCCGTGCGCCGCAGATCACCTCGAACTCGTGCTCTTCGCCTTCCAGACGGCGCACGATGGCCGGAAACTCCTGCTGGCCCTGCGCCTTGATCCCGTCGATCAGGTCGCGGCAGTTTTCCTCGGTCAGCAGGGCGTAATCGCGGTTGTGGCGTTCCCACATGCGGCAGCGGGCCGGGTCCACCAGATGCAGGGTCTTTTCCTGCCGTTCGCCGCTTATCCTCTCGCCGATCGCGGTGGAGCGCTTGAGGAACCGCGCGCCCGTCCTTTCACCCGATGCGGCGGACTTATCCAAGCCGCTGAGCACATCATCGAAAATCGCATCATGTTTCTTGCTCATAGCAGTCCCTCCTTGCGCAAGGCGCTGTGGTGGCTGGGCCAGGTCTTGCGGATCAACAGCTCGATTTCGCCATTCACCGCATCAAGATAGGCGCGGCAGCGTTTGTGCGTATCGGTCCGGGTTGCGGGCCCCGTCAGTTCATAAACGGTGGACAGGTTCGCGGCAGCATTGTCGATCTCGGCGGAATCCTTCAGCACGGCGGTCATCATATCCATGGGGAAAACCGCGTCCATCATCCGCTTGATCGCCTGATGCGCCGACTTTCCGTCGTTCATCTTGGTGGCCAAGATCTTAACGAAGGCATAATCACGCGCACCGCCCGCGCGGGCGAGTTCCTCCAGCGTCGCACCCATCATCTTGAGGAAATGCGCGGTTGAGCCAAAGTCGATGTTGTTGGGCGGGGCGGGGATCACAAGCGCGTTCGAGGCGCGCAATACGGACAGCGAAAGCATGCCAAGGGCAGGGGGCGGATCCATCAGGATCACGTCGAAATTGTCCTTGATAGACTCTATTCCTGTGCGAAGTCGGTCGAGGACAAAGCTGCTGTCGCGCGCCATGCGGGCGGCAAATTCGTATTCTGCGTCGTAAAGTCCAAGGTTGGCGGGGATCAGCGCAATGCCGGGCCAATAGGTGGCGCGCAGGGCGTAGTGAAGTGTTGCGGGGCCGCCGTGACGGAAGAAGGGATAGAGCGTGTCGTCGTCCTCATCCACGTCAACGTCCGGGTTCAGCCCGAACATCGACGTCGTGCTGGCCTGTGAATCGCAGTCGATGACGCACACACGGTAGCCCTTGAGGGCGAGGTATTGCGCAAGGTGGCACACCATTGTTGATTTGCCGACACCCCCTTTGAAGTTCTGGATCGCAAGGACCATCGCGGGGTCATCGGCGGCGCGGTGGGGCAGGGTGCCAAACACCTCGCGCATGGTATTGACCTGTGCCAGCGAATAGCCGGTCCGGCGGCCTGTGTCGGGGTCCTTCTCGGGCTCCGGCAGGCGGCCATCGGCTTCGGCATCGCGGATCAGCTTGTCGCTGCGCCCGACCATTTCGGCGGCCTTGCGCACGTTGAACCGCAAATCAAGGGTCTTGGCGATACCGGGTGCGTAGATGCGTTCGCGCAGACGCTCGATCACGGTGCTGGCGCGGTCGCTGAGATTGCCAAGTTCTGTCAGGGTGACCGGGGGGAGAACAGGATCCTGCATGTGCTGCTTTCGTGTTATGTTTTGTGCGAATCATGAACTGTTCGGGCAAGGCACTCAAGTGTGAAGTTTTTCGAGCAGGGGTGAAAAAGTCGGAAATTGAGGTCCGGCGACGGGAGTTTTCATTTTCACGGTGCGTATCTGATAAAAGCACACGAGAAATGCCCCTGTCACCCCAGATGTAAGATTTGCCAGTGGGTAGGTGCGAGGGCGTACTGGTTTCAGCCCGGAACACTGGAATAATCCCAAAAAGAAACCCCCTTTTGGTTCAGGATTCTAATTGTTCTTTGTTCAGGGTGACGAACCCCTTTGTTTCCATGGTGAAACAGTGCCTAATGCTTACCTTTCGGGGTGGTTTGGCTTACGGGTGGGGAGGTTGTGGCTTACATGCCGGGACGGTTTGTCATACGTTCGGGGAGAGGGCCTAAACCTTACGTTTGGGGTGGCTCCCCCGAGGGGGCGCTGACGTGGTAATATACCCCCGCAGAACAAGGGTTTGCGAATCGGAACGGGCAGGAGCCGCAGAATCTTACCTTACAAATTGGGTGATAGACGCGGACCCGGCAGGTTGATAGCTTACACCTCAAGAGAAACAAAAGTAAGTTTTGCACGTAAGGCAAGGGCAGATGAGCAAAGCCTATCGCACGGTCGATGCGCGGCCCAACGCGCAGACGCTGGTCAAACCCGGCGAACTGGTGGACCTGATCGAGGTCACGCCGCTGACGCTGGCCGACAGGCGGATCTACAATCAGCTGCTGGAAAATGCCTGGGACGCGATTGAAAAGCCGGTCACGCATGTCATCGCGAAATCGGACCTGCGGGGCAGCCATAATTCCAACGACAGGGTAGGGGCCTCGATCGAGCGGTTGATGGCCTCGATCGTCAAGGTCCAGGTCGTGCGCGACGGAGAACCGGCGATTGAACGGGTGCAACTGCTGGGTGGCAACGTCGAAACGGTGCGTCGCGACGGGCTGCTGGAATACGAGATCCCGCAGCGCCTGCGACGGATCATCAAGGACAGCACGGTGTTCGCGCGGCTGCAGCGCGAGGTGATGTTCGCGCTGTCATCGAAATACGCGCTGACATTGTATGAGATGGTGCAGAAGCGTGGCAACCTGCGCTGGCGGTCCTCCGAGAAATTTTCCTTGGAGGATATGCGCGGCGTGCTGGGCGTGCCCAAGGGCAAGCTGACCTCCTGGTCGAACCTCAAGCTGCGCGCGATTGATCCGGCGGTCGAGGAAGTATCAGCGCTTTCTGATTTCATCGTCGAGGTTGCGCCAATCAAAACCGGGCGCCGAGTGACCCATGTGGAGCTGCGCTGGTGGCGTAAGGATGCGGGCGGCGAGGCGGAGGCCGAGCGGGAGCTGCAATTTTCCAAGGTCGGGCGCGCGGCACGGGTGGCGGAAAAGGCAAGGCCCCGGCCGGAGTGGCTTGAGGCGAAGGGGGCCGCACTTAGGGCTGAAACCTATGAGACCGCGAAACTGCGTTTTCCGGGATACGACATTTACTTTGTCGAAGGGGAGTGGCGGGCCTGGGCAGCGGGCAAGCCTGCTGCGCGTGATCCGGACCGCGCCTATCTGGCGTTCTTCAAGACCTATGCTGAAAATCACCCCATTTAGAGACTGATATGACCACCGATCCTGCCTATTTCCTGTATCATTCCATCGGCCTTTATCCCGGCAAGGCCGATGATATGGCAGGGGCCTTGTCCGCGTTCTCTGAGGTCTGGGGTGCCATGGATGATGCCCAGTGGCCCAAGGTTCTGACCGCGCGCGCAGAGTTTCTGGATCTGTGGCGCGATCTGATCGATGCGCCCGATAGATCGCTGACCAGCGCCGAGAATGTCACGACTGCCCTCTTCTCCATCCTCGGTGGGCTTCCGCCAGAGAGGCTGCGGGGCAAGAAAGTTCTGATCGCCGCTGATTGCTTTCCGTCGCTGCATTTCCTGCTGAACGGCATGCAACAGCGCCTGGGGTATACGCTTGAGACGGTGCCGATCCGGCAGGGGGATTTCTGGGTCCGTGATGAGGATATGATCGTGGCTTGGGACGAAAGTGTCGGACTGGCACTGCTGACCTTCGTGACCTCGACCTCTTCGCACCGCTGCGATCTGGATGCGCTGGTGGCGCATGGGCACGCCATGGGATCGCTGGTTGGGGTGGACCTGACCCAAGGTATCGGGATCATCCCGTTTTCTGTCGCCGATACGCCTGCGGATTTCGTTGTCTCGACCACATTGAAATGGCTTTGCGGTACGCCGGGCGCGGGCATCATTCAGATGCGTCCCGATCTGATCGCAGAGGTGAAGCCGGAACTGCGTGGCTGGTTCTCTCAGGACAACCCGTTTTCATGGGATCTGGACGCGTTCGAATACGCACCCGATGCGCGGCGGTTCGAACACGGCACGCCCTCGGTGCTGGCCTGCGTCGGGTCGGTTCCTGCGCTGAAATGGCACGCGGGACAAGAGGGGCTGCTGGCGCAGAACCGCGCCCTGACGGCGGAGGTCATGGCGCAGGCGGGCAGGGTGGGGATGCGTATTGCCACCCCGCTGGACGAGGGACGGCGCGGCGGCTCCGTCATGCTGGAACTGCCTTCGGATGCGGACCCGGTCAAAGTGGTAAATGGATTGCGCGAGCGGCAGATTCACGTCGATGCGAGGGGCCGTATTCTACGGGTCTCGCCCGGCGCGGTGACAGAGATGCGGCATGTGGAGCGGCTGTTCGAGGCGCTGCGCACCTACGTCTGAAACGGGCAGGGGGGAGGTGCGCCGCTTGTCTGGTCTCAGAGGCTGTTGAAGAACCGCTGCATCCGGTCCATCGCGTCCTCCAGCACCTCAAGATCAGCACAACCGAAGCACACGCGCAGATGTCCTTCTCCGGCATCGCCATAGAAGCTGCCTGCCTCGACCACCACACCTGTCTCTGACAACAGACGGTCTGCGCAATCCTGTGCTGAAAGGCCCGTCGCGGAGATATCGGGAAAGGCATAGATCGTGCCCTCGACCGGGGCGCAGGTCACGCCCGGCATCTGGTTGAGCCGTGCCACCACCAGATCACGCCGCGCCCTGTCCCGCGCGACCATGCCCGCAAGCACCGCCGGATCGCCTGTCAGCGCGGCCAGTGCCCCATGTTGAACGAAAGTGTTCACATGGGTCACTTCGTTCGTCGTGATCTTCATCATCGGCCCGATCAGCGCGGCATCGGCAGCGATATATCCCAGCCGCCAGCCGTCCATCGCATAGGCCTTGGTAAAGGCGCACATGGTGATCGTGCGTTCCTTCATGCCGGGCAGGGCGGCGATGGAGATATGCTGTGCGCCGTCATAGGTGATTTCTTCGTAGACCTCGTCTGCCAGCACCAGCAGGTCGTGTTCCTGCGCAAGATCGGCCAGCTCCTGTAGCTCATCGCGCGTATAGACGCGGCCGGTCGGGTTGCAGGGGTTGATCAATGCAATCGCACGGGTCCGGTCGGTGATATGCGGCGCGATCAGGTCGCGGGTGATGGTGAAATTGTTGGCGGCATCCAGCGGCGCGATGGTGACACGCGCACCCGCCAGTTCCGCCTTGCCGATGTGCTGCGGATAATAGGGGGCCAGCAAGAGGCATTCATCACCCTCGTCCAGAAAGGCCATGAAGGCGGCAAAGGACGCCTGCGTGAGACCATTGGTCACGATCACCTCTTCGGGGCTGACGTCCATATCGTTCTGACGCCGCAGCTTGTCCGCGATGGCGCTGCGCAGTTCGGGAATGCCTTGCAGGTCGGAATAATGCACATGGCCCGCCTGAAGGGCCGCGATGGTCGCGTCCTTGATATGCTGTGGCGTGTCCTCGGCCGGCATGCCAAGCTCAAGATGAATAAGGTCGCCTTCCATTCCCACCGCCTTGGCGAACATGCCGAAATTCTTTGGGCTGGTCTCAGTGATGCGGCGGGCAGGGCGGATGGGCATGGGCTTTCCTTGCGTGCGAATTTATGTGCAGATACATATAAATCCGTAACGTGGCCGGGATTGAAAGGCCACAGGAAAAGGGGGAGTGATGGGCAAGGTTGCAGTGGTGACAGGTGCGGCGGGCGGCATGGGACGCGCGATTGTGACACGGCTTTTGGCTGATGGCTGGGCCGTGGTGGGTTTCGACGTGGATGCCGATGGGCTGACCGAGATGGCGCAAGACGGATTTGCGGCGATGGTCGTGGACCTGATGGACCCGGCGGCGATCAAATCCGCCTTTGCGGATATCGAGCAGATGCTGGGCGGGGTCGACGCGCTGGTCAACAACGCGGGCACCTGTTTCATGTCCGAATTCCCCGACATCCCCGAGGATGAGTTTGACCGTCAGATGGCGCTGAACTTCGGCGCGGCGTTTCACTGTTGCCAGGCGGCGATCAAGCTGATGCAGGGGCGTGACGGGGTGCGCAAGATCGTCAATATCTCGTCCAACGGGGCGTATAATTTCGATGTGTTCGATCCGCCGCATTACCGCGCCTCCAAGGCGGCGCTGGACAATCTGACCAAGGATCTGGCGCGGCGGTACGCCAGCGAAAAGATCTCGGTCAACTCTATCGCGCCGGCGATGACGGAAACGCCGCTTTTCGGCGTGCTGACCGAGGACGTATTGGCCAAGGCGATTGCCCAGATGCCCCACGGTCGCGCGATGCAGGCAAGCGAGATCGCCGATTGGGTCGGTTTCCTGCTCTCGCCAGCGGGGGACATATCAAGCGGGAACGTGATCATCCTGAACCAGGGCCGTGACGTGCGTTAGGAATGTGATAAGGTGATGCGCATAAGGTATGCGCATTGTGGAGGTGCATCATGGGCGTTCAGGGATCGGGCAAGAAGAAAGCGACCAATCTGTCGCTGGATCAGGAATTGCTGAAAGATGCGCGTGCACTGGGGGTGAATGTGTCTCAAGCGGCGGAGCAGGGTGTGTCGGACGCGGTGCGCAAAGCCAAGGCCCAGGCCTGGCTGGAAGAGAACCGCGAAGCGATCGAGGCGAACAATCAATGGGTAGACAAGCACGGCTTGCCGCTGGCGAAATACCGTATGTTCAATGTCTAGGTTTCATCTTTATGCCGGATCGGAAGAGGGGGAATACCTTCTCGATCACCAGACCGATTTCCTGTCGCATTATAACACCCGCATCGTGGCCCCTGTCGTGGCCGAGACAGCATTCGACGGCGCCGCAACAGAATTGAATCCCGTGATCAAGGTCGGCGGAGTGGCCCATGTCGTGTTGACGCATTTCTTGTCCGCGGTGCCCGCACAGGGTTTGACAGTGCCGGTCGGAGATTACGCGGCCGAGGGCGACAGATTCACCCGCGCTCTTGATCTTCTTTTTCAGGGCTATTGAGGCGCATCAGATTTCTTTTCTGAGAATTGCTCAGTCAAACCACTCAGGTGCTTTCTTCAGGTTCGGCCATTGCTCGGGCGAATGGCCGAAGATCACAAAAGCGTCGCGTTTGTCCGCCAGTTTCATAAGCCTGTCCCCGTGATAAATCGCCTGATCCACGTCCCAGGACCCTGCGAATTTCTCGTCAATCTCTGATGCGCGGCTGATCGCGTCAGAGGTCAGCAGGACCCAACCCGTTTGCGGTAGCCGCACCATGAAGGCCAGTTGCCCCGGCGCGTGACCCGGACAATGCAGCACCTCGAATCCCTCACCAATCGAAGTGTCTTCCGACACCAGCACATACTCCCTTTCGGGCCATTCCATCGCCTGTTTGCCTGACCAATAGAGCGGGCGGGGCAGGGCGCGTTCATCGGCTGAGATCAGGATCGGCGCCTGCGGATAGCCTGCCATGTCGCCCACGTGGTCGATATGGGTGTGGCTCTGGATCATCAGCGTGACGTCCGTCTTGGCCAGCCCCAGCTTGGCCAGCTGTGGCCCCGGCATGTTGTCCGGTGTCACCGACAATACCCGCCCGAAACTGCCCAGCTCATCCTCTGCTGTCGCGGCCTCGGCATCGCGGGCGTATTTCTCTGGAAAGCCGGTGTCGATCAGCACGACCTCACCTGCGTCCGTCTGAACGACAAAGCCGCAAATGCCAATGGTGCGCGGCCCTGCGTGAACTTCGAATAGGCCGTAATCCAGCACGGCCAGACGTTTCGGTTTGCCCTCAAGCATGATCTGGTTTTTCATGGGCGCATTGGGGAAGGGCGGGCCATGAAAGTCAAGATACACACGTTGTTTCAATATCTTCTTGAAACGACAGATGCAGCCCCCGAGGCGATTGTCGGGTTCTCGCTGTCCGGCTCGCCTGTGCTTGGGGATTACCTTGCCGATCTGGACCCGAACCAGTCGTTAGACTGGAACAACCGCGATTTTCGCGGTTTGCCAGAGCTGCGCGATCACGTGCTGGCGCAGGCCGGGCTGACAGGCACTTGTGCGCAAGAAGATGTACTGATCACCGCCGGCGCGGCCGAAGCAAATTATCTGGCGATCATGCAGTTGCTTCAGCCCGGTGATGAGATCGTGATCGAAACGCCGGGTTGGCCGCAGGCCGAGGTTCTGGCCAAGGCCATTGGCGCGAAGATCGTCAAGGTGACGCGGCAGGAAAGCGACGGCTGGCACCTGCCGTTGGACCGGGTTGCCGACGCAGTCACTGACAAAACCAAGCTGATTTTCATCACCAACCCCAACAATCCGACCGGTGATCTGCTGTCACAGGAAGAGGTGGCAGAGCTGGTGCGCATCGCGGACCGGGTGGGCGCATGGCTGCTGGTGGATGAAGTTTATGCGGGTCTCGAATGGGACGGCCCGCGCGCGCCGTCCGTCGCGGGCATGTACGCACGCGGGATTACCACAGGATCGGTCAGCAAGGCGCTGGGGCTGCAAGGCCTGCGCACCGGTTGGCTGATCTGCCCGGACCCTGATCTGGTGATGGACGCGGTGATCCTGCGGGAAAACTCATCCGAGATCATGAACATCATGGGAGAAGTCATTGCCGAGATCGCGCTGCGACCGGACCGCTATGCCCTTGCTATGGCGCAGGCCCGCACCGAAGGTGCCGCAAACCTTGCCGAGATGAACACATGGGTCGCGGCGCAAGAGGGGCTGTCATGGGTGCCCCCGCGTGCCGGTCTGATTGGTCTGGGGCGCTTGCCTGCCGGGGTCGACAGCGATGCCTTTGCAAAGTTCCTGCTGGCCGACCCCTATCGCACATTTCTGCTGCCCGGCAGCGCCTATGAACAGCCGGGCCATATCCGCCTTGGCGTCGGTGGCGGTGCGGCGGTCAACCTGAAAGACGGGCTTGAACGGCTGTCGCAGGCGCTGGCGGATTGGGCGAACGTCTGAATATTGCTGGCAGGTGCCGGCTTTGGACTGCAGCATGCGCGGACGGGAAAAACGTTCACGCAGCGAGACGTGATGAGGTGTCAGGCGCAGAATGCCTTCATCGCTCAGATCACGCAGTACAAAGTCACCTTGTTGCAAGGCGCTGTTTGTTCAGCGGCTTAGCAAATGTTGATTTCGACGCTCTCCGCCAAGGTGTTCGCGATGAAACAATAACGGTGCGCGCGGTCCTGGATCTCGGCCATCTGCGCCTCGTCCACGGAAAAGCCGGTGTCAAACCGCACCACCGGATTGAGGTCAATCCGCGTGACCGACATCTGCCCCTTGGCGTTCTTTCCCAGACGGGCTTCGGCATAGTCATGATAGCTTGCCACGGGCCAACCTGCCTTGGCGCAAAGCGCGAGAAAGGTCATCATGTGGCAACTCGACAGGGCAGACGCCAGTGCCTGATCGGGGTTGGTGTTGGAAGGATCACCGCCCCAATCTGGGGCGGAGTCTACTTGGACATCATGTGTGCTGTTGTACTGAACGATATGTTCGTTCGAGAACTTTCCCGGTTGCAAAACCGGCTCAGCACGCTGCCAATGCAGGGCGATCGAAAGGTCGGACATGTTTAAGCCCCTCGTCCTTTGCGCTTAGGCAGCGGCAATCTTTTTCTTTGGATCGTAGAACGGGCGCTCCACAACAGTGGCGCGCGTCGGACCGGAGCTTGTCACGACCTCGACCTCGGCGCCGATGTTTGCGTACTCGACCGAGACCATCGCCAACGCGATGTTCTGCTTGAGGCGCGGAGAATATACCGCCGATGTCACCTTGCCAATCGCCGCGCCGCCCTGGTTGATGGTCCAGAACGTCGTATTTGGGCCCTTGAGTGGTTCGCAATCAATAATCAGGCCGATTTGCTTGCGTTGTGGGCCCTCTTCCTTGATGCGGCGCAGCGCGGCTTTCCCGATAAATTCGGCCTCCATGTCAAGGTTAACGAGACGGTCAAAACCCAGCTCATAAGGGTTGGTGTTTATGTCGGCGTCGGCATGATAGGAAAGCATGCCTCCTTCGATCCGGCGAATTGAAGAGGTGTGGCCCGGCTTCAGACCATGGTGCATGCCAGAGGCCATGATCCGCTCCCACAGAACGTCACCATACGCGCTGTCGCGCAGGTAAAGTTCATATCCCAGCTCGCTTGACCAGCCCGTGCGGGAGATGATGAGCGGAATTCCATCAAGCTCGACTTCGCGGAGCCAGTAATACTTGAGTTCCATGATCTCTTCGCCGAAGAGTTCTTGCATGATAAGGCCCGATTTCGGCCCCTGCAGTTGGAGTGGGGAAACATCGGGCTCGGATATCTGCACGTCCAGTCCGGAGTGTACGGCCACCCCCTGTGCCCAAAGCAGGATGTCGCTGTCGGCCAGTGAGATCCAGAAGTGGTTTTCGGCAAGGCGCAGCAGAATTGGATCATTCAGGATGCCGCCATCGGCATTTGTGATCAGGATGTACTTGCACTGGCCAACGGCCATTTTCGACAGATCGCGCGGTGTCAGCATCTGTACGAATTCAGCTGCGTCCGGACCTATGATCTCAACCTGTCTCTCTACCGCCACATCGCAAAGGATGGCCTCATTCACGAGGTTCCAGAGGTTTTGTTCTGGGTCACCAAAGTCGCGTGGGATATACATATGATTATAAACAGAAAAACCTTTCGCTCCCCAACGTACTGTGGCGTCGAAATAAGGTGATTTACGGATCTGTGTGCCAAAACCGAAGTCGTCTGCCTGTGTCATTTTCGCCCTCTCAGCAGGTGGCCCAGCGGGCCAATCACGTGTTGAACCTTGGCGATGATATAGTTTGAAAAATTTGGAAGTGTCGGTCTTGGAATGCGTGCTTTTCAGCCCGATCAGTCCGATTATTCAGCCCCTTTTAGGCCGTTCAGTCTCAGAGCATCATTTTCCGCTCTTTGCGACCAACTTGGCAAGGTTAGGCTGGCTTGATTTGATTTGACGAGTCGCGATGTATGTCATGTAGCGGTCAATCGCGAGATCGCTTGAGAGCATCTCCTCCATCAGCGCCTGAAACGCGGCGAGGCTGGGCGTTGTGGCCTTCATCACATAGTCCATGCCACCGCCAGTGGCGATGCAATCAGTGACCTCGTCAAGGCTGAGGATATGGGCCTCAAAACGGTCGAAATCTGACTTGCGATGATGCGTCAGCGATACGGTCACAATGACCTGCGTGAAATCAATGATGCGCTCTAGCGCCAGCGCGGCATGATAGCCGCGGATGTAGCCAGCGGCCTTGAGCAGTTCGAGGCGCGCCCAGCAAGGCGTGGGCGAAAGGTTCACGTACTCTGCCAGCCTTGTCTTGCTCAATTGCCCGTACTGCTGAACAGCACTGAGGATACGAATATCCGTAGCATCAAGGCCCAGTTTTTTCATGCACGCAAATCTTTCACACAGCTGAAGAACAAAATGCTCAGGTTTATCCGAAAGTGATCTGACCGGCCTACTATTGCGCGCATTCGGGAATTTGGCACCGGTTTTTCCGACCGTTTCCTTTGCAATCACGCCAACAGGGACTGTACTGCACGTCTTGTTTGGCCGATCTCGGATAGCAAACAGAACAATCAGGCGACCCTGCATTTTTCTACATGTCATTACGTTTCAGAAGCGCTAGGTTCCGGCCAATCAAGACAAAGGACCAACATATGCGCGATTTTCACGACCCCAAGCGATCCCCGATTTATGCTGCCAACGGCGCGTTGGCGACCTCACATCCGCTGGCCACGCAGGCCGGATTGGATGTTCTGAAGCGGGGCGGCAATGCTGTTGACGCAGCCGTCACGGCGGCTGCGGTGCTGGCTGTGGTTGAGCCTTCGATGACAGCGATTGGCGGGGATGGGTTTGCACTGATCCATCAGCCGGGCAAACCGCTTTATGGGTTGAATTCATCCGGTCGGGCGGCAGCGGCACTGTCGACAGAAATGCTGGTGGGGCAGGGCTGGTCCGAGATGGATGACCTGAGCCCTCATGCGGTGACCGTTCCGGGTGTTGTGAAGTCCTGGGAGAGCCTTTTGGCGTCCCATGGCACGATGGGGCTGGAAGAAGCCCTGAAGCCCGCCATTGAGGCCGCTGAAGCCGGTTTCGTTGTTTATCCACGGGTCTGGTCCGATTGGCAGGAATGTGTGGCCAAGCTGACCTCTCAAGGGGCCGGAGGACAGCATTATCTGGTAGACGGGCGCGCGCCCCGGATGGGCACCATCCACAAGCTGCCTGCGCTGGCGGCGACGCTGAAAGTGATCGCCAAGGAAGGCGCCAAGGGGTTCTATGAAGGGGCGGTGGCTGCTGACATCGTGGCCGAGTTGAAACAGCGCGGCGGCGTGATGACCGAAGAAGATCTGGCGGGGGTTTCGGCGGACCCTTGCACGCCGGTCACGGCTGGCTATCGCGGGATCGAGCTGGCCGAGCTGCCTCCGAACGGAACCGGGATCATCGCGCAGGTGATCCTGAACCTGCTGGAGCGGTTCGAACTGAAAGGGCTTGAGCCGCACGGCGCGGAGCGGTTGCATCTGGAGATGGAGGCAGCGCGCATCGGCTATGCCATCCGGGACGCGCACATCGGTGATCCGACGACCATGGGTGTTGCGGCTGAAGCCCTGATCGACAAGGCCTGGGCCAAGGGTCTGGCAGCGACGATTGACCCGGCAAAGCGCAACGAAGACCTGCCCTCGACCGATCCGAATTTCACCAGCGACACGATCTATCTGTCCTGCGTGGACCGGGACGGCATGGCGGTGTCGCTGATCAACTCGATCTTCAAGGGGTTCGGGTCGGGCATCGTTACGGAAAAGACCGGGATCATCCTGCAAAACCGGGGCGCGGGCTTCCGTGTCAAGCCGGGGCACCCCAACACCATCGAAGGCGGCAAGCGGCCGCTGCACACGATTATCCCTGCAATGGCGATGCAGGGCGACAAGCCGCGCTATTGCTTTGGTGTGATGGGCGGCCAGTACCAGCCTACGGGGCATGCTCACGTGATCACCAACATGGTCGATTTCGGCATGGACCCGCAGGAGGCGCTCGACAGTGCGCGGCTGTTCTGGCGTCCTGACGGCACGATTGAGCTGGAGCCGACACTGGGGCAGGAGGTCTATGACGGGCTCAAGGCCAAGGGACATCCTGTCGATTGGACCAAGGTGCCCCATGGCGGTGGCCAGATTATCGAGATCGACCACGACGCTGGCGTGCTGATTGCCGGGTCTGACCCGCGCAAGGACGGCTGCGCGATGGGGTATTAAGGTCAGGCTTGCCCAAAGTCGTTGTGGGGCAGGGGTCTTACCCCCGCCCCTTCAGAACTTGTTGAGCGGGATTTTCAGATAGCGTTCGCCGTCGTCTTCGGCCTGAGGCAGTTGTCCTGCGCGCAGGTTCATCTGAAGAACGTGCAGCATCCGGTCGGGTTCGTTCAGGGTCTTGTCGCGCGCGGTGCGTTTCTCGATGTAAGCGTTTCTGGGCACGCCGCCACCGATGTGGACGTTGTGGCGGCGCTGTTCCTGCACGGTGGATTCCCAGGTTGGGATGCCCCGGTCGGCGGTGCCGTAATCATGCCCGACAAAGAGGCGCGTGGGGTCGGGCAGGGCTAGGATATCCTGCAACGAGTCGTACAACATATCAGCTGAACCGCCGGGGAAATCGGCGCGCGACGTGCAAGCGTCGGGCTGCATGAACGTGTCGTGCACAAAGGCAGCATCACCGCCCACCACGTAGGTGATGGAACCCAGCGTATGGCCTGGCGACAGCATCACCCGGACGGGCAGCGTGCCGATCTGGAAGGTATCTCCGTCCTCGAGCAGATGGTTAAAGTCAGCCTCGGGGTCGAAGGCGTCCGGCATGTTGTAAAGCCCGCGCCAAAGCGCGGCGATTTCTTTGACCTTGGCGCCGATGGCGTTTGGCTTGCCCAGCCGTTGTTTCAGCCAGTGCGAGGCCATCAGGTGGTCAGCGTGGGGGTGGGTGTCGAGAATCCATTCAATCTCCAGCCGCTCTGTCTCAGCGTAGCGCAGGATGTGTTCCACGCCGCTGCTGTCCGCCGCCGTGCTGGCGGGGTCAAAGCCCATGACCGCATCGATAATCGCCGCCTTGCGGGTTTGAGGATCGGACACAAGGTATTGGATGCTGCCGGTCGGCCTGTCGTAGAAACCGGTAACATCGGGGGATTGGGGTCCGACCGAGGGGCTGGTCCGGGAGAGTGCCATGGGATGCTCCTTCATTCATATTCTTGTTTATGAATGCGTGAGCGAGCCGATGGTTCCGAAGATTTTGGGTGGAGGTTCTGGGTGAGGTTTCGGCGTGGTGAGGTGTTGGGCGAATTGGGAGCGGATCAGGACCAGAGAATACAACCTTCGATGGAAGAGAGAAAACTTTGGTTCAATAATAATGGGATGCCTCTGAAAAAGTTCCCGTATTAAGAGAATCATTGATAATCGAATTGATCCAAAGCAAGCTAATCATACTTGAAGACTTATTCTATCAATGCGCAATTTTTTATGCGCACGCAATTTTTAAAAATTTATTTTGGAGTTACAAAATGGGCTCGACCAGTGCAATTGATCGCGAAAAAAACAACGAACCTGAGTTTCGTGCTTGGTACGAACAAAAAACAAAGGAGATAGCCGCAGACCTTGCGATAACTGAGGGAAAGATTGAAGAAGATGTCACAAAGTATTTCGCAAAGGGCGGTTGGGACGACTACAAGCCATTCATCGAAGGAATTTCTGTCGATACGCTGAACTCGAATGAATGGTCCCTCGATAATGTCGGAAAGATCCTGTCGGCTGTTGAGGGCGCAATTTTTGGCAGTGGCGAGCCGCCAAAGGGCATAAAAGTTGAAAACGAAAGCACGGTCGGGCCTGCCATCGCGCAGATGGCTGATCTGAGACTATATGTCTTGGGCAAAGCCTTTGAAGCCATTCAGGGCATCCTTCAGGTCTTTTCCACTAGCTCCAAAGCTGAGACCCACGAAAAATACTCGATCGACCTGGTCGCGCCGGGCATGACAATGTTCATGTCGATCAAGACTGCGTCATATGAGAACAGCGGATTCTTTTCCAATCAGGTGATCTCCCAATATTACTATGTTTTCAAAGTCTACTTTTCGAACAAGCAGGCCGGCGACATTTCCAAGTATAACGACCTTCTTGCCTATGAAGATCTTAAGGCCGCGTATAGAAACAAGATCAAGGTTCTTGCGAACATCATTGATGATCCGCTTACCACGTTTGAAGCGGTTACCCAGCTTGACGGTCAGCTTGAGTTCTATTCGAAAAAGCTGGTGGATATTCAGGCCAAGATTGATGAACTGTCCGCAAAGGAGATGAATGCGATCCTCGAGCGGAAGAACCGCACAATTGTGGCCAAGCGTGCACTGGCAAAAAAAGAGTCGGTCAAGCGATTGCCGAAGTCCGGTTATGGGTCAGTATTTGTACCCGTGCCCGGCAGTATTCCAAAGCGTGTCAAATCGGTAGATGAGGCCCCTTTCAATAGTGTCGGTCTCCTGCGAATGAAATTTCCCAACGGTGGATATTACATCGGGACGGGCACCGTTGTCAGGCTGCAGAAGAACGACAAAAGTGCGCGCTATGTTCTGACCTGTGCGCATAACCTCTATGACCAGGGGGATGGTGGCGAGGTCACGGAAGTCACGTTTCAGCCCCGGATGAATGGCCGAGAGGTAATGGTTGCGCCGCTGATCAAGGCGGACGAATGGCGCTTCCCGTCCAGCTATCCAGATAGCGCAATTTCGCGCGAGGCCCGGAATTCAGCAATTGGGCTGTCTTTACTCAAGGAGGCGGCTGACTGGGACTATGCTCTTGTCCGTCTTTCCGAGCCCGTAGACAAGGCAAGTATGCCGCGCCCCCTTTGGGAGGAGTACGTCGATGATGAAAATGCGGAACTCAATGGTCTTTACGGATGGGATGATACCGACGCGACAGAGATGTTCACTGCGAACGGAATCATTTCCGAGGTACATGAAAGACTGCTTGGGTATGCCATCAGTTCGCGACCTGGGGCCAGTGGGACTGGCCTGTATCTGTCAGACAGCGAGAAGATTGTTGGTGTACACATCTACGGCGTGGCGCAGGACAACATGAACTATGCCCGCCGCGTGACCACAGATGTCCTGAAGGACCTGCAAAAGTGGGCAAAAGAGATGGCAACCTAGCCCATCTCAGACAAACGCACATGTTTTATGTGACGCTTTAGTTTGGCGAAATCTGGGCTTCCCAACACCGATTTTGCCAAACACAGTCCGTTCATCCTCTCAGGCTCGCGGCGTGGCAGACAGCGGTTTCCCCGCCTGACCCGCGCCGCGAAAATTCTGGGAGGTTCTTCGATTCTGCGTCCGCCACACCGCTTGTATCCAATTGTGTCACGTCAGCCTCAGGCTACGCCAAGTTTATAGAAGCAGAGATGAGCGACGTTGTGATTTCTCAAGTTTCTAAAAAACGATGAAAATGTATTCCACAGGAATTTGACGAGCTGGCGCAGCATCGTAAGAACCATGGGAAATAATTACATAATCGACCTTACCAGAGTTAGCAGAGCCAAAGGGAGCGCGCCCCTTATACAACCATGCCGCCGACTTCAGCTGCGGCGTCAAAGGACAGAAACCAACTGCTCCGCGCGGCGCAGATCTTGCGGTGTGGTGATTTTGAAATTCTCGGACGCGCCTTCAACCACCCGTGCCGTCATCCCCGCCGCACGGGCAATTTCAACGTCATCGGCAGCGTCGCCCTGATACCCGCGATGGGCTTTCAGCAAGGTTTGAAAATGAAACCCCTGCGGGGTCTGCGCACGCCACAATCCGTCACGTGGGACGGGTGCGACGGCCGCGCCCTCCTCGACACGCCACAGGGCATCGACAACGGGCAGCGCGGCAAAGGCCGCTTCGGTAGTCTGCAACATGTCCAGCACATTCCGGATGATCCGCCTGCTGACAAAGGGCCGGGCCGCGTCATGGATCAGAACGCAATCGGGCGCGTGCCCGGACAGCGCCTCTAACCCCTGCAACACCGACTGTGCGCGGGTCGCACCGCCTGTGACGGGGGCCAAGAGGCGCGGATCGTCCAGCCCTGCCATTGCATCCGCGTACATCTTTGCATCGTCGGGATGGATGACCGCCTGCACCAACCCCAGATCGCCACCGCTCAGAAACTTTTCGACGGAGCGGCGGAAAGCGCAAATGCCCGCGATCGGCACATATTGCTTGGGCACTTCAGAGCCAAACCGCGTGCCACGTCCGGCAGCGACAATCAGAGCAGCGGCGGTCACGTCAGCGTGCCGCCAAAGGGTAAAAAGGCATAGTCAGCATTCATCATATTGAAATGCCACAGCCTGCCCCGCCCGTCGAGCCTTGTGGCACCGCAGCAGCGCAGCCAAATTGGTCAAACAAAACTCCGCACGGTGTGAATGGCACCCTCAAGCGCCTTGCCCTCCGGGTCTTGCAGCGCCGCTTCACGCAGTCGGTGCATCCAGTCTGCGGCATCATCGCGTCCTTTCAGCATCTCCGCCGCGGCCATCACCGTACCGAATTTCGTCAGCCCCCGCGCATGGGTGTCGGAATACCCTTTGATCAGGCGGCGGTTCTTCAGCAACTCCACCGCCAGCACGTAATCCTGTTCCAGCACCGCAAGACTGTCGTGCAGCCATGCGTCCAGATGGGCCACCTCAACCTCATGCCGGCGGGTCTTCAGGCGATAGCCTTTCAGCCCTCCCAGAAAGTGCAGCATGAGGAAGGACCGCAAGGTATGGGTTCGAAGCCGCCTGCCCTTGTTGAACCAGCGGTCAAGCAGCGCCATGCGCGCCGGCGACGCCTCCCATTTCGCGCCCATTCTGGCGGGCATCATGCTGGCCACTTCCTCGGCGCGGGGATGAAAGAACTCTGTCAGCTCAACAAGGTTGCTGTCCTTTGCGCCCATCTCGTCGTGGATCCGGGCAAAGCGGGAGCGGCGGGTTTTGAGGTCCGCCACGCGGATGATGTCATCATAGGCCATTGCGTTGGCGATATACTTGGCCGCCGTGGTGCTGAGCTCCCAAACTTTGTCGTCCGAGTCCCGCGCAATCACATCGTCAAGGCGGTCCAGATAGGAGGCACCATAGGCGCAGTCCTGGAAATCCACGACCTTCATCAACCCGGCCTGCGCCATCCACTGCACCGGTCCGGGCAAGGCCTGTGTGCGGTCAACCAGCGCCTGCCATTTCTTCATCTCTCTGGCCGGACCGACCAGCTTCAGCGGCGCCTGCTCTTCTTCCGATGCCGCCTCAGGCTCTCCGTTTTGCGCGGCGTCAAACCCGGCGGCAAATGCCCTGAGTGACGCCTCAACCCCTTTTCCGCTGGCCCGGATGGCGTCTTCGAAGGCCTCTCGCGCGAATGGCAAGGCACCTGACCCCGCCAGTGCGCCAAACAGACTGGAGGAAACAACCGATCCCTGTTCAACCGCCAGCCGGTCCATGTCGGCCAGGATCAACTGCTGCGATGCGACCTCAGCCGCAGCGCGGACTTCTTCGGCGTTGGCGATCCCGTCGCCGGGCACCGTCTTTTCGGACACCGCCAGCGCGCGATGAGTCGAGCCGATCAGGACCGTGCGGTCCGGCGTCACGAAACCGCGCATCACGGCGCGACCGACTTCCATCATCTCGGCGGCGATCAGCACGTCAACGTCGCCGCCCGCAGGGGCCAGCGCGAAAACTGGCTGCTGATCCGTGGCCGGTGTCATTTCGATATAATAGATCGTGGCCCCTGTGCGCTGTGCGACACCGGCAACGCTGGTGGCCTGACAGGCGTAACCCTGCGACCGCGCAAGGCTCTCGATCCAGTTGGTCAGCACGCCACCGCCCTGCCCGCCCACGGCCAAGACCGCCAGCTTAATGATCTGGCCGACAGCCGCGTCGGGCGTCTTGTGTTTCAAGGGCATGTTCATGTGAGCGCCCCCATGGGCGGCTGCGGTGCAGCTTTCGCGCCGCTCGGGGCTGCAGGCGCGGTCCCGCTCAAACGCAGACGTTTGCCGTCGCGCCGCTTTTGCAGCCAACCGATGATCCGCTGCCGCATCCGCGCGCGCCAGCTTTCAAACCCGCCGGGGTTATGCACCACGTCCGCCCGGTAGAACGACGGACACAGCACGGCGGCATCCGCCACCTCGCCGCAATTGCCGCAGCCCACGCAGGTCTGGTCGATACTGGCAATCGGATCGTCGCGCAGCGGGTCGTCCAGTTTTTTGAGCGAGAGCGACGGGCAGCCCGACAGCCGGATACAGGCGTGATCCCCGGTGCAGATGTTCTCGTCCACGCCAAAACGCGGCACGTCCACGCGGCGGCCGTCCTTGATCGCCTTGTTGCGCAGGGGCTTCTCCCGCCGTTGCTTGTTCAGCATACATTCCGAGGAGGCCACAATGACCTTCGGCCCCTTGAAGTCAGTCGTCAGTGCCTCGCGCACCGTGTCGCGCACCTTGCCCACGTCATAGGTCCGGTCGATGGTGCGCACCCATTCCACGCCGACGCCCTTCAGCGCCTTCTCGATCGGGTTGTTCGTGGCCTTAGTGTCATTCTTTGCCCGAGACGACAGGATATCCTGCCCCCCCGTCGCAGCGGAATAATAGTTGTCCACGATGACGACCACATTGTCGGACTTGTTGAACACCATGTTGCCGATGGAGGAGCTCAGCCCGTTGTGCCAGAACCCGCCATCCCCCAGCATGGAAATCGCCCGCCGTTCACCGCCGCCGTCAAACGCTGCGTTCGCCGCCGGGCCAAGGCCATAGCCCATGGTCGCCCCGCCGATCTCGAAGGGCGGCAGCGAGCCGAAAAGATGACAGCCGATGTCCCCGGTGATCTGGTGCTTGCCCAGCTCCTGCTCCACCAGCTTCATCCCGGCAAAGATGGGGCGTTCAGGGCAACCGGTACAGAAACCGGGTGGCCTCATCGGCACGGTTTTGGACAGATCCGGTATGGCCGGTTCTTCCTGATTGGGGGCCCTCACCTGCCCCGGCAGCATGTCGGGCGCGGCTTTCTTCAGGAACGCCGTTACCCCGTCCAGCATCACCTGCCCGGTGTATTCGCCCGCCATGGGCAGCACATCCTTGCCATAAAGCTTCAGCTTGCGGCCTGCCTTATAAAGGAAGTTACCCAGCATCTGCTCAATATGCTCAGGCTGGCCTTCTTCCACGATCATCACATGATCCTTGCCCTCGCAGAACGCGTCGAATTCACTTTGGACAATGGGATAGGTCACGTTCAGACAATAGATCGGCACTTCGGTATTGCCGAAAACATCCGCCAGACCCAGCCGCTGCAGGGCGCGGATCAGGCCGTTGTACATGCCGCCCTGCACCACGATCCCCAGCTTGGCCTTTTCAGGGCCAAAGACCTCGTTCAATCCATTCTCAACGATGAACTTTTCTGCAGCCGGCCACCGGTGCGTGATCTTGTCCTGTTCGTGAAGATAGCTCATCGGCGGCAGCACAACCCGCTTGAAATCAGACTGCGGGTTGGCAATCGCCTGCTTGACCGTCAGGGGTGGCGGCACGTTGTCCTTGGTCGCGAAACTGCCCGTCACATGGCACGACCGGATGCGTACCATCAGCATCACCGGCGTATTGCTGGCCTCGCTCAACTCGAACCCGTCCTTCACCGCCTTGGTGATCGACGGCAGGTTCGGGCGCGGGTCCAGCATCCAGAACTGCGATTTCATCGCAAAACCGTGGCTGCGTTCCTGCATGATCGAGGAGCCTTCGCCATAATCCTCGCCCACGATGATCAGCGCGCCGCCGTTCACACCGGACGAACAGAGGTTCGCAAGCGCGTCCGACGCCACGTTCACGCCGACAGGCCCCTTGAACGTCACCGCACCCCGGATTGGATAATGTACCGACGCCGCCAGCATCGCCGCCGCAGCGGCTTCTGATGCGTTTGCCTCAAACCGCACCCCAAGTTCGGCCATCAACTCTTCTGCGTCCGCCAGCACATCCATCAGATGCGAAATCGGCGCGCCCTGATAGCCGCCTACATAGCCCACACCATTTTCCAGCAGCGCCTTTGTGATCGCCAGAATCCCCTCGCCGTTAAACACGTCACCATCGCCCTTGCGAAGGTGCTCCACTTCCGCCTTGAATGACCGTTCAGCCATTTTGCCTCCCTCTAGAAGTCGTGCTTGCGAATGTTGCGCAGAATGGTTTGCAGCGTCCCGACAAAGGCACGTTTCTCGCCCTCGTCGATGCCCTTGAACATCGCCTCATAGGCCCCCGCCATGTGCGGCCAAAGCCGTTCATAGGCCTCCCGCCCGGCATCGGTGATAAAAACGCGGGTGGCGCGACTGTCCTGTCCGTCGGTCTCGCGCCGGATCAGGCCGTTCTGGTCCAGCGTGTCCAACGCACGGCTGAGTGTGGATTGCTGGACCACCGCATAAACCGCCAGTTCGCGGATCAGGATGCCATCAATCACGCTGAGCACGGCAAGCGACCGCATCTGCGGCGTCGTCAGCCCCTGCTCTGCCATCTCGGTCTGCAGCGCCGCGTTATAGCGCCCCATGATCCGGTTCATCAGGTAAGGGGCAAAGTTATCCAGCCCCATTTCCCCCAGACGCAGGGGTTCTGTCTTCATGTTCTCAGGCTTGTTCATGCGCCCAGCCCCTTCGCTACGTTCAGTCCCGACCCACCGCCAAGGCCCGGCCCCGGATGGGTGGATGCACCGATGTGATATAGGTTCTTGACCGGCGTGCCGTTGTTGGTCTGCGCCGCATAAGGACGCCAGACAAAGACCTGATCCAACGTGCAGGCACCGCCATAAGGATCACCGCCCACAAGGTTGACGTTCATCGCCTCCAGATCGGCAGGTGAATAGGCGCGGCGCTTGAGCTTGATCTTGCCCCAGTTGCGGATGTGCTTTGACAGGATGCCTTCGATCCGGTCGGCATAGGCCTCGCGCATCGCTGGCGTCCATTCCGGCACGGTATCGATCTTGCCTGCCGCGTCGCCCTTGATCACCGGGGGCGCATCAGGGATCTGCAACCAAAGGATCGCCTTACCCTCCGGGCACCGGCTTGGGTCCAGCCGATGCGGCTGGCCTACGCAGATCGTCGGCGTTTCGGGCAGCATCCCGCGCTCTGCCTCGTTGCAGGACTTGGAAACCGCATCGATGCCGTCTGTCAGATGGATCAGCGCCACGTCGTCCAATCCGTCCGCGTTCCATTCAATGGGTCCGTCCAAGGCATAATGCAGTTGAAAGTTTCCTCGCCCATGGCGGAATTTCTTGCGCGTCTCCGGGCACGGCTGATCGGCCAGCAACCCATCATAAAGCTGTCCCGGCGCGGTGCTGGCGATGACATTGCGCGCATAGATCTGCTCATCATCGGTGGTGATCACGCCGTGCACCTTGCCGCCGTCGACCATGATGCTCTTGGCTTCGACACCGGTGCGGACAACCCCGCCATTCGCCTCGATCAGGGATCGAAACGCCTGAGCCGCCTGCCCTGCCCCGCCCTTCACAATCGGCGCGCCTGCGGCTTCCAACGCAAAGGCAATGACCCGCGCCATCTGACCGCCGTAGGTCGCCTCTGGCGTCAGGCCCACATGCAAGACCCAAGGGGCCCAGATCGCCTGGACATCAGGGCTGGAATAGCGTGTCTCCAACCATCCCCGCGCAGGCTCCATCGCTTCGCCGAACCATGTCTTGAGCGGGCCAAGACCCTTTTTCCACGCTTGCTTGGCCATCAAGGTCAGCGTCTGGCGTGACCACAGCGGTTGCCCCAGCAGCGCAAAAAGGAACTCGGCATCCTGTTCAATACCGCCCACATCGGCCGCGTGCTGGTCCCCGTCCCCGGCAGCACGGGCATTGAACGCGGCGACGTTTGCCGCACGGTCCATCGCCAGCACCAGCGCAGTGCCATCAGGGCGCAGTGCCGCCGTGGGATGGGCGGTGTGACAATACTCAAAACCGTGTTTCGCCAGATCGTCCCCCAGCGCCTCTTGCGCGGGTCCGGTCATGAACAACACAAAGGTCGCCGCCATCACATCGTGATGATAGCCGGGCAGCGTCACCTCGTCCGAGGTATACATGCAGCCGCCCACGCGGTCCTCTCGTTCGATCACCAGAACGCTGTCGCCCTTCCGCGACAGCATCGCGGCAGCCACCAACGCATTGATGCCCGACCCGATGATTAGATGATCGAAAGTGGCCACGGCCTAGCCCTTGGGGACCAACGCCAATGCCCGGATGGGCGAGCCTGTGCCGTTCTTGATTTTAAGCGGCGCGGCGATCAGGATCGCGCCCTTGGCTGGCAGCTTGTCGAGATTGGCAAGCGATGCAAGGCCAAAACAGTTGTCGCGGTGCAGCAGGTTGTGCGCCGGATAGGGCGGCTCCATACCCCCTGCCTGGCCCGCGTCGGTGCCGATGCACTGCGTGCCCCAGCCAACGATTTTCTTGCTCAGCAGGTATTCGATACAATCCGGTGTCGGTCCGGGGGAATGTGGCCCGGTTTCATCCGCATTCAGGAACTTGGCCTCGTCATCCACGCGGCTGTCCCAATCGGTGCGCATGACGACCCATTCGCCCTCACCAATTTCACCATGCTCTTTTTCCCATGCCTTCACACCATCGGCGGTCAGCAGGAAATCCTCGTTCTCGGCGCTCTCTTTTGAGCAGTCGATCACGTTGACCGGCGCAACCAGCCGCTGAACATCCAGCTTGTCGGTATAACCGTCAGGATAGTCCTTGCCGGTGATCCAGTGATGCGGCGCGTCAAAGTGGGTGCCGGAATGTTCGCCCAGAACCATCCAGTTCCACGCAAAGAACGGACCGTCGTTGTCATATTCCGAGATCTTGTGAATCTCGACCTTGGGCGTGTTCTTGGCGAAATCCGGTGGCAATTGCAGGATCGGCGTATCCGGCCCCAGCACCCCCGAACAATCCACGACTTCCACACCACCAGAGGCCAGCATGGCCCCCAGATTGCTGACAACATCCGCTGCGCTCATTTATTCATCTCCCTGAGTGTCGCAGGTTCACCCCGCGGTTGTATTGATGATTCAATGCTAGACATAATTACATGCGTTTGCAATTATCTTTGTGACGGGGAGATGTGCGACAGTATGACAAACAATCCAGATGCCGTGATCATTGGGGCGGGCCACAATTCGCTGGCCTGCGCATGTCATTTGGCTGCGCGCGGCTGGAAAGTCGCGATCTATGAACAGGCGTCAGAACCCGGCGGCGCGGTGAAAACCGGCGAATATACAGTACCGGGATTCCGCCACGACTGGGCGGCGATGAACCTGTCGCTGTTCGCGGGTTCTGCGTTTCATAGTCAGCATGCAGCAGAGCTTTCCAAGCACGGGCTGGCCTTTGCGCCAACCGCCAATCCCTTTGCAAGCGTGTTCCCGGATGGCCGGTGGCTGGGCATTTCCAATGATGCCACCCTGACCACCGCACGGGTGCGCGGTTTTTCCGAGGCGGATGCCGCCACCTGGACCAAGCTGACCAAGGATTTCCCGCGTGATGTAGAGCCTATTCTCGGCGTCCTTGATGCGGCGATGAATTTACGTGCAATTTCATCTTTAGGCTGGAGAATGTGGCGCAAGGAAGGGGGCGGCAGCGCGCTTGACCTTGCGCGCTTCATGATGATGTCGCCCCGCGCGTGGCTGGATCAGACGTTCGAGAGCGATCACGTCAAGGCAACCCTCGCGGCCTGGGGCATGCACCTTGACTTCGCGCCCGATGTGGCGGGCGGCGCTGTCTTTCCCTACCTTGAAGCGATGGCCGGACAGGCATTTGGCATGGTGCTGGGTCAGGGCGGTGCCGCCACGATGACCAAGGCAATGGTCCGGATGATAGAATCCCGTGGCGGTGCGGTGCATTGCAACCAGACCGTGACCGGGATCAAACAGGCCGCTGGCCGTGCCTTTGGGATCATCCTTGAAGACGGGACGGTGGTCGAGGCGGAAAAGGCCGTGATCGCCAACGTCTCGCCTGCGGCACTTGGCAAACTCACGGGCGGCACCAATAACAGCCGCTATGACACCGCGCTGGAGAAATTCCAGTACGCCCCCGGCACGATGATGATCCACCTTGCGATGGACGCGCTGCCGAATTGGTCGGCGCCTGAACTAAAACGATTTGCCTATGTGCATATGGCGCCGTCGCTCGATCAGATGGCACGCACCTATGCGCAGGCCAAGGGCGGCATGTTGCCGGATGAGCCAGTGATCGTCTGCGGTCAGCCCACCGTGGTGGACCCGTCCCGCGCCCCTGCGGGCAAGCACGTTCTCTGGCTGCAGGTCCGCATGGCCCCCGGCCAGATCAAGGGCGATGCGGCGGGCGAGATCACGGCGACCGATTGGGCAGAGGCCGCTGAACCCTTTGCCAACCGCGCGCTCGATATCCTCGAACGCTACGCGCCCGGCACCCGCAAACACATCCTTGGTCAGCACATCGTGACGCCCGCCATGCTTGAGGCCGACAACCCCAACCTGATCGGCGGCGATCAGGTCTGCGGCAGCCACCATTTGCACCAGCATTTCATGAACCGCCCCGTTCGCGGGTATGCCGATGGGACAACGCCCATCAAGAACCTGTATCACACCGGCGCCGCTGTATGGCCCGGTGGTGGGACAGGCGCGGGGCCCGGCACCCTGCTGGCAAAGAAACTGGTCGGAAACTGAAAATAAAAGAGACTAAACAGGGAGAAATCACATGAAACTATCCAGAAGAAGCCTTCTCAAGACCACTGCTGCGGCAGCAGCATTCACCGCCGTCGGCCTGCCCAGCTTTGCGCAGGAAATCGACGAACTGGTCATCGCCTACAACGTGAACCTGCCCAGCTGGGATCCCACGGTCGGCCTGTCCGCCGTGAACCCCACCATTCAGGGTTTTTATCAGTCGGTCTTTGACCTCTATATCCCCCAGAACCCCGACCTCAGCTTTGGCTCCGGCATCATCACGGACTACGGCTGGTCTGATGATAACAAGTCGATCTGGATGGATGTGCGTGAGGGTGTCACCTGGCACAATGGCGATCCGCTGACCGCCGAAGACGTGGCATGGTCGCTGGCCCGCGTGGCAAACCCCGACACCGGCAGCCCGATCCAGTTCATCTGGGGCAAGATCAACAACATCAAGGCAGACGGCAACCGCGTGACGGCGGACATGCCAGAATACGAGCCCACGTTCTTTAAATGGATGTCGTTCCTGACCGGCTATGTAATGCCCAAGAAGTACTACGAAGAAGTCGGTGCCGAAGGATTTGAGGCAGCGCCAATCGGCTCCGGTCCCTACATGGTCGAGAAATTCGAGCGCAACGCCTTTGTGCGCCTGAAAGCGAACGAGAATTACTGGGGCGGCGCGCCCGCGTTCAAGGCGGTCACGATCAAGTTCGTCACCGATGCCGCCTCTCGCGTGGCCGAAGTGGAATCGGGCAACAGCCACGTCACGCTTGAAGTGCCTTACGAAGAGTTTGACCGCCTGCAAGCCAAGGACGGGATTGAGGGTACGGCCTCGCCGATTTCGGACATCGGGATGATCTTTTTGAATGACATCGAGGTGATGACCGACCCCAACGTGCGCAAGGCGGCGGCACATGCCATCGACAAGCAATTGATCGTGGATCGGCTGCTGTCGGGTTACGGTGTGCCGATCGACACGCTGCAAACCCCCGACTACATCGCCTTTGATGACAGCATCAAAGTGCCCTACGACCCCGAGAAAGCAAAAGCATTGCTGGCTGAATCGGGCTATGGTCCTGATAATCCTGTTAAATTCAAGATCCAGACCACCAAGGGTTTCAAGCCCAAGGATTACGAAATGGTGCAGGCCATCGTGGGCCTGTGGCGCCGTGTCGGGATCGAGGCCGAGATCGAAGTATATGAGATCGCCAAGCACTTTGAGCTGCGCGCGGCGGACCAGCTTGCGCCAGCCGCCTTCTATAACTGGGGCAACTCGGTCGGTGATCCGACAACATCGACCGGCTTTGCCATGTTCGGGCCTTCGCCCCACTCTGTCTGGGACGGTGAGGACACGTTCAACGCCATCCTGCCACTTTGGGGTGAAGCGGATGAAGAAAAACGCATCGCTGGCTGGAAAGAAGTGGACCGCCGGATTGCCGAGAACGCGGAAGTCATCCCGCTGCTGCAATACGTCCAGCCCATCTTGCATGATGCACGGGTCAAGGTGACACCGCACCGTTCCGGCGCGCTGCTGCCGCATCTGATGACACCGGCCTAAGGAATTCTTCCTGACTGGCGGGGCTGCTGCAAGGTGGCCCCGTCCTTTTGAGCGGACCTTCATGACACTTCTGCGCAACATCCTCATCCGGCTGCTGACCACCGCGGTGACGCTTTTTGGCGTGGCTGTCATCGTTTTTGTCGTGATCCGCGTGGTGCCGGGCAATCCGATCGCGATGATGCTGCCACCGGGGGCCACCGATGCCGATATCGCCCGGCTTGAGGCCCAATACGGGTTCGACAAATCCATCTTCCAACAGTTCGTGATCTGGCTGGGTGGCGTGATGCAGGGCGATTTCGGCACGTCGATTTCCCTGCGTCAGCCCGTGTCACAACTGGTTCTGGGCCGCCTGCCCGCCACGCTGGAGCTGTCCATCGTCGCGCTTGTCATCGCCGTCATCATCGGTGGCGCATTGGCCCTGATGGGCACGCTTTACCGCGACACCAAGACCGAAGGAGCAGTTGACGTGACC
>NZ_JAABNT010000027.1 GCF_010667575.1 Sulfitobacter sediminilitoris
GCCCGCTCGTCAGCGCGATCCGCACCGCATCAGCGCGGAATTCGTCCGTCCGTTTCGTTCCCATAGTTCGTCTCCTTTGCTGCAATAAATGCTATCAAAGGAGCGGCATCAAACCGTGACAGGTCCAGATAATAATTCGGCACGACAATGGCGCCGGGAGGCGACCCTTTTAACCAAGCATGAGTCCCATCTTCTGAGACCTCTATCCAATCACATGGTAACGTCGGCACGTTGGACATTGCCTCAACAACGCAAAGCTCATTCCAAAACTTTTTTCCCTTGCCGCTCTTCATTGGCTTGAGACCCTTCGAGGTCCAAAATGAGACCAAGTCTTCGATATCAAAGGGACGCATCGCACCGCCTCTAAGAAGATGATCATCGAACCACATTCCACACTCATCCAAGAGGCATTGCTCCCAGTCGCCGGCACCATCAGGCGCACAAAAAATCCCAACTTCAAGAGGCTGGCCAAGTTACTTGCGCTCTAAAGTCCGAACTGCCATCCTCACGTCCGCTAACGTTATCTTTTTCGACCAACTGTCTCTCGTTAACCGGCTTCAGTCTATCGATCCAGACCGACTACGCCGGGATGCCGCACTCATGCGGGCATCAACTACAAGAGGAGACTACGGATATGGCCAATGGCACCGTGAAATGGTTCAACACCACCAAAGGCTTCGGCTTCATCGCACCAGACACTGGCGGAAAGGATGTGTTCGTACACATCAGCGCCGTTGAGCGTGCGGGGCTGACCGGCCTGGCTGACAACCAAAAGGTCACATTTGACGTCGAAGCAGGCCGTGACGGTCGGGAGAGCGCGACAAACCTTCAGCTCGCCTGACCTAGCTGCTTACGATTTCCGGGACGGTGCCAGGAACGCTGGCGCCGTCCTTTTTTCATGTCGGGTTTACCGGTCCAGCACATACAGGATACCAGGGAGAACTTAGTCAGTATTCTTGGAAATCCATGCTAAGCTAATGCAGCCTGATGCAACTCGCTGATGACTGAAAAACTACCATTTGAGCATCTCTCCCAACTCTTCAGACGTGAATCCGTCTAGACTAATCAGTTTGGAAGTGATCTTTTCATTTCGAGGGGAAAGACCCCAAAAAAATTAATACGTTACTTGGGGGCGCGTGATGCAGCGAGTCTTTCTTTTTGCTCTCTGTCTAGTCCTGGGAGTGTTTGGCGTTCACCGCTTTTGGATCGGAGCAAAACTCTCTGGGCTTGCCATTTGCGTTGCTAGCATCGCAGCATTCATTCTAGGAGCCACGACACCCATACCGATAATGATCGTTCTACTGTTCGTTATCGTGGATGCGCTCACCATTCTGATCACTGGACGCCCAATTGGCCTCAAGACGGCCGGAGAACATAGAGACATGCCAGCACCCCAAGCTTCTGACAGTCCGCCAGCAGCTGTAGCAGCCGGTCCCGAGATCATCGAGCCGACTGCTAAGTCAGCCGCCCCGGAAAGTGCGGCAACGCAAAGCAATGAGTTTACAGATTTTGCAAAGGAGTTGGTGAGTTCAGTTATGCATGCAGCCCGAAAGGAGGACGAGACATACGCTGGCGAGGTATTTGACGAGAAGTTGAGGGCATTCCTGTCCAAGAAAGGCGTGGATACCTCTAGCAAGTTTGGCAGCGAGATTTGGTACGGAGCACCAGACGACGTATTCGTCCCTCTCGTGGAAGCGATCGTCGATGACGAAAGAGTGTCCGATACCAAACTGCAAGAAAGTGATCCGGGGATCAGTCGTATTGTCGGTGACGTTTATGACGCGATGAACGAAAACGGACACCTGGAGGAAGAACGTCCAGATTTTTGGGAAAAGGTCATGTCGGTCGTCTAGTCGAGCGAACCGTAAAGCTCCCCCAGCGAGAAGGATTTTGCATGCTACTTTCTGAACTTGCGCTTCATCAGCCCGCAAAGTTTGATGATATCTGTGGACAATTTCAAGAACTCTTCCCTGCCCCCGATCTGGTAGCAGCGAGCCAAGATTATCGATGGCCAGAATCCGCAACTTCCGAGCAGACTTTGAGGAAAAGAACTGAAACCGCTGCCAGTTTCGCCTCTTGGAGCAACCAAGGTCTATCGTCAGCAGAGGCTACAGAACATCTGAGGAATGTTCATAAGTGGGGTTTTGGCGGACAAGACCTGAATCGTAGGCAGAGATACATCTACGATAAACCATACATAGATGATCTTCTTACAATGCTTGCTGCATGGCGTGATAGGACAGACCGCGATGAGATGCGGTCGACTTTGGTCCATGTCCTGACATTCCCGTACATTGGAATTGCACGTGTCTCCAAGTGGATATGTTTTCTCGACCAGCAGTCCTATGCCATCTACGACTCCCGGGTATCGCTTGCCTTAAGAAAGATCGAAATTGAAGGTCGCCGCATATTTCCAACGCTGGGAGCAAAATCTGCGGGGCGACCATATCAAGACTATGTCGGAGCCAGTCCTGAGATAAGGGCGAGGAAGATCACGGAAGTTTACTGCTTGTTTTGCGATGTGCTTTCAGCGGTAAAAAATGACTGCGAGTTTGAAGAGGTTGCAGATGTCGAAATAGCTCTCTTCATGCTCGGCGTTAAGAAGCAATACTGGTGATCTACGACCTCAAAGAGGATAGCTGGCTGTCTTCAGGCTTCTCTTGAGCACCTGCCCCATTCCGACCAAAAGACCCCCGAATGTAATTTTCAGACACCATGCATCTCAGGTTTCTGTGATCGGCAGCCCTCATCCAACCCTCCAACAGAATGTGCCTCACTTCTGGCTCAGTGCATCTCTGTAGCGTTCGATTACAAGCGGAAACCCTTTGCACCGCCAGAAATCTCCACTTACTCCCCCACTCGACATGCCGCCGTGGGAAAATCTTTCGACAACCACTGTGTCGCAAAACGATAAGGCTTCACCGGTGGCATCCCAGAAAGCAGTTTCCAGTATCCGACGGAGTTCAGTTTCACGACCAGGTAGCTTCGAATGGTTGTGAATTTCGAAACGGAGGTTCCGATATTTTGAGTTCACCAGTTGCATTTTTTGATCGCGATGGAACGCTTATCGAAGATCAGCAGTATGCTTTCGATGCGACGCGCATTCGTTGGCAGCCAGGCGCTTTTGAAGCACTCCGGTCACTTGTTTCTCAGGGATGGCGAAGTATCGTTGTTACCAACCAGTCCGCTGTAGCGCGTGGTTTCTGCAAGGAAGAAGATGTGCACGCCTTTCATAGCGCGATGTCGCACAATGCCTCATCTGTAGGAGCAGTGATATCTGCCTTTGAGTTTTGTCCATTCCATAAAGATGCGAAGGTCGCTGAATATCGTGCTTCAAATCATCCAGATAGAAAACCTAATCCAGGTATGATTCTTCGAAACCTTCCTTCCGACCCAAACGCACGAGCAATGTCATTCTTAGTTGGAGACAAGAGTAGCGATATCGCTGCTGCCGAAGCAGCTGGCATCGATGGGTACCTATACAACCCTGGTGATGACCTTGCTGCGCTTGTTGAGTTCGCGGTAGCGGAAGCAAGAATTAAATGCAAAAAGTAAACATAAAGCCCGATTATCCTCAAGACTGTCATGCCTTTTTATCGACTCTCACAACGACTAGCCAGCGCTCCGATCAGAGATCGACCTGGCTAAAAACATCTAAGCGATATGAGTTCTACGTTGGATCACCGAAGATCACTTGTGGCTAGCCCAACAGTATCGCGCATATTCTTTCAGCGATTCTTTGTCAGAAACCGTCTGGTCCGGGTAGTGTTGCGCAAGTAAACCCATGTCGACGCTTGTCCAATGCTGGTACTGTTCGCCGATGTGGAATGGAACTGTACGTACCTTGATGGCTTCTCCCGCGAATTCCCTACACCAATTCAGGAGCTCGCCAAATGTAACTGTCGTTCCCGAACCCATATTGAAGACGCCTCGAGCCGAGTCTTTGCTATCGTCGAGAATGCGACGAAGTATGACGCGAGCAATTCTGTGCACTTCAACAAAATCTCTTCCTGAATCTTCCGTACCCTCAAAAATCTCTATTGGTTCTCGTCGAGCCGAATTACAAAGCCATCGTGAAATTACGGAAGCCATTCGACCGGATATGGGTTCTCTAGGCCCAAACACATTTGTGTACCTTAAGCCAATCCAGTTCCCACCCCCAAACCTACAAGACATTCTCTCATCCAACAGCAACTTGGAGCGTGCATAGGCGTTCAGTGGGCCAGTGGTAGTTGAAAGATCACTTTCTCTTAAGGGCCTTCTTCCGGTTGCTCCATATACGCTAAACGAAGAAGCGTAGATGAATAGTGTAGCGGAACTGGAACAAGCATCTGCAATTGCGAGAGGCTTTGCGGTATTGTGCTGGTAAAGAAGTTCTTCATCTTTTTCGAGAGTATTCGAGATACCGGCTTGATGAACAACAGCGGAATATGCGCCTCGCCGCACATCCGCTAGAACCGCCGGATCTGCTGCGTCTGCTTTGATGTCTGGTGTTCCGTTTACATCAAGCGTGACCACAGCAACACCTGATCGCTTCAACTCGTTTGATATCGACCCACCAATGAAGCCACTTGAGCCAGTGACCAGAACTGGCAGGTTTCCAGTTACGATAGCACTATCCAACCGAGACGTACGACTCATAGACTTCAGCCAAACCTTGCTCAAGAGACCGATAGCGATCGAGAAATGGAGTGTACGTATCCAACTCCAGGTCAACCATACGGGGGCGCTCGGGATTATCGTTTGAAACGGGATTTAGCATCGAGAAGTCGATACCGATCAATTGGGCGGCAAGTCGACCCATTTCGAATTGGCTATGCCAACCCTTAGCGCTGACGTGTATGTTTCTATGTCGCCAAGCTTGAGGGTTGTCTGCAATCTGAGCCAACGTTTCAGCAACGTCCGCAACGTGAGTCGGCCGTCTTTTGGCCCAGGTGTCCAGGGAAACCGGTTGCGTAGCGCAATAAAGCCTATGGACTAGTTCCGATAGGTTGCACTCATCGAAGCGTTCAACGCTACCATATAGCACGGGCATTCTTACGATTATCGCATCTCTGTTTTCGCTGCGGACCGCACTTTCTGCTTCAGATTTTGTAAATCCGTAGGAATTGGTCGGTAGGTGTGGCGAATTAACTGAATGGGGCCCGCCATTTGGGAACACATAATCAGTTGAGACATGGATTAGATCAGCGCCATAGATTGCTGCCGCTTCAGCTACGTTTCTTGCTGTATCCACGTTCACCTTGCGTAAAGAAACCAAATCTCCCCAGAACTTGGGGCGTCTTTCTGCGATAAGGTTGACAACAATTTCGGGCTTTACCTCCTCAATGACATTGCGCACAGCCTCAGCATTGACAGCGTCTAGCTTCACACGGTCCTCTGCCTCTCTCGTAAGGCTTGTACCGACTGCCTTGACGGACATTCGTGACATTAGTGCGCGTCCAAGAAGGCCGCTACTACCGAAGACCAACATGCGGCTCATACATAGTCTCCTTCTGCTTGACCGAGGGGCATCAAAGTAGGTTCATCCCCAACGAACCTCGTCGCTGCGAAAACGCTTCGTACAAATCCTGCGATCTTTGCTTTGCTGATCCTTGGCAAACTGTAGATCGACGGCGAAGGGATAACAGGATTGAAGTAACGAAAGCTATCGCAGTGATTTGTCTTCGTCAGGCTTAGGCACGAGCACGAACTCTCATCGATTCCTTGTTGGCTCAACAGAGTGACCGCATTATCGATTTCTACCTGCGTTTCGGCTTCTACCTCTGCGACTTCACTCGTCACCTCCGCAAATACGAGCAGTGCCTTAGGATCGATGTCACCCTTCCGAACGTACTCTTTGTTGAGGTGTACGATGAAGACCCTTGCAACCTTCCAACCTGCCTCTTCGGCAACGATCTTCTGAAATGCCGCATCTTTGATCTGGTCGTGCTTTCCGTCTGATTTCACGCTCGTAGAGGACTTCACCTCGTAGAGATTGATCGTGCCATCGCCATTGTCACGCGTAACATCTGCTTTGGCGTACAAACCGCGATCTGTCTGGAAAATCGACTGAAAAGAGTAGGTCCCCGCGTCAGCCTGAGATTTCAGAAGCTGCCGAACGTATGCTTCTACCTCATAGCCCTCAGCCGTTAACTTCTTCATGTAGTCGGAGAATTCGCCGTGAGGGTATTGGTCAGGCTTGTGTTTCAGCAGCCAAAGGGACTTTGGGCAGCCTAGGTACTGAATGAAGTCCGTCTTCGATATCTGCATTTTCGCTCAATTGAACCAAGGGCTGTTAGCACCATCAGGCGCACAATAAATCCGAACTTCAAGAGGCTGGCCAAGTTACTTGCGCTCTACAGTCCGAACTGCCATCCTCACGTGCGCTTACGTTATCTTTTTCGACCAACTGTCTCTCGTTAACCGGCTTCAGTCTATCGATCCAGACTGACTACGCCGGGATGCCGCACTCACGCGGGCATCAACTACAAGAGGAGACCACGGACATGGCCAATGGCACCGTGAAATGGTTCAACGCAACGAAAGGCTTCGGCTTCATCGCACCAGAAACTGGCGGAAACGATGTGTTTGTACACATCAGCGCTGTTGAACGTTCGGGCCTGACCGGGCTAGCTGACAACCAAAAGGTAACATTTGACGTTGAAGCTGGCCGTGACGGTCGGGAGAGCGCGACGAACCTTCAGCTCGCTTGACCTAGCTGTTCTGCGATTTCTTGGACGGTGCCAGGCATCCTGGCACCGTCCTTTTGTATGTCAGGATTGCCAAATCAAAGCACGCGAGATGTCGGTGACGAGTTAGTAAGCTTGCTTAGTCAGGATCAATAAACAGGCACCCAACCTCGATGGCGGCTTCTACCAAGAGCGGACGTTCGTAAGACTTGGGCGAGTGACCGAGTTGCAGACGAAGCCGCCTGATGCTGATGCAGCGAAACTTCCATACGCGCGACAATCAAATTTCTCAACCAGATGCGGCGGCGCAGCACCGTTTCCCGAAAGCGGCCATTGGACTCGTACAAATTGGCCGAAATCCAAACCGGTCGTACGCTGCGCCGGTTACGGACGTCTCACATGCGGGACGAAGCAGACCCCGGCCGAAGGGCCTTTCGCAGATCAAATCCGGCCAGTTGAATTGATTTCCTGCCGCTTTCTGAGAAACTTGGTTATTCAAAAGAGTGTTAGGAAGTTAATGTGCCGCGCATGAAGTTCGGAACGATCGTTTGTTGCGCTGCTCTGTCTTGGGCCCTAATCGCGCCCGCAGCGTTCTCACAGGAGCAAGACGCGAAGTCCTTGATAGCTGAACTTGGACGCCGACACACCGCTGTGGCAAGCCTCAATTCACTTGAACGGCTTGCAGCCAGGATCGTTTATATCGAAAGCATAGGCATGCTTTCCGAGCATGGTGATTGGGCAGAGGAACAAGCCAACTGGCCCGAAAATGCTGCAACAACCACGTTCGTCTATAGCGTTAACAACATCTATGGCCGCTTCAAACCCGAACTTGCCGCGCTCCGCCGAACCGCTTCCCGTTCTGGGATCTTTTCGGATGATGAGCGCGAGCGCTTCGCATCTCTTGTTGATGAATTGGAGCTATTAATCGAGGGGTCTCAGACCTTCTATGATTTGCTCGCGGCAGGGCAGACAAGTGAGGCAAACTTGTTCTTTCGCGACAATATCCGAGCGCCATACCTAGGCATCGTTCAGGGAAGCTATACGATTGGTTCGGGAGTCTCACGCGACATCAGTCGTATTGGTCTCGCGGCGAAAAGCTTGAAATAGTTCGTACGCCGATTGGATTTGTATCGCAAATCCACGCCGTAAATCCCGTCTGGTTCGGGCTCGGTGCCGTCGTTCCATCACCGTTCGTCTAACAACCGCTTCCAACCGGCGAATGTCCGGGCATCGGGCCACGCCGCTGAAATCGTTGAAACATCTGCATTTCGGGAACGGCGGCTTTCGGGACGTGGTTCAAACTTGACCCTCTGCATCGCCGCAAGACCGCTTCGAGCCCATTTCGACCGACAATGCGGCAGGGCTGAGTGTCGGCTTTTAAAAGCAGGGGCATTCAGTTTTCGGGGGTTACTCCAAGATGAAAACTGGCACGGCTTGATCGAACCCCTTAAGATCACATTTAATTCCAGCATCAGTCACGTCTCCAGTGATTGTGTGAAACTCATGGGAGCAGACCGTCTTTGCATTCAATTTAACTGCATGATCTAGCAAACGTGACGCTAGATTGACCGCCGGGCCAATCGCTGTGAAATCAAGACGGTTTTGACTACCAACATTGCCATAAAAAATTTCTCCAATGTGAAGCGAGGCGCGAAATTCTATTGGCGTGTCACTGTGGTGTTTTTCAACTCCTGTTCTTGACCTCGCAACAGCATTCAACGCATTTTGCGCAGCGGCTTCCAGAGCGGTTAAATCGTCGACAACTGGAAAGATAATCAAAGCTCCGTCGCCAATGAATTTCAGAATTTCGCCGTAGTTAGCAACCACGGCAGCATCAATAATTTCATAAAATGCATTCAACACTTTTAGAACTTCGGTCCCCGAACGCGAATTTGACATTGCGGTGTAGCTCACCAAGTCCACAAACAATATGACCGCAGAAATGGTCTCCCCATCGCCGCGTTGGATTTTTCCGTCCATAACTTTGCGGCCGATGTCCTGTCCCAAATAGGTGGTCAGGGAGACCGTCATATCGCTTCGGTCGCCAAAGTGCTCACAAACCCGGGCAACAGGCGCCTGCAATCGGCGCAATTGCATGACTATATCGTCATCGAACCCCTTCTCGGTCTTCGTCGCCAAAAACACGCAACGGGAGACAGATCCATCAATATTAAACAAAGGCAGGCAAATGAGATCGGTGTAACCTGCATCGCGGTATCCTTTCAGGGTTAGATCGCCACTGTCATCCTCTTCGTCATCAAATCTGAAACGGAGCATACGTTGCATGAGTATCGTCTTCGCCTGTGGTCCACGCTGGAATGCTTCGCTCTGGACCATGTCATTGGAAACAGGGATCTGCCACCCCCCCTTTTTTTTGGTCCAAATAACGCCTTCGGCTGGAAATATTGGATGTATATTATATTTGTATAACGCGACGGAAGATATCGGAACGCCCGCTGCAAGTAGTCTTTCCGAGAACACGCTAACGAAGTTCTCAAACGTGCCGGGTGGAGGCGCGCCGGCTACTAGCCAAGTGATGATTTGAGTGATTTTTTCATCGAATTTCATAATGCATCAAGCTCTTCAAACGGCGCATTTACAATAGTGAATTACTCAAAGTAATTCTACCAGCACATGTACAAGGCGCCGAAAGCGGCCGTTGGCCCAACTGCAGCCAATTGCGGCTCCGTCCGCAACTCGGTCATAGACCCCGTGAAATTCGCTGCGGTCGCGACGAATGTCTGCTTTTCTCGCTGCGCCGTAGATGATGGATTTGGTAAATTACATTGCTGCATCTGCGAGCATTGATGTGGGACCATGTCTGCTTCGGGCTCGACTCGGTCATCCGAGTTTTTTTGTCGGATGACGGCTTTGCTCTGGATTACAGACATCACTGCGTTGAGACCATTGGTGGTTCGACCGTAACCTGAAGGCGACAGGAGGATTGTCCATGTCGCATCCGTTTTGGCTCGATGTTCAGCATCTTTGGAAGCAAGTACCAGCAAGTGGAAATTTTGGTACCGTACCAACTTTTTGCAGGAGCCTATGCGAACAGCTTGAACACAGCAGCGTTAGCAGAAACCATCAGCGCTCGATCAGTCGAAGAACGCGAGCCGGAACACCGATAGACACAAGAAAAGCGATCTCGTCTTTTTGGTCCTGGTTAACGCGCTCTCGGGGCCTCTTCACCTCGACCAATCGATAGAAAGACAGCTCTCTGTCAGTAGAGATACCGCCCGCCCGCGCCAGAAAGTTTCATCCCGATGGACCAGAGGCCGATCATGCACTAACACTTAACTTGGACCACCCAATGGGGGCTCTCCAAGTTGACGCATGCGGGACGTGGACGACTAACGACATCGACTGAGCCAAAGTGTCAGACACACTGGCGCTAATTTCTGTGGAATTGCTTGGGTTGTCTGCCTCAACTACAGATGCGACCTGACGCGACATTAGATATCCTCCCAAGGTAGCTGGAGATCGCTTCGACCAAAGTGCCCATAGGCTGCGGTTGGATAGTAAATCGGTCTATTCAAACCCAACATTGCAATGATGCCTTCCGGGCGCAAATCAAACTCCGCTGAAAGCTCTTGGGTTGCATCCATCTGCGCATCGCGTTCAGTGCCAAATGTCTCAACGACAAAACTGACTGGTTCAGCGATGCCAATGGCGTAGGCAAGTTGCACTTGGGCTCGAGTTGCCCATCCGCGTGCTACAACCTGCTTGGCCAAAAAACGCGCCATATACGCAGCAGAACGGTCGACCTTTGAGGGGTCTTTGCCGGAGAATGCCCCGCCCCCATGGGGCGCTGATCCTCCGTATGTATCGACAATGATTTTACGCCCTGTGAGTCCAACATCGCCTTTCGGTCCACCAGTAACGAAGCGACCAGTGGGGTTGATCAGAGTTCGAAACGCGTTTGAGCGCATATCATCAGGAACTATGGGGTTGATGATATGCTCAAGAACCGATTGCTTTAGGTCACCTAGCTCAACTTCATCAGAATGCTGCGTTGAGAGAACGATAGCTTCAATTTCGGTGGGCATCCCGTTGACATATCGAAATGTCACCTGAGCTTTAGCGTCAGGCTGAAGCCAAGGAATAGTGCCATCTTTTCGCACCTCGGCCTGCCTACGCATAAGTCGGTGCGCGAACATAATCGGCGCGGGCATGAGCTCAGGCGTGTCATTACAAGCATACCCAAACATCAAGCCCTGATCGCCTGCGCCAAGAACACCATCCCTGCGATCAACTCCTTGATTGATATCCTGTGATTGCCGGTTGAAGCGAACTTGCACCTCGCATCGGTTGGGGTCAATGCCAGTGGCCGCCTCGTCATAGCCTGTGTCCTCAAGCACTTCACGCACCAAGGCAACCGCAGTCTCTCGGACAGCTTGAAAATCCTCAATGCGTTTTGTTTTGAACTCACCTGCAATGACGACACACTGGTCAGCGAGCATGGTTTCACAAGCGACCCTAGCGTTTGGATCGCGCTCCAAGAACGCATCCAATATGCGGTCTGAAATCCTGTCGGCTAGCTTATCAGGATGCCCCTCTGATACAGATTCAGATGAAAATAGGCCGTTTTTAATTGACATGACAGTTTCCCTTTTAGCCGCGTTCGACGAAGTGTCGGGGGCGGCAATCTGGATCAAATCCCCCCAGCTAGTTGGTTAGCCAAACCTCGTGTCAACGAAGAAAGAGTAATCTCGGTACAGCGTCGGCACCAGCCCAGAGCACGACGTCTTGACGAAAGCTGCGCCCTAGATGTTCTGCCATCTTCTGGTCGACGCCAAGTGCAAGGTAGCTCGCTTCCGGCGGCCATGCACCTGTCGGGTCGGCGCCTACACCTTCAATAACAACCTCAGTGATGGCACACAGTTGTTCATACAATCGGGACTGTGCCTCCTCGTTGGCTTCTATTCCTTGAGTTTCGCCCAGCGGATTGAAGGCGGTAATAAAAATTGCGCAGTCCTTCTCATTTCTTTCGAACAAAGCGTTCAGGTTTGCTGAAAACTTCCCGACGCGCATCACAAAGGCATCTGTGCCAGAGCCCACTTGGTAATGCGTTGCCTCATAAGCAGCGACTTTTTCACTCGACACGTCTGATGGGTCCACACCGTCAATCCGTTGACTTTCGAGGATTAACGCTCCCCGTACATTTGCCCTCAAGAGCCGCATCTCTTTTCAGAAACCACCTTGCCCGGGTGGGCAGGTTGGTATGGGTGCTAGCCCAATCTTAATGCAGTATTAGAGGTAGTTATCGCCAGTTCTGATGTCAATCTCTGTGAAAGGTGCTGTCATCCATAGATGTAGAACGACGCGGTGCACCTGCCGCGCTCGCAGCAGCGCTCAGCAAGCCGAGGCCGAACTACGCCGTCTTCAAGATGAGCACCGAGAAGCATTTGAAAAGGCGGATCGGCTTAGCTTAAAACTGACAGGGCGGGTCCTCCGGTCTCACGACATATCCGCTTGGTCTTCCTGGGCGTTACGTTTCTTGCGGGACGCGCTTGGTCCGGCCTTGCCCCGTTTTTTCCCGCGCTGCTTTTCAATCCAGTTAGACATGGCAGTGGAACTGGCCATTGCGGCCGCCGGGATCGTAATCCCGTCCGCTTGCGCAATGTTCTTTGCATAGGCGAGTTGAGCAGCGCTCGGCGGATTGTCACCCGAAGCAGTTGATCCATCCTTTGGCTTTTTAGGGGCGTGGGCCTCAAGAAAGGCCCTGCATACGTCAATTGATGTTGCATAGCCCCGCGGCAGGTGGAGCCGCTTCTCGCGTGCAAGCGACATGGCAAAGCGTTTCATGGCCGCAGTCGGTGGGCGGTCCGAACCACCTTTCGCCGCATGGGATTTGAGGATCGGTCCGTCGCCACTCTGAGCTTCGCTCTTCAGCTTGGTAATAATCCGATCTGCAACCTGACATACTGCATCGATTGCGCCGCCCATCTGCTGTTTGCCCGCGACGACATCGTCGAGCAATTGCTCAAGCTGGGCTGTTGCGCCGGGATCGACCAAAGTCGGATCTGCGTGGTTCAGTACGCCGAAGAGTTCTAACCCGGTCTCAGTCGGCACAATGTTCTTGCTTTGGTTGGTCAGAAACTTCTGCCGTTTAAGCCCGTTAATGATTTCTGCCCGCGTGGCGGGTGTTCCTATTCCTTTTGCGTCTTTCAAACGCTCGCGCAACGGCGCGTCTTCGACGAAGCGCCAGGCATTCTGCATAGCTTCTATCAACGAACCCTCGTTATAGCGTGGTGGTGGACGCGTTTCTTTCGCCTCGACCTTGGGATCACGCAGGGTAGCCGCCTCACAGTTTGTCATCATGGGCAATACCTGCGCATCGTCAGATTTCTCACTCGTGGGAACCCAATCAGGAAAGGCCGCTCGCCAGCCAAGATCCAATGGCTGCCTGCCGGTGGCACGAAACGGAGCACCCGGGACTGCCAGCAAGGCAACGGTCTGCCGGAATCGAAAATCTGGCATGATGGCGGCGAGGTAGGCCCGCGCGATCACATCGAACAACTTTTTCTCATCAGCCGATAACCGCGGCCAGACATCTTTCAATGTATCGATTGTATTAGCGTTGGGGATTACGGCGTGATGGCTGGCATCCTTGACGGCTTTGTCGTGAAACGCTCCTTTAGGACCTTTGCGGATAATAGGCTGTGCTGGCACGGACATATCCTTGTAGGACTGACCAACCTGAAGACCTGCGATGATTTTAGGTACATCTGCGATCAGCGATTCAGGCAGGTAGCGCACCTCGGCACGGGGATAGGTGATGACCTTTTTACCCTGTCCATCGTAGAGCTCCTGAGCCACATCCAGCGTCTTCGAGGCGGTCCAGCCAAACCGAGACGCGCACAGTTTTTGAAGCGACGGTAGGTCATGCAGTTTGGGCGGGCTCTGCCGTTTGTCTTCCACGGTGACGCTGAGTGGCCCGCTGAAGCCATCGGCCTTGCGTACAATGTCTTCGGCCGTTTGAAGCTTGAGAATGCGCTCTTTCGGCGCGTGGCGCATCTTGAAGTGCCCCCCGGCAACGGATGCTGTAGCAACAACCTCGAAATAATTCGTGGGCACGAAGTCTCTTATTTCTAGCTCCCGCTTACACACGATCGCCATGGTCGGCGTTTTGACCCGCCCGACGCCAATCACACCGCGTGCGCCGCGGCCCAGTGTTACGGTTGCTGTACGTGTGAGCGACAAGTTGTAGATCTGATCGGCCTGCCGCCGGGCGACTGCTGCGGCGTAGAGCCCGGCATATTCATGGTTTGGGCGGGCTCTATGAAACGCGTCTCGGATTGTCTGGGGATCTTGAGCGGTAAACAAAACCCGCACAACCTCACCTTGGTAGTCGTAGTGCTCGAGGATTTCTTGACCGATCAGTTGGCCCTCGCGGTCGCAGTCGGTGGCAAGCCAGACCTTTTTTGCAGACCGCAGAGCCTCGCGGATCGCTTTGAGCTTCGTAGCCTTGTTGCCTCCCTTCGCTGGACGGGTGGCATACAAACCGTTGGGGCGTAACAGAATGGGCGACCACCGCTTCCATTCTGGCATGGCGTCCTCGGGCTCTTCGAGATCCAATAGATGCCCCTCTGCGGGGAGGATGGTTCCGAAGCTTGAGCCAACGGCCGCCCGGACATCTTTTGCCTGGCTGGACTTTTCTGTGATGACGATTTGGTCAACCATTATGCGCCACCTGAAGCTGATCTTGAGTTTGTATCTTTTGGAACATAAGCGGAACATGCATAGTTCGCAATGCAAATTCTCATACTCAAAATGCTACATAGGAAGTCAGTCTCAAACGCTCTTTTCCTGAAATGCTGCCCGCCATATTGCGCGCTCTTATCTAAATGTAATTTACTCTAAAGCCCAACGTCGGCCCTGTCAGAAGAAACTAACTTGAGCTGGGCAAGGCGGTTTCGTAGCCTCGTTGAATGACCAAACCTAACCCATTTCGTTTTTTAGAAAGAGCCGCGAGATAATCCGACTGGCGGTTATGATTTACGTCCGTTTCCCGCTATCTCTTCGCAATGTGGAAGATTTGCTCCACGAACGCGGCATCGATGTCAGTCATGAGGCTGTGAGATACTAGTGGCATCTCCTCGCTCGCCTCGATCCTCTCGATTATGAATGTCTAAGGCAGGACGAGGCCGCACATATGGGCCTACGTGTCAGTGTTCTTGATGATGACCCTAATCGCCTGGCCGGAACTGCCAAGGTGTGCTGGTCTTGACGATTGCGTTGGCGATAGTGACCAGCCTTCTTGCGATTGCGATCTGAGGAGAACAGGCTTTTTTCGGGCCTAAGATCCCCTTTTTCGCTGCTACGATCTTGGGGCTGGATTGAACCAAGGAATAAAGGCCCGCTTACGATGGAGCGTCTTGTTGATCGGCAGCTGGTCCTCGGACTGGCTTAACCGTGAGACCCCCTCCCCTTAAGAGTTCTGTCACTTCGCTCGCAGGTAGAACTCCATCAGGTACTGAACCATGTCCCCGTTGGTTTCTCGACACGCAGTGCACATGGCCTTGAACTGGAGATATGCCCCCTCCTCCATCCGGATCGACATCTGAACGGTTTGCCGAGCAGTCCTCGATTTCTCTCTGCTTTGCTCAAGCTTGTGTCGCTCGTTGTGAACCAGATGATCAGGCATCTTTTGCTTCGGGAGTTCGGTGTCTTCGGAACCAGTGTGCAGCATCAGTGGGAAGTCCTTTGAACAGGTGATCAATCATACGATCTGCCTCACCTCTGACACTTAGGAACGATGTAAGGAACCAATGAAATCAGGAAGACCATGATCGAGACATAAAGTCTCCTTGCAGGCTTTTCCGCGAAGCCGATGGGTAGTCATAGCATCGATCTGAGTCTTAAGAAATTCCGGCGGAGTCAGCTGTGAACTCGCATCACCAGAACCGAAGAATTCGGCCGATGGTCCCATCGAATTCCAACGACGGAAACGCATCCTTTCGGTGACTGGAACCAGAAGTCCCTTTTGGGTCCAGGTTTGCGAAGCAAGAGAGCACTGCAAGGCGAATTAGCGTGACTTTGTCCAGTTAAGCGGAAGGTTTGTGTCACTCTACGCTCGTTATCTTTGTTTGAAGGCAGCTTAACCGCCATTGAGTGTCAGTTATCCTCCGAACTACGAGACTTAAGCTCACTACTTGGAAACTTAAGCGAACTTCTAGCGACTTATTGTTGGCTTAAGTCGCTCTTTAGGGAGCCAGAGAGAGCTTTTGTCAGGGAACGAGTGAGTAAACCACCACAGTACGAACAGTTTAGACCCCTCGCGCGCGTGATAGAGAGAGTAGTTAGTTCTATATAATATAGATCTATCTCTTCTTATTTTAGTAATAATAATACCCAAAGAGGGGCGGCGCCGCGCGCCGCCCCTCTTTGGGTATATCTTATATATATTGTATTATATATAACTGATTATACTAAATATAGTACCTTTAAAGAGATCTGTCAATATTCCTTATCCCTTTCTCATCTTCCTCCTTGAAAGGGACTCTCTTCAAAACTGATTTCTTACGCTTCGCTTCAGAAATCAGTTTCTCGAGGCCCCTTTCTCGTCGTCGACGAGAAAGGGGGTGAGAGTAATAATTAAATATGAAATGAAAGGATTTCTTTAACTGAACAACACGCGGAGTGATTTGTCCCTCTTTGCATCGACTGGTTCCAAGAAACCGTTTCATCCCTGCCGTTGAATCCAGTTGAGCCCAAATGAGCCCAGAATCCCTAACTTTACAGTCCTTGGCTCAATATGCACACCACTACACCGACAAGGATAGCCCTGGGAAGCTCTCAGAAGCCCTACACGTGGCCACCTCGCATTTTTAGCAACCCATGACCTACCTTAGCCTCAGGTAGCCCTCACAGAGCCGCTCAGCGCCTCTCGAGACTCCCCTAGATGTCAGCACCCAGCAGCACCCAGGTCATCGCAGACCTTCCTAGTGTTCCCCGTCCGACATAAGAGTCCCAGTCTGCCTCGGGCGCGCGGCTGTTGTTCAGATAGAACCCCAAGGGGCAGCTATGCGGACATAGTTGCTCTTCGCTGCTGCGCGGCATTGATAGACCGGCTGTGCCACGTTGTGCGGACAAAACTGTTTTTTGTCTCAGGTGCACATGCCGAGGGAGACCCATGACCGCTCTGGAGGCCGTCTAGGCAACAGGTCACAGCTCCAGGAACATGGAAATCAAGCAAGTGACCTATTCGCCAACAATGTCGGTCAGCGCGCACCCCAACCGATCGCAAAGCCGTGGCAACTCTTCTGCGTAAAGCCGCAACCTTCCCAATTCGATCTGGTTGATCCGGGTAGACGAAGAATGTCCCAGCTCTGCGGCCAAGTCACCTTGGGTGAGATCCTTTTCCATCCTGAGGCGTCTGATGCGCTTGCCGATTTCGACACGTGTGCGCTGCATGTCTAAATCAAACATCAGAAGGCGCACCCGAGTATCGATCGTAGTTCCCTGCAGCGCGCACTGTGATTGACGCGCAAGCACGAGTGAAACGCGAAGACTTTAGGGGGGTTGAACACGCCGCGCAGCCTCTGACATGTACAGGTAGGTTGTATAGAAGATTACCCATGGCAGAAAAAGGCAGGCCCGTTCCGGGTTGATACGCCCGGTCGCGCCCATACTGGCCGCCGGGCGTGTGCAACTCGTTTGTCAGTACGCCTGTTCGTTGCGGATTTTGTACGTCCAGGCCAGCTTCGAGTTCTTCCAGCCGTTCACACTGCGCACGCCATCGGGGTCCTTGTCCCCCTCGAAGCCATCCACCACCGAGTACACAGATGTGTAACCCAGTTGACCAAGCAGGTCGGCAGCGCGCGCACTGCGGCTTCCTGAACGGCACATCAGGATGATCGGTGCCTCCTTCGACAAGCCCCGCTCCTGTATGAAACCCGCAACCTCACGATCGAAGTTGGAATTTACCGCCATCTTGTAAGTACCCTTATCGGCGTCGAACTCCCAGAATTCATCCATCACCATGTAAGGAATATTCTTGTCGGCCTCCGCCGCGATGCCCACGAAAGACACTTCTGCACGGGTCCGGATGTCGATCAGGACCGCATCCTCGTTTTGCGCCAGAAAGGCCGATGCCTCTTGTGCGGTCAGGTACAGGTTCAATGCGCTACGCTTCTTCTCAGGAACTGTGGAAGGGTCCACGGCCGAAACGAATTTGACGGAACTTTCTGCTACAACGGTCGCTGGCACCAAGACCAGGCCAACGGCAAAAGCGACATACAGGCCGCGACACTTATCAATGATTGTCATTTGAGAATCCTCCGCTCACTCTGGGCGTATCCAAACGCGTGAACCCAAGGGGGGCGCGCAAGTTGACGCTACGTGAGGGATATTGCTTGCTTTTTGCACAGTTGTTGCACGAATGTTAAATCGTGTTTCATACTGGGGGGGCAACGTGGCACAGGGCGCAAACGCCGACAGAGTTCTTGTCATCGAAGACGATCTGTTTGTTCAAGGATTGATGAGTTCGCTCCTTGAGACCGAAGGGTTTGTAACGGCTCGTGCCGGGACCGCAAAGCAAGCTTTGGCCGAACTCGAGCGCGTGTCTATCTCCGCGATTCTGCTGGATCTTGGACTGCCAGACGAAGAGGGGCTTGCCCTGCTCAGAAAGCTTCGACGACGAACGACCGCGCCGGTCATCGTGGTCACGGCCTCCGACGGCATCGACGAGCGTCTCGCCGCGTTGGAGATGGGAGCCGATGACTTTGTCGTCAAACCGGTTGAACCACGCGAACTCATCCTGCGCCTGAAGCACGCGGTCCGTGGATCGGATCAGACGGACAGCACAAGATTCGAGGCCGCGGGCTGGAGCCTTGATCTTGCGAGCCGCGTTCTGCACAATCCCGAAGGAAGCCGTGTCGAGTTGCGCCGTGCGGAGTTCAATCTTCTTGCCGCTCTATTCCAGGCGCGGGGACGTGTTCTGACGCGGGATCAGCTGCTGGACGCAATCTCGACCGGCGCCGAGGCACCCACCGAACGCACCGTCGACGTTCTAGTCAGCCGGGTCCGCAAGAAGACCGGCACCTCGGGAAACGGACTGATCGTAACAGTCACCGGGGTGGGCTACACTTTGAGTGCGTCCACGCTGTAGGGTTTCAAGCCACCTGTGCGCCGCTAGTTTCTCCGTAATGGGCTATATAGTCATCGACCTCGGCCCGCGCGCGGTCCAGTTCAGCGCGGAGCGCAGCAATGTCAAACGTTGTCGCTTTACCGGAGCGTATCAAAGCCGACCGGGTTTCGAGGGTCTTGCCCAGACGCAGAAGTCCAACCGTGGATAAAGCGCCCGCTAGTTTGTGCAGGCCGACGGCCATGGCGGTCAGATTCCCGGACTGGAGCGCACCGGCAAGCCGTTCAAGCTCGGCCTCGACCGTTTGGTGAAACTCGGCAATCAGTTGTCGAGTGCGCGCGCCCCCAAGCATCTGGACATATCCTTCGAGATAAGACGGTTCGAAATGCGCAATCTGCGCCTCATCAGCCTGGCCGTCAGCCCGCTGAAGGTCCAGAACGCCGAGAATACCGCGATGCAGAGTCTCACCGCTCACAGGTTTGGCAAGAAGCAGGTCAAATCCGATTGAGGCGCTTTCCACCCTCAGATCATCGTCATAAGCCGCCGTCAGGCCGATTAGCCGGGCCTTGTCCTTGCGGCGGCGTAAGCGGCGACCCAATTGCAGACCGTCCATGTCAGGCATGTAAATATCGGTGACAATGACATCGAACTGATTGGCAGAGGCACGCTCGAGCGCCACGGTACCAGATTCCGCAGTTTCAACCGCGTGCCCGTAATGCGTGAGCAACTCTCTGAGAACGTCCCGGTTGAGCGGGACATCGTCCACGACAAGAATGTGCAAGGACTCGCTCGTACCATACTGGTCCGAAGACCGCGCCACTTCAGTGGTCTCTGGTTCCGGGGCTGTAGCACTATGCAGGTCCAAAGAGAAATAGAACCGACTGCCCGCGCCCTGACGGCTTTCGACTTCAAGTTTTCCGCCCATGGCGTGCACCAACTCATGGCTGATCGACAGGCCCAGACCCGTACCCTCGGACGCTCCTCGGTCTGCGTTTGAAAGCTGAACGAAAGGCTTGAAAAGGCGTTCCTTGTCCTGCTCTGCAATGCCAATGCCGGTATCTGCCACAGAGAACGTAATGCATGCCTTACCAGCGCCTGCGCTCTCGCCTTTCACCACAACCTCGACACGGCCTTTGTCAGTGAATTTCACAGCATTGCTGACCAGATTGAGGAGAACCTGCCGTAGACGTGCTTCATCGGCCTCGACAAATTCAGGCACGTCGCCTTCGGTACTGAAGACAAGGTCCAATCCCTTGTCGGCCGCGCGCGCGGACATCAGATTGCACATACTCCGCGTCACATCTATGAGCGCCACCCGGGACAGATGCAGCTCATCTTTTCCTGCCTCTGATTTCGCCAACTGCAAAACGTCGTTCAGCAAGGATAGCAAAGCGTTTCCCGCATGTTTGAGATTGCTCACATGGTCCCGCTGAGCGCGGTCAAGCCGCGTGCGGCCGAGCAATTCCACGGTACCTATGATCCCGTTGAGCGGCGTTCTCACCTCATGGCTAAGCATGGCGAGGAACGTGGATTTCTCACGCCCTTCCTGGATCGCGCGTTCCCGCTCGCCCCGGAGTCGGCGCACCCTGTCGGCAAGAGCAAGCGATAGGATCAGCATTTCGAGAAGAACGGACGAGTTGATCGCGGCGCCCGAGGGCGGTCGTTCCAGATACCCCATCATGGCAATCATCGCGATGAGCGTCATCGCGACCATCGGCGTCCATCCGATGAGAATGAACAGCGATTGCCGGACACCGCGGAAAATGCCGATCAAAGATGCCGCCAGCACGAGGAACGGCACCAGCGCGTAGGTGATCATCCACAACTCGGCCATGACCAGATAGCCCGCAAACGGGGTGGCGATCACCAAGGCAATCAGGAAGGCAAGGCACCCCAGCATGAGCCAGGACAGAACCGGACTCCAGTCGCGAACCCGCAGGAACCGCCACACGAATGCGATCCCGAAAATCTCGATTGCAAACCCGGCGAAAACCGTGATCCACGGATGCGCGGTCCAGCCCAGCAGCGTCGCGGCAAAGCCGTAGCTGTTGAAGAAAAACAGGAAATAGCTCAGCCCATGCGCCGAGTAGAGAAAGTAATCGAGTTCCCGCAGGGCCAAGCCCAGAAACAGGTTGTAGAGAACCAGAAAGATCATCCCGCCCATCAGGGAGTAGACGATGAAGTGCCGGATAACGCGGGGTGTATTCAGCGCATAGTCCGGACCGGCCTTGATCGAATAGTTGATCAGACTGCGTGATTGCACACGAAGAGCAAGTGTTCGGTCTTCACCCGGCGGCAGTGTAAAAGTCAGCACATGGCTCCCCATACTCTTGACTACCCTCGGGTCGGAAACCTGCCTCAAAAGACCAGCCTTCACGTGCTGCTCGACGATGCCATCTTTCAAAACGTACAGATCGATGTAATCAGAGCGCGCAGCGAAAACCTCCACCCACCAACTGGGCACATCGCCGGGGTTGGTGAGCTTCTCGACGAGCCAATAGGCATTTCCGCCAGCGGCAACCCGCTGTCGAGGCTGACCTGCCAGCGCTTCGGCTTCCGCGAGCGCCTCCTCCAGCGCCAGCTTTCCGTCGCGATCGAGCACGATCGTGCCTTCGTAAAAGATGTCTCGCACCTCTGCGGTTTCTAAAGCAGCCGCTGTCGTCGCGCACATCAAGGCGAGCAAGACGATGGCGACACGTCTGACACAATGCATGAGATCATATCCCCCCAGATACACGAGGATTTTGACGCTCTCAGGAGAAACGGTCAATCTTCTCTATTGCTTTAACTGTATTGGAAGACGCAGCCGCCCGGTCATATAGAGTTGCCGCACATCAATATTTGCCGTTCCGGCTTAACGGGCGCCTTTAGCCTCAGCTGCCAACAAGTGAAACGTCATCTGGTCTGCCAAGTGCTCAAACTGGCACTCGCTGCATAGCAGCAACCTACGACGAATCTTACGTCTCCTTCGGGCTCACAACCGCCATCTGACAGTTTCGCTCAGGGATGTCGGACCCGTGTCCGATACCCTGCTTGCATCGGGAATCTTGCGTCAGGTGGGGAACACCAGATACGTCCTGGGAGCCAAAGACCACTCGAACCAGAACCAGATCATCAGATCATCAGATCATCAGATCATCAGATCATCAGATCATCTCGGTGTTCAAGCTGTCTGTCAGACCCAACAGGTTTTCTTACTGGCTCAAAACCTTACAAGACCCCCCTGCCCTTCCATCATCGAACCAAGTGAGCTCTGTCTTGATCTGCCTCTGCAAGTACCAGCAAACGTCAGAGGTCGAACCATGTGAACCTTGCCTCTGAACAACGGAGAGCTTCACTGAGTGCTATCCTTGACCGCTTGTCCGGGAGAGACTTTCATCAGACCCTAACTACGGGCTTAGGGTTAGGACCTATTAGTCGTATTGGTGTTCGTATCGCTAGCGGATGGTCAATATGTGTGTTCTGGTCAGCCAAACGGTTCGTTCAAAAACAAGTGGGCACTATATGCATGGCGCGACGGTACAATATGAGTTTAGTGGCGATGAAGCCAAATGGGATGCGGTCATAGCTGCGTTTGTGCAAGCAATCGATTCGGACCCAGACGTTTCTGGACTTTTCACTTATCGGGTCACAAGAACCTTAGACGGCAACAAACGCATCCACTGGGCCCAATGGGATGTTCCGGAAACGGCGCAGCTATTGCAAACGCGTGATTACTTTAAATCTTTTTCTGTAAAACTTCAGGAGCTGCTTGAAGGTAAGCTAGAGCCAGCTGTTGTTTCGATTTTGCACAAAACCAAAGATTAGGCATACCATCACTTAATGGGTCCTGACCCTAGAGGCTCTCTCAGAGCATATCGTTCCTTTCGTGATTCAAAGCCTGGTTCAGTTATCGTCTTCTCAATATTGGCTCGCCATCATGATTGGTTCCATGTTCTGGAACTAAGGCGACCAGGGCCTTGTCTGATCCCCTACTATACTCTTGCTAAAAAGTACTCTTCCTTAAAGTGTATACCCTACTTGGATTACACCTCATCTCTGTCACAGCTATCTCCCTACTCTCCTGTTGTTCAGAAGTTCAGCCAAGTTGAAACCTAAGGTCTGACCAAGTTGAACGAAGTTGAACTTGAGTAGGATCCAGTCGGATAGGCAAAATGACCGTCAGTCCATAGGTTGCTTTTGGTCAGAGAAGGATCCAAGCAGAGTTTTAGGTCATTGAGGATGCCAATGCGAACTTGAGTATTGCTCCTTTGATTGAAGCAGGAGAATTCAGCACAGTCTCAGAGAGCCTCACTGAGGCCGATCAGGCCATTAGGGACGGAAGGCTTAGCGAGTTCTTTGAGTATGCAGCAGAGAAGCTGCCAGGAGCCGTACAAACGGGCTTTAAGAACTTTGTGATCACCAAGGACACGGCATTGTTCCAGGGTTTGAACAGGGCTGTGCAGTATGGGGTGTACGGGGGATTTTTCCCTGGCTCGAGAGGCTCTCCGATCTCAAGTTAGGTTTTAGAACCTCTTAGGTATTTATTTGAGGTTAAGGCAGCTCCGGGGTTTTAGGTCTGAACTTGGCGTTTTAACTTCTTTCTATTCCCATAGACCTCGATCAGAGGATAATCTGGCACTGCTCAGTCCGATCTCGACCCTAAATGCCCCCTAAAGGCCAGTAAGCTCCCGAAGTTGGTAATGGGTGATCTAGAGCGGCGCCTTTCCTTAACGAAAATCAAATAAAAAATAATGAAGGTTTTAAATCGCCGAACTGGCAGAACGACGGGATTAGAACCAAGTTGTTCCCGGCAAAGGGGTATAACCAGAATGGCCATAGTAGGGTCCCGAAAGCTGCTATAGCTTTCGACTGTCGTTGGGCCAAAAATCACAATGCTGTGGCCGTAAAAATCTTGGTCCTTGCTAACGTGGCTTGGTTGCAGTCTTTCAGTTGCCAAGCATCCATTGCCCCTCTGGCCAGAAAGCATGGAAGGCGAATGCGAACATTAAATCATGGACAACGTCCTGCCCGCTTGCATCACGCACACGCACTTCTCCGACATCCCGACCATCCGCAATTCTGGCGGTGTCGAGCGCAGAGGCCATCCCCTCTCGCCATTCAATGGTGAGGCCAGCTTCGGTAATGCTCCCGGCCTGCCTCACACGCGCAAGCGGCCACGCGCGCTCGCCAACCCGCACCACGCGCGCCAGCGCTGGCACCCCATGTGGCGGCGGATCACCACTGAACAGGAAGGGTTTCGTCGAACTGTCGTACTGCCGATACGGGTTCCGGCCATAGCTTCGGCGAAAGTCTGGTTCGTCCATGACCAAACCGTCGGGATGGCGCGCGCGGAAACTATCCCAACTTTCCATCCATGCCGGAAGAGCCCTCAACTCTATGCCTGTCAGTTCACCGGCGATTGCCGTACCGATCGCTTGCTGCCACCAGCTTTCGGTTTGCCGGTCGAACATGATCATATCCGAATGCCGCAATTTGCCGGACACGCCAAATTCCAACACCCCATGTTCAGTGCGCCGATCAAAGACGATACCGGAGTTGCATAAAGGGCAATACGTGACTGCAACTGGCAGATCGCCTACTTCATCGTTCACGATCTCGTGCCAGGTCAGATAGCGCAGCGGATAAGCTCGCGCCAAAGCGCCATCAATCTCCAATGCGATCACCGGCTCACGCGCCTCGATACGCGTTTCCTCGGAAACGGGAATAAATGCAGGATCGCTGACGGCCGGAATGCCATCCTTGGGGGGGCCACCAGAAATGATTTCAGACCAATTCCCAACAGTTGTGTTTGAGAAATCCGTCTTTGGCCATTCAGTTTCCCACCGGCCAGGGTCCGCCCAAGCAAAAGAGACCACTAAGAATAAGATCGCGGTGGGCAGTGCGGGTTTGGCCATTGAAAGCGCCTCCTGTGTATCGCAAAGAAATACATGAAGGTTATGCACCTTGCCTACACGACCCACGTTATTGTTACGATGCGTGTGCCTTTATGTTGGATGCCCATAGCGCCAATCGGAATGTCCACTAAGGGGGGCTCAGAGCGGACTTGCGGCGGCGCAGCGGGGTAAGCTTGGACTGCGCTCCGTAAGCGGCCATTCCCGAAACACAGAAAGTTCAGCGCCTTCAGGGGCGTGATCCGATGCTCGGACATTTGATGGATTGAAGCGGTCGTTAGACTGCAGGGCCCGAAACGACGGCACAGAGCCCTTTGTGACCAATGCTGCAGTTCGCTTGAATTGGCGCAATGCGCTGCAAGCGGACAAGGCCTGCGGAAAAGAAATGTGAACCGAACATTCATCTTCGATCTATGCAACACGGCGTTCTACGCCAAAGACGTGACTGGTCAAAGCCTGCGCACAGTCATTGGCGGGTTTCATATGCTGCGTGCAGAATATCCGCTGGTCGATGAGACGATCGACTGGTTCTAGACCGAAAATTTCGAGCGGCTCTTGCCAATGCATTGCGTGGAATTCGAATACCTGGCCAAATTCCACAATACGCTTTCTATGCCCAAACTAGGCGCCGGTGACCTGATCGAGATTTAACCGTCAGGCAACTGGGCCTTGCCGATCTCTTCTGCCTGGCCGCGCTTGGTCGGGGTTCGCGTCTCTAGCCCAGCCGCCAAAAGAGCCGTCATGCCGCCTTCAACATAAGCCACATCGGTGAACCCCATCTTGGTCAGCAGGTTTGCCGCCTTGGCGCCGCGATAGCAGGGCGTCATCCCGCAAGTGGTCAGGATGCGGCGCCCCCGATCCTGAAGCATCGGATCGCGGTAATCGTTCTCGGGATCGGTATCGGCCAGCCAGGCGATCGACCGCCCCGGCGCGTTGAAGGCCTGGGTTCCAAGGCCAGTCACCGCCACCTCGGATTCGTCGCGCACATCGACAAGCAGGGCATCGGGATCTCTTGCCAGTTCAGAGATTGCATTTTCGGCGCTTACTGACTGTGCCTTGGCTATTGCATCCTGTGCCATCTGAATGAATGTCTGTACCATCGGTTTGTTCTCCTGAGGTGCCCTTTGGAGCGTTGTTCAAAGGTGTTGGGGCTACAGGGACCCGTCTTCGTCATGCACTTCGTCGCCGGTCAGGGCCGGAACGAAGGTGCAGACAATTCGCGTGCGCTCGGTGATCCGAATGCGGTGCCGGTCATGATTGTTCATGGCATAAAGAGTGCCGGGCCGGATCTGGTGCACCTTGCCGGTGTCGAGTTCTTCGACCGTGCCGCCGCCCTCCAGGCAATAGCAGGCCTCAAGGTGGTTCTTTTGCCAAAGCGTCATCTCGAACCCGGGTTCAAGGATGCTGTCGGTCAGGGTCACCCCCATGCCGTCCTCGGCATGCAGCAGGCGCATGGAATGCCATTTGTCGCCATGTGCTTCGCCCTTTGTGCCCAGCACGTTTTCGAGAGTTTTTACAATCATTTCCCCGCCTTAGACATCGGTTTCGCGGATCAGCGTGCCCAGATAATCGCGGGTTTCCTGATCCCAGTCTTCGGGGTTTTCGCCATGGGCGATGCGGGCGTGATGGCCCATCAGCTGCCAGATTTCATCGCGGGTTTCGGCGGTCACGCTGGCGGGGCAGGCTTCCATACCCTCGCAGTCACGGCAGGCGTATGAATAGGCTTTGGTCATCTTCTGTCCCCTGTTGGATTATTCAGGAAAGCCGTCGTAATTGCGCATATCCTCGTTGAACTTCACCCAGTGCAGGCGCTCTTTCAGATAAACGTTTGATTCAGGCGTGATCGCATTCGGGTCGTCAAGCGAGGCAACGGTGATCGCCACATCGTTCCAGCCCTCGCCACGAAACGTCAGGGGCGATCCGCAGGTGCCACAGAACCCCCGGTAAATGCCGAGCGAGGATTCATATTCACTGATCTTGCCTTTGGTGATGGAGAAGTTTGCTGGGTCTGATCCGAACCACGGGACAAAGGCGCCGCCGGTCGCGCGGCGGCAGTCGTCGCAATGGCAAATCCCGGAATATGTATGGGGGCCCGACATCTGGTAGCGGACCGCACCGCAGCGGCATCCACCTTCATGGTTGGGTTGTTTCTCTGCCATCCCACTTCTCCCTTCGAGATTTTTTCTTTCAAACGCTGTGTGACCATGAGTGGCCTTTCGCTAACCATATTGACGCAAAACACCAAAAATGCGACTCAGGAATTTATCAAAAATATTAGATGAGCTAACAAATGGATTGGCGTTCCATGCCCTCCCTCAACGCGCTCAGGGCGTTTTCGGCCCTGGCCGAGACCGGCTCTTATACCAAGGCCGGTGAGGAGTTGAATGTCACCCACGCTGCCGTCATGCAGCAAATCAAGGCGCTGGAGGCGTTCTTCGGGGCGCAGCTGGCCACACGGTCCGGGCGGGGCGTTGCCCTGACTGAAGATGGCAAGGTCCTGGCCCGGGATCTGGAGGCAGGGTTTCGCCAAATCGCGCAGGGCGTCAAAGCGCTTTCCAATCACCAGCAGGCCCGTCCCCTGCATGTCACCATGTCCCCGGTCTTTGCCGTCAAATGGCTGATGCCGCGCCTTGCGGATTTCCAGACCAATCACCCCGAGGTGACCTTGCTTCTGAACCCCACGGGCATGATCGTCGATCTGGAGCGCGACGGAATGGACGTGGCAATCCGTTATAGCCGCACGGAAGATCTGCCGAAAGACGCCGACGTGCTGATTGTTCTGGACCTCGTGGTCGTGGGCACGCCCGAGCTTGTGACCAGCCAGCGCATATCCGGGCCTGCCGATCTCAGGCATCTGCCATGGCTCATGGAACTGGGCACAAATGAAGTGCCCGACTGGTTCGCCCGTCACGGGGTGACGCTGGACCGACCGCTGATGATCAGCCAGATGCCGGGCAACCTGATCATGGATGCGGTGAAACGAAGTGACGGTATCACATATACCGCGCGCCAATGGGTACAGGAGGAAATCAGCGCGGGTGAGCTTGTCGAACTGTTTCCCGAAGATAACGTTGGGGCGTTCTTTATTCACAACCGTCCGGGCGAAAAGCGCAAATCGGTCAAAACATTCTCAAACTGGCTGCGCAGCCGCGCTTGAAAGGCGCGCCACGTGCCCACGGAACCACTCACCGAACGCCGACAAGCGCGGGTCGCGAAAAGGCCCCACTGGCACAGCCAGGTGAATGCCCCGATCCAGCTCGATACTGATGTCCGACAGACAAACAAGAGAACCGATGGCAAGCTCGCCCCGGATCAACGGCAGGTCCGCCAAGGCCACCGCCTTGCGAGCTGCTCTTTCTCACGGCAGCAATATCAGCTTGCCCGCATGCTTCTTCGCCAGAAAATCCGCCTGAGCCCGGCCAATGTCACGCAAGGGATAGGTTTTGGCGATGGTCGGTTTCACCCGCCCTGCGATCATCAAATCGACCAAATCCAAAAAGGTTTCGCGCGACATGAAGGAACAGCCGTGAATGGTGATGTCAGTCAGATAGATCTCGCGCAAATCTGCCTCAACCATTGGTCCGGCGATTGCACCGGAAACCGCGTAATTGCCGCCCGGTTTCAAGGCGCGGATCAGATCAGGCCATGCCTCACCAGCCACGACGTCGATGACGGCATCAAACCCTTGCGCCGGAGGTGTCGCCGAACGTGGCAGCACCTCGACCGCTCCGGCCCGGCGCACCGTCTCAGCCTTTTCGTCGGCGGCAATCCCGGTCACCTGCGCCCCGAGAAGGTCCGCCAGCTGAACCGCGGCAAGCCCGACAACGCCCGATGCTCCCGTGATCAAGACCCTCTGTCCCGTCCCGACGCCCGCCCGGGACAGCAAGTTGAAAGCGGTACCAAAGCCGCAAGGGATCGCCGCTATTTCTTCGTTGGATAGCGGCGAAGCACTGACGTCGAAAATCTCGTCCTCCTGCAGAAGGCAGAATTCAGCGAATGCCCCGTCCAGTTCAGACCCGAGCGCCACATAGGCGAATGGGTTGTCTGACGTTGGCCTGGGGATGTTGATCTGGCTGGTGATCCGTGCGCCGGGCTCGACCGACGTGACCCCATCCCCGACTACAACGACCGTGCCGCAAATATCTCCCCCCTGAATGCGTGGAAACTGGAGTGCACCTGCCCATCCGCCAGCCTCGATCTCATCGTCCTCATCGACGTCCTCGGTGGAACTTGAGACGTCCGAGGAATACCAGCCGACTCGGGTGTTGATGTCAGTGTTGTTGACCCCTGCCGCAAGAACCTTGACTAAGACCTGCCCCGGGCCCGGCAACAGCACCGGGATATCGTCGCGCCACTCCAGTGCATCGGGACCACCGTGGCGAGTCAGATAGACCCCTGACATGACTTCGGGAACCATGATGGAGCCCTCCTTACCCGTTTCAGCGAATTTCTTGAGGTATTGAGTGGAAGGTTAATTTGGTAGCTTCATTCTCGCAACTCGTATGAATTCGGCGGCTATGCGCGGCGAGCGGCCATTGGTGACAGTGCAGCGAAATGGCGCTTCGTCCCGCATCTTACCAGTTCGTCGATCGTGCGGCGAAGGTCCGGAATTTCAGGAGCCGACGTTCAGGCAGCGCGGGGCGAATGCCGGGTGAGAGATGGTATGGTTGCCGCCCTCCCCAGTCGGCATCGCAATGTGCCAAAGATGTGGTCGTACACAGCCACGCTAGAGAGAGGACGGCAATATGATTGATACAATGATCGGTGTAGATTTGGCAAAGAATGTCTTTCAGCTGCATGGGGCTTCGTTGACAGGGGAGGTCAAATTTCGAAAGAAGCTCTCGCGC
>NZ_JAABNT010000028.1 GCF_010667575.1 Sulfitobacter sediminilitoris
AGACGCTCCAGATTGGGAGTAGATGTCTGGTCACCTTGCTAGGCCACATCAGAACTGGGAACGCGCCATACCTTTATGGCCAAAGCAGACATTGCGTGACGCAACTTCGACTACTGCTGTGCGGACCTTCCTGCCTTTCGCAAACTCCAAACGAGTGTCCGCATCTAATTCATAACAAGAGCAATGCTTCTCGCCGTCTATGGGGGATGTCTTCACAGAGTGCTGTAAGAATGCGTCAGACCGTAATTGCAGCTTCGATTTCTGTAGCGGCGTTTTCTGGGCCTTCGTAGCGAGATATCATCTTCCCAAGTTCCTTTGCCCTTTGCGTGAACGATGTCGCACCCAGAATTATTTGTGCTGCATTGCTGATCTCGGTCGCCGTTGCATTACCAGTCAATGCTTTACCAACCCCCCATTCTTCAACCCCTTTGCTGTTCGGGACTTGATCATGTCCTGCCCCAGGCAGAACTATCATAGGCACTCCATGGATGAGGGAGCGCATGAGGGTTCCGTGCCCTCCATGTGTTACGCACAGAGCCGCACGGCGCAAGATCGGATCATGCGCAGCGTATTTCAGCACAACTGCATTTTCGGGGACGCGAAAATCTTCAAGTGCCGCATGTAAACCCGTTGTTGCTACAACGTGAATTGGGGCATTTGCCAACCCATTAAGAACCCGCTGAATCTTATCTTGGGAGAATTGTCCTTTTGCGGTCGCGAAACTCACCAATGCCAAAGGGGTCGGATCGGAAACATCCCAGGGCAGGTCTGCAGATTGCGCGATTTTTTCATCTTCGATGATTGGCCCGACATGACGCACATGCTCCCACCCTGGCAATGCAGGGGCTTCCAACTCTTTGACCGACGTGACGATCATGCGATCTTGTGACAGCCATAAGGTGTCGGCATCTGGGAGGGGATCGAACCCTGCATCCACTCGCATTGCGCCAAGTTGTGCGATGACGTTCCGCCAAGTCTCCAATTGTCGGAAAAGAAAGGTATGACTGAAAACTACAGTCGGCAAACCAAATGTCGGGCTTATGGCCAGTGCTGCAGGGAACATTGCATCCACCAAAAGGGCATCGGGTTGTTCCATTTCGATGATACGTTTCAACTCATCCGAAACATTAGGAGACGTGAGGTAGCAGGCCAGAGGAGGTGCGGGTGGCCCCCCCGAATAGCGGGGCAGATCAACATCTCCTGAGGTCACACCGATGCTTCGAAACCCTGCTTGGTCGATACGGCCCATCATGTCTGATTTTACCGCGAAGACAACACTATGCCCGCGCCGTTCAAGTGCGCGTGCGATCCCCAGACTGGGTGGAAGGTTTCCGCCGCCCGCGTGGCACAACCAGACGAATTTAGTCATTGAATGCTCCGAGCCTCAATCAGCGTAGTTGATGTCGTCAGTATCACAGGAAATCGTCTAAGCGCATCATTTTTCAATGATTGCACCTTGCGAGACGCTGAACCCGGCATTCGTCGCTTCTACAACAATTAGTACTTAGGGCTCGAAGCTGTAATTCGACATATATGAACAGATGTCTGGTTTTGGGTTTCAACCACTTCCACGACTTTCCCGAACCCCACTTCTTCATGATCCGACCACCTATGGACATCCAAGGGCCTGGAGTGCTTTGGGTCTATCTCGTCGCTCATTTCGCCTCCATGGTCCTGCGTGTGAGCCTACGTGGGTTTCTAATAGGGCCTCTCGGCTAAGGTTCCCTGTAGGACATCCCTCTTAGGCCCCTCCCCAGGGGTTCCTACTACCTACCCTGTCTGCTTCCATTACTCATACCTAATTCAGGTATGACCTAAACCTACCACTACAACACCCCAAAGGACCCACCCCGAACGGGGGCATTTTCGGGGGCATTTCCGCCCCGAGAGGCCCTAAGAGAACCCGTAACGTCCATGAAAAGAAGAGGTGGCTGTTCAGGCAGTCTCGAGCTATCCAGTCTCCCCAAAAATTCCCTGTTAACAGGGAAAATACAGGGAAAATCTGCAGTTTTGGGCCAATTCAGGGTGATTTCGACCACTTTGTCCTAGTTTCCGCGAGTGTTTAGAAGGGGTTACATGGCATTTCCCTGTTAATTCGATAACAGGGAAAAATATTCAACTATCAGGGAAAGAAATTTGAAGAACAGGGAAAGGAGGCGGCGGAACAGGGATGTGCATGTCTCGCTCATTTCGCAAAGGCTCTGCGAAGCTATATGCATGGCCGAATGACGGCTTGTTCAAGGTAAGCAGTCATTGAGGAAAGTTGAAGCGATCGGCGGCTCAGAGCCCAGAACAGACATGCATGTTGGTCTTCCTTAAGCCTTTGGACCGGCCAGCCACCAAGTCTCGACGGCCCCAATCCCCTTCACCTCAACCGCACCGCGTGGTTCGAATTCATAGGCGTCCTCTAGCTCTTCTTTGGCGGCAGTGGTGACCTGAATACGCCCTGGCTCTCCATGGCTCTCCATACGGGATGCTGTGTTCACCGTCTCTCCCCAGACATCATAAAACAGCTTCCGGTTCCCAATGACACCCGCCACCGCAGGCCCGGCATGAAGCCCGATGCGGACTTGCAGCCCCTCAGGAAACTCAGGAGCCATCTTCTCCACAGTCTGCTGCATGTCCAAAGCCATCTCAGCAACCCGATGCACGGGGTCGCCGCATGGGTTGGGCATGCCAGCAGCAACCATGTACGCGTCTCCGATAGTCTTGATTTTCTCCAGACCGTGTTTCTCAGCCAGTTCATCGAAAGCGCGGAAGATCTTGTTTAGGAACCCAACAACCTCTTCCGGCAGAAGCGTTGCAGCACGGGGTGTGAAGTCCACAATATCCGCAAACAGGATGGCCACCTTTGGCAGGCTGTCTGCGATGGTCTGGTCGGGCTCGACCTTCAATCTTGCTGCGATGTCTTCTGGGAGCAAGTTGTAAAGCAGCGACTCGGACCGCGCATATTCTTTCTCTAAAGCGGCTTCAGCCTTGGTGGTGATCCGATGGTTCAGCGCAAACAGAACACCAAGCGTGCTTATGGCCCCAAGGGCATTGAAGATAACAAAGAACGTCATCCAACCCAAAGGTATTTGGTGCCATGGCGCAGTGACTGCCCCAAGCACTGCAATCAGAACCAAGAACAGGGCAGTCGCTCCTGAAAAGACGATCCGCGCGTGCCAAGTGAAAGGAAGCCAAAAGACGATGAGTGCGGGAATGAAGAGCCAGATTAAGAAAAGGGACTCAAGCCCAAACGTCAACGTTGCCAAAGCTGCATGCAACGGCATTTCAAAAAATGCAGCGAGAACGTAAGCGAATTTAAGTCTATCTTTCCAAATAATGAGGTAACTAGCCAGGCTGAAAGCCAGCACGCTGAAAATGTTGAAATAAACTAGCGGCATGGCTCCAAGGTACAGAAACGTAGCTGTGGCAAAGACGTGAAATCCTAACCCCAGCGGGAAGCCGACACCTGCAATAGCACGAGCACGCGACACTTCCCCCGCCAGCCTAGAGTCAAAATATGCCGGGCTCTGCACCAAGAATGCACTGTCCTTCTGCTTCCGTGGGTTAAGGATAGCCGTGTCAAGTGCGACTCCCTAGTACAAATCGCAGCGTTCAAGTCGGCAGACTTTTCTCGCAGCATGTCAGTGTCGACGGCTTTATTCTCTCTAGCTCGGAAACTTGATCCAATGGTCGAGCTTTGATTTTTGGAGGCACGGGCCAGCGTCGACTTTGTCCCGCTTTGCAGTCATCGGTGCAAAGTGCGGCGAAGGTCTCAAGTGAGCCCGAAGCGGACCAAACCTAAATCCACTGTCTGCGTCTGCGGCCCCTCAAGCTTGACGCGCGATGAGAAATTCAATCGCGTCCCCGCTCGACTTACGAGTGCTGCGAAACGGAAGCCCCAATAAATTGTAACCGCGCTCCGACCTGTGGTATCGTCCCTAAGTATTTTGGGGGAAATATCATGACCGACACGAAACATACCGACATCGTTCGAAATGGTTGGGCGGCGCTTGCAGCTGGCGAGTTGGACAAGCTCGCTGCTGATTACGCCGAGGACATGATCTTTGTCCTGCCGGGGCAGGATGACGTTTTGGAGGGGCGCGCGGCTTTTCGGTCCGCGCTCGACGGTGTGGGAGACGCGCTGCCGCCCGGCTTTGACATCAAATCGATGACCTACTGCACCGGAGAGAACGAAGTTGTTACGGTGCTCCGGTTTACCGCCGCGAAATTGCCCAACGGCTCGCAGTGCACAGTTCTGTTCCGCTTCAATTCGGATGACAAGATCGTCGAGGAGCGGTGGTTCGTGGATACCGAGCAGTGGAAGGGCGCGTTCTAGGAAAGCGCTCTCGCGTTCCGCAGGAGCCAGGACGTTCAGCGCCCCTTCTGATGAAACGTGTGGGGCAGTGCAGCTGACGGCAGGTGAGCCCGGCGGCGCGCCTTAGAATCGCATTTTGGTTGCCAGCCGCCGCGCCTGCGCGTTGAGCCGCTGCTCGAGCGCGAGCCAGCCCAGTGGTTGGACAAGCACCTTCCCTGCGGCATTCTCGGCCATCGCGACGTCAAAATCCCCGATTTGCTCGTACACGTCCGCCACGATCAGGTGGGCTTCGGCCTGCACCCCGCGCATTGCGGCTCGCGCCGCTTCGTTCGTGGTTAGCTCGAACCAGAGCCGCGCCTGCGTGGCATCTCCGGTCTTGGCGGCGGCTTCCAGTAAGCCGAGCATCGAGAGGCACTTCCCCCTCCGGTTCCCCAAAGTATCAAACCAGCGCATGCCCTCCCGCAACCACGCAGTTCCTTCTTCGAGCTGTCCCCCGCGCACGAGGCCGCGCCCATATGCGGCGTCGCCGGCATAGGCGAAATAGAAGGCCCCAATCCGCTCCGTCCGCCACGGAGCATTTGAGAGGCGCGCCAGCCCCGACGACGGGTCGTCGGCCGCGACAAGAACCATCCCCAGCGCGAGGTCGGCCATCAACCGGTCGAAGCCGCTGGCCGCCGAAGCAACACCATGCTCGGCCGCCGCAAGCGCATCTCGGAGATTTCCCGCTTCAGCCTGACTGAGCGCCAACAGGCAAGCACCCCAGCATTCGGCCGGCGGATAGTTGTCCCGCGAGCCCATCGCCTGAAGGCGCGATGCCTCCTCCGCCGCGACGCAGACCTGACCCACCTGCGTTGCGTGCGCCCACCGGGCATAATGCGACAGCGTGAACAGGTAGCGGTCCCCCAGATGTCTGCCCAGCACCTCGACCGACTTGCTGCGCAACGGCAGCGCGTCAAAGGCCTCTCCTTCGCCCACGATCGAATCCAGCCAAAGTCTCAACCCCTTGGCGTAGCCGACGCTGCTCTCGTCGCCCAACGCCTCGCCAATAGTCTGGGCGCGATCAAAGGCCTGCTGCGCATCCGCGTAGCGCGTGGCGTGCATGTAGCCCTCGCCGATCCAAGTCAGTAGCCGTGAGACCTCCTCAATCTCGCCAAGCGTCTGGACCCGCGCGAGATGACTTCGTGCCAGTTCCGTCATCGCCGGAAAGTCGCCGTTCCAGCACAAGATCTGGGTCTGGTTCACGACCGCTCGCGCCAGCAGCAGCACGTCGTCGACCTCGCCGGCAGGGCCGGTCAGGTCAATGCATTTCTGAAACCAACCCTGCGCGTCGCGCAGCGCGAAGAGGTCCAGCGCTCTTTTCCCGGCCATGAGCGCATATCTCGCCGTCGCAATCGCGTTCCCGGCAGCCTCGGATTGCTGCGCCAGAAACTCCGCGACTTCGATTTCCTGTCCGGCGTGAAGGTCCTCCAGACACCGCGCTACGTCTCCGTGCAGGCTGCGGCGATCCTCGGACAGGAGGCTCTCGTAGATGACCTGCTGAACCAGAGCGTGGTGAAACTTGAAACGGTCCTGTTGCTCGGGCAAGGCCTGCACGATGCCGCTCTGCTCCAACTCGGCCATATGTCGGGCGGCCCCGTCGCCGAGCAGGCGCGTGTCGAATTCACGACCGATGACCGACGCCCGCTCTACCAACCGTCGCGCCTCCGGCGAGAGCCTGTCAACGCGTTGCATCAGCATCCCAGCGAGGGTTTCGGGAATGCCGGAACTGTCTAGTAATGGCTCTTCCGACGGCTCATAGGTGAAGTGACGGGCTATCTCCTCAAGGAACAGGGGATTGCCACCGGCCCGCTCGATATAGGGCATCATGTCGGCGAGCCTATCCTGATCTGTCAGATGATCGCGGAAGAGCTGTACCGCTTCAGATGTCGACAAGGGTTCGAGAACCAATTCCTCGACGCCGGGCGCATCCGCCCAAGGCGCGGAAAACTCGGGGCGAAACGCCGCGACGATCAACACACCGCGCCTGTCAGGATCACGCACCAAGGCATCAAGAACATTGCTCGAGCGTTCGTCGATCCAGTGCAGGTCATTCAGGTAGAGGACCGTGGGCTTGAGACGCCCCTGCATCATGATGAACTCGGATAGCGCCTCGCGGGTGCGCGAGCCGATCAGGTCGGGATCGACGCCCGGTATCGAGGCCTGCAGCTCGACCAGTCGGCGCAGATAGGGAATGTGGCGGTCTCGGTCCAGTCCCGCCTCGACCAACCGGTCTTCCAGAGACCCGCCCTCCGCGCCCACTGTATCACGAAAGCGCCGCAAAAGGTCGATGAACAGGTGAAACGCCGTCGTCCTCGCATGCGGGCTGCATTGGCCGATCAGCAGGGTAAAAGCATCTCCCTGCCGCGTGATGAACTCGCGCAACAGGCGGGACTTGCCGATGCCGGGTTCCCCGATCACATGTGTGGTCCCCAGAGTGCCAAGGCGAGTGCGGGACAGCGCCGCTTCCAGAGCGCCGATCTCATGCTCCCGCCCGATCAGTGGCGTCAGATCACCTCGCCTGCGCTCGAGGCGGTCATACGATCCCGAGAACCGCACCACGCGCCAGACAGGGACCGGATCGTCAAATCCCTTGAAAACGTGCGGCCCCAGTGTTTCAAACTCCGCCGCGCCGTCCGATAGCCTGCGGCACGCCGGCCCGACGACGACGCTGCCCGGGTCCGCGACCGTCTGCAGCCGTGCCGCGAGGTTCGGTGTCGATCCCAGCGCGGAGTGTTCCTGCGCGGCCCCTCGTCCGACGATCTCACCGACAACGACGAGGCCGGTCTCGATCCCGACGCGCACCTCCAGCCGACCCGCACCATTGGGTACCGTCAATTTGCCGATCTGCTTGACCAGAGCCAACCCGGCTTGGATGGCGCGTTCAGCGTCATCCTCGTGACTTTGCGGGTAGCCGAAATAGGCGAGCACACCGTCACCGAGAAACTTCGCCACGAAACCGCCGTAGCTCTCCACCTCCTCGCTAACCGCATCCTGAAAGTCCCTGATCGTCTCGCGATAGGCCTCTAGGCTCAACCGCGTCGAGAGCGCGGTCGATCCGACAAGATCGGCGAACATGAGCGTTAGAAGCCGCCTCTGCGCGCGCGCTGACGTTCCGTCTGCCGGTCCCTCGGTGGTCCCCAGCGCCGCCGCTGCAGCCAGGATCCGCTTGCGGTGACCAAGCTTGTCGACACCAAGATCGCGCAAGTCCGCATCGCTCAAGGATTGTAGCAAATCCATTTCGACATCGTTCTCGACAAACGCCGGGACATGCTGCGACAAGTCCAGTGCCAAGAGGAATTCGGAAATTTGCTCGGTCATCGCTCCCTCGAACGCATCGAAACAGCCTGCCTCATGAACGTACTCGTTATAGCGTGAAAAATCAAAACTGACGACCGCTGTGCATAAGTGAAAAGCTCGTACCGCGCGGGGACGAGGAATATGGGAAACTCATCACAGGCTATCGGCGAACAAGAGCCTTTCGTTATAGACTTACGGTCTAGGGAGCCGTTGGGACTGTCAAAATGGGCTACAATTGCCGATCACTAATTCCACCGCGTGCAGGCCAAAAGCGAGTAGGAAAGCACGCGGATTACGCTGCCACCCATCGGAGTTTATTGTTCAATACTGTGACAGGATGGTGTTGCTGACGGAAGTTGCACGATCAAATATTCTGAATGAATTGGTGCATCCGCCCAACGAACAACAAAAGGAGCTGTAGTTACGAGGCTGCGGCGAATGACGGTTTTGTCCGCTTCTGAGACATTGGACGCAGTCAAAACGAGTAGCCGGTGTCGGCAAAGGCGGTCGTTGCAGCGCGAAAGCGGACGTTGCCGCGGCGCAAACCAGTCATGAGTGGCTGCTGACGGCAGCTTTCCGATCATCTGATGAAAAGACCCGGAAGACGGCACAGAGCCCGAAGCTGACACAGAAGTAAGATGCTGCAGTTGTGTTCTCGTAAGTCGCAAAGAATTGTGTTCTAGGATTTCACTCTTGAAGGTAAAAACGTTATATATGCGAAATGCCCAACGATCTGAAGATCAAAGCCCTTTTGACCTGGCTGGCCAGCGGAGCACCACCGCAGACCGATTATGACGAAACGATCGCGGAATTTTCGCGCAGGTTGAAAAGTGCTGGTGTCGAAGCCGACGTGGTGGCTCTATACCAGACACCAAAAAACCCTTTAGTGGGAGGCAGGAGGTTTCTTTGGTATCCAGAGAAAGGCCTCAAGGTAAAAGAGTTTTCGCATGAACATATGCAGTCGGCATTTTTTCTGGGAGGTGTTGTCAACTTGGCTCAGGAGTTGGCAAAACCCATAAGATATCGGGTTGGAATGTCTGCTGAGTTCGACGCCCATCCTGGCTCGAAGCCTTTAATTGAAGGGGGATATACTGAATATGCTCTTCTGCCTTTGATCGCCATAAATGAAGTCAACTCGGTATTGGCCGTGGGCGTGAAGCGCCAGGGTGGCTTGCCTGACGAACAATTTGAGATTTGTCGCCGGGTTGCTGCACCGCTCGCGCGGGTTGTCGAGTCGCGTGTCTTATTGGAAGGGTTCTCAAGCCTGTTGGCAACTTTTCTTGGCCGAGACGCAGGTAGTCGGGTGGCCTCGGGAATGGTCCGGCGTGGCGATGCTGACATGATCAGAGCTGTCATATTATTTACTGACATTGTCGAGTTCACAGAGAAATCCAATAGCCTTGAGACATCGGAAATCGTTAGTATGTTGAACCGATATTTTGAGGCGTTAGAACAACCGATCTTAAAGAACGGTGGCGAGATCCTGAAACTCATGGGCGATGGTATGCTCGCCATCTTTCCTACACCAGACGATCTCACATCCGAGGAAGGGGCGGCGTTGTCGGCGCTTTCGGCCGTTGAAGACGCCCGGGTTGTCCTTGCTGAAGACCAAATCTCCTTCCGAGCCGCATTTCATGTGGGCGAGGTGCACTACGGAAATATCGGTGGGCTCACTCGATTGGATTTCACAGCTATAGGCCCTGCAGTGAACTTAGCATCACGCCTTTGCGACGCGGCTTCCAAAGAAGGAATGAGGGCTGCTTGCTCTGAAGCGTTTGCACGACTGGTTCCCGACCGGACCAGCCGTATAGGTGCTCTAGAGTTCAAAGGGTTCAAAGAGCTGCAAAAAGTCTACTCGGTAGGTTAAGCAAAGCTGTTTGTCCGCTTCGTCCCGCATCTCGGTCGTAGCCTGATTTCTGACGATCGACCGCTTCTCTCGAAACCAGTCATAGAGACGTCAAAGCAGACCGTGCGCAGGATGTAAGCAGCGCTGAGTGACAGCTGTCCGGCTTCAAACGGTCATCTGACAAAATGACTCAGATGTCTCAGGAGAGCCCGAAGCCGCCATCTTGCGTCGCGAAATTTCTGCCATCTATTGCCCTACACGGCGACCATGACTGGCTGCGGAACAGGGGTAAGATCACCCTTCGAAATCGATTGGTAGCCTTAACCATCAGATGCAAGGTGGCCGCATCCTTGAACATGAGCGCTTCCAAATTGCATTCACAGCTCCAGAAGAGCATGGTTCTGTTTGATGAAGCTGCGGTAGGCTTATGGAAATACAGACGATCATAGCCAACGGGATCAGATTGGCACTTGAAGATCACGGACCCAAAGATGCCACTCCTTTAGTTCTCATCCGGGGACAGGGCAGCCAGATGGCGCATTGGCCTCGTGAGCTCATCGACGGCCTTGTATCTGCCGGTTTTAGAACAATCGCTTTCGATAATCGCGACGTGGGCCTGTCACAACGTTGTCCCGTTTCAGGCGCGCCAAGTGACGCTGAGGAGATACTCAGGCTTTTGAGGAAGGGCGAAGCGATAACCGCCCCCTACGGGCCAGAAGACATGGCTCGCGACGTCACGGGGCTAATGGATGCGCTCGGGTTGGAGGAGGCCCACGTTTTCGGTATTTCAATGGGCGGCATGATTACCCAGCAGCTCATGCTGCAGGCGCCTGAACGGCTTCTCTCGGCAACAATCGTAATGTCTTCATGCCGCCCGATGTTCGAACCAAATTCGCCGGATGACGTTGGCTTGATTGCGCGGGCAGAACAACTGCTGGCCAGACCGCAATCACGGGAAGAGTATCTGATGTCCCAAATTGAAGAACACGCCAAGTGGGGCAGTCCGGGTTATCCAATGCCCGAGGCCGACATCCGCGCCATGGGCGAAATAGCATATGACCGGGGCGTCGATGCTGAAGGACTGAACCGCCAACTGCTCGCAATAGTAAATGCAACAGACCGTAGGCCTGGACTTGCGAAAACTGAGGTGCCTTGCCTCGTTGTCCACGGCGAGGAAGATGCACTTGTGCCTTTGGCGTCGGGTAAAGAGATCGCGGAAGTCGTCCCCGGTAGCGAGTTTCTTCCCGTCCCTGGCATGGGTCATATCATCACCCCTAGACTCGCGCCGCTTATCGTTCAGGCGGTCACAGACTTCATTTTTCGCCGAGCGAGCGGGTGAGGGCGCCAAGGCCGCTTCGATGATCTCGGCGCGACCTCAGTGAACGCACGAACGTCGAAAGGTCTCACAGCAAGGGCATGTGACGATCACGATAGGTTTGAGCAGCGGTGCTATGTGGATTGATGTCAAGATCATCTGGCAATCTTGCGTCGCGCCGTAAGCGATCAGACGCTGGCGCCTCGGTCTCTGAAACTGGCGGCGTGGAAAGCCATTCGAAGAGCACCCGAACTGCACGAGTGAAGGGCCCAATAGTCGTGGTAACGGGGGTGGATTGTGTTTGGAATGTCATCTTGTTGCTCCCTGCAATCAGATTGGCTTTTGATGCCTCCACTTTGCCTGACGTCCGTTACCCAGTCGTTTGCTCTCCGTGATACTGCTTGTGAAATTAGCGTTTTCTTGCGTTAATCTTCTAAGGTGGACCATCATTTTTCGATTAACGCTATGAACGGCACGCGCATTGCCCTTGGAACTGAACCTTTTTGGAAAGTTTACCCTCACCAAAGATGGTGAGCCGGTCGAGCTGAGGAACAAGAAAGCCCAGGCGTTGCTCGTCTATCTTGCCCTGACAGATCAACCGCATAGTCGCACTCACCTGGCAACTATTCTTTGGGGCGAACGTTTCGAAGAACAGGCTCGCTCAAGTCTCAGGCAGGCACTATACGCGCTACGCAAAGCCGTAGGAGATGGTTTAGTGATTGGCGATGATCGCCTGTCGCTGGCTAATGGAGCACTCAGACTTAAAGAAAATGGCTCCGGTGGAATGCTGGATGATTTCTTCTTGGCCGAGGAAGCGTTTGACACCTGGCTGGACACAACCCGGGAGAAACACCGTAAGGATGCAGCGTTCGCAGCATTCGAGAAAGCCCGGCAACAGGAAAAGGCAGGCGACCCCGAAGGAGCGTTGGCCACGATCCGTGTTGCAGCCGTTCTTCAGCCATTGGACGAGCAGATTGCCCGCATGAAAATTGCGCTTTTGGCAGGGCTGGGCAAGCGAACCGAGGCTCTTGCTGACTACACGAAATTTACCAGCCTCTTGGAACATGAACTCGACGCGGCACCTCAGTCGGAAATCGTGGAATTGGCCGAGCGCATCCGGGCCGATGACGCTCCGGCGGCAACCGCAAAATCCACAGAAAAGGCCGCGCCTTCTGACGGTGCAGGCGGCTTCAACATTCTGATTGCCCCATTCGACGATCTGGGCGGAGGCGATACCGCTACTTTCCTGGCGCATGATTTGCCGGGACAGATCGTGCACGCGACATCGCATGGGCTTATCACCGTCAACCTCTTGCCTGAAGCAAAGAGCTGCGATGAAGGCAAAACACAGATGGAACGCGCGTCTGAGGCCGATGCGGTCTGGCTCTTATCGGGGTCGGTCCGACAAATCGGCTCCCGGGTCCGGATTTCATTGACGGGATCGGATGTGAAGACCGGAAATGTGGCTGCGACGGACGCTAAGCTGATTTCCGAAGATGAGGCCTTCGAATATCTAGATGGTGTGAGCGATACTGTCAGTGCAATGTGGCGCTCGCGCTACATGAAACTAGGCAGATATGACCAGGTGGTGATCGACCGGCTGAAGTTGGCCAGAAATCAACCAGAACAGTTCCATTCCATCAGCCAAGATTTCTTTTATCAGACCTTCTACAGCGACTATTCACGCGCCTCGTTAAGTGCGCTGGAGAATGTCGCAGATTTCGCGATTTCCGAATTTCCTAACCAGGCGCATTATCACTCGATTAAAGGCTGGGCTCACTTTTCTTATACCGATCTTTTGGATGCGAACACACGTCTGGAAGGAATCAGAACAGCAAAGTCAATTTTTGAGCATGCGCTTCTGTTGAAACCAGATCAGGTCATCATTCTGCTTGGACTGGCATCCGCAAGTTACTGGCTGGGGTACCATGATGAGGCGGAAGAATTGCTCGCGAGATCAAATATCAGCGCTACCGCCGTTCCACTCGTCGATGTCATCAGGGGAAACTCGGCCATGTTTTGTGGTCGAAACGACGAGGCGATTGCAATGCTTAATAGGGTGATAGAAAACGGCGCGGGGCTGGCGCCGTTGGCAAACTGGTACGCCACCCTTGCGATGGCCCACTTCAACAAGAGTTCCTATGAGAACGCCCTTTCATCCGCCAATGTCGCATTGGAGTTTTCATCGGAATACTGGTTGAGCTACCTTGCAAGAATGGCATCACTCTCTCGGTTGGGGCGTCTGTCCGAGGCACATGAGACTGTTTCCGCCTATCACGCAGAATATCCCGCGGCCAATGTTCACGAGCTAGAGTGGTTGCCGTTTACCGATGAGTTGGTAAAGAGGAACTTTCTGGATGCATTGCTCGACGCCGGATTGCCGGAATAGCCCCTAGAAGGTTTGGACTTCTGCAAAGTCCGCTTCTGAGACATCAGACAAAGTCAAAACAAGTAGCCGGTGTTGGCAAAGGCGGTCGTTGCAGTGCGAAAGCGGACGTTGCCGCGGCGAGAGCCAGTCATGAGTGGCCGCTGACGGCAGCTTTCCGGTCATCTGATGAAAAGACTCGGATGACCCAAACGAGCCCAAACGGGCCATTGGCGGTTCGCGAAGCATCCGTAGAAAGGGCGGTTTGCAGACCTTCGCTTCAGAATGGGCCAACGTCTGCTGTGAGGGATGGCGAACCCAGACAATCGGATTGGAAACTGAAGCAAGAAACCCAAAATCCGGGTTTCAGTATTCACAGGGTGAGGCTAGGTTCAAATATCGAAGATCCTTGCTTCACTCTTCGGCTCATGAATCGCAGACTTGGAAAGGTCGGAAAATTATGGTTCGAAAACTCGCTGCGATTCTTGCTGCTGACGTCGTGGGTTACTCCAAGCTGATGGGGTCGGACGAAAGTGGGACACTGTCGTCTCTTCGCAGTTTTCGGAATGACCTCTTGTCGCCTTTACTGGAGCGGAGCAACGGTGCGATCCTCAAAAGCATGGGCGACGGATGGTTCATCGAATTTCAAAGCGTTACCGATGCAGTATCATGCGCTTTGGCGCTGCAGGATGCGCTTGAAAACCAATCACCAATCCAGTTGCGGATCGGGCTGCATATTGGCGAAGTTACGATTACAGAGGAAGACATCTATGGCGATGGCGTGAATATATCAGCACGCTTGCAGGAAATGGCTGCGCCAGGTGCGATCGTTATATCTGACGCCGCGCGGGGGGCGATGGACGGTCGGCTGTCGTCGGAGTTTCAGAACTTTGGCGCTCAGGACCTCAAGAACATTAGTGAACCGGTAATCGCTTTCGGCCGAGGAATGGAGGCTGCGCCAGCAGCAGCAAAGAACGACCGCCGGGACGGAACCTCTAAGCCGTCACTTGCAGTTAGGCCTTTCAAGTCGCTCTCACGCGACGAAGATCAGGAATTTTTCGCAGATGGCATTGTCGAAGATCTCATCACAGCATTTGCGCGCTTTCGATGGCTGTCAGTAATTGGCAGAAACAGCATCTTTGCATTCAAGGGCTCAGACACAAGCTCGTCATACCTCGCAGCTGAGCTTGGTGTCAGATACTTTGTTGAGGGTAGCGTTAGGGCCTCGCCCAGCAGAGTCAGAGTGAACGTTCAACTGATCGACGCCAAGAAAAACAAGAATATCTGGGCCGAGACCTATGATCGACCACAGGGAGAATTGTTTGACCTGCAGGACGAAGTAACGCGCTCGATAACTGGCGTGCTAATCCCGGCCCTCAGCAAGGCGGAGATGGACCGATCCATGCGATCTAACCATCCAAAACTGGACGCGTGGCAAAGTTACCAAAAGGGCCTGGCATTCTACTATCGACCGTTCAGCGTCGAAGATCACGCCGAGGCCAGATTGCATTTTGATCTTGCGATCGAACGGGACCCCAACTTTTCTGACGCCTATGCAATGGTCGCACTTATGGGCGCGTATTCCATTCGATCCGGCCAGACCAGCTACACCTCAACGGCTGACGAGATAATCGCCGAAGCTCTTCAGGCCGCAGAGAAAGCCGTCCTGCTGGACGACAGCGGGGCGCTGGCGCATATCGCATTGGGGGTAGTAAAGTGCTGGATGGGCGAACTCGATGTCGCGGTCGCCGAATGCCAGACGGCTGTACGTCTAAACCCTAACCTCGCGCAGGCACACCACGAGCTCGGCTTCACTCTTAATCATGCCGGCCAGTGTGCGGATGCAGTCAGTTGCTTCGACGAGGCGATTAGGTTGAGTCCCAACGATCCCGCTCGCTGGAACTTCTACCTGCTGAAAGGTTCAATGCTGTTCGCAATTGGCGATTTTGACGAGGCGATTGATTGCCTGAACCAGTCAGCAAGGCTTCGCCCGGCTGCTTTCTTTCCATACGTCTTCCTAGCCGCTACTTATATCGAGATGAATGACGATTTGGCGGCGCAAGAGGCAGTTGATCAGATACTCAAACGTAAGGTGGGCCTGAAACTCGAGAACCTTCGTACAGTATTCGGGAAGGCACCGGCGGAACACCTTGTCCGAGCAATGAAGAACTTAGAGATCGCGGGACTGCCAGCCTGAAATCCCATTCATATCAATCTGTGAACGGTTGGCTTAACATTTAGCGCAACTTTCTGGTATAGCTCAACATTCGATAAATGGGCGCGAACCCGTCGTTCGCTGCACCGTCAACGAAGGTCCCCAGTGGGCCGGAAGCAGCCCCTCTCAGCAAAGGCCCGAACGGCTGAAAAGTCCGCATCGCGGTCGTTAGTACAAGCCGCGGCTAATGACCGGTCTGAGCCGATTGTGTTGAAAAACTCTGTTTTCTCCAAAAAACGGTGAAAAACTTCGCCATAGAGCGCCAGTTGGAAATCTTGGCGAGGGGGTCGGCAAAATCAGGGCTTTGGCGATGTGTGCAGCTCTAAATGCCCTCTCCGTTCGAACAGTGCCAACTTTTCCGATGCAACGGGTTTTGGCGGAAAAGCGAGAGTGCGGATCTTTCGAGTTTTTCAACACAATCCGCCCGGAGCGGCCGTTCTGGGAGACAACAAGGCACACATAGTGCTCAGGTGCCCACGCTATCTCTAGAGTAGAGTTTTGACCCATTTTGGTCCAAGATAAGCGCAGGCTGCAATTTCAGGGATAAGTTTCAATGGCATCGAATTCTCGCACTGGAACTTCCCCTGACTACTCCAAAGCGCTGGAAAGCTTTGATTTAGATGCCGCAAGGTCTCTCTTTTCCGGCAGTTTCAGAGACGGGATCAATGCATGCGTGGAATGTTGTGATGCCCATTTGCCGGACAACGCCGTAGCATTGGACTGGATAGCGGTGGACGGGCACCACGAGACCCGCAACTTTTTGGAGTTGCGCGACGAAGCTGCCCGTGTCGCCAACCTGCTGGCGGAACAAGGCATCCAACCCGGCGATATTGTGGCAGGCCTGTTGCCACGCACGCCTGATCTGGTTGCAGTTGTTTTGGGTGCCCTGCGGGCTGGGGCGGCCTACCAGCCGTTGTTCACGGCCTTTGGTCCCAAGGCCATCGAGGATCGTCTGACCATGAGCGGCGCGAAACTGGTTGTGACCGACGTTGCTAACCGCGAAAAGCTCGACGGTGTGAAAGGCTGTCCGCCTGTCGCGTTGATCGCCGACACCCCGGACGAGCTTGTTGCAGGAGACATTGATTTCCGCCGGGCAATGACTGCTCAGTCCGCGGAGTTTTCCCCGGTTTTGCGGAACGGCGATGATCTGATGTTAATGATGGCCACTTCTGGAACTACAGGGCCCGCAAAGGGAGTGCCCGTTCCACTAAAGGCTCTGCCCGCCTTTCGATCTTACATGGTCGAAGGGATCGACTTGCGGCCTGAGGATGTTTTTTGGAACATTGCCGATCCGGGCTGGGCCTATGGGCTCTACTATGCAGTCATCGGTCCACTGCTGCTGGGGCATGCAACCACTTTGGTCGAAGGGCCATTCACGGTGGACAGCACTTATGACGTGATTTCAAGACTGCGCGTAACCAACTTTGCCGGTGCGCCGACCGCGTTTCGACTGATCATCGCTTCTGGAACCGAACGCGCAGTACAGTTGCGTAATCAACTTCGCTGTATCAGTAGCGCGGGCGAGCCGTTGAACCCCGAAGTCATCCGTTGGTTTGAGACAGAACTGAATGCGCCGATCAAAGATCACTACGGGCAGACCGAAACGGGCATGCTAGTCAATAACCATCACGGGCTTGAACATCCCGTGCGGCCGGGATCGGCAGGATATGTAATGCCGGGGTACAGGGTCGATGTTTTGGCCCAGGATGGTAGCATTGCCGATCTCAACGTGCCGGGCCAACTGGCCGTGCACATCGCGGAATCGCCCCTCATGTTCTTCAGTGGTTATCTGAACAAGGGCAAGAAATCGATCGAGAACGGGTACTATCTTACTGGGGACACGGTGGAGCGGGATGAGCACGGGTGTATCACCTTCGTGGGACGCAACGACGACGTGATCACTTCTTCAGGTTATCGCATCGGACCGTTTGACGTAGAAAGTGCCCTAATCGAACACCCCGCCGTGACAGAGGCTGCTGTCGTTGGCTTGCCGGATAAGGAACGGACCGAAATCGTGAAAGCGGTGATCGTTCTGGCGGATGGCAGGGAAGGCAATGAAGCGCTGGCTGCGGAACTAAAGGATTATGTCAAACAGCGCCTCTCTGCCCACGCATATCCTCGGCTAATCGAATTCGTGACCGAACTGCCGAAGACACCCAGCGGGAAAATCCAACGGTTCCTGCTGCGACAAGCGAGTGTTGGGGCTACATGATCCAGCTTCTCGAGATTACGCAAAAAGCAACCTGGAAGACCTGAAATGACGATCGTTCTTGTACACGGTAACCCAGAAACTGAAGCAATTTGGGATGATCTTGTTCCGCAGATTGAAGAACGGGATGTGCTGCGCCTTTCACCGCCCGGCTTTGGTGCGCCAATACCTGAAGCCTTCGACTGCACGATCGGTTCTTACAGAGAGTGGCTTATTTCAGAACTTGAGAAGCTGGCGCATCCTGTGGACCTTCTCGGGCACGACTGGGGTGGTGGTCACGTCATGGGAGTTGCAATGGAACGCCCTGATCTTGTTCGTTCTTGGCTTACAGATATCTTAGGGCTCTTTGACCCTGACTATGTTTGGCATGACCTTGCTCAAGCTTGGCAGACACCGGACATTGGGGAGCAAGCGGTCAAACAGATGATGGGTTTGCCGATTGACGACGCCGTCGAGCGCTATGAGAGTTTGGGAATGACGCGCGCGGTCGCGAGAAAGGTCCTCGCCGCGCGTAGTCCTGAAATGGGACGGGCAATCTTGGCGCTTTATCGCTCGGCAGCACAACCGGTGATGCGAGATATCGGCATGCAAATTACAAAAGCTGCGGTTCGGCCAGGCCTTGCACTGATCCCAACTGAAGATCACTATTGTGGTGGTGAGACACTGACGCGACGTTCGGCAGAGCGGGTCGGCGCTCAGATTGCCGTGCTCGAAGGCGCCGGTCATTGGTGGATGTGCCAGCAGCCAAAGGAAGCCGCCAAGGCGATCAATCGTTTTCTTGCAAGCCTGGGATAGTGATCTTTCGTTAGGAAGATGGACTAGGCGATAGAAGCCAAGGATCACTGTGTCCGTGCCTTAGACAATGAATACTGCGGGTCTCTCGCCAAATGACCAAATGACCAGATTTTCGAGAGGAGCACAGTGATCCTCGGCAAGAACCCATTTCAGGCCGTTAATCTCGGGCTTTCCCGCCCGGTGCAGATACGTTCGAAGCCCGCAGTGCGTCAGTTACAGATTAGTTTGCAAGCGACAAATCTCGCTGATCAAATCCGTACAATCATCGGGGTTGACTTTCGGAGGCCGAGTACGCCGATCATTTCCGGCGCCTTGACCATTTCGATATCGGGGGCTCCGTCGAGCAGAGCAGCCAGCCCTTCTTCCATCTCCAATCGAGCGAGCATTTCACCAAGACACCGATGCGCGCCTGCGCCGAATACCAGGTGAGGAAGAGGACGATCCTTACGGTGAAGATCGAAAGTCTCCGGATCGCTAATCTTTGTCTCGTCGCGCATTGCAGACAGGGTCGAGAGCCCAACTAGCTGGCCACCTGGTATGCTTATTCCTCCAATCTCAATGGGTTCCAAACAGTAGCGGGGCATACCGCCAACAGGAGGCTCAAGGCGAAGGGATTCCTCGATTGCAGCTGGAATGAGGGAGCGATCTGCCTGAAGTTCATTCCAAAGCGAACGGTCTGCCAGCAGCCTTGCAACAATCATATTGAAGCCTGACCGCGTCGTATCACTGCCACCGAGTATGAGGCCCATGATCTGATAGATCAGTTCCTCAGTTTCCAGACTACGATCACTTTCGTCCGCCACCAGCATCGAAATCATGTCGTCCTGAGGTGCCTGACGGCGATCCGCAACGGTCTGTGCCACGAAATCGTAAAGCGCTTCAGCTGAGGCCTCTACCTCTTCATGACCAGAGTAGGGCGGCACTAGACAATTGCTGAGTCTGTACACGTGTCCAGCAAACCAAGCGCTGTCTTCAGTTTTCAAACCCAGCACCTCTGCAATCATTTCCGCAGGAATGCGGGAGGCGCACAATGCAAGAAAATCGAATTCTTCGCCGCGAGGTAGGTCGGCGATGATGTGGTCGGCAACCGCACGTACACGACCGCGCTTCTGTCGTAGCACGGGATGTGCGAAGACCCGCGCAAATGCGCCGCGACGGTGCTTGTGGTCGTCGCCGTTGGTCATCAGCATGAACGTTTCAAGAAATGAACGACAGCGCCCGTCAGGAATGCCCATAATGTTGCAAAACTCAGGGCCAGGCACCTGAATAAGGCTTGGATGTGCCGCGAGCCTTGTAACGTCTTCGTCCCTCAAAGCAGAGACGCGCGACGGCATCAGACGGACAACCGGTGTTTGTTTTCGCAACGTATCGAGTTCTTCGAGTGAAAGCTTGGCGTAATCTTCGATCGGCATGAATGGGATGCCGTCTTCTCCAATCGTCGTTTCCATTAGCTGACCTCACTTCTATGCAAATTGACTGTGCTCTGACCATATTCTGTTCGGACTTCCACTCACGGCATGGTGCCACAATACCGGCGTCAGCAATAGCTCCTTAAGCTTACCGCAACTGAGACATCGGATGTGGCCTTAGCAAACGGCAGCTTTTCACGAAGAACGGAAGTTCGTCTTGAACGCGGCGATCGGCAGCAACGAGCCCAAGGCGGCCGGATTGAAACCGCGTTTTTCGCAAGTGCAGTAAGCTAACGTACTCCTCGTCAAACGGCGCCAGCCCTTCTGCATGGCCGCGCAGGGCCGCGTGAAAATATCGCTGTTCGGTTTCGTAAATTTACAAACTCGTTGTCACAAGACGTCGCAACACCTAACTTAGGAGAATAAGTTCAAACCTTTTACTCTGGCTAATTCGTCTAAATATGCCTTCCCGGGCGACGGTCAGAAATATCCGTACGTCGTCCCAGTTCATCCCTTCCCTCCGGTCTGTGCTAAATTGCAACCCTGTTGTCGAATTTTTTGGACCACCCAAAAAGGCGAATAGAAAATAGTTACCCTGAATACGCCTTCACAAGCTTAAGGAATAATTATGCCCAGTGATGTAGAAACAGTCGAATATAAAGTCAAAAAGAACGATAATCTTTGGAATATCGTTAAAATGGCAGGGTTTCCACCAAAGGATTGGAAAAAAATACTCACGGCCGACTATAATAAAGATTTCGTCAAAAAGCTAAATAAGGAAAATAGATCTGCAGATAAGATATTTGCTGGTGATATAATTTTTCTTCCGAAATTTAATTCAAAAGACATTGCGGAAGCATACAAAAGCATCAAGGAAAAGAGATTGGAGCTTGGAAGCAGCCTCAAGAGCCTTAATGAATTTGATCGCATTACTAGTCAGTTGAGGGATTTAAAAGATGATGATCTGAAAAGTAAAGTTAAGGCTTTGAAGGCTCTCACGAAGAAGTATAAAGAGACGAGAAAGAGAATTTTGAACGCGACCAAACCGGGTGCAGGTGAACCTATTGGGTATAAGTTAGGGAAGGCGAAACTAGGTAATGATCTGAGGAAGAGTGAGGGAGTTTATGCAATGGGAGATGAAATCGTTAAAATGGAAAAAAATTTGAAAACTTCAAAATTTTCATATTTACTTGAAACAACTATAGTGAAGGCAACGAAATTACAGAAACTTATTAATGTTACTGCAAAAGAACTTCAGACGAATGAAGCGGAGCTGTCAAAAATGCTGAAAAATCCCTATTAGTAGGACCATAGATCTGCGTTATTTGAGTAACTTTCGTCGTGGACCTCCCCCTATGAAGTGGTCCGCCACTATAGTTAGAAAAGCGGAGGACCAGAGTTGGCCATTGCCCCGCTATGACCACATCGAATGGCTGGTCTGGCGAACATCGCTGCGCCGTCGAACCTTATCTACTTCAACTGCGAACAAATGCTGCATGAGCAATAGCCGCGCCCGCAACAGGCCACTCTGTCCGCAACTGAAACATCGGACACGCCCGCCGCGAACGGCAGGTTTGAAATTCGATCCATCGAACCTCATTGAACGGCCGCTTTGGAGAAGATGTGCTGCATTCCCGCGACACGGGTGCCGTCTTGACCTTTCGGTCTTGGAGGTTTTCGCTGCGTATGCATCAGGCTGCTTTGTCCGCAGAGCAGTCGTTACTGAAGAAGGCAGCGAACGTCCGCTAAAGACTTCTTGGCCACGCGTGGTAGGTTTGGCGTGGAGGAGAAGCAAAATTGCATTCAGTATGCGTGATCAGATGGACAGTATGTCCGATGCTAAATTCAACGAAGCGATGAGCCTAGGGTCAGGACTTATAGCCAATAGATGACGATTGCCGCGAGGGCGATTGCTGAGAGGAAGACCTTTGGGCATCTGTCGTATCGGGTTGCAACGCGCCGCCAGTCCTTGAGCCTGCCGAACATGATCTCGATGCGGTTCCGGCGTTTGTACCGGCGCTTGTCGTATTTGGCTTGGGTCTTTTGCTGCTTCTGGCCGGGGATGCAGGGACGTATCCCTTTGTCTTTCAACGCTTCTCTGAACCAGTCGGCATTGTATCCGCGATCACCAAGCAACCAATCGACATCTGGCAGGCTGCTCAACAACGCCCGTGCGCCGATGTAGTCGCTGACCTGTCACAATCGGCTCACAGCCGTCGTTCCGGGGTCTGTAGACCAACTACTGATCCGAACAACCGAATGTCCGGGCATCGGGTCACGCCGCTGAAAGCGTTGAATTTTCTGTGTTTCGGGAATGACCGCTTACGGAGCGCAGTCCAAGCTTACCCCGCTGCGCCGCCGCAAGTCCGCTCTGAGCCCATACCAGTAATTGGGTTGAGTGCCGCCAACGTCCGGTTTTCTCACGATGTAGCACCACCGATCAGCCTGAAAATCTCAAGCGGCTCGCGGAGGCCTTTCAGAGACAGCTCTCCGCGCGACTCGATCCGAAAAAGGTCCTCAATCGCTATCGCAGCCTTCGGACTCAGCAATATCTCACCATCTTGGGCTTCATCGCAAAGACGCGAGGCAAGGTTGATTGCAGTGCCGGAAGCCGTGTAGTCAAATCGGCCTTCGAACCCCACCAATCCAACCGTTGCATATCCGAGCGATATGCCGACACCGAAGCCCAGCTTGTAGCCCAAACGCTTCCATTTTTTGGCAAACTCCGCCATTCGAGCACGCATCGCAAGTGCCAGCCGTACCGCGTCTCCTGCCGGATCATCACAAGGCAGCGGATCGTTGAACAGAACCATAATACCATCGCCCATACGGTGATCGACACCGGCACTGTGGGCATTGATCAGCTTGCCCATTTCTTCATGATACGTCTGCAAGACCTCGATGGTTTCTTCCGGCTCCGCTGTTTCGCAAAATGCAGTGAAACCGCGAATATCGCAGAATAATACGCCCAGTAACGCACGATGGCTGGACAACATCTTGTCCGCGCCCTGACTGATCACTGTCTCTGCCACGGCCGCTGGCAAGAACCGCTTGAGCCGTCCCACACGTTCGATTTCGCCCACCTGTTCGCTGACCCGCTCGCTGAGTTCATCATTCAAGATTTCCAGTGCTTTGAACTGTCGCACGTTCTCAATGGCGATCACCGCTTGCCTGCCAAAAGACTCGATCAAAGTGACTTCCTCGTCGGAGAACGCCCGCACTTCTTTACGGTGCAGACTGATACACCCAAAAGCAATTCCGTTCTCCAGCAGCGGCACAATCAACCGACTGCGCATTCCGACCTTGTCCACCAACTTTTTAGCTGTGGGGTCGCCATTCAAGTAATATGGGTCATCCCGATTGTCGGCAATATTCATCGTGCGCGAGTCTCGATAACACTGACCCATGGCCGAAACGTTTTCCCGCGGAAATTCTAAACCAACAGAGACCAGAGCTTCGCCCTTTTGGTCTTGGTTTTGGGCAATGCTTGCCAGCCTCGTGGCGTCACCTGCAGAATTCAACAGCCATAATCCAGCGCCTGCTGCATCGCACAATTTGACGGAATTCTGAGTTATAGCATCCAGTACCGGCTGTTCGTCGTGCCGGTTCTGGCTGATAACTGCAAGAATTTCCCGACTTGCGGCTTCCTGCTCACGCAACCTATCGACTTCAGCTCGCAGGCTGACATTTTCGTCTTCCGTTGTTCGGTCCTGCATCCGCGCTGCTCCGATATCTTCTTCCTTTATAAACAGAGACGGTCGGAAGAAGTGTGACTATCTTGCTCTCGAAGTGGAAAAGGCGTCAATTTCCCTGTGTAAGATTGCCTGACCCGTCGCGCCCCTTCCGCGATCCAGCAGCTCTGTTTTGGGCCCCGGCCCGAAGTGCGCCGTCAGTGTGACGCCTATCGGCCCAATACCCCGAGACATCTGTCAGCACCGCGCACAATCCGAGGCGCTCGTCGATCTCAAGGCACACCGACCCACGCGCCGAAAGCTGTGACGAGACCATCATTGAAAAGCAGCAGACAAGAAAGGGTGGCGACATGCACGGCCCTTTCTTCATGAATTTTGTCAGACTACATGGTCCAGGCCATCCTTGCAGGGTGGTATTCGAACCCGATATGGTGCTCTGCGCCAACCAATCCTTCTTTGGTATGGTTGTAAAGCGACCGCCAGTAGGGTTGGATCGTAACCCCCTCCGACTGGATCATGGCTTCGCCTTCCATCATCAGCTTGCGACGGGCTTCGAAATCAGGCGTTGCCAGCGCTCTTTCCAATAGCGCGTCGAAGTCGGGATTGGCCCAGCCAAATTCGTTCCACGCCGCGCCGGAACGATAGGCTAGCGCCCAGATTTGCACACCCAAAGGTCGTGCATTCCAGTTGGTCGAGGAGAACGGATACTTCGTCCAATTGTTCCAGAAAGTCGACCCAGGCAAGACTGTCCGCTTGACCCTAATTCCTGCATCACGCAACTGGGCTGCCACCGCATCAGTGGTGTCCTTTCGGTATGAGTCGTCGATGGAGAACAGCTCATGCTCGTAATCACCCATGCCTGCTTCTTCCATCAGTGCCTTAGCTGCAGCGGGATCACTCTTGCGCGGCGGAAGTTCGGCATACTCCGGGTGCATTGGACCGACATGGTGGTTTTCCGCAACTAGTCCGCGCCCAGCATAGCCAAGCTCAAGCAGCACAGCGTTGTCCACCGCCATGCTTATGGCCTGACGCACGCGCAGGTCTTCGTAGGGGCGCTTGCCATCAACTTCGGCCAGCTGGTTTGGCCGGATCACGATGGTTGCAGCGGTTGCAATGCTGTTTTCATTCCAACCGTACAATGTGCCGAAGATGTCAACGAATTCACCATCGATGCCATAGGTTGCGTCGATCTCGTCGGCGTCGGCTGCTGCGACAGTCGCCGATGGGTCTGTGCCATAATCAATGTATTCCAGCCGATCAATGTAGGGACCGCCGTAAACATCAGTTCCCCACCACCTGAAGTCGGAATTGCGAACGAGCACACCCTTGACGCCAACCTCAAGCAACTCAGGCAGATAAGGACCAGTGCCGATCGGGTTTTCCAGCATTGTCTCAGGATCAAAAGACGAATGCACAATAGCAGCAGGATAATCGGCCATTCCCGGGATCAAAGTAATATCGGGACGCGGCAGCATCAGCTTTACGGTGTGGGCATCGACCACGACGATCCCACCATCGATAACTTTGCCGCTCGCTTCATCGATCAGGGTCGCAAAACGGCCTGCCATTGAGTTGCCTTCAACGTTCTTGTCACACCATGCAGTGATATTGCGAGCCACGTCGTCAGCAGTGAAGTCGTCGCCATTGTTCCACTTGACGCCTTTGCGAACATTCAACGTGTATTCAGTGGCGTTGTCATTGAGTTCCCAACTTTCCAGCAGGGCGGGCGTGAATGTACCGTCATTTTCCCAGATCGCCAGATACTCCAGCCAGCCACGGCTGAAGTTTGCAATCTGTGACCAGTCATAAGTGCGTGGGTCTTTCAGGGCGCGTACTGCCATCTGCATGCGGACGGTGCCGCCTTCTTTGTGGGCTGCGGCTTGGACGGGTGCTGCCATGCCCAGCATCTCGTAAGCGGTCGCGGCGGTGGCACCAAATGCGCTGGCGAGAGCCAGAAACTCGCGGCGGTTCAAAGGATTCTTCTTCACTGCCTCCGCAGAACCCAGAATTGACTGCGGCAGCGGCTTACCGGTGCGTGTAAAAAAACTCATGATCTTCCTCTCAGTTAGATGCGCCAGCCAAGTTTTGGGCGGTCACGATCTCCCGGACTATTGCCAGGCCGCAGTGGGTGATGGGGTTGATCTCATGTTATCCGGCATTCCCTTGAAAGAACACCTTCCTGTACAAAAGGCAGCAGCTTTGCTCTTTGATCAGTGCGCGCTGTGCCTTGGTTCGAGTGCCTGAACGGCGGGTTTGTCCGCAACTCGGTCATAACTAGGATTTCAACGAGCGTCCGCTGTTTGCAGAACCTAGACCTTCGAAGGGTTATATTGATACACCATCATTTAGGAGATTATTCAAGCGAAAGACCGGACTGACCCCTGCGGAACACCGAAAGATGTTCGGCGAGTCACGGTTCTCGAACTATTCCTGAAGAGCCGAGCTGGATACACTTTGCTTGGCATCGGTAGACCTAGACGAACTGGATACGGGAACCGCGGGGCGTGCTGAACTCAGGAAAACAAGGTAAAAGGTATATGCTTGCGGGCTAGCGCACCACGCCAGTTCGGTGTTGGAAATCAAAAACGTTGTCAAAACCATGCTCAGCGGGGCATTTCTTGCAGCGAGGACGGCAAAGGCAGCGCGCAGTTTGTCACTTGTCCGCACACCACAAGGCAAGGCCGAGGACTCAAGATGGCTTCACAACGCAACAGACGACTGGCAGCAATTCTCGCGGCAGATGTGGTCGGCTATTCGCGGTTGATGCGGGCAGACGAGGAAGGAACGTTTGCGGCTGTTGAAGAGTTGCGCGAGCGCATGCTCTCTCCGGCGGCAAAAGAGCTTTCTGGCCGTCTGTTCAAGTCCATGGGGGATGGTTTTCTGCTGGAGTTTTCCAGCGTTGTCGCCGCCATCCGCTTCGCCATGGCGGTTCAAACCGAATTGAAATCATGGAATGAACCCAGACCTAAGGCACAACAGGTTCATTTGCGTATGGGTTTAAACGTCGGCGACGTCATTGCGGTCGACGGTGACCTCTATGGCGATGCGGTCAATGTTGCCGCACGACTGGAAGCGATCGCCGATCCTGGCGGCATCTGTATCTCGGAGACCGCGCTCCATCAACTTGGGGACAATGTCACGCTGGAAACCGAGGATCTCGGCAATCGTGCGCTAAAGAACATCGAAACATCTGTGACCCCCGATTTCAGCTCACGCAGTATGTTCAGTGTGCCTTCTTCATCAGCCCCCATCATGCGGCTGTAGCCCACGATGTCTGCGGCCATGACGGCTGCTAGCCTACGCTCCATCAAGCGGTATCAGCTCCCTTCCTAATTATTTTGCGAGCCTGTGAAACTCGAACCCTCAGTCCGCTGAGAAACATTACATCTGCCTCGTATTCGATCAAGGCGAGGCGCTTGCTAAATCTTCAGAGAGTACGCCTCTAAATGCTAGCTAGACTGAGGTATGCATCGTCTGGTTTGGGCTCAGAGCGGACTTGCGGCGGCGCAGCGGGGTAAGCTTGGACTGCGCTCCGTAAGCGGCCATTCCCGAAACACAGAAAATTCAACGCTTTCAGCGGCGTGGCCCGATGCCCGGACATTCGGTTG
>NZ_JAABNT010000029.1 GCF_010667575.1 Sulfitobacter sediminilitoris
ACATCATGACAGCCAGCCGGATAATTTCAGGGCTACTGTGAAAGTACTTGAAAGGGTCGCGCTTTGTCATGAGCAAAGGCTACGAGACCGCCCTGCCCAGCTCAATCAGAATCCTTCTGACAAGACCCTTTGCCTGAACCTGGAGCTAGCGCTTCGCGTAACCATGAGTGGCTATCCGGAACGGTCGGTTCTTGAACAAAAAAATTCTCCCCATCGTCCAGAAGCGCAGCCGCTTCTTCTTCTTTCTGCGCTTCAGCATCTCGCCCTAGTGCTTTGAGCGAAAGGATGAGTAACTTTCTGAAACCCCGAACACTTGGCTTGAGGTCAATCATCTCTCGCAGTGTGGCTATTGTGCCTTCGTAGTCTTCACCACAATACTGCGCCACGGCCATGTGCAAGCGCCGATATGACCAGTAGGGATCATTCCTCAACTCTGTTCCTTTGCGCATGGCGGCGACGGCTTTCCCAAACTCCTCTGCCAGAATGTAGGCATAACCAAGCGCAATATGCGCCTGCGGGTAATTCGGGCTCAGCTCGTAACAGCGTTTCGCATCAGACATTACTTTGTCAGGGTTTCGTTCTGTAATGCTGCGAAAGAGACATCTTGTAAAAAAGACAAAATCACTTTGCGGCATCAGTTCCACGGCGAGGTCGTGCGCTGCGACAAGCTCCTCCAGCCTATCGCCTTCGATAGCTTCGAACCGCAATTTACTGCGCATTACAACGCCAATAGCCCACATGCTCAGGCTCATGCCATCTTTTGGGTTCAGGCGTTTGGCACGGTCCATTACCGATATGCAGCGCTCTAAGTCGGGGATTGTGCACTCGTAAAAAAGACCCGCAGCTCGGGTGCGCAACTCGGAAACGCTGAGGTTCTCATCAGGGATTTCGCCGATGCGGTTGTTGTCCAAAGAATTGACAAATAGACGCAGCTTGGCATCCACCTGCGCAGCCACCTCATCACAGAAGGCGAACAGATCGGTGGCATCACCCTCGAAAACATCCGCCCAAACCGTCGACGCATCATCAAGTAGAACCAATGAAAGGTTGACGCGTGCCCGCGCGCCAGAACGGCGAAACCTGCCCCGCAGGTTATAAGTTGTTTTTTCAGCCGATCCGACAGACATGTCCCGCACTTTAATGCCTGTACGACGGGACAAACCGTAGACGATCTGTTCGTGCAGGTCTTCGGCTGCGGCAGCGTTTTCATCGTCGGCAGGTGCAGCAACCAGTTTTTCGACACCTATCGTAGGGACCTCATCCGGCCGGCTTCCGACAGCAAGTCTCTCTGGTCGCCATTGAAAACACTGGATGGGGCGCGGAATGTTTTTGAGTTTGAATGTTCCTGCATCCGAAAAGCCCTGCGTCTGCTTGGAGGAGAGTTGGTTATAGACATCTGCCGAGATCAAGACTCCACCGGGCGGGGCTTCAGTCTGCAGACGGCATGCAATGTTCACGCCTGCTCCATAGAGATCAGCTTCATCGTGGACGATGTCGCCCATGTGAATACCCATACGCAGCCGTGTTTTTGGATGCTCCGCAAGGCCGTTCTGGACTTCCAAAGCCGCCAAAACACTCGATGCAACTGATGGGTATGCAATGATCCATCCGTCCCCCATGCGTTTCAGAACTTCGCCTTCATGCCGTTCCACGATGGGCTCGAGCAACCTGTCGCGAAGCTCATGGACGAGCGCAATTGTAGCGCTTTCGTCCTGAGCCATCATCCAAGAGTAATCCGCAACGTCAGCGGCTTGAATGAATGCGAAGCGACGGGACATGAAGTTGTTTAGCTCCTATAATACTGCATTCTGCAAAACTAACCCCAGTGAACCACACTTCTCACCGAAAACTACACAGCTTTCACACAGGAGGCGAGTTTTCAGATCGCCAGGGCCATTAGCGGACAATCTGCCAGAAGGGATTTAGCTGGTTCTCATGCCATGCCGCAGGTTAGCGGCCTGATTTCAGAATGCGGAAGCTGACCCAATATGTTTTCCAGATCTTTGACTTACGAGCTATATCACCAAGCACATGAATTCATCATTTGGCAGATCGCCACTATCTGTTTAACCTTGTTACAGGGGGCGTAAGAAGTGGAGACAATCAGTTTAACATTTGAGATGGCGGTTGTCCTCGCCCTATTGGTTTTCACTATCCTATTGTTCGTTTCAGAAGTGGTTCGAATCGATTTCGCGGCTATTCTTGTTATGGTGCTGCTTGGCCTCCTAAGCCAGCTCCCGGGTCTGGCGTCACTTGCTGACGTCAGCCAGCTTTTCAATGGTCTCGCCTCCAATGCCGTGGTGTCAATAATTGCGGTGATGATCATTGGCGCAGGGTTGGATAAGACCGGTTTGATGAGCAAAGTTGCCGCCCTGATCCTGAAATATGGCGGAAACTCAGAGGGGCGGGTAGTGCCAATCATTTCAGGCACAGTGGGCGTCATTTCGTCTTTTATGCAAAACGTCGGTGCCGCTGCATTGTTTTTGCCCGTTGTTAGCCGGATATCTGTTCGCACTGAAATCCCGCTCAGCAGATTGCTGATGCCGATGGGGTTTTGCGCGATTCTTGGCGGCACGATAACTATGGTGGGTTCGTCACCGCTGATCTTGCTGAATGATTTGATCTTGACGGCCAACCAGTCTCTTCCTGGTTCCCAGCAGATGGATACCTTTGGGCTTTTTTCAGTGACGCCAGTAGGCATCGCTCTAGTTGCAACGGGGATCCTTTACTTTGTGATTTTTGGGCGTTGGGTTCTGCCAGCCACAAAGAAGGGTGGAGATGCCACTAGCGGGCGCTCCATGAAGGAATACCTCAAAGAGCTATACGGCCTTAAGACTGACATTTTCGAAATTACCATTCCTGAAGGCAACGCGGTCGTCGGAGAGACGTTTGACGACGTCATCCAGCGATACCACGTCTACATCATCGGCAGCGCTTACCAAGGGAAAACATGGTTTGCTCCGGTTATTCAAACGGAGATCACAGCGCCCTGTCGGTTGGCCGTGTTGGGCCGAAAAAAGGAAGTGCAGCACATGGCGCAGGATGCGGGTTTTATCCTGCATGAAAAATTGGATGTGTTTGCCGAGGATTACGCCCCGACCCGATCCGGTGTCGCAGAGGTGGTCATCCCGCCGGGGTCCTCCTTGATTGGGAAGTGTGCACATGACGTCGTGTTTCGTAAGACCTACGGGGCCAGCATGTTGGCCATCCATCGCGGCGAAGAAACCCTGAGCCTTGTTGCCACAGAAGATCATGAACCGACACAAATCGGCGAAGTACCCTTTCGTGCTGGCGATACATTGGTCATTCTCAGCACGTGGGAAGCGCTAACACGATTGAGCCGTGATCGAGATTTTGTAGTGGTCACAACCGATTTTCCACAAGAAGAACTGAGGCCCACAAAGGTTAGTTGGGCGCTGCTGTTCTTTGCAATTTCTCTGTTTCTAATTCTGTTCACCGATCTGCGCCTATCACTTTGTCTGCTGACGGGCGCCGTCGGGATGATCCTGACCGGCGTGCTCGATATAGACGACGCCTATGAGGCGGTCAGTTGGAGCACGGTCTTCCTGTTGGCAAGTCTCATTCCCCTTGGGCAGGCGGTACAATCGTCTGGAACGGCGGCCTGGATCGCCCAGCAGGTCCTGATTCTTCTAGATGGATGGCCACTTTGGTCCTTGCAGGCAGGGCTTGCGATTATTGCAACGATTTTCACTCTGATCATGTCAAACGTTGGTGCCACTGTTCTGTTAGTGCCGCTCGCCGTGTCAATCGCAGTTGCAGCAGGTGGAGATCCTGCGATCTTTGCACTGACTGTTGCCATATCAACCTCAAACTCGTTCCTCATACCGACCCATCAGGTCAACGCCCTCATCATGGGGCCTGCAGGCTACAAGGTAACTGATTTCATCAAGAGCGGTGGTATAATGACAATCCTATTCTTGGTTGTTTCACTATCCGTTTTGAATCTCATTGTCTGAAGCATTGAATAGGTTCGAACGTCCTACGACGAATGAACTCCCTCATTCCCACTAAAATGGCAGCTTTGCCCCGCAACTCGGTCATAGACCGCCTTAAATTCGCTGCGGTCGCAACCAATGTCTGCTTTCAGGTTGTGAAGCAAACTGGCTGCCCGCGAATATTGAAGCCCAGAGACTTCGCGGATGCAAGTTCGCCTAAATTGGGCGGACGACATTTTCTAGGGAGGCGGCCCAGTCTTCGAGATGGCTATCGTAGTAGGGTCCCTGTTCCGACTTGAACGTCACGATGCCGTCACCATCCAACACATAAAGCCGTTCTGGTTCTCCTGCATAATCCGCGTTTATTCGATTGTCTGGCCAACCAAGCACAACCGGACTCTTGAATTCGTATGCCTTTCGCCAGTCATTAGCTATTTTGGCACGGTCCTCCAAATTGATCGGCTGGGCATACATCACTGCGGCAGTTCTGTTCGATTCCGTGTTCCATCCATCTGTTGGATGCACCTCCAACACGTAGACAAAAACGAACTGAACGCGACCACAGTAGTGCTGTATCAGTTCCTTCATCCTATCTGATTGACGACGGAAAACCGGGCATGTGTAACACCCAAATATCAGCGAGACAGGAGCGCCACGAAGATCGGAAAGGTCCAGCAATCCGGAAAAAATACCTCCTTCGGCGTTCAGAGTGTGAGCGGAAAAATTGGGGGCGGATTCGCCCTCCTGTGCCAGGCACTTATCCTCTTGGTCTGCGGCCGTCCATAGGTAGTCGCGGAATGCAGATTTGCTCAAGCCCATGGTGTCTTCGAAATCGGCTTCCGAAATGCCATCCATCTGGTCCCGCATTTCAAAAGCAATTCTGCTCATAGAAACATCCTCCCCCTGACCCGCACAATAGCAGGAACCGACGCATGCTTGAAACGTAAGTATGCAGGCGACATCTGCGTACGACGCGGCATTTAGTAACCCACCGGGGGAAGCAGCCGGTTCATCCCATTAGCAGACCTGCAAGCAAGTTCAGCATCGACTTCCCAGATACATCAGTGGCATCCTCTGGTCGAAAGAAACAATGGAGTTAGCGAGATGATTGATCCGCAGGAAGTGGAGCGAATTGCTGCCGATTACACGGCCGCTTGGAACTCAAAAGAGGCACAAGCTGTCGCCTCGTTCTACGCTGAAGATGGCGAGATCATCATTAACCGCGGAGAGCCTTGGACAGGCCGCTCGCGGGTGCAGGATATGGCCGCAGGTTTCTACGCTGATGTTCCTGATCTCTCGCTGACCTGCGACGATGTGCGATGTTCTGGGAACCACGTGATCTACGTGTGGACCTTTACCGGTCACGATGCGACGACAGGTAAACCACTAAGGATACGCGGGTGGGAAGAATGGGAATTGAATGACAACTTAAAGGTTCGCGCCTCCCGTGGCTGGTTCGATGCAGACGACTACCCTCGACAGGCTGCTGGATAACGGCAACTAAGTCCGCATGTGAGACGTCCGTAACCGGCGCAGCGTACGACCGGTTTGGATTTCGGCCAATTTGTACGAGTTCAATGGCCGCTTTCGGGAAACGGTGCTGCGCCGCCGCGTCTGGTTGAGAAATTTGATTGTCGCGCGTAGGGAAGTTTCGCTGCACCAGCATCAGGCGGGAAAGTCCGCTTTGCAGTCTTAGCCCGGATTTCGGCGAACGTCCGGTCAGGTTCGAAGCGGTCATTCATAAGTGCCGATGCGCAATTTCTGGCGTGAATGGCAGCTTTTGCCAACAGCAGGCACTCGCGGGTTCAGGCTCTACGTCCGAGTTGCGGGACTCTCCGGACCTTGAGGATTTCGCACGCTGCTGACGCAGAAAGACCATGCAAGCGCAGCACCGCGTTCGCGGCGCCGCAGCAGGTTTCCCGTATCCGGCCGTTCAGCCGCGCATGTTTCGCCAAAATCCAAACTGACCATTCGCTGCATGGCGGGCGGACAGGCAAGGTGCGGACGGAGCCGCCATGCATCGTCTGCCTCTTTGGCTGGTCTTCACCCAATTGCGACATTCAGTGCCAATCATGCTATCGTTCCCCTGTATGAGGAGGAATAATGGACCGAGATATTGCACATTGGCTGAACAGTATTGGTCTTGGTAAGTACGCCGATCTCTTTATCGAAAATGACATCGACCTGTCGGCATTGCCGTACATCTCAGAAGGTGATCTCGCTGATCTGGGGATGACTATTGGTGCTCGACGGCGAATACTGGCTGCCGTTTCTGTCGACCTATCATCAGAAGCCGAGCCATCGCCTGGGACCGAAGAGAGCACGGCTGGCGGAGCTACTGCCTCTCAGGATACTGGCGCAGAGCGGCGTCAACTCACTGTAATGTTTTGCGATCTCGTCGGATCAACGGAGCTTTCGAGTCGTCTTGATCCAGAAGACCTTCGTGACGTGATGCGTCAGTACCAGGATACTGTCTCTGGTGTTGTTGCCCGCTATGGCGGATACGTGGCTAATTTCCTCGGCGATGGTATCGTTGCCTATTTTGGGTGGCCCAGAGCGGACGAAGACCAGGCTCTCCAAGCCGTCAGAGCTGGATTAGCGTCCGTTGCCGCGGTAAAGGATCTCGAGACACCCGACGGAGAAACCCTCTCTGCCCGGGTTGGTCTGGCGACAGGCACGGTCGTCGTTGGTGAGCTCGTTGGCAACAACATCCAACAGGTCGATGCCATAGTTGGCGAAACGCCCAATATGGCCGCGCGACTTCAGGCGGAGGCCGGCCCTGGAGAAGTCGTGATCGGCGGCCTAATACGTCGGCTTCTGGGTGCCAATTTCGAGATTAAGCCGCTGGGCGAACGGAACCTGCGAGGAATATCTGAGCCCGTGCCTATTTGGCGCATCGATCATGAGATTATCGGACGAAGCCGGTTTGATACGATCCATGTTGGGCAGCTGACTTCATTCGTCGGTCGCGACCACGAGCTCGGACTGTTGACTGATCGATGGGAGATGGCCACTGAAGGCGAAGGTCAGATCGTCCTGATTTCCGGTGAGGCAGGGATAGGTAAGTCGCGCCTCTGTCAGACCTTCCGAGAGCGTCTTCGAGCGGAACATCACATGACGCTTCGCTACCAGTGCTCACCCCAACATCTTAATAGCCCGCTCTACCCATCAATACAGCAGCTCATCTGGGCTGCTGGGATTGCGGCGGAAGATACGAACGACGAGAAACTCGATAAACTTGCGGCGCTCGTCTCTCAAACGGGAGATACTGATATCGATACCATGCGCCTCTTTAGCAACCTGCTTGGTCTCTCTTTTGAAAGCCGTTATGGCGCGCTGTCCATAACTCCGGCGGAAATCAAACACCGCACGCTGACTGCGCTCGCCGATCATCTCGTTCATCTGGCGAACCGCCAGCCGGTTCTCCTGATCGTCGAGGATGCACATTGGATTGACCCATCCAGTTCCGAGCTCTTCGAAATCGTCGCCAGACATATCGAGACTAGCCCAACCCTAGTCGTCATGACCCACAGACCGGAGTGGATTGCGCCTTTCGGCGGACGGTCCCACATCGCGAGCCTCCAATTGAATCGCCTCGGCCGTCGACAAGGTAGGGAAATGGTGCGCGCTGTCGTTGGCAGCGAGATCTCGGAAGATGTCGTCGACGAGATCGTAAAACGTACTGACGGTGTGCCGTTGTTTATTGAAGAAGTTACCAGTTCGCTTGGTGAGGCAGGCGCAGATACGCTACAAGTAGACATCCCAGAGACCCTTCAAGCTTCTCTCCTGGCACGACTGGACCGTCTGGGTAGGGAGGCAAAGGTGGCCGCCCAGGCCGGTGCAGTCATCGGTCGACAGTTCTCACGTGAGGCGCTTTCTCAGCTATCTGGCATTTTGGCAGAGAGCCTTACGGAGGCACTTGACCGTTTGGTTGACGCCCAGATCCTCTATCGGCTGCCAAATGAAGGCGAATTTCTCTTTAAACACGCGTTGGTTCAGGACGCCGCATACCAATCTCTTTTGCGGGCGCGTCGAAGAGAACTCCACCGCATTGCCGCCGATACGGCCGCTGGCACACTCGATCGCGAAGGTGAAGGGTCCGCGGAGGTCATTGCGCTTCACTATGCGCAGGCCGAGGCACCCTTTGAGGCCGCCGAATGGTGGATCCGGGCCGGCCAAAGATCTGCGAGAGCATCGGCGACAAAGGAGGCAATTTCGCATTTTCGTAACGCACTTAACGCCCTGGAAAAGGCACCCGTTACCAATCAGCGTCAACGCTTAGAACTTGACGCGTTGGTAGGTCTGGGCCCGCTTGTGATGGCCGCCGAGGGTGTGGGTTCGTCGGCGGCGAAAGAGGCGTACGAGCATTCAGTCCGATTAGCCGAGGCCCTGGGCGATGACCTCCAGCTCTTTCGCTCCCGTTTTGGAACATGGCATCTCAACAACGTCAAAGGCGATGCAAGAGCGGCCAAGCGCATCGCTGATGCGCTCATTCAACAGGCAGCGACTGCCGGGAGCGAGGATCTGTGCCTTCAGGCACACCACGCTTCGTGGTCGACCGCCTGGATGCGCGCGGATTTCAGACACGGCTTCGACCATATCGAGCAAGGTCGGGCACTTTACGATGAGAAGCGGCACACCGACCATAAGTTCGTCTATGGCGGGCACGATCCTGGCGTCTGCTGCCACATGTTCGCATCTTGGCATCACATGTCGACTGGAAACATCGATCTTGCTTTGGCGGAGACTGACGCGTCCTTCCGCCTTAGTAACAGACTTGAGCACCCCTACTCGACTTCTGTTGCTTATCTTGGAACTTCGATTTCAGCTAGGTTTCTTGGCCTTTGGGATAGCTTGGACCGCTACAATCGAGACGGAATTGATCTATGCGTAGCCCACGGCTTGAAGTCTTGGCTACCGGTCCTCCAACTTTCCGCCGCGACACTTCGCGTGCATAAAGGTGACGATAGCGCTGCCATTGACGGGTTAGCGTCGATCAGAGAGGCACATGAAATGTGGACCGGAGCAGGTGCTGGGACATTCCTGCCTTGGTTCCATTACGAAAGCGCTTGCGGTTGCCTCAAGTTAGGCCAACTCGACGAAGCAGCCGATGCTGTCGAGCGCGCGAAACGCCAGTGTGAGGTCAATGACGAACGCTGGCTTGAGCCAGAGATACTACGGATTGAGGCTCAGCTGCTTGAGAGGTTAGGCCAAGAAGTTGAGGTGGTAAATGAGGCTTATGGCAAAGCATCGAAGCGAGCACTGGAGTTGGGCGCAAAGCTAGCTGGCTTTCAAATTTCTCTCGATCATACGCGCTTACTAGCAAAAATCGGCGCAACAGACCGAGCGCTGAGCGTCCTTGGCGAAGACTGGGACATTGTCGACACGGAGGGCCGTCTCAACGTCCAGAGGATGCGTCATGCACTTCGCAACGAGCTTCTCACTCAATAGAACACTGCCACGATAGATCTGCTATCAAGCACATTTGGCGAAAAGCGACCCTTCAACAACTCAAGGCTAGCGTCTGCTCAGGGCTCAGACCACGATTTCGCCGCCTGTAGCGCGAACTTCGGCTCCTGAATTGCGAACGACCGCGCATTGATCGAGACAACGCAAAATCAAAGGTTTGGCCCGATTTAGAGATGGCCGGTTCCGTTCGGTCATCACCAAGAGCCCTGCTGCACGGGCATTGGGCAGCTTCGAGCCCGGAGCAGACGGAAAGAACCCGCATGTCGGGTGCTTCGAAACTGTGCTATGTTAACTGCCAAGATAGGAGGGGCTCAAATGACTGATGCAAAAGCTATTTCAGATCACTGGGGCAAGGGAGACGTATATTCCCGAATTTTAGACACGATGGAATTCGCAGGCATCGACCCCAACTCTGTCACAGTCGAACAACTCGCGCCTGTGGATCATTTTCATGCGAGAGGGTTCCCTGCGACCGTTGAACTTGCAGATGCGTTACCGATCAAAGAATGTGATCGACTTGTCGACATCGGCTGTGGGCTCGGCGGTCCCGCTAGGTATCTGGCAAAACGGTTCAACTGCCATGTTGACGGTATCGACATAACGGCACCATTCGTGGACGCGGCCAACAAACTGAGTGTGCTCGTCGGGATGGAAGATGCCGTGGAGTGCCAACACGGAGATGGCCAAAAACTTCCCTATGGTGATGAAACTTTCGACGGCGGCTACACGCAGCACGTTACTATGAACGTGCCCGATCGAAACGTTTTCTTCGGCGAAGCCTTCCGAGTGCTCAAGCCCGGTGCATTCTTTGCGCTTACCGAGCACGGTCTGGGAGAAGTAGGCGAGCCACATCATCCGGTGCCCTGGTCAGAAGACGGAAGTGGCGCCTACCTGATGCGACCCGCCGATACAGTTGCCGCGCTGGAAAAGGCCGGTTTCGCCGACATCAAGTTCACCGCTACGGGGGAAAAATACATACAGGGCTATAGACGCGCTATCGAACTTGCCGAGAAAGGTGAGGCACCGGTATTTGGCACTCATATCCTATTGGGTAAATTGGCTCCACAGATTGTGCGAAACGCTGCACGAAACATCGAAGAACGCCGAACCCACCCCGTGCAGATAATCTGCTTCAAGCCCAACTAGGTTGGCAGATAACCGGTGTCTGCAGGGGTCGCCCTGGTCCACTCAGCAGACCCTCGGACTGAGCGCGGCTGCTGGTTCGAAGGAGCCCGAACCAGTTGAAAAGAAAACACTCAATTTTCCCCCTCTCGAAGGAATGTTTCCGTGTCTCTTCTGAATGCGGCGGCCTTCTCCAGAAGCCACTCCCTGCTGACGGGCACAAAGCTGGAAAAACCAAACTTTGGTTCGATTATCTTTATTGGCTGAAGCGTAAATGGTGCCCCACGCTTTAGACCCAGAGGCTCAACGGAGGAAGAGCTATTTCCTGATCTCCTCCATGTCGCCGAGTAACTTTATTTTTGGCTCAGAAAACTCAGAACCTCGTCCGCGCGCCCAACTGTGTCTCTGTAGCCCAGCTCGATAAGTTCACCGACGTATGCTGGCTCGAACATCAGATAGCTTTCCAGTCGGCCATCATGGTGCCAAGCGCCAACTGTCTTCATCAGGACGCGAATGGTGCGCGGCAAATCATCCGCATGGGGGCGGGCTAACTCCCGCAGGTCTTTCGAAGGGGCAAGCAGAAGAGAGGAGATCGGACGCAGCTTTGATTTAATCCGCGCTTGATCAGGCATGAGCGTGAGCGTTTCATTGATCCGCAACATCCGCTCATAGTCCGCTTCGAGGTTGTCGTTGAACAGGATATCAAGTGCGTGGCCAGCAATATCGCCGAATGTCGGCGGCTCTTTAGGTACATCTTCCACCAGAGTTTGACGCAATGGATCACGCGTTCCGATGACCAAGACCCTGTTGGCACCAGTTCGGATAGCTGGCGAAAGAGGTGACGTTGATCTGAGCGATCCGTCACCGAAATATTCGCCGTCGATTTCAACCGGGGCAAAGGCAAATGACAATGCTGATGAAGCTAGAAGATGCATCGGGCCCACTTGCGAGCGCCTACCCTTTCGACGAGCACGTTGCCATTCGGGGATGCCCTCGGCGCCTTCGAAGAAAGTAACAGCAACACCCTGACTGTAGCTTGACGCAGTAATACAAAGCGCATGAAGCACACCACTTGATATCGCCCGCTCTAACCTGGAACGCTTGAATTCGCTTTCAAGAAGCCGGCGAAGAGGCGCGTAGTCGAGCAAGCCACCCGTTGCGCGCAAGCCGGCGAACCCAAACATAAGGCCCCCTGCCCAGCGGGTGCTGCTAAGAAGAACTTTGAGCGCATGGGTCTCGTAAATGGAAGAACATCGCAATCCACACCAGAGCGATTCCAGATGCTGGGTGGCCACCTGGAAGTCCTGCGCCATGACGGCAATCGGAGCTGCATTAATTGCGCCTGCCGATGCCCCGCAAACGATTTGGAATGGAGACTGTCGAGTTCCGCAGATCTCAGCAACTGCTTTGAGAACGCCAACCTGATAAGCGCCTCGCGCGCCTCCGCCCTGAAGAACCAGGGCAGTTCGGTCGTGCTCCGCGCTCTGCTCAATCATCCTGCGATCCCTTGTCATTATACAGGCGCCAAATGGCACACATGTCTTCGGCAGTTCCTAATGATGATAAGAGTATGCGAAGAATTCTGACGATCAGAAAGAGCCTACAGCAGCGCAGCTGAATTATGCGATAACTTCAGAGCGACAACACGCTCGTTTGGCTCGGAGCCGTCGATCGCTGCGTTCCCCACAAGTGTCCGCTCCTCCGGAACGAACTGCTGAACCGAGAGATCTTCTACTCCCTCAGAGAAGCCCAGATCATCATCGAGGGCTGGAGGAAACACTACAACACCAAGAGGTCACACAGCGCACTCGGATATCGACCACCGGCACCAGAAACCATCGTTCCAGTGGACCAAAAGCCGACCATGCACTAACACTCAAACCGGATCAGTCAGACTAGGCCAGCCAGTCGGTCAGAACCCTGACCGAAGAAGCCCCGGACCTCATTCTGAACCTTGTGCTCACGATCAGCACTTGGGCCAAGTCCGGAGAAACACCCGCCCCCTTCCCATCCCGGGCGGCCGCGAACCAACCTCATGCGCCGTTTCGTGGAACCAAGATCGGACGAAAAGGCCCCTGCCCTGCGGCTCGGGCCGCAAATACAAGCGCTGCTGCGGGAGTAATTGGGGCACCATTGAGGTCATGCACTAAATTGAGATCCAAGCGATAGCTCGGATGTAGCCGTATTCGGCCCAGAGCGGACCTTCAGCTGGCTACCCGTCGCTGCGGCGCAACCTCCCCAAACCGGCCATCGGTCGAGGACGCAGCATTCTTGTAATTTGGACGATCGGCTAGCGAACTGCACTCCTTCAAGCACCATCCCACCGTCTCAACATCCAGTACCACTGTTCTGGGTCCGCCATGATCCGCCTAGACAGACTGTCGTTGAAAGCACGCGTCATTTCGATGCTGTCGGTATGGGGGATTGGAGCTTCGAACTCTACGCGGAATGTGTTTCCATCACCAATGCGGGTGCCAAATGCAGGGATCATGGGCAGATCGTATTTTAATGCGAGCTGGGCCGCCGAGAGAGATGTGAGCGCGTCATGCCCGAGAAACGGTATCCGTACACCTTCTGAATATTTTTCATCCAGCAAAATTGAAATGATGCCGCCATTCCGTAAATGCCGCACAAGGGCTCTGGTTCCGACACGGCCGGTCGCCAAAATCGGCTTCCCCCCTGCCTCGATCCCGGTACGAATGCGGCGCTCGTAATGGCGGTTCTTGTGCGGCCGATACACAGCTCCGCTTTCGAGCCCATTCATTTTGATCACGGCGCGAACAGCTTCCCACTGTCCGAAATGGCCGGAAACAACGATCGCTCCCTTGCCAGCCCTTTGAGCCTCTTTCAGAGCATCAAGGCCAGGACCGGAGGCCCTGAACTTGTGGTGTTGGGTCTGAAATTCAGCATCGTGATAGATCTCGAACAGAGTTCTACCCATATGCCAGCCCATATCTTGGCCAAGCTTGGCGCGGGTACTGCGCTTCATATCGGGAAAGACCCGTTTGGCTTCGCGGTCAAATCGGCTCCTTGCTGGGGGGAACCAACGCATGACGGCTCTGAATGTCGTTCCCAATCCACCAGAACGAGAGTCAAAGGAGCGCCACCTCACAGCGGTCAGCGCCGACCACAGTGGGAAGTATCTCGCGTGCTGTAGAACTGATTTCAACGATGCAGAGAGCATTGTTCTCTATGACTGGTTCCAGCGGCAATACCAACCGAAAACGATAGAGCGCATCACACCGGTTCGTTTGAGTCGCGGCTTGTTTGAACGGGTTCTTACCTTTCCCGTGGCACCACAGCGCAACCCAAACGTCGCTTCGGGAGTCTAAAGTCCCTCCCGGCTCTTTGCAGACATTACATTCGCTTTCAATCGCTGCGGCGCAGCTTCCCCAGAGCAGACGTTGGTCGGGAATGCAGCATTGAGCCCCAAAAGATGACCGCACTGCGGACGATGCTGCCGTTCGCTGCATCGCGGAGGGCAAGAACGGTATGAACAACGGTTGCGCGACCAAAACTGGAGTTTCCGGCAACGTTTTTTTTCAGCCATGAAACTGCGTACTCGAAACTCAGTTTGCGCGGCAGGAGATTTAGCTTTTTCGGCACGTCGGCATTGCGCGTGATTTTCTGTCGCTTCCAGCAGACTTCATGCAGTTTCAGGCATCTCTTTCGCATGTTCACCAAGCAGGGGCGCTTGAGAATTTTCCTTTTTGAGAGCGCCTTCGCTGCGAAATCCAGGCATGAGAGCCGTTGGTTCTTCCGGAACATTCAAGCCTGGGGTCTTGTTGTACAACTCTGTCAAAAACTCGTGAAGATCGCGAACACGCGCGGCTGCAACGCCCCCTGCAATGAGAGCTCGTTCGAACTCGGCTGCTTCCAGTTTTAGAATTTCTGCTGACAATTCAGAGCCAAGTTCGGGGCTGGCAAGGTTGAATAAAAAATCATTTTCGGACAATCCGCCTGGCAGATACGGCGGCAGTGCCAAGTCTGGTCGGCCCACTATGCTGCACAATATTCGAAACTGACCCATTGTATTGGCAGCGATTGACACATGACCATCAGCGGTTTCGAAGGTGCTCGCGCCTGGACTGCCAACAAATCCTCGATTGCCCACACGGGGAGGCGCGGCGTTTGTCGCGATTGTCTGCGCATAGACGGTTGCCATCAGCAGCATCGCGCTGTCGACCATGGATACATCTATCTCGATATCCGATGTGTCGCCTTTTGCGCGGCGCAACAAAGCCGCCAGAATTGCAGTGGCTGCCGACATGCCAGTTGCCGTATCGACGACCGGGAAACCGACTTTGACCGGTGGGCCCTCTGAGCCCTGCATTGCCATCATTCCCGTGGCGGCTTGGATGACATGATCGTAGGCCGGTAGGGTAGACAGTTCTCCGGTTTGCCCCCAGCCCGAGATGGAGCAGTAAATCACATCGGGGCGAACGCGCCGAATATCACCTGCTGATAAGCCGAGGCGCTTGGCGACGCCGGGTCTGAAGTTTTCCACGAACACGTGGCAGGACTTGGCCAACGCGAGCAGATGATCTCGATCTTTTGCAGCTTTCAGGTCCAACACGACCGATTTCTTTCCAGCGTTCAGGGCACGGAATGCGGGTGGTACTCCTTTTTGGTCTGGTTGCGTACGGATCGCACGCATGCCGTCACCTTCCCCCCGGCGTTCGACTTTGATCACCTCGGCCCCCATCATGCATAATTGATGAGTTGCCAACGGACCCGCGATGACGTGGGTCAGATCAAGCACTCTCACGCCTTCAAGTGGCAAGTGCGAAACGGAGTTAGTAGTGCTCGTCATTCAATGAACCTTTGTAAATCCTCATCGATTTCATCCATACGCCTGTCCAGTTTGGCCAGCAGCGCGCTTAACGTGTCCCGCTCGTCTTTGCTGAGAGCGTCATGAACGGCGACGCGGCGGCGATGCATGCTTGGTCGCATGCGCTCGTAGATTATGCTTCCCTCCTGGCTAAGTGATAGCTTGCTGGCTCTGCGATCCTTAGGGTCAGGAGTGCTTTGCAAAAGGCCCTTGCTCAGCATCGTTTTTACTGTTCGGCTGATCAAAGAGTCGTCGGCTTGCAGATACCTTGCGATTTCTGCGGCCGTGCCGGGTCCATAGGTCGCCAGCAGCATCAAGACCCTCCACTCCGACAGCGGTGGACCCGACAATTCCCGCAGAACCCTCGAAGCCTGAGATGCATGTCTCTGACTGAGCCGGGATATTTTGAACGTCACAGACTCCTGAAGGGGCTCATTCGTGTCGAACGGTTTTGGGTTCTTTTGCTCCATAGGTGATCCTTCGCTTAAGAGTTCAATACGACCAAATACCGGACATGTCCAGTAAAAGGTTGACATGTCCGGTTTATTGCTGTTACCGCTCCAACATGGAGATTTTGGGAGGAACTACCATGAAGAAATTTCTCGCCCTAGGGGCAATTGCGCTTGGGTATTCCATCGCGGCGACGGCGAGCCTCGCTGAAGACTGGACGCCGCCGGGGCCAATCACAATGCACATCGCGTTCCCGCCCGGGGGCGGCACAGACAGCCAGGCACGATTGATCGCGGAAGAATTGGAAAACCGTTACGGGTGGACGATCACGCCCCAGAACACGCCCGGCAAATCGGGGCTTATCATGGCCAAGGAAATGCAGGGGGCCCCAGTAGATGGCACCGTCTTTGGTTTGGGTATTTCAGAAGCGTTGGACTACGGCATGGCCGACGGAGCCGCAGGCATGACACCGGATGATGTAACGCCGATTGTCACCACGACGCTGGCGGAAGTTGCCTTCGTCGTACCCGCCTCGAAGGGATGGAAAAGCTTCGATGATTTTGTCGCGGCGGCTAAGTCCGGTGAGCCTTTGAGAGTTGGTGCCATTACCCCAAAGATCGCTGATGTGACCTATCTGATGGGTAAAGAAGCTGGCATCGAAATGAACATCACGATGGTCAAAGGCGGGCGCGGGATGTTGAACGCGCTATATGCTGGCGATCTTGATGCCGGATTTGTCGCCGGGGCTCATTCAAAGGGTGTCAAAGCTGGCGAATTGGTAGAGCTTGTTTCGGGCATGTCACGTAAGCTGAGCCTGACACCGGACGCACCGCTATTGGCCGATCTGGGCGTGCCGTACAACCTTGATATCTATTTCATGTATTTCGGGCCAAAGGACATGGACAGCGCGGCTCAGGCCAAATTGGCCCAATCGATTTCGGAGATCGTGTTGGACGAGACCACGAAGGCGGGGGCGCTGCTTAAAGCGAATTTCGGAGGAGGCGAGGCCATTTCGGGTGAGGCGCTCCAAGCCTTTATCGACAGTAGCTTTGTATCCGCCAAGGAACTGATGCAGGCGGCTTCCGAGTAGCTTTTGCCTCTGGGTCGTGCCAGTTCGTCTTGGCGCGGCCAACAGCCTTGTGAGGAAGGCCGGATGTACCGACTGAACATCTATATCGGGAGTGGCGCGGTGCTTTTGGCGCTCGTCGGTTTATTCCTCTGGATTCCTCAGGACACAGGCACCGGCCTGATCGTCCGCGTCCGTCGGCAAGTCAGCATCGGGGACGCACTTGCACCGACGATTGCCTTCACCCTGATGGCGATTGGCGGTGCGCTTTTGCTGATCGAGCGGCGAAAGCACAGTTCCACCGGCGTGACGTTGGCGCCGTTCTTGCATACGGGCGCACTTGTTGCTGTCATCATCCTGGGTCTTTTGTTGATGCGGCATGCAGGCCCGGGCTTTCTGCTCGTTGCCGAATGGTTAGGCGCCACAGACACAGAGTACCGCCTGTTACGAGAAACCTTCCCATGGAAATACATCGGTTATTTCCTTGGAGGCGTAACAATTATTGGTGGAATGGCTTCTTTGTCCGCTGGACGCTTGCAGGCCCGTACGGTCCTGATTGCTGGCATAGTGACAATAGGCTTGGTTGCGCTCGTCGATGTGCCATTTGATGATCTTTTGCTGCCGCCCAACGGTGATTATTGATGCAGCCGCTGGACTACATCATAGCCGGAATGCAGGCGGTCATTTTTGGCCCGGCCGCTTTTGAACTGCTCGGTGTTCCAATCCCGCTGACGCTGGTGATGGTCTTTGCTGGCGTGGTCACAGGCATCTTGGTTGGCGCAACGCCTGGTCTGGCCGGGCCGATGGCGATGGCGATTTCCCTGCCGATCCTGATTTCGTTCTTTGGATACAATGTCGAAGCCTTGCTGCCAGTTTTGGGGTTTCTGATCGGCATCATGAAAGGGGCGACGCTCGGAGGGGCAGTTCCAGCCATTCTGTTCAACACCCCCGGGACACCGGATGCCTATATGACCACATTGGATGGCTACCCTCTGACGAAGCAGGGCCAGTCCCGCAAGGCATTGAAGGTCGCACATCTATCCTCCGTGTCCGGTGACACGTTTTCCGACATTGCGCTTTTCGTGTGCGCGCCATTCGTTGCCTTGATGGTTGAGCGGCATCTGGATTTTCCCGAGAAGACCGCGCTTCTGATCCTGTCGCTCAGCTTTATTGCGGCAGTTATCGGCGGCTCTCCAGGCAAAGGGCTGATTTCGGTGGCATTGGGATTGATTGCTGTTTTCATCGGCGGTGGCGAAGACTTTTACCCACGCCTGTCTTTGGGAACCGACGCTTTGGCGGGCGGGTTTTCAATCATGACAGCAATTCTGGGAGTACTGATCGTCGGCGCAGTCTTGAAAGAATACGAAGACCTTTGGCACAGAAGCAATCTGTCTGGAGCGCGTGAACGGATTGTCGATCACGGAGACCAGCGCTTAACACGCGCGGAAGTCCTGCGCATTGCACCCTACATTGGCCAGTCGTCAATCGTGGGTACGCTTATTGGCGCACTTCCCGGCATTGGAACGACGCTGGCAGCGGCGCTCGGTTACCAACTGGGGCGCGTACGAAATGAACGCCGCCGCCCAGAAGGAGCGCCCGCCTTTGGGGAAGGGGCCATCGAGGGTGTGGCCGCGACTGAGGCGGCGAACAGTTCCGTATCCGGATCGAACTTGATCCCGGTTCTCGGCTTGGGCATCCCCGGAAATGCGGCGGCCGTCTTTATCATTCTCGCCACGGATTCCATCGGAGGCTTCACCCCGGGACCTTCGGTGTTTCGTTTCAGCGAAAACGTCGTGAATACCGAGCTTGTCTTGGTTTTCGGATTGTTCACTGCGATGCTGTTTGCCAACCTCGTCAACTGGACGTTTGGCGGGGCGTTCATGCGGGCCGCGACGGTCATGGTAAGGGTGCCTAAACGCACCTTGCTGCCTGTCGTGTTGCTTCTGACCTTTACTGCCGTCTATGCCCAGGAACCAAGCATGGCGTCGCTCTGGTTTACCTTAAGCTTCGGAATTTTGGGCTATCTGATGCGCAAGGTAGATATGTCCCCTCTGCCTTTTGTGATTGCTTTCGTTTTGGGGGGAAGCCTTGAGAACAGCGCGCGACAGGCATTCTCGGCCACGGGCGGAGATCCTTATTTCCTGTTTTCCAGCTGGATCTCGATCTTTTTTCTGGCGGGGTCCGTTGTGACTGTTGTGCTCGCACTGCGGCAGAAACAGACCGACAGCACGCAGGCATAACATAGATGCCTATGCTGGGCCCGATGAGGCAAGCGCTTTCAAATCCGCCAAAACTTACCATGCCACTCAAAAGGTTGTCCCGAACGAGTCCAAATAGACGCGAGGAATCTTCCCTAGCTTTAAAGAAAATTCGCACAGATGCCTTTGGACCAGTCCGTAGTACAATCCAATTAGGCTGATTGTGTTGAAAAACTCCGATTTTGACGAAAACCGCTAAAAAAGTGGCCCATAGAAAGCCAGTCGAAAAATTCGGCGAGGGGGTCTGCCAAAACGCTGACTTGGCAATGTGAGAGAGCCTCAAGGCTTACGCTGGCCGTTTGGTACGGACTTGGATGATTCAATAGATTCTAGCGGAAAATTCTGATGGTCGAATTTTCGAGTTTTTCAACACAATCAGCTCAAAGTTGCCCTTCGCTGCGGCGCGGCTGCTGTAGTCTGATTAATCGTCCGCTTTGGGCTCGGAGCGGCCTTCCGCTCCGCAGAAGGAATCTTCAATCCGCTAACATTTGAATGTCGGCAATCGACTTTGATCCAGTCACACTATGCGCTTGCAGCTAATGTCGGCAAGCCGCCGATTTTGTGGAAAAACAACGTGTTGCGAGCGCAGAAAGTGATGTGCTGAACTGAGCGCGCGTGCCTTTCTGATCAGGCTTTGCGCGTTTGCTGCGGTGCAGGAAAGATCTTTGCCAGTTTGCGAAGGTTTTGGGCTGTGGCGGCGAGCAGGAATTCGTCATTTGCGCCGCATGGGCCGCGTAATCGGAGCCTTCCCAGCCCGAGGATGCGTTTGAGGTGAGCGAAGAGCATCTCGACCTTCTTCCTGAGCTTCATTGAGATGTCGTACTGGCGGGTCTTGGCGATGTCGCGGGCAACCTGTCGGGCGTCTTCGTGTTCTTCGCGGGTGATCTTGCGCGCATCGGCATTGGGGCAGCATTTGGCCTTGGATGGACAGACCTGACAGACCTCTTTCAGAGCACGGTATCGTGCGGTCCCTTTTCCGGTCGGTCCTCTGTTTGGGTCGGAATAATTGCGACGGAACTGCTTGAGTTCCTGCCCCTCGGGGCAAATGTATTGATCGTTCTCGGCATCCCATTCAAAGTCTGCCCGGGTCCACGTCCCATCATTGCGACCGGACTTGTCGAAGACTGGGATATGTGGTGCGATCTTGCGGTCGACCAGCCAGCCCAGCATTGGCCCCGTGCCGTAGGCCGTGTCCGCGATCAGGCGTTCGGGATGCAGATCAAACTTGTCCTTCACACGCTTCAGCATCGTTTTTGTTGATCCGACCTCGGCCTGCCGGATTGAGCGCGTGGCTTCGACATCAACAATGACGCCGTGATCCGTGTCGATCAAATAGTTGTCGGAATAGCTAAAGAAAGCAGGGCCTTTGCGTGCCGCCGTCCATTGGCTGGCCGGATCAGAATGGGAAGTGAACTTCGGCTGCACCTCGCTCGCCGCTCCAAACGCTGCTTCATCCAGCGTGTCGAGATACTCGCGAACCGCGCGGGGTGCATCTGTCGGATCGATGCTTGTCGTGTCCCATTCTTCCTTCGGCGTCGAGTTCTGCTTGTTCGCGTCCGCCTCGATCAGGCTGGCATCAATGGCCATGCGCTGGCCGCTGACGAGGCCTTCCGCGATGCACCGCGCCACCGTCGTCTCGAACAGATGGCGGAGCAGTTCGCTGTCGCGGAAACGCCCATGCCGGTTCTTCGAAAAGGTAGAGTGGTCAGGAACGCGGCCGCTCAGATCGAGGCGGCAGAACCAGCGATAGGCGAGGTTCAGATGGACCTCTTCACAAAGCCACCGTTCGGATCGGATGCCGAAGCAATACCCAACCAGCAGCATGCGGATCAGCAGTTCAGGATCAACTGAAGGACGGCCCGTGTGGCTGTAGAACTCTGCAAGATGCGTCCGAATACTGCTCAGATCTACGAACCGATCAATCGACCGCAACAGATGATCTTGAGGTACGTGGTCCTCCAGCGAGAACTCGTAAAACAGTGCCGCCTGCGCTTCTTGCTTCGGTCCCAACATCGCTAATCCTCCCACTCAGTGGACGAATTGAATCAGCACTTCAGGCCTCGATCAAGGAAGAGTTTTTCAACAAAATACGCCCGAAGCAGACATTACAAGGCTGCCATATGTGCGTGCGAAGCAAATGGGCCGCCACTGTTGAACGGAACGACCCGCTACGCCGTATCCACGAAAGCAGCCGTTGGTTCCGCCCGCCGCTTATTTCATGATCAATGTGACCGATCTGCAGGGCCTCGCCGCCGTTTTTCGAGTTCCTCGGGTGGCCGCAGATAGTTCAGGGCTGTAGTTCACATCCAACGCTTCGAATGGAAGGCAACCTATGATCTAGCGGCCTGAGCGGTTGACACCGTGTGATAGGGTACCTCAGTCTTCTCCAAACCAAAATGCGCAACCGAACCAGAGACCAGACCTATGCAGATGACTTCCATGCTCAGACGGGCCGCTCAAATCAATCCAAACGGGATTGCGACGATTTTTGAGGACCGGAAAACCAGTTGGAGCCAGATGTTGGACCGGGTCGCGCGACTGGCCGGAGCTTTGCAGGGGCTGGGCATGGAGCCCGGGGATCGGGTGGCTTTGTTGTCACTGAATTCAGATCGGTTCATCGAATATTTCTTTGCGACAGTCTGGGGCGGTGGAGCAATGATGCCAATGAATATCCGCTGGGCCGCTGCGGAATGCGCTTATGCACTTAACGATGCAGGCGCCGAGATATTAATCGTGGACGAAGCATTCAAAGACGTAGCCGCAGAGATCAAGCCGCATGTTGGCGGCCTGAAAACGCTGATATATTGCGGAGATGGAGAGACGCCGGAAGGGATGCTGAATTACGAAGATATCCTGGCGGCTGCGTGCCCTGCAAAGGATGCGGGGCGTAGTGGCGATGATTTGGCGGGCATCTTCTATACTGGCGGCACAACCGGGTTCCCTAAGGGTGTGATGCTGTCACATACCAATTTTTATGTCGGCGGTATCTCGAACGCGCATGAGCTGAATATGAAAGACGGGACTATCTATTTGCATGCGGCACCGATGTTCCACATTGCAGATCTGATCTGGTTCAGCGCTATCACCTTTATGGCAGGTACCCATGTCGTGATCCCGATGTTCACGCCCGACAGCGTTCTGGCGGCGATCGAAAAACATCGACCCAGCCAGACCCTGCTTGTGCCCGTGATGCTTCAGATGGTCTTGCAGAGCGACAAGCTGGCCGAGACGGATATTTCTTCGCTGACTCAAATCGCCTATGGCGCGTCACCGATTACAGAAGCAGTCCTAATCGAGGCGTTTGAGAAGTTCCCCAATGTGTCGTTCCTGCAGGCTTTCGGTCAAACGGAGCTGAGTCCTGTGGCTACAATCCTGCCCGCCGAATATCACGTGTTGGACGGTCCCAATGCAGGCAAGCTTCGGGCCGCAGGGCGCGCCACTCGGGTATGTGAAATCCGCGTTGTGGATGAAGATTGCGCTGAAGTGCCGCGCGGCGAGGTCGGGCAGATTGCCGTCAAGGGACCGATCACGATGCTGGGGTACTGGAACAAACCCGAAGTCACCGCAGATACGATCCGGGATGGCTGGGTCCTAACTGGAGATGCCGGTTACATGGACGACGATGGATTTATCTTTTTGATGGACCGCGTGAAGGACATGATCGTCTCAGGTGGCGAAAACGTCTATTCAGCCGAGGTGGAAAACGCGCTCAGCCGGCATCCGGCAGTGGCCACCAGTGCCGTGATTGGCATTCCGAGCGATGAATGGGGGGAAAGCGTGCATGCCATTGTTATCCTGCATCCGGACGCAGAAGCGACGGCGGCGGAGTTACAGGCGCATTGCCACGAAATGATCGCTGGCTACAAATGCCCTCGGAGCATCGAATTCCGGGCGGATCCGTTCCCTCTGTCAGGGGCTAACAAAGTGCTAAAGACCGAGCTTCGCAAACCCTATTGGGAAGGGAGGGAGCGTCAGATTTCCTAAGGTCTTCGAACCGTTTTTGGCACACGCTGCGGCTACTGTCGTCCTGTACGTGCTGTGCGCTTTTCTGCTTGGGCAATAACTGCCGCTGCACAAATCCACTTTGCCCGCAGTCTGTGATTTGACGATTTCAGATTTCCTGCAAACGGCCTGAATTGCCGAAATCGCCCCTGGGATGCAGCAGTAATTTCGCCGTGGCGCGGCAAGTTTTCACGCAGCAAGCCCGCGCAGCGTGAATATTGGATTAACGAATGGGCTCAAGGCGGAGAGCTGAGTAAACACGACAGATGTATGTTTTTGCCGCAATTGCTGGTCATTCATAGGCGCCAGATTAAGCAGAAGGTCGTTGATCTTTTTTGCGCGTCCCGATCCGTTCCTTTGTCTGTAGCCCATGCCTGTAGTTTGGATGCGTCTTGCCCGGTAGCGCCCCCCGCGGCGGGTATGCGTCAGCCATCCCACGATATCGGTTGCGCCAGCAGTAGGAGGTGTGCTCAGAATCGGCGATTGCCACTTCGACGCTTATAGTGTTCGATATAAGCCTGTGGGGCCGAGGTGTTTTTCCGTCCATCTCGCCTGGTCTCCGACCCGAAAGCATCTTTGCATTCTGATACCGAAACCAGGAGAAATCGACATGAGCACCACCGGCAAGCAACTATTCACTACGCTAGAAAGCGATGGCACGCTCACCGTGGCGATCGAGGACGTGACCTTTCCCGATCCTACCGGGAATCAAGTCCTTGTGAAAATGGAGGCGGCACCGATCAATCCGTCGGATCTCGCTATTCTTGCTGGTGCGGCCGATCTCGAAAGCGCCGATTATTCGCCTGGTAAATACGTCGCCAGCATGCCCGAGCCGTTTAATACGGGGTCCAAGGCGCGTCACGGGCTGAAACTGCCCGCCGGCAATGAAGGAGCGGGCACTGTCGTCGCAACGGGTGACGGCGACATGGCCAAGGCGCTGATGGGGCAGCGCGTCGCCTGTGTGCCGGGCAATGCCTACAGCCAGTATTGTATCGCGGATGCCGCCATGTGCCTGCCACTGGGCGATTATTCGGCCGAGGATGGAGCGAGCGCCTTCGTCAATCCGATGACCGCGCTGGGGTTCGTTGAAAATGCAAAAATGGATGGGCAAAGCGCGATCTTGCATACGGTCGGGGCATCCAATCTAGGCCAGATGCTGACCCGGATCTGCAACGAAGACGGCATGGGGCTGGTCAATATCGTGCGGAAACAGGGCCAGGTCGAATTGCTCAAGCAGCTTGGCTCCACCCATATCGTCAATTCATCGGATGACGATTTCATGCACCAACTCCGGTCCGCAATCGACGACACTGACGCCTTCTACGGGTTCGATCCGATCGGCGGGGGAAAATCGGTCGACAGTGTCTTCAAAGCGATGGAGCAGGTCGCGGTTGGCAAGATGACCGAGTATTCGCGCTATGGTTCCAACCAGCAAAAGCGCATGTTCATCTACGGACGTCTTGACACTGGTCCGACAATCTTGTCGCCGAGTTACGGCTTTGGCTGGACCCTGTCAGGCTGGCTCCTGTTCCCCTTCATTCAATCGGTCGGAATGGAAACCGTGGGACGGATGCGCAAGCGTGTACTCGAGAACCTGACAACGACCTTCGCCAGCCATTACAAGAAAAGGGTCGATCTCGAGGAGATGCTGACCAAGGAAGCCGTGACTGATTATCGCGCAATGAAGACAGGCGAGAAATACCTTGTCATGCCTTGGAAATGAGGGTCCCGTGCCAAGTTATGTGACGCCGGCTCGGGTGTCCGGCGGTGTGCGGGACAAGCCGTGAGCCATCCTTCTTCGTCCCGTTCAGTCCATCTCAACCCGCTCATAGCGTGAGGTTTTCAGACGTTCCCTAACCTCTGGCGACAGAGGCTATCCAGACAGGTCACCCGTAACTCAAACCCGTAACTTGGACACAAGGGGTATGAAAATCGCGGCGGTCTCAACGAACGGCGGCTTTTGTTTCTAAGGCGCGGCTGATGTTTTCGGGTGATGAGGTTGCTGCTGCGAGCGTCGGTAGCGGACCATGTCCGCTTAGGACTAGACGTAGAAGTCAATTCCGCTCGTCACGAGCGTCCGCTGTCCTGCGATAGCTACCGACGCCCTTGCAGAGTGTTCAATTGCATCGGGGAAAATGACGCAGCCTTTCATCAAGAGTGGCTTTTGACGCCATCAAGGCATTGGAATATAAATAAATTTCTGACGCGTTCTAAGGAAACCATTTCTTGGTAATCTTATACGTTCTACAGAAAAAAATCTGTGCGTGTGTCAGGATTTTTGGGATGGCAAATGGCCAGCTCTGAGAGATTGCCCCCCTCCCCCTCATTCTTTTGCCTCAGCGGTTACCGAATGCCTGGCAACGGGTATTCGGAGAGGCTTCGACACGCCGAACAATCTTGGATTCGCGGATATCAAGAGGGGATTCATAAGTCGCGTACAGGCGCACGCAGCGTTCGCCGTGGCTTTTGAACACCCGCCCGCACTTGAGAATACCGCAGATTATCAGCAAGTTATCGACCATATGCGAACATATCTCGCATTCTCAGAAGGCTAGCGAGCCGCAAGTGCTGCAGCGCAGCGTTGCCGGGTGAGATGAATGACATGGTGTGTTTGCGGCGGTCGCTCTCCGGAGGTTAACGAGGTTCTATAGTATCGGCCTCACAAAACCAGCCGTAAAGGAGAACGACCATGACCCATTATGTAGGTCTCGACGTGTCCGTCAAATCCGTATCGATCTGCGTGGTTGATGCCGCGGGATCGGTACTCGCC
>NZ_JAABNT010000003.1 GCF_010667575.1 Sulfitobacter sediminilitoris
GGGCTTTGGCGATGTGTGCAGCTCTAAATGCCCTCTCCGTTCGAACAGTGCCAGCTTTTCCGATGCAAAGGGTTTTGGCGGAAAAGCGAGAGTGCGGATTTTTCGAGTTTTTCAACACAATCGGCTCGTCATTCGCTGCAGATTGCGCCGAGGTCTGCTTTGGGCCGCAACGGCCGCTCTTACGAACACCGGCCATTTGCTGCGACTGCGTCCGATGTCTTACATGCGGAGAGGGTGTGTGAAAACTCGAAATTCGCGCCCTTTTGGTGCCGCTCCTTTTCCCGAAGCGAGGTGTTTGTGGCTCAGCTCAACGAGAGAGGCTGCAAATCTTGCTGTTTTTGTCGTTTTGCCGCCGCGCAAATAGTTTTCACACAGCCTCCGGACGAAGCAGACATTGAACAGGCCACCCTTCCTGGAAAGCTATGCGTCGTTGGCAATGTTCACAAACCAACCTGTGCCAACGTCAATGTGGCGAACGGAACAGTCCTCGATCAGTTCCTCGTAACCCGCGGGCAGAAACGAGTCTCGCCATGTATCGCCGAACCGCGCCTTCACTGCATCGAGATCCCGCCAGACCGAAGTGAAGACAACGTAGTTTTCATCCGCTCCGACTCCATGACCAAAGAAGTAACCTTGGTTCCCGGGTTGGCCCGCCACGACGTCCGCCGACGTGCGCGCGAATTTCCGGATGAGCTCTGCGCCGCAGCCGGGCTTGGTATGCACCTGAAACAGCCTTAATACTGGCCCCGAACCAAGCGTTTCATCCTTCATGAGCAGACTCCCTTTGGAATACGTAGCTGAGTTGCGACGCTACTGGCGACACTCGCTGCAGGCAAATGTGATCGCATCCTCTAATCGGTCGTCGCCCCAGAACAGTTCGTCACCCACCAGCATGCTGGGCGCGCCGAAGATCCCGATGCTTTGAGCGCGCTCGGTAGTTGCACGCAGTGCTTCTTTTGTTTCGGGATCTTGTGCCCGTTCAAGCCATGGCTCCGGCGAGACGCCGTGTCCTTCAAGAGCAACACTAAGAACATGTTCATTCGAAATGTCCGCAGCACGCGCGAACTGCGCCGTGAAAACAGAACGCGCAAAGGCGCCGCACCATGGTTCGTCCAAGGCTGCGGTCATGATCCGTGCAGCCTTCAGCCCGTTCACTGGAAATATACCGGGGCGCTTGAAAGGAAGACCATACTTCTCACAGCGACGCTCCATGTCTCGCCACATGTAGCGACCTTTGACGGGGTCGAGCACAAAGGGCGACGTGTCCATCCCATGGTCGCGAAAGATCGGTCCAAGTAGGAATGGTCTCCAAACCAACTCGATCTGGGCGTCTCTTAGCATCGCTTCGGCGCGCGAAACTGTCAGGTAAGAGTATGTGCTTGCGAATTCGAACCAGATTTCAAGTTTCATGCAGTGCACCCCTTTCCGCCGCGAGAGCCGGGGTGCAGCGCAAGCATACAAGGAAGAGGATAATAGGTCATGAAGCCACGCTAGCATTTGGCCTGCGAGATGTCTCCTTCGGGCTCGTTTGGGTCATTCGCTGCGCTTGATATGAATGTCGGCTACGCGCATGGAAGGGGTCGTTCTGTCTCTTGATACATTCTGCTGGTCAACACGGTGACGACGCTTGGAGTGGGAGGGATGGATTGAGGATAGACCATGTCTAAAATCCAACTTCCTGCCATCAAACCGCAACGCCGACCTTGGAACAAAGGGCGTCTCGTTGGCCAAAAGCGTCCGCTGCTCGCGAAACAGGTCTGGGCCATCCGTGCCCGGCTCGAACTCTCTGGCAATCTGAGGGATCTGGCCCTTTTTAATCTTGCGATCGACAGTAAGTTGCGCGGTTGCGACCTGGTTCGCTTGAAGATTTCTGATCTCATTGCGGGAGATCGGGTACGCGAGCGCGTTACGATCATTCAGAGCAAAACCAGGCAGCCAGTGCAGTTTGAGGTTTCGGAGAACACCCGCAATTCCATTTGGGGTTGGGTATGTCGCCCCGAGATGTTTGGCTGTATCTACCTGTTCCCAAGTCGTTTTCACGATAGGCGGCATGTTTCCACGCGGCAATATGCGCGCCTTGTCGGATATTGGGTTTCGGCGATTGGTCTTGATCCCAGTGGGTACGGCACACATTCGCTGAGACGCACCAAGGCCGCGCTGATCTACCGCAAAACCGGCAATCTACGCGCGGTGCAACTTCTGCTTGGCCATACAAAGGTGGATAGCACAGTACGGTATCTTGGTGTCGAACTTGAAGATGCCCTGAGCATTGCCGAGGGGATCGACATTTGATCTTTCGGCGGGCGGTCACGGCCGCCCGCATTTGGTCCCGAGGTCTTCGAACTTCCACTGGACTTCCGAGTCCATGTGAGCGTCAGTGTGGTCACCAAGAATAGTGGTCTCGTGCCCGGTTTGCCGGGCTTAGGGCAGTACGGGGCATTGATGCCCAGCGACTGTATGGAGACCAAAATGACCGACCAAACCACAGAAATGCCTTCGACTTGTCTGTTGGAGGCGGAGCCTCGAAAGCGGATCGGCGGATCCAAAGCCGCCACTATGCACAAGCTCTTGTCGCGGCGGAACGGCGCAACCGTTGTTCAGCTTCAGAAACAGCTGGACTGGCAGCCGCATACGGTGCGCGCCGCGATCTCCCGGCTGCGATCTTCCGGCGTATCGATCGAGCTTGATCGGTCGGGCAAGGTTGCCCGCTACCGTGTGATCGACGGAGAAGGCCAGTGACAAGGCCCCTAGCAGCACTGAGCCTTCAAGAGTTGGACCAGGCGACCGCGGCCACGCTTCGACGGCTCTGGGCGGAAACCAAAGGGTCCCAGCCGCCCAGGAACTTCACTGCGCGCTTGATGCGCCTTGCACTCGCCTGGGAGGCTCAGGCTGCCTTGGCTGGGGGCGAGGCGGCGTCAACGCGCCGGGCTTGGAAGCGCGCGATGCGGGGCAGGGTTGGCAACAGCGACGAACACGCGACTTCGCCGACCGTCTGTACTGGCACCCGTCTTCTCAAGATTTGGCGCGGCACTCCCCATGAGGTGCTGATCACGGAGAACGGTGGCGCTATCTGGAACGGTGAGAAGTACACGTCTCTTTCTGCGGTCGCGCGAGCCATGACGGGCACCAATCGCAACGGTCCAAAGTTCTTCGGGCTGCGTGAGGATGTGAAGCGATGATCCGCCAGCGTTGTGCCATCTACACCCGCAAGTCGACCGAGGAGGGGCTGGAGCAGGAGTTCAACTCCCTTGACGCACAGCGCGAGGCCTGTGCGGCTTACATTCTCAGCCAGAAGCACGAAGGCTGGATGGAGCTCTCGGATCGCTATGACGATGGCGGCTACTCTGGTGGAACGATGGACCGCCCCGGTCTAAAGCATTTGCTGGGGGACGTACGACGCGGGCGTATCGATGTCATCGTCGTTTACAAGGTGGATCGGCTGACGCGATCGCTAGCCGACTTCGCCAGGATGGTTGATCTGTTCGACGGGGCAGGGGTGTCGTTCGTCTCGGTGACCCAAGCCTTCAACACGACGTCTTCGATGGGGCGCCTGACTCTGAATGTGCTTTTGTCCTTTGCTCAGTTCGAACGCGAGGTAACGGCCGAGCGTATCCGGGACAAAGTCGCTGCCTCCAAACGCAAGGGTATGTGGATGGGGGGCGCCGTGCCTTTAGGCTACGATGCCAGGGACAAATCACTGGTCATAAACCGAGGCGAAGCCAGTGCAATCCGCACGATCTTTGCGGAATACCTTGCTGTTGGGTCAGTGCGGCAGCTGGTATCCCGACTGAAAGAACTTGGTGTTGTGAGCAAACGAAGGACTGACAGGCACGGACGTGTCAGCGGTGGAGAAGCCTTCTCTCGCGGCTCACTCTACAACATCCTGCGCAATCCGATCTACATCGGCAAAATCCGTCACAAAGACTCACTGCATGACGGGCTTCACGAGGCCATCATTGATGATGTCACTTGGGCAAGGGTGCAGGCCCTGCTGGCGGATCATGGTAGCAAGAAGATCAGCGCGCCCCGCAGAGCTGCAAAGCGTCTTCTGGATGGTGTGCTGTTCGATCAAAATGGCAGGGCAATGCGCACAACATATGCAAGCAAGTCTGTGCGTCACGGCGGAACTGCCCGGACGAAGCGATATTGGTATTATACGTCAAAACCAACTGGCGCAGAGGACGGAAGCGACATCGCGCGTCTTCCCGCTAAAGAGATTGAGCGCCTTGTTCTCAGCAGTCTTAAGACCCGATTGTGCGACAGATCCTGGCTGGCAGATCAGATATCTCGGGCCGACGTGGCTGATGCTCCGATGGCTGACATTCTAAGGGCGGCGGAAGCCTGGCAGTCAAGAATTACCTCAGACGACCGTGCTGCCAGCACCCAGTGCCTTAGCAGATTGATCGATCGCATCGAAGCGACAGGGGATCGTCTTTGCATTTGGCTAAATCTGTATGCGCTTTTGGTGCAAGATGCAGGTCAAAGCCCAGTAATGGCCAGCTTTGAAGTGCCGTTCAGGAAGCGCCAGAACGGTTCCTCCCGACCCTTCGTCATTACACCCGAAGACACGCCGCAGCCGGATCCAGACCTCATTGCACTTGTCGCTGATGCCAGGCGATGGGCTGGCGAACTTCTCGAAGGGAAACCTCAAACCATTCAGCAGATAACCGAGCGGGAAGGTCTACGCAGCGGGTCTGTCAGCCGCGTCCTTCCGCTCGCCTGGCTTGCCCCGGACATCACAACGGCCATTCTCGAAGGCCGCCAACCACCCCATCTCACCGCAAAGTTCTTACGCGGTCTTCCTGAACTGCCGCTGAGCTGGGAAGAGCAACGGCGGATTCTGGGCTTCTTGTATCTCTGAGGGGGCCGGTTCCGCCCAAGACCTCATGCGGAAGTGTGCCGCAGAGACTTCTGCCGAACATGCCGCCAAATCGCGTCAAACAGAGACCAATCGCGAGGTCTCAGGCGGCCTGCTCCTTGCTAACTTACGGATAAATCAGCGCTATCCACGAAGCATGCCATATCTGTGTTTTTGAAGAGACTGAATGGTGGGCGACCCTGGAATCGAACCAGGCGTGCGTCTCCGCGAGGGAGTTACAGTCCCCTGCCACACCTTGCGGCCTGTCGCCCACTGCCGCGCTGATTACCCGTGGGTCTGGGGTGCGTCAACCTCAAAAACAGGGGAATGCAGGGCAATTCGCATCCTGCTGTTTGAGGCCTTCCCACGGCGCAGTGCGCAATCACCTTGGCTTGTCCTGCGGCAAGCGGTAGACCGCGTGCCAAACGCGGGGTTCGGAATGAAAAAGCCAAAGTGGGTGATTGCCAAAGAGCAGGACAAGAAGGCCGATGCAAATGCGACGGTCTGGTTGTTTGGATTGCATGCAGTGCGGGATGCGCTGATGAACCCGGCCCGCGAAAAGCTGACCCTGATGGTGACGCCCAACGCGGCGGCCAAACTGGAAGACGCGATTGCTGCGGCAGGCATCACGCCGCAGATTGTGGACCCGAGAAAGTTTCATCCGCCCATTGACAAGACTTCGGTGCATCAGGGGGCTGTGCTTGAGGTCAAGCCGCTGAATTGGGGGCGGTTGGAGGATGTCTGCATCGGGGATGCCGCGCCGCGCGTGTTGCTGCTGGACCGTGTGACAGACCCGCATAATGTGGGCGCGATCCTGCGCTCGGCAGAGGTTCTTGGCGCCTCGGCGGTGATCGGCACGCGGCATCATTCGGCGCCTGAGACCGGTGCGTTGGCCAAAACCGCATCCGGTGCGCTGGAACGCCAGCCTTATCTGCGGGTCCGCAATCTGGCCGATGCCATTCGGGCGTTGCAGGATATGGGCTATCTGGTGCTGGGGTTGGACGGCGACGCAACCGTCACGATTGAAGAGGCAGTCGAAGGCAAGCGGGACCGCCCCGTGGCACTGGTGCTGGGGGCGGAAGGTCCTGGCCTGCGGGCCAAGACGCGCGAAACGGTGGACCGGTTGGTGCGCATTGACGCGGCAGGGCAGTTTGGCTCTCTCAATGTCTCAAATGCGGCTGCAATCGCCCTATATGCAGTTAGAGAAAACGCATAAGGCCAAGGTCATGGGCTATCCGACAAAAATCGCGACGTGCTGTCATTGTGGAAGCAAGGCGGCCCTCAAGCTGGACACAAGCAGGCGCGAATTGAGCTGTGCCAGTTGCGGCGCGCCCTTGCGCGACCTGAAAATGCTGCCGAAATCTGTAGAAACCGCCAAGCCCGTTCGCCGCGCTGTAAGCCATCAGCCGGATCTGCGCCACTTTCCCGAGAATCCACGCGCGGCTGCCTACAAAAAGACCAAGCCGCGCAAGGTCAAAAAGCGCAAAAGCTGGCTGAAGGGGCTGGCCGAAGAGGTGATTGATCTGGTCGAAGACATTTTCGATTGACGGCTGGCGTTCGGCGGATCCTCGCCGAATGCCTTGCGCTCTTGTCCATAGACGGCGGATGCCCCTTTTGCAGATCAGCGGGGATACCTATCTCAAGTTCGAGACGCACGGGTCTTGGAACGCCCGACGTCCCTAACTGTCCCTCGTTCCACACTTTAGCGCCCACAGGTCTGCCCTTTGGGCGCTTTTTTTTGCCTGCGACAGGGGATAGGGTGACGCCATGACATATACTGATCAGCTCTTGCGCGATGTCTTGAACCGCGCCAAACGCGTCGCCGTCGTCGGCGTGTCAATGAATCCTGTGCGGGCCAGCTATTTCGTGGCGCGGTATCTGGGCCTGCGGGGTTATGATGTCGTGCCGGTAAATCCACGTCATGCGGGCGAGGTACTGTTTGGCAAACCAGTGCTGGGCGCGCTGAGCGAGATCGAAGGCGGCATCGATATGGTCGATATATTTCGCCGCTCAGAAGCCGTGCCCGAAATCGTGGACGAGGCATTGGAGGCGTTTCCTGATCTGCAGACCGTCTGGATGCAGATCGGGGTGGAGCATCCCGGCGCGGCTGAAAAGGCTGAAGCGCGGGGCGTAACAGTCATCCAGAACCGCTGTCCAAAGATCGAGTATCAGCGCCTTTTCGGGGAACTCAGGATGGGCGGATTCGCGACCGGAGTGATCTCTTCGAAGCTGTGATTCAGTGGTTGGGGTGAAGCCCGGCCGTTCTTGTCCTTCGGCTGTGTTCAATCAAAAGCTCAGACCGTAATGGCGGCTGGACCGCAGTGATCGTCTGCAAAGTTAGCGCGAGGCTTTCTCGGTGATGCCGGATTGGGATTGGCGGCGGCTGAGTTCACTCAGAACGTCCGTCAGGGGAACGTCACGTGCGGCCAGCATGACCAAAAGGTGGTAAAGGACGTCGGCAGCTTCAGACGTGAGGGCGGTCTTGTCGTCCTTGACCGCTTCGATGATGGCCTCGACAGCTTCTTCGCCAAATTTCTCGGCGCACTTCTCTGGACCTTTGGCCAGCAGTTGCGCTGTCCAGCTGCTGCTGGGGTCTGCATCCTTGCGGGAGAGGATCGTGGCGTAGAGATCGTCGAGGGTCATGTCAGCCTCATCGGGATACCGGCGGCGGCCATGTGCGCCTTGGCCTCTGCAATGGTGAATTCGCCAAAGTGGAAAATCGAGGCAGCAAGAACGGCTGATGCGTGCCCCTTGGTGACGCCTTCCACAAGGTGGTCCAGCGTGCCGACGCCACCAGACGCAATAACAGGAACGTGGACAGCATCCGAGATGGCGCGGGTCAGGGGGAGATTGAAGCCTTGCTTGGTGCCGTCGCGGTCCATCGAAGTCAGCAGGATTTCTCCCGCACCTTTTTCGGTGACAGTCTCTGCGAATTCAACGGCGTCGATACCGGTGGGTTTACGACCGCCGTGGGTGAATATCTCCCATTTGCCGGGCGAGACGGTTTTTGCGTCGATCGCGCAGACAATGCATTGGCTGCCGAACTGGTCTGCGGCTTCGGCGATGACGTCGGGGTTCGCGACAGCGGCGGAGTTGAAGCTGACCTTGTCTGCACCTGCCAAGAGCAACGCACGCACGTCCTGAACGGTGCGCACGCCACCGCCGACAGTTAGCGGGATATAGCAATGCTCGGCCGTGCGCTGAACGAGGTCGAACATGGTGCCACGGTTCTCATGGGTCGCGTGGATGTCGAGAAAGCACAGCTCGTCCGCGCCGGCGGCATCGTAGGCGATGGCTGCGTCCACCGGATCGCCGGCATCGCGCAAACCTACGAAATTCACGCCTTTGACCACGCGGCCATCGGCCACGTCGAGACAGGGGATGATGCGGGTCTTAAGCATGAGTGTGATGTAATGCGCTGCTGGCCTGAATGCTAGTCGGCAAGTGCCGAGAGGGCGGAGGCCAGATCAATCGCACCGTCATAGAGTGCGCGGCCCGAGATGGCCCCTTCGATCACGCCGGTTTCTTTCAATGCAATCAGGTCGTCGAGCGAAGACACACCCCCGGACGCAATGACCGGGATGGAAACTGCCCGGGCCAGCGCCGCCGTCGCTTCGATGTTTGGACCGCCCATTGCCCCGTCACGCAGAATGTCGGTGTAGATGATGGCGGCCACGCCTGCGTCCTCGCAAGACTTGGCCAGATCCGTGACTAGCACATCCGTCTCTTCTGCCCAGCCCTTGGTCGCGACCTTTCCGTTGCGCGCATCGATGCCAACGGCAACCTGACCCGGAAAGGCCCGCGCGGCTTCACGCACCAGATCAGGGTTTTCGACCGCTACCGTGCCAAGGATCACGCGGGCCAGACCCTGATCCAGCCAGCGTTCGATGGTCGCCATGTCGCGGATGCCGCCACCCAGCTGCGCGGGCACGTCGCAGGCTTTCAGGATCGCCTCGACCGGGGCGGCGTTCACAGGTGTGCCAGCAAACGCGCCATTCAGGTCCACCAGATGCAGCCATGAGCACCCCGCTTCCACGAAACTGCGGGCCTGTGCCGCCGGGTCGTCGTTGAAGACGGTGGATTGTTTCATATCGCCGTGGACAAGGCGCACGGCCTGACCGTCTTTGAGGTCAATGGCGGGATACAGGATCATGAGCTGGCCTTTGATTTTGTTGAGCGCGGTTTTGCATGTGACGTAAGGATTTGCAACGCGCCCTCACGTCATGCTTGCCAGAAAGGGGATGCTCCGCGCAAACTGCCGTGAAAACCGGGAGGATACTATGAAAACGCTTTTGACTGCAGCCGCCTTGAGCTTTGCCATGGCAAGCGCGGCCTTTGCCGCTGACCCGATCATTGGCACATGGCAGACGATCAAGGACGACAACGGCAATTCTGGACAGATCAGCATCGTGGAATGTGGGAATGCCATTTGCGGAACGTTGGTAAAATCGTTTGATGAGGCGGGTAAGACCTTCAAGTCCGAGAATCAGGGCCGCAAGTTGATCTGGGACATGCAGAACCAAGGTGGCGGCAAGTATGGGGGTGGCAAGGTGTTTTCGCCCGACCGGGGCAAGACCTATAACGGTCAGCTCGTCTTGTCTGGCAATTCGCTGGATGTGAAGGGCTGCGTTCTGGGGATTTGCCGCAGCGGCGGCAAGTGGAAGCGGGTCAAGTAAGCACGCGATTCAACCCGCGGCTGCGCCGGGATTGAACAGGCGTCCACGCTTTCCTAGACTGTTTGGCAGAAAATCACGACGTGATGGAATCTGTGATGAAGTTGAAAGCGTTGCCCCTTTTGACCGCTTTTCTGTGCATGTGCCTTGGCAGCAGTCTGGCAGCCCAGCAAGGCGAACAGATCGAAGTTCCCCGCGGCCTGTGGGAAACGGAGCCGGATGCGCTTGGGGTGGTCTTGCACGTGCGCACGCGGCGCTGTGGACGGTCGCTTTGTGGTCGCGTGGAACGCGCCAAGAACCGGCGCGGCTATGACACTCCGTCGAATGCTGTGGGCGACCAGGTCCTTTGGGAGATGCGCCCCCAGCCTGACGGCAGCTTTTACGGCGAATACCGGGGACCGCGTGCGAACAGATATCTCAAGTCGCGCGCGCAGGTCTTTGGGCGCGAAATGGTCCTGCAGGCCTGTGATGAGCAAAGCTGCAAAAAGCTGGTCTGGACACGCATAAGATAGCGTCGCAAGCCCTCAGAGATCATTTGACCGAAGCTGAAATCAGGCGTAATGGAATCGATGCGCATTGATACCTGCCGGTGGTCGGCAGAATGCAATGCACGCCCGTATCGCTTTGGGGAGTGATGCACATGAGATTTTCCAAGTCTCTGTTTTCTTTAATTTTTGTTGTTTCATCTGCGGTGCCTGTTCTTGCGGATTGGCCGGTCGGTCTGTGGCAATCGGCCCCGGATCGTGCGGGGCTGGTTGTACATGTGAGGACCAAGCCCTGTGGTAGTGCCATTTGCGGGCGGGTTGAGCGTGCGAAGAACCGTTTCGGCTATGACAGGCCTTCCAGTGTGGTGGGGCGACGGATGCTGCTGGACATGCAGGCTCAACCCGATGGCAGCTTTATCGGACAGGTCTGGGAGCCGCAGCGCAACCGGATCCTGACTGCGCGCATCCAAGTAACCGGCAACGTCATGCGGTTTGAGAATTGCGATGGAACCGCTTGCGTGCGCGAGGAATGGACCCGCGTGCGCTGATCGCGCTTAGGGTGTCCAGGTCAGGAAATTCGCGATCAGACGCAGGCCGGTCTGCTGGCTTTTTTCCGGGTGGAACTGCATGCCCAGCATCGTGTCACGGCCAATGATCGCCGTGACATCGCCGCCGTACTCCACGTGTGCCAACCGCTCGGCAGGGTCCGATACGGCCATGTGATAGGAATGCACGAAATAGGCGTGATCCCCGGTCTTGAGATCTGCAAAAACCGGGTGCGGATGATCGATAATCAAATCGTTCCACCCCATGTGCGGCACTTTGAGTGCGGGGTCACTGGGCGTAATGCGTGTGACCTCGCCCTTGATCCAGTCCAGCCCCGGCGTGTCTTCGTACTCCCGTCCGATGGTCGCCATCAACTGCATGCCGACGCAGATGCCAAGAAAGGGACGTGCCTTGATCTCGACAGCCTCGACCATAGCGTCATACAGGCCTCCCGAGCCCTTGAGCGCGGCCATACAGGCCGGGAAAGCCCCGTCACCGGGCAGCACGATACGATCCGCCCCCGCAACAACACCTGCGTCGGCGGTGACAACAACGTCGCCTGCGTCAACTTCGCGTGCCATCCGCTCAAAGGCTTTGTGGGCCGAATGCAGATTGCCGGATTCGTAATCGATAATGGCCGTAAGCATCGCCTAGAGTGCGCCCTTGGTCGACGGAATATCTTGTGACTTGCGCGGATCGACCTCGACGGCCTCGCGCAGGGCGCGGGCAACGGATTTGAACGCAGCCTCCGCAATGTGGTGGCTGTTGATCCCGTGCAGTTGATCCACGTGCAGGGTGATGCCGCCATGAGTGCTGAGCGCCTGGAAGAACTCACGCACCAGTTCGGTGTCGAAGGTGCCGATCTTGGCGGTGGGCAGATCAACGTTCCAGATCAGAAAGGGACGCGCGGACAGGTCGAGCGCGGTGCGCACAAGCGCATCATCCATTGGCAACAGGCAGGCGCCATACCGCCGGATTCCGCGCTTGTCGCCAAGCGCCTTTGTCAGCGCCTGACCAAGCGTGATCCCGACGTCTTCGACCGTGTGGTGATCGTCAATGTGAAGATCGCCCTTGGCGCGGATGGTCATGTCAATCAGCGAATGACGCGCCAGTTGATCAAGCATGTGATCAAAAAAGCCGACCCCGGTCTGGTTGTCATAAGCACCTGTGCCATCAAGATTAATCTCGACGCTCACATCCGTCTCTGCGGTGGTGCGGGTCAGGCTGGTTGTACGCATTGTCTTTGCCTCCGGGGCGAGGGTCATCTGAGGCTCTTATAACAGTCCGCACGGGCAGGCCAAGCCCGCTCAACTTCAGATCAGCCATTGCGGGGGGCAGGGGCTTATGCGACCTTGGGACGACAGAGCAATGAGGCCCCTTATGAGTACCTGCGTGTTCATCCAGATCCGCTGCAAGCCCGGCACCACTTACAGGGTCGCCGAAGAGATCGCGCTGCGGGAAATCCACTCGGAACTGTATTCGACATCCGGCGAATACGATCTCCTGATGAAGCTTTATATCCCGAAGGGCGAAGATGTTGGTGTCTACATCAACGACAAGCTGCTGGATATTGAAGGAATAGAACGGTCTTTGACCACGATGACCTTCAAGGTTTTTTGATGCGGCACTGGCCGGCCGCTGCGGCGCTTTTTTGCATAACCACGACCACGCCGGTGATGGCGCTAAGCCAACGGACCTATGCCGGAGAGGAAGCTGCAGCGCTTCGCTGTGCAAATACGCTTGCCTTAACGGCGGTGGCCCTATCCAGGGCAGGGATGATAGATGAGACGGAAAAGGAAGTGATGTTGGGCATCACCATTCTGATCCTTGAGCGGCACGTCAGCGGAACCTGGGCGCAGAAAAAAGCCGCACTTACCATCATGCGAGACCGTCGCTCTGTTGAGGACACGATCGAAGACTATCAGCGGAATGCGGCACGCTGCCTGCAGCAGTTTCCCATCAACTGATAACTGTGTCGTCAGTTGACGGCAGGCACTGCCCTTGATGCAGCAGTCAGGACGGAAAAAGGCCCGGACCGCCTGCCTTGGCGCCACTGCCGGTATGTTTGGTCTTGATTTTCTCCCGGCTCATCGCCCGGTCTCTGGCACGGTCGAATGTCTTTTTGACGCGCTGGTTGCGGCTCGCGTTCGGGGTGACCGGATTGCCTACCGCGATCTTGATATCCATGATCCGGCCATCGTCAAACGAAAGGCTGGCCTTGGTCAATGCAGCCTGAATATCGTCTTCAATTTCGGGCCATGCAGGTGCCTCTGTGCCTTGCGTAATGCAGAGGAAAACACCATCACCTTCATACGTCATCAGCATGTTCGGACAGGCCACAACGCTGGAGACCGCATTGACGATTCCACAGAGGGCGCTGGCGTATTCACGGGCGGTGGTAGTGGCAAAGAGCGTATCGATATTGGTCACGCGCACAGCAAAGATGGTGCAGCTGTCCAGCCGCCTGCGCGAAAGCTGGGAAAGATAGTTGCCTAATGCAAAGGGCAGGATCAACTGTTCTGCATGCGCCAGACGAACGGGATCGGCGATGCTAAAGCCATGTTCGCCTGCAAGGCCCCCCCCGCTCATTCTTTCAGGATCAAGCAAGGGCGCGTGAACGGATTTTTCGGTCATGCGCTGTGCCACCCGAACCCGCGTGGCAATCTCTTTTACGTCGAAGGGTTTGGTGATGTAGTCGTCCGCGCCCGCCGCAAACGCACGTTCAATCCGTGTGCTGTCAGTGGCTGAGGTTAGCATCAGCACCGGCGTGTGGCGATAACGGGGCATCTGACGGATCCGGCGGCACAATTCGATGCCGGACATATCGGGCATTTCAATGTCAAGTATGAGCCCGTCCACTTCGACCTCTGGGTCAGACAATGTCTCAAGCGCGTCCGGGCCAGAAGTCGCCACTGTGATATGCGGCAAGTTCGCCTGCCGGAAGACAATCGGCAACAGGTCAAGGATCAGCGGATCATCATCGACAGCAAGCAATCTCATCGGGCACCTCTGTTTTTCAGAACAGTCCGCAACTCATTACGAACATGAAGTTGCGACCTTTAGACCGGGAGAAACCGGCAATTGTATGACGACATTTCATCAAAATTTAACGATTGTGCCGAAGTCATGCCGGTACGATGCGCAAAGCAGGGCAGACGGCGTGGCAAGGCTTTGGGGATGATCCATGTCTCTCAAATGAAAAAGACCGCCCGTAGGGGCGGTCTTTTCTATCTCCTGCCGGGGCTGGCAGGTCCCAATTGGAGCGGGCGAGGCGATTCGAACGCCCGACCCTAACCTTGGCAAGGTTATGCTCTACCCCTGAGCTACGCCCGCATCCTTGGGTGAGGCGGACATACCCATCCTGTCGGTTCCGTGCAAGAGGGAAAACTCCACCAATTGCAAAAATTCACGTATTTTCGATGCTCTCCCTGGCTTGAGTTTAGTTTGGCCGAATTGTCGCTGATATCAGAGTGCGACTTTGGCGCAGACCGTCGTAGTAGGGGGCGTAGCTGACGGGGGTCTGGTCAGATAGTTCGGCGTCGATTTTCTCGATCAGGCTCTGGCCCTCCTCAGTGCCGACACTGGCATCAGCGCCGTGCGCCAGAAGCAGCTTCACTTTTTTCGGATCGGACAAGGCGTTCGCAAGTGGTGTATCTCCCGGTTCGAAAGCGAAGGCTTTTGGTGTTGGCATGCGGGCATTCGGATCAGCGCCAGCGCGCAGCAGGGCCTCAACTTCTTCGGCCACCCCTTCGCGGATCGCGCGGTAAAGCGGGGTCCAGCCATAGTGATTGCGCGCGTTCAGATCGCCACCTTGGGCGACAAGGTAGGCGGCGATGGCATAGTCATCCTCTGCGGTGGTGTCAGAACGGTAACTGTAGTCGCCAACCCAATGGAGCGCCGTGTAGCCTTCGGGTGTCGCAAAATTGACGTTCGCGCCGGCCTGAATCAGGACATCAAGCATTTCGACGGATCGTTCATCCGTCATCATGGCCCAAATCAACGGGAAGGACGAGAATTCCCCGATGTGTTGGTTGAGATCGGGCTTTGTCGGTGATTGGGGCATTCCGTGAAAGGGATTGCTGTGGGCGATAGTGCTCCTACGCGGTGCATAATCAGATCAGCGCATGACCGATCAGCCCCAAGGCTGCCAGCGCGATCATGCCAAGCGTCAGAGCCATCCCGATCTGCCGCAGGATGATCTTTTGCGGTGTCGAGGCAAAGCCGATGGCATGCAACACCCGTCCGGTCAGCAATGCGATGCCCATCAGATGTACCGCGACCTGTGGCGCGCCGCGCAGTTCTGTCAGCAGCATCAGGATCAGCGCAATGGGGGTGTATTCTGCCCAGTTCGCCTGCGCGCGCATACGCTTGAGAAGGTTCTTGTCGCCGGTATCGCCCAAAGAAATGATCTTGGCCTGGCGATACTGGATCACACGCCAACTGAGGACCAGAAACAGAAGGGCAAGCAGGGCCGCATAGATCGGCGTGATGGTGAGGGTCATGGGGTGTCCTTCGCGTGGTGTCAGTGTCGAGCGGGATTTGAGGCTGCCATGCAACCATTGTCAAAGCGGTTGCGACAGGTCGACAAAAAAGAAAGGCCCCAACCTGCGTTGGGGCCTTTCTGATTTGATATGTTCAGCACCTTAATGGCTGTGCTGTTTGTCCCATTCTTCCTGCTTTGGCAGGATCTCGAACGTATGCTCCGGTGGTGGGGATGGCAGTGTCCACTCCAGCGTGTCTGCATACTCGTTCCATGGGTTGTTCTCTGTGACGCGCGCGCCGCGTGTCAGAGCGTAGGCCATAACACCGAAGAAGAACAGGAACGAAGCGAACGACAGGAACGCGCCCCAGCTTGACCAGTAGTTCCAGTAGGCGAACGCCTCGGGATAGTCGATGTAGCGGCGTGGCATGCCCTGACGGCCCAGGAAGTGCTGTGGGAAGAAGGTCAGGTTTGCGCCGATGAACATCGTCCAGAAGTGCAGCTTGCCTGCCCATTCAGGGTACATGCGGCCTGTCATCTTGGGGAAGTAGAAGTAGATCCCCGCAAAGATGGCAAAGACAGCGCCCAGCGACATCACGTAGTGGAAGTGCGCCACCACGTAGTAGGTATCGTGGTAGTAGCGGTCCACGGCGGCCTGCGACAGTACGATGCCGGTCACACCACCAACGGTGAAGAGGAACAGGAAGCCGAAGGCCCAGAGCATCGGCGTCTTGAACTCAACCGAGCCGCCCCACATTGTGGCGATCCAGCTAAAGACCTTCACACCCGTCGGCACCGCGATGACCATGGTGGCCAGCATGAAGTAGGCCTGCTGGTTCAGGGTCATACCCACCGTGTACATGTGGTGCGCCCATACGACGAAGCCCAATGCACCGATCGCGATGATCGCCCAGACCATCGGCAGGTAGCCAAAGATCGGCTTGCGGCTGAAGGTGGCAATCACGTGAGAGATGATGCCGAAACCGGGCAGGATGATGATGTACACTTCCGGATGGCCGAAGAACCACAGGATGTGCTGGTAGAGAACCGGGTCACCGCCGCCTGCAGGGTCAAAGAAGGCAAAGCCGAAGTTACGGTCCATCAGCAGCATGGTGATCGCACCGGCCAGAACGGGCAGGGACAGCAGGATCAGCCAGCTTGTCACGAAGATCGACCAGGAGAACAGTGGCACCTTGAACAGAGTCATGCCGGGGGCACGCATGTTCAGGAAGGTCGTGATCATGTTGATCGCACCGAGGATCGAGGACGCGCCCGAAACGTGAACCGCGAAGATCGCGAGGTCCATCGACATGCCGCCTTCTTTCACCGAAAGCGGTGGATACAGAACCCAGCCCACGCCGGAGCCAGCCTGACCGTTACCACCGGGGGCGAGAACAGAACAGACAGCCAGCGTTGTACCGGCGACGTAGAGCCAGAACGACAGGTTGTTCATCCGCGGGAACGCCATGTCCGGCGCACCGATCTGCAGCGGCATGAAGTAGTTGCCGAAACCGCCGAAAAGCGCCGGGATCACCACGAAGAACATCATCAGGATGCCGTGACCCGTGATCAAAACGTTCCAGAGGTGGCCGTTTGGCGTACAGGTAGCGGCGGAATCAGCAATGAAACGCGCGCCTTCCATACACATGTACTGAACGCCGGGGTTCATCAGCTCCAACCGCATGTAAACGGTGAATGCGACGGATACGAAACCGGCAAAGGCCGAGACGATCAGGTACAGGATACCGATGTCTTTGTGGTTTGTGGACATGAACCAACGGGTGAAAAAGCCCCGTTCGTCCTCGTGATCGTGCCCGTGAATGGCTGCGTCTGCCATGCGGTGCCTCCTCGATATTTAACTCTGGATACACCACGCCTGTTGGCTGATCGTGGTGTGAACTCCGGAACGTTCTAGTCGGATGCACGCGTGGGGGCAATGGGCGCGATGGTCGCAGGACGAGTTATTTTGACGCGGTTTGCCACGAATCTGATGTATGACCTCTTTCGCTTTGCGGCCTGCTGCAGCCAATGGCTGATTCCTTGTCTTTTTGGCCGCTTGGTCGGGCGCAGGGCGCTGTGTCAGGGTGTGATAGGGCTCGCCGCCTCCTTCGCCGCAGATGCCGTTTGACATGGAACAACGACGCTGAATCCGAGGCGCGGTATCCAAGGCAAATGAGAAGGGAGCCACCAAGGTACATCCGCCTGTTCGTCGTCCGGAAGGCGCGACGCAGGGAACGGTGCCCCAAAACCGTCTCGACAAGGAGATCGCCATGAAAACGCTTATCATTTTCGGCACAGTTGAAGGCCAGACTGGCAAGATCGCACGCTATGCCGCAGAGGTTCTCGAAAGACTGGGTCACGAGGTAGAGTTGATCGACGCCGATGACCCGGCAGAGATCTCTTTTGCAGGCGTCGATGCCGCAATTCTGGCTGCATCGGTCCACCAACGCCGCCATCCCCGCAAATTCGAGGCTTTGCTAACCGCCCATGCCGCTGACCTTGCGAAGGTCAAGACGTTGCTCTTGTCCGTAAGCCTGAACGCAGCCTTTCCCGAAGGACACGAAGAGGCCCGCGAGTATGTGACCGATATGGAAATGCGGACGCACTTTACGCCGACGGACGATATGTTGGTCGGAGGGGCCTTGCGCACCGCGCACTACGACTATTTTGCCCTGCAGGTGATCCAGCACGTTGTCATGCGGGGCCGTCCATTTGATCCGTCCGAGACGGAACATGAATTCACCGACTGGGACGCGCTGACCAGAAAGCTTGAATCGTTCTTTGTTTAAGCGGTGCGTCTCAGCCCCCCGCACAGACAGATGTCTTTTTCGCAAAGACCTCGTCGAAAGAGCTGCGCAGCGCGACGTCCACGTCGTCCATCGTCACGGGCAAGCCCAGATCGACAAGCGACGTTACCCCATGTTCGGTGATGCCGCAGGGCACGATACCGCCAAAGTGGGTCAAGTCCGGCTCAACGTTGATGCTAATGCCGTGATAACTGATCCATTTGCGCAGACGGATGCCAATGGCGGCGATCTTGTCTTCGGCGGGGCTGCCATCGGCCTGCGTTGGTTTTTCAGGTCTTTGTACCCAAACGCCAACGCGCCCCGGTCGTATTTCTCCGCGCAGGTTAAACTGATCCAGCGTCGCGATGACCCAGGCTTCAAGATCCCGCACGAAACAGCGTACGTCGCGTCCCAGTTTGCCGACATCAAGCATAACGTAGGCCACGCGCTGTCCCGGTCCGTGGTACGTATACTGTCCGCCGCGTTTGGTCGAAAAGACAGGAAATCGATCAGGATCAGTCAGATCAGCCGCTTTGGCTGATGTGCCCGCCGTGTAAAGGGGTGGATGCTCAACCAGCCAGATGCATTCATCCGCTTCGCCCGCAGCAATTGCCGCGACACGCGCTTCCATCCAGCGTTCGGCTTCGCGGTAATCGGTCAGCCCGTCTGTTGTGATCCATTCTACCATGACGCGGGTCTATGACAGTTGCAGGGGAACCGGCAAGAGCGCTGCTTAGGCTGCGTCCTTTTCGCCGATCACTTTCGTCAGCATCTGCGCATATGTCTCGGCCCCTTGCGCGCCGGTCAAAAGATAACGTCCGTCAAAAACCATCGAAGGAACGCCAGAAACGCCGCGTGATGTCCAGAACTGCTGGTGCGCGCGGGTCTCTTCTGCATGACTGCCCGTTGAAAGAACCTTTGCCGCTGCCTCGCGGTCCAAACCGACCGATTCTGCCACGTTTAGCAAAACGTCGATGTCCGACACATTCTGACCTTGGGTGAAATGCGCATCAAACAGCGCCATCTTCAGGGGGTGTTGCAGGCCCTGCGACTGTGCCCATCCCAACAGCTGATGTGCTGCGAAGGTATTCACGATGCGACTGTCGTCTGAGAAATTGAAAGTGATGCCAAGCGATGCGCCTAGGTCCGTCAACATCTTGCGATTCTGCGCTGATTGTTCCGGTGTGCTTCCGTATTTTTCCGCAATGTGTTCGGTGAGATACTGACCTTCGGTTGGCATCTGGGGATTAAGTTCGAAGGGATGCCACCGGATATAGGCGCCAGCCCCGACCAACCCCAAAGCCTGTTCCAGCTGCCTGAAGCCGACGATGCACCATGGGCACATCACATCCGAGACGATGTCGATTTGAACGACGGGCCCATCGGTCGGGGTTTCGGCGTTTGTCATGCTAGACCTTTCTGACGTGTTCAGGTGCCAAGGTCGGGAATTCCGGACCCTGTTTCAAGGGGAACCCTCAATTTCGGACGTGATCGCGCTTTGGCACCCGCAAAAGCTGTGTTAACTTTCCAATAATACCACGATTCATTTTTCACGGAGCGTATTGATGTATTTCAAGATGATCACAGGGGCCGTACTTGGCGCCTCACTTGCCATAGTTCCCGCAGATACAGCCAGGGCGGATGCCGGCGACTTTATCGCGGGTGCCATCATTGGCGGCATTGTAGGGGCGAATGCCAAGAAACAACGCAGTTCAACCAACCGGACCTACAGGAAGAAGACGTATCGTTCGACGATCCCGTCCACACAACAGGGTCGGAGTATTCAGGCATCGCTGAACTACTTTGGTTTTGATGCAGGTAGCGTAGACGGTCAGTTGGGCCGCAAGAGCCGAAATGCGATTTCCCAATATCAGGCCTATCTTGGCTATCCGGTTACGGGACAGCTGTCAGCGTTTGAACAAAATCTGCTGATCTCAAGCTACAACCGGGCTCAGGCAGGTGGCTATGCTGTTCAGCAGCAAGTTGCGGCCACTCCGGACGGCACGCGTGGTTTGCTCAAGACGTACCGGGCCGAGATGGCGGGTCAGTCGCCCGCTGGTGTGCCTGCGCCTCAGACGACAATCGTTGCTGCACCGCAACCTGCGCCGCAGCCCGTGCCGGTACCGAGTACAACTGTGGCCGCAGCACCACTTGGCGCGGCTGCAGGACTTGCCGCTGCAGTGGCGCCTTCGACCGGCTTGCCGAATTTCATGGGCGCGGGAACGCAGGCCTCTCTTGCCTCGCATTGCAACACCGTCTCGCTGATCACCAATACCAACAGTGGTTTCACCACTTTGGCCAGCATGTCTGACCCCAATGTGGCGATAAACGAACAGTTCTGCCTTGCACGCACCTATGCCATTGCCAAATCTGAAGAACTGGTGAGTCAAATTCAGGGATTTACCCCCGATCAGATCGCCCAACAGTGCGAAGGATTTGGACCGGCGATGAAAGACTACGTTTCGTCGTTGTCGCTCAAGCCGCGTGATGCGGTCGTGGCGGATGTGTCTTCATTCATCCTGACCACCGGTATGTCTCCGGCGCAGCTGGCCGGAACCGCACGGATTTGCATGGGCGTCGGGTACCGGACGGATAACATGGATGTGGCCGTTGGATCGGCGCTGCTGCTCTATGCGATGGGCGAGGGTGTCTACGGTGAGTTGATGGGCCACCACCTGAGCCAGGGCTTTGGTCCAGCCAAGCGTGTGGACATGGCGACAAGCTGGTATGATGCGGGATTGGCAGCTGTGGATGCGGGCGCTGCTGCTGTTTTCGTTCCCGGTCAGCCAGAACGGACGGAGTTGATCCGTGCCGCTGCCCAGCGAATGACGAACGGCGGTGCGGCAGGGAACTTGCCCCAGCCTCAGCCTGCGTCAAGCACTGGCTTGCCGACATTTTCAATCAGCGAATAACACCGCTGGTCGACGCGAAATCAACCAACCCCGGCGCCTAGCGGCGCCGTGTTCTTTCGTACTTTTTTGCTCTTGAGAACTGCGGCGTTCCCCGCTACACCCTCGCCACCAACCATGGCTTGCGGTCGTGGCGGAATGGTAGACGCGCAGCGTTGAGGTCGCTGTGGGGTAATACCCGTGAGAGTTCGAGTCTCTCCGACCGCACCACTTTCTAACAAGGCTCAAAATCTTGCGCAGCAGAGTGCTTCGGCCTTTTGCTATGACAGTGCCGAGAGCCAAAACCAGACAGTCAGAATCGAGCTTGCCGTGGCGATCAGCACAGCTGATGCCGCTACTCGGCGGGCGCGGCCATACATATTGGCAAAGATATAGGCGTTGAACCCCGGCGCCATGGCTGCCGTTAAGACCCCCGCGCGGAAAAGTTCAGGCTCCACTTCCAATGCTTTGCCCATGCTCCAGGTGATCGCCGGATGAACCAGCAATGCAATCGCGCAAACCATCGCGATGGTTTTCATATCACCTTCAGGCCGGTACTGGATCAGGACGCCGCCAAGCGCAAAAAGGGCGGCGGGCAGGGCCGCGCGCACGATCAGCGACAGCGCGTCATCGACCACGTCGGGGATGGCGATACCGCTGATGTTGACCGCAAATCCGGCAAGGATCCCAAGCACCAAGGCATTCCGAAACATCGCGCGGCTGACGGAGCGGACCAGGGTGAGCCCCGACTGCCCCCGGTTACGAACGATTTCCATCACCGTGATGCCAAGGCCGTAACAAAAAGGCGAATGGAAGGCGATGATCGCATAATTCCCCGTCAGGGAATCCGGGCCGTAGGCACGTTCGGATATCGGCAATCCCAGCAACACAGAGTTTGAGAAGAGCGCACAGAAGCCAATCGCAATACAGTCCTCCCAGTCGCGTTTGAAAAACACCCGCGCACCGGCAATCCCCAGTGCAAAACTCATGGCCGCGCCAGAGTAAAAGCTGAGCAACAAGCGCGGATTAAAAGAAGTGCCGATGTCGATGTAGGCAATGGCCTGAAACAGCAGGCAGGGGATGGCGAAGTTCTGCGTGAACCGCATCACGCCGTCGATCCCTTCTATAGGGAACAGCCCGCGCCACACGGCGACATAGCCGAACCCGATGACCAGAAAGACCGGCAGAATGACATCAAGAAGGGTTTGCACGTGCGGGCCTTGGATTTGGCCGACAGGACGGCACTGTTAGATCAGAGAAGGTAGGAAATCAGGAAATTGGGAAGGTCAGCACCATCCCGTCATAAGCCGGGGCGATGTGATCGGGCGTTTCGGCAGCTATGGTACGGTAATCCAGATCATTGTGCATGTTGGTCAGTACGGCGGATTTTGGTGCCATGTCTTTGATCCAGCCAAGGGTTTGATCAAGGTGGCTGTGCGTCGGGTGCGGCTCGCGGCGCAAGGCGTCGACGATCCAGCAGGTTAGGTTCTCAAGGTGTGGCCACACGCCGTCAGGAATGCTTGCCACGTCAGGCAGATACGCGACGTCGCTAAACCTGAAACCCAGCGCATCCATTCCGCCGTGTTTTACAAGAAACGGCGTAAAGGTCAGTGATCCGCCAGGCCCGTCGATGGCCACGTCGCCATCAATGTCATGCAGGTTCAGGATCGGTGGGTACATGGACCCTTCGGGCCGGATGAAGGCATAGCCGAAGCGATCCAGAAGCGCTTGCTTGGTGGGGGCATCCGCATAGACGGGCAGACGTTCGCGCATATTGATGACAATCATCCGCAGATCATCGAGGCCGTGCACATGGTCGGCATGGGCGTGCGTATAGAGCACCGCGTCCAGGCGACCGACGTTCGCTTCCAGCAGCTGATTGCGCATGTCGGGGGAGGTGTCGATCAGGACAGTGGTCGTGCCAGCGTCAGTTACCCGTTCCACCAGAATGGAGCATCGCTGTCGCCGGTTGCGCGGCTCCTCCGGGTCGCAATCGCCCCAGTGACCGCCCAGGCGCGGCACCCCTCCGGATGAGCCGCAGCCAAGGATGGTGATCCGTAGTTCAGCCATCAGGCAGCCGCCTTGTACTGGGCGGCCTTGGCGAACAAGCGTTCAAAGTTTGCCTGTGTTTGCCCGGCGAATTGGACGTAATCGATCCCGAAAGTTTCGGCCGCGCGACGGGCGGTATGCGCGGTGTAGGCTGGTTCATTGCGTTTGCCCCGGTGCGGCGGCGGCGCAAGATAAGGCGCATCCGTTTCCACCAGTATCCGGTCCAGCGGCGCCGCGGCAAAGATGTCGCGCAGCTCATTCGATTTCGGAAATGCGGTGATGCCCGACATGCTGAGATAAAAGCCCAGATCAAGCGCGGCCTTGGCCAGATCGGCGGATGAGGAAAAGCAATGCATGACGCAAGAATATGCGCCGTTTCTGTATTCCTCGGTCAAAATGCGGGCCATGTCATCATCCGCGTCCCGTGCGTGGATGATCAGTGGCAAACCGGTTTGACGTGCTGCGGCGATGTGAATGCGCAGGGAGGTTTGCTGGATCTCCGCACTTTCCGCTGTGTAATGGTAGTCTAATCCGGTCTCGCCAATCCCGACCATCTTGGGGTGCTGCGTCAACGCGATAAGATCATCGGCGCTGACTAGAGGTTCGGTGGCGGCAGACATTGGGTGTGTGCCCGCGGCAAAGAAAACGGGGGCATGGGCTTCGGCGATCGCGCGGACAGTGTCCACGTTCTTGAGTTTCGTGCAGATCGTCACCATGCGCGTCACGCCCGCTTCGGCTGCGCGGGCGATCACCTCTGGCAGGTGGCCCTCGAAGTCAGGAAAGTCGAGATGGCAGTGGCTGTCTGTGATCTGGGGTACGTCGGTCATGCCTGTCCGTGAATGCTATTTTGGCGCGCAATCGGCTATCTTCAGCAGGGTATCTAGGACCAGTGCGGCAGGGTCAAGGTTGACCGCCAGCCCGTGCTGGGCCCGGGCAGATATCTCTTGGGCCAGATCGGCCCACTTGCGCCCCTGATACGCAGAGGGAGACAGCCTTTTCATCACCTCAGCTTCGCCCGGTGCCGCTTCTGTTGCGGGTGGTGCGCCGGTGGCACCGGTCCGGGCAAGGCGGCTGAGCATCAGATCAATCAGCGTGAAAAGCAGGGCCAGCTTTTCCTCAGCACCGCGTTGGGCCGCTGCTTCGGCCAGTTTGATGGCGCGGGCGCGGTCCATGCGGGGCAGGGTCGACATCAGGCCCATCAGTTCTGCATAGATGTTGAGACCGCCCATCAGCGACAAGCGCAACGCGCCACCAACAGATCCACCGGACAAGGCGGCAAGGGCTGCTGGGTCGCCTTCGACGGCCACGCCGGAGGCATCCAGCGCTTCGGCCATCTGCGCAGGCGTCAGCGTGTTCAGCCGCAGGGTGCGGCACCGCGACCGGATCGTCGGCAGGAGGCTGGAAGGCTGGTGGCTGAGCAAGAGAAGCGTGGCGCGCTCAGGCGGCTCTTCCAACATTTTCAACAGAGCATTTGCTGCGTTGACGTTCATCTCATCCGCATCATCAATGATCACGACTCGCCTGCCACCGTCGGTGGATGACATCTGAAAAAAGCCGTTCAACGCGCGAATATCATCCACCACGATCTGCTTGCGCATCCGCTTGGTATCCGGGTTCATCGTGCGTGTGATGGCCTTCAGCCCGCCTTCGCCGCCCGATGCAATGCGGCGCGCAACAGGGTGATCTGGATCGATGTCCAGCGTTGTCGGCTGGGGTGCTGCGAACATGCCGCCATCGTCATCTGGGGTTGCCAGCAGAAACCGTGCAATGCGCCAGGCCAATGTTGCTTTGCCCACACCGCGCGGACCCGTCAGCAACCAAGCATGATGCAATTTGCCCGCGTTGAACGCATCCAGAAACGCCGTCTGCGCCGCATCTTGCCCGATCAGACGCGGGGTTTCTCGCGGGTGAAGGGCACCTTCGATGCGGTCAGGCTGTGGGACATCGTCGCTCATGGGGCGGGTGTAGCACGTTTGCATGCAGAGGGAAGATGGGTGCCGTCAGGCATTCAGACGCTTTGCCACTGTGCGCTGAACATCTTCGGCGACGTCCTCGATGGGGCGCCCCCCGTCTATGGTAACAAACCTCTCCGGGAACTCTCCCGCTAAGGCCAGAAAACCATCCCGCATCGCCTGCTGCAGTTCTTCGCCAAAGTCCTCGAACCGTTCCTCCACCCCTTGTCGGGACAGGGCCCGAGATAGACCTTTGGCTGGATCCATATCGATGAGGATCGTCATGTCCGGTTCAATTCCAATCATCAGGCGGTGCAGTTCATCGACCAAGCCGCGCAGATTGCCCCGCGACAGGCCCTGATACATGCGTGTAGAATCTGCGAAACGGTCACAGATCACAACTTTGCCCGCATCCAGTGCGGGTTGAATGGTGCGTTCCAGGTGGTCACGCCGGGCTGCGGTGAACAGCAGGATTTCGGTGCGGGCGGACCAGCGGTCAGGATCACCTTGCAAGACAAGCGCGCGAATTTCCTCAGCCCCAGGAGAGCCACCGGGCTCGCGGGTCAGGACGACATCGCGGCCTTGGGCGCGCAGATGCTCAGCCAGAAGCCTCGCCTGCGTGGACTTACCCGACCCGTCAATGCCTTCAAAGCTGATAAAAAGGCCGTCCGTTCTCACGAAGCGTCCTGAGGCCCGGCGTTCAGTCGGGCCAAGAGGTGTTTGGCAGCCGCCGTCACCTTGACCATGAAACCGCCCACCGGCACAGTTTCAGCCGCAACAAGCGGCACCCGGATTTCCGGCAGATCTTCACGGGTCAGGATCAGTTCGGCCAAGGCATCCCCCTTGGCAACCGGGGCGCGGAAGGGACCAGTATAAACGATCTCCCCTTCCAGGCCGCCGCTGGCACTGATCGGGGTCAGGACGGACAGGTCTTCGGCCAGTTCGAGACCGACAGAGGTTTGCATGCCCATCGAAACCGGTGCTTCGGCAAGTTGCGTACCTGCCGTGCCCAGCGTCTGTTGACTGAATTGACGGAAGGCCCAATTGACGATCGATTCCGATTCGCGCGCACGTTCTGCGACAGTCTGCAGACCTGAAATCACAAAGATCACGCGGCGGTCCCCCTGCCTTGCGCTGCCAACCAGACCGTAGCCCGCTTCCTGCGTGTGCCCGGTCTTGAGACCGTCTGCGCCGATGTCCAGCGCCAGTAGCGGGTTGCGGTTAAAGCGGTTCGCGCTTTCGTTCTCATCAAACAGGAACTCACGTTCGGCGAACATTGGATAGAACTGGGGGAAATCGCTGATCAAGCGGTTCGCCAGCAAACCAAGATCCCGCATCGACATGCGGTGCCCCGGTTTCGGCCAGCCGTTTGAGTTCATGAACGTCGAATTTGTCATCCCCATCTGCTGGGCGCGCATGGTCATATCGCGGGCAAAGCGGGATTCCGTACCTGACAGCGCCTCTGCAATCACTACACAAGCGTCATTGCCGGACAGCACGATGATGCCCCGCAGCAGGTCTTCGACTGACACACGCTCGCCTTCCTGCAGGAACATGGTCGAGCCGCCGTAGCGCGCCGCTTCTGATGACACCAAAAGTTCCTGATCCAGCTCCAGCCGGCCCGTCGATACGGCCTCAAACGCCATGTAGAGCGTCATGAGTTTGGACATAGACGCAGGCGGCAATGGCTCATCGGCGTTCTTGGACAGCAAGACGGTACCGGTGGTTTGGTCCAGCACATAGGCTGCCGTCGCCTTGGTTTCGAAGGCGGCAGCGGAAAAGGTGGTTAGGATCAGCGCCAGACTGGCAGCAATAAGGCGGATCATGATTTGTATATGCTCCTGTCAGATATCAGTTCGTCACGGCATAGGCATCAGAGAAACCTTCGGCCTTGATTGCCTTGAGTAGACTGTTCAGTTCGGATTTGTTCGTGGCAGGGCCAACCAACACCCGCCAAAACGGTTTGCCGTTGATCTGCGATTTCTTGACTGTCGGGATGATGCCTGCGCCGCGCATCTGCTTGGCGACGCGGTCCGCATTCCCTTCGATGCTGAAAATGCCGATCTGAATGAAAGGTTTGGCCAGCGACGAGGCGGGTTTTGATGCAGGCGCGGGGGCTGCAGCAGGTTTGGCAGCCGCTGTAGCGACCGCAGGTGTCGTCGGGGCCGCTTCAATCGCCGCGCCCGCAGCCGCGATCGGATCAAGCGATGTTTCGGTCACTTCGGCAGGGGCAGCGACAGTGTCGGCCGGGGCCGTGGTCTCCTCGGTCGCTACCGGCTCTTCGGCTTCTTCCCGGCGTAGGGCTGTCACGTTCAGGGGCGCAGGCGCACCGGCCAGAATGCCAAGCGAGGCAGCCGCGTCCGAAGATATCTGCAACTTGGGGCCAGGCAAATCACGTTCCTTACGGAACAATGCGCCGATGACGAATTTGCCGTTGGCTTCGTTGCGGATGATCACCCGCTCCGGTTCGGACACATCCGGATGCGCCACCCAAACGCCACCCAGTGACGGGCGTCCGTCCCAAAGCCCCTGATCGGTCGCGGAGAACACCTCCGGTGCCTCGACATCACGCTCGATCAGCTTCTTCGATGCGGTAGTGCCCTCTGTGCTTGTTGCCTTGCTTGCTTGTGCGAACGGCAGTCTGAACTGTCCCGCATCGTCACATGCACCCAAAACCGCCAACGCCAGCAGGCTGCTGCCGAACGCACTAATTGTTCTTAGGTATCGCCGCCCGGTGGGGGTGCGCGGGTTGTCCATGGGCCTGCTCGTCATGGTTTCATCCTTGCCTGCGGGCCGTTCCCGGCCTCATTTTGCCGTCATTCACGGCACACCTAAGGGTCCTCTGAGGAGGATCTTGGCGGCACTGTAACCTGCATAGGCCTACCTGAAAAGACTGAACGCCCCGGTGAGCAATTTTCAGCATTGATGAGAAAGATGCGTGCACCTGCATTTGCATGTTTGCCGAATCGAACGCAGCAGATTAGGAGAGGCGGACTGCGGAGGTTTGGCAGAGTGGTCGAATGCACCGGTCTTGAAAACCGGCGGGCGTGAGAGCGTCCCCAGGGTTCGAATCCCTGAGCCTCCGCCAGAGCACCATATCAAAGTGCTTACTTCATTGGTTCCAGTTTGAGGGCTATGACCGTTTTAGGTCAGCTTCCGACGTAGCAGGGCTGATTTCCATCTGGTCATGCGCCTAAACGCCACTCATCCAAAGAGCTCGTCATTCGCCTTTCGCGGCCATGAAGTCGGTCGCGTTGGTGGCGCAGTCATGACCAGTCTTCGGATCGAATCCCCAGCTTTTGAAGGCGCGAGTAAAGCGTTGTCGGGCGTATGTCCAACAGGCTGGCGGCACCGTCTTTGCCCGAAACGCGCCCGCCTGCCTCTTTCATGCAGGCGATTGTGTTGGCAATGCGGATCTGTTCGATATCGGCTTCCGTCAACAGAGCAGATGTATTTCGAACCGCGGGCGCAGCGGGGTTGTTGATATCAATGATCAGCTTGCCGGATTGGGACACAATCGCACCGCGTTCGATGACATTCGCCAACTCGCGCACATTGCCGGGCCAGTCATAACTTTGCAGCTTGCGCATGATGCCTTCGGTCACAATGGGCTGGCGGCGGCCAAGCCGTTTGCATACCAGCCTGAGCAGATGCGCCACCAATGGCGGAATGTCCTGGGGCCGTTCCCGTAACGGGGGGCAGTGAATTGGAAACACATTGAGGTAGAGAAACAGATCCTGCCTGATCCGGCCCGCCTGTACCTCGCGCTCCAGATTGCGGCTGGTTGATGCGATCAGACGCACGTCGAGTGCGCGCATTCTGTCGTCGCCCATGCGTGCGACTGCGCCGTTTTGCAGGGCATCGAGCAGTTTGGCTTGCTGTTCGATGGGAATATCGGCGATTTCGTCCACATAGAGCGTGCCGCCGTGGGCCAGCTCAAGTTTGCCTGGCTTGTCCTTCAATGCGCCACTGAAAGCACCACGGACATGCCCGAACAACTCACTTTCGATCATCTCGGCTGACACTGCGCCGCCCCGGAAATGAATGGGCGGCCTGCGGCTTCGGCTGCTGTCATTGTGGATCGCCGTTGCAACCAGTGATTTTCCTGTTCCGCTTTCACCGGTTATCAGAACGTTTGCATCGGTCCGCGAGACCAGTTCGATCTGAGAGATGAGGTATCGGATCTGGGGTGAGTGGCCTATGATATCATGGTGCGCGCGTTCAATGTTGATGGCTTCTTGCAGGTACGCGTTCTCTTGCATCAGCTGGTCGCGCAAGGCGGCCACCTCATCCATCGCATCGCGCAGCTTGCGTTCATTCTCCCAACGCTCTGTGATGTCGCGAAAGATCACCACAGCGCCGACCAGAACAGGTCCGTCGTAGATCGGGGTTGATACGTATTCGACGCGGATCGGTTTGCCATCCTTGCGCCAAAAGACTTCATCCTCGATGCGATTGACCTGCTCATAGCGAAAGGATTGATAGATCGGGCAGTCATGTGACGGATAGGTTTCGCCATTCAGGTGATGATGGTGGATCATCGAGTGAATGTCTCGGCCCAACAGGTCTTCGGCCGTCCACCCCAGCATTTCCTGCGCGGCGCGGTTTAAAAAGGTTGTCTTGCCGTCCGCGTTGACACCATAGATACCTTCCCCTGCGGCATTCAGGATCAGTTGATTTTCGCGCTCAAGGTCAGAAAAGAACGCCTGCGCGCGCTGCCACTCAACCAGTCCGCCGCTGTAGATGCGGGCCGCGTCGGATTGTTCTGCACGGCGCTCGAAGGCTTGCAGGTCGACGATATTCAGCAGCAGCACGTCGGCGCCATCCAAGGTCAGTATGCGCGCATTGATTTCACAATTGAGCGGTTGATGCTGGCTGTTTTGTAATGTCAGTTCACGGGTCCATGCAGCGCCCCGATGACACACCTCATCGACGAATACGACGAAAGCGGCGAAGTTGCTGGCGATGCGGGTCGAGAAAACTGACCCGACCAGCCCGTTGTCTTCGAACAAGTGTTCAGCATCCCGCGTTGCCGCGCAAATGCGGTCAGTGGCGGGATCAATTATGACCGTCGCACCAAATGCTCCGGCAAGGGCAGAATCGTATGAAGCAGCGGAATCCTTCATGTCGCGAGTATTCTGCATCAGTGCACTTGCAGCAATACGATATTTCGTAATTTACGAATTATCGTAATACTGTTTGCGGGGAAATATTTATCAAGTAACTGATAATAATTAATTTAATTGAATTCTCGATTTTTTTGCATCGACATTAACACAGGCAATTTTCTGCAGCAGCATTGGAGTGACCCAGCCAAGGAGAGCACAATGCCAATCAAAAGTCTTGGAAATCCATTCTCATCGAAAACTGATCTGCGACATGGCGCAGATTGCAGCTGTCAAAGCTGTACGACATCCCCGATCGAGCCGGATGATCAAATTGACCTCAGCACGTCAGAAGGAATGATGGAGCGCGCGGTGGAAAGCGCAATTGTGCGGTCTGTGTTCGGGCAAAGCGATATCGGGCGCCGTTCATTCATGGGGATGATGGGCGGCAGCACCATGGCGGCGGCGCTTGCGTCTGTCTTTCCATTGAACGAAGCCAAGGCGGCCATTCTTGATAACCTGGGACCGCCTGAAAAGACTGATCTGAATATCGGCTTTGTGCCGATCACCTGCGCGACGCCGATCATCATGGCGCAACCCCTTGGCTTTTACGAACGGTACGGGCTGAACGCGCAGGTCATCAAGACCGCGGGTTGGGCTGTGGCACGGGACAAGTCACTGTCCGGGGAATACGACGCAAGCCACATGCTCACGCCGATGCCCTTGGCAATGACATTGGGGGCAGGGTCCGTCGCCGAACCCTACATCATGCCAGCGGTCGAAAATATCAACGGCCAGGCCATCGTGCTGTCGAACGAACACCTCGACAAGCGTGATCCCAGCCAGTGGAAGGGCTTCACCTTTGGTGTTCCATTTGAATATTCGATGCACAACTTCCTGCTGCGCTACTACGTCGCCGAATTCGGTCTGGACCCTGATGTCGATATCCAGATCCGTGTCGTTCCGCCGCCAGAGATGGTGGCCAACCTGCGGGCTGGGAACCTGGATGGCTATCTGTCACCTGATCCTTTCAACCAGCGCGCGGTTTATGAGGGCATCGGCTTTATCCACATACTGACCAAAGAAATCTGGGAAGGGCATCCGTGCTGCGCATTCGCAGCGCCACTGTCCTTTGCGACCGAACTGCCCAACACCTATGGCGCATTGCTCAAGTCGATCATTGACGCCACACAATATGCGTCGAACCCGGACAACAGGGTCGAGATATCAGCGGCAATCGCACCGACAAATTATCTCAACCAGCCGGTGACCGTGATCCAGCAGGTGCTTACAGGAACCTATGCCGATGGCTTGGGCGAGGTAAAGCGCGTGCCTGACCGGATCGATTTTGACCCCTTCCCGTGGCATTCGATGGGGGTTTGGATCCTCACCCAGATGAAACGCTGGGGCTATATCGACGGCGATGTCGATTACAAGGCAGTGGCCGAGCAGGTCTATCTGGCTTCAGATGCCAAGAAAGTCATGGAAGACCTTGGCTATGATGCGCCCGATATCACCTACAAATCACATATGATCATGGGCAAAAGCTTTGATCCTGAAACGCCTGAAGCCTATGTCGACAGCTTTGCGATCAAGGCGAACTGATGACAGTCTTGTCCGAAAACAAAAAGGCAGCCCTGCTTTCAATTCTGTTATTGATCGTGGGCTGCCTGATATGGGAATTGTCTATCCCCGCCCAAAAGGCGGCGGGGGAATTGACGGAATATGAATTGCTCACAGGCGGCGGTCAGCCCAAGGCAGGGGTGCCGCCTCCCAGTCAGGTCCTTGGCAAGGCCTGGGAGCAACTGTCTGACCCGTTCTATGATGCAGGTCCGAATGACAAGGGCATCGGTATTCAGATCGGTTATTCGATCTATCGTGTTCTGACGGGCTATTTTCTGGCAGCGCTTATCGCAATCCCGATGGGGTTCCTGATCGGCATGTCCAGTGTCGCATACAAGGCGCTGAACCCGTTTATTCAAGTCCTCAGACCGATCTCTCCACTTGCGTGGATGCCGCTTGCCCTTTTCATCATTCAAGACAGCGAAGCGTCTGCCATTTTCGTGATCTTCATCTGCTCGATCTGGCCGATGCTGATCAACACGGCCTTTGGCGTGGCAGGTGTGCGAGAAGACTGGGTGAACGTTGCCCGCACGCATGAACTTGGTGCGCTCAAGACCGCGTTTACCGTCATTCTGCCCGCAGCTGCACCGACGATTGTCACGGGTATGAGAATTTCAATCGGCATTGCCTGGCTTGTGATCGTAGCGGCCGAGATGTTGGTTGGGGGCACGGGGATCGGATACTACGTCTGGAACGAGTGGAACAATCTCGACCTGACCTCCGTCATATTCTCAATCCTGATGATCGGCATTGTCGGCATGTTGCTGGACGCCATTTTCGGTCTCTTGCAGCGCCGCGTCGCTTACGCCGAATAGGAGTAAAAGATGAAACCGTACCTGAGTATTGAAAACCTTACCCAACGCTATCCGGACGGCAAGGGCGGTGAACTGACGGTCTTCGAAGACGCCACCTTCGGCGTCGAAAAGGGCGAATTCGTCGTCATCCTTGGCCATTCTGGCTGCGGCAAATCCACCATCATGAACATCCTGGCCGGTCTTGCTGATCCGACGGGCGGCGTTGTGATCATGGATGGCAAGGAGGTCAGAGGGCCGAGCCTTGATCGCGGGGTCGTGTTCCAGAACTATTCGCTGTTGCCGTGGCTTTCCACGCTCAAGAACGTCACCTTTGGCGTGGCTGCCCGGTATCCGGAATGGTCAAAGGCGCAGGTGGTGGAGCATTCGACCAAGTACCTTGCGATGGTCGGTCTGGAAGGTGATGTGATCCATCGTAAGCCAAGCCAACTTTCAGGCGGTATGAGGCAACGGGTATCCATTGCACGTGCGTTTGCTAACCACCCCAAATTGCTTTTGCTGGATGAACCGTTCGGGGCGCTTGATGCTTTGACGCGCGGTACGATTCAGGACGAACTGCTCAAGATCTGGGGCGGAACCGAACAGACCGTTTTCATGATCACCCACGACATTGACGAGGCGATCCTGCTGGCCGACCGAATTCTGCTGATGACAAACGGGCCCTTTGCGCGGGTTGCCGAAAGCGTCGATATCACCATCCCGCGGCCGCGCAACCGGACAGAGATCATCGACCACCCCAACTATTATGCGATCCGCAACCATCTGGTGCAGTTCCTTGGCAAACGTTCGAAGGAGCTGTCCGGCAAGACAACCACCCAAACAACGCCTGAAACCATTCATATCGACAAGACGGAACCAGACGACGACCCCGACAACAAGCAACCCGTTTTGCGCGCAGTGAACGATTAAGAACTGGAGGAGAAACAGATGAAAGACCTCGCCATGAACGACATGATGACCAAGGAAGACGTGACCGCAATGATCCTGTCTGCCAAAAGGCAGGCTGGGCTGACATGGGAAGACATCGCTGACAAGATCGGCATGTCCCCGGTCTGGACCCATTCTGCGGCAATGGGAATGAATGCCTTTCCGGTTGAAAAGGCAAACCTGATGGTCAGCGTGATGGGCCTGCCACAAGAGGCCGAAAGCGTGCTTGCCGAAAGCCCGACCAAGATCTGGGAACAGGCGGTGCCGACCGATCCATGCATCTATCGCTTTTATGAAATTGTCGGGGTCTATGGCCCGACACTAAAGGCATTGATCCAAGAGAAATTCGGTGACGGGATCATGTCGGCAATCGATTTTGACATGTCAGTGACGCGGGTCGAAAATCCCAAGGGTGACCGCGTCAAGGTCGAGATGTCGGGCAAATATCTGGGATATAACAGCTGGTGATAGCTACGGGCTGGGCGGCATCCAGCCGCCCAGTCCATGTTTCAGAGGCTCATTTGGATTTACTCAAGAAACTCGGCATCGGACCCAGACCTGGGATCGGATGGCCGCGTTTTTCTGTGAATTTGAGTATCCCCATCATAAACCCTACCAAGATCTGATCTTTGAAATCACGGCGTTCAGTCAGACCAGAGGGCAGAAAGTTGCCTCTGCCGTCCTGTGTTTCCGCCACAGGGCAATTCGCTGATCAGAGGTATCGGGCGTTCGTCTGAGGGTTGAAGTCTTCACCTAGACCCCCTCGCGTGTGGTCACACTGGACGGAAAGGTCACTCCAACGCTAAGCCCGTTCTTGCGGTTGCAGAGCGTCGTCACCTCGTAGCCTGGTTTTTCTGCTATTTCGTTCACGATCGCCAGACCCAACCCTTCGCCGTGCTTTCCTTCGGCGGTCTCGAAAATCCGGGTTGATCGTCCCTTGGCCCGTTCGAACTCTGCGTTGCTGAGGCCGGGACCGGTGTCATGGATTTCCACGCGCAACCCGTCACCCCGCTTGCGGACGCAGAACAGGATCTTGCCGTCCTCAGTGTACTTGATCGCATTGGAGAGCAGGTTGGAAATGATCCGCATTGCTGCCAAGGGCTGCACCGTGATGTCATGGCCTGAAGGATAATAGCGCAGTTCAAGCCCTTTGGTGGCAGCGTCTGGCAGAAACATCTGCATCACGCTGTCAGTGACCTTGCGCAATCCGTAGATATTACGGTCCTGTTCCGGGCCAAGCGCAGTCAGGCTGTCTGGTGTCACCTCATTCTCGCGCTGACGTGTGGCGGCAGCCATCAGTTCTTCGATATAGGCAAATGATCCTTCCATTTCGTCCATGGCGGCCGGGGCTTCGCGCTTTTTGTCCAAGAGGGCGCGAATGTTCAGCCGGAGCACTGCAAGAGGTTGCTGCAGATCGTGCAAGGTATCGGCGCTTGCGGTGTCGCGGTCGCGCAGTTTTTCAGTTTCCTGAGCATAGCGTTTCTCAAGGTCCGCAAGGCGGGCAAGGAGTTTCAGATTTCGGTTTTCCTCTTCATACCGTTCAGCGACAGCCTTCTGTCGCGAGAGGCGCAATTGATTGTACCGATCCGCGATTGATAATCCCATCAGCGTGGCGTCAATCACCATAACAGATCGGATCGCATCATTCTGGAAATCCTGAGAGATCTCTATGCCGAGCCAATGCCGCATGCTCATGATCGCGGCAGCGCCAAGAAAACCAACCCATGCAATCACGAAAAACCGCACCTCCTTGAAACGGGTCAGGGCGGCAACGAAACCAGAGAACGCGCACATACTGACCGAGATCAGTGAGAGCAGAACAAGAAGCTTTTTCAACACTTGCCGGTCCAGGAATATGGATGACACTGTCAAGGCAATGGCTACGATCATGATTGCCCAAAGCAGCTTGTCGATTATGGGATGGTTTGCCCGTGTGTTCAGGAAGACGCGCGCAAAATTTGGCGACAAGATGATGATTGCCGCGCCAATAGGGATCGAGGCGAAACTGTTAAAGGACGGATTGTCAGGCCAGAGATACTGAAACGTCACCCCATCGGCGTGCATGACGTAAAGAAGTGCGGCCAGCCAGTTGGAAACATAGGCAAGAAAGACGCCGTGCCGATAGACGGCAAACCCCAAAAGTGCGAGCAACACCGGCAGTATCATCATCCCGTAGTACAGGAAATTTTTTGCCGTTCGCTTGGCAGCAGTGGTGGCGAAACTGATCTCGGTCTCAAATCCGAACGCAAGGTGAGATGATCCTTCGGACCAATATGTGATATAGACTTCTGCCGTCTCTCCAGGTTCGAGGTCCATCGGGGCAACCATTTCGGGATATTGGACGGGGCGTTGCGAGAACCCATCGGTGAATCCAACGTCATAGACCGTCTCGATCGCGCCATCGTCCCTGATGATATGGACCGCCATGAACTGTTTGAAATTCTCACGAAAGTGGATGCGCCATGACCGGACATCGTCTGTGGTGTTCTGGACGACCAAGCGAAGCCAGATGTTCTGGTCAACGTAGCCGAAGTCCGGAAATATTGTCCTTACAGGCTGGAATCCTGACGCTTGCGTGTCGGTCACGTTCTCAATCGTCAGCGATTTCGTCGGGTCGAGAAGAAACTCGATGTGCCCCTCCAGCGTCTCTGGCAGGTGAGGTCCGTTTAGGTCTGTCACCGGAACCTCTGCTGAGGCCAAGCTGACGGAGGCGGTTAAAACGCTTGCGACGATGAGAAAAACCACGATGATATGGCAGAACCAAGCGGTAAGCCGTACCGGGAGTACATGGGACAAAGCAATCAGCATCGCTTCATTATCGCGGATGATCATCGACTTATCGCTTCCGGTTTGGCTGTTGAGCTGAAACTTCGGGGCCATAACGTTGAGGCGATTGTCGACAATGGCCTTGATGCCATTTCAATGATCAAAAGGCTCCAACCGGACTGCGCGATCCTAGACATCAACATGCCCGGTGCGAACGGGGCAGAGGTGTTTTTGGAAGCGAAACGATGGTCTCCCAAGACCCAATTTGCAATCCTCACGGCGCATCCATCGGCCACTCTTTTTGCCAACCTCGTTGAGGCGGGGGTGAACGGTATCTTTCTTAAATCTGATGATCCGGCGGAAATCTGTTCTGGCATCGCGCGCGTACTGAAGGGCCAAACGGTTCTGTCACCCTCTGTGATCACCATCGTCACGCCGCAAAGGGATATGCCTGAGCTGACCAATAGGGAATTGCAGGTGCCACAGGGCATCGCGAAAGGGCTGTCGAATGCCGCGATGGCCGATGACATGGGCATCAGTTCCAAGACCGTGGACACCCACAGGACTAATTTGATGAAAAAGCTGTCGGTTCATTCGTCGGCGATGCTCCTGATGAAGGCGATCAAGCTGGGCCTGATCTCGGTTGACGGCTAGAGCAGGCTAAATGTCGCGACGCAAAAGAACCTGTTCTCCTCAACAATCGTAGAGGGCAAATGCAAATTCGCAAATCGGGTAAATACACCAGATGTGAAAGAGGGGGTGGCGATTGCCACTGACAGTGGAGACTATGATTTGGGCTCAGCCATTGCCAAGCGTGATCGTGCCACCGAAGGCCACGCTTATTACCATTGCCATGATCATGGCGAAGAAAACTCTGGCCTTAGTCCCAGCCGCTTCGATCCAGTCTGGGCCTGATTTTGCCACATCCACGCGCCAGGCAGCCCATCAATAGTTCTTTTTCGCCAGATCGAAAAAGCGTGTCACTGCCTTGCCTTCCGCTTTTACGTCCGATGAAAACGCCGTCATATGCGACTTGGCCGTGTTTTTGGCTGAAACCAGTCCCTTCATCGTGCCAGCTTCGTCACCCTTGGAGGATGCGGCACTCGCTTTCAGTACTTTCAGCTCCTTATCAATCACTTTGACCAACTTCTTGTAGGCCTTCTCATGCTTTTTCAGCGCCTTCTCAGCGTCCTGAACTGCGCCTCTCGTTTCCTTTTCGAGTTTCGAGAAGGTCGGATAAGGAATCGGTACTGGTCCGGCTGGCGATGGGGTTTTTTCAGGATCGGGGATTGTCTTGCAGGCACCATCGAAAGACTTGAAGGTCTTTTCTACCGCTTTCCCAAGAACCTTTTTCGTTGCATCAAATTCCTTGGCAGCGGTGCTTAGCGCCTTGGTATCCGCAGCGGTGGTCTTGGACTTTGCAACAGCGCTGTCCAGATCCTTGATCTTGCCGAACAGCTTTCGTTTGGGTTTGGTCGCCTTTATGCCCATTGTGCCCGCCCATTCCTTGAGAAGGCTCCAATGTACTCCTGAATGAAGCAACCACAAAGCAAAATGCATCGGCCCGGTGTCGGTGCAGGACGTCCAGTGTTGAGCAACGCAGGGCCAAAGGTGGCGGCACGGTTACTGCCGCTCACCCTGATGCGTCAAAACCCGATGGCTGCCCCGTCCTTGCGTGGGTCCGATCCGCCCGCATACCCCCGCGTACCAAGCCGATGGATCAATTGCGCACCGCCAAAGCCAAAGGCATTGTCAGGCGCCTCAAGCGTGATTTGATGGCCAAGCGCGCGGAGTTTCTCGATCGTGTTCGTTGGCAACGTCGTTTCGCAGGCCACGCCCAGACCTTTCGTCACCCGCCAACGGGGCGCGTCTGCGGCCATCTGAACGTCCTGTCCCCAAAGATGCGTGCGCAGCACCATCTGCACATGCCCTTGCGCCTGCATCGGCCCGCCCATCACGCCAAAGCTCATCAGGGGACCGGTCGCGCCCATCAGGAAACCTGGGATGATGGTGTGGAAAGGGCGCTTGCGGGGCGCGACATGGTTTTGATGACCGGGATCGAGCGAGAATCCAGCACCACGGTTCTGCAAGGCAACGCCTGTTCCCGGCACCACTACACCAGAACCGAACCCGGCATAGTTGGACTGTATAAAGGAGACCATCATTCCAGAGGCGTCCGCAGCCGTCAGATAGACGGTCCCACCAGATTTCGGGGCGCCAGCGCCAAAATCCGTCGCCTTGTTAGGGTCAATCAGCTTGGCGCGTGAGGCAAGATATCCGTCGTCCAGCAAGTCATCCGTTGTGATCCTGCGCATGTGTTCAAGGTCGGCCACGAAAGCCTCAGCATCGCTGAGCGCGAGTTTCATCGCCTCGATCTGTAGATGAAACGCCGCCGGATCGTCAGCGTCCAGATCGCGGATATTGGTCTGGCCAAGGATCCCAAGCCCCATTAGGGCCGCGATACCCTGACCATTCGGCGGGATTTCGTGAAGCGTGACGTCATCAAAGCGTTTCGAAATGGTCCCGCACCAATCTGCTTCATGCGCAGCAAGATCTTCGACTGTCAGAGCCGCCCCATGCTGCTTGGCGTAGGCCGCGATTTCCTCTGCAATCTCGCCTTCATAAAAGGCTTTGCCTTTCGTCTCGGCAATGCGGGCAAGCGTGCGGGCGTGGCCCGGGCTTGCAAAAAACTCTCCGGCCTTGGGCGTGCTCCCACCTGGCATGAAGGTCTCGGCGAATCCAGGCTGTTTGCCCAGTTCTTCGCCCGCCCGTGCCCACAAGGTGGCAATCACGGGAGAGACCGGGAAGCCTTTTTCTGCATAGCCAATCGCCGGTTCAAACAACTTGGCGAAGGGCAATTTACCAAATCTGTCTGACAGGGCCACCCAAGAGGATACCGCGCCCGGAACCGTGACGCTTTCCCAGCCGCGATAGGGCATTTCAGAGTGGCCGACGAACCGCTCTGCATTCCAGGCCGCCGGAGAACGGCCAGAGGCGTTCAGGCCGTGAAGCTCTGATCCATCCCACAGAATGGCAAAGGCATCCGATCCGATACCGTTGCCTGTTGGTTCCAGCACGGTCAGCGCAATGGCCGTGGCAAGGGCGGCATCCACAGCGTTACCACCTTGGGCCAACATGCCCAAACCGGCCTGTGCGGCAAGGGGATGAGACGTGACCACCATGTTTTCCGCCGCTACGGCGGAGCGGCGAGAGGGGTAATGATGATGGGCGCGTAGATCCATGAGATTTGACCTTTGTTCTGGATTGGCATGAAAGGACCATCATTGCGTAGCCCCGCCAAGGTAAGATTGCGTTATGCCTGTGGTGTGGGGTAACTGCAATGAAACAGCGAAAGGTCGCACCCATGATCATCGACGCCTCACCCGACACCTGCCATTGGGGGTATTTCGACGCTGGTCGCGCGTCCGTTGCCGAGATCGACAGCGGGGCTGAGATCACTATCAATACCGTCTCAGGTGCGCCGCAGGTCTTGCCGGAAGAGGGCTATGATGTGCCGCCGGAACTTCTTGCCATCCACGCGGCCGGCCCGCCGCCGATGCCGGGGCATATCCTGACGGGACCTGTCGCGGTCAAAGGGGCGATGCCGGGAGATGTCTTGCAGATCGATATTATCGAAGCGAGCTTGCGGCAGGACTGGGGCTACAACGTCATCCGACCTCTGTCCGGCACCTTGCCGCTGGATTTTGACGAAACACATTTGACAATCCTGCCGCTGGACAAGGCGCGCGGGATCGCCACGCTGCCATGGGGGCTCGAGTTGCCTCTGGCCCCGTTCTTTGGGGTCATGGGTGTCGCACCACCCGCTGAGTGGGGCCGGATATCAACGATTGAGCCGCGCGCGCATGGTGGCAACATCGACAACAAGGAACTCGTCGCAGGCACGACCCTTTATCTGCCCGTCCATGTCGAAGGGGCGTTGTTTTCCTGCGGGGACGGGCATGGCGCACAGGGCGATGGAGAGGTCTGCGTCACGGCGATTGAAACGGCGTTGCAGGGCCGCTTCCGTCTGACCCGACGCACGGATCTGGATATCACCTATCCACAGGCGGAAACGCCATCGCATCTGATCACGATGGGAATGCATGCCGACCTTGACCAAGCAGTTGAGATTGCCCTGCGCCGAATGATCACAGAGGTGGCGCACCGGATCGGGATCAGCCGGGCGGAGGCGTATATGCTGTGTTCATTGGCCGCCGATCTGCGGATCACCCAGACGGTGAACCGTGAAAAGGGCGTGCATATGATGATCGCCAAAGACCTGTTGCAGTCCTCGACTTAACGATCCTTCAGGACACCCGCGAAAAGCTGACGTTCTGTAGCGTGAAGGTATCAAAGAAATGGGCCAGCCTGCGCACCAAGGGGCGGGCTTCGGGCGACAATGACAATCGTTCAGGTGTTTCGGTGATCAATCCTTGGCATTCCGTACGAAGTGCTTCCAGTCCAGAGCGAAGCATCGCCTGTTCGGCGTCGCTCAGCGCCAATTCCTTGAAGTTGATCGCATAGTCGCACATCAGCATTTCGATCACCCGGCTGCGCAAGCGGTCTTCGGCGGTCAGTTGATATCCCCGCGCACCGGCCAGTTCGCCTGCGCGGATCAGCTTGGTGTAGGGGCCGGTTTGGGCCGTGTTCTGAACGAACCCTCCTTCGAACCGAGATATCGAAGATGCTCCGAGGCCCAGCAAAGTACTGCACCCATCGACGGTATATCCTTGGAAGTTCCGGCGCAGCTGACCCGCATCAGCGGCAATCGCCATACTGTCTGTCGGCTTGGCGAAATGGTCGATGCCGATGGGCAATAGCCCGTGCGCCCCAAGCATTTCGGTTGCTTTGTTGAAAAGATCGAACCGCGCCCGGTCATCTGGCAATGCCGCTTCGGGGATCAGCTTTTGGCGCTGTGCCATGTGCGGCACATGGGCATATCCGAACAGCGCGATGCGGTCGGGGTCCAGCGCACAGACCTGTTCGAGTGTTTTGCCAAAGCCGGTCAGTGACTGGAAAGGCAGGCCATAGACCAGATCAATGTTCAACGACGTGATCCCGGCAGCGCGCAACATCTCGACTGCCTCACGTGTCTGTTCAAAGGTTTGTAAGCGACCGATGCAGGACTGGACGACTTCTGCGAAGTCCTGCACACCGATGCTGGCCCGTGTCATGCCAGCGGCGCGTAGGGCTGCGATTTTGTCCTTGTCGACAAGCGTGGGATCAATCTCGACCGAGAATTCGGTGTCATCTTCGAAGGTAAAGACATCATGCAGCGCGGCGGCTAATCGTTCGATCAAATGTGGTGGCAAAATGGTGGGCGTACCGCCGCCCCAGTGCATCTGCTTGACGCGCAATTTCCCGGGGAGGTGCTTGGCGATTAACGCCAGTTCGGCTTCAAGCGTGCCGATGTAGTGCTCAACCGGTGCAATACTGCGCACACCCTGCGTACGACAGGCGCAAAACCAGCACAGCCGCTCACAAAAAGGGATGTGAAGGTACAACGATATGGGTGCATCCGGATCCAGACCTTCGAGAGCCTTGACCTGAAACGCTGCCCCGGTGTCGCTGTGAAAAGCGGGGGCAGGGGGGTAACTTGTGTAGCGCGGCAGGCGCTCATCGAATAGGCCGCGGGCCTTGAGGGTATCGAAACTCAACATAGGTCGATCATCCAGCACGGTCTGGATCCTGTCTTTGATCTTGGTCAACTGGGTCTGCCGCGTCGTCGTCCAGCAGGACACGCCACGCCGCCCCATCCAGATCGTCATATTGATCGGACCGCAGGCTCCACAGGAAGGCGAGGAGGCCAAGACCGCCAAGGGCAAGGGACACCGGTATCAGGATGGCGAGGATGTTCATGATCTTGCCTTTCGCGACACCCGCAAAGCATTTAGCAACACAGTGATGGAGGAGGTGGACATCGCGATGGCAGCCAAAAGTGGGGTGACAAACCCGGCAAGGGCCAGTGGGATGACGAAGGCATTGTAACCTGCCGCGATGCCGAAGTTTTCAAGGATCCGACGCTTTGCCTTGCGCGAGGTGTCAATAAGGTCTGGAAGGGGGGCGAGACTTTCGCCCAGCAGCACAACGTCTGATGCGGCACGCGCTGCATCCGCCGCAGCCGCTGGCGCAACCGAGGCGTAGGCGCTGGCAAGTGCGCCGGTATCGTTGAGACCGTCCCCGACCATCAGCACCTTGTGCCCTTTTTCAGCGAGCGCGTTCAGATAGGTGATCTTGTCCGCCGGGCTTTGCGCTGCGCGATATTGCGTGATGCCCAGTTGTTGCGCGACGGCTCTTGTTGCTTCTGGGGTGTCTCCGGAAATCAGGTGCAATTCCCGGCCATCGGCCAACAAAGTTGTGACCATTTCGGCGGCACCTTTGCGCAGCTCAGCCCGCAAGGTCAGATGCTGGGCAGGCGCGGCCCCGATTTTCAGCCATGCACCCGGCCTGTCTGTCGGGGGAGCCCCGACAAAATCGGCAGAGCCAAGGCGCACATCCTTGCCGCTCCAGACAGCAGAGAGCCCTTTGCCGGGATGCTCTTTGATAGTGTTGAGCGTGGCAGGTTGCGCCCCGTTCGCGGAAAGGCCAATCGCGAGTGCGCGGGAAATCGGGTGCGTTGAGCTTTGTGACAGCGCCAGCGCTACGTCGCGTGCCGCATCGGTCAGACCTTCAAGGGCTTCAACCTCAAGCTGGCCTTCGGTCAGTGTGCCGGTCTTGTCGAAAACGATGACGTCGGTCTCGGCGATCCGCTCCATTGCGGTCCCGTTTTTAACCAGCAGGCCTTCGCGAAACAGGCGTCCCGCTGCAGCTGTGGATACCGCGGGGACGGCCAAACCCAATGCGCAGGGGCAGGTGATGATCAAAGTTGCAATCGCGATATTAAGCGCAAGGCGTGCGTCGCCAGCACCAAGAAACCACCCCACGAAAGCCGCGAGTGCCAGCAAATGGACAACAGGTGCGTAGACCCGTGCCGCCCTGTCGGCCAAGGCCGTGTATTTGTTGCGCGCTGATTCAGCTGCGTCGATCATCGTAACCATGCGGCGCAGGCTGGTGTCCGAACCAACAGCCGTTGCACGAATGACCAGCGGACCACTTAAATTGACTTCGCCCGCGTTTACACTGCTCCCCACGTCGGCGGCGACGGGCAGGCTTTCGCCTGTCAGCAAGGCGCGATCAAGGTTGCTGGTCCCTTCGGTGACGATACCATCGACCGGCACGCGCGCGCCCGGCAACACAACGATGTGATCCCCGATCTTTGCCTCTGACAGGTTGATGGTCTCGCGTCCCTCAGAAGTCTGGCGTGTGACCCTCGGCACCTCAAGGGCGGCCAGTTCCCGTGCAGCGGACCGCGCGGTGCTGCGGCAGCGGTGATCAAGGTAGCGGCCACATAACAGAAAAAAGGTCAGAGATAGAGCGGCGTCAAAATAGGCCTCGTGACCCCCTGCGGCAGTTTCATAAAGCGACATGCCTGACGCAAGGATCAGCGCCAGCGAAATAGGCACATCCATGTTGAGCCGACCTACGCGCAGCGCCGTCCAGGCGTTTCGAAAGAACGGTTGTCCGGCGTATCCTATGGCTGGCAGCGTGATCGCTGCGGAAATCCAGTGGAAAAGAGTGCGCGTCGCTTCTTCCGCGCCTGACCAGACGGCGACGGACATCAGCATTACGTTCATCATCGCAAAACCGGCAATGGCGATCCGCAACAGCAGAGCGCGCCCGGCGGCGTCGCCTGTCTGCCCAAGTGCGTTGGCGTCCAACAGGCGCGCCTCGAAACCGATACTTCCAAGGTAATCCATCAAGGCTTCGGGCGAGGTCAGCGGCGAATGAGTGATCTGGACCTGTTTGCGGTTGAGGTTCACACGCGCCTGATAGACGTCATCGCGTGACAGCAACCCCCGTTCGACCGAGGCAATACAAGCAGCGCAGTGAATGCCGGGCAGCGACAGATAAAGGGTCTCGCCAACCGCGTCAGATGCCTCGCCCCCTGTGGCTGGTGCTGCCAGACAGCCGGGGCAGGCGGCAAAAGTGGGGTTTTCGGCAAGGCTCACGATGCAGCCTCCTCCACGGTCAGGGGAATGCGGCGGCGAAACGGTGTGCCATCCTCAGCTGTGATCTCAAGCCAGAGTGTCCAATATCCCGGCTCAACGGGGGCGGCCGCTTTGAGTGCTGTGCCGTCCCATTCAAAAACCGGTTTGATGTCCTCAGCGACATGTGTCGCACGTCCCAACGTTGCATTGATCTGTTCTGGGCGAACTGGCCTGTTGTCAACATCTGTGATTGCCAGCATCAGCACGTCATTTTCCAGCGTGGTCTCCAGCGTCCACCCCAAGGCATCTTGTGCCGCCCGGTCCGCATCAAAGCTTTGGCTGGCGACATAGGAATTCTTGGTCACAAGCCCCGGAAAGGTCGAAACGGCCTTAAATGCAAGCGTGAGGTTCACAGCGATGATGATACCAAAGCAGCCGCCAAAAATCGCAAGGACGTGCCAGCCGTTCAACGTGCGTTTCATTATTCCACTCCTGTACCGTTAAAGATCGTTGCGCTGCTGGCGCGACTTTGGGTTTCAACGTCTTCAACCCAGAGCCGCAGATCGGTCCGGTCCGCGCTTGAGGCGGGGTCCTGTGGCCGTGCAGTAACGTAGACCCGCTGCAGCAGGGTTTCGTTGGCGGGGACGGTCACGCTCAATTCGGGCCTTCCTTCGAGTTCGATCCGCAGTGTTTCATCCGAGGTCAGCGACAGGTGGAACAACCGATTGTCGCCCGATTTGTTGCGCAGACGCACATCGTAAATATTGCGGATAGATCCGTCGCTTTGCATCACGAAGGTCGGGTTGCGCACGGGTGATACCGTCAATTCAATATCAGAACGGATGAAGAGCGCGACCACAAGGCCGATGCCCACGAGCGACCAAAGCGCGGTGTAGATCATGGTTCGCAGTCGGAAGATATGCTTCCAGATCGGCTTTGGCTTCCACTCGGTGCTGGCAACCGCAATCGTGGGCGCAGGATTGCCCGCAGGCACATCAGCCACGCGACCTTCAACCGGAACCGAAACGGTAGGTGCGGGATCGACGGCGTCGGTGCCCATAGGGCGCACGGCAGCCAGATCGCCAGGCTCGGTCGGGGGGACGTCGTCCAGTGCAAGATAGTCGATCAGGCCGCGCGGCTTGCCGATCTTGTCCATCATTTCGTTGCAGGCATCGATACAAAGCGCACAGGTGATACATTCAAGCTGTTGCCCGTCGCGGATGTCGATGCCCATCGGGCAGACGTTGACGCAGGCCATGCAGTCGATGCAGTCGCCCAGTGGCTCTATGTCAGGCACGTCTGCTTCGGCATAAGCGGTCGTTGTGGTGGATGCGGCAGCGGCGCGCGCGCCCTTGCGGTGCTTGCCACGGGGCTCGCCGCGCCAGTCGCGATAGCCGACAGTCAGTGTGCCTTCGTCCATCATTGCGGCCTGAATGCGCGGCCAAGGGCACATGTAGATGCAGACCTGTTCGCGCATGAAGCCGCCAAAGATAAAGGTCGTCGCGGTCAGTATGGCGATCGAGGCGTAGGCCACGTAGGGCGCATCAAAATTGACGAGGTTCACCGCCAGCGTCGGTGCGTCGGTGAAATAGAAGACCCAGGCACCGCCGGTCGCGACCGAAATCAGCAGCCAGACAACCCATTTGCTGACCCTCAGGCCCAATTTGTGGAAATCCCACTTTGCCCGGTTCAGGCGAATGCGCGCATTCCGGTCGCCCTCGATCCAGCGTTCGACCAGCAGGAAAAGGTCAGTCCAGACCGTCTGAGGGCACGTATAGCCACACCAGACACGGCCCAGTGCCGAGGTGAACAGGAACAGCCCCAAACCCGCCATGATCAGAAGGCCCGCCACGAAATAGAACTCATGCGGCCAGATTTCGATCCAGAAAAAGAAGAAACGGCGGCTTGCCAGATCGGCAAGCACTGCCTGATCGGGCATGTTCGGACCACGATCCCAACGGACAAAGGGCAACAGGTAATAGATGCCGAGGGTGATACCCATGATCCACCACTTCAACGTTCGGAAAAAGCCCGACACCCGGCGCGGAAAGATCGGCTCGCGCGCAACGTAGAGGGAAGGGGGAGTGTCAGCCATCTTGGGCTCCTGTTTCTGTTCGCCCCTTTCTCATGCCAAGGTGTGGGTTCAGGTGCTTTGATCTGGGTCAATAGCGCCGGATAGTGTGTCAGAATGTTCGAAAAAAGAAGAAGGGGCGCCTTGATAAGGCACCCCTAACGTCAAACGGGATTGGTGCGAACAGAACCGCCTGACGTATCTCTGTGCTACTCTGCCGGGTCGGCCTCGCCACCACCGAGCTGGTGAACGTAGGTGGCAACAGCCTGCACCTGCGCCTCGGTCAGGCGGGGTGGACCCCAAGGTGGCATCACGCCGTAGCGCGAGTAGGTAATGGTTTCGGTCAGTGCGTCGCGATCACCGCCGTAAAGCCAGATCGCATCAGTGAGGTTGGGCGCACCCTGTTCCCGGTCGCCCATACCATTGTCCCCGTGGCAGGCGGCGCAATTGTCGGCGTAAAGCTCGGCGGCCCCTTCGGCCATGGCGGCATCATGTTCTGCACCGGCAAGGCCGCGCACATATTCCACCAGCATCGGGATTTCACCCTCTTCCAGTATTTCGCCAAAGGCGGGCATCTCAGAATAGCGCGCATCGTCGTCGGCCTCATTTCGGATGCCGTGGCGCACGGTATAGGCAATCGCTTCGTGATTGCCGCCCCAAAGCCAGTCGTCATCCAGCAGGTTGGGATACCCCTTGGCGCCTGCAGCACCTGAGCCGTGACACTGCGAGCAGTTGTTGCGGAAAACCGCAGCGCCGGACGAGACCGCATACCTATAGAGATCTTCGTTCTCTGACAGGGTCGCAAGATCAGCGCTCGCCAGCTGCGAATCGCGTGCCGCACTTGCCTCGCGGAAGGCGTCGATGTCTTGCGCAACTTCACCGCGGGTCGAATACCCCAGGATCCCGGATGTTGCGCTCGATACCATCGGCCATGCTGGGTAGGCGATGGTATAGGCGATGCCCCAGACGACCGTGGCGTAGAAGGTCCACAGCCACCACCGCGGCAGCGGGGAGTTCAGTTCTTCAATGCCGTCCCAGGTGTGGCCGGTGGTCTCGGTGCCTGTGACGTCATCAACGGGTTTTTTGGCTTTAGGGTCGCTCATGACGCGCCTCCCATCTTGAGGATGTCGTCCTTGCCAGCGGCGGTTTGCTCGTTGTCGCTGACAGGTAGGGTTTCATTGCGGAACGGGATGTTGGCCGTGTCGCGGTGGGTGGCCTTGCTGCCGGGCCGGAAGGCCCAGACAATCACACCCAGAAAGAACAGCGTCATCGCCAAAAGCATCCAGCTGTCCGCGAATTGGCGCATCCAGGAATAGGTATCCATTGTCAGATCCTCCCTTAGCGGCTTGCGTCTGGCGTGAAGGTGGAGAAGTCCACCAGCGTGCCCAGCATTTGCAGATAAGCGATCAGCGCATCCATCTCGGTCAACTCTGGCTGGCCATCGAAGTTGCTGACATTCGCAGTCTCGCCGTAGCGCTCAATCAGCCCGTCAAAGTCACTGTCAGGATCAGCCTGCGCCAGGAAGTCAGCGCGTGCGTTTTCCACCATTTCGTCGGAGTAGGGTACGCCAACGGCCCGGTGTGTCTTGACCAGATCTTCGATGTGCTCCCCATCGATCGGGGTGCGTGACAGGAACGCGTATTTCGGCATGATCGATTCAGGTACCACGGACTGTGGGTCCATCAGGTGATCGACATGCCAAGCGTTCGAGTACCGCCCGCCCACACGCGCCATGTCTGGCCCTGTGCGCTTGGAGCCCCACTGGAACGGATGGTCATACATGCTTTCCGCCGCAAGTGAATAGTGACCGTAGCGATCCACTTCGTCTCGCATCGGGCGGACCATCTGGGAGTGGCAGACATAGCAACCCTCCCGGACGTAGACGTCGCGCCCTGCAAGCTCAAGTGGTGTGTAGGGGCGCATCCCATCGACTTCCTCGATCGTGTTTTCAAGGTAGAAGAGGGGCGCGATCTCCACGATGCCACCGATGGTGACGACCAGCAGGGACAGAACCATAAGCAGGGTTGCAGAGCGTTCAATCACTGCGTGCTTGCCAAGGATGCCCTTGGTGGATGGATTGTTTGGTGTATCAGACATTTCTCTATTCCTTACTCAGCTGGCACACCGACGGGGGCGTTGACGCGTTCCCCGCCACGAATGGTCATCCAGAGGTTCCAGACCATGATCAGGCCACCGGTGAGGTACATGACCCCGCCCAGACCCCGCACAAGGTACATCGGGAACTTCGCAGCCACGGTGTCGGCAAAGGAGTTCACGAGGAAACCCTGTGCGTCGACTTCGCGCCACATCAGGCCTTCCATGATGCCGGTGACCCACATGGACGCCGCGTAGAGGACGATGCCGATGGTTGCCAACCAGAAGTGCCAGTTGATCGCAGACATGGAATACATTTGCGCACGCCCCCAAAGCCGTGGTGTCAGGAAGTAGAGAGCGGCAAAGGTGATCATGCCGTTCCAGCCCAAAGCACCGGAATGTACGTGGCCGATGGTCCAGTCGGTATAGTGCGACAGGGAGTTAACCGCGCGGATCGACATCATCGGACCCTCGAAGGTCGACATGCCGTAGAAGGCCAGCGAAATCACCATCATCCGGATGATCGGATCGGTACGCAGCTTGTCCCATGCGCCGTTCAGCGTCATCAGACCGTTGATCATGCCGCCCCAGCTGGGCATCCAAAGGATGATCGAGAACACCATGCCAAGGGTCGAAGCCCAGTCAGGCAAGGCGGTGTAGTGCAGGTGGTGTGGACCGGCCCAGATATACAGGAAGATCAGCGCCCAGAAGTGGATGATCGACAGTTTATAGCTGAAGACGGGGCGTTCGGCCTGCTTGGGCACGAAATAGTACATCATGCCAAGGAAGCCCGCCGTCAGGAAGAAGCCCACGGCATTGTGGCCGTACCACCACTGCGTCATCGCATCCTGCACGCCTGCAAAGACTTGCACCGACTTGGAGCCAAAGATGCTCACCGGGAGTGAGAGGTTGTTCACCAGGTGCAGCATCGCGGTGGTGATAATGAAGCTCAGCAGGAACCAGTTGGCCACATAGATGTGCTTTTCCTTCCGGTTGATCAGCGTCCCCATGTAGATGGCAAGGAAACACACCCAGACGATCGTCAGCCAGATGTCGATGTACCATTCAGGCTCGGCGTATTCTTTGGACTGGGTCGAGCCCAGCAGGTATCCGGTTGCCGCCAGCACGATGAAAAGCTGATAGCCCCAGAACACGAACCAGCGCAGATTGCCGCCCCAGAGGCGCGTGCCGCAGGTGCGCTGCACGATGTAAAACGACGACATCAAAAGGGCATTGCCCCCAAACGCAAAAATCACCGCAGAGGTGTGGATGGGGCGCAGCCGCCCAAAGTTTGCGTAGGGCTGTGCCCATTCAAGGTTCAGCGCAGGAAATGCCAGCTGAAACGCAATGTAGGTTCCCGCGAGGAAACCCACGACGCCCCAGAACGCCGTGGCGATGACACCGGCCCGGACAACATCGTCCATATAGCCGTTGGCATCCACGCCAGCCGTCACCGGCTCATCCGTATTGCGCAGTACCCAGATGAACATGCCTGCGGAGATCACCATGATCAGTACCGCATGCACCTGATAGGCCAGATCGCGGCCCCAGCTTGCGGCAAGCGCCGCAAACAGGGTGATCAGACCCAATGCTATGAGTTTGAAATAGTCAGACGTCATTTTGCTGTCCCTTCTTTCACCCGCACGCAGCCTGATGTCGCACGGATGGGTTGTTCGCTTTTGCATGTTTCTTTCAAAGCAGGGGAAGGGGGTCTTTGATCTGTATCAAAGCCCAATGGTTTTCTTTTTGGGCAAGGTCAAAGACGCGGGTTCTGCTTGCTTGCAGAGTGACCGGAAATCAGTTCGGGAATGTAGAAATTATGTCAATTCAGACGGTTACAACGATTTTGACCGATGCGGATCAGGTGACCACACAGCTTGTCGCTGCTACCGGATTCGCACGTGCGATGGATGCACACCTGCATGTACTTATTATTGTGTCGGGTATGGACCAGTCGGGACTGATGCCTTCCGCTCTCGAAGCGCTGCCTGTGGGCGTCGGGCTGGAGCAAAACGAAGCACAGGTCCAAGAGATCGAAAAACTGGTGACGGATCATCTGTCCAAGGAAGATATCCGCTGGAATGTCGAGACAGTGACCACGCCAGCTGCCAGCAGTACCACAGAAATCGTTCAACATACGCGGTTCAGCGATCTGGTAATACAGCAGCGCTTGCCACAAGGTGAGGGCCATGAGCAGACGCGTATCCTTGCAGAGACGATCCTTTTCGATGCAGATACGCCGCTTTTGCTGCTGCCTGCAGAGACAAGCCTGATCGCGCCACCAAGCAAGATCATGATCTCATGGGATGAAAGTGCGGCGGCACTCCGGGCGACCAGACAGGCGCTTCCGCTGCTCTCAGACCGGGCCTATGTGCACGTCGTGCTGGTCGATCCGCCCAAGGACGCGCCTGACCGGTCAGATCCTGGTGGTGCCTTTGCCCAGTTCCTGTCACGGCATGGGATCAAATGCGAAGTGTCGGTTTGCAACCGGACCGACAACAGCATCTCGGCCACGCTTGAACGCCGGGCAGAAGAACTGGGCTGTGACATGATCGTCATGGGTGCCTACGGCCACTCTCGTCTCCGGCAGGCCATCTTTGGCGGCACCACCCGAGACATCCTTATGAACGCAAAGGCACCTGTTTTCATGGCGCATTAGCGCAGAAACAGATCAGGCCAGCATCCCACCGTCGGCATCGTCGCCGGTTTCTGCCATCAGCACGGCAAGATCGGGAATCGTAATGATGCGGCTGCCTTCAAGTTCAATGACGCCGTCCTTGCGAAGGGCTGTCATCTGGCGGCTTACCGTTTCGATAGTCAGCCCCAGATAATCACCCATCGCTTCGCGTGACATGGGCATTTCAAACGACAACCCGTCTGCAATGGGCTGCAAATGCAGAGAGGCGGTCCGGCGGCCGATCAACGACAGAAGACAGGTGATCTTTTCCCGAGCGGTTTTGCGACCCAGCAGCATCATCCATTCGCGGGCCACGTCAAGTTCATCAAGCGACATTGCCAGAAGGCGCTGACCGATATGGGGTGTCGTTGCGACAAGATCCTCGAAAGGCTTGCGGCGGAAACAGCACAGCGTGACCTTTTGAATCGCCTCAACATCATAAGTGACCGTATCGCGACCCGGACGACCAATGAAATCCGAAGGCAGCAAAAGCCCCAGCATTTGCAGCCGCCCATCAGGCAAGGTCCGCGACAGCCGCGCGGCGCCGGACACCACAGAGGCCACGAAATTCATGTCATCACCCTCAAACATGATGGGCTGGCCTGCGTCGAATGTTCTATAATACTTGATGTCCTCCAGACGCCGCAATTCATCTGTGTCACAGGTCGCACATACCGCGCGATAGCGGATGTTACAGTCTGAGCAGGAGGTAAAGTCAGTACTGGTTTGCGCCAGCGTCATTTCAGGTGCCCCTCGGTTTTGGCTTTGCGCAGGGTAACAGCCTGACACGAAAACTCAATTCCTCATCGAAGTTAGATATCGCAACGGAATGTCGTGTGTGCGCCGGTGAAAACCGGTGCGGTGCATCAGCTGCGGATGTTTCGAGTTGCATTTCAACGCCCTTTCGCTCTCTATTCACGCATCAACCCATAAAAAGAACGGGAGAATTTCTAATGAAACGTTTGCTCGCCTCAACGGCTCTTGCCGTGACGTTTAGCACCGCTGTTGCCGCAGAAGGATGCGACACGATTACCTTCTCGGACGTCGGCTGGACAGATATCACCGCCACAACCGCAGCGGCTTCGGTCGTGCTGGATGCGCTGGGCTATGACACAGAAACGAAAATCCTGTCCGTGCCGGTAACATATACCTCTATGGCAGCCGGTGACATTGACGTGTTCTTGGGCAACTGGATGCCCACGATGGAGGCAGATATCGCGCCCTATCGTGAAGCAGGGACCGTCGACACCGTCCGCGCGAACCTTGCAGGCGCAAAGTACACCCTGGCAGTAAACAAGCCGGCGGCCGACATGGGCATCACGTCCTTTGATACGATTGTCGCCCAGGCTGATGCACTGGATGGCAAGATTTACGGCATTGAGCCCGGAAATGACGGCAACCGTCTGATCCAGTCGATGATCGATGGCGATGCTTTTGGCTTGAGCGACTTCGAAGTGGTCGAATCCTCTGAGCAGGGCATGCTGGCGCAGGTCCAGCGTGCGACCCGCAAGGGTGATCCCATCGTCTTCCTCGGCTGGGAGCCACATCCGATGAACGCGAATTTCGAGCTGACCTATCTTGAGGGCGGCGACGACTTCTTTGGTCCCGACCTGGGCGGTGCAACGGTCTATACCAATACCCGCGCAGGGTATGTCGAGGAATGCCCAAACGTTGGCAAGCTGTTGCAGAACATGGAGTTCACGCTGGCCATGGAGAACGAGATCATGGGCGCGATCCTTGATGACGGCGAAGAACCTGAAGAGGCGGCAGCCGCATGGATCAAGGCCAACGCGGACGTTCTAAACGGCTGGCTGGATGGTGTCACCACCAAGGACGGTGGTGATGCGATGGCAGCTGCGAAAGCGGCGATGGAGTAAAAGCCTCCTCGCTTCAAAGGATGCCCGCCCGGTTTTCGGGCGGGCATTGGTGTATCAATTACTCATCAATAGGACCTCGACAGGATGAATTGGCTGACCGACAACAAGGTGCCCATCGACGACGTTGCCGAAGGTGCGTTTGAATGGCTTCAGATCAACGGCGGCTGGTTTTTTGACGGCCTTGCATTGTTGATGGAGCAGTTGATCGAGGCGATCCTCTGGGTTCTGCAAACCCCGCACCCACTGATCATCATCGCACTTTTTGCAGGGTTGACGTGGCTGATACAGCGCAATTGGAAAACCGTTGTTTTTATCGTGCTGGGTTTTTTGTTCATCCTTAATCAGGACTACTGGGAGGAAACCACCGAAAGCCTCACGCTGGTTCTTTCTGCCTGCGTGGTCTGTATGGGGCTGGGCGTGCCCATCGGCATCGCTGCAGCACACCGCCCGCGGCTTTACCGTTTCATGCGGCCCGTGCTCGACCTGATGCAGACATTGCCCACCTTTGTGTATCTGATCCCCGCCATCGTGTTCTTTGGGATCGGCATGGTGCCGGGCTTGATCGCGACAGTAATTTTTGTGTTGCCTGCGCCGATCCGCCTGACGCAGCTTGGCATATCGTCAACGCCGAAGGCACTTTTGGAAGCGGCGCAGGCATTCGGGGCCAAACCCAGCCAGACACTTTGGAAGATCGAGCTTCCATATGCGCTGCCCCAGATCATGACGGGTCTGAACCAGACCATCATGCTGTCTCTGTCGATGGTCGTCATTGCGGCCCTCGTAGGGGCGGATGGACTTGGGGTGCCGGTGGTCAGGGCGCTCAATCAGGTCAATACCGGTTTGGGCTTTGAATCGGGGCTCATCATCGTTGTGGTTGCCATTATGCTGGACCGGATGCTGCGGGTGGGTGAGAAATGACCAACGCTGTAGAATTCCACTCCGTCTCGATCGTATTTGGCGAAAAACCCGGCAAGGCGCTGCCGCTGATGGACGCCGGGAAATCCCGGTCCGAAATCGAAGCTGCAACAGGACAGGTCCTTGGGGTTCATGACTGCACGCTCGATGTGGCGGAGGGTGAAATCCTTGTTCTCATGGGCCTGTCGGGATCGGGGAAGTCCACGCTGCTGCGTGCGGTGAACGGTTTGAACCCGGTGGCGCGGGGACATGTGGTGGTCAACGACGGAAAATGGTCGGCGAACGTGCAGGAATGTTCTGACAATGACCTGCGTCGGGTGCGGCGCGAATGTGTGTCGATGGTTTTTCAGCAATTTGGTCTGCTGCCATGGCGTACGGTGCGCGACAACGTGGCGCTCGCACTTGAGCTTGCCGATGTGCCCAAGAAAGAGCGGCTGGAACGTGCCGACAAGCAGCTTGCTTTGGTTGGGTTGTCAGACTGGGCCGATCGCAAGGTGGGCGAACTCTCTGGTGGGATGCAGCAGCGCGTGGGCCTCGCCCGCGCCTTTGTGACCGAAGCCCCGATCTTGCTGATGGATGAGCCGTTCTCGGCGCTTGATCCGCTGATCCGCACAAGGCTTCAGGATGAATTGCTGGACCTTCAACGTGATTTGAAACGCACCATCATCTTTGTCAGCCACGATCTGGATGAGGCGTTCAAACTGGGCGGGCGCATTGCGATCATGGAAGGCGGACGGATCGTCCAGCTTGGCACCCCGCGCGAGATTTTCTCGAACCCTGCATCCGACTACGTGGCCGATTTTGTGGCGAATATGAACCCGCTTGGTGTGCTGACAGCACGGGATGTGATGGGCGACACGATCAATCCCGATGCGCCGAATGTCCCGGTCGAAACACCGGTGTCAGAGCTGATTGAGAAACTGAGCGGCGATGAGGGCGCTCTGACGGTCGTCGAGGGGGATACACCTCTTGGGACAGTCACCGCTCAAAGCATTGTCGAACGGCTGAACACTCAGGGGTGATCGGGGTCGTCATTCGTGCCGGGGCAGGGCCCCAGGGAATGCCGCTTTTTGATTGAGGTCTCCAGTTTGGCGGAGACGACCTTCTTTTTGCCCTCGACCATGTCAATAAGGGCATCCGCAGCTTTACGTCCCATTTCACGGTGCGGCACATGGACTGTCGTCAGGGCCGGACTGGTAATTCGGGCCAGTTCAATATCATCAAAACCTGTGATGGAGACATCCTGCGGTACACGTAACCCAAGACGTTTGGCACCAAGCGACGCACCGACGGCCAGAACATCATTGCCGCAGAGCACGGCCGTTGGCGGTACGTCGCGTGACATGAGTTGAGTGAACGCCTCTGCGCCGTTCTCAACTTCGTAAGTTGTTTCAATGATCTCAAGATCATCCACGTCTAGCGCGCTTTCCCTCAGCGCGTCCTTCAGGCCCTCGATACGCTCCCTTGCCCTGTCATTGCCCTGACTGATCCCGGAAATCATCGCGATCCGCCGATGCCCAAGGCGGATCACCTCTTTTGCCAAGGCAGACATGGCTGCGCGATTGTCGAAACCGATGGACGGAATCTGCCCGTCTTCCATAAAAGACCACGCCGCAAGGGCAGGGACCTTTTGGCGCTCAAGGTATTCATAAATCGGTGCGTCCCGGTCGTGGCCGATCAATAGCAAGCCGTCGGCACCACGCGCCACCAGCGCCCTGATCTGTTCCTCTTCGACATCGGGGCGGTAGGCCGAACTTGACACCAGCAAGGTGTAGCCCCTTGCGTGTAATGCCTCCTGAAAGGCCTGCAACCCGCGCGCAAAAATCGCGTTGTCCATCGTGGGGATGATTGCCCCAATGGTGAACGTACGTTTGGCCGCCATCACGCGGGCAGCGAAGTTCGGCGTATATTCAAGCGCCTTGACCGCTTCCATCACCCTTGCGCGCGTCGCCTCGACCACACGGTCGGGGTTATTCAGACAGCGCGACACCGTAGCTGTCGAAACGCCAGCCTTGCGGGCGACGTCGTCAAGTGTCGGCGTGGCATCGTCCTTCGAAATATCAGCTTTCATGTCGCATCACCTTTGGGATGTTATGTGTCAAGGTATTGGAAACAAGCAAAATGTAAACGCTTGCATTATAAATGTAAGCGCTTACACTGACGAGGAGCCGATTCACTCAGGAGCCTCGCCCATGTTTCTTGCTGCATCTATCGTCGTATTTGCCATTTATTTCGCAAACGTCGCACTCGGTGCTTTCGCGGGAAGCGCATTTTTGGGGGACGTGGGGGAAATGCTGGTTCTTTTTGTGGCCTCGATCCTTTTCGTGGTCGCGATTCTGAAAGCCGAAGCTGACCGCAAAAACAAAAACGGCAGCTAACCAAGTTCAACGGGAGGACACCATATGGACAAAGAGACAAAAGAGCTGAAGTCAGCCGAGCGTCGTAACTTTCTGAAACTGGCTGCGACTGGCAGCTTCACCGCTGCAATGGTTGCTGGTGCCAGCGGAATGCTCTGGTCAACTGAAGCGGCCGCACAGACAGCCAACGAAGAGCGGGACCGCGAGAAGGCAGCAGAGCATACGATGGTCATCGCCACGGCCTATGTTCTGGGCGCATCGCGCAGCTACCCGATCATGCAGCTCGACCTGAAGGAAAACATCCAGAACGCCACCAACGGCAAGGTTTATGTGAAGCTCGCCCCCGGTGGTCAGCTTGGTGCCGGCGGCGCGCTGGTGCAGGCGGTTCAGGGCGGGACCATTCAGGCGGCCCAGCACTCTCTGTCCAACTTTGCACCGTTTGCGTCCACCGTTGACCTGATCAACATGCCGTATCTCTGCGGTTCAAACCAGCGCTTCACCAACCTTGTTAACTCGAACTTCTGGGACACCGAGGTCCACCCAAAGGTCGAGGCGGCGGGCTTCAAGGCGCTGTTCTACGTCAACATCGACCCACGCGTCGTTGCTGTGCGCAAGGGCGGGGCAGGGGCGGTTCTGTCGCCATCCGATCTGTCGGGCGTCAAGTTCCGCGTGCCGGGCTCCAAGATGCTGCAGCAGTACTACCGCATGGTCGGTGCAAACCCGACGCCGGTGGCATGGGGCGAGACACCATCCGCGATCAAGCAGGGTGTGGCCGACGCGCTCGACCCATCTGTGGGCGCTCTCTATGTCTTTGGATTCAAGGACATCCTGTCCCACGTGACCTTCACGCAGGCCGTGCCAGACAGCCAAGTTTATTCCTGTAACCTTGAATGGTTCAATTCCATGCCAGCCGACGTCCAAGAGGGCATCATTTGGGGCTCCGAAATGACCGCGCACCAGAACCTCTCCAAAGTACCATCGGCACGTGCCTACGCGATGGCCGAACTTGCGAAGGCCGGTGTTGAATTCCACTCGCTGAGCGAAGATCAGCTGGGCGAATGGAAAGAAGCAGGCGGCTACCAGCGCTCCGAATGGGACGAGTTCAAGACAGAGCTCGCCGGTTCCATGGAAGCCTTTGCCAAGATGGAAGAGGCGGCAGGCACGCAAGGCAAGTACTACGTGCACGACGCCTAAACCCTTCCGGCGGACGCCATTCAGGCGTCCGCCAATTTTCCTTAATTTGCAGCACCTTCATGACAGCCCGGTCGGGCTGAACAGGTGAAGTGCGGCCAAGGCCGGGGCGAGATATGGATATTCTCAAACGAATTGACCGAGACGCGGAAAGGTGGCTGCTTTTGATGTTCTACGTGATGCTCGTCATCACGATGGCCATCGAAGTGATCCGCCGCGAACTGTTCGCTTATTCCTCCATCTGGGGGGAAGAGATCGTGCGCTACTCCTTTATCTACCTTGCGTGGATCGGCGCGGCTGCTGCTGTCAAGGAACGTGCGCACATCCGCATCGACGTGATCATGCACTACCTCGGACCGCGGCCCAAGGCGCTGCTTTATATATTTGGTGATCTGGTCATGTTCGGCGTGGCGATCATCGCGCTTTACTGGTCACTTGAGACGGTCCACGTCTCTGCCAAGTTCGGCTCGGTGACAGATGGATTGCGCATCTCCAAAGTCTGGTTCCTCATGTCTGTGCCGATTGGATTTGCGCTGATGATCTGGCGCCTTTTGCAATCATTCGTTCGCGACTTCAGATCGCTTCGGGACGGCACTGCTGTCTTCGAAGGCGACAAACTGTTTGATTAAGGAGCCTGAAAAATGCTTTGGCAAACAATGAATCAAACGGTTGAGTTGGGGTGGGACTTCTACATCCCGGTCCTCATGTTCGTCGCCCTGATTGCACTTGCGGTTCCGGTCTGGGCTGCCATCGGCACAGCTGCAATCGCCATGCTGGTGATGTCCGGCGACTTGCCGCTCAGCCTTGTGGGCGAGAAACTCTTCACTGGCATCGACGCCTTCGCTTTGACCGCCGTGCCTCTGTTCATCCTCACCGGCGACGTGCTTGTTCGTACAGGTCTGTCGCGCAAGTTCCTCGACGTGGCCGAGGCGCTGACCTGCTTTGCAAAGGGTGGTTTCGGCTCTGCTACTGTCCTTGTCTGCGGCATGTTCGCGGCGATCTCCGGCTCTGACGCGGCGGGTGCTGCCGCCGTGGGCCGTATGACCATCGACCGTCTGGTTGAGAGCGGTTATCCCCGCCCCTACGCCTGCGCGCTGGTTGCCGCCGGTGCCTGTACTGGCATCCTGATCCCGCCCTCGATCGCCTATATCATCATCGGCCTTGTACTCGGCATATCGGCCTCGACCCTGTTTCTCGCCGCGCTGATCCCCGGGTTGGCGATCCTGATCTCGATCCTGATCACCAACCTGATCATGAACCGCCTGTACGCTTGGGAAGGTGGCGGCATGATGACCATGGGTGAATGGTTTGCGAACCTTCTGCGCTCTCTCAAGTCCGGCTGGTACGCGTTCATTGTGCCCGGCATCATCTTCTACGGGATCTTCTCAGGTCGTCTGACCCCAACCGAAGCCGGTGCTACAGCGGTGGTCGTGACGATCCTCATGGGCTTCATCCTTGGCACGCTGAGATTGGCTGACTTCCCCGCAATGCTGGTCAGCTCGGCCAAGGTGAACGGTGTGATCCTGCCGATCATCGCCTTTTCGGCCCCGTTGGCCGAGGCGCTGGCCATTATGGGTGTGCCTCAGGGCTTTGTGACGTCGGTCACCATGATGACGGACGAGCCATGGCTGCTGATCCTGCTGATGATCGGCATTCTGATCGCCGCAGGCTGCGTGATGGAGACGACACCCAACATCGTGATCCTCGCCCCCATCCTCAAGCCACTGGCGGATAACATCGGCATGAACGAAATTCAGTTCTGCATCATGATGATCACCGCGCTGGGCGTGGGCTTCATCACGCCGCCGCTGGGCCTCAACCTGTTCGTCGTTTCTGGCATCACAGGCGAGTCAATTCTGAAGATAGCCTGGCGCGCCATCCCCTTCGTATTGTGCATGTTCGTCGTCGTTCTTCTGATCGCCTACGTGCCTGCCATTTCCACTTCACTGCTTCCAGAAATCTATAAGTAGGAACCCCGCTCATGACCCGTGAATACCTCAAGAAAGCACCGCTGACTGCCAAGTCGGACGCGTCGGAAACCCACGAGATCGTCAAGAATATCCTTGATGATATCGAGGCGGGTGGCGACGAAAAGGCGCTGGAATATGCCAAGAAGTTCGACCAATACGAAGGCAACGTGATCCTGTCGCAAGAAGAGATCGACGCTGCCTGCGCACTGGTGCCCGAAAAACTGAAGGCCGACATTCAGTTCTCGCACGACAACGTCAAACGCTTTGCTGAAATGCAAAAAGGCACAGTTTCCGACGTTCAGATGGAAATCCATCCCGGATTCATCGCGGGACAAAAGGCGATCCCCGTGGATGCAGCAGGCTGCTATGTCCCCGGCGGGCGTTACAGCCACATTGCATCCGCCATCATGACGGTGACGACCGCAAAAGTCGCAGGATGCCGTCACATCGCGGCCTGTTCACCGCCCCGTCCGGGCGAAGGCGTGAACCCGGCAATTGTTTATGCCGCGCATATCTGCGGCGCGGACAAGATCATCGCAATGGGCGGTGTGCAGGGCGTGGCAGCCATGACCTTTGGTCTTTTTGGTCTGCCCAAGGCGAACATTCTTGTCGGCCCCGGCAACCAGTTCGTCGCCGAAGCCAAGCGTATCCTCTTTGGCCGCGTCGGTATCGACATGATCGCAGGCCCGACAGACAGCCTTGTCCTTGCGGACAAGACGGCCGATCCGCATGTGGTCGCAACCGACCTCGTGTCTCAGGCCGAGCATGGCTACAACTCGCCTGTCTGGCTGGTCACGGATGACCGTGCGCTGGCCGAAAAGGTGATGGACCTTGTGCCCGGCCTCATCGGCGATCTGCCCGAACTCAACAGCCAGAACGCCGCTGCCGCATGGCGCGATTATGCAGAGGTGATTGTCTGTGCCGACCGCGAAGAGATGGCCGCCTGTTCCGATGACTATGCACCAGAGCACCTGACCGTGCAGGCCGAGGACCTTGATTGGTGGCTGAACCGTTTGACCTGCTACGGCTCGCTGTTTCTGGGCGAGGAGACCACAGTGTCCTACGGCGACAAGGCCGCAGGCACGAACCACGTGCTGCCCACGTCTGGTGCGGCTGGCTACACCGGTGGTCTGAGCGTGCACAAGTACATGAAGATCGTCACTTGGCAGCGCACCACGCGCGAGGCGTCCAAGGATGTGGCGATTGCGACCGCCCGCATCTCGCGTCTGGAAGGGATGGAAGGTCACGCCCGCGCGGCGGACGTGCGTCTGGCCAAATACTTCCCCGGCGAGAACTTCGATCTCTCCGCAGATGGCTGACCCGCGTCACCTCTTTGACCTGACGGGCCGGGTGGCTTGCGTGACCGGGGCAAGCTCCGGTCTGGGTCGGCGTGCGGCCGTTGCCCTTGCTGCTGCAGGGGCAAAGGTCGTGGGCGTAGCCCGCAGGCAAGAGGCGCTGGACAGTCTGACGGACGAGATTGGCGCAAAAGCCGCTGCCGTTGCAGCGGACGTTGCTGATCGGGACCGGATTGAAGAACTGCGGACTGCAGTATCTGAGCCTTTCGGCGCGCCGGATATTGTCATCCACGCGGCTGGTGTGAACACGCGTCAGGCCGCAGATGATGTCACGCCCGAAGGCTGGGATATGACGCTGGCGCTGAATCTCAGCGCACCGTTCTTTCTATCTCAGGCGCTGGTGCCTGCAATGAAGGAAAAAGGCTGGGGTCGGATCGTGAATTTCGCGTCGCTGCAAACGACGCGCGCGTTTCCGGGGGGCATCGCATACGGCGCCACCAAGGCGGGTATCGGGCAATTGACCCGCGCCATGGCCGAGGCATGGTCGCGCGACGGGATTACGGCCAACGCCATCGGGCCGGGGTTTTTTCCGACCGAACTGACCGCGGCGGTGTTCGATGATCCTGAGCGTGCTGCACGCAATGCGGCGCAGACATGTGCGGGCCGGAATGGGCGCATGGAAGATATGGATGGACCGCTCTTGTTTCTCTGTTCGGAGGCATCGAGTTACGTAACAGGTCAGGTTCTTATGGTGGACGGGGGGTTTACAGCGAAATGAAAGCTCTTGTTTATGACGGTGTTGAAGAACTCGGTTTCCGCGATGTCCCCGATGCGGAGGCGCGCGCAGGCGAGCATCTGATCAAGGTCGAAGCGGTAGGTATTTGTGGCTCTGACATGCACGCGTATCTGGGTCATGACGCACGCCGTCCTGCCCCGCTGATCCTTGGGCATGAGGCGGCGGGTGTAATCGTGGGCGGACCGAAGGACGGCCTGCGCGTCACGGTGAACCCGCTTGTCACATGCGGCACGTGTCAGGCCTGCAAGGCGGGCCGCGAGAACCTGTGCCCCACGCGACAGATCATCTCAATGCCGCCCCGCGAAGGTGCTTTCGCGCAATATGTAGCGATGCCGGAGAGCAATCTGGTCGAGGTGCCGGAAGGCGTACCGTTGAATAAGGCGGCTCTGGCAGAGCCGCTCGCAGTCAGCTGGCATGCCGTCAGGCTGGCGTTGGAGGCGATGCATCCGTCCATGGACAAGCGCGCCCTTGTCATCGGGGGCGGAGCCATTGGATTGGCTGCAGCCCTCGCACTGAAAGCGATGGGTATCGACGACGTGACCGTGGCTGAGCCCAACGATGCGCGCCGGGCCTTCTTGTCTGACCTGTGCGGTCAGAAGACCGTCGCATTCGCCGAAGGACTGTTCCCGGTAGTCGTTGACGCTGTCGGCTATGCAGCGACCCGTGCGAAGGCCTCAGAATGCGCCCAGCCGGGCGGCGTGATCGCTCACGTGGGGTTGGGAGAGGACACTGGCGGGCTTGATGTGCGCCGGATGACCCTGCAGGAAATCACTTTCATCGGTACCTACACCTACACGGCACAGGATTTCCGCGACACCGCGCAGGCGATCTTTGATGGCCGGCTTGGCCCGCTCGACTGGATCGAAGAACGCCCCCTGTCAGAAGGGTTTGCTGCCTTCAAGGACCTGCGCCAGGGCAAAGTTGCCGCCCCGAAAATCGTCCTGTCCCCTTGGGCATGAAGACCCCGAAACACGCAATGGAGAGAGATCATGTATCGTAAAATCCTCGTCCCGATGGCGCTTGACCACAATGTATCCCCTCAAACAATTGAGATTGCGAAGGCGCTGACCGGTGGGGACGGAGAGATCATCGCCCTGCATGTCTACGAAGCGCCGCAAGGCTCAGTGACGGCCTACCTTGACGAAGATGCAGTCAAGGAAGGGTTCGAGCGTGCGCGCAAGACACTGACCGAAAAGCTCGACGGGATCGACGGCATCAAGGCCGAATTGATCAAGGGTCACACTTACCGCACCATCATCGACTATGCGACGGCCAATGGCATCGATTGCATCGTCATCGGGTCGCACAAACCGGGGCTGAGCGATTATCTGCTTGGCTCCACCGCCGCGCGCGTCGTCCGTCACGCCCCTTGCGCGGTTCACGTTCACCGTTCTTCCTAATTCTCAAAACGCGCCAAACCCGCGCATCAACCTGAAAGGCAAACTGACATGAATATCGACAAGAAGATCGCGGATGATCTTGTTGCGAACGATGTCTCTTTCGTGACCACCGTGCCCTGCAAACAGCTGGCCGGTGTGATCGAAGAGATGGAGAACCGCGACGAGATTTTCCACATCCCGTCCAACAAGGAAGACGAGGGCATGGGCCTGTGTGCTGGTGCCTTCATGGGCGGCAAGCGCCCTGCGATCATCATGCAGAACACAGCGATTGGTGTGACAATCAACACGCTGGCGACCCTGACGCAGTTCTACCGGATGCCGCTGCCGATGATCATCTCTTATCGCGGAGAGCTGCGCGAGCCTGTGGCCTGCCAGGTGGAAATGGCAGTACATACCAAGGCGCTGCTGGCCCAACTCAACATCCCGACGTACCACTTCCACTGGCAAAAGGATGTCGAGGAGTTCGACAACATTCTGAAGTACACCTTCATGTGCAACAAACCCGTGGCGATCCTGACAGACGCCAACTTCTGGGGAGGCTACGGCGACCAATGATCCGTTCAGAAATTCTCAAAGAAATCGCCCCGATCATCCGGGATCACCTTGTCGTCTGCAACATCGGGCTGCCCAGCCAGGAATTGCACATGATCGACGATCAGCCCACCAACTTTTACATGCTTGGTACGATGGGCCTGTCGTCCTCCATTGGCTTCGGTCTGGCGCTGGCGCAGGACAAGCCTGTCATCTCGATTGATGGCGACGGTTCTGTCCTGACCAACCTCGGCACGCTGCCCACCATCGCGAATAACGCGACGGGCAACTACACGCTGCTGATCATCGACAACGGTTCCTATGGCTCAACCGGGGATCAGCCCACGTATGCGGGCCGGAAAACCTCGCTCGCGGCTGTTGCAACTGCCTGTGGCTGCGAAAACGTGATCGAGGTGCAGGACAAGGATTTGCCACCTGTCTTGCAAGCGGCCATCGACAGCGACGAGATGACGATCATCGTCTGCAAATGTGACAGCGGCAATATCAAGCTGCCCGTGATTACGATGGACCCTGTCGTCATCCGCCACCGCTTCATGGAAGCTGTGAAAGCCTGATGGGCGCTGACGCCATCCATAGCGCCGAGGACGCCCGCCGGTTGGCGAAGCGGCGGCTGCCATGGATGGTGTTTGACTATATCGATGGCTCGGCCGGAGCCGAAACAGGGGCGGCACGCAACCGTGCCGCCCTTGATGCCATGACGCTGCGGCCACGCATCCTGCGCGATGTGAGCGAACGGTCGCTGTCCTCCAGTGTTTTTGGCAAACCCACCAAACGTCCCTTTGGGATCGCCCCCATGGGCATGTGCAACCTGTCAGCGCCCGGTGCCGACCTGATGCTGGCGAAAATGGCCGCGAAGTACGCGGTACCACATGGCGTCTCCACCGTCGCCTCGACTCCCATGGAGAAAATCATTGAGGTCGCGGAGGGCAACGCATGGTTCCAGCTTTACTTCAGCGGGGATGGGGCAGGGACCTTCAAGCTGGTCGAGCGCGCCAAGGCCGCAGGCTATGAGACGCTTGTCCTGACGGTAGACGTGCCCGAAGTAGGCCGTCGTCCGCGCGAGCTGCGTCACGGCTTCAAGATGCCTTTCCGGATCGGGCCGCGCCAGTTCATTGATTTTGCCCTGCACCCGCGTTGGTCGATTTCAGGGCTGATCCACGGCAAACCACAAATGGCCAACTTTGAGATGGACGGCTACGAGTTTGACCGAACCGAGAGCCGGGCAAAGGCAGACTGGGATACGCTCGCACGTCTTCGGGACGCATGGCCGGGCAATCTGGTTGTCAAAGGTGTGCTTGATGTAGAGGACGCCGTGGCGCTTAAGAAGGCCGGTGTTGACGCCATTCAGGTGTCCAGTCATGGCGCGCGCCAACTGGAAAGTGCGCCTGCGCCTTTTGAGGTTCTTCCACTGATGCGCGCCGCTCTTGGCCCTGATTATCCGTTGTTCTTCGACAGCGGTCTGCGGTCTGGCGAAGATGCTCTCAAGGCGCTGATGGCGGGTGCCGATTTCGTATTTTTCGGACGCATCCTGCAATTTGCGATGGCAGCGGCAGGTCGCGAGGGCCTGAACCAGCTATGGAATGTGCTCAGCGATGAGATGAGCATCGCGATGGCCCAAACCGGTATGACACACCTGAAATTCGATCGCCGCAACGCCTGAAACGGCTTCCCAAAATCTGCCCGAAAAGGATTGTTCGCAGGCAGCACTTCGTGCAACACTTGATCTATTATTTGAGAATATTCCCGTCCTTTCATTATTTGGGCGACCAGGAGGAAAGTCATGAACCATTTGAAAAAGCTGCATCAAAGGGTTGCCTTTGGTCTTTTCGTTGCATTGCTGGCTGTGCTTGCCTTTGGCCAAACGGCGCAGGCTCAGTTGAACCCGTTTTCCAGCGGTTGGACCCTGCAACCAGAAATGTCGAACCTGACGTTTCAGTCAGTGAAGAAGCAGACGGTCGTTGAATCCAGCAGTTTTGCCACCCTTGAGGGGGAGATCAGCCCGACCGGATCGACCGAAGTGCGGGTCTTGCTCGACTCTGTCGATACCAAGATTGACCTGCGCAACGTGCGGATGCGCTTTTTGTTTTTCGAAACATTCAAGTTCCCCACTGCCACGATCAGCACCCAGATCGACGCGGCCCTGCTGAATGATCTGTCTGATGTGCGCCGCAAAACGGTGCCGGTCACTTACACGATGGACCTGCACGGAGTAAAAAATACCTATGAAGCAGAGGTTTACGTAACGCTGCTGACGCAAGACATGGTGTCTGTCGCCAGCCGCACGCCAATTTCGGTTGGTGTGGCGGACTTCAACCTGATGGAAGGCTTGGGCAAACTGCAAGAGGCCGCGAATGTGGACATCATCCCGTCAGCTACCGTGTCCTTCGATTTCATTTTTGCGCGCAACAGCACCACGGCGGCGGCATCAGCACCAACAGCGACAACAGCACCTGCTTCGGTAGCGCTGGAAGCCGAAGGTAACTTTGACCGTGAAGCCTGCAAAGGGCGTTTCGAAATCCTGTCTCGGACCGGCAATATTTACTTTGCCTCTGGCAGTTCGCGGCATGATGCCAAAAGTGAACCTTTGCTGGATAGTCTTGCCAACATCATTTCGCGCTGCGCCAACATGGTAATCGAAGTGGGCGGGCATACCGACTCCGTCGGAAGCGATGCCAGCAACCAAAGACTGTCTGACGCACGCGCCAACACTGTACGCCAATATCTGATGTCCAAGAACCTCAGTCCATCGGTTCTTGTCAGCAAAGGATACGGTGAGAGCAGCCCCATCGCCACAAACGACACGCGTGAGGGGCGATGGAAAAACCGCAGGATCGAGTTCAAGGTGATAAGCAACTAAATGCGACACATGATTTGGAACCAAAAGGCGGCCATTGGCCGCCTCATCCGCTTGATAAGTGCTGTCAGTATTGTGATCTTCAGCATGCAAGCCGCATCTGCGCAAGAGATTGAGCCGAGGATCGCGCTGATCATTGGTAATGGCTCTTATGGGGCTGTGACGGCGCTGGATAATCCGGTGCCTGATGCCGAGCTGATGGCGCAGACCCTTGAGCAGAAAGGCTTCAAGGTCACGATATTGACCGATGCAAGCCAGATTTCGCTGAACCGTGCAATCGCCCAGTTTGGCCGCGACCTGCGGGAAGCGGGGCCCAACGCGACGGGCCTGTTCTACTACGCGGGCCATGCGGTGCAGTCCTTTGGCAACAACTATCTGCTGCCCGTCGATGCCAGCCTGACCGATGCGGCCGATCTCAGCCTTGTTGCCGTGCCGGCACAGGCGGTGTTGCGTCAGATGTTTTCGGCGAAGAACAAGACGAATATCGTCATCCTTGATGCCTGTCGAAACAATCCATTCGAAGCGATCCCCGACCTGAATGACAATGGTCTGGCGGAAATGAAATCTCCGACGGGAACCTTCCTTGCGTATTCAACGGCGCCCGGTGCCGTGGCGTTGGATGGTCTGGACGGTAACAGCCCGTTCACCAAGGCGCTTGCGCGCGAAATTCCTGCAGCCGGCGTGCCGATTGAACAGGTTTTCAAAAACGTTCGTGTGAAAGTGATCGAAGAAACGCAAGGCCAGCAGACACCTTGGGATACTTCGTCGCTGACTGATGATTTCTACTTTGTTGCGCAAGAGGAAAAGACCAAGGAAGAAATCGCGGAGCAGCAGCTTTGGGAATCTGTGAAATTCAGTACTGACCCGGTGCCTGTCGTTTTGTTCATGCGCGGCTATCCTGACAGCGAGCATATCCCCGAAGCGCGCGCATTGCTTGAGAAAATCATCAATTCTGAACTGGACCAAGGCACTGCGACAGCAGGCGCTCAGGCACAACAGGAAGCGCCCCCCCTTGAGATTGCCGCGGCGGAGCCAGAACCCGCACCGGCACCTGAACCCGCTCCAGTTGATACAACCAAAGAGCAGGAGCGCCTGATCGGCATCGCTCAAAGCTCAGGCACTGCAGGTGATTATCAGGCCTACCTCGACGCCTTTCCCGAAGGGATCTATGCTGAATTCGCGGTTTTTGAGTTGAAGGTTTTGGCCGAAAAGGCCGAGCGTGCGGCTGCTGCAGCACAGGCCCCAACGGAACAGCAGGAAATCGTTGTGGCCGCTGCCCCATCGCGTGCTGCTCCTGCCCCTATGGGGACCGAGCTGACTTGGACCATGCCCTTTACCAGCGGTGTGGACCGGCTGATCGGCAAGAGCATCGAAGAACTGGTAACCCTGTCGCCATTATTTCCGCCCATTGAAGGGTTGCCCGAAGAGTTATGGAAAGAGCAAAGTTGCTCAAATTGCCATCAATGGACCAAGGAAGCCCTTTGTACGCAGGGGCAAACCTATGTGAATGCAGGGAACAACGATGCAGTCTCAAAGCAGCACCCTTACGGCGGTGGCTTTAAGATGAATGTTCGCTCTTGGGCCGAGGGGGGCTGCAAATAGGCCGTTCGACACCCGCGGGACCACTTTTCCAAGACCAAGTGACAGGTTCCTGCAGCAGCAAAAGATAGAGGATGGCGTGATTTTTGCCGCCCGTCCTTTGTTCCTGACTAAGGCATGAAAGGTTTCCTGAGATAATGTGCGCGCGTCAGTCCATCCTGACGGTCGGCGAACAGGGTATGTGGATGGGACCACCATTGAAGAAACAGCTGTTGTGTCCTGCGCGGCCCATATGTCCCACTGCTTGGCTGTCGCGACCGTACTCTGCAAATTTTGAGAAACTGTTGCGATTAATCTGGGCAGATGTTGCATGCGAGGCTGACGTAAGTCGCGCGAATAGCGCCTTTTCACTGCAGTCTGCAGACCGACGGGCGGCAACCCAATTTTTACATAAGATCGAACCAAAGAGCCCCTGATGCTCGATCTAGACATATCTGTTGGAATGAAAAATGGTGCCCCCACACGGACTCGAACCGCGGACCTACTGATTACAAATCAGTTGCTCTACCAGCTGAGCTATAGGAATAGGCGTTAAGAGACATCATAATAGCTTCATTTCAGCCAAAATCATGCCCTTTGTCTACTATTTGTCTACTATCCTTCTGTCTATTTTTTGTCTACTAGTTTCATATGACCAATATCACGCAGAAGAAAGTCGACAGCCTCAAACCGCCAAGCAAAGTCTCCATCCTACGGGATGACACGCTGAAAGGCTTTGGCGTGAAGGTGACCCCCAAGGGCCGTATCTCGTTCATTGTCGAAGGTCGGATCAGGGGCGGAAGGACACGAAGGATCACCCTCGGACAGCATCCAGCTATGACCGTAGCTGACGCCAAAGAGCTTGCACGAGACAAACTACTCCAGATGCAGCGAGGGGAAGACCCCGTTGAGGTGCGTAAGGCTGTTGAGGCTCGTGAGGAAGCCCTAGGCAAGACGGTGGGGGCAGTGTTCGACAGCTATCTTGCTGCCAGAGACCTCAAACCACGTACCGAGCAAGACTACATTAATGCCTTCAACCTCTACTTCTCGGCATGGAGGGAAAAGCCAATCCGCGATGTGACCCGTCAGGATGCAGAGGAACGCTTTGTCCATATCCGTGACAACGCAGGGCTACCATCGGCTGCAAAGTGTTACCGTATCATGTCCGCTGTATTCGGATTTGCCTTGGCAGATGAGGTGGATGGAGAGCGTTTGATCACTGAAAACCCGTGGCTGGTCATCAAGCAGAAGAAGTACAGGCGTCAGGTGAAGAGGCGCACGGACTACCTAGAGGACGAGCAGATCAAGAGGCTCATTCACTTCTATCACATGGAGAAAGACTGGCCTGAGACACGTAAGCACGGGGTAACAGAGCAGGGGATCAACTTCGTGATGCTGCTGATGTGCTCGGGGCTTCGTAGGACGGAGGGTCTTCGGCTGGCTTGGGAAGATGTTGACTGGGACAAAGGTTACTTCGTGGTCCATGACACCAAGAACGGAACTGATCACCACATACCGCTATCCAAGATGATCAAGTGGGTACTCAAGCGGCAACAGGCCCACCTTCAGGCTATCGGTAAGGATGGATCACCTTGGGTCTTCCCTGCTCGTAGGGGTGACAATCACATGACAGAACCCAAATCACAGCTTGCGCGTATCATTCGCCATACGGGTATCAAGTTCAGCTTCCATGACCTGCGTCGAACCTTTGCCACCCATGCAGAATCCAATGGTGCGTCGCTAGACTTGATCAGGAGGGCGCTGAACCACAGGTCGCAGTCTATCACCGAAGGTTACATCATCACGCAGATAGATCGCCTTAGACCTGTCTTTGATGCAGTAGCGGACGGATACCACCGGTACTACGACCCTGACTGGGAGCATCAGCGAGATGTTGACGCCGCAATAGCACAAGAGCCTGACGAGATGCAGAAGCAAAGACTTGCAGAACACGCTGAACAAATAGCTGCATCCAACCTTGAGTGGCTAAAGGGGTAGGTGTGGAAGCCGTTGGTAGCTACAAGGTCCTCAGAAATCTTCCTCTCCGAGTTTAGCAGTCGCAAAGATGGTATTGTCGATTGCGTCGAGAACTGCTCTGGTGATTGAGGAATAGATGCCTGATTTATTGGATGATGAGGTTTCTGAGTGAAGAAAATATTAGTCGCAATCACGGCAGCAGTCACGGTCATAGGCTCCAGTGCATCGGCCTTGGATGAAGGGCATCTCAAGCAACTGAAAGAGACCAATAATTGTGAGAGGTGTGACCTGAGTGGGGCATTGCTGAGTGAAGTTCGTCTAACCGGAGCTTACCTAAGAGGCTCTGACCTAAGCTTTTCCAGACTGAATGGTGTAGACCTTAGCGGTGCTTATCTAAGTGATGCGAACCTAAGAGGTGCTGACCTAACGGGAGCTGATCTGAGGGGGGCCGATTTGAGGGATGCAAACCTAGATGGAGCGAATCTGAGAGACGGAAAAACAACTGGGGCACTTATGAGAGGCGCTATCCTCTGCAATACCAAAATGCCAGATGGTGCCGTTGAATACAGTGGTTGCTCGACTTCTGGGAATTGACTGCATGCAGAACCGATCTGGAAAACAAGGTGGACATTGGTGCTTACTTTGCAGTGCACAAAGGTATGTCAGATGTTGATAATGCTTCAGCAGCTATGGCTCTCTTCGATGGTACTCAAGCAAGCATCAACCAAGCTATGTCAGAAATAGACAACTGCTATGAGCAAGCACTGGACACAACCAACGGCGAGTTCCTGATGCAGGTGGTTGGTGTGCTAGACGATCCATTCACTGCATAGAGCGTCCTGAGGGGCTGATTTTTGGGGTGTCTTGATGCGCTGGCGGGGGTGCCTACAGAGCCTCTACGGTCATATTGATGTTCGGAAAGCTGCTGGCAACTCAGGTTCGTATGGGCAAAATTTGCTGTCATTGATTTCTGGATGTAGGTCAGAAGGTGGGCTTTTCGGCGGACAGCTATCTGGCAAACCAGATCGTCACCCTTCCCGGGCAAGAAAAGCCTTGATCTCACGTAGAAGCATGCTGTCTCTGACGCGATGGAAAACTAAGTCCAAGCCGCCGTCTGTTAGGGTACGGTGGTATTCTTGCATCTCATACTCACCCTCTTCTGTAATGAAGAGAGAATATGTTGAGAATGTATCATCTCTGAACCGGGCCCAAACAAATGGCTCACCATTCAGAGGATTGAGAGGCTTACGTTTGCCGAAGATGTCTACCTTCATGGCGGAGCTATAGATTCCCTCGCGCGGGCTGGGAAAGAACTCAATTGTATAGGTCGCCTCCTTTATTCGCCCATCTTTCCTGTGAGTTACGGAGGTCCAACTAAGCGTGAAACCATCTTTGTTCGGCGTGATCGTGGTACTCAAGTCTCGGCGCTGTTTCTCATCGTTGGATATGAACTCAGCGTTGCCAGTGTAGGTCCCGGCAAACCTGTCCACGTCTGCGGCATAAGCAATGCTGGAAAAAATGAAAACAAAGAGAAAAGGCAGGGCACGAAGGCCAACGACAGATAATTTCATGAAGTTAGTGTACGCGAAAAGTTTGATCCTGTCAGCACAGCATTGGCTCTCATCAAGGACATGTGAGCTAATCGCCAAGAATCGAACACCGACGTAGTCAGGGATTTGCTATCCGTTGATATAAGTCAGCTGGTTTACTTGTCTTCGACGTGACGAAAGAGCGGTACCTTGCGGTATTCTGCTACAGCCTTCTGGACATGCTCTCGGTAAGCTTCGCTGGAGGCACTTTCTTTGAGCGACGCTGTCATTAGGGGGCCGTAGTAGCCTCTGATCCTCAAGCTCCCGGGGACCTCTGCAATCTCTGCTGACGTATAGAAGTCGCTTGCTATCCTCGCGTGATACCTTCCGAGCGCTGTTTCCATCTCTTCAAATGTATCGGACATGAAAAACCTCCTCTTCCGTATCTTGCGGCCATTCTAACGGGGTATGCTCCATCTCAAACCCCTTTCTGCAATAGCTGCTGATCAAACCGAGACCACCCTTGCATGACGACCGTGCAATTGGTTGGCCTATGAGATGACAGATTGGATCGAAGGTTTTTCACGCAGACTAACTACGGTCATCGCTGCCTGCTCTGGAGAGGAGGACAGCCCATTGCCTCCGTCACACCATGAGAGACCGTCTGAGAGCCGTAGAATGTCCGAGTGACCTTATAGACCAGATCGGGGGGTGGAGGACTGTTGGGGGCGTAGGGGTGAGCTATGGGAGGGGGTACGCGGTGGAGCAGGTCAGGGAATGGCTGCAGGAGGTCTGCCTTTGAGGCTGTGTGCAGCTACTACGACCCTAACTGGCAGTTTGAGCAAACGGTTGAGGAGGCCGAGGCATCCGATTGCCGATGAAGGAACGCGCAGCCGTTCGCTTGTGCTTGTCTAAGAAGCCTTTTTGATTTTTTTCAAGGCTAAAGACGCCAATTTGGCCTGCGCATCCACCTTCTTCGTGGAAATCAAAGCGGACTTCTTTAGATTATTCAACGCCTTTTTATGCTTTGCATCTTTGCACACCTTTAATTGTGCGTCGCATTTTTTTGTTATATTTTTCATAATTAATGAATACTTTTTAGAGTTTTTTTCCAATTTTTCTGTCTCAGCAGCGATCATTTTTTCATCGAGCTCGCCTTTCGCCTTGTTCGCAACGGCTTGAAGTTTATACGCCATAAGTACTGCTGTGGCAGCTAGGCCAATCCCGGCTGATACTGGTTTAAGATCGCTAATTTCTGATTTAAATTGATCCGCAAAAAAAGTTGTTTTGTATAACAAATCTACTGTATCTTCAGCTGCACTGGTGGCCTTAGTGCTCTTTAGGGCAGAGGCGAACTTCGCCGCAATCTTCGCCTTGATGCTCATCTCATTATCGCTCCAACAAGACTTTTGCGACGTCAACATTTTCTTACTCTATTTAAACGATTGCATCGATTAAAGCCATTTTCAAGCCATTTTTATGGTTTGAGCTTAGGTGTTCCATCCCGGATGATCATGTTTCCCCTCGGCGATCAGCACTGCTCATGGACAGATCGGTTCTGAGAGACTTCAAGGGGCTCACAGCCCATTGCCTGCGGCACACCATGAAGGCCCAGCCTCTGGACCCAACAAATGGGGAGTTCCTGATGCAGGTGGTTGGTGTACTCGACGATCCCTTCTCGGTCTGACCCACAGTCCGCCCGTACAGCCACGGAGAGAGTCACTGAAAGCAATCTTGGATTTTCATGGGGGTTCTCCCCACCGGAGAGCACCTGGAGGCGCTTAGAGAGAGTCCTATTGAGCGAGATGGGGTTCTCTAATGATAGTGCATCTTAACAGTTGAGTCTTCCCGCTTCTTCTTAATAGCCAGTTGTGCTATCTCTAGGTGACAACAGCTGAAGGGAAAGATTATGACCGTAGTAGATGTTAAGGCATTAAGTCCTGCAGAGAGAGAAAAGCTCAAGAAAGAAATTCTGCGGGTCGAGGAAGAGGAAAAGAACGCCTACAAGACTGAGTTCGTGGATAACGTTGTGAAGTTGGCTATCGATAAGGGTGTTCGCTGGAGTGAAGCAGTAGCTTTGCTTCAGGATTACAAACCGGACACTGATGCAAAGGCAAAGAAGATGGGGTTTGGTTTCAAAGGTAAGAATAAAGAAGGGAAGACCGTCTACTACGTCAGGAAGATGAAGGGTGCTACAGAGCTTTAGTAGTATTTTTCTTACATGTAGAGTTGTTTGAATTAGCCCTTTAGGGGATCACATTGACTATGAACCTATTCGACGAAGCCATAGCCCGCAGAAGGAATGAGAAAGGCGGTCTAGACTGGCTATCAGACTGGCAGGTTAACTCTGCAAACATGACGGCCTCTGCAATCATTATTATGGCTGAGGGCTTTGAGACTGGCCCTTTGTACGTCCCGATGCCAACAGGCTCAGGTAAGACAACTGGAGCAATCTGGGGGATCATACGCTTCGCAAAAGATTTCCCAGACCAGCGCCTTTGCTTCATGACGCTCTACAAAGACTCAGTCGATGAGGTCTACAAATCGTTAGTTGAGGAGCTGGGAAACGATGTTGTTGGTCATTACCATGGCGATGCAGCGGTTGACAAAGATGATGAGCTTGCAAAACGCATAATCGTCCTGACGCACCAGTTCATACAGTATAATCAAGGGGCGCTAGATGATCGTGATCTGTTTGTTGTCGATGAGGCGATCTATGCCACCGGTGAAGCCACTTTGAAGCTTGAGCACTTCAATCAGGCTAGGTCTTGGGCCACCAGCCATAACATTTATCCCGACGAGTTCACTAAGCTAGCTAACTTCGCAAATGAGCTGGACCGTCAGCTTCAAGATAGTGACAAGAAATACATAGCCGCATCAAGAAGCGGTGACCTTAGCTGGGCGCAGACCATAGCCTTTGACTTGAAGCTTACTGATTACTCACAGACGACTGCTTATCGCGGAGTACTGGTAGCCAACCAGAGGTTTTGTGAAGCCCTTCTTCAGGGACTGGTTTTCCTGTCAAGAGGGAATATTGACCGTGACCGTTACGACCCTATCTACTCGGCTGCGGTTCTAGGCATTCCTAATTTAGAAAAGACAATCGTATTAAGTGCTACTGGAGGCATGGTTTACGATATTGCTGGTTCGTTTAAGCAAGATAGTCAATCCAAAGCCTATTGGGCGCCACCTAGTTATGAGCAGCTTAAACTAGTGCACCTCTCTGGTCCTGATCTCCCTCCCTATTACGACTCTTGGATAGGACAAGATAAGAAAGACAAAGTGGTTCGCTATATCGATTGGGTTTTGTCTAATGTCAAAGAAGACACGATCTACATGACAATGCCCAAGAAGGTTCTGGACGGATGTCTTCGAGACTATCTCGGACAGCTAACTAAGGGTGAACTGGAATATCCAATCTCGGTGACCAAACACGGGAAGCAGATCAAGGTGTCCCACCATGCAAGGTCTGTTGGCTCAAATGCCTTCGCTGAGTGCAAAGCTGTGGTCTATCTCTGGGACAATCATCTGCCTCAGGATGCGGCTGTTCGACGCTTCCATACGCTAGCCAATGAAGAGATCACGGACAAAGCTCTTGAAGAAGCAAATAAGCGCAGGCTGGTGGGCAACTACGAGCGCATCAGGGAAGCACAGTACATCGACAACATGATGCAGCAGATAGGCCGAGGGAGTGTACGGAACATAGATAAGAATGCTGTAGCAGGGGAGATGACAGCCTACGTCCACACCACGGCAGACAGGTTCATTAGACTTGCAGTGCAATACCGAGATTGTGAGACAGATGTTCTAGAATATGAAGGACAGGAGACAGGAGAGCCGACCGGGAGGATTGATCGCATCGTCTGGTACTTGAAACAACAGAACAGAAGAGCAGATGTGCCACTCTCAGAGGTTCAAGAGGCTCTCAATTTCAACATACGAGATTATAAGAACGGTCTACAAAACAGTTTAGACCTCCAGATGCTAGGTTATAGGTTTGAGCCGGGAAAGAAAGGCAAAGGGAATCAAGGTAAGTTTGTTTGGACTAGAGACAACTAAAATAAGTGGGCGGCTCTATCTTCAGATATTTTTTCCTTAATGCATACTTAGACAAGTAATACCCTCTTAGTGAGATATGCATTTAGGTTCTTCCAAGAGGTCCGCCCCCTAGGTTTATATCTTCTTCTCTTTTATCTCTTGTCTTATTAAAAAAGGAAAGAAAGAACTACGGGATAGGGCCGCTCTAGTATTTTAGAAGAACCAAGGACAGCCTGAAGTTTCGGCTTAGGGGGCCGTTATTGTGACAAAGTGCTATAAGATACTATAGGAAGTTGTCACATTAAGAGACAAGAAGACGGTACTGTAAGCCGAAATCTAACTCCATTGGACATACCAGTAGTCTCGCCCTTTGGTCAGAGCTTCGAGTGACTTCCGTCGCATAGCGGTGACTTGCCTGAAGCCTTACACCCACAGAAGAACACCTTCCCATCTTTTTCTGCAGTGTATTTGACCGGCGTGAAGTCTGTCCCCTTGTGGCTCCCATCACAGAAAGGCTGGTTGCTGCTCTTCCCACAGGCACACCAGAAGTAGTTCTTACCGGCTTCGACTTCAGTTGGGTAGGGGGCTTTCTGGGCGATCTCTGGCTCTGACATGTTTCTTATTTCCCAAGCTTCGCTACTATCGCTTCCAGTGCGGTTAGTCGCATATCCAAACGCTGCTTCTCAAACTGCTTCATCCTTTCATCGGCATATTTTTCACCCTCCTTGCGTGCTTTTTCGTATTCTTTAGACGCCTCCTTTTCATAGGCCTTGTCACGCTTCTCTTGGAGTTCAATCCGTCTTTCGGTTGCTTTCATCCGCTCAAAACTGGTCTGCTGTCCTCGCTCCATCTCTCGGGCTAGCTTATTAAAGTGGACGTCCGTCAACTTTTCGAGGTCTTTGGCACTGGTGAGGCTATCAGCGAGTACCTTTCCTCGTTCCTCGACGAATTTCAGGCGCCGTTCCATGTCTCCGAGGGTTTTCGAAATCAACTTTAGCTGTTTTTCGACTTCCTTGAACTGTTTCTCAACCTCTTTATCCATCTTGGGTGGCATGTGCGCTTACTCCAAATCTTTGAACTTATTGGACAACCCTAAGGGCTTGGAAATATTGCTAGTCTAGACCTAACTTCGCGCTTCATCTAGGGCAGCAAAAGACAGGTCTGATAACAACCCTTCCTCGACCTGACTGTAGTGGCGGTAATTGAACAGTTGTACACCTTGCCTCAGTAGCACAATATTTGGGACACAGTGGTATGCAACGGACAAGAAGTAATGGGCCTAGCTAAAATTCTCATTCATTCTCATATGTTTAGTGCAAAGCTCAAAAAATAGCCGTTTTGTGAATGGCTTTGAAAGCAAAGGCAAAAATCCGCTTATGGATCATTTGTCCGCAGACTTATCCACAAGTTCTGTGGAGGCAATAATTCTTGCTTTGTGATCCAATCGGGTGCAGCCCAACGGGAATCACGGAGCATACCTCGCAGACCTAGACACCTACCGCAGGAGGAACTGGATCGAACTCTCGAACAAGCAGCAAAGCAAATTCCGGAAACTGTCGCGGCGGTTCACAGGTTTTGGATGGAGCATTGACGGATCATGTTCAATCCATCTGTTTGTCACATTTTTGCCCCTAATCGCATGTAAGTCTCACTTGCAGCGCGAAAGAACACAGAAATTCATTGCAGGAATAAGTTAAAGTGCAAGGCCGAAGCTACAAAGTCCCTTACGATGATCCTTTGCCAGACACTGATGGCAGAAAGCTTTCGCAGCTAGCGTGGCGCATCGGTGCGATCTGTGCGGTGTCACTGTTGCTAGCTTATCTTATTCTCTGGTCTTAGCTTAACCGAACAAGAATTTGTAAGGTATATATAGGAATCTGTTCGAATAACGGATCACCTTAGCCCGCCCAAAAAGAAACCCCCGAGGCTCACGGAACCAGGGGGGCTAATCAGGTAGAGATAGCTGACGGTACATCGGTCTTGGGTTCATTACTAGCCCTTGTTACTGTTGGACATAACGTTTCCAAACAGATCAACTCAGCCCCAAGAAAGCCCCAATCTCAGCAAGCTTAAACCCAAGTTTCGCCCAGTTCTCGCCTTATTTGACGTTCAATATGAAGATGCTCGTCACAGTCTGCCAACTGGAATCGATTATGTCTGCTCGAAAATATCCTGCACCTCAGGTTTCAACGTCCTTGTCTAAGAAAGCTTTAGAAGAACGGAATAGGTCTCAAGCGTTTCTGTCCATACTTGCTGTATTGCTCGTCATTTTCTTTCTAGCGATTGCCGTGCTCTAAGCGGGTAGCGGATTACTTCTGGGGCGCGCCAAAAATACCCCCTAGGCTCAATCGTGAGAACCATGGGGGCTGAGAGGAAGCAGCGTCGGTGGTAGAATTCAGGTTCATTGCGGCAATGAGTGCCGAAGAGTCAGCGGGTGTCTTTGCGCATGAAGCAAAAACGCATCACCTAACTCAGTGCGCATCTTATAGATCCAATATCTCAACCGGGATGTACTGGCCGAACGGGGCATTGGCACATGCATTCCTTGCTATTTCTTAGCCTTCTCCATCTTTTCAAGCTCTTTTGCGCAGCTATCTATTCTCTTGCAGATAGCTTCAGGCAGCTTCTCCGCGAATATTTTCGTAAATGACTTCTTGGCTGTCTTGCTCAGTTCATCGGAAGGCCCAAACTCCTTGCTCCATTCCGCGTGACAAAGACCTCTGAAGTTCTCATCTTTCCCATATTTCTTCATGCACTCTTCAACAAATGCCTTCTTTGCAATTTGATGCTCTTTTGAGACTTCCTTACCGGCTTCCGCAACTTTCTTGCCTGTTTTCGCAGCAGATTCAAACTTGTTAAAGGTCTTGCGAATTCTTTTGAGTGCATTTGAATCCAGCACCTTCTCAAGTGCCTTCAGACCCTTGTCCAAGGTATCCTTATCCTTTTTCATCTGGTCTTCTTTTTTCTTCTTTTCCTTTTCTTTGTCCGCCATTGGACCTCCCCCCTAGCCAATTTTTCCCAAGTGAACCGCGTTGCCCGACATCCCCTAAGTTAGATGCCTTTTTGCAGGGTGCCGCTGTTCTGCGCTCTGATCAACCCTTTTGGGCAGGCAGTAAGGTCACCTTGAGGGAAATGAGCGCATACTGTTTGCTCTGATCGAAGCCCACCCCAAGCTTCATCCGCCCTTAATCAGTCAAAAGTGGTTAACACTCTCTGGATCTTAAGCACTGGCAGAGGTCGAATACATGTTACCGGGTGGGGGTATGTGGCCCATGCCTAACCTTGCAGGCCCTGTCTCTTACCTAGTCCAACAGTTTCTGGGGGTAGGGAGGCGCAAAGAGGTCTCTGTGTACGAGACGAGACCCTCCCGTGGCTTCACGCTCACCGTATCTAATCAGCATCACATGACCGTAGTCACGCCGTAATCATGCCGAATGTCTACCATGTGTCTACTAAGGCAAGAATGGCCTCGGGCGAGTTTCTGGTAAGTCTTTGATTTTGATGGTGCCCCCACACGGACTCGAACCGCGGACCTACTGATTACAAATCAGTTGCTCTACCAGCTGAGCTATAGGGGCCAACGTTTTGCAACGCTGAGGACCGACAGCGGCTGACCGCCTGTTCGGTGTGGGCGTTCTTTAGTTGATGCTGATTATGGATGCAAGCACTCTCGGCACTCATTTGGCATCATTTTTTCATCTTGGTTTGAGGGCAGCCTGCAGAACGATTTTGGCGTTTTACACAAGGCGGCAGAGCCTGTATTCACAAGCGCAATCAAGCAAAGGTCCGAGTAACAATTTATGCAGCTTGTCTTGCAAACAGGGGCGCACTTTACCGAGCAGGAACGGCTGATCAAATCGGTTCTGCGCAACAAGGATGCGTTCGCCAAGCGCGGTATCACCGTGCCAGGACCCAACAGCTATCGTGCGCTGGTGCGCGATACCCTTAATGCCATGAGCAGGGCGCCGGCCTCGCCACAGGCACGAGAGGTTCTGCTCGACGTGATTTTGGATGACGCGCCAGCAGACCGGGTGATACTTTCTGATGCCAATTTCTTCCGCACCGCAGGAACGGCGATCCAGAAAGGTGTTCTTTACCCCGCAGCACCTGAACGGATGGCACATATGGCGGCGTTGTTTCCGCAGGATGATCTTGAGATTTTCCTTGCTATTCGGAACCCCGCAACCCTGATACCGATCCTTTTTGACAAGTCTATTGACCAGTCCGATGATGCATTCTGGGCCGGGTGCGGGCCATTTGATATCCGGTGGTCCGATACCGTGGCAGCCATTCGGGAGGCGGCACCCGACATCCCAATCACCATTTGGTGCGCCGAAGATACGCCGGTCATATGGTCGCAAATCATCCGCGAGTTGGCAGGCATAGATCCGCACGAAAAGATCGTAGGCGGTTTCGATCTTCTAACCTCGATCATGAGCAAGGAGGGGATGGAGCGTTTCCGCAGCTACATGCACAGCCACCCCGATATGTCTGAGATGCAGAAACGTCGGGTCATTGCGGTATTCCTCGACAAGTTCGCGCTAGAAGAGGAAATCGAAGAAGAGCTCGACATGCCGGGCTGGACCGAAGAGTTGGTGGAAGAACTGACCGAACTCTACGACGAGGATGTCCTCGTATTGCAGCGGTTGCCCGGCGTCACATTGATCGGTCCCTGACTTACACGACCCATCACATCTGGTTGGCAATCTCTGTTATCACGTCATACGCCATCCGGACGTCATCTTCAGTACAACTGAACGCACCAGCCTGAAAACGAATGACAAGAGCACCATCAATCCGGGTTTGCGTCAGATAGATCCGACCGTCCGTGTTGATCGCATTCACAAGGTCTTGGTTCAACGTATCGAGATCAATTGCGCCATTTGGCACGTACCGAAAGGTGAAAAGGGAAAGCATGGGCGGTGTGACGATTTCAAAATCTGGCGTGGCAGCCAACCGATCTGCCAAGGCTTCTGCCCATTTCACGTGGTTGCGGATCATCTCACGCAATCCGTCCAACCCATGTGCCCTTAACAGAAACCAAAGCTTGAGGGCGCGGAATCTTCGGCCCAGGGGTACGGACCATTCGGAATAGTTAATGATCCCGTCTGCCCCATGTGTCTTGAGGTATTCTGGCTGGATCGCCAGTGTTTTTACCAAGGTTTCGGGGTCTTTGAGAAAATGGGTGGTGCAGTCAAACTGTGCTCCCAGCCACTTGTGCGGGTTCAGCACGATACTGTCGGCACGCTCCACCCCTCGCCACATCGCCTGATATTCAGGACAGATCATGGCAGCCCCGGCCCAAGCGGCATCGACATGGACATAAAGTTTCTCTGCCTCGGCCACATCCATCACCGCGCTGATGTCATCGGTCGCACCGGCGCTGGTGCCGCCCACACAGGCGATAATACCTGCAGGCATGTACCCCTCCTTGGCACGGTCTGCCGCTATCGCTTCTCGCAAGGCGTCCACCTGCATGGCGCGATTTGGACCTGAGGATGGGATACGCACCAGATTGGCCTCTCCGATCCCCGCGATCCAGATGGCACGATCAATCGATGTATGCACTTCGGCGCTGGCATAGACACGCAGGCGGGGTTGCCCGGTCAGCCCATCGCGGTTTCCGGCCCAGTTCAGCGCCCGTTCCCGCATGCTGAGCACGGCGCACAGGGTCGCGGTGCTTGCGCTATCCTGAATGACGCCGGAAAACCCATCAGGCAAACCCACTGCCTGCCGCATCCAATCGCAAGTCCGCGTCTCAAGTTCGGTCGCCGCCGGAGAGGTCTGCCACAACATGCATTGCGCTGCGATGGCATTGACATAGCTTTCCGCCAGAACAGAAACCGGTGCAGCATTGGCTGGGAAATAGGCAAAGAACCGGGGGTGCTGCCAATGCGTCATCCCGGGCATGATTGTCTGTTCCAAATCGTTCAGGATGGCGTCAATCGATTCTGCCGTGTCGGGTGCGCTCTTGGGCAGCTGCGCGATAATCTCGCCGGGTTTGGTCTGGGCGCGCACGGGACGGTCGCGCAGGTAGAGATGGTAATCCGCAGCCCAATCAGCAGCATCGCGACCCCGTTTGCGAAAATCTTCCCAATCCATGTTGTCTCTCCCATGGCGATGACGCCCCAGAGTAGAGGGCAGTCGAATTACTTAATGTGTTAAGCAAATGAGCTATTACTGTCAACGTTCAGACTGGATCGTTGTCATGGGGCCACCAAACAACATCAGCGGGGGCGATCTCTGCGCCGTTCCAATTCACCGGGGTGGAGCCATAGTTGAAAGCAAACCGATGGCTTGTTGTATCGCGCAACCGCAGGCCTTCGGGTAGAAGCGTGAGATCAGCATCTTTGACAAGGACCGAGACGAGCCGATCCCAAAGCGGCTGATCTGGCCAACCACCGAGATAATGCATTGCACCTGTTCTTGCGACGACGGCGCTGCCGTCCTGCAATGACATGATTGCCTCTGCCGTTCCTTGCAGCGTCTCGACCCAATGCAAGACGGTACCGCCACCAGCGACCGTGCGTGTGCAAGAAGGGGGAAGGCTTTGAACCATCGTCACTTTTAGATCAAGGGACGGGACATTGGGACCGAGGGGCAGGGCGGTGGACATCTCAGGGGTCATCAGGTTGGTCCGCGGTCCCAGAAGGCAGGGAACGTCGGCGTCCGATAGCGACTGCATCAAGCCGGGCGACATATGGGCAAGCCCCGGGGCAAAGATTGCTTTGTAATCTGCCATCTGACCTGTCGTGGCATCGGGCGGTAAAAAATCTACAGACAAGCCATGGCGCCTTAATGCGCGGTAGGCGTCGAACACCAGACGGAAATAGTCAAAATCGGCTCCCTGCGGCAGGGTCTTCCATGCCCAGTCTGACGCGTAATCAAAGATCAGCGCGACTGGCGCCTTTCTGGGGGCGATTTCAGGCATTTCAGCCAATTCCGCAGCCGCTTGTCTTGCCTCGGCCAATCCCGGCGCTTCAGCATCATCAGCACGCAGCAGGCCCGCGTGCATCTGCTCTTGCGCAAAATGCGCTTGCCGCCAACGGAAATAGCTCACGACTTCGGCGCCGTGCGCAAAGGCCTCCCACGTCCAAAGCCGCACCATGCCGGGCAGGGGGGCAGGATTGTAGGGGGCCCAGTTCACCGGCCCGGGCTGTTGTTCCATAACCCACCAGCGCCCATTGTTCATGGCGCGGTAAAGATCGTGGTGAAACGCCTGCATGTCTGGATCGCCCTGCTGCAGATACCGTGTCTTGTGCGCGGTATCCCCTTCTAAACGATCTGACAGAAACCCGATCGGGTAGCTGTCCCATGACGCGATATCGAGGTCACGGGCCACTGCGAAATGATCAAACTCCAGCACTCTGCCCATGTAGTTGTGAATGAGTGGTGCATCGGTCAACGGACGAAGGGCGGCCACTTGCGCGGCATTCCACGCCACCACCTGATCCGAGGCAAAACGGCGGAAAGCCATTTCGTGTGCCGGATTGGGTTGAGTGACCGTAAGGTTGGGCAGATCAATATCATCAAAGCTGTCGTATTCCATCGACCAGAAGACATTGCCCCACGCCCGGTTCAGTGCATCGGTGCTTTGGTATTTCCGAGCGAGCCAGTCGCGGAAAGCATGCCGGGCGGCATGCGAATAGCTCAGGACCGTATCGTGGCAGCCGTACTCATTGTCGATCTGCCATGCCGCGATACGTGGATCGCGCCCATATCGCTTGCCAAGTGTTGCTGCCATCTCGGCAGCCGCTTTGCGGTACCCTGCGTGACTGTGGCAGTAATGTCTGCGTGAACCGAACGTGCGCGGACGCCCTTCGACGTCGGCTGCCAGCATGTCGGGAAAGCGGTCAAGCATCCAGCGGGGGGGCGTTGCGGACGGGGTACCAAGAACAATCTTCAGACCCGCCCGGGCAAGGGTTGCGATGGCTTTGTCCAGCCATTCAAAAGTAAACGCACCGGGTTTCGGTTCCAGCCGGGACCACGCGAATTCTCCGATACGGACCCAGGTGATCCCTGCGTCTGCCATCCGGGCGGCATCGCGTTCCCACATGTCCTCGGGCCAGTGTTCCGGATAGTAACAAACGCCAAGCGCCCGTTTCACAGCAAGACCTGCGGTTCAGCCAACCCCTGGGCGACACCTGCCAAGGTGAATGTCGCCCCGTTCAATGGGCGTTTTTCGATTTCTTCCGCGCGCAGCCCGTCAGTGGCGGATGTGACAAACAAGTCGCGCAGGTCTGGACCGCCGAAAGCGGGGCATGTGGGTTGGCGTGCCGGCACGTCGATACGGCGCAGCTCTGTTCCGTCAGGGGCAAAGCAGATCACGCAAGCGGCCCCCCACATCGCACACCAGAGGTTGCCATTGGCATCCGTTACGGCACCATCCGGGTAAAGGCGGCTTTCCGTGAGATCTGCAAAGATGCTCGGCGCACCGGTTGGCCATCCGTTTTCGGCCTCAAGGGGCTGTCGCATGATCTTTTGTGTCAAAGTGTCGGTATAATAGGCGCAGGACCGATCAGGCGCGAAGCAGATTGCGTTGCTGATCGTAACGTCTGGGACAAGCTTGCGCAGCGTACCTTTGAAATAGCGGTAGATGGCACCGGCCTGCGGCTCAGCCTTCTTGCCCATTGTCCCGATCCAGAATCCGCCCCAAGGATCAGCGCGTCCGTCATTGGAGCGTGTTATCGGGTTTTCTGCATCCAGCGCGCAGATCTTTTCTTTCGCTCCTGTAGCAATTGCAAATCGCCAAAGCGCCGTTTCTGACGCCAGAAGCAACGTGTCTTCATCGACCCATCCCGCCGCCGAAAAATGCTCATCGAAAGACCATTCCGAGGTGTCTGCGCCAGATCGCGACAAAAGACGTTTGCCCAGAATATCAACCCAGAACAGTGTTTTGCGCGTTGGGTGCCACAGCGGGCCCTCTCCTAGAACATTCAAACGGCTGTCAAAAGTATTCACTTCGCGGCCTCCCTGTAGGCGTCAACGATCCGTGCTGCGCGCGCGCCCACATCTACGGCTGTCATACCCGGCTTGTAGAGCGCCGAGCCAATACCGAATCCATCGGCAGAAGCCGCGATCCAATCACCAAAGTTGTCTGGTCCGGCGCCTCCCACGGCGTATACTCTTGTACCTTGCGGCAGGATGGCGCGCATTGCTGACAACCCGGCGGGTCCAGCCATAGAACCGGGGAACAGCTTTAGACCGTCCGCGCCTGCCTCCAGGGCAGCCAGAGCTTCGGTGGGTGTAAAGACACCCGGCCAACTTTGCATACCGCGTGCTTTGGTGCGTCTGATAACCTCCCGGTTGCAGTTGGGCGAAACGATGATCTGGCCCCCCGCATCGGCGACGGCATCAACCTCTGCCACGGTCAGAACCGTACCTGCGCCAACGACAGCCCGGTCGCCCAGACAGTGCGCCAAGGCCGCAATGCTGTCCAACGGATCGGGCGAATTCAGCGGCACCTCGATCGTCGTCAAGCCAGCGGCAACAAGTGCCTCCCCGATGGCCGGAGCCTCACCCGGTGTAATCCCGCGCAGGATGGCGATAAGCGGATAGGTCATCGTGCGTCCTTTGTGTGTCGATATGCGGCAGTAAGCCCTGCCAGTGTCATACGTGCCGCGTCAGCAATGGTTGCGGGCACCCCCTGATTTCCCAAGGCACGTGCATAGAACGTCGCAAGTGATGTGTCCCCGATGATGGCGATATTCATCCCAAGCCAATAGGGACGAGCGGCGGAAAGCTCTGCTCCGATCAGCAGGCCGGAAAGGCGCGCCCGGCTTACCTCTGGCGAGGTGCCTTTGAGAAGATCATCTGCCCGGATTGAAAATAAACGGGCAGCAAGCTTTTCCGGTTTGCTCAGCGCCTCTTCGATGCTGTTGTCAAAGGCCACTGCATCCCAGTCTTCACCGCCGACTGAGTGACGCAGGACAGACTGTGTGGACAAAAGCGAAAACATCTCGCCGGTCATGTAGGTCTCGAAACTGACTACTTCACCGGCGGACACCTGCGCCCATTTCGTATGGGTGCCGGGCAGGCAAATGACGCCGTCCCAGTTGGGGTTGAGGGAAAGAAAACCCGCAATCTGGGTTTCTTCCCCACGCATCACGTCCGATGGTGTGGTCTGGCGCAATCCCGGCAGAACCCGCACATCAAACGCATCTGATGTCGGGCGCACCACGCTTTCCGACAATGGCTTACACGGGACTGAACGATAGGGCGCCTCTACCCAGCCTTGCCGTGACCCAACCATGCCGCAGGCAATGATGGGTGTCTTCGGTGAGACATTCCAGCCAGCCAGCAAAGCTGTCAAAGCAGACTCGAAACCTGTTTTCTCAAGGTTGCCCATCCCGTCGCCCGACCGCGCGCTGTCCAGCACAGCACCGCCCTGCATTGCCCAGCCGCGCAGGTTGCTTGTGCCCCAGTCAAGCGCGATCCATTCTGGTGTGATCGGGTTGGTCATTCCTACCCCGTCGTCACAACGCCGCCATCGACGACCATGCATTGCCCCGTCATCATCCGGCTGGCATCGGAGGCCAAAAACAGGACGGCATCCACGATGTCCTGTGGGGACAGGTGGGTTTTCAGGCATTGTCGTTCCAGATGCGCGGCAAGATCTTCTGGCGTTGCCCAAAGGTCCAATTGCTTTTGGGTCATTACCCACCCCGGGGCCAGCGCGTTGACCCGTACCCCGTCCGGGCCGAATTCTCTGGCAAGAGAGCGGCTGAGGGCGGTGATCGCCCCGTTGGCGGCGGTGTAGGCGGGATAGCCGGAATTCCCCATCATATAGCTGATGGAGCTGAAGTTGATAATGGCACCGGCGTGTTTGGCCTGCATCCCGGGCAATACCGCCTGTGCGGCAAAGAAGTACGCTTTGAGATTGATTGCCTGCAGCTGGTCCCAATGCTCTGGCGTCAGATCCGCAGTACGATGCCTTTCGTCATTGGCCGCATTGCTGACCAGCACATCCACCGCGCCATGCGCCTTTGCAGCCTCTGAAATTGTTGCCTTCAACCGATCCGTGTCCGTCACGTCACCCTGCAGGAATAGCGGGGCTCTGCCGTGCTTTTCGGCCATTTCGGCCACGAAGGCAGATGCGTCCGAACGCCCGATAAAGGCCACCTTAGCACCTTGGCCCAGAAACCCGTCTGTGAGAGAGGCTCCGATCCCTGAGCCACCGCCGGTGATGAAAACGGACTTGCCATCAAGATCATGAAACGTCGCGGTCTGTATCACTCTGCTCTCCTTTGCTGCCAGTGCCTGTCAAAGGTCTTGAGACCCTCCTTGCAAGGAAGTTGCCCGCACTTCAATGGGGCGGCTGTATATCCGCTGATCGTCAAAGCTTTTCTCCTTCCACAACCCACATGGTTTCCGGAAAACTCCATGGCAGGGTGAAACCGCTGTGCATAAGCGCTGCACCGCTGAGCGTCACTGGCCCGCGTTTCAGAATATGGTCACCACGCGACAGCGCTGGGGCCGACGTGCGGTTCCGCAGGCTGATCGAGTAACGCGCCGAGGGGTCAAGCCGGGTCAAGCGCAGCGGCCGGGGCGCGATCTGGGCAGATGTGGCGGCTTTGCCTGCGAAAACCACGAAACGTCTGCCGTCCACAGCCAACTGCTGCTCGGCGATCACTGCAGGGTCTGCTGTATCCAGCCGCAGGATATCGGCATTGAACATCCAGTCTCTGTTCGCTTTCCACCATGCGGTGACCTCACGCAGGACCTCTTGTTCCCTCGCGTCCAGTTCGCGCGGATCCATTTCAAATCCCATATGCCTTTGTGCAGCCACCCACGCCCTGAACTCGATGTCCAGAATGCGCCCCGAGGTGTGGCTGCGCCGGGGGCCGACGTGGCTGCCTGTCACGGCCGCAGGCAGGAACAATGCAGCGTTGTGCTGTATCTTGAGCCGCTCCAGCGCATCGTTGCTGTCTGAAAGCCAGACACGCTGCGTGCGGCTAAGGATGCCAAAGTCAATTCGCCCGCCGCCCGACGCGCAGCTTTCAATCTCAACTTGTGGAAAGGAAGTGCGCAAGCGATCTATCAAGGCGTAAGATCCGCGTGTTTGCGCCGCGTCCGGCATCGGCAGCACGCGGTTATGGTCCCACTTAATGTAGTCGATGTCATGGGCACCGAGGATGGTAGCCATTCGGTCAAAGATGAAATCCCGGACATCCGGCAGCGCCATGTTGAGGGCTTTTTGCTGACGGCCAAGTATCTGGTCATCCGCGCCCAATGCCCAATCGGGGTGCTTGCGGTGAATGTTGCTGTCAGGATTGATCATTTCCGGCTCAAACCAGATGCCAAAGCGCATGCCGCACGATTGGACATGATCAATCAGCGGTCCAAGGCCGTCGGGATATTTGCGCGGATCGACTTCCCAATCCGATAGGGATGACGTGTCGTCATCACGCTGCCCGAACCAACCGTCATCCAGCACGAAGCGTTCGGCACCCAGATCTGCGGCACGGGAAGCGATGTCTTTCAGCATGTCGAGGTTGTGATCGAAATAGACTGCTTCCCAGCAGTTGTAATGGACCGGACGTGGGGCTTTGGGCTTGGCCCAGGTTACGATCCGGTCGCGGAGGTGGCGCTGAAAGGAAACAGCACAGCCGTTCAGCCCGTCCGACGAATAGACGGCAAAAAGCGGTGCAGTCTCGAACTCTGTCGCGGGGGCGGTGTCCATTCCTGCGGCGTGGCCGAACTGGATCTGTCGACGGCCGTCTGGCAATTCCTCTGCGATCATTCGATGCCCACCGGACCAGCCGTAGTGAAATGCATAGGCCTCCCCGTTGACATTCGTCGCCCCGCGGCACGGCACAATCAGACCTGGAAAATGTTCATGTCCGGTGCGGCCCGTCCTATTCTCGCGGTAGCGGATGCCGGGCGACCATGGCGTGCGATTAAGCTGAAACTCACCGCACCAGCGGCCCGAAACGTCAATCATGTCATCAGCGCTCTGTGGGCCGGGCAGGACGGGCGCAGAGAGCCAATGCAAATGAAGCGGACGGTCTGACGTCAGCGTTGCTTTGGCTGTGATAACATGGGTTTCTGGGTCAATGGCAAAGTGCGCGGTATATGTAATCCGGCTGACAAAGTCTGTGCAAACAAGGCGCAATTCATCCGCGTTTTCCTGCACGTCGGCAAGAGAGAACTGCGGCATCAATGGCGTGCCATCCGTGTCACGGACGATAAGGCCGGGTTGCCCTTGAAAACTGCGCGCCGCCTCGGGGCAGATCGATAGTGCAGGGTTTTCGTCCAGCATGCCGCCTGTGATGTCTAATTGCGTGCTGGCTGCCAAGATCTCAAGGTTTTCATCAGCGGGCAGGGGGGCGCCCCAATAGATCACCCCAGGGCAGCGGTCATCGACCGATGCCAGCGCCAGGGTCTGGCGGTCGTCGTCCAGCCTCCATGTCTTGATCACTTGACCGCACCCAATGTCAGCCCCGCGATAAAGTGCTTCTGCATCAGAAAGAACATCGCGACGGGCGGCAGGGCTGCCACGAGGCTGCCCGCGCTCATCAGGTGATACATCGCACGGAACTGTGAATTGAAGGCCGTGATCCCGGCTGTCACCGGCTGGCTTTCCGGACCCTGCGTCAACACCACGGCCCAGAAATAGTCGTTCCAGATGAAAGTGAAGATCAGCACCGACAGCGCCGCAAGGGCGGGTTTCATGAGAGGCAAGACAACATACCAGAATATCCGGATTTCAGAGATGCCCTCGACCCGTGCGGCCTCAATCAGTTCATACGGCAGCGCGCGGATGAAGTTGCGCATGAACAGCGTGCAAAACCCGGTCTGGAAAGCGACATGAAACAGCACCAATCCAAGCTTGGTATTATACAGCCCCATATCCAAGGTCAGGTCGCGCACCGGCACCATCAGGATCTGAAACGGAACGAAATTGCCCGCGACAAACATGAAGAAGATCCAGATGTTTGCCTTGAACCGGTAGATCCCCAGTGCAAACCCGGTCATCGCGGATAGTGCCACCGCACCGATCACGGTGGGGATCGTGATCATGAAAGAGTTCAGCAGATAACGCGGCATGTCAGAGTTGAAAAAGACCTGCCCGTAGTTCTCAACAAAGTTGAACGAAGACGGAACGCCCCAGTAGTTCGCGTTGGTGAAGTCTGCGCCCGGCTTTATTGAAAAGACAGCAACAGCCAAGAGCGGCAACAGCCACGCGATCAGGGCGAGGGGCAGGACCGCTTGGTAGATCGTCTTGGCGGCAGCGGGGCGTTTTTCGAGCGGTGTGGGGAACATCAGCGCTTCTCCTCTCGGTACATCGAGAACAGAAAATAGGCGATGAAGACCATCATGATCGCGAACAGCACGACAGCAATTGCAGCACCATATCCCATGCGAAAGCCATATTCGCTAAGCGCGACCTCAAACATGTAATAAGCGAGCACGCGGGACGAGCCGAACGGTCCGCCGCTTGTCATGACAGAAATAAGATCAAAAGACCGCAGCGCGCCGATGATAGTGACGACGAAAGCGATGAAGGTCGCAGGTTTGAGCTGGGGCAGGACCACATGCCAGAGCATTCGCCACCCCTTGGCCCCGTCAAGTCGCCCGGCCTCGATCTGCTCGGGATCCACCGCGTTAAGACCGGTCAGATAAAGGATCATGCAATAGGCCGTCTGGGGCCAGAGCCCCGCAAGGATCACACCGTAGGTGACGTATCGTTCGTCGCCCAGCATGTTGATCGGTCCTGCGCCAAACCAGCCCAAGAAGATATTCAGAAAGCCAAAGGCAGGGTCATAGAACCACGTGAAGACAAGGCCGACGACAACTTGAGAGATCACGAAGGGAAAAAAGAACAAGGATTTGTAAAGACGGATGCCCGTCACGGTCTGGTTCAGGAAAAGCGCGATGAACAGGCCTGCAGGTATAGCCGCGAGATACAGAAACAACCAGATGACGTTGTTCTTGAGTGACGTATAGAACGCGTCGCGGTCGACCCATTCCCAATAAAGGTCTTCGTAGTTGCGCAGCCCGACATATTCCTTTGTCCCCAAGCCGTCCCATTCATAGAGCGACAGGTTGAAGGACTGAAAGACCGGGTAGATGACGTAGAAAACAAAGAACAGGATCGCCGGTGTCAGGAACAGCCAAGGTGCCAGCGTTTGCTGATTGCGGTGCCAAAAGCTGCGGTCGGCTATAACGTCTGACATAGGCTTTCCTTGCGGGACAGGGTGCAGGGGCCTGCACCTTACAAAGTGGCGCTGTCACAAGATGTGCGGCTTTTCTCCACCACGGGGGCAGACGCGCGGGAAGCCCCGCGCGCCTGTTGTTTTCAGCGGTAGATGCGCGCGCGCGCACGCTCCAGCTTGCTCAGGATACGATCAAGGTTGTCTGGCTTGACCATGAATTCCTGAAAGCCTTCCATGGCCACCTTTGCCATTTCGGCTGGGGCGTCACGGTCAAAGAACTGTGCGACACCGCCCGGAGAATTGGACGACAGCATCTCGAAACCTTCCTTCAGGAACTTGTCATCGTCCACAGATGATTTGCTGTTTACCGGCAGCTGACCCAGTGCATCGCCTGCGTTGATCATGGTCTGGTTCTCAGCCGAGACAACAAATTTCAGGAAAGCACGCGCTGCATCCTTGTTGCTGGCATTCGCCGGGATATGGAAGGTGTCTGTCGGCGCATCCTCGGCCAACGCCACGTCGGCATTGATTGCCGGGAACTGGTAAAAGTCCAGCTTGGTATCATCCAGACCGGCCTCGCGCAGCGGTGCCACCGCAAAGTTACCCATCAGGATTGCCGCAGCATCGCCGTTCACGACGAATGGCAGGGATTCCTGCCAGCTGTATGCGGTGTGATCATCAATGAACGCGCCCATGTCCAACAGTTCTTTCCAATTGGCGAAAGTCGCCTTCACACGGTCATCTGTCCATGGAATTTCGCCACCGGTCAGCGCGGCGTGAAAATCATACCCGTTGGTACGCATGTTGAGATAGTCAAACCAGCCCGCTGTCGTCCACAGGAACTTGGATCCAAGGGTAAAGCACTTGCGCCCTGAATCGATAAGCGCCTGACAGTTCGACTTCATTTCGTCAAAATTCGTCGGTTCGGTCAGCCCCAGCTCTTCGTAGATGTCTTTCCTGTAGTACACACCCCACTGGTAGTACGTGTAGGGTACACCCCATTGCTTGCCGTCCAGTGTCATCGCCCCCTTGGTCGAGGCAAGCTCGTCGCTCAGCGTGCCTTCCCAGATGTCGGAGACGTCTTCAAACAGGCCTGCGTCCACGTAGGGCCGCATTCTGTTGGCAGCATACCAGTTTGCCACGTCTGGCGCGTCTGCTGTCAGAAAGTTGCGGATCTGGGTTTTGTAGGCCTCGCGGTCGATCACCGTCAGCTCCACATTCAGGTCAGGGTGCATTTCGCCAAAGCGCGCCACCATGCCTTCCATCACTGCACGCGGGGCAGGGTTGGACATATCAGAGAAAATAACCAGATCGCCGCTCAGCTTTGCGTGCCCATCGGCCAAAGCGGCCCCTGCCAGCATCGTCGTGCCAGCGAACAAACCAAGCACCGTGGATTTCAGTGAAGTCATGTGGATCCTCCCGAGATCATTTTAAGGTTCCATTATTTGGAACTAGGTTTTATATATTGAAAACTACAGCGCACCCTGCCAATCTTGTCAAGTGGCGATCCGGGGAGGGATGCGTGAGGCCAAGAGGTCTCGGGCCACATCAGGGAGGGAGCCCATGTCCGGTGACGGAACGGTTGGCAAAGCAATGGATGTCTTGGATCAGGTGGCCGCCTTTGGCCGTCCGGTGCGGTTTGGCGCATTGCTGGAAGCAAGCCCTTTTCCCAAGGCGACGTTATATCGGTTCCTGCAGACCCTGACCAACCAGCGGCTGTTGGCATACGATCCCGAACACCAGACCTATTCCGTTGGCGTGCGCCTTGTGCGCCTTGCCCATGCGGCTTGGAACCAAAGCAGCCTTGCGCCCATCGCGCGGCCTCACCTCGACGCACTCAGCCATAAGATCGGGCTGACGGTGCATCTGGCGCAGCTTGATCACGGACAGGTTCTTTACGTCGATAAACGAAATGCGACGCAACCGATTGAGATGTTTTCGGATGCAGGCAAGATCGGACCGGCCTATTGCACCGGCGTCGGCAAGGCGATGCTGGCGTTCCTGCCCGAGGAAGAGCAAAGCCGCGTTCTGGCACAGCAAAGCTATCACCGCTTTACGGATCAGACGCTGGCAGATCCTGCTTCGCTCAAGGCAGAGCTGGCGAACATCGTCACCCGCGGTCACGCCTATGACCGTGAAGAGCACGAGCCGGGAATTATTTGCACTGCCGTGCCGATCCGATCATCAAAAGGTCAGGTATTGGGTGGGTTGTCGATCACCGGCTCTACCCGCGATACGGACTTCACAAAGCTTGACGGGCTGGTGCCTGACCTGCGGATTACGGCGCAAGCGATTGCGGCAGATGCGGAGGCCTGGCGGTCGCCCGTGCATCTGTCGCAGGCGACAAACGATACGGACAAGGTTCAGCCAAAATACGGGGGCATGAAGCAATGACAGGTGTCACGCTGCAAAATGCGATCAAACGCTACGGCGATGTGCAGGTTATCCATGGCATCGACCTAGAGGTCGATGACGGCGAATTCTGCGTGTTCGTCGGCCCCTCGGGTTGCGGTAAGTCCACACTGCTGCGAATGATCGCCGGGCTGGAGGATACCACCGAAGGCGCCATCAATATCGGGGCGCGCGATGTTACAAAAGCCGACCCCTCAGAAAGAGGCGTGGCGATGGTGTTCCAGACCTACGCTCTTTATCCGCATATGACGGTTGAGCAGAATATGGGGTTCGGCCTGAAGATGAACGGCGTGCCCAAGGCCGAGATCAACCAAAAGGTCAAAGCGGCCTCTGATATTCTCAAACTTGACCCGTATCTCAAGCGAAAGCCCGCGAACCTCTCTGGCGGTCAGCGCCAGCGTGTCGCCATTGGACGTGCCATCGTGCGCGGGCCTGAGGTGTTTCTATTTGATGAGCCGTTGTCCAACCTTGATGCCGAACTGCGGGTCGAGATGCGGGTCGAGATTGCGCGATTGCACAAGGAAATCGGGGCGACGATGATCTACGTCACCCACGATCAGGTCGAGGCGATGACATTGGCGGATAAGATTGTCGTGCTGAGGTCCGGCCGCATAGAGCAGGTGGGCGCACCGCTCGATCTTTACCGCGATCCTGACAACAAGTTTGTCGCGGGTTTCATCGGGTCTCCCGCAATGAATTTTCTGAAAGGCAAAGTGCTGAATGGCGCGGTCTCTGTTCCGGCGCTGGGCCGTTCGGTCGAAGTGACGGCAAACCTGCCTTCTGAAGGCGCGGAGGTGATCCTTGGCATCAGACCAGAACACATTGACGTCCAGCAACAGACGGGTGGCCTGACTGCCGACCTCTCCGAAGCGCTGGGCGGCGTCAGCTATTTGCATCTTGCCACCCACAGCGATGAGCGCATCATCGCCGAAGAACGCGGGGACGACCGCGCCCGCGAAGGTGATACCGTCGATATCTCGTTCGAGCCGCGCCGCGCGATGGTCTTCGATGCTCAGACCGAAGCGCGGATACGGTAAACTGATCTGCGAATACGCGATGTGCCGTACGCCTGTCCGATCAGGTGTCACGCGCGCTTGCGCGCAAGCCGGGACGCCGTTTCAGTCACCGTGAAAGTTCCAACTGCACAGATTAGGTAGCTGTCAATTCTGTCAGTGAGCTCTCATCAAGCAATTATTTTATGTATAAAATATTCTGGCTTGAAAGACCGTTCCATTGGGCGTAGCCTGACCTCAACACATCTAATCTGGGGAATGCGACATGCGTGCGATCTGTTTGGGCGGAGGGCCAGCGGGCCTTTACTTTGCCATCTCAATGAAACTGCGTGATCCCGATGCAGACATCACTGTTCTGGAACGCAACAAGCCTGAAGATACCTTCGGTTGGGGCGTTGTGCTGTCTGACGAAACGCTGGACAACCTTGAGGCAAATGACCCTGTCTCCGCCGCTGAAATCCGCAAGCATTTCGCCTATTGGGACGACATGGCGCTGATTTACAAAGGCACCAAAACGGTCAGCTCCGGCCATGGTTTTTGCGGGATCGGGCGCAAGCAATTGCTGATCATCCTGCAGGCGCGTGCGCGCGAGCTGGGTGTGAACCTCCAGTTCGAAACCGAAGTTGAATCTGCTTCCGCCTACATGGATGACTACGATCTGGTGGTCGCCTGTGATGGGCTGAATTCCAAAACGCGAATGGAGTTCGGAGATACCTTCAAACCTGACATTGACGTGCGCAAATGCCAGTTTGTCTGGCTTGGCACACACCAGAAATTTGACGATGCCTTTACCTTTATCTTCGAGAAGACGGATAATGGCTGGATGTGGGTGCACGCCTACCAGTTTGACAAGGACACCGCGACTTTCATTGTTGAGTGTTCGCAAGAAACCTTCGACAACTTCGGTTTTGGCGACATGTCCCAGGAAGAGTCGATCGCCGTTTGCGAAGAGGTATTCAAAGATCATCTGGATGGTCACAAGTTGATGACCAATGCGCGGCACATTCGCGGTTCCGCCTGGATCAAGTTCCCCCGAGTGCTTTGCGAAAAGTGGCACTACAAAAACGTAGTCCTGATGGGGGATGCGGCGGCGACTGCGCATTTCTCTATCGGGTCGGGCAGCAAGCTGGCGATGGAATCCGCGATCTCGCTTGCGGATCATGTCTGCGCTGAGAAGAATATCGAACGAGCCTTTGAGAAATACGAAGATGCACGAAGGCTTGAGGTACTGCGGCTGCAATCAGCGGCGCGCAACTCTCTTGAGTGGTTCGAGGACGTGGAGCGCTATCTCGATCTTGATCCGGTCCAATTGAACTACTCCATGTTGACCCGGTCCCAACGTATCAGCCATGAAAACCTCCGTCAGCGCGACCCGAACTGGCTGAAAGGCGCTGAGAAGTGGTTCATGGAGCAGTCCGGGGCGGGCGCAAATGGCCCTGTCCGCGCGCCCATGTTCGCGCCCTTCCAACTGCGAGACATGAAACTGGAAAACCGCATCGTGGTCTCACCCATGGCGCAATACAAAGCCGTCGATGGCTGCCCGACGGACTGGCACCTGATCCACTACGGAGAGCGCGCCAAGGGTGGGGCAGGGCTTGTGTATACCGAAATGACCTGCGTCTCGCCCGAAGGGCGGATCACGCCGGGATGTCCGGGCCTCTATACACCCGAACACGAGGCGGCTTGGAAGCGGCTCACCGACTTTGTCCACAGCGAGACGGAAGCCAAGATCTGCTGCCAGATCGGTCACGCAGGGCGCAAAGGCTCTACCCGGATCGGATGGGAAGGCATGGACAGGCCATTGAAAGAGGGCAACTGGCCCTTGGTTTCAGCCTCAGCCATCCCGTGGTCCGACGAAAACGCCGTGCCCAAGGAAGCGACTCGCCAAGACATGGACCGCATTCGCGACGAATTCGTCGAAGCGGCCAAGATGGCCGACCGCGCCGGGTTCGACATGATCGAATTACATGCCGCACACGGGTATTTCATTTCGTCGTTCATTTCACCACTGTCGAACACCCGCAGCGATGAATACGGCGGGAGCCTTGAAAACCGGATGCGCTACCCGCTTGAGGTCTTCAACGCGATGCGGGCGGTCTGGCCGGAAGGCAAGCCGATGTCTGTGCGCATCTCTGCCTCTGACTGGGCAGGCGATGATGGCGTGACACCGGGCGAAGCCGTCGAAATTGCAAAGCTTTTTGAGGCCGCAGGCGCCGACATCATCGATGTCTCTGCAGGGCAGACCTCGACGCAGGCTCAGCCGGTCTATGGCCGTATGTTCCAGACACCTTTCTCGGATCGCATCCGGAACGAGGGCGGGATCAAGACAATGGCGGTCGGCAATATCTTTGAGCCTGACCACGTGAATTCCATTCTCATGGCAGGCCGTGCCGATCTGGTCTGCCTCGCCCGTCCGCATCTGAGCGATCCATATTGGACCTTGCACGCAGGGACCGAGATCGGGGATCGTCACGCGAAATGGCCCAAGCCCTATGAGGCAGGCCGAGATCAGGCATGGCGGCTCGCGGACCGTGCCGCAGATATGGAGCAAGTGAACGTATGAGACATGTTTTGGTCACAGGTGGCGGGTCAGGCATTGGTCGGTCGGTCGCGCAGGATTTCGCGGCAAATGGAGATCACGTCACCATTGCAGGGCGTCGGATGGACGCGCTGGAGGAGACAAACGCTGGTGGGGACATGCGCTGTTTGCAGGTCGATGTGACGGATGAGGCATCGGTAAAAGCACTGTTTGACAAACCCTATGACGTGGTTGTTGCCAATGCGGGCGCAGGGCATGCGATGCCCGTAAAGGATATGCCGTTGCAGGTGTGGAACGACACGTTGGCGGTGAACCTGACGGGCGTCTTCCTGACATTCCGCGCGGCGCTGGCGGATATGCAACCGGGGGGGCGGCTTATCGCGATGGCGTCGATTGCAAGCCTGAAGGGCGGTGCGAACCTGGCGGCCTATGCTGGGGCCAAGCATGGTGTATTGGGGTTGGTCCGGTCGCTTGCCATCGAAGTGGCAAAATCCGGGATTACCTGCAATGCGGTCTGCCCGGGGTTTGTGGACACGGCGATGGCTGACGGTGCAGTGCGCAACGTGATGAAACGCATGGAAGTGGACCGTGTGACCGCTGAGAAGATGCTGGTGTCAAACAACCCGATGCGCCGGATGATCACTACTGACGAGGTCGTGGCTGCCGTGCGTTTCCTTGCCTCGCCAGAGGCATCAATGATCAATGGCCATGATCTCGTGGTCTCGGGCGGCGAAATATGACTGCTGCCAAGGACCGCGTACGGCTTTGGCTGCGGCTGCTGAAAGTGGTGCGCGGTATCGAGCATGAGTTGCGCGACAAGCTGCGCCGCGAGCACAACACGACACTGCCGCGCTTTGACGTCATGTCAGCGCTGTCACGCCACCCTGAGGGCTTGAAGATGAGCAAGCTCAGCGGGGTGCTCCGCGTCTCTAATGGCAACGTCACCGGTATCGCTGACCGCCTGAGTGAGGAAGGTCTGGTCGAGCGTGTCGCCGTGCCCGGTGATCGACGGGCCACGGTATTGCGCCTGACCAAGGCTGGCCAGAAAGAATTCGAAACGCAGGCACAGGCGCATGAAGACTGGATCAACGGCATGCTTAGCGGGGTCAGCCCGGAAGACGCCCGTGCCATGGCTGAACGGCTGCAGGCCTTTGCCGCCGCTGCCGAAGCACATGTAGAAATGACAAAGGAACCCGCCCATGCGCAGTGATGTGAAACATTTTCTATGCGAGATTGAGAGTGGCATCGCCACCGTTCGCCTTGACAGACCCGACCGTAAGAACCCGCTGACTTTTGATAGCTATGCTGAGTTACGCGATTGGTTTCGTGATCTGGTCTATGCGGATGACGTTGACGTTGTGATCTTTGGTTCCAACGGTGGCAACTTTAGTTCTGGCGGCGATGTGCATGATATCATTGGGCCATTGACGCGCATGAACATGAAGGAATTGCTGCAGTTCACCCGTATGACGGGCGACCTGGTCAAGGCAATCGTGAACTGTGGCAAACCTGTCATAGCAGCCGTGGATGGCATTTGCGTCGGTGCCGGGGCCATCATTGCCATGGCGTCGGATCTGCGCATCGGCACGCCTGAGGCCAAGACCGCGTTCCTGTTTACCCGGGTTGGCCTTGCGGGTTGCGACATGGGTGCCTGTGCGATCCTGCCGCGCATCATCGGCCAGACCCGTGCGGCTGAGTTGCTTTATACGGGCCGCTCCATGTCAGCGGATGAGGGCGAGCGGTGGGGCTTCTTCAACCGGTTGGTTTCATCAGGTGATCTGGACGCTGATGCGCTCGCCTTGGCCAAGCAAATTCAGGCCGGTCCGAATTTCGCGCATATGATGACCAAGACAATGCTGGCGCAGGAATGGTCAATGTCCATTGAGCAGGCCATCGAGGCAGAGGCGCAGGCGCAGGCGATTTGCATGCAGACCGGCGATTTCGAGCGTGCCTACAAGGCGTTCGTCGCCAAGGAGCGCCCAGTTTTCGAGGGGGATTGAGCGTGGCGAGGGGGGTATTCGAATTGTATTGGAAAGATGAAGCAGGGGGACGGCGCAATGTCTGATCGGTCGTTCCTGGCGTGGCCGTTTTTCGAAGATCGGCATCGTGAACTGGCGGAGGCGCTGGATGCCTGGGCGGCGGTACATCTGTCGGCGGTCGATCATTCAGACACCGATGCCGCCTGTCGCGAGATTGTGCGGATGCTGGGCGAGGGGGGCTGGTTGCGCCATTCGGGGGCCGCTGCGGGTGAAAGCCTCGATGTGCGCAGCCTTTGCCTGATCCGGGAGACCCTCGCGCGTCATGACGGGCTGGCGGATTTCGCCTTTGCCATGCAGGGGCTCGGGACCGGCGCGATCTCGCTTTTCGGCACACCGGAACAGCAGGCGGAGTGGCTGCCGAAGACCCGCAGCGGAGCCGCGATCTCGGCCTTTGCGCTGACCGAGCCGCAATCGGGGTCGGACGTGGCGGCATCTACCATGACGGCCGAGACGGATGGCAACGGTTTCGTGCTGAACGGCCGCAAGACCTGGATTTCGAACGGCGGCATTGCGGATGTCTACACCGTCTTTGCCCGCACCGGAGAAGCGCCGGGCGCCAAGGGGTTGTCGGCTTTCGTCGTTCCGGCCGACACGCCGGGGCTCAAGGTGGAAGAGCGGCTTGAGGTGATGGCGCCGCACCCTTTGGCCACGTTGCATTTTGACAGTGTGAAAATTCCCGGCTCCGCGCTGATCGGAGAGCGCGGCAGAGGCTTTGGGATCGCCATGTCGGTTCTGGATGTGTTCCGGTCCACCGTGGCGGCAGCGGCACTTGGATTTGCCCGGCGGGCTTTGGACGAGGCGATTGATCGGGTCACCAGCCGCAAGGTGCAGGGCGCGCCCTTGAGCGAATTGCAGATGGTTCAGGGGCATATCGCCGACATGGCCGTTGACGTGGATGCCAGTGCGCTGCTGGTTTACCGCGCGGCATGGACCAAGGACAGCGGTGCGGCGAGGGTCACGCGCGAGGCGGCCATGGCAAAGCTTTTTGCCACGGATCACGCGCAGCAGGTGATTGACAAGGCAGTCCAGTTGCACGGAGGCGACGGTGTGCGGCATGGGCAGATGGTTGAAAGCCTCTACCGCGAAATCCGTGCGCTTCGCATCTACGAAGGCGCATCAGACGTGCAGCGTGTCGTCATTGCGCGCCAGACACTTGGGGGAAGATAAGATGCTGGGACCATCGGCGCATACGGATCAATTCGCGCGCGAGAATCTGCCGGATGAGAGCCTTTGGCCCGATCTGTTGCTGGACGGATTTGACTATCCCGACCGCTTGAACGTCGGCGTTGAACTCACGGATAAGATGGTCGAAAAAGGGTTCGGAGATCACACCGCGCTGATCGGAAACGGCCGGCGCCGGACCTACAAGGAGCTGAGCGACTGGACCAATCGGCTTGCGGGGTCGCTTGTTGAAAATCTGGGCGTGAAACCGGGTAATCGGGTGTTGATCCGTTCGGCAAACAATCCGGCGATGGTTGCTTGCTGGCTGGCAGCGACCAAGGCGGGCGCGGTCGTGGTCAACACCATGCCGATGCTTCGCGCGGGAGAGCTTGGCGCGATCGTGGACAAGGCTGAAATCACGCACGCGCTGTGTGATACGCGGCTGATGGACGAGATGACGACCTGTGCCAAGACGTCGAAGTTTCTCAAGACGGTTGTCGGCTTTGACGGGACAAGCAACCACGACGCAGAACTGGATCGGCTGGCGCTGGAAAAGCCGGTGCAGTTCGACGCAGTCGAGACCAGTCAGGATGACGTGGCATTGTTGGGCTTTACGTCGGGAACCACCGGTGATCCAAAGGCGACGATGCATTTCCACCGCGATCTGCTGATCATCGCGGACGGTTATGCCAGGGAAGTGCTTGGCGTCACCCCGGATGACGTCTTTGTCGGGTCACCGCCCCTGGCGTTCACCTTTGGCTTGGGGGGGCTTGCGGTCTTCCCCTTGCGTTTCGGCGCGGCAGCGACCCTGCTGGAAACCGCCAGCCCGCCCAACATGATCGAGATCATCGAGAAATTCAAAGCGACGGTCTGTTTCACCGCGCCGACCGCATACCGTGCGATGTTGCAGGCGATGGACGAGGGGGCAGACCTATCTTCTCTTCGCGCCGCTGTGAGCGCGGGCGAGACGTTGCCGGCACCTGTTTACCACGATTGGAAGGACAAGACCGGCAAGCCGATGCTGGATGGCATCGGGGCGACCGAGATGCTGCATATTTTTATCTCCAATCGGTTTGACGATCACAAGGCCGCCTGCACGGGCAAACCGGTGACGGGCTACGAGGCCAAGATCATTGACGAAAACGGAGACGAGGTGCCGCGGGGTGTGGTCGGGCGGCTTGCCGTGCGGGGGCCCACGGGCTGCAGATATCTCGCCGATGACCGTCAAAAGGTCTATGTGCAGGACGGCTGGAACATCACAGGGGACAGCTTCACCATGGACGCCGACGGCTATCTGCACTTTGCCGCGCGCAACGATGATATGATTATTTCGGCGGGCTACAACATCGCCGGTCCCGAGGTTGAGGCGGCACTGCTCAGCCATCCAGCAGTCAGTGAATGCGGCGTCGTTGGTGCGCCAGATGAGGCACGGGGCGCCATCGTGCAGGCCCATGTCGTCCTTGTGGATGGCGTCACAGGCGATGACGCCTTGGTCAAGGAATTGCAGGATCACGTGAAAAACACGATAGCCCCCTACAAGTACCCTAGGGACATCAAGTTCATCGATGCCTTGCCCAAGACAGCAACGGGCAAGATCCAGCGCTTTGCCTTGCGGGGAAAAGCATGAGCGAATTTGATACAGCCTCCGAAGGGGCGAAGATGGATTTCGCCAAGGACATGTCCTATGGCGATTATCTTGGGCTGGATGCGATCCTGTCCTCGCAACATCCGCTGAGCGCCGCGCATGATGAGATGCTTTTCATCGTGCAGCATCAGACGTCGGAGCTTTGGATGCGTCTGGCGATCCACGAGCTGCAGGCGGCGCGGGCGGTGATGTTGGAGGGCAATCTGCAGCCTGCGTTCAAGATGTTGACCCGCGTGGCGCGCATTTTCGAGCAGTTGAATTCGGCATGGGATGTATTGCGCACCATGACGCCCAGCGAATACACCGCGTTCCGACCGTCGCTTGGAAATTCGTCCGGGTTCCAATCGCACCAGTACCGACTGGTCGAATACCTGCTTGGCAACCGTATCGGTGCCCTGATGAAGCTGCATGAGCACAAACCGGTGGCCTTTGAGGCGCTGAACAATGAATTGCAGCAACCAAGCCTGTACCAGGTGGCGATCGGTATAGCCTGCGACCGGTTGCAGGTGCCCTCATTGGCGGGGCCGCCAAGTCAGGGCGACTGGCTGGCAGATCAGGCGGTGCAGGATGTCTGGCAAAAGGTTTATGAAGACCCGGCAACGCATTGGGAACTCTACGAATTGGCGGAAAAGCTGGTCGATCTTGAGGATTATTTCCGCCGCTGGCGTTTCAACCATGTCACGACCGTTGAGCGGATCATCGGGTTCAAACGCGGCACTGGCGGCACGTCCGGGGTGGCCTATCTGCGCAAGATGTTGGAAGTAGAGCTTTTTCCCGAGCTATGGCACGTCAGAGGAGCACTGTAGGTGGCGAACGTATTGAAAAAAGAGCACTTCATCATGCCGGAAGGCGTGGTGTACCTCGATGGTAACTCGCTGGGTCCGATGCCAAAATCGGTGCCCGAACGTGTTGCAGGAGTGATGACCGAAGAATGGGCGCAGATGCTGATCCGGGGCTGGAACAAGGCCGGTTGGATGTCCATGCCGTCCGAGGTGGGAAATGCCGTGGGGCGTCTCATCGGTGCTGCCGAAGGCACTGTGGTGATGGGAGATACCCTGTCCGTGAAAGTCTATCAGGCGCTGGCTGCGGGGTTGAAGATGCGGCCCGACCGAAAGGTGATCCTGAGCGATAACGGAAATTTCCCCAGCGATCTTTATATTGCCGAAGGGCTGGTTGGTCTGCTGGAGCAGGGTTATGAGTTGCGAACCGTTGATCCGGAAGATGTCGCAGAGGCGATTGGCGAGGATGTTGCGGTTGTGATGCTGACCGAGGTGGATTACCGCACCGGGCGCAAGCACGACATGAAGACCGTGACTGAACTTGCCCATGCGGCCGGGGCGGTGATGGTCTGGGACCTTGCGCATTCTGCCGGCGCGATCCCGGTTGATCTGGCTGGATCGAATTGCGAATTCGCGGTGGGCTGTACCTACAAATACCTCAACGGGGGTCCGGGCGCGCCAGCCTTTATCTACATCCGGCCCGACCTTGCGGATGAAGCCGAACCGGCGCTCAGCGGCTGGCTTGGCCACGCCAGCCCCTTCGATTTCGATCTGAATTACAAACCTGCCAAGGGAATCGAGCGGATGCGGGTCGGCACGCCACCGGTGTTGCAAATGGCCGCGCTGGAAGAGGCGATGAAGGTCTGGGACGGTGTGGATATGACGGACGTGCGTCAGGCTTCCGTCGCCTTGCAAGAGCAGTTCATCAAGGAAGTAGAGCGTGACGTGCCCGAACTGACGCTCGCCAGCCCACGCGATGCTTCTATCCGTGGCTCACAGGTGTCTTTCCGGTTTGAGCATGGCTACGCCGCGATGCAGGCACTGATCGATCGCGGTGTGATTGGTGATTTTCGTGCGCCTGACATCATGCGCTTCGGGTTCACGCCGCTGTATTTGGATGGCGCGAACGTCACCGCCGCTGTTGCGGTCATGAAAGACGTGATGGGAAATAACCTTTGGGACAATGAGGCCTACAAAGTAAAAAGCCGCGTCACATAACGCGGCTTTCTGATTCTATCAAACGTCGAAAAAGATCGTTTCATCAGGGCCTTGCAGGTGGATGTCAAAGCGGTAAACGCCCGATCCTTCTGCCTGTGCAAGCAATGTTTTTGCGCGGACGCTGTGTTCTATCCGGCCCAGCACCGGGTCACTGTCGTTCTGCGGTGCGTCGGCGAAATACGCACGGGTGTGAAGACCCAGATTGATCCCACGGGCGACAATCCACAGGTTGACATGCGGTGCCTGCGTCCCGCCGGATGGCCAGGCCACGGTACCGGGCTTGATTGTTTCGAACCGGAAAGACCCGTCTTCGGCGTCGCAGGGACAACGGCCAAAACCAGAGAAATGCGGGTCCGCGCCCTCCTGTCCGGCATAAAGCCCATTCGCATCAGCCTGCCATGCTTCGATCATCGCATCACGAAGCGGCGTGCCGGTCCCGTCAAAGATCTGCCCGATCAGCGTGATCCGCTCTCCGGTCGCATCGCCAGTTATCATGCGCGCGCCCAGGTCTTCTGGGTAAACGCCATGAATACCCGCGAAATTCGGAGTGCAGCCGATATGAACATATGGTCCAGCCGTTTGGCTTGCTGTTTCTGGATGATCTGTCATCAAAGGCCCTCCATCCGGTTTTCAAACATGGTCTGACGACGGCCACGCAGCGTGATGTCAAACCGGTAGGCACGGGCGTCCATCGGCAGGGTACGCTCCATGTCCAAGGGCGCAATGAGCCGCTCTACCGCCGCCTTGTCTTGGATGGATCCCACGATCGGGCAACGCCAGATCAACGGGTCGCCCTCGAAATACATCTGCGTGATCAGCCTTTGCGCAAAACCCGCTCCGAAGATACTGAAATGAATGTGTGATGGCCGCCAGTCATTGGGGCCATTGGGCCAGGGGTAGGGGCCAGGCAGCACGGTGCGGAACTCATAGCTACCATCCGGCCCAGTAATCACACGCCCGCACCCGCCAAAATTGGGGTCAAGCGGGGCAAGGTAGCCTTCCTTCTTGTGCCGGTACCGGCCACCTGCGTTCGCTTGCCACACCTCAAGCAGCGCACCCACCACCGGGCGGCCAAACTGGTCCTGAACCCGGCCATGCACCACGATACGTGGCCCGATGGCCGACTGGTCCTGCGGGCCGAAGTTGTGCAAAAGGTCCGCATCTTTTGGTCCCAGCAGATCATGACCAAAGACCGGACCTGTTTCTTCGCTGATCGTCGTGGGAAACGAGAGGGGGGCCGCCTGCGGGCTGCGTTTCACAGAGGTACGGTAGGGTGGGTATAGCGCCACCGGGTGGTTTTGCGGCAGCCGCGCGGCATAGCCGCCTTTGGGTATTTCAGTCATCAGTAAGGCAATCCAACGTAGTTTTCAGCGAATGCTTTTTGCGCGGCCTTGTTGGTGCGCAGGAATTCAAGCTCTGACCGCTGCATGCGGAGATCGAAATCGGTCTGGTCCGGAAACCGGTGCATCAGCGACGAGAACCACCATGAGAACCGCTCAGCCTTCCAGACACGGTCCAGCGCGCGTTCGGAATAGCGATCAAGGCCATCAGCATCCTGATTAGCATACCACGCCTTCATCCCTTCAAACAGGTAATGCACGTCTGACGCGGCCGTATTCAGCCCCTTGGCCCCGGTGGGGGGGACGATGTGCGCGGCGTCGCCGCACAAAAACAGTTGCCCCCAGCGCATTGGTTCGGTCACGAAAGACCGCAAGGGCGCGATAGACTTTTCAATCGACGGGCCGGTAACAAGCTTATCGGCGACATCCTCGGGAAGGCGGCGTTTCAGTTCTGTCCAGAAATCTTCGTCCGACCAGTTATCGACGTGATCGGCCATCGAACACTGGACGTAATAGCGGCTCAAATTCGCATTCCGCATGGAACAAAGCGCAAAGCCGCGTTCGGAGTTCGCGTAGATCAGTTCGTCATCGACGGGCGGGGTTTCCGACAGGATACCAAGCCAGCCAAAGGGATAGATTTTTTCAAACTCGCGGCGCTTGTCTTCGGGAATGGATTTGCGGCTGACCCCGTGGAAGCCGTCACACCCGACAATGTAATCGCAGGTTATCGTGTGGTTCGTTCCGTCTTGTTCAAAGCTGACGCTGGGGGTGTCGGTATCTGCATCTGAAATGACAACATTTTCGACGTTGAACAGCGTCTGCGCACCAGCAGCCTCTCTTGCATCATAAAGATCGCGGGTCACTTCTGTCTGGCCGTAGACCATGACCGTGGTGCCGGTATGTTCGGTGAAATCAACGCGAAAGCTGTCGTTTCCATTGGCAATCAACGTGCCGTCGTGGGGAATGCCCTGTTCTTTCAGTCTCGCGTCGACGCCCGCCTGCGCGAGCAAACCGACGGTGCCGCGTTCCAGAACGCCCGCACGAATCCGGCTTAGCACATAATCGCGGGTTTTGCGTTCCAGTACGATCGCCTCGACACCGATGCCATCCAAAAGCTGCCCCAAAAGAAGCCCTGATGGCCCGCCCCCGATGATTACAACCTGTGTGCGCATGAATTCCCCCCGCTTTTTTCCGCAACCCTAGCCAAATCTCAGGACAAGGCCAGTGGTAACCTGTTCTATTTGCCGCGTACCATTGGCGATAGCCCGGTTGATATCGCAAACAGCAATGCGGCTGCGGATACGATGCTGGGACCTGTTGGTGTGTCATAGGCAAAGGACGCATAAAGACCCGCAAAGACGGACAATGCACCCATTGCGACAGCGCACACCGCCATGCTTTCAGGGCTTCGCGCAAAGGGGCGTGCGGCAGCGGCGGGAATGATCAGCATGGCTGCAATCAGCAGCGCGCCAACAACCTTGATCGCCACGGCGACCGTAATCGCCAGAGCGATTGTGAGGATCAGTTGCTCTCGCCTTGGGTTGCCGCCTGAGGCCGTGGCAAGGTCGGGGTTTAACGTGGCAGTCAGCATCGCTTGCCAGCGCAGGATCAGCAAAAGCGCGACGAGCGCGGCCCCGCCCCAGATCACGAGGATATCAAGCGGCGAGACTGCAAGGATATCCCCGAATAAGTAGGCAGACAGGTCCACCCGCTGTCCCGGTACCAAAGATATTGCCACCAGTCCAAACGCGAGTCCGGCGTGGGCCAGAACCCCCAGCAGGGCGTCTGTGCTGACGTGCCTTTCTGACAATGCGCTGACAATCAACGCCATGGTCAGTGCAACCAGCAGTACGCCCGCGAGGATGGGCAGGTCCGTCGCGAGCGCCAGCGCCACGCCCAGAAGGGCGGCATGGCTGGTCGCATCTCCGAAATAAGCCATGCGCCGCCAGACGACGAAACACCCCAGAGGTGCGGCGGCCAGCGCCACGCCAAGACCTGCAAGGGCAGCACGAACCAGAAAGTCGTCCAACATCAGTGTGTGTGTCCGTGATCGTGATCATGTGCGTGGTCATGATCATGCCGATAAAGCGCAAGCGTGCCTTGGGTTCCTGTGCCGAACAGCGCGCGATACTCGGGCGCGTCGGCCACGACCTCCGGTGATCCTTCGCAGCAGATATGACCATTGAGGCACAAAACTCTGTCCGAAGCGGCCATAACCACGTGCAAATCGTGGCTGACCATCAACACCGCCACTCCCAGTTCCCGCCGGACCTCCTCGATTTGCCGGTAAAACGAAGCGGACCCCGGTTGATCCAAACCTTGCGTCGCTTCGTCCAGGATCAGAATGTCGGGCCTACCCAGCAAGGCGCGGGCCAGAAGAACACGCTGAAACTGTCCACCGGACAGCTGCGCCATTTGGGCGTCCGCCAGTTCCGGCACACCGGCGCGGGTCAGGGCCACCGCGATATCCGAAGCCTTTTGCCTATGTGGCAGGTTCAGGAAACGGCGGACGGTCAGGGGCAGGGTCGCATCAATGTGCAATTGTTGAGGGACATATCCGATCCGCAGACCTTTGGCACGCGTCACGCTGCCGGACACAGGTTGCAGCGCACCAATGACTGCCCGCAAAAGGCTGGATTTGCCTGACCCGTTTGGCCCTACGATTGTGACGATCTCTCCGCGATCAATACTGAAGGTCACGTCGCGCAAGACAACATCGTTCCCGTAGCCAAGGCACAATCCACGCGTCTCAATCAGGCTCATGCGGCGGCGTCCTGACATTGGGGGCAGATGCCTTCGGCCTCAACCACAGTGCGTTCAATGACGAATCCGGCCTCGCGGGCCGCATCGCCCAAGCGCCCTTGGGCCGGCGCGGTATCGGCTTCGGCGACGGATTTGCAGCTGCGACAGATCAGAAAGGCGGGCATGTGGCAGGTCCCCAGATGTGCGCAGGCGATATAGGCATTCAGCGCCTCGATCTTGTGGGCAAAGCCTGCGCCGACCAAAAAGTCCAGCGCGCGATACGCGACGGGAGGTTGCGCGCCAAGCCCCTCTTTCGCCAGAATACCAAGCAGATCATAGGCCCCAAGCGCGCGGTGCTCTGCCAGCAGTATCTCAAGCGAACGGCGCCGCACGGGCGTCAGTCGTAATCCTTGAGATGCACAATGTGCCTCAGCCTTGTGCAACGTGCCAGCCACGCAGGATTTGTGATCATGGGGCGCAAAGCCGATTGTGCTCATTTCCGCCGCTCCTTTTCGCAGGTATTGATATGTTATAACATTATAGCTAGCAAGCGAAGAGTCATTCTTGGAGATTTGTCATGCATCGTTTGTTTACCCTGATTCTACTCATGTCATCGCCTGCGCTGGCGGACGCGCCCCGCGTGGCCACCGATATCGCGCCGGTCCATTCTCTGGTATCTCAAGTAATGGACGGGGTCGGGACGCCCGACCTGATCATTCCGCCCGCCGCGTCACCCCATGGCTATGCCATGCGCCCCTCTGAGGCGCGCGCGTTGAGCGGTGCTGATCTGGTGGTCTGGGTTGGTCCGGCGCTGACACCTTGGATGGAAGAGCCGCTTGAGGCGCTCGCCCCCAACGCGACCCACCTGACCTTGATGGATGCGGATGGGATGACATTCCTGCCCTTCCGTGGGGGCGAGGCGTTCAGCGTGGATCATTCTCACGATCATGGACACGGCCACGATCACGGTCATGTTGAAGAACATGAAGCGGCAGACCCTCATATTTGGCTTGATCCGATGAACGGTGCGCAAATGCTGACAGCAATTGCCCATGCTCTGGCAGAGCTGGACCCGGATAACGCCGCACGTTACCGTCAGAATGCTGAGGCAGGTCGCGCACAGCTTGCCGCGCTGACAGCTGAAATCGATGTGCAATTGGCCCCAGCGAAAGACCGGCCATTCATCGTTTTTCATGATGCTTTTCATTACTTTGAGGCACGTTTCGAGATCGAGGCCAAAGCGGCCGTCAGCACAGGTGACGCGGCCAAGCCCGGTGCCGGGCGCGTGGCATCCTTGCGCAAGCAGGTGGACAAGGTTGGCGTGGTCTGTGCCTTTGCGGAACCTCAAATGGACACCGGCATTCTGGCGACGGTGATCGAAAACCAGAGTACGAAAATCGCGATACTCGATCCGATCGGTGTAGATCAGCCGCTGGGACCGGACCTATATCCCGAATTGCTGCGTGCGCTTGCAACAGGGATGGCCAACTGCCTTCGCCCTTGAGTTTCATATCTGGAGGCTTTTGGCCGGTCGCCGTTAGTCCAACCGACCCCATGTGTCAGGCCAGCGAAACTACTTAAGTCACGTCTCAGCCGTGAAGCGCGGCTGAACTTGTTCAAGCTGATCTGACAGAGTTGGATTGGTGGATAGAAAAAGGCCCCGCGGGGGATCAGCGGGGCCGAGGGTGCTAAAAAGGTCTTTTGAGTATGGCTAGACGGCGATTTTGCCGCCGCCTCGCTTGGTCACAACTAGCACCGAGGGACGTGGCGGCATGTTGGGATCAAAGTCAGGCCAGCGGGTCGCCGGGTCTTCGAAGGTTGAATTACGCTCAAACCCTTTGAAACTCTTTGTGCCGTCGGTTCCGGGATGTTGCACCGCAAGGAACAGCGTTTCGGAATCTTCGGTGAAATAGGGCCCGCAAAGCTCGCCGCCTATCGGGCAGCGGAAGAACAGCTTGGATGTCCCGCGTCCTTCACCTTCGGTCTCTAGCGCATAGAGCCCATCAGATTTACCAGTCTTGCCCCAGTTCGACCCCTGATCCGTTGAGATCCAAAGCCTGCCGTCAGCGTCTATTGCGCAATTGTCGGGCGAGCCGAACCAGCCGTCCTCGGATGTGTCAGGGTTCCACTGTGCGCCGACCTCTGTGATCGACGGATCGCCGCATTTCACAAGGATCGACCATGTTCCGGTCGTGGCAGAGTGATTGCCATCCGCCTCCTTGATTTCGATAATATGGCCAAAGGAGCTTTCCGGGCGGGGGTTGGCCGCGTTCACCTGATCAGGCTTGCGACGCGAGTTATTGGTCAACATCACGTAAGCGGTCCCGTCACCGCGCGGCTGCGCGTCCTCGGGCCGGTCCATCGGTGTGGCGCCCAGAAGGTCGGCTGCCATCCGGGTGTCGATCATCACATCTGCCTGATCGTTAAAACCGTTCTCAGCGGTCAGCGGCCCTTCGCCGTGGATCAATGGCATCCACGTGATCGTCCCGTCCTCGTCAAAGCGCGCAACATAAAGCGTGCCGTCCGACAACAGTTCGGACCCGTGGGCTTCGTTCCCGGTCACCGTGCCATTGGAGACGTATTTGTACATGTAATCAAAGCGGTTGTCGTCGCCGGAATAGACCACCAGCCTACCGTCCGAGGCCACCGTGGTTTCCGCGCCTTCATGGCGGAAGCGGCCAAGTGCGGTATGCTTGATCGGCTTGGCATCAGGATTGCGCGGATCGACCTCAACGATCCAGCCCCAGCGGTTCGGCTCATTGGGTTCCTTATCAATGTTCCAGCGGTCGTGGAACTTGCCCCAGGCGTACCACTTGCCCGGCACACCGTAGCGCTTTTTCGAAGCTGCGTCACTATGCCCGGATATGTCGGGTTTGTCTTCGACATCCATGATGTCGGTCCAGAAATAGCCGTGAAAGTTCTCTTCGGCCATCAGGTAGGTGCCCCAGGGTGTCATCCCGCCGGCGCAGTTGTTGACTGTCCCGATCACCGTCATGCCTTCCGGGTCAGCATTCGTCATCATCCGGTCGTGGCCGGCTGCCGGACCGCTGATCGTCATTTCGGTATCCAAGGGCGTGATACGGCGGTTGTACTGGCTGTCGCGGACCAGCGCCCATGTGCCATCCTCGCCTTTGGCGACTTCCACCACCGTGCCGCCGTGCGCGGCCATTTCTATGTTGACCAGTTCCTCGGTCATTCCGGCAAATCCGTCGCGGTCCTGACGCCCCAGACCGGGGAACATCACCTCTTCGTTCGTGTACTCGTGGTTGACGCAGAGCAGGCCGCGCGTGCCTTCGTCATTCAGCGCGGTAAAGCCGACATAGTCGTTGTTGTAGCCGAACTGTTTGAGTTGTGCTTCTGCGGTCTGGTTCATCACATCGAATTCTGGCGCATCCGCAGTGATTGGATCGCCCCAACGGAGCAGGATTTGGGCATCATAGCCGTCAGCGATGTGGTGCGTCTCGTCGTTACCGGCAGTCAATTCTTCGAATTTGTACCGGCTTGCACCATGTGCCGCAGCGTCAGCCCTGTTCGGCGCAATCAATGCGGAAGTACCAAAAAGAGCTGTGGTTGCGGACACGCCCAATGCACCACGCAGAATATCGCGGCGGCCATAGCGGGCGTTGATCACATCGCCGATGGTGCGACTGAGATTGGGGTTTGTGGGTATGTCGTCAAAGGCCTCAAAGGCTTCTGCCTTGTTGCCGATGTCCGGGTCATTGATGATTTCACTGCGCTTCATGGCGTTTCCCTCCGCTGATATGGCATGTCCGCGGGTTTGCACTGAGTTTGTTGTGGTTTTGTGACGTTCCGCTGTGAGATTGTCGCACAACCTGTCGTAGAAATGGCAAAGGTATTTTGATTGGCTCTGCTATCTGCGCACAAATTCGCCGATGAGTGCTGGAATGTGTTTGCGGAAGGGAAAGAACCCCTTCGTGGCGTGGGGCCAAGCGGCACTATCGAGGGGACGCCGAAAAAGGCTTAGGGGCACCGCGCCGTCAATGGCACGATATGCGGTGAGCATGTCACGCATTGGCCCAACCGGTGCATAAGGTGCAACGATCTGCTCCATGTTATGCTGCGATGCCCAGTCCGCTATTGACTGCGCAGTACTGAGCAACTGCATTTCCGCATCAGCAGGAACGGCGCCCTGCGCGGCGCTTGCCCTGAACTGGCCGACATGCGGGGCCATTTGCCACGTCGTGTGCCCGGCTGTTGCATCCGCATAGGCAAAAGCGACGGGATCTTTTGCGCGCAGCAGCAATCGGTCAACGTCTATGTCATCACCATGCAACAAGATCCCGTACCGCTTTGACAGGGGCAGTGGGTCGCAGGGGGGAAGCATGCCCGCCGCAACAGGTTTGGGCGCCTCGCAGGGAATGGCTTTGTCTGAGATGTTCGTGACGTTAGGGAAGCGCCCGTCGGTGAATTTTGCAATATTCTCCGCCGTGGCGAGGTAGGTCTTGCCCTGCGTCTGGATGCCTGCAACCCAACGCCAACTTAACGTATTGACGGCTGCATCCCCGTCCAGAAGGTGCCTGAGGAAGAAATCCGCCCCAAGCTGCCAAGGCAGGTCCAGCGTAAATATCCAGATCGACGCAAACCACATGCGCGCGTGGTTGTGCAAGTATCCGGTCTGCTGAAGCTCCTGTGCCCAGGCGTCGAAGGGGGCAATCCCTGTCTGGCCTGTGCAGGCCTCTTCCCAACGTGTGCGGAGACCTGATTGTGTCTGAATATCGTCCCGCAAGCGTATGAGATCATTCATGTATTGTGTCCAGACAGCGGGGCGCAACTCGAGCCAGCCTTTCCAGTAGCTGCGCCAGAAAACTTCGGCGATGAACTTTTCGGCATCGGCTTCCTTGTGTTGCGACAGAACCGCACGGGTTACAGTGATTTCATCCAGCATCCTGACCTTCACGTATGGCGAGAGGGTCGAGACGTTGTCGTGTTGGCCTGGGCCATAGTCGAAATTGCGCGTGCGGGCGTATTGTCCTGCCGCGCTTGGGGCAAATTGTTCGAGGCGTGCGCGCGCTTCTGCGTGGGTCGGGGGGAAGTGGGTCAGAGCATTTGTCATGGTCCGCAGATAGGTCGAGGTGCGACGGCGGCAACGTCCCCCCCTTGAAGGTCCCAGAGCCCGAGACTAATCTTGCGCTAACGGTTTTGCGGGTATGGTCCCGCGAACGAAATGACAGGCAGGCGCACATGACCGATCCCTACGAAACCTACATGAACACTCTCGTCCCCATGGTGGTCGAACAAACCAGCCGGGGCGAGCGTGCCTACGACATTTTCTCGCGTCTGCTAAAAGAGCGGATTATCTTCCTTTCCGGCCCTGTGCACGACGGCATGTCATCGCTGATCGTGGCCCAGTTGCTGCACCTAGAGGCCGAGAACCCCTCGAAGGAAATATCTATGTATATCAACAGCCCCGGCGGTGTGGTGACCTCGGGTCTGTCGATTTATGACACCATGCAGTACATCCGCCCGAAGGTCAGCACGCTGGTCATCGGTCAGGCGGCATCAATGGGATCGCTCCTGCTGACCGCCGGTGAGCCGGGCATGCGGTTCTCACTGCCCAACTCCCGCGTGATGGTGCACCAGCCGTCGGGTGGATATCAGGGTCAGGCGACTGACATCATGATCCACGCGCAAGAGACGCAAAAACTGAAAACACGACTGAACGAGATCTATGTCAAGCACACCGGTCAAACGCTGAAAAAGGTTGAAGAGGCGCTTGAACGCGACAACTTCATGTCGCCCGAGGATGCCAAGGACTGGGGCCTGATCGACGAGATCGTGGAAAGCCGTGGCAAGTCGGACGATCCCGACACACCTAAGAAGGGCAAAGGCGACAAGTAACCAAGACCATGGGCGCTGCGATTTTGCGATTGTAGCGCCCAAGCCTCTGGCCTAGGGTTAGGGCAGGGACCGCATCGGTTGCAATTTATCGGTGCAAAATTCACGACAGACCTGAAAGGGCTGACATGGCGACTAATTCCGGCGGTGATAGCAAAAACACGCTCTATTGCAGTTTCTGCGGCAAGAGCCAGCATGAGGTGCGCAAGCTGATTGCGGGGCCTACCGTGTTCATCTGCGATGAATGCGTTGAACTTTGCATGGATATCATCCGCGAAGAGACCAAGGCATCCGGCCTCAAAGCGACGGACGGCGTACCGACGCCCAAGGACATCTGCGAAGTGCTGGATGATTACGTGATCGGTCAGGCAATGGCCAAGCGGGTCCTGTCGGTTGCGGTGCACAATCATTACAAGCGTCTCAATCACGCCCAAAAGGGCGGCGATATTGAGTTGGCGAAATCCAATATCCTGCTGATCGGCCCCACCGGCTGCGGCAAGACCTTGCTGGCACAGACGCTGGCGCGGATTCTTGATGTGCCGTTCACAATGGCAGACGCGACAACGCTGACCGAGGCAGGTTATGTCGGTGAGGATGTCGAGAACATCATCCTCAAGCTGCTGCAGGCCTCCGAGTACAACGTGGAACGCGCACAGCGCGGCATCGTCTATATCGACGAGGTCGACAAAATCACACGCAAGTCCGAGAACCCTTCGATCACACGCGACGTATCGGGTGAGGGTGTACAGCAGGCGCTGCTGAAACTGATGGAAGGTACCGTGGCATCGGTGCCGCCACAGGGGGGGCGCAAGCACCCACAGCAGGAATTCCTGCAGGTGGATACCACGAACATTCTGTTTATCTGCGGCGGCGCATTCGCGGGCCTCGACAAGATTATCGCGGCACGCGGCAAGGGCTCAGCCATGGGCTTTGGTGCCGATGTGCGTGACAACGATGAACGCGGCGTGGGCGAGATTTTCACCGACCTTGAGCCTGAGGATCTGCTGAAATTCGGCTTGATCCCTGAATTCGTTGGCCGTTTGCCTGTTTTGGCGACGCTGGAAGATCTGGACGAGGACGCGCTTGTCACGATCCTGACCCAGCCGAAGAATGCATTGGTCAAGCAATACCAGCGCCTTTTCGAGCTGGAGGACACGCAGCTGAGCTTCACCGATGATGCGCTTGTGGCCATTGCCAAGCGCGCGATTGAGCGCAAAACAGGGGCGCGTGGTCTGCGGTCCATCCTTGAGGACATCCTGCTTGATACGATGTTCGAATTGCCCGGGCTTGAGTCGGTAAATGAAGTGGTGGTGAATGAAGAGGCCGTGACCTCCGACGCAGCACCGTTGATGATCCACGGCGAGGCCGAGAAAGAGCCAGCAACGGCTGGCTGAGGAGCACTTTCCGTCCACCTCACATGAACGATCTGAATGGGTGCATCTCTGGGCGCGCCCATTTTTCTTTTTGTAAGGTCGCGTGCTTCGGGACTCTCCAAAACCAGCAGGTTACCGGAGCCGCCCTTGCCTGATCCCTGCCTGCCTTAAAGCCCCAACGCCCTCAAGAAAAATAGCCGTATCCCGCAAGCGGGACCCTCGGCGATTTGTCTTGACGCCGCCGTGCCTTAAAGGCTGTCTGTGCTCAAGCAAGGGCGGCTCTGAAACCAGCGGGAGGATATGGAATGGCGATCAAGCGCATTCAGTCGGGCGGGGAATTTGAAGGGAAAGTCGGCTATTGCCGTGCTGTAGTAGCCGGTGGATTTGTCCATGTGGCCGGTACGACGGGGCAGGGCGCCGATGTGGTTGAGCAATGCCAGAATGCGCTGGAGATCATTGGCAAGGCCTTGGAAGATGCAGGAGCGTCCTTTGAGGATGTCGTGCGGGTCACCTACATGCTGCCCGACCGGACCGAGTTCGAGCCATGCTGGCCGGTGCTGGCAGAAGTATTCGGTGCGCATCCACCTGCGGCAACGATGATTGAATGTGGGCTGATCGACCCAAAGTATCGGATCGAAATCGAGGTCACGGCTCTTCTGGCGGTCTAGGCGACTTCTTCAAAGCGGCTACCCAGACGCTCTTGCACGGTGGTCGGATCAAGCGCGCACCAGCTTTTTCCGCCCTTGCCGATGAACCCCGCTTGGATCAGCGATTCTTGCAGCGCGGGCATGTCCAGCTCTCCCATCCAGGTGCGCGGTTTTGCCGGGCCGCGCGGCTTCCATGACCGTTTCAGATGCGTGAGTGTCGTGGGTGCGTTGCCGCTGAAGGCTTCAAGATGGACCTCAATATTGCGTGTCGCACCCGATGGACGGCGGACAATCATGGCAACATCCGCTTTTCTGTCCGCCACCATCGCCAGCATATGCAGCGCAGAGCCTTCGGCGGCGATGACCTTTTTGGCGGCCTTGTAGGTGGCGATCTGATGCCGGATATCGTGCTTTTCGGGATGATAAATGGTGTAGCCTTCGTCGGTTAGCTTTGCTTCCAATTCGGCCTCGCCGATCAGGTTGCCACGACCGGCCGGTAGCAAGCTGCGGCTGATGTAGAGCTTTTCGGGGCCATCGGCCTTGATGTCTTGGCCGAACCGCTTGGCGAAAGCGGCGCGAAATTCCTTTGTCCCGGTGATCATCGGTCCAAGGCCAAAACCCTGACCGGGTACAATCAGCCGCTCCACCCGCTCTGGTGCGCCAGCGCAGGCCAGCGGTGCATCGGTGCCCATGCAGCCCACAAGCATCCGTTGGAAATCATTGACTTCATCACCGTTTCGAGGGCGCTTCGGGACAAAGAGTATCCCGTCGATTTCTTCATTCAGATGCTCCAGGGCCCAAAGTCGTGCGGTGCTTTCCACCAGAAAATGACCAAAATGCATCCAGAGCACACCACCCCAAAGCCACGTTCCCTTGCGGACAGGCAAATCATCCTTGGGCAGATCGGGTTTGATGGTCAGGGCACGCCCGTTGCGCCACAGTGCCCCACTGGCGTGATATGCCCCGTCAGAGGTAAGGATACCTGCCTTTTGCACGAAGTTCTGCTCGGTCGGGGGGACGACATAGGCGTTTTCAAGCGTCTCAATCTGGGTGGTCCAGCCACCATCCGGTACCGGCGGCCGCAATCCTTCGTCGAATGTGCAAGTCCAGACGTGGCGTGTGCAGTGCCCGGGGACCTTGGCAAATCCGGCGCGTTCAAGAATGGATTTGCATTCCATCATGCCGTCCTTGCCATAGGCTTCGGGGTGGAATTCAATCACGATCGCGCGCACGCCTTCGAGGGACGCGTGACGCAGGAAATCAAGCTCTCCGCCTTCGATGTCCATCAGCAGAACATCTGGGCCAAAGTCCTTGTGAATCTTGGCATAATCCGCTGTCGGCACGTCGACGCGCGTGGTAGCGCGTGTGTCGGAATCGATCAGTGAGGACCCGAGATAAGAGTTGCGGATGTGAAATGCCATGGTTTTGGGCGCATCCGGCGCGCTGATCAGCACCTCGTTGCGCACCTCGACCTTGGTGCTGAGGCGGTTCAATTTGTAAAGCGCGTTGATGTGTTCGATCAGGCCGGGGTTCGCTTCAAACGACAAGACCTTGGCGGGTTTGGCATTCTTGGCCACGACGGCGCCGACAATGCCGATGCCCGCGCCCAATTCGAGGACCTTGTCACCAGCCTGGACCACCTCCAGTGCGCCTGCAATTTCCTGCCCTTCGTAGCGTGCTGCATTGATCCGCTCGATGCGTGTGGGGGTCAGCATGGGGCTGTCGGGCACCTTGACGCCAAGGCATTCGGCTGCGTGGGTTGGTTTCTTGCTCGTGCTTGCCATCACAGATTGTCTCCGTTTTTGAAACAGTACTGGGGCGGGGTTTCCAAGGCCACAGTTTTGCATCAACCGGGCTGTGGTCGGCCTATGGTCGAGTCTTTGCCGCAACACCCCTAAGGATCGGTTGTGTGCTGGACGAGGGCCAAGCCTTGGTGCATAACCGGGTCAACCGAGAGCGGAGAGCATCATGGGCATTCTCAACACAATTTTCCGGGCTTTGACCTGGTGGGAGCGCGGGACGCTAAACACCCAGTTTTTCACCTGGCGCAAGGGCGTTAAGGTAGGCGAAGACGATCAGGGCAACATCTATTACCGCAACGCGGATGATAGCCGCCGTTGGGTGATGTACAATGGCGACATGGAGGCCAGTCGCGTCAGCCCCGATTGGCATGGCTGGCTGCACCGCACGTGGGATGAGCCGCCCACCGACAAGCCGCTTGCCCACAAATCGTGGGAAAAACCCCATGTGGAGAATTTGACAGGCACCATGCTGGCCTATGCGCCGGCGGGTTCGATCCGTCAGGAAAAACCCAAAGAACGCAGCGATTACGAGGCGTGGAGCCCTGAGTGACGCTCGGGCTGCGTTCAAGTTCCATGTGGAAGTATCTGATATTTTGCGTTTTTCTTGGCACGGCTATTGCTGCCCAAGAAGCCAGTAATGCGCCCGGGGGTATCCTGCGTGCATTGGACAAAACGTCTGGTGATACGCTTGATATCGAAATGCGCGTGGGCGAGGCCCGGACGATTGGGTCGCTTCGCATCGTGATGAAGGAATGTCGGTATCCGGCGGGTAACCCTTCGGGAAATGCCTACGCCTCGATTGAGATATCAGAGCCAGGGAAGGAGGGCGTGTTGTTCTCCGGTTGGATGATTGCATCCTCGCCTGCATTGTCGGCGCTGGAGCATCGGCGCTATGACGTCTGGGTCATCCGCTGCATTACGTCCTGAAGTGGCAGGATCTCTGGCGCGGCAAAATCTGCTTTTCGGGCTTTGGCATGTTCAAGCCGTGCCTGATAGGCTGCACGAGGTATTTCAATCACGCCAAGAGAGGCAAGGTGGCCGGTCTGAAACTGCGTGTCAAAGAGTGTAAAACCGGCACGGTTCAGCCTGTCCACCAACACTGCGAGCGCCATCTTGGAGGCGTTCGTGCGGCGTGAGAACATGCTTTCGCCAAAGAAAGCGGCACCAAGCGTGACGCCGTAGACACCGCCGACGAGGTCAGACCCATCCCAGAGTTCCAGCGAATGGGCTTGGCCGCGTTCGTGCAATGCACTGTAAAGTCGTGCAATCTCGGCGTTGATCCAGGTTTCTGAGCGGTCTGCACAGGCGGCAACAACGGCGTCAAATTCTGCGTTGATACGCACGTCGAAGGTGCTCTGGCGCATCGCCTTGGCCAACGAACGCGATAGGTGGAATCCGTCCAAAGGCATCACACCGCGCCGCTTTGGGTCGACCCAGAAAATATCCGGGTCGTCGCGGTTCTCGGCCATCGGGAAAATCCCAAGGGAATAGCCATGTAACAGCAGTTCCGGCGTCAGCTCGGACATCGCGCTTCAGGAATCACCCAGATTGGTTTCCAGCCACTTTTCCAGCCAGTGGATGTTGTATGACCCGGTGTGGATGTCTTTCTCCTGCAAAAGGGCGTGGAACAAAGGCACTGTCGTATCTACACCATCCACGATCAGCTCACCCAGCGCCCGGTTGAGACGCGCCAGCGCTTCCGGGCGATCACGGCCGTGGACGATCAGCTTGCCGATCAGGCTGTCGTAGAAAGGGGGGATCGAATAGCCATCATAAAGCGCCGAATCCATCCGCACGCCAAGACCGCCCGGTGCGTGATATTGGGTAATGCGACCGGGGCAGGGCGTAAACTTCGGCAGTTTCTCAGCGTTGATGCGCACTTCGATGGCGTGACCATTGATGGTCAGGTCGTCTTGGGTGAACGACATTTCCATGCCGGAAGCGACGCGAATCTGCTCTCGTACCAAATCGACCCCAAAGATCGCTTCGGTGACAGGGTGTTCCACCTGCAAACGGGTGTTCATCTCGATAAAGTAGAACTCACCGTTTTCATAAAGGAACTCAATCGTTCCCGCCCCGATATAATTGATGTCGGCCATCGCGTCGGCACAGACCTTGCCGATCCGTGCGCGTTCTTCTGCTGTGATGGTGGGGCCGGGGGCCTCTTCGAATACTTTCTGGTGGCGCCGCTGAAGGGAACAGTCCCGTTCGCCCAGATGCACGGCACGGCCCTTGCCATCGCCAAAGACCTGAATTTCGATGTGGCGCGGGGTGGTGAGGTATTTCTCGATGTAGACCTCGTCGTTGCCGAAGTTTGACTGCCCTTCGGCGCGTGCAGTCTGAAACGCCCGCTCCATGTCCTTGGCGGTCTGGGCAACCTTCATGCCCTTGCCGCCGCCACCCGCAGTGGCCTTGATGATGACCGGATATCCGATCTCTTCGCCAAGCGCTTTGGCATCCTCAAGCGAGGCGACACCGCCCTCGGAACCGGGCACGCAAGGAACGCCAAGCTTCTTCATCGTGTCCTTGGCGGTGATCTTGTCACCCATGACGCGGATATGCTCCGCTGTTGGACCGATAAAGGTCAGGTCGTGATCTTCAACCACCTGAACGAAATTGGCGTTCTCGGACAGGAAGCCGTAACCGGGGTGAATGGCCTCGGCCCCTGTGATTTCGCAGGCGGCGATGATCGAGGGGATGGAAAGGTAGGATTGCGTCGAAGACGGCGGGCCCACGCAAACACTTTCGTCCGCCATGCGCACGTGCATCGCATCACTGTCAGCGGTGGAGTGAACTGCGACCGACTGGATACCCATTTCCCGCGCCGCACGGATCACGCGCAGGGCGATCTCACCTCGGTTGGCGACCAGAATTTTATTGAACATGTTGCGACCGCCTTATTCGATGATGACGAGCGGTGCGCCAAACTCCACGGCGTCGCCGTCGCCGACCAAGATCCGCTTGATGGTCCCGGCGCGGGGCGCGGGAATGTGGTTCATCGTCTTCATGGCTTCGACGATCAGCAGGGTGTCCCCTTCGGCCACGGTCGCACCCACGGTAATGAAGGCGGACGCACCGGGCTCTGCCTGCATATAAACAGTGCCCACCATGGGCGAGGTCACGGCACCCGGATGGCTGGCCGGATCAGCGCCAGCTTCGGTGGCAACAGGGGTGGCAGCGGGCGCACTGGGGGCGGGCGCTGCCGCCGGTGCCGCAGCTTGCATCGGCGCGGCTTGCGTCACGATCTGTTGTGGAGGTTTGCGGCTGACGCGCACATTCAGGCTATCATCTTCGCCATAATCACGCTTGACCTGCAGTTCTGTCAGGTCATTCTCATTCAGCAATTCGGCCAGCGCCCGGATGAAAGCCACATCACCGTCATGGGTATTTTTTGTCATATATTCCTCGACATATCCTCATATCCGGCCTGCAACCGGGCCGTGACGTCAGCCCCGCTTATAGGCTAAGGGTCATGCCATGAAAAGCCGCCAGTTGTGCGTCTGTCAAAGACGGCGCGTGATGGTGCGTTGAGGAGATAGACGATGAACCTTGCTCATTGGCTGATGCAGACAGCAGCCCACAGTCCTGCCGCACATGCGCTTTTTCGAGGAACCGAAATGGTGGCGGACTACCAGCGTTTTGCCGCGAGTGCGTACAACGTGGCAGGCTGGTTGCACGACAAGGGGGTCAGGTCTGGCGACCGGATTGCGATCTACATGAAGAATACGCCGGAATACCTGATGCTGCTTTATGGCATCTGGGCGGCGGGCGCGGCAGCGGTGCCGATCAATGCCAAGCTTCATGCCCGCGAGGCCGCGTTCATTCTGAGCAATGCCGAGGCAAGGTTGGTCTTTGCCTCACCTGACCTTGCTGCGGGTCTGGAAGGCGAGACCCTCCAAACAGGAATCATCGGCGCGAGAGGCGCGGACATTGCTGCGGTAATTGCCCATCCTGTCCCAGCCGTAGATGTCGTTGACCGCACGCCGGATGATCTGGCGTGGCTTTTCTACACCTCCGGCACCACAGGGCAGCCCAAGGGCGTGATCATCACGCATGGCATGCTGATGTCGATGGCGCTGTGCTATTGCACGGATGTGGATACTGTCAGTGCCAACGACGCGGCGCTATACGCCGCACCACTCAGCCATGGCGCGGGGCTTTATAATTTGATGCACGTGCGCGCAGGGGCAAGGCACGTCTGCCCGGCCTCAGGCGGCTTTGACCCTTCCGAGATACTGGACCTCGCTGCCCACTTCGGATCGGTTCACATGTTCGCAGCCCCCACAATGGTCAGGCGATTGACAGACAGTGCCAAGGTGGCGAACGCAAAAGGTACCGGCCTGCGTACAATCGTTTATGCAGGTGGACCAATGTACAACGCGGATATCATTGAGGCCGTGGATTGGTTCGGCCCCGTATTCGTCCAGATATACGGGCAGGGGGAGTGCCCCATGGGGATCACCGCGCTGAGCCGCGCGGATGTGGCAGATCGAAGTCATCCTGACTGGCGTGCAAGGCTGGCATCCGTGGGGCGCGCGCAAGCTGCGGTGGAGGTGCGGATCGGGGGACCGGAGGGAACCCCAGTGGCAGCGGGCACGCAGGGAGAGATCATGGTGCGCGGTGCAACCGTGATGCCCGGCTACTGGCGCAATCCAGAAGCCAGCGCCAAGACACTGCAAGACGGCTGGCTGATGACCGGTGACATGGGGTCGATGGATGCGGCGGGCTATGTCACGTTGAAGGACCGCAGCAAGGATATGATCATCACAGGCGGATCAAACGTCTATCCGCGGGAGGTGGAGGAGGTGCTGCTGACGCATCCCGGTGTGATTGAAGCCTCAGTCGTGGGGCGTGCCCACCCCGATTGGGGCGAAGAGGTGGTGGCGTTTGTCGTGGGCGACGCCACCGAGCAGGAGCTTGATCGTTTGTGTCTTGATCATATCGCGCGGTTCAAGCGGCCCAAGGCCTACATCCACCTCAGTGAATTGCCAAAGAACAATTACGGTAAAGTCCTCAAGACCGCATTGCGCACCATGCTCTGAGAAGCCGCCAAACATCGCCTCTATGCGGTGGGGCTGTCTTGACAAACGTGCCCGGCTTCTATCCTTCGGCAAAACAAAAAACCGCGTCCATCTAGATGGACGCGGCCAGGTTTGGTGAACTTCACCAACAGGGGAATTCAGATTGCCAGATACTCCGAACGCAGTTCCGCGTTCTCAAGCACTTCTTGCGCCGTGCCGTCAAAGACGATTCCGCCGGTATCAAGGATCACCGCACGATCTGCCAATTTCAGGGCGCGAACCGCGTTCTGCTCAACAAGGATCGTGGTGATGCCCTGTTCCTTGATGATGCCAAGTGTCTTTTCGATCTCGTCCACGATGACCGGAGCCAGACCTTCGTAGGGTTCATCCAGCAACAACACCTTGACGTCACGCGCCAATGCGCGCGCGATGGCCAACATCTGCTGTTCACCGCCCGAGAGCGTCGTGCCTTCCTGGCTCTTGCGCTCTCCCAGGCGCGGGAACAGCGTGTAGAGCCTTTCAAGAGACCATCCGATCGGAGGGGCGATCTGGGCCAGCTTGAGGTTTTCTTCAACCGTCAGGCCGGCGATGATCCGACGGTCTTCGGGGACAAGCCCCAGTCCTGCCTGCGATGCCTGATGGGCAGACATGTTGTGAAGCGGCTGGTGGTCAAGCCAGATCTCACCGTGCCGTGCCTCCGGCGTGGCCAGCCTTGCAATGGCGCGCAATGTCGATGTCTTGCCCGCGCCATTTCGGCCCAACAAGGCAAGGATCTCGCCTTCGTGGACGTTAAAGCTAATGCCCTGCACGATGTAACTTTCACCGTAGTAGGCCTCAAGATCCCAGACCGAAAGGAAAGCCGGGGCGGTTGCCGCGTGATTGGCGTTTCTATCAAGGGTTTGCGTGTTCATATCGTTGTCCTTTTGGGGCGGCTGACGGGGCAGGCGACCCCATCGTGCCTGCGTTTTGTGTCAGGCAGCCTGAGTCTCGCCCAGATAGGCTTCGCGCACCTTGGGGTGGCCTTTGATGTTGTCGGGCGTGTCCTCGACAAGGGGCGTGCCTTGGGCCAGAACCGTGATCCGTTCAGCAAGGGAGAAGACGACATGCATGTCATGCTCGATGATGGCGATGGTGATGTCGCGCTCTTCCTTGATCTGTTTCAGCAGGTCGATCGTATTGTTGGTATCGGCCCGCGCCATCCCGGCGGTTGGTTCATCCAGCAGCAGCAGGCGGGGGTCCTGTGCAAGACACATCGCGATCTCAAGCCGACGCTTGTCACCGCGTGACATCGACGCGGAATGCATGTCCCGCTTGTCGATCAGCTTCATCTCTTCCAGCATATGCTCTGCCTTGCCGACGATATCCTTCTCATGCGCGATGCTTTCAAGGGCATGCATGCGGAACGAACCGTCGCGCTTGGCAAAGCAGGGGATCATCATGTTTTCCATCACTGTGAGATCGCCAAAGATCTCGGGCGTCTGGAAAACGCGAGAGATGCCCATCTGGTTGATCTCGTAGGGTTTGCGGCCCAACACGGACTGGCCGTCAAACATCACGGACCCAGTATCGGGTATCAGCTTGCCCACGAGGCAGTTCAGCAGCGTGGACTTGCCCGCCCCGTTGGGCCCGATGATCGCGTGGCAAGAGTTCTCTTCCACATTGAGGTTCACATCGCCCAGTGCCTGAAGGCCCCCGAACCGCTTGCCTACATTTTTTACTTCAAGAATAGCCATCTGAGGGTTTCCTTATTCAGCAGCAGGTTTGCGTTGTTCGGCGGCATCGGATTCGACCGATGTGGCCTTGTCGTCACGGCGGCGGAACAAGCGACCGATGCGCTGTCCGCCCTCAACCAGACCACCAGGCAGGAAGATCACGACCAGCATGAACATGATACCAAGGGTCAGGTGCCAGCCTTTGCCGACGAACGGGTGCACGATGGTGACCATGAGGTCTTCAAGCCCATCAGGCATAAAGGCGAACCAGCTGTGCAAAACATTGTCGTTGATCTTGGCAAAGATGTTTTCGAAGTACTTGATAAAGCCCGCGCCTAGGACCGGACCGATAAGGGTGCCGGCACCGCCAAGGATCGTCATCAAGACCACCTCGCCGGACGCGGTCCACTGCATGCGTTCAGCACCGGCCAGCGGGTCCATCGATGCCATAAGACCACCGGCAAGACCGGCATACATGCCTGAAATCACAAAGACCGCCAGCGTGTAGGGACGTGTGTTCAGGCCGGTATAGTTCATCCGCTGTTGGTTGGATTTCACCGCCCGCAGCATCAGGCCGAAAGGCGAGCGGAAGATGCGGATCGCAACGTAGAACGACAACAGCATCACCACGGCGCAAACGTAGTAGCCGAACGAGAAGGTAAAGAGCCATCCGCCAACCTCAAGGTTGAAGACTGACCGCATTTCCAACCCGAAAAGGTTGGTCAGCGGGATGGAACCGTCCGGCGTGGCCGAAATGCCAAGCACCCGTGGATCATCAAGCGCAAGCTGCAACCCTGTTTCCCCATTGGTGATAGGTGTCCCCACGAAGCGCCCAATCAGATCAGAATAGGCGATCGCGAACATCATTTGCGCAAAGGCCAGTGTCAGGATCGAAAAGTAGATGCCGGAACGCCGTAGGCTGATGTATCCGATGATCAGGGCAAAGACACCGGCAACGATGACCGAGAGGACGATGGCGGGAATGATGTTCATGCTGAGCAGCTTGAACATCCAGACCGCACCGTAGGAGCCAAGCCCAAGGAAGGCCGCGTGTCCAAAGCTGAGGTATCCCGTCAAGCCGAACAGCAGGTTAAATCCAATGGCGAAGATGCCGAAGATCACGAACCGCTGCATCAGGTCGGGATAGCCGGCATTGAACTGTGCCATCGCTGATCCGTCCGGGAAGGGGTTGAGGAGGAAAGGTGCCGCAAGTGCCAGAACGGCAACCACGATGAAGAGGCGGGAATCGTGTTTTTTCAATCCGAACATGGTTTATTCCTCCATCACACCTTTGCGGCCCATCAGGCCTCGGGGGCGTGTCAGCAAGATGACAATTGCGACCACGTAGATGATGATCTGGTCGATACCGGGCAGGATGTTCTTGACCTCGTTCATGGAGGCGAGGCTTTCAAGGATGCCAAGCATGAAGCCCGCCAGCACCGCACCGGGCAATGAGCCCATGCCGCCGACGACCACAACCACGAAGCTGAGAACAAGAAAATCCATTCCCATATGATAATTGGGTGAGTTGATGGGCGCATACATGACGCCCGCAAGTCCAGCGACGGCAGCCGCGATACCGAACATGATGGTAAAGCGCCGGTCGATGTCGATGCCCAGCAGGCCAACGGTTTCCCGGTCCGCCATGCCAGCGCGGACAACCATGCCGAAGGTGGTGAACTGCAAGAAGGCAAATACCGCCCCGATGATGACCGCCGAGAAGGCGAAATAGACCAGCCGCCAGTACGGGTAGGCCAGCGATGTGTCCAAGCCCAGCAGAGGACCGAAATCAAAGCTGCCAACGAAGGCGGCAGGGGCGGGCGTTGGAATGGGGTTGGCACCGTAGAAGTACTTGATCACTTCCTGCAACACGATGGCCAGACCAAAGGTCACGAGGATCTGATCGGCATGAGGGCGCTTGTAGAAATGCTTGATCAGGCCGCGTTCCATAACAAAGCCCACGATCAGCATTACCGGAATGGCAAGCAGGATCGCCAGGGGCACTGACCAGTCAATGATCGCGGCGCCCACCTCCGGGCCGAACCAGCTCTCTACGTATGGGGTCTTGATCTTGAGCGGATTGCCCAAAAAGTCCTTTTGGGTTTCCGAGAGTGTTTCAGTGCTCAGCGTCAGAATGCGCTGAACGGTAACGGAGCAGAACGCACCAATCATGAAAAGCGCGCCGTGGGCAAAGTTTACAACCCCCAGCGTGCCAAAGATCAGCGTCAGACCAAGGGCGATCAACGCGTAAGCGGATCCCTTGTCCAAGCCGTTCAGGAATTGAAGAATGATTGCGTCCATGGTTCCCACCTTCTGCAATGTATCGCCGCGCTGCCGAAAAAGGCCGCGCGTGTTGTCTTGTGACGGGGCCCATCAAAACTGATGCGCCCCGTCGTCTTAACAGAGTTCTGGCTTATGCGCCGGGGTTACAGGACCCAAGCTGACCGCCAGCGAACATTGGGTGATCTGGCTCGTAGGTCACCTGCTCAACCGGCGTCACTTCGACGATTTCGAGCGTGTCATATTCGCTGGATGGGTTTTCCTTACCCTTCATGACCAGCACGTCCTTGAAGCACTGGTGATCGTCGGCGCGGTACAGGGTTGGACCGTTGCCCATGCCGTCGAATTCAAAGCCTTCGAGGGCCTCGACAACCGCACATGGGTTGAACGAACCGGCGCGCTCGACCGCATCCGCATAGAGCAGCGTCTGCACGTAGCATGTGTGCGCGGAGTTGGAGGGTGGACGGCCGTACTTTTCACCGAAGGATTTGGTGAACGCCTTGGAGCCCTCATCCTGCAGCTGCCAGTTCCAGTTCATGGAGCCGATCACGCCTTCCACGTTCTTGCCCGCACCTGCGGCCATCAGTTCGGAATACAGTGGAACGACGATCTCGAACTTCTTGCCGTTCACTTCCTTGTCCAGAAGGCCGAACTGAACCGCGTTGGTCAGCGAGTTCACCATGTTTCCGCCGTAGTGGTTCAGAACCAGTACGTCCGCACCGGAGTTCAGAACAGGCGCGATGTAGGAAGAGAAGTCCGTGGACGCGAGTGGCGTCAGCACGTTGTTGACGGTTTCCCAGCCCATGGCTTCGGTCGCGGCAGCGATGGATTCCTGCTGCGTCCAGCCCCATGTGTAGTCAGCTGTCAGATGATACGCGCGACGGTCAGAACCGTAGGCGTTGTTCAGCACGGGTGCCAGTGCCGCAGCGGACATGTAACCGTTAAAGAAGTGGCGGAAACCATTGGCTTTTTTGTCTTTGCCTGTGGTGTCATTGGAGTGTGTCAGACCCGCCATGAAGATGACGCCAGCCTCTTGGCACAGACCCTGAACAGCAACGGCCACACCGGAGGACGACCCACCGTTGATCATGATCGCGCCGTCTTTTTCAATCATCGCTTTTGCGGAAGCACGCGCCGCGTCAGACTTTGTCTGCGTGTCGCCTGTAACAAACTCGACCTTCTTGCCAAGGATGCCGTTTCCTTTCAGCGCCTTGGAGCTGAAGGTGTTCAGCATGCCGCCGTCGCCTTCACCGTTCAGGTGCTGAACAGCCAGTTCCTGCGCGCGCAGCTCGTCCAGACCCTCTTCGGCGTAGGGGCCGGTCTGGGGCACGTTAAAGCCCAGCGTTACGGTTGAACCTGTTGGCGCGTTGGTAAAGCCAGAATGGCCGTCGGCACGCAGATATGTTGGCAGCGCAAGACCGGCGCTGGCGACAGCACCCGTTTTGATCAGACCACGGCGTGTCAGTTTCGAAAATGACATGAATTCCTCCCGGATTGTAAATTCGCTAGCCCTTCCTCCAAGGACTCACGGCACAATTGTGCAAAGCCAGTATCATCCGTGTTGCGAAAACCTTTCAATAACCCCCTTGATAACCACACTTATTTTGTAAATATCTTCGCAAGGATTCTTAATGTGATGTAAATTACATGATGTTGCAGCGCAGAAACGCGTTGATAACACGCGAAAATGCAAGGACTGCATGCCATGGCACGCGAAGCACTTACCGGGAGCCGCATCCGCGAGCGGCGCGTTATGGCCGGTCTCAAGCAGGCGGATCTTGCACGCGAGATCGGAATATCGGCCAGCTACCTCAATCTGATCGAACACAACCGCCGCAGAATCGGCGGTAAGTTGCTGTTGAACATCGCAGCTTCGCTTGAAGTAGAGCCGCAGGCGCTGACCGAAGGGGCCGAGGCGGCCCTGATCGCCTCGTTGCGCGAAGCTGCGGATCAGGCGGGTCTGTCGGGGCCCGAAGCGGACCGGGCGGATGAGTTCGCAGGACGTTTCCCCGGCTGGGCCGACGTGCTGGCGGGCACCCGCAAAAGGGTGGTCGCGCTGGAGCAGACAGTCGAGGCGCTGACAGACCGGCTGGCACATGATCCGCATCTGGCGGCATCCATGCACGAGTTGCTCTCGACGGCCGCCGCGATCCGGTCCACCGCTGCAATCCTTGCTGAAACTGAAACACTGCAACCGGAATGGCGTGACCGCTTTCATGCCAATATCCATGAAGACAGCCGCCGGTTGTCAGATAGTGCCCAAGCTCTTGTCTCCTATTTTGATTCCAATGATGACGCGGCAGATGCGGCAAGTTCTCCCCAGGAAGAGGTCGAGGCGTTTCTGTCGGCGCATGATTTCAGTTTCGATGTGTTGGAACGCGATGGCACGGACGACCGTGTGATCGCTGACATGGTTGAACAGGCACCCGAACTCGTATCGCAAGCTGCGCGGCACATTGCCGGCGTCGTGCTGCGTCAGGTCGCCGAGGATGCGGCCCGGCTGAGCCTGACGCGGCTGCGCAGCGCGATTGCGGACACCGGGAATACAGACCCCTTGGCACTGGCGGCGGCCTTGCGCTGCCCGATGCCCTGCCTGCTGCGCCGACTGGCGGCGCTGCCTGAACTGGGCGCGGGCCTCGTGGTATGCGACCGCTCCGGCACTGTGATCTTTCGAAAGTCTGTCGAAGGGTTCACGGTGCCACGTCACGGGTCGTGCTGCCCGCTATGGCCGCTGTTTGCCGTATTGGGGCAACCCGGACTGGTGGTGACCAGCCGGGTCAACCAACTGGGACGGGCGCAGGCGCAGTTTGAATGCTTCGCCACCTGCGAGGCAATCTCGAGCGCCCAGTACAACACGCCACCGCTGGTGCAGTCGGTGATGTTGCTGCTGCCAGCCGACGCCGGGGCGGCATCTGGGATGGAGGTCGGCTCGACCTGTCGTGTCTGCCCGCAAGACAATTGCCGGGCTCGGCGCGAGCCGTCGATCCTGAGCGCTGGCGTCTGATCCAAGATCAGCTTTTGACAGGTCACCCGTTCCAGTGCATCTTTGCGGCTACTGCGCCACGGACCGCGTCAGACGGGACGGACGCAACAGTACGGGGGGAGGACACGCTGCAGATGAGCAAACGTGTTGTACTTGTTGAGGATGAGCTGAACATCGCAGAAGCCATCCGTTTCTTGCTGTCCAACGAAGGTTGGCGGGTCGAAACGCTTGCCAATGGCTCAAACGCGGTCGAGGTGATCCGGAAAGCCGCGCCTGATCTGGTGATGCTCGACGTCATGCTGCCGGGAAAGAGCGGCTTTGAAATTCTGCATGACCTGCGTGCTGATCCTGATCTCGAAACCCTGCCTGTGTTGATGCTGACGGCCCGCGGCCAAAGCCGTGACCGCGAGATGGCCGAGAAAGCAGGGGTGAGCCGGTTCATGACCAAGCCGTTTTCCAATGCCGAGATGCTTGATGCCGTGCGCGAATTGACCAGCTGAGAGACGGAGCCAATGCCATGCCCGATGGCCCCCTTTTCCTAGAACGCCAAAGCTATCGTCAGCGCCGCCTCATGGATGCCGTGCGGCTCCTGCCAGTCTTGGGCCTGTTGCTTTGGATGGTGCCGTTGGCCTGGCCGTTGGCGCAATCGGGGGGTGAGGGCGCACAGGACCCGGTGCCGATGAGTGTCGCCCTGAAATATCTATTCGGCGTCTGGGGTGCCTTGGTGCTGACCAGCTGGTTGCTGTGGCGGCGCACCGCGACAGTCGCAGCTCCCGCTGACCCGGCCGATCCACATGCGTCTGACTGATGGTTGCACTTAATCAACTTGTCCTGGTCTGCCTGGCCTATGTCGTCTTCCTTTTCGGTGTGGCGTTTCTGGCCGAACGGGCGGCGCTAAGAGGGCGTGGCGGGGCGCTGTTACGCTCTCCGATTGTCTATACGCTCTCTTTGTCGATCTATTGTACAGCGTGGACCTTCTATGGCGCCGTTGGCTATGCCGCGCGGTCCGGTCTGGAATATCTCACGATCTATCTTGGCCCGTCGCTGGTGATGATTGGCTGGTGGTGGGGGCTGCGCCGCCTGGTGCGGATCGGGCGCAGCCAGCGCGTGACATCCATCGCGGACCTGATCTCGTCCCGGTACGGAAAATCGAATGTGCTTGCCATCGCCGTGACGCTGATGGCGGTGATCGGTGTCACGCCATATATCGCGCTGCAACTGCAGTCTGTAGTGCTGTCGCTTTCGATCTTTGCTGCACCGGAGATGGGGGCTGATCAGTCGGAAAGTGGCTTTAGTGCAGCCAAGGCCGCGTTCTGGGTCGCTGCGGGACTGGCGGTCTTTACCGTGCTTTTCGGCACCCGCAATCTCAACGTGAACGAGCGTCACCACGGTGTTGTCATCGCCGTTGCGGTGGAGGCGGTGGTAAAACTGGTGGCCTTGCTGGCCGTTGGAATCTTCGTTGTCTGGGGGCTGGCCGGAGGCATGGGACAGACGCTTGCGCGCATTGACGCTGCCGAAATAGGGGCATGGGACGTGCAGGGCAGTCGCTGGGTTGCACTGACAATGCTGTCTGCTGCGGCGTTCCTGTGCTTGCCACGCATGTTTCAGGTGATGGTGGTCGAAAATGATGATGAACGGCATTTGCAGATCGCCTCGTGGGCCTTTCCGGCCTACCTGATGTTGATGAGCCTGTTCGTGGTGCCAATTGCCGTTGTCGGGTTGGATGTATTGCCTGCCGGTTCCAACCCCGATCTGTTCGTGCTCAGCCTGCCCTTGAGCCAGAACCAGAATGGTCTGGCCATGTTGTCATTCCTTGGTGGCTTTTCATCGGCCACATCAATGGTGATTGTCGCAACGCTTGCGCTGAGTACGATGGTCAGCAACCATATTGTCATGCCTGTTTGGCTGGCCGTTAGGCAAGGTGGGGCCACGCAATCAGGCGACGTGCGCAGCGTGGTGATCCGCGCGCGCCGATTGTCGATCCTTTTCATTATCTCGCTTGGGTTCTTCTATTACCGCGCATCGGGTGGCAGTGGCGCGTTGGCGGCCATTGGCACCATCAGCTTTGGCGGTGTGGCGCAGTTCCTGCCGGCACTTATGGGCGGAATCTTCTGGCGCGGGGCCACGCGGTTGGGCGCACTTTGCGGTCTGGGGACGGGTTTTGCCCTCTGGTTCTTTACGATGCTGCTGCCCAGCTTTGGCGTTGATGCCGCCCTGTCAAAGGAGGTTTTCGAGCAGGGCTTGATGGGGCTTAGCTGGCTCCGGCCGCACGCGTTGTTCGGAATTGAGGGGTTGGACCCCACCGTGCATGCGGTGGTCTGGAGCCTTGCCCTGAACACGCTTGTCTTCCTCTTCGTATCGATTTTTACCTTTCCGGATCCTATTGAACGGCTTCAGGGTGCCCAGTTTGTCAATGTGCTTGAGCATGGAGCACCTACGCGCGGTTGGACGGCCTCTGTGGCGGGCAGTGAAGACCTTATGATCATGTCACAGCGTATCCTGGGTGCATCAGAGGCGCAGGCGTTCTTTCGTGCCGAAGCGAAGGCGCAGGGTTTGGCCGGTCATCTGCCGGAACCGACACCAACCTTTGTGCAGGGATTGGAGCGTGAACTTGCGGCCTCCGTCGGGGCCGCAACGGCCCATGCGATGGTCAGCCAGATTGTTGGCGGGACCTCCGTGTCCGTGCAGGACCTGCTTGCCGTCGCTGACGAATCCGCCCAGATGCTGGAATACTCCAGCCAGCTTGAGCTGAAGTCCCGAGAGCTTTCGGAAACAGCAGCCCAGCTAAGAGCCGCGAATGAGAAGCTGACCCAGCTGTCGCTCCAAAAGGATGCCTTCCTGAGTCAGATCAGCCACGAATTGCGCACGCCCATGACGTCAATCCGGTCTTTCTCGGAAATTTTGCGCGATGCCGGCGCGATGGAAGAGGCCGACAAGACGCGCTATGCGTCCATCATCCACTCCGAAACTATCCGTTTGACGCGGTTGCTGGACGATCTGTTGGACCTGTCTGTCTTGGAAAACGGTCAGGTTTCTCTGCATCTGGGGCAAGAACCCTTGTACTCCGTCCTTGATCGCGCCCTCACAACTTCTTTGGCAGGGGCAGAACGTGCCATGCAGGTGGAGATCACGCCTGGTGCCGAAAACGTGGTGCTGAACACTGATCTTGATCGATTAGTGCAGGTTTTCATAAACCTGATCAGCAACGCGCAAAAATACTGCCACGCAGATATCCCAAAGCTTATCATCACACCCCAGATCACCGAACGGGGTCTGAGCATCGATTTTGTGGACAACGGAGAAGGGATCGCGACGGATGAACACGCGGTCATCTTTGAGAAATTCTATCGTGTGACAGGCGCGCAGGGTGAGGGGGCAGGGCTTGGCCTTGCCATCTGTCAGGAAATCATGGCCCGGCTTGGGGGTCAGATTGCCTATCTCAAGGGGCGCAGCGGAGCGGCGTTTCGGGTGTCTCTGCCAAACGCTGCATTGGATGACAGCCCGCGCGCCAAGGCCACGGCAGCCTCGTAAAGGATTGGATATAAAGGCTCTGGTAACCTGAATTGCGGTATGGCTTGGCCCTAGACCCGCAATGGCGGGGGCAAGTAGGGGATCAGATCGCGTTATGACCGCGCCCGACACGTCGGCCCACGGGGACGTGGGCACAGGCGGCACCATTATCCACCGCAAGGCGCAGGTGGGAAAGGCAGAGCATCAGGCGCGCGCAATGTCGCTGGCCAAAGCGCTGCGGCTCACGCTTGCGCGGGTGTCGGATGATCTGTTCGATATGTCGATGGCCGTGATTGGCGTGCGGACCGAAAAATGTGCGGGCGACGATCTGAGTGGCAAACTGTCGGATCCCGGATTGCTGATGTTGCTGGACGGACCGGCGCGTTCCCGTGCTGCAGCGGTGTTTGACCCCACTCTGGTCGGCGCATTGATCCAACAACAGACCATGGGCAAGGTTCTGAAAGACACTGGTGACAGCGACCGCGCTATGACCCCAACGGATGCAGCCGTCTGTGCGCCCTTTCTGAACGCGGTGCTGGAACGGGCCGCCCCGTTGCCGCAAGATATCGATGACCAGCGGCTGATCGCCGGATACAGATTTGGCGCTTGGGTCGAAGATGCACGGGTCTTGGGCATGACGCTTGACGCGGCTGACTACCAGATTGTTCAACTGCAGCTCGACATCGCGGGTGGGCTGCGCCAGGGCCGCCTGTTGCTGTGCATGCCTCAGGCGGAGGCTTTGTCTGAAACTCTGGATGCCCCTTCGTCAATCGAAAGCGGCATGCAAGGTGCTGCCGTTCAGCAACCTTCGGAAATCCTTTCCGAAACAGTTCAAAACCTGAAGGCTGAGCTTCGGATCAGTCTGGCTCAACTCAAGATGCCCCTGCGCGCGGTTGGTGCACTGGAGGTCGGTAGCATGATCGATATCGGCGCGGTCAGGTTCGACAGCGTTTGTGTTCAGACCATCACTGGACAGACATTGCGCCGTGGCACCCTTGGCCAGCTTGAGGGGATGCGCGCGGTTCAGGTAAACCTCCCGCCGCAGGTCAATATGAACCTGAAACGTCGCGCCACCGATCGCGAAGAAATGGATCTGCCTGTCGTCAATCAACCCTATGGCACTGCAAGTGACAGCCCCAGCGCCTCCGCCTCTTCCGCCTTGGCGGAGTTGCCGGAGATGGCTTCAGCCCCGCAACCAGAGACCTCCGATGCCATTTCTGATCTGCCGGATCTACCTGACCTTCCGGATCTCCCCGATCTGCTGGACTTACCCGACATGTCAGACCTGCCTGATTTTGATGATGACGTCGCCTTGCCAGACTTGAGTGTTGGTTAGGTGTTTCAGCTGAAGGGACGGTCGAGAACGTGCCGGATGTTGCTGATGTCATAGCCGCCCGCACGTGCCGCAGAAACGATTTCGTCTGCGCTCATTTTTCCTGCCTGTCCCAGGGCCCAGGCGATGGTAGACCGTGTGCCAGACGCGCAATAGGCAAGGACAACATCGTCTGTATCCGCTCCCAAGGCACGATTTTTCGCGATCACTTCGGGCACCATCGTCTGGTGCGTCAAAGGTTGCTCAGCAAACGCGATACCCGCTGCCTCGGCGGCAGTGCGGATCGCCTGTGCGGAATGACTGGGCGGGACTTCGCCGTCGGGACGGTTGCACAGAATACGGGTGATCCCCGCGTCGCGCAGGTCTTCCATGTCGCCCGGATCGATCTGCGGGCTGACGTTATAGCGGGGGGTAAGTTGTCGTATGTTCATGCGGCAGACTTACGAAAGCGCCACAAGCCTGTCCAGCGATTGCGACGGCGCACAATGGACAAAAGGCAGTCTGTGCCGCCTGCTTAGGCGATAAAGATGCCCACGATGACCAGCATCAGGCCAATGACGGACAGAAATAGTGCACCAAGGTTCAACGGTAGGGCGGATTGCAGCACCTTGCGCATCTCATCATCGTTCAGCTTTGCGCGCTTGGCCTTGCTGACCCGCAGAATGCACCACACAAGCCCTACAAGCCCAAGCAGCGAGATCGCGGCACCAGACCAGATGATGATCGAGGCAAAGGATGAACTGTCGTTTTCCATGCGCGCAGGGCTACGCCAATCCGAAGTCCTGAGCAAGGGCGGCTTGCAGGCGCTTTGCAGCACGGGTAGTCAGACGGAACCTCCACCTTCAACAACAGGACTGCACTGATGAGCGATGCCGCCACAAAGCCCGAAGTCATCGAAACCCAGGGTGATGCCACGTACCGCGTCACGGCCAATGAACTGCGCCAGTTCGTTGAGCGGATAGAACGTCTGGACGCCGAGAAAAAAGACCTGGCCGAGCAGCAAAAAGAGGTCATGGCAGAGGCTAAGGCACGCGGCTACGACACCAAGGTGCTGCGCAAAGTGATCGCGCTGCGCAAGCGCGATGCCGATGATATCGCAGAAGAAGAAGCGGTCCTTGAGATGTACAAGGAAGCTTTGGGCATGTGATGCGGGTCAGCATTGTTCAGCGTGGTCTAATGGCCCCTGAATAATAGGCCCTGAAACCCCCCCTTGCACCTTGGGGCGCACCCCAATAGAAGGATGCAAATTTTCCCCCGCGCGGGTCCCGCGCGGCTTATTTCTATGGAGCACACATGCAGGTCAACGAGACGCTGAACGAAGGTCTGAAACGCGGCTACGCGATCACCGTGACAGCCGCCGAACTGGACGCGAAGGTCAACGAGAAACTGGCCGAGGCCCAGCCCGAAGTAGAGATGAAGGGCTTTCGCAAGGGCAAAGTCCCAATGGCGCTGCTGAAAAAGCAGTTTGGCCAGCGCGTGATGGGCGAAGCGATGCAGGAAAGCATCGATGGTGCGATGTCCGAGCACTTTGAGAAATCCGGCGACCGGCCTGCGATGCAGCCCGAGGTCAAGATGACCAATGAGGACTGGAAGGAAGGCGACGACGTCGAGGTCACCATGACCTACGAAGCGCTGCCGGAAATTCCTGAGCTGGATATGTCCAAGATCAAACTGGAAAAGATGGTCGTCAAGGCGGACGATGCCGCGATTGACGAGGCGTTGGCCAATCTGGCCGAGAACGCGCAGGACTTCAAAGCCCGCAAGAAGGGCTCCAAGGCCAAGGATGGCGATCAGGTCGTCATGGATTTCGTCGGCAAGGTCGACGGCGAAGCCTTCGAAGGCGGCTCTGCCGAGGACTTTCCGCTGGTGCTGGGTTCAGGCAACTTCATCCCCGGTTTCGAAGAGCAACTGGTTGGTGTGAAAGCCGGTGAAGAAAAGGCGGTAACGGTCACGTTCCCCGAGGAATACCAAGCCGAGCATCTGGCTGGTAAAGAGGCGACCTTTGACTGCACCGTTAAAGAGGTGAAAGAGCCTGTCGCCGCCGAGATCAACGATGAACTGGCAACAAAGTTCGGTGCCGAAGACCTCGCCGCGCTCAAGGCTCAGATCGCGGAACGCCTCGAAGCAGAATATGCCGGTGCGTCGCGTGCCGTGATGAAGCGTGGCTTGCTGGATGAGCTGGACAAGATGGTTGATTTTGAACTGCCACCGTCGCTGGTTGAGGCTGAGGCGGGTCAGATCGCGCACCAGCTGTGGCACGAGGACAACCCTGATGTTCAGGGCCATGACCACCCGGAAATCGAGACCACGGACGAGCACACCAAGCTGGCGACACGCCGCGTGCGTCTGGGCCTTTTGCTGGCTGAAATCGGTCAGAAGGCGGAAGTCGAGGTTTCTGACGCCGAAATGACGCAAGCCATCATGAATCAGGCCCGTCAGTACCCCGGCCAGGAACGCCAGTTCTTTGAGTTCGTTCAGCAGAACCAGCAGATGCAGCAGCAGCTGCGCGCACCGCTGTTTGAAGACAAGGTTGTGGACCACATCGCTGAGCAGGCGAAAGTGTCGGAGAAAGAAGTGTCCAAGGATGAGCTTCAAAAGGCCGTCGAGGCGCTGGAAGACGCTGAGTAAGACATACCACAGGGTAGTCATGAAGGCCGCGCCATCGGGCGCGGCTTTTTTTATGCCGTTATGACCAGATAGACGCTGTAGCAAACAAAGAGCAACAACAAGACGGCGCCTTCGCCTCTGCCGATGCGCCATCCGCTGCGCGCAAAGACGGCCAGCAGTATTGCGGACCCCAGCATTACCCAGACATCCGCGTCTGCAAAACGCGCGGGAACACTCAGCGGCTTGAGCGCAGCGGTGACGCCCAGAATGCCCAGAATGTTAAAGATGTTGCTGCCGATGATGTTGCCGATGGCCAAACCGGTCTGGCCCCGTCGCGCCGCTGACATAGAGGTCACCAATTCCGGCAAAGAGGTACCGACGGCAACGATGGTAAGGCCGATAACGGCTTCGCTGACCTCAAACGTCCGGGCCAGATTTGTGGCGCCGGCGATCAGCATCCGCGCAGAAATAATTGTGAGAACCAGACCGCCCAGAATCGCAAGTACACTGACAAATGTGGGTTGGCTCTTTGCCGGGGCCGGAATGTCCCGTTCAACCGGGGCACTGCGCACGAAAATCAGGAGAGAGGTCACATAGGCAAGCAATAGCACCAAAAAGGAAACGCCGACGGCGCGGGAAAGCGCGTCCAGCAGGATCACAGCTACCAGCAGCAGGCTTGCTGCGATCATCACGGCACCATCGCGTTTCAGTACACTTGCGGCCACGGAAAGCGGGGCAAGTAGCGCTGTCAGACCAAGGATCAGCAGTATGTTCGCAATGTTGCTGCCGACAACGTTCCCAATCGCGATGCCTGGTGATCCGGCCAGCGCCGCCTGCACGCTGGTCACAAGTTCTGGCATAGAGGTGCCAAATCCGACAAGTGTCAGTCCGATAACCAAAGGCGACACGCGCAAACGTTGCGCTACCTCAATTGCCCCCCTGACCAGATAGTCACCGCCAAGGATCAACCCGCCGAAACCAGCAAGGATGAGAAGAAAGACTATCACGACGGACCCCTTCGCTGTCGTGTGCGCACATCAAGCCTCTGATGCCTGCCCAGCATAGTTGAGATCGGTATGCGGTGCATGCCCTTCAAGCCACACGAACGAAAATTTCCGCCAACAGCGGCGATGAACCACCACTTGGTGAGATTGGTCGCAGGCTGACAGGCGCCATGAGAACCGGAACATACCAATCAGTTCAGCCTTCGCGCAAACCCGTTTCGACCAGCAGTCCACGCCGCTTCGCTTCATAGTAATAGCCACGGGCGTACCAGCTGATCGCAGTGCCGTGGTCACCGTCAGATAACAGCCACGCACCACGCAGGTATTTCAGCGCATATTCAAGGTTCGTGTCGGCATCCAGCAGATCGGCGGGCTGGCCTTGAAATCCCATGGACCGTGCGGTTGCGGGTAAAATCTGGAACAATCCGTAATAGGGCCCATTGCGCGCATTGGGGTTATGCGTGCTTTCGCGAATGGCGAGGCGGTGAACAAGCGGGCGGGGCAGATCGTAATGGTCTGCCCAATAATTGATCTTGGTCCGCAACTGGGGCGTTTCGTTTGGGTAGAGAGGTGGCTCGACGTTAACAGTGGAGGACGGCGACGCAGTGCAGGCAGCAAGGCTCGCTGCGGCCAGCAGAATAACGAAACAGCGCAGGTATCGGTACATGTTGACCTCTGAGACAGACATCCTTTGAAAGGCATGCACGAGAGGCAAGGACGCTTCAACAGCGGTTGCTTTCGGCGGCTGAGTTCCGCGTATCAATATTCTGGTCGGTTGATGAGATTTCACACGCAGCGGGTTGCACCTGCCCTTAAGATGGTTCTTTGATAAAGATCCAGCGCCGCAAATGGACCCGTCAAGGGAGTGTCTTATCCGTGCCGCACGATCACGGCCACCACCACATCGATCCTGAATCCGGTGACCGGCGGGTCTCTATTGCGGTCTGGGCAAATGCGGTTCTGACGGTTGCGCAGGTCGTCGGGGGCATACTGTCGGGGAGCATGGCTCTCATTGCGGACGCACTCCACAATTTCTCGGATATGGCGTCGCTCGTTATCGCGTTTGCCGCACGAAAAATCGCAAGAAGACCGGCAGATGCCCGAATGACCTTTGGTTACGGCCGCATCGAAATTGTCGCGGCACTGATCAATTATACAACGCTAATCCTTGTCGGGTTTTACCTGATTTATGAAGGTGCGATGAGGCTGATTGACCCGCCGGAGGTTATGGGTTGGACCGTTGTTCTAATTGGGTTTGTGGCCCTCGCGGTTGATACTTTGACCGCAGTGCTGACCTATTCGATGCAGAAAGAGGGGGCCAATATCCGCGCCCTTTTCCTGCACAATCTGTCGGATGTCATGGGGTCTATCGCTGTCATTGTCGGCGGGACGCTGATTATTCTATTTGATATGCGCTGGGTCGATCCGGCCATCACCATCGGCATCGCCGTCTATATCCTCTACCTTGCCATGACAGAGATCGGTGGCCCGATCAGGACGCTCATGCTGGGCAGCCCGCCAGATATTCAAGGTGCCGAGGTGGTCGCGGCAATGTGCAGCGTTCAAGGGGTTCGCGATGTGCATCACGTACACTTGTGGCAGATGCAAGAGCATGAGGCAGCGATTGATTGCCATGTGGTTCTGTCAAAGGAGGCCTGGCAGCGGATCGAATCCATCAAGGCCGATATCAAAACGCGCCTCAAAGATCGGTTCGGCATTGCCCATTCCAGTCTTGAGTTTGAACATGAGGAGTGCGCGCATCAGAACGCGGATCTTTATGGGCACGGTAATTCTGGAATGCGCGCTCGCTCGGATATCAATTGAAGGAACGAGGGCAAGCGTTCTCTGATTGGATGCAAAAACCAGAAGGCGAAGTGAAAAGGTACGATGGGTCTGGCGTAGCGGCAATGGGAGCAAACCGCATCTTCGTTTCATGCTGAAGCAATCAGACAAGGCCCCAAATAAGAAACGCCGCGCTTAAAGCGCGGCGTTCTGAATTTCTCGTATCGGACAGAAGGCTTAGTTTCCTGCTGTATCTTCCTGATCGCCCGAAGCGCCTTCTTCGATGACCTCTTCGACGGTCTCGGCCAGTGCTTCGTCCTCGGACGCAGCGGCACCGATGTCCTCAAAGAGTTCAGCGATTTCAAAGTCTGCTGCGGCTTCTTCCTCTGCGGCCAGTTCCTGAATGGACTTGCCGGAGGCCTGAAGCTCAGCTTCTTCGGCCGAACGCGCAACGTTCAGCTGGATTGTTGCGTCCACTTCGGGGTGCAGAACGATCTGTACGTCGTGCAGGCCTAGTTCCTTGATAGGGGCAGACAGAACAACTTGCTTGCGGTCTACAGTGAAACCGCCTGCGGTTGTCGCCTCAGCGGCGTCGCGGGTGGTGACGGAGCCGTAGAGCGCACCTGCGTCGGACGCAGAGCGAATCACGATGAACTGCTGACCGTTCAGGGTCTCAGCCATCTTGTCGGCTTCTTTCTTGGTCTCAAGGTTGTCGGCCTCAAGCTGCGCTTTGCGCGCCTCGAAAGCATCGACATTGGCCTTGGACGCAGACAGCGCCTTGCCCTGCGGCAGCAGGAAGTTGCGGGCGTAGCCGGGCTTGACCTCGACGACTTCGCCCATCTGGCCCAGCTTGGCCACACGTTCCAGAAGGATAACTTGCATGTGCTTTCTCCTTACTTGACGGCGTAGGGCAGCAGGGCGAGGAAGCGAGCGCGTTTGATGGCACGGGCCAGTTCACGCTGCTTTTTCGCGGATACCGCGGTGATACGGGAAGGAACGATCTTGCCACGCTCAGAGATGTAGCGTTGCAGCAGACGTGTGTCCTTGTAGTCGATCGCAGGTGCGTTATCGCCCGAGAAGGGGCAGACCTTGCGACGGCGAAAAAATGGTTTTGATGCCATGGTTTAGGTTCCTATCTTCAAGCGTTAGATCAGCGGCGCTCACGGCGCTCAGGCCGTTCGTCACGCTTTTGCATCTGGACGGATGGCAGCTCTTTGTGCTCATCCACTTTGATGGTCAGAACGCGCATCACATCGTCATGCAGACGCATCAGGCGCTCCATCTCCTGCACGGCAGGGGCCGGTGCATCGGAACGCATGTAGGCATAGTGGCCCTTGCGGTTCTTGTTGATCTTGTAGGCCATCGTCTTGACGCCCCAGTACTCGTGGTCGACCATCTTGCCGCCGTTGTCCGCAAGGACGGTACCGAAGTGTTCGATAAGGCCTTCTGCTTGCGTGTTGGACAGGTCCTGACGCGCAATCATCACATGCTCATAAAGTGGCATGGGCACTCCTATTTATGTCAAGGCGCATTTCATAGGCAGGGCAATATCCCTTTGCGGCCCCACCACGAGAGACTGCGCGGTTCAACGTCTGTGCAAAGGAAGCTGCCGTATACACGGTTTGGCGCGCGGGGCAAGGGGCGGTGGGCTGCATTCCCGTCGATCCTTATCTTTGTCGCGATCCCCAAGCCATTTTGATCGTTCTAATGGTGCTAGACACCCCGGCTTTCCGGATCGCGGCAGTCGCGCAGGTGTTTGAGAGATCAACGTTGAAAACATCCATATTCAACCATGTGGTGAGGTGAACAACCGGCACGTGAACGCCCTGACATGGTCCTGTCCGTGCCGCTGCTCCGCCCCGTTTTGGTCGTTTTTATGGATCAACAATTAACCAAGAAAATGACGACCGAGGGAATAATACAATGACCGCAGTATTGACTGATCTGGATCAGAATACCCACATGAGCGAACCCGTGCGTATGGCCGATGGGGGTCGAATGATCATCCGGGGTGTCCAACGGTTGATGGGGGTCTCTCTTGCTTTGGCAGCCGTCGGGCTTTGGTTCGCGCCGGGTTCATCTTGGGACAGTGATGTGATGCTGTTCAAGCTTATCTTGTCGCTCACGGCAGCGTTCGCCTGCTTTGGCCTGATCACAATCAGCCAAAGGCCCCCACCTCCCGAAGTTGAGATCGACACGATCCGTCGCGAAGTGCGTCTGGTCCGTCGTGCACGCGGTGCCGCACCAGTCATCTTGCAGCAGTGCGGTTTCGATAAGCTTTCCTATGCAGAAAAGGTCGGGTCGATTGTGAGGCTTTGGGATAAAAGTGGCGTCTTTCTCGCCGAAGTGTCCCTGACAGACCCCAAAGCGCTTTCGAGCCTCGTGGCTGGTCTGCGCGACGAAGGCAAGCTCGCCTGAGACGATTCACATTCCCGTTGTTCTAAGCGCGTTGGCGAAAGCTAGCGCGCTTATTTTTCATATTTTCAGCAAGTTGTTCAAAAACGCGCAGACCCTGTTTGTGTCTGTCGGATTGCCAAAACATCGGTTCAATCCAATTTAGGCAATTCAAATCATTCACAGGAGCAACAATAATGAAAAATCTTACGTTCGCCGCCGTACTGGCCCTTGGTACCACAGCCGCATTCGCCGCCGAGGCGCCCGCCGAAAGATTCGTGCTGGATTCCAGCCACTCGCAGGTTGTCTTTAACTATGAGCACCTCGGGTTCTCAACGACCTACGGCATGTTCTCCGGTTTTGAAGGTGAGATCATGTACGATGCGAAAGCTCCGGCGAACTCTTCTGTGAGTGTCTCCATGCCTGTGATGTCCATGTTCACCGGTTGGGAACAGCGCGAGGCACACTTCATGTCAGGCGATTTCTTTGGTGCGGAGTAGGGTGACATGGTGACCTTCACGTCTACAAGCATCGAAGTCACAGGCGATGATACAGCACTGATCACCGGCGATCTGACCATGAACGACGTCACCAAGTCCGTCGTGCTAAATGCAAAGCTGAACAAGACAGGCGATCACCCGATGGCGGGCAAGCCATGGCTTGGTTTTGATGCCACAACCACACTGACACGGTCCGATTTCAATCTTGGTGCATTCGCACCAGCCGTCAGTGACGAGGTCAATGTGATGATCTCGCTTGAGGCGATGAAAGCCGACTAAGACGAGCAACAAAAACTTTCCCAGAAAGCCCGCCTGATCAAGGCGGGCTTTTTTCATGAGCCGGTGTCTTGCGCATCCCGGACCGCTGTCAGCCTGATCGCGACCTGCACGGCGAAGGCAAGGCTTGCTTCGTCGCCGACGTTATCGCCAATGCCAAAGTCCCTCCGGTCCAGCGTGATGTCCGCCCGCATTTCCGCCTCGTCCCCATCCAGTGCGAGGTTGAAGGGCAGCGTCAGGGGAACGGATTTGTCCTTGATCCGCAATTTGCCAACCGATTCATACCCATCGGAGCCGTGACGGATGATCCCGTCGTAGATCGCCGTGGCATAGGTCGCGGCATCGAAGAAATCCGCGCCCATGGCCTGTTGGGTGACTGATCCCAGGGTCAGAGAGGGGATGGCAATTGTTGTCGTCACAGAACCCACCTCACCGACCGGAATCTTCTCATCAAAGGAGATGGCTGACGTCCATTCGGCAAAACTGCCCGTGACAGCACTGCCGAACTGGGTGACGGTGATCTCAATAGTGCCTTCCTGCACGGTCCAGTCAGAAATGACTTCTTCAAGTGCAACATCGGCAATGGGTTCCTTTTCGGAATTCAGGGCAAGCCCGGCACCAATTCCGATCGCCAAAAGCCAGACAGCGATGGCGCTCAGCAGCGGCTTTGCGGAATGGTGTTGAGGTGGGATATGGGCGACTGCGCCACTGCCGGGAAGCATGCGGCGCAAGGTGGAATCGCGGTCAACAAAGTGATGCTTTAGCGCGCCCGCGATATGAAGCAGTAGGGCCAGGACCAACACTTTGGTTGCGGTCCAGTGCAGCGCAGAAAAGAAATGCTCAACCCCCACCGATTTCGGCACCAGCGGCAGACCCTGTCCGAAAGGCCACCAGATCGGCGCGAAACCCGCTGCCGCCGCATGCGAAATCCATCCCGATAGCGGCACGATCACCAACGCGCCGTAAAGCAGCCAATGCACAAGTTCTGCTGCGAAACTTTCCAGCTTCTTTTCTGAGTTGAGCAATCCGGGCTTGGGTTGAACCACTGCCCACAGGATACGGGCAAGGGCCACGAAAAACGCGGTCACACCAAGTGTTTTGTGCAGAGAGAACAGCCACGCCTTTTGGGCTAGCTGCGCATCCGTTTCGTAGGGTAGCTGATTGGCGTACCAGCCCAATGGGATCAGTGTCAGGATCAGCAGGGCGGTCAACCAGTGAAAGGTTTTGGCTATCCCGCCATAGCTTTGTGCGGTGTTGGTTAATGCCATTTTCTGCTCCTCAACTTTTCTCTGCTCAAGATAACGCCGCAAGCGCATTGGGCAATCTTCGTGGATGCACAGCATTCGTGCAGGCTTGTTCGCAGGCAATGTGCAGGCTAGACCAGCGCAAAGACTTCAGGGGGGACCACTATGAGCATCGCATTCGTATTTCCCGGACAGGGCGCACAGACCATTGGCATGGGCAAGGCGTTGGCCGACGCCTATCCGGCTGCGAAAGCGGTCTTTGACGAGGTAGATGATGCCTTGGGCCAGAAACTCTCAACGCTGATCTGGGATGGCGAGATTGAAGAACTGACCCTGACAGAGAATGCGCAACCTGCGCTGATGGCCACATCGCTGGCTGCGATGGCGGCCCTTAAGGCCGAGGGGATCGGGCTGGAACGCGCGTCGTTCGTGGCGGGGCATTCGCTGGGGGAATATTCTGCGCTTTGTGCGGCAGGCACGCTGTCTCTGGCTGATACGGCCCGTTTGCTGCGCATTCGCGGCAAGGCGATGCAGGCGGCGGTTCCGGTGGGTGAAGGTGCGATGGCTGCGGTTCTGGGGCTGGATGCCGAGGCAGCGGATAAGGTGGCGCAGGACGCCGCCCAGGGCGATGTGTGCCAGCTGGCAAATGAGAACGATCCGACGCAAAATGTGCTGTCAGGTAGCAAGTCCGCGATTGACCGGGCCGTGGTGCTGGCCAAAGAGGCCGGGGCCAAGCGGGCGCTGCCATTGCCAGTGTCGGCGCCCTTCCATTGTGCGCTCATGCAGCCCGCAGCAGATGAAATGGCGCGTGCATTGGGTGAGGTCGACATGGCGGATCCATCCGTGCCGCTGGTTGCCAATGTCTTGGCCGAATGCGTGACGGATGCAGGCCGCATTCGCGATCTGCTGGTTGAGCAGGTGACGGGGCGCGTGCGCTGGCGGTCGTCGGTCGAATGGATGGCGGGCCAGGGGGTCACTGAATTTTGGGAAATCGGCGCGGGCAAGGCGCTGTCGGGTATGATCAGGCGGATCGCCAAGGAAAGCACCTGCCGTGCTGTAGGCACACCAGAGGACGTCGCGGCAATCGTTGCGGGCTGACCTTTGGCAAACGCTGGAAATAAACGGATAAGGATGAATTGATGTTTGATCTGACAGGGAAAAACGCACTTGTGACAGGTGCGTCCGGTGGCATCGGCGCGGATATTGCGCGGCAGTTGCATGCGCAGGGCGCGACGGTTGGTTTGTCGGGCACAAGAGAAGCGCCGCTTGAGGCCTTGAAGGCCGAGCTCGGCGATCGCGCGCATGTGCTGCCCTGCAACCTGAGCGACCTTGAAGCCGTTGATGCGCTGCCCAAGCAGGCGGCCGAGGCGATGGGAACTGTAGATATTCTGGTCAATAACGCAGGAATTACCCGCGATAATCTGTTCATGCGTATGTCGGACGACGAATGGCAATCTGTGCTGAATGTGAACCTCACCGCAACATTCAAGCTGTGCAAGGGTGTGATGCGCGGCATGATGAAGGCGCGCTGGGGCCGGATCGTGAATATCTCATCCATCGTTGGGGCGACCGGCAATCCGGGTCAGGCAAACTATGCGGCAAGCAAGGCGGGTATGGTGGGCATGTCGAAATCGCTGGCTTATGAGGTCGCCAGCCGTGGCATTACGGTAAACGTGGTCGCGCCGGGTTTCATTGCGACGGCGATGACGGATAAGCTGAACGACGATCAGAAGGCTGGAATCATGGGGCAAATTCCCGCGGGCCGCATGGGCGAGCCGGGGGAAATCGCCAGTGCTGTCGTGTATCTGGCCAGCACCGAGGCGGCTTACGTGACGGGAGCGACCTTGCACGTCAACGGCGGCATGGCCATGTTGTAAAGCGGTTCCCATACCCGTTTGCGCAATGCCTTGCATGTGCTAAAGGGGGCGCAGAATCAAATCCGGGGGTGCTTGATTGGACCCTTGCCCTTGTGCCATCAGGGGAAAGAGCCGCCCCATCCGGGGCAATCTCCAACTGCCTGAGATTGGGCGTGCGGACAGTAAAGGGGCCTGAGTGCCCGAAAAGTGAGGACTTATTATGAGCGACGTCGCAGACCGCGTGAAAAAGATCGTTGTAGAACACCTGGGTGTGGAAGAGGATAAAGTGACCGAGAATGCGTCGTTCATCGACGATCTGGGCGCTGACAGCCTTGACACAGTTGAGCTGGTGATGGCGTTCGAAGAAGAGTTCGGCATCGAGATCCCTGACGACGCGGCCGAGAACATCCAGACTTTCGGCGATGCGGTGAAGTTCATCAAAGAAGCTTCTTAAGTCCTTGGGGCTACGGCCCTTTCGGCAACAAAATTCCTGAGACGGCGTTGTTCCAAGCGGAATGACGCCGTTTTTTATTCTGCTTTGTTAATCCAGGGTTGCTCATCGTCGACGGTCTTCGCAAGGTGTGGAAAAACGCCGTAAGTAATGCGTGAAGGCAGTGCCCCATGTCCCGGACAATTCCAACGATCAACACGTCCCGATTGACGCTGCGCGCCATGCGCGCCGAGGACTTTCCACGCTTTGCCCAGATCTGGGCCACGCCAGAGGTCGTTGAACACATATCGGGCGGACCACGCACCAAGGCGCATTCGTGGGATGTCTTCCTGCGCAACGCGGGTCACTGGCAAATCAGCGGATTCGGTCAGTGGGCGATCCAGCCGCATGGTCTGCGGGAAATGGCCGGTCAGGCGGGTTTCTTTTTCGGCTCGCGCGGGTTGGGTGAGGATTTTGATCCTTTTCCCGAATCGGGTTGGGTGGTGGCGCCAGAGGCTCAGGGCAAAGGGCTAGGCCTCGATGCAGTGCAAGCGGCGCATGATTGGTTTGACCGGGTCATTGCCGGGCGCACGGTTTGTATCATCACACCTGAGAACGCCGCGTCTCTGAGAATTGCGAGGGCGCTTGGATATAGCCTGATGCGGGAGGCGGAGATGGGGGACGACGTGGTGTATCTTATGACACGCAAAGGGCCTCCTGCCTGACGGCAAGCCGTGACCTGAAGTCTTGAACAAATACACTTCAGCAGGGTATAGGCGATCAAAGCGAATTGAGGGGCAGTTTCATGCGCAGAGTGGTCGTGACAGGTTTGGGGTTGGTGACACCCCTTGCGGACGGAGTCGAGGAAAGCTGGAGCCGTATTCTGGACGGGCAATCCGGTGCAGGGCCAATCACCGGGTTTGATGCCAGCAATCTGGTGACGCAATACGCGTGTGAAGTGCCCCTTGGGGACGGGTCGGACGGCACTTTTGATGCGGCCAAGTACATGGAGCCGAAAGAACAGCGCAAGGTAGATACCTTTATCCTTTTCGGCATGGCGGCGGCGCAGCAGGCGGTCGAAGACGCGGGCTGGATGCCCGAGGACCGTGAAAGCCTTGAGCGGACAGGTGTTCTGATCGGGTCCGGTATCGGCGGTCTGAACTCAATCGCAAACACGGCGATCATGATGAAGGAAAAGGGCCCCCGCCGGGTGAGCCCGTTCTTTGTGCCAGGCGCGTTGATCAACCTGATCTCAGGTCAGGTGTCGATCCGCTACGGCTTCCGCGGGCCAAACCATTCGGTTGTAACGGCCTGTTCAACCGGCGCACATGCGATTGGTGACGCCTCGCGCTTGATCCAGCATGGGGACGCAGATGTGATGATTGCAGGTGGCGCTGAGGCGGCTATTTGCGAGATTGGTATTGCCGGGTTCAACGCCTGTAAGGCGTTGAGCACCAAGCGGGCCGATGATCCTCAGAAAGCGTCTCGTCCTTACGACGCTGATCGCGACGGCTTCGTGATGGGTGAAGGCGCGGGCATTGTAGTTCTGGAGGAATACGAGCACGCCAAGGCGCGCGGCGCGAAGATTTATGCCGAGGTGATTGGCTATGGCTTGTCCGGGGATGCCTATCACATCACGGCACCGTCCGAGGATGGTGAGGGCGGTGAGCGGTCGATGCGCAACGCGCTGCGAAATGCCGGCAAGGAGCCCAAGGACATCGATTACATCAACGCGCATGGCACCTCGACCATGGCGGATGTCATAGAACTGGGCGCCGTGGAACGCATGATGGGCGAGCACGCGGGCAAGGTGACGATGTCGTCGACGAAATCAGCCACGGGCCACCTTCTGGGCGCGGCTGGCGCGATTGAGGCGATTTTCTCGATCCTGGCGATACGCGATCAGGTGGCGCCGCCCACGATCAATCTGGACAACCCGGCTGTTGAGACAGCCATTGATCTGGCCCCGAACAAGGCTGTGAAGCGCGAGATCAACGTCGCGCTGAGCAACTCTTTCGGCTTTGGCGGGACCAACGCGAGCGTTCTGTTCGGAAAGGTATAAGCGATGTGGCGGCATATTGCCTCGAACGCGGTGACTTTTCTGGTTGTGGCGCTGTTCATGCTGGGCGGAGTGATCCTGTGGGGACAGAACCAGTACACCGCTGAGGGGCCGCTGGATCAGGCGATATGTTTACAGGTCAAGCCCGGCTCAAACATGCGGCGGGTCTCAAGTGATCTGGCGGATCAGGGCGCGGTGAGTTCGGCGACGATCTTTCGGATCGGGGCGGATTACGAGGACAAGACACAAGCGTTGAAGGCGGGCAGCTTTCTGGTGCAGCCGGGTTCGTCGATGTCCGAGATCGTGGATACGATCACGCGGGGCGGGGCCAGCACATGCGGCACCGAAGTTGTGTACCGCATTGGGGTGAACCGGGTGTCGGTACAGGTTCGCGAGTTGGATCCGGCGACAAGTCGTTTTGTTGAACGGGCTGAGTTCCAGCCGGGCGAAGACGAAACGCCCGCGATTTACGCGGAAAAGAAGCAGCAGGCCGATACGCGGTACCGTATTGCGCTGGCCGAGGGAGTGACCAGCTGGCAGGTGGTTGAATCGCTGAAAGCGATGGATGTGCTGGAAGGTGATGCGGGCGACGTGCCACCCGAGGGGGCGCTGGCACCGGACAGCTATGAGGTGCGGCCGGGAGACGACCGGGCGGCAGTGATTGCCCGGATGCGCGAAGCGCAGGAACGTCTGGTTGCCGAGGCGTGGGAAGCGCGTGATCCTGATCTGCCGATCAAGAGCCCGGAGGATTTGCTGACGCTGGCCTCCATTGTTGAAAAAGAGACCGGAGTGGCTGAAGAGCGCGGGCAGGTGGCCAGCGTTTTCGTGAACCGGTTGAACCAAGGCATGCGGCTGCAGACGGACCCCACTGTTATTTACGGGATCACCAAGGGTCAGGGTGTGCTGGGTCGCGGCCTTCGGCGGTCAGAGTTGCGGGCTGAGACACCGTGGAACACCTATGTCATTGCCGGACTGCCGCCCACGCCCATTGCCAATCCGGGGCGTGCAAGCCTGATGGCAGCAGCGCAGCCGGACGAGACCGATTATATTTTCTTTGTGGCCGATGGTACCGGAGGGCACGCCTTTGCCGTGACCTTGGCGGAGCACAACGAGAACGTCGCGCGCTGGCGACAGATCGAAGCGGAGCGCGGTGCAGAGGCGGCGGGGAACGCATCAACCGGTGGGAATTGATTTCATTGGATAAAGGTCGTCTGTCCCCGCGGGGACAGGTGTTTACCATAAATTCATGAATGATCGCACGGTGTTATAGGGTTTTGTTAACCCTCTTTTTCTTGACTTTTCGCACGGTCTGAAGTATACATTTTGACATGCTAGAGGACGTGGGCGAGCGGCTTCGGGAATGATCCCGGATGCCGCTTTTTTCATGCCTGGTCGGTCGGGGGACCATACGAAAGGTATGAGTCAATGATGACCGTGACCCAAGAGCAAGACACACAACGGGGGCAGGAGATCCTTGATACCCTGAGTGATCAGATCACCGCCCTTAGGCGCGAGATCGAGGACATGATCGAACAAGCTCAGTCCGGAGAGACGACAACGGAAACCGACGCCAAGAAGGTCGTGCAGAGGCTGCGCGATCTGGTTGGGCAATATGTCAAAGCGGAGATTTATCTCAATGAGTGCAAGAGCAAGCAAGCTGGAGTCGCACAAGGGGGATATGCCCTTGATCTGGACAGAGCGCGGGTTGAGATCGGGTGCAAGCTGGATCGCCTCCGCCGATGCGGCCGTCCAAGAGCAGTTCCTGAATGAGTTGGATGAGGGAGAGCTGCTGGCTCTTCCTTACTTATTCGATTTCTGGGCGATGGACCATCAGTTGCCGCCGGAGGGGTCGTGGCGGACGTGGGTTGTGCTGGGAGGTCGCGGTGCGGGCAAGACACGCGCTGGGGCCGAGTGGGTTCGATCAATGGTTGAAGGCGCGAAGCCGCTTGATCCGGGAGCCTGCACGCGCGTGGCACTGGTGGGAGAGACGATTGAACAGGTCCGCGAGGTGATGGTGTTCGGTGACAGTGGTGTGCTGGCGTGCTCTCCGGAGGATCGACGGCCTGTTTGGGAGTCTGGGCGCAAACGTCTGGTCTGGCCGAATGGGTCGATTGCGACCATTCACACCGCGCATGATCCTGAGGGGCTTCGGGGGCCCCAGTTTGACGCCGCGTGGGTGGATGAATATGGATGCGCTGCAGTCAACAAGGGAACAAATCAGCCCAACAAGTTCCTCGACTGGAAGAGCTCTGAAAGCAGGCTGCCTTATTACTCGACCGGTGCGCGCGATGAGCTGATGCAGTTGCAGTATCTCCGGGCGATGTCCGAGTATTGGAACGATCCTGGGCACAATCCTCTTTCACCGGAGTACGATGGTCGGATGCTGGACATGAGCCGTGCGTTCGTCTGGGCCTTTGACACACGGCCTTATCCGTTTTTTCCCAACAACGTGACCAAGTGGAGTGATGGGGACAACTATACCCGTGGCCATTGGATCAACGGGCGCACAGCGGGGCGGTCGCTTGCATCGGTTGTCGGCGAGATTTGCAGGCGAGCCGGCTTGGTCAATTTCAGAACTGAAGGGCTTTATGGGTATGTTCGCGGCTATGCTGTAGAACAGGTGACGGACGCGCGCGCGGCTTTGCAGCCCTTGATGATCCGATATGGATTTGACGCGATTGAGCGTGACGGGGTGCTGCAGTTTCGCATGCGCGATGGGGTCAAAGCAGTGACGCTGGATCCTGAAAGGCTTGCCGTGACATCAGAGCTTGACGGCACCGCAGAGCAGGTTCGCGAGGCAGATGCCGAAGTGTCTGGGCGTATGAGATTGCGGTTTGTGCAGGCCGACGCGGACTTTGACGTCATTGCAGAAGAAGCTGTGTTGGCCGATGAGGCAACACATGCGGTGTCGGGCTCAGAGGTTAATATCGCCCTCACTCGCGGAGAGGGACGTCAAATTGCCGAGCGGTGGCTGACAGAGGCGCGGGTTGCGCGTGATACTGTGCGACTGGCCTTGCCTCCGTCACAAATCGCGCTGGGCGCGGGGGATGTTTTTGAATTGCCGGGGGATGCCAACGAAGGCCCGGCCTTATACCGGATCGACCGCGTTGAGCAGTCAGACGTTCAACTGCTCGAAGGGGTGAGGATTGAGCCGCAGGTCTATGACCTCGCTGATATTTACGATGAAGTAGTTCAGGCAAGACTATTTGTGGCCCCGGTGCCGGTGCTGTCCCACTTCATGGATTTGCCGCTTTTGCGTGGGGATGAAGTTCCGCATGCGCCACATCTAGCTGCAACAGCGCAACCCTGGCCGGGGCCGGTTGCGGTGTTTCAGTCCAGTACGGATGCAAACTATGAATTAAGTAAGGTCATTGGCACGCGTTCGACCGTGGGGATAACGCGCACCAGTTTGCCCGCGGCTCGCGCCGGCGTCATCGACCGAGGAGATGTTCTTGAGGTTGAGCTGGTCAGTGGCAGCTTGTCGTCTGTCAGTGAAGAGGCACTTCTGAGTGGGGCCAACATGGCTGCAATCGGCGACGGCAGTTATGACAAATGGGAGGTGTTCCAGTTTGCCGAAGCGGAACTGGTCGCGCCGCGTACCTATTGGTTGAAGACGCGGTTGCGGGGTCAGGCGGGGTCAGATGGGTTGATGCCGGGCAGCTGGCCCAGCGGGTCTTCATTCGTCCTGCTGGACGGCACGCCATCGCAGCTTGATTTGAGCCCGAATTTGCGCCGGGTCGCGCAGAATTTTCGGATAGGACCGGCTCGCCGGGGATATGACGACCCATCGTATCGTCACAGGATAGTGGCGTTTGATGGAAATGGGTTGCGGCCTTATGTGCCGTGTCATTTGCGCTTTCGGGAAACGGCTACCGGCGACTATGAATTGGACTGGATCAGGCGAACCCGGATTGATGGTGATGGATGGGAAACGCCAGAAGTTCCTTTGGGCGAAGAAAGCGAAAGCTACGTTGTGCGCGTGATGCAGAATGGCGCCGTCTTGCGTGAGGAGATGGTGGCGCATCCCTCGTTTCACTACTCCGCAGCGATGCAGGCGAGTGATAACCTTGCGAGCCCGTTCGACGTAGCAGTGGCGCAAGTATCAGCAACATATGGGACCGGACCTTTTCAAACTGTTCGAATTGCTGAGTAGTGAGACCGGTCTTTCACAGCGATCTTACTGCTGCCGCAAGAGCATTGTTGTTTGCCCCCCGCAGAGGGAGGGAGGAGCTTTGTCGGATGATGCTGCGCGAAGCGGAGTGGGCGGATCGATTTACGCAAAGATTGGGTAAAGTGCATCCGGTATGGGGCAATGGAACTTTGTCTGACGCGGCATCTCGCAGACCCTTGGCGTTTGAGGTGCCACTTGATGATCCAGAGTACTGCGCATGTCTGGCACTTGTCTTGTTGCATCTCAGCCATCGGCCCCGCAGTTTTCACATGTAAGTTTTGCTGACACATCGATAGCAGAAATATGCTGCATCACGGCTTTGCGTTTGGCACAAAGGCCCTAGATAGGCTAGGACGTGCACAGCAAAGGACGTGGATATGGCTGAACTTCGCAGAAAAATCGCTACGGTTGATCCGGTTTGGGACCGTATTCAGAGGGAAGCCGAACAGGCTGTGCAGGATGAACCGCTGATCGGCGGCTTTGTGCATGCCTGTATCCTGCATCACAAATCGATCGAAAAAGCTCTGTCTTATCGGATCGCGGCCAAGCTTGCGTCAAACGAGATGTCGATGGTCGTCGTGCGGGAGATGGTGGAAGAAGCCTATGCGGACAACCCCTCTTTGGTAGAAGCGGCGCGTGCTGACCTTGTCGCGATTTATGAGCGTGATCCGGCCTGCCACAGGTTTCTGCAACCGATCCTCTATTTCAAAGGCTATCAGGCTGTGCAGGCCTACCGTGTGGCGCATCATCTCTGGGTGCATGGGCGTCAGGATCTGGCTTACTTCGTCCAGATGCGGGTGAGCGAGATTTTTGGCGTCGATATTCATCCCGGAGCTGTCATTGGCAAAGGGATCATGATCGACCACGCGCATTCCATCGTCATCGGTGAAACGGCTGTAGTCGGCGATAACGTGTCGATGCTGCATTCGGTTACTCTGGGCGGTACCGGCAAGGAAGAAGAGGATCGGCATCCCAAAATTGAGGACGGTGTGCTGATCGGTGCGGGCGCCAAGGTGCTGGGTAACATTCGGGTGGGACACTGCAGCCGCATCGCTGCAGGCTCCGTCGTGTTGGAGGAAGTGCCGCCGTGCAAGACGGTGGCTGGTATTCCGGCGCGCATTGTTGGAGAGGCGGGCTGTGAGCAGCCAGCAATCTCGATGAACCACATGCTTGGGCCTTGGAAAGAATAGTCCTAAAGTTGAATTGAAAGAAAAGGCCGGGAAAATCCCGGCCTTTTTTATTGGATTAAGCTTTGCCGCAAAACGTCCGTCAGGCGAGCATCGTCATCGGTGCTTCAAGGTTGTCCTTGATCGCGGAAAGCAACTGAGCGCCTAGCGCGCCGTCGATTACCCGGTGATCGACCGACAATGTCACTGACATCACAGTGGCGACGCTGATTTCTCCCTCGGCGTTCACAACCGGTTTCTTGACCCCTGCGCCAACGGCAAGGATTGCGCCGTGCGGCGGATTGATCACTGCGTCGAAATTGTCGATGCCGAACATCCCCAGATTCGAGATGGCAAAGCTACCGCCCTGATATTCATGCGGCGCAAGTTTGCGGTCGCGGGCGCGGGTCGCGAGGTCTTTCATCTCGGCTGATAGCGCGGAAAGCGATTTCATCTCCGCGTCCTTCAGGACCGGTGTGAACAGACCTCCTTCGATCGCGACGGCGACGGCCACATCCGATGGGGTCAATTTAAGCATCCGGTCGCCTGCCCAGACGGCATTGGCCTCGGGCACCTGCTGTAGCGCCAAGGCACAGGCCTTGATGATGAAATCATTCACCGACAATTTCACGCCGCGCGGCTCCAGCTGCTTATTCAACTGGGAACGGAAGGCCATCAGCGCATCCAGATGGATGTCGCGGCGCAGGTAGAAATGCGGGATGGTCTGCTTGGCTTCGGTCAGGCGGCCGGCGATGGTCTTGCGCATACCATCAAGCTTGATCTCTTCGTAGTCGCGACCTTCGTACATCTTGAGCACGGCATCGGTGGACGGTCCAGCAGCCACTGCCGGCGCGGCTGCCTTTGGCGCTTCGCTCGTTGCGGTGGCCTCTGCGGCCTTTGCAGGCGTGTCCGACTTGCTCAGCCCCTCGACATCAGCTTTCACGATCCGCCCTCTGGGCCCGGAGCCTTTGATCTGGCTGAGGTCCAAGCCCTTGTCCGCCGCTATGCGACGGGCGAGGGGGGAGGCAAAAATGCGCTTTCCATCTGCACCCTGTGGGGCAGCGGGAGCGGGCGATGCCTCTGTCTCGCCGCGACCATATCCGGCCGCAGGGGCAGTTTTGTCGGAGGCCTCTGCGGGCGCCGCGTTTGAGGACGCTGGTTCTTTGGGCGCGCTGACATCACCAATGTCGTCAGCGCTTTCACCGTCTTCCAGCAGCACTGCAATGGGAGAGTTGACCTTGACCCCTTCGGTGCCTTCTTGGATCAGGATTTTGCCAATGACACCTTCGTCCACGGCTTCGAACTCCATGGTCGCCTTGTCGGTCTCGATCTCGCACATCACATCGCCGGAACTGACGGTATCGCCTTCTTTGACCAGCCATTTGGCCAGTGTGCCTTCTTCCATGGTGGGCGAGAGGGCGGGCATGAGGATTTCTGTGGGCATCTTGTCCGCTCCTTACTTATAGGTGACTTTTTTCACAGCTTCGATGACCTCATCAGTGGTCACAAGCGCATGTTTTTCAAGGTTCGCCGCGTAGGGCATCGGAACATCCTTGCCCGTGCAGTTGATCACAGGCGCGTCGAGGTAATCGAACGCCTCCTGCATCACCACGGACGAGATGTAGTTGCCAACCGACCCTTGCGGCCAGCCTTCCTCAACCGTGACCAGACGATTGGTCTTCATCACCGATTTGATGATGGCACCCGTGTCCATTGGACGGATCGTGCGCAGATCGATAACCTCGGCGCTGATACCCTCTTCTGCCAGCTTTTCAGCGGCTTGAAGCGCATAGCTCATCCCGATGCCAAAGCTCACGATTGTGACATCCTCGCCTTCGCGCCATGTGCGTGCCTTGCCGAATGGAACGGTGTAATCGTCAAGGTCTGGTACGTCGAATGACCTGCCGTAAAGGATTTCGTTCTCAAGGAAGATGACCGGGTTCGGGTCGCGGATCGCCGTTTTCATCAGACCTTTGTAGTCGGACGCAGAGTACGGCATCGCAACCTTTAGACCGGGGATCTGCATGTACCACGCGGCGTAATCCTGAGAGTGCTGTGCACCGACGCGGGCGGCAGCACCGTTGGGGCCACGGAAAACCATTGGCGCGCCCATCTGACCGCCCGACATATAAAGCGTCTTGGCCGCCGAGTTGATGATGTGGTCAATCGCCTGCATCGCGAAGTTGAAGGTCATGAACTCCACGATGGGGCGCAGACCGCCAAAAGCAGCACCCACACCGATGCCCGCAAACCCGTGTTCGGTGATGGGGGTGTCAATCACGCGCTTGGGGCCAAACTCATCAAGCATGCCTTGGGTGATCTTGTAGGCACCTTGGTATTCAGCCACCTCTTCGCCCATGACGAAAACATTCTCGTCGCGGCGCATTTCCTCGGCCATGCCGTCGCGCAGGGCCTCGCGGACCGTCTGTTGCTTGAGCGTGGTGCCCTCGGGCCAGTCGGGCGAGGTGTCCACCTTGGGTTCCGGGTGCTCCATCGCGGCTGCCGGGGCGGTCTCTGAGGATTGCTCCTTGTCGGCGGGGACGGGAGCGGAGGCAGGCTCGGATTTGGCGGTCTCGATGTCGGAGGCATCTTCGCCTTCCTCCAGCAAGATCGCGATAGGCGTGTTCACCTTGACGCCTTCGGTACCTTCCTCGATGAGGATCTTGCCGACGATGCCTTCGTCTACGGCTTCGAACTCCATCGTCGCCTTGTCGGTTTCAATCTCGGCCATGATGTCACCGGAATTGACGGTATCGCCTTCCTTGACCAGCCATTTGGCAAGCGTGCCTTCTTCCATTGTTGGCGAGAGAGCGGGCATGAGAATTTCGGTCGCCATCAATCAGGCCTCCTGCGGTACTTCGGTTGCGTAGATATCGGTCCAGAGCTCATCCAAACTGGGCTCGGGGCTGTCCTTGGCGAAATCTGCGCTTTCGTTAACGATTTTCTTGATGTCCTTGTCGATGGCCTTCAGGTCATCCTCGGTCGCGTGCTTGCCCTGCAACAGCATGTTGCGCACTGCTTCGATGGGGTCACGTTCATCGCGCATCTTCTGGACTTCCTCGCGGGTCCGGTACTTGGCCGGATCGGACATCGAATGGCCGCGGTAGCGGTAGGTTTTGATCTCTAGAATGTAGGGGCCCTTGCCCGAGCGGCAGTGCGCGACCGCCGTTTCGCCTGCAGCCTTCACGGCGAGAACGTCCATGCCATCGACTGCTTCGCCGGGAATGCCGAACGCTTTGCCACGCTCCCAGATCTCAGCCGAGGAGGTAGAGCGTTGCTGGGACGTGCCCATGGCGTATTGGTTGTTCTCGATCACGAAGATGCAGGGCAGCTGCCACAGGGCGGCCATATTGAATGTCTCGTACACCTGACCCTGGTTCGCCGCCCCGTCACCGAAGTAGGTGAAGGTAACGCGACCGTTTTCCTTGTATTTGTCTGCAAAGGCCAGACCTGCACCCAGCGGCACCTGTGCGGCGACGATCCCGTGGCCACCGTAGAAATGCTTCTCTTTCGAGAACATGTGCATGGAGCCGCCTTTGCCCTTGGAATAACCGCCCTCGCGGCCCGTGAGCTCGGCCATCACGCCATTGGGGTCCATGCCACAAGCCAGCATGTGGCCGTGATCGCGATAGGAGGTGATGCGCTTGTCGCCTTCTTCGGCTGCCGCCTCAAGGCCCACAACAACAGCTTCCTGTCCGATGTACAGGTGGCAGAAACCGCCAATCAGCCCCATACCATATAGCTGACCTGCTTTTTCCTCAAACCGTCGGATCAGCAGCATGTCCTTGTAATAAGCCTTCAGCTCATCGGCCGAGACGTTGGGTTTCTTGGTGGTCTTCTTTGCCGCCATGGGGCGTGTCCTCCGTCAGCGCGTCGTTACGTGCACAAGATAGTTTAGTGTTAAACTATCTATTATCGGATTCGTTGACCAAAGGGTAGGGGCAAACAGAAACCAGCGTCGTGCGAAGGAGACTAGCGCAGCTTTTGATATGAAACATCGATCTGGAACAGGTGTCCCAAAACAATCCTGCCTCAGCGGATGACGATTTCGTCTGCGCGAACCATACCCAAAACACGCCGCACCTGTTCATCAAGCAGGTCAAGGTCAAGATAATCATCCGACATGCGCTTGGTCAGGTTTTCCATCCGGGCAACTTCTGTGCGGACTTCGGCCAACTGACTGCGCAGTTGCTGGCTTTCCGCGACAATCTCAGCCCGGCGAAACAGCCCAAAATCACCCTGTACGGCGGCAAAGGTGAAATACAGGCTTAGCGCGAAGGCGATTGCAAAAAACAGCAATGTGCCAAAGGCGGGGCGTGCGGTGCGGGTCATCTGGTCTGCCTCAGATCGTCTCTTGGTGGACGTGACAAGACTATGACACAGGTGATTCGCTCTGTGAATCCCAAATCGGGTTAAAAGCCATCTTTTTAAGGATTTCTGATCCCGCGTGACAAATCCGCAGGTTCAGAGTGGCACGCCCTCCAAGGCAGCGACGCCGGGCAGTGTCTTGCCCTCCATCCATTCAAGAAACGCGCCGCCGGCTGTCGAAATATACGAAAAGTCTTCGGCCACACCGGCCTTGTTAAGCGCGGCAACCGTATCACCCCCGCCAGCGACCGAGATCAGCGCGCCGTCTTTGGTGCGCTGCGCGGCAATGCGGGCAGCCGCCACTGTGGCGGTATCAAAGGGGGCGATTTCAAACGCGCCCATGGGACCGTTCCAGATCAGTGTTTTCAACCCCTCGAAGGCCTTGCTGACCGTTTCGATGCTGGCGGGACCTGCATCCAAAACCATCTCGTCAGCTTCCAGCTTGGTATTAGGGCCAAGACGTTTTACGTCATGCGCTGTCCCTGCCGCGAATTCCCTGGCGACAAGCCCGTCTTCGGGCAGAATAACGCGACAGCCAGCCTTCTCAGCCTGTGCGAGAATATCGTGGGCGGTATCAAAAAAGTCGGGTTCTGAAAGTGACGCGCCAAGGTCAGCACCCAGCGCGCCCAGAAAGGTGTTCGCCATGCCGCCGCCGATCACCAGCGTATCGAGGCGGTTCACGAGGTTCTCTAGGAGCGCGATCTTGGTGGAAACCTTGGCGCCACCCACGACAGCACCGACTGGGCGCTCAGGCTTGGCCAAAGCGGCTTCAAGCGCGCTCAGTTCCGCCTCCATCAAGCGGCCTGCACAGGATGGCATCAGCCTCGCGATTCCTTCGGTTGACGCATGTGCGCGGTGTGCGGCGGAAAAGGCGTCATTGCAGTAGACATCGCCCAGGCCCGCAAGGCGCGCTGCGAAATCAGGGTCATTGCTTTCTTCGCCGGGATAGAAACGGATATTCTCCAGCAGGATCACATCGGCGGCCTCTGCCTCTGCGGTCAGGTTTTCCGCGCCTTCAAGTGTTTCGACCAGCACCACCTTCAGGTCCAAAGCATCCCGCAGCGCGGGCAACACCTGTCCAAGGCTCATGTCTAAGTTTACCTTGCCCTTGGGCCGTCCGAAATGCGCCAGCAACATGGGCTTGCCACCTTTGGCGATAATGTCGCGAACCGTGGGCACAATTCGCTCGATCCGTGTTGCGTCGGTAACGCGGCCATTCTCGACAGGGACATTGATATCCACCCGGACCAGCACCCGCTTGCCCTCAAGATTCATGTCGTCCAGCGTTTTCCAGCTCATCCCGCGTCCTTTCCCGATCTGTTCGATGGGTGTTTTGCCTTTCTGGCCCGAATGGTCAATGCACGCGCTTGGCAATTGCGCCCATCCCCCCTAGGTAGAGGCAAATCAAGTTCAAAGGAGCACGGCATGGCCGAGATTAAAGACCCTGAAAACACCATCCTGATGGAACTCAAAGGTGGTACCGTCACAATCCAACTGCTACCCGACGTCGCACCAAAGCATGTTGAGCGCATGAAGGAGCTGGCCCGCGCTGGCAAATACGACAACGTGGCATTCCACAGGGTTATCGACGGTTTCATGGCACAGACCGGCGATGTGGAGCATGGCAACATGGAAGACGGATTTAACCTGCGCATGGCTGGTACAGGTGGGTCCGATCTGGACAACGTACCTGCGGAATTTTCCAAGGTACCGCATGCGCGCGGGTCTTTGGGCGCGGCACGGTCGGCCAATCCTGACAGCGCGAACAGCCAGTTTTTCATCAACTTCAAAGACAATGATTTCCTGAACGGACAATACACTGTCTATGGTCAGGTTATCGAAGGGATGGAGCATGTCGACGCTATCACCCGCGGCGAGCCGCCTGCCGAGCCGGATCGCATGATCAGCGTCAAGGTCGCTGCCGATGCGTAAGGCGTTCATCGCAGGCGGTCTTTTCGCCGTTCTCGTCGGATCATCCGCCGCTGCCAGCGGTCTTGAGATCGAAGTTGCAGGTGAGGCCAACGGTACGGTCAAGATCGACCTGTTCGAGGATGTCGCCCCGCAGCACGTTGAGCGCATCACAACGCTGGCCGAGCAGGGCGCCTACGATGGTGTGGTGTTTCACCGCGTGATCGAAGGCTTTATGGCACAGACCGGCGACGTTGAGTTTGGCAAGGAAGGTGCAGACATGCGCCGCGCTGGCATGGGCGGCTCAAACTTGCCCGACGTGCCTGCGGAATTCTCAGACATTCCTTTTGACAAAGGTGTCGTGGGTATGGCTCGTTCGCAGAACCCAGACTCTGCCAACAGCCAGTTCTTTATTATGTTTGATGCCGGATATTTCCTGAATGGCCAGTACACGGTTGTCGGAAAAGTCACCGAGGGACAGGAAGTCGTGGACAGCATCAAGCTGGGGACGGGCGGGAACGGCGCTGTTGTTGGTCAACCTGACGTGATGAAATCTGTCACCGTGACGGAATAATTCCGCCGATCAAGGCATGAGCGAAATTCGAAAAGGGCGCGTTGGAAAACGCGCCCTTTCTTGTTGCCTGACAGATGGTTTGTCGCTGCCAATGAAAAAGGCACCGCCACGATGTGGCGATGCCTTTTCCGAATTGGATTTGAGCAGCGCTTACTCGGCTGCCGGATTTGCCTTGGCTGCCGGTGCAGATTTCGCGCCGGGGTTCAATGGATCGTCCTGACGCTGTACGGAGCCTTCGAAGTGTGCGCCGCTCTCGATAGCGATGGTCTTGTGGATGATGTCACCCTCGACCCGCGCGGTTGAGGTCAGCCGCACTTTCAGCCCGCGCACGCGACCCACGATACGGCCGTTGATGACAACGTCATCCGCAATCACTTCGCCTTTGATCGTGGCGGACTCGCCGATGGTCAGCAGATGCGCGCGGATGTCGCCCTCTACCGTACCTTCAACCTGAATATCGCCAGTTGTTTTCATGTTGCCCGTAACGTGCAGATCCGCCGACAAAAGCGAGGCTGGTGGCTTCGCTTTCGGCGCAGAAGCCTTGAACTCACTGGGTGAAGAAGGCGTGCTGGTCTGAGGTGCGGAGGAGGCGGGTGTCGCAGGCTTGGCGGCGGCCTCTGAATCTTTGTTTGGGGCGGGATCGTTGATTTTGCTTTTAGAAAACATCGTTTGCTGCCTTGATATAGATCATCGGGTTCACGGCCTTGCCACCTACACGCACTTCGTAATGCAGATGTACGCCGGTTACGCGTCCAGAGGCTCCCATATCACCGATTCTCTGACCGCGCGATACCCTTTGTCCGACTTTCACGCGAAGTTTTGACAAGTGGGCGTAGCGGGTTTCGATGCCGAATTCATGCTGAATTTTGACAAGCCTACCATATCCTGATTGCCAGCCTGCATGCACCACAACACCGTCCGCTGTCGCGTAGAGTGGTGTGCCAAGCCCGGCCGCGAAATCAACACCGGAATGCATCCGCCGACCGCCTGTTTTCGGGTCGCGGCGATAGCCGAACTTCGACGTAAAGCGGAAGGCGTTTTTGACAGGATTCGCAAATGGCGCTTTCTCGGCGGCGATGCGGTACAGATTGAGCCGGTCCATCTGGTTCAGCAAACGGTTGGCGCGCATCGTATCAACGCTGGGTTCCTCACCACGTGTGGAAAAGCTAAGCGGGGCAAGGGGCCCACCTTGCCCGGAATAGCCGCGGCGCACGGTTTCAAGAATACGGTCCGTTGGCATACCTGCGTTCCGGAACATCTTGTCCAGCGGAGCAACCGAAACGGTCATTGCTTCTTCGAGCTGGCGGAAGATGGCGTCGTTCTGGTCGCGCATCAAGGCGATTTCCTGGCTCATCCTGTCCGCTTCAAGCAGGGCGTCCTGCGCATCTGCGACGACCTGGTCACGTTCCTTCGCTGTACGCTCCAGCGCTTCAGCCAGAAATCCAAGCGGGGCTGAACTGGCCGCGGTCTGGATTACGCCACCGCCACCATTCTCAATTTCACCTTGCAGCGTCGCCAGTTGCCGGCGCGCGGTTTCGCGGTCTTTCATCGTGGCACGCAGGGTATTCTGGATAACGTCGATCCCTGTCTCAAGCTCGCGGCGCCGGGTCTCGGACTGCAAGAGCTCGGACTGCATAATAGAAATCTGTGTCAGCGCGGCATTAAAACGTTCCTGCGCGGCAAGCGCTTCTTCAGCGCGCTGATCGCGTTGGGCGGACAGATCATTGAGACGCGCCTGATATGTGCGTTGGTCCCGTTTGGCTTGTTCGCGGAAATTGCCCGACCCAATACTGTCCATAAGGATGATTGCCGTTGCGACAATGGCCCAGGCCACGAGTGCAGCACTGCCTGCAAATGCAATAATCTGCGTTCCGGGCCGCAGACGGATGAAACGAGTATCTGTGTCAGATTTGAGAAAGACGCGGCGTTCCGGGAAATAATGTTCCAAAACTGCATGGATTTTGATGGCGAGCCTTGTGCGCACGTCGTCTACCTCTTTAACCGTCCCGTTACTTGTACCCTGTCTACCGGCACATTTTGGTTAGGTTTCCTTACCTAAGCGGGTTCAAGCGGGCAAGTCCGTTGACCGGTGCCTCTCCGTTAAAACGGCAGAATAACGCGGATGGGCAAAAATCCGCCGATACCAATGCCTTGGGTTGCGTGGTTCACGCTACAACCAATTCGCGTGGATTTAGCGGGATTGCGCCGCAAGCGGCCAGTAAAAATCCGGCGGAATGCCGGCCTCGGCACGTTTTTCCTCGTTGAATGGTGGTTTCAGGTCACCGTGGAAGTAATGCCGAACCAGAGCGTGAAAGCGTTCTTTGGGGTCTTCATCGTATCTGCCACACAGGAAGTGGAACCATTTGCTGCCGTAAGCGACATGCGCAACTTCCTCGGCATAGATCGTCTCAAGCGCGGCCACGGCGCTGTCGGCCTTGGCTTGTTTGAAGATCTTGATCATGCCCGGTGTCACGTCCAGACCGCGTGCCTCAAGAACCATGGGCACGACAGCAAGCCGCCCCATCAGGTCGTCCACCGTATCCTCTGCCGCCCGCCACATGCCTGCGTGCGCGGGCAGGGCGCCGTAGAAACTGCCCAACTCTTCAAGGCAATCACACATCAGATTGAAGTGCTTCGATTCCTCATCGGCGGCCTTTACCCAATCATCATAAAAGCCCATCGGCATAGGCGTATCTGTATAGCGGGCGATCACATCCCAATGCAGATCAACGGCATTCAGCTCGATATGCGCGACAGCATGCAGCAGCGCGATGCGCCCCTCAGGCGTGCCCGGGCGGCGACGCGGCACGTCGCGTGGGCTCAACAACTCGGGGGCTGCGGGGCGGGCAGGATGAAGCGGTGGGTCCGCCCGGCCAATCGCTGGGGTCTCGCCTGCCGCGCGGGCCGCCTGCCACTGGGCTGCGAAACGCCGCGACAGCGCGGTCTTTTCGCGCCCATCAGCGCAACGCAGCACCGCCTCGGCCATTTCTGCAAGCGGGATCACAGGGCGCGCACCGCCTCAAGCACCGCTTCGACGTGCCCCGGCACCTTCACTTTGCGCCAGACCTGCGCGATCTTGCCATCGGCGTCGATGAGATATGTTGCACGCTCGATCCCCATGGATTTTTTGCCGTACATGTTCTTTTCGACCCAGACGCCATACGCCTCTGTCACCGTGCCTTCTTCGTCAGACAAAAGCGGCACCGTCAGGTCATGTTTGGCGGTGAATTTGTCGTGCTTGGCCATAGTATCGCGTGAAATGCCAAAGACCTTTGCGCCGACCGCTTCAAAATCGCGAAGGCTTTCCGAAAAGCCGATACTTTCCTTGGTGCAGCCCGGCGTGTCATCGCGCGGATAGAAAAACAACACAACGGGCGTGCCTTTCAATTTGCTCAGCGTAACATCGCCGCCGCCGGTCACGGGCAAGGTAAAGTCTGGTGCAGGATCAGAGGTATCTGGCATGGTTCACGTCTCTTTCACTTGGAAGCTGGTTTGTGGCCTGACATATTAGCCCGGTAAGGGCCAGCGCCAAGACCCTGAAACGCAACCGGACCGATAATGAACAAAGCCCCGGCATCCCGGCCCGAAAAACCAACCGCCAAAACCCGCAGGCGGGTTCTGGGCAAAAGCGTGATGTGGACGCTGAACGCGGTCCTTGCCATGACCACGGTCGCGGTCCTGTTGGCGGGTGGGTCGGTTTTCTATCTCAAGCGCAATCCGCTGACCGCACCCGAATGGGCGCAATCCATGATCGAAGACCGCCTCGCCGAAGTGCTGCCGCAGGCACGCGTTAGCTTTGGCGAGATGAGCTTTGTCATGGATGAGGGCTGGCGGCCCCGCATGCGCCTCAGGGAAGTAGCCGTGCGTGCCGCGTCGGGCGGCGAGATCATCAGTTTCAACGAAGTGCAGGCGACGTTTTCGACGCGCGCGCTGGCGCAACGGCAAATTCAACCCCGCGAGATTGCCTTGTCCGGCATCGTGGCCCGATTGAAGCGAGAGAGCGATGGCCGTGTGTCGCTGCAGACCGGGGCCAGCGGCCTTGCCCCCCAGCGGGAGGCGGCAACCCTGCCTGAATTGATCGGACAACTGGACGAGGTGTTGACCAGTCCTGCTTTGGGCGCCTTGCGGAATATTGATTTGCGTGCGCTGACCCTGCGCTTCGAAGACGTGAGTTCTGAACGCGCATGGACGGTGGACGGGGGCCGTTTGCGGCTGACCCGGAACGGCACGGACCTGACCCTTGGGGCTGACCTTGCCGTCCTCAGCGGTGGGTCGGGCGTCGCCACGCTTTCCGCGAACTACACCAGTCAGATCGGGGAGACCGCTGCTGATTTCGGTGTGACCTTTGACGATCTGCCTGCCGGTGACATTGCGGCACAGGGGCCAGCATTCGCCTGGCTTGGTGTTTTGCAGGCGCCCATCTCCGGGTCTGTCCGCTCTGGCTTGAAATCGGATGGCCGGTTTGAGCCGATTGCCGCCACGCTTCAAATCGGCGCTGGCGCAGTTCAGCCCAACCCCGGCACGTCTCCGATTCCTTTTGACGGGGCGCGTAGCTATTTCAGCTATGACCCGGCAGAAAAACTCTTGCGGTTCGATGAATTGTCCGTCCGCAGCAAGTGGATTGCCGGACAGGCCACCGGGACCGCGGTCCTTGGTATCGATCCCGATGATCGAAGGCTGCGCGATCTTGTTGGGCAGATCAGGCTTGAGAACCTCGCAGCCAATCCAAGCGAACTGTATCATGAACCCATCAAGATCGCGTCTGCGGATGTGGACTTCCGTCTCCAACTTGACCCTTTCCGGGTCACTCTTGGCCGGGGGCAGATCAGCGATCAGGGCCAGACACTGCTGGTGAACGGAGAGGTGGTTGCCGATCCCGAAGGATGGCGGCTGGCACTGGACGGACGGATGGATGCGCTGGCCCCTGACAGGTTGCTGGCGCTTTGGCCGGAACGCGCGGCCACAAACACCCGGCGCTGGCTGGATGAGAACCTGAAGGCGGGCGAGATCCACAGCATAGACGTAGCCCTGCGCCGCGCGCCTGACAGGGCACCCCAAACCTACCTTGCCTTTGACTATGATAAGGCCACCGTGCGCTATTCCAAAACGCTGCCACTGGTCACCGAGGGGCGGGGGCATTTCAGCCTGGCCGAAAACCGCATGGTGGTCTCGCTTGATGCAGGCAAGGTCACACCGCCCGAAGGCGGACCAATTTCGATGACAGGGTCTTCTTTTATCATCCCGGATGTCACCGCCAAGGAAGGCACGCCAGCCGTTGTGCGCCTGCAGGCGCGGTCCAGCATTGTATCAGCCCTGTCGCTGCTAAACATGCCGCCACTCTCTGTCATGGACAAAGCCAAACTGCCAGTTGCACTGGCGGACGGCAAGGCGGTGATGTCAGCAACGTTGGCGATGGCCTTGGAACCGGGTACCAAGCCCAAGGTTGATTTTCACGCAGAAGGCGATCTGCTTTCGCTGACATCCGATGTGTTGGTAAAGGACCGTCAGATTGTGGCAGACCGTTTGCAACTTGCCGCACAAAATGACCTGCTTGAACTAAAGGGGTCAGGGACGATTGATAATGTTCCCTTTGACATGACGCTCAATCAGCCGCTCGGTCCGGGTGCGGCCCCCGGAACTCTGCTGGGCCAGATCACCCTGTCTGAAACGGCGCTGCAAACCTTTGGGGTGACCCTGCCTTCTGGTTCCGTTGCCGGAGAGGGACAGGCCGAGATGGAGGTCACGCTTGCACGCGGGGCGCCCCCTGCCTTTGACCTGCGCTCTGATTTGAGAGGGATTCGTGTCTCAGTCCCGCAGGTCTCATGGTCAAAATCCGCTCGTCAGACCGGCCAACTCCGGGTCGCGGGAAGCTTTGGCGCGGTGCCGCAAATCGACACGCTAGAGATATCTGGACCGGGGTTAAGCGCCTCTGGTTCAGTGCGTCTCAACGACGACCGCACACTTGAGCGCGTGCGCTTTGACCGTGTTGAGGTGGGCAATTGGCTGAATGTCCCGCTAGATCTTGTCGGTAGGGGGGCGGGCCGTCCGCTTCAGGTTGTTCTGCGCGGGGGGCGTCTGGACCTGCGCCGCGCCGAATTCGGCAAAGGGCCACCGACGACCGGCGCCCCACCGATGGAGGTCGCGCTGGACAGGTTGCAAATCACCGACACCATCGCTCTGACGAATATGCGGGGGCGCTTTGACACCGCAGCCGGCCTTGATGGAAGCTTTGACGCGCAGTTGAACGGCGCGGCCGCTGTGCAGGGTCGGGTCGTGCCACAAGACGGGCGCAGTGCCGTTCGGTTGATATCTTCTGATGCGGGTGACGTGCTGCGTGCCGCGGGGCTGCTGCGGCAGGTTGTGGGCGGTGACCTTGCCCTTGTCCTGCTGCCGATTGGGTCGGGCGGTGCCTTTGACGGACGTCTGACAGTAGAAGGTGTGACCATCCGCGATGCACCGGGCATTGCGGCGCTGCTGAATGCCGTTTCTGTCGTCGGGCTGATCAATGAGTTGAACGGCGACGGCATCTATTTTGATGACGTTGAAGCAATTTTTCGCCTGACCCCAAATCAACTAACGTTAACCGAGGCAAGCGCTGTGGGGGCGTCCATGGGCCTCTCGATGGATGGGACCTATGCGCTCGACACGGGCCAGATCAGGATGCAAGGGGTGATCAGCCCGGTCTATCTGCTCAATGCCATCGGCTCGATCCTGACCCGCAAGGGCGAAGGGTTGATCGGATTCAACTACACGCTGAGAGGGTCAGCGAAAGAGCCGAAAGTCGGGGTCAACCCTCTGTCCGCACTCACTCCGGCGATGTTCCGCGAGATTTTCCGCGCACCTCCGCCGGAATTGCCCGAAGTGGACGGGGTCAAGGAAAGCACTGTGCCCCAAGCCGCGCCCAAGCCAAAAAGACCCGTTGCTCGCACCTATGAGGGACGCTAAAGCGCGGCCCATGAAGCTCTCTGATTTTGATTTTAATCTGCCCGAACGGCTGATAGCGACGCGGCCTGCGGTGCCGCGTTCATCGGCCCGGTTGCTCGTGGCCGAAGGTGATACCATTCACGACCAGCATGTCACAGATCTGGTGGACTGGCTGCGCCCCGTTGACCGGCTGGTGCTGAATGACACCCGTGTGATTCCTGCCCGCCTTTTTGGCGTGCGAAATCGTGACAGTGCGCAGGGCGCGGTCACCGCGAAGATCGAGGTCACATTGCTAGAACCGCGCGGAGACGGAACCTGGGCAGCGCTGATCAAACCTCTGCGGAAGGTGAAAATCGGCGAAGTGGTGGTCTTTAGCGATGCGCTTTCCGCAACGCTGGAAGGGACGAACGAAGGGCAGGGGCATTTGCGCTTCAATTGTACAGGGGATGATTTCGATGCGGCGCTGAACGCGGCAGGCGCCATGCCCTTGCCGCCCTACATCGCTGCCAAACGCCCTGCCGACGCCCAGGACAAGACCGACTACCAGACTGTTTGGGCCAAGAACAAAGGGGCCGTCGCGGCCCCCACGGCATCGTTGCACTTTGATGAACCCCTTCTCAAGGCGCTGGCCGACAAGGGGGTGACGTTCACCTACGTGACACTGCACGTCGGGGCGGGGACGTTCCTGCCGGTCAAGGTGGATGATATCTCAGACCACAAGATGCATGCGGAATGGGGATCGGTCAGCGAAACCGCGGCGTCAGAAATCGCGGCCACCAAGGCGTCAGGCGGGCGGGTGATCCCTGTCGGCACGACGGCATTGCGCCTGATCGAGACAGCGGGCCGCGAGGGAAGCATCAAACCGTGGGAAGGCGATACGGACATCTTCATCACGCCGGGCTTCGACTTCAAAGTCGCCGATGCGCTGATGACCAACTTCCATTTGCCCAAGTCTACCTTGATGATGCTCGTGTCCGCCCTGATGGGGGCCGACCGGATCAAGAAGATCTACGCACATGCCATTGTGCATGAATATCGCTTTTTTTCCTACGGCGATGCCTCTCTTTTAATACCTATGTCGCAAAACTCTCACTGAACGCGCACAAATGTCGCTCAAGGGCCTGACGTCCCGAACCAAGAGGTTCAGGCAGGGGTCAGCCGAGCCAAGGAGCCACGATCATGATTCAGGTACTTTCAAGCGCGTGGGCGCTTTTGCTCGGCATGGGCCTTTTGATGGTCGGCAACGGCATGCAGGGTACGCTGCTGGGTATCCGGGGGGCCATCGAAGACTTCTCGACGTTTGAGATGTCGATCGTCATGTCGGCCTATTTCGTGGGCTTTCTGGGTGGCTCTCGTCTTGCGCCTGGAATGATCCGGCGCGTCGGTCACGTGCGCGTTTTCGCGGCACTGGCATCGCTGATTTCCGCTGTGATGATCCTTTATCCGACATTCCCCAACATCATTGTCTGGTCGTTTGGTCGCGTGTTGATCGGGTTTTGCTTTTCTGCCGTGTACGTGGTCGCGGAAAGCTGGCTCAACAACGCGGCGGACAACTCGAACCGGGGGCAGGCGCTGTCGCTTTATATGATTGTGCAGACACTCGGAATCGTGATCGCGCAGGCGCTGCTGCTGACCGCGGATCCTTCGGGTTTTGTGCTCTTTGTCATTCCTTCGGTGTTGGTCAGCGTCGCGATCACGCCCATCTTGTTGTCGATCACACCAACGCCAGCTTTTGATACGACCAAACCGATGAGCCTTAAGGAGCTTGTGAATTTCTCGCCTCTCGGCTCGGTCGGTATGGCGATTGTGGGCGGTATTTTCGCCGCTCAGTTTGGCATGTCGTCGGTCTATGGGGCCGAGGCGGGGTTGAGCGTGGCGCAGATTTCGATCTTCGTTTCGTCCTTTTTTGTCGGCGCGATCATTCTGCAATATCCAATCGGATGGCTCTCGGACCGGATCGATCGGCGTCAACTGGTGATCGCGGTTTGCTTTGTCGGTGTCATGGCCTCGATGCTGGGGTTCTTCCTGGGCGCTGATTTCAACCTTCTGTTGGTTTCGGCCTTTATCCTTGGGGGTATGCTCAACCCGCTGTATTCGCTGCTTATCGCTCACACGAATGATTTTCTTGAGCATGAAGACATGGCTGCGGCGTCAAGCGGACTGATTTTCATCAACGGTCTTGGGGCAGTGATGGGCCCGGTTGTCGTTGGTTGGATGATGGGCACAGACATGGGGCCGCCAGCCTTTTACCTTTATACTGCGGTGCTTTTCGGTGTCCTGATGGCTTACGCAATTTACCGTGCAACGCAGCGTGCCGCGCTGCCTGCTGACGAAACCGGCAGCTATGTGCCGATCTATCCTACAGCAACAGCGACAGCGGTTGAATATGCACAGGAAATCGCCATAGAAGCCGATCAAGAAAGCGATGAGAGTGTGTGATCCACGCAACCATGTCGGTTTTGATACAAAACGTGAATGGGCAGGGGCGCAAAAATGCCCTTAACCTGAACGGGTTGAGTGCCAAAGGTCAAAGGAACGTAACATGACAGGCCCGCAAGAAGTTCTCGAATTCTGGCTTGATGAAATTGGCCCGAAGGGCTGGTATGAGACCAGCGAAGAACTGGATGCCACCATCCGGGAAAAGTTCCTTGAGACATGGGAAATGGCCTGCGACGGCAAGTTTTCACTTTGGCTCACGTATCCGTCCGGGGCGCTTGCCTATATTATCCTTATGGATGAATTCCCGCGAAACATGTTCCGCGGTGAAGGCAAGGCATTCTCGAGCGACCGCGCCGCACTGGCTGCGGCCAAATCCGCGATTGAGCGAGGTTGGGACCTGCGTATCGATGAACCTGCGCGGCAGTTCTTTTACCTGCCTTTGATGCATTCGGAAAACCTCTGTGATCAGGACCGTTGTGTACGCTTGATGTGCGAGCGGATGCCGCAATCTCGTGAGAGCAACTTGCTGCACGCCAGAGCGCACCGCGAAGTCATTCGTCGGTTTGGCCGTTTTCCCTATCGCAACGATGCGCTGTCGCGCAATGATACGCCCGGCGAGAAAGACTTTATTGCCAGCGGCGGATACGGATCAACCGTGCGCGCGCTTCAAGCTGGCGTGAAGGCCGCCTGAGCAGGGAACGAATTTCACTGATCCAGCGTTTCTTCCGTTAACAGACGAAAGGAAATCGCTATGAAAAGCGCAATTATCGCGACCATTTCGCTTGGCGTCATTCTGGGCGGCAGCATTCTCTTGAGCCTGACCCAAATTTGGCCGGCACCCTCGGCAATACCAGCGCAAGGGTTGCTGTGGTTAATCCCGGTGTCATATTTTCTGATGCTGGCTGGCGCGGGTGGCTTGGCCTGGGGCCTGATCAAGAAACACAGACAGTGATGCAGCTTGATCTGCGTCAACGTCGTGGTTGTGGCGTCTGGATATGTAGTTTAATGGTAAACTAAATTTCCAACGCCCATCCGCGAGGTGCATTCCATGGCTGCAAAATCCTTTGATCTGGTTGTAATCGGGGCGGGGCCGGGCGGCTATGTTGCAGCAATCAGGGGCGCGCAGCTTGGCATGAGCGTCGCCATTGTGGAGCGCGAGCATCTGGGCGGCATCTGCCTGAACTGGGGCTGCATCCCGACCAAGGCGCTATTGCGGTCGTCGGAAGTGTTCCATCTGATGCACCGTGCCAAGGAATTCGGTTTGAAGGCCGACGGCATAGGCTACGATCTGGATGCGGTGGTAAAACGGTCCCGCAAGGTGGCCGGCCAGTTGTCGGGCGGGATTGGTCATCTGATGAAAAAGAACAAGGTGACCGTTGTCATGGGCGAGGCGAAGATCGCTGCCAAGGGCAAGGTATCCGTCAAAACGGATAAGGGCACCGAAGAACTGACAGCCAAAAACATCATTCTGGCCACCGGCGCACGGGCACGCGAACTGCCGGGACTAGAGGCGGATGGCAAGTTGGTCTGGACGTATAAACACGCGTTGCAACCTGCGCATATGCCGAAAAAGCTCCTCGTCATCGGATCGGGTGCGATCGGTATCGAATTCGCCAGTTTCTACAACACCTTGGGTGCGGATACGACCGTGGTCGAGGTGATGGACCGCGTGCTGCCCGTTGAGGACGCCGAGATCAGCGCTTTTGCCAAGAAAGCGTTTGAAAAGCAGGGCATGAAAATCATGCAGAAGGCGATGGTCAAGCAGCTGGACCGTGCCAAGGACAAGGTGACCGCGCATATCGAAGTGGGCGGCAAGGTTGAGAAGCACGAGTTTGACACGGTGATTTCCGCCGTCGGCATCGTGGGCAACGTTGAAAACCTCGGGCTGGAAGAACTGGGGGTCAAGATCGACCGCACCCATGTTGTGACGGATGAGTACTGTCGTACCGGCGTTGATGGTCTTTATGCCATTGGCGACATCGCGGGCGCGCCGTGGTTGGCGCACAAGGCCAGCCATGAGGGCGTCATGGTCGCCGACCTGATCGCGGGCAAACACGCCCATCCAGTCAAGCCCGAGTCAATCGCCGGCTGTACTTATTGCCACCCGCAGGTGGCGAGCGTCGGATATACCGAGGCGAAGGCAAAGGAATTGGGTTATGACATCAAGGTCGGTCGTTTTCCTTTCATCGGTAACGGCAAGGCCATCGCACTTGGCGAAGAGAGCGGGATGATCAAGACGATCTTCGACGCCAAGACAGGCGAGCTTTTGGGCGCGCATATGGTCGGGGCAGAGGTGACCGAACTGATCCAGGGCTATGTCGTGGGCCGTCAGTTGGAGACGACCGAAGAAGACCTGATGAACACTGTCTTCCCGCACCCGACCCTCAGCGAGATGATGCACGAAGCGGTGCTTGATGCATATGGGCGCGTCATTCACATGTGATCTGTCGCGCGGCAGGCGTGATCCAAAGGACGCGGCTTGGGCGCGACGACATGCTTGGTGCGTGTTGCACTGTGAGCCCCTTGATGAAGGGCCGCGTTCTGGATGAAAGCATTCTGCTGTCTGCTGAGAAGGTGTTCAGGGCGCGATGCGTCCTGAACGACCTTGATCAAGTGTGTGGGGCGAGTCGGACCGGCCTCAAGGACAGGCCAATCAAAGATTGGTCGCTGCGCGATCCTTGACCCCGATCCGAATCGCGAGAGCGATGGCAACTGGACGGTGCGTCACGGCGCTGCCATATAGGGTCTATGGTCAGTCTCAACCGTGTCGTCATGCAGCCCTCCAGCCGCCGAATGATCAATGCCCTTGGTCCGCAAGAGCTTGATGTCGCTGAGATTTCCGGAAAATGGGGCGCAAGGTTCGAGTTCAAGAGCTATACGCAGTACCGCTATCCCGCCTATGACATCTGCGCAGGCCCGATCCGGGATCAGGACAGCGGTGAAATGTTGAAATTTGACCTTGTTCTTGCCAATCAGGTTTGGGAGCATCTCGACCGCCCCTACGCCGCCACGCGCAATGTCTATGCCATGTTGCGCCCCGGCGGATATTTCTGGCTTGCAGTGCCGTTTTTTGCCCCCTTGCACGCTGCGCCGCAGGACTGTTCGCGTTGGAGCGCGCGAGGACTGAAGAACCTGCTGATCGAAGGCGGTTTTGACGAAGAAGCCATCCATGCTGAGCAATGGGGCAACCGACATGTCGCATTACGTAACCTCGAAGAGGTTTGGCCGCCTGTCTATGACCCGGAAAACGACAATATCAAGAATGACCCTGAGATGCCCATTTGTGCCTGGGCTTTGGCGCAGAAGGTCTGAGGTGTGGCACGGACGCCCTTCGGGCTGATCCTGTTGCTTTGGGGGGCTGGGTTGGGGGCCGCGGCGCAATACGGCAAGGTTTCGGTCATCTTTGACCTGCTGCCTGACGCCTATCCGGACGCAGGAGCTGCGGTCGGCTGGATCGTATCGTTGGTCGGATTTGTTGGCATTATCTTCGGCGTCATGGCCGGGCTGGTGGTGGCGCGGATCCGGTATCGGCGGGCCTTGCTAGGCGCGCTGTGGGCGGGTGCGGCTGTGTCATGTTTGCAGGCGTTGTTGCCGCCTTTGTCGTGGATGTTGTTTGCAAGAGTGATTGAAGGGGCCTCGCATCTGGCCATCGTCGTGGCGGCGCCCACGCTGATTGCGCAACTCAGCGCTGAAAAGGATCGCGGGCTGACGTTGACCTTGTGGGGAACGTTTTTTGGCGTTGCCTTCGCCATTCTCGCCTTTGCAGGACGTCCACTTGCGCTGAGCCTCGGTCTGCCCGCCTTGTTTCTCGCCCATGGCGCCTACATGGCGGTTTTCGCCATGATCCTCAGCGCGCGGTTGCGGGCCTTGCCGGACGAAGGGCCGCAGCCCCCGTTCTCGGTGCCGCAAATCCTGCGCGATCATGGGACAATCTACCGCTCTCCCTTCATATCGGCGCCTGCTGCGGGTTGGCTGTTTTATACGTTCAGCTTCGTGTCGATCCTCACCGTTCTGCCGCCCTATATTGATCCAGCCATTCGCGCCACGATCATGACCGCAATGCCGTTGATGAGCATCGCTGTCTCAATGACATTTGGCGTTCTGTTGTTGCGTACGTTGTCAGCGGTCCAGGTCGTGATGACAGGTTTCGGGCTTTCGGCGTTGTGTATGGTTTGGCTATGGTGGTCTCCAGGCGCGCCGCTGGCCTGTCTCGCATTGGCCGGGGCGATGGGACTGATCCAGGGGGCCAGCTTTGCCGCAGTTCCTCAGCTTAATGCCACGCCTGCCACACAGGCGCAGGCAAATGGCGCGATGGCGCAGATGGGCAACATTGGCAACACCTTGGGAACACCGGTGATGGCCTTTGGTCTGATCCACGCTGGATACAACACATTGCCGGTTCTGGCTGGAATGGCTTTCGTCCTTGGCTTGACCTTGCATCTTGTTCTGGCCCGATTGCGCGACTAATTGCGCTGTTTACCTTTTGTTCTTATATTTGAGTTGGAGAATCCGCCGCCGCCACCTATGTGGGAGGAGGTGAATAGGGGTGTGTCATGGCAGAGCTGAAGAACATCGAAGTGCGCGGCGCGCGCGAGCACAATCTCAAGAACATTGACGTGGATATTCCACGTGACCAATTGGTTGTAATCACGGGCCTTTCCGGATCGGGTAAGTCATCGCTGGCCTTCGACACGATCTATGCCGAAGGGCAGCGCCGCTACGTTGAATCGCTTTCAGCCTATGCGCGCCAGTTTCTTGACATGATGCAAAAGCCGGATGTGGATCACATTTCAGGTCTCAGCCCGGCGATTTCCATCGAACAAAAGACGACGTCCAAGAACCCTCGGTCGACCGTAGGGACAGTGACCGAAATTTATGACTACATGCGCTTGCTGTTTGCGCGTGTTGGCACGCCCTACAGCCCCGCCACCGGCAAGCCCATCGAAGCGCAGCAAGTTCAGGACATGGTGGACCGCATCATGACCATGGAAGAGGGGACGCGCGCTTATCTTCTTGCCCCCATCATTCGGGACCGGAAGGGTGAGTACCGCAAGGAATTTCTGGAACTACGCAAGCAGGGTTTTCAGCGTGTCAAAGTGGATGGCGAATTCTACGAGCTGGATGAGCCGCCAACGCTGGACAAGAAGTTCCGCCATGACATCGATGTGGTCGTGGATCGCCTGGTCGTGCGTGAGGGGCTTGAAACAAGATTGGCTGACAGCTTGCGCACCGCGCTGGATCTGGCCGATGGCATCGCAATTCTAGAGACAGCGCCAAGCGAAGGCGATCCGGAGCGCACAACCTTCTCCGAGAAATTCGCCTGTCCTGTCAGTGGTTTTACCATTCCCGAGATCGAGCCGCGGCTGTTTTCCTTCAACGCTCCCTTCGGCGCTTGCCCTGATTGTGATGGTCTTGGAATGGAGCTGTTCTTTGATGAACGTCTCGTGGTGCCGGATCAGGATCTGAAAGTCTACGATGGTGCATTGGCCCCGTGGCGCAAGGGCAAGAGCCCCTATTTCAAACAGACAATTGAAGCCATCGCCAAGCATTATCAATTCAATCAGAACACCCGATGGAAAGACTTGCCAGAGAAGGTACAGCAGGTGTTTTTGTACGGGTCTGGAAAGGAAGAGATCAAATTCCGCTATGATGAGGGCGGGCGGGTTTACGAGGTCAGCCGGGTATTCGAAGGCGTCATCCCCAATATGGAGAGGCGCTATCGCGAGACAGACAGCAACTGGATCCGCGAAGAATTTGAGCGCTATCAGAACAATCGTCCCTGCGGTACGTGCGGCGGATATCGTTTGCGGCCAGAGGCGCTGGCGGTCAAGATTGGTGGTCTGCACGCCGGCGAGGTTGTGCAGATGTCGATCCGGGATGCCTTTGACTGGTGCCAAACCGTGCCAGAGCACCTGACAGTTCAAAAAAACGAGATCGCCCGCGCCATTCTCAAGGAAATTCGCGAGCGCCTTGGTTTTCTGAATAATGTTGGATTAGAGTATCTTACGCTCGCGCGTTCAAGTGGTACATTAAGTGGCGGAGAGAGCCAGCGCATTCGTCTGGCCTCGCAAATCGGTTCTGGCCTGACCGGGGTTCTGTATGTGCTGGATGAACCGTCCATCGGGCTGCACCAGCGCGACAATGACCGCTTGTTACTGACACTGAAAAACCTCCGTGACCAAGGCAATACCGTAATCGTGGTCGAACATGACGAGGAAGCGATCCGCGAGGCGGATTATGTCTTTGATATCGGACCGGGGGCCGGGGTGCACGGCGGGCAAGTGGTCAGCCACGGCAAGCCAGCGCAGATTGCTGCGGACAAGAATTCCATCACCGGGCAATACCTGACTGGAACGCGCGAAATCGCAGTGCCTCCGGTCCGGCGGAAAGGGAACAAGAAAAAGATTCAGGTTGTCAAAGCCAGCGGCAACAACCTGCAAAACGTGACGGTAGATTTTCCGCTGGCCAAGTTCGTCTGTGTCACGGGGGTGTCAGGCGGCGGGAAATCGACGCTGACGATTGAAACGCTGTTCAAAACAGCCTCTATGAACCTCAACGGCGCGCGGCAGACGCCTGCGCCCTGCGAGACGATCAAAGGGCTGGAACATCTTGATAAGGTGATCGACATCGATCAGCGGCCGATCGGGCGCACCCCACGTTCCAACCCGGCAACATACACCGGAGCGTTTACGCCGATCCGTGACTGGTTTGCGGGGCTTCCTGAAGCGAAAGCAAGGGGATACAAACCGGGCCGTTTCAGTTTCAACGTCAAAGGCGGACGTTGTGAGGCCTGTCAGGGTGACGGTGTCATCAAGATCGAGATGCACTTCCTGCCCGACGTCTACGTAGAATGCGAGACCTGCAAAGGGGCCCGCTACAATCGCGAGACCTTGGAGATCAAGTTCAAGGGCAAGTCGATCGCGGACGTATTGGACATGACAGTCGAGGACGCGCAGGAATTCTTTGCTGCCGTGCCGTCGATCCGGGAGAAGATGGACGCGCTGATGCGCGTTGGGCTTGGCTACATCAAGGTTGGTCAACAGGCCACAACCTTGTCCGGTGGTGAAGCACAGCGGGTGAAGCTGTCAAAGGAGCTCAGCAAGCGGTCAACCGGTCGCACGCTATATATTCTGGATGAACCGACAACTGGTCTGCACTTTGAAGACGTGCGCAAGCTGTTGGAAGTGTTGCATGAATTGGTCGATCAGGGAAATTCGGTCGTGGTGATCGAACACAATCTCGACGTGGTGAAAACCGCCGATTACATCATCGACATCGGACCCGAAGGCGGGGACGGTGGCGGCAAGGTCGTTGCCACGGGCACGCCAGAAGAGGTAGCGGAAGTCGCCGAAAGCTATACTGGCAAGTATCTCAAGCCGATGCTTCAAAAGCGCCCCGCAGTGGCCGCTGAATAGCGGAGATACAATTGCAGGGCTGGCTGAGCGTTCTGCGCTTCAGATGCAAGCGGCGACAACGTTTCTGGCACATCTGATCGCGTTCCGCACGTAATCTGCGGGCCAGATCAGCACGGAAATCGAGGTTGGGCATAAGGTGTCTGCTGGTGGATCGGGCCGCGTCGACAGCCCTTCGGGCCTGCGGTGTGTCCCGCAGCATGGGCCAAAGCAAAACCTGCACCGCCCGGTGCGGCGGCTGCAGAAGCATCTGCTGATGCTCCACCGGTCGAGATGGCACAGCAGACTTGCAGCGTGAGGAAGGAAACGTCGGGTGTGATCGTCAAAACCTGTACGGATATTTTGCCGCCGCCTTCAAAATCGTTCAGGTATCGGCTCATGCTGCGGCGGAACGTAGCCGCATCCCGTCGCCAATTCGCAAGGCCCTCAAAGAAACGGGAAATGCCTTGCGGTGTCACCAGTCGGTTCAATTGATCATGCCTTCGTTTCAGCCGTCTTGTAGTTAAGGCATTGGGCAGGTCGGCGCCGCCTGCCGCTGCGATAACCCGGTGGATTGGGTGCCTGCGTTGATCAAATGCCATTCCCAGCGGCCAAAGCTGGAGCGGAACAGTCCCACAGCGGGCATCCAGATGCGCTGGCATACTTCGCCGACAAGGCGCTGCATCAGGGTGTTCGCCTCATTTCCTTCAAGGGTAACAAGTTGGCCGCTAATCTCTACGGTAACAGTGATGGAATCCTCCAAAGAAACGAATTGTTCGTTCAAAAAATTCTTGGGTGGGCCAGAGTGATGAAAATAATTGGATCCGGCGTGCGGAAAATACTGCACCTGACAATGAGATGGGGCCAGAATGTCGCAGGCTTAAGAGGAGGCGTTGATTTCTCGACTAAGGCGCCGACAGGCACAGGTCGATCAGGTGCGAAAGTTCGGACGCAGAAAGGCTGTCAAATCGGGTACTGAGATCTGCGATCTCATCCGCGCGTGCCGACCCAAGGACTGGGTCAGCAAACAGATGAAATTTATCCAGAATTTCGGTGTCTGACAGTGGTTGATCGTTGTCGCCTTTGGGCGTCCGTGGAGCGTCTTCGAAGCTGCGTCCGTCCTTGGTGTGAAGCGTCACTTGCGCCCAGCGTTTGCCCTGCGAAATTTCTGTAAAATGTGGGTCATCAATCAGGCGTATACAGTCGCTGACGCGTTGAATGTCGGGATCGCTGAGCGTTGCAGCAGCCAGTTCCGGCACACCAATTTGGCCGCGCACAATCATGGTGGCGACAGGAAAGGCAATTCCGTAGGCAAACTCATCCGGCGTCGCAGGGCGGTGCCCTGCAAGGCGTGTTGCATTGTGAAACGTGGTGATGTCGACGCCCGCCACGTCATGGTGGGTCAGATCATGCTGTGCCATCAGATGCGCCACGGCGTCGATACTGGGGTGCGCCCAGCGACAACATGGATAGGCCTTGTAGCTGGTATCTTCAACCGTGCGCCACGCGGTGCCAAGGTCAGCCCAAAACTCAGGGGCCTGTTCGCAGGTCAGGGCAGGCGCACCGGTAAACCCTTCGCGTGCAAGATAGGCGGCGACGATGCCGGATGGCGCGCCCCAGCCGACGCCATCCCGCACATTTGTGGGGAAGTCGATGCAGCGCATCATCTGGCTTCGGGGGCCATGATACTCACCAATTCCGGCCGCCTCGCGTATGATGTCACTTTCGCAGCCGAGCATACGCGCGGTCGCCGTGGCGACCCCCACAGCGGTCCACGCCCCTGAGGTGTGATAGTCGGGGCAGGTCGCGTGCTGGGCCAGCCCCGCCCGGCAGGAGACCTCGTAGGCAACAGCAAGGTGCGCGGCGAAGGCTGCACCGGTCATCGGGCCTGTGACCTCTGCCATGGCAAGAAGGGCGGGAAATACGGCCGACCCAGCATGTCCCTTGCAAGGCGAGGTGGTGTCGTGGGCGTCAACCGCATCGACAGTGAACGCCCCGGCCATGGCAGCCCCGGCTGGTGAAAGCGGCGTCCCATCCATCAGGATGCGTGCAGAACCCGCATCGGTGGGGCCAAACATCGCCTTGGCGCCGCGTCTTGCGCGATCAGCCATCTCGGTGGTCGAGGCCACGGCGGCAACGCCCATGGTATCGAGAAATGACCGCCGCAGCACCCAAAGCAGATCTTCTGGCAGATCGTCGTAGGTCAGGTCGGCTGCGAATGCGTCAAAGGGGGGCGGCATGGTACAGGCTCCAGATTGGCTGACCTCAGCCTAACCCCCTTTGCCCTGCTGAAATGCCGGTTTGCGACCTGACTGGTCGTGAAATTCCGGAAAATTGGAGCGCGGTAAGTAGTGCGGGGTCAGAATGCCGCATTTGCCGTTGTTCAGAAGCGCCTATCTACACCACAGCAACAAGAGGATCCCTGAAATGACCACTGTAACCACCGATACCGTCCCCTCGCGTCTGGGAGAGATGCTGGCTGCTCAACGTCTTGACGCAGCCCTGAAAGCCAAACGGTTGACCAGAACGCTTGAATTTCGCGTGGTTGCGTTGCTGTTGGTCTTGCTGGCCGTCTGGGGCTTAGCGATTGCGGCTTTCGGCTACCCCGCGCTCATCCTCCCGGTCCTGGCAATGGTTCCGACGATGTTCCTCATTCTATTGCTGATCACCGTCGGAAAATAGGCTTCAGTCCCTGCCTCGCGCGGCAAAACGTGGCAGCATGGCCGAGAAGTCCCGGCCTTTACCGTCTTCTTCCTCGACAAACTGTCGGTACAGTTCCAGTGCCCGCGCGCCCATCGGTGTGTCCGCATCTACCAGTTCAGCGGCCTGCTGGCTGAGGCCTAGATCTTTGAGCATCAGTTCAGCCGCAAAGCCCGGTTTGTAATCGTTGTCAGCTGGCGATTCCGGACCGACGCCGGGCGCGGGGCAGTAGGCGTTCATGGACCACGAATAGCCCGATGACGTGCTGACGACGTCAAACATCTTCTGCCGGTCGAGGCCAAGCTTGTCGGCCAGCGCAAAAGCTTCGCAAGTCGCAATCATCGTGGCGCCAAGGATCATGTTGTTGCAGATTTTCGCGGCCTGCCCGGCACCTGCGTCACCGCAATGCACCGCCTTTTGGCCCATGATGTCGAACAGCGGTTCAGCCTTGGCGAATGCAGCGGCCGAGCCACCTGCCATGAATGTTAGCGTCCCTGCCGCAGCACCGCCAATGCCGCCGGAGACCGGAGCATCAACTGCAAGAAGTCCCGCGTTTTCAGCGGCTTCCGCCGTGTTGCGGGCGCTTTCGACGTCCACGGTAGAGCAATCGATGAACAGCGCGCCAACTTTCATGTGCTGGATTGCCTCGGCAGCGACCTGCCGTAGGATTGAGCCGTTGGGCAGCATTGTGATGACCACATCGGCACCGGACACGCAGCCTGCTATGTCTTTGGTTTGGGTGACGCCATCGGCAGTGGTGCCAGCGACATCAAAGCCGCGCACGCTGTGTCCTGCTTTTGCGAGATTTGCAGCCATGGGCGCGCCCATGTTGCCCAGTCCAATGAAGCCGATGGTTAGGGTGCTCATGGGGTAGTCTCCTGAAGTTTAGGGGCGTCTGGGCCAAGAGGTTGCAGCATTTTTGAGACCGCGGCCAGAGGAACGTCCTGATCCGCGTATTGCCACTGGGGATTGCGATCCTTGTCGATGATGGCGGCGCGGATTCCTTCAAGAAAGTCGCCATGCTCCATCGCGCGGAAAGTAAACCGGTATTCAAGGTCGAGCGCCTTTTCCAGCGTCAACGACGGGCCGCGCAGGCGGTGCATGATCTCGACCGTGCAGGCCATCGACAGAGGAGAGTTGCGGCTGGTCTTTTTTAGAGCCTCGGCGGCAAAGTCACTGCCGTCTGTCTTGAGCAAAGTCAGGATATCACCAAGCCGCTCGCCAGCGAAAAGAGCATTGATCTTGTCCAGTTGGCCTTCCAACGTGCCTGTGTCGGACTGTTCCGCAGATTGGGTCACCCCTTCGATGCTGCCAGTGGCCTCAAGCTCCGCTATCAGATTTGTCCACTTTAACTCTGGAATGTAGTGATCTGCAAATCCAGCATAAATTGCGTCTGCTGCATTCATCCTTGTCCCAGTTATCCCCAGGTATTCCCCAAGGCGTCCGGGGGCAAGCGCAAGCATTAATGAGCCGCCCACATCCGGGACAAGCCCAATGCTGCATTCAGGCATAGCGATCTGGCTGCTTTCGCCCACAACACGGTGCGACCCGTGGCATCCGATTCCGACACCGCCACCCATGGTGAAGCCCTGCAGGAAGGACACGACAGGCTTTGGGTAGCCAAAGATCTTGTGGTTCAGGCGGTATTCATCGGCCCAAAACTTCCGGCCATAGCCATAATCACCCTTGGTGCCGGTGGCGTAGAGCTCTGCAATATCGCCACCGGAACAGAAGGCGCGGTCGCCTTCTGCGTCGATCACGATGATCTGCACTGTATCGTCCGCCCGCCACGCATCGAAGGCCTTTTCAATGGCAAGGCACATCTCGTAGGTCATCGCGTTCAGCGCCTGTGGCCGGGTCAGGGTAATGCGGCCGGCACGACCGGCTATGCGGATATCGATATCGCTCATCTGTTTTTTAGCATGTCACGTGACACGATCACGCGCATGACCTCATTGGTGCCTTCAAGGATCTGGTGAACGCGCAGATCGCGGACGAGTTTTTCAATACCATAGTCAGCAAGATAGCCATAACCGCCGTGCAATTGGAGGCATTGATCCACGACCTTGCTGCCAGTCTCTGTGACAAACTTCTTGGCCATCGCGCAGAATTTGGTGGCGTCGTGGGCACCGTTGTCCAGTTTCCAGGCGGCTTGGCGCAAGAACGTGCGCGCGGCCTGTAATTCGATCTCCATGTCAGCGAGGCGGAATTGAAGCCCCTGAAACTGGTCAATTGACTGACCAAAGGCCTTGCGTTCGCCCATGTAGTTCAACGTCTGTGTCAGCGCGATCTGCGCAGCACCCAAAGAACAGGCGGCGATGTTGAGGCGACCGCCGTCAAGGCCAATCATCGCATATTTGAAACCTTTGCCCTCTTCTCCCACCAGATTTCCTGATGGTATGTTGCAATTGTCAAATTGAACTTGCGCCGTTGGCTGGCTGCGCCAGCCCATTTTGTCTTCCAATCCGCCGAATGACAGACCGTCGGTCCCGGCTTCAACATAGACGCATGAGACGCCTGCGGCCCCTTCGTCCGAGGTGCGCACCATTGAGACGTAGGCATCCGAATACCCGCCGCCGGAGATGAACGATTTGGTCCCGGTGAGGCTATAGCCTTCATTGGTACGTTCCGCGCGGGTTTTGAGGGCCGCCGCGTCAGAGCCGGAACCGGGTTCGGTCAGACAGTAGCTGAGCACCGTGTTCATGGCGATGACGTCGTCCATGACCCGCGATTTGAGGTCGTCGCTGGCGAAGTTGTCGATCATCTTTGCGCACATGTTGTGGATCGACAGGAAGGCAGCGACCGAAGGGCAAGCCATGGAGAGCGCTTCGAACACCAGCGTGGCGTCCAGCCGCGAAAGACCGGTGCCGCCTGAGTCTTCTGAGACGTAAAGGCCGCCAAATCCAAGCTCAGCCACCTTGGGCCAAAAATCCTTGGGGATCGTGCCTGCTTTTTCCCAATCGCGGGCGAAGGGCGCAATATGTTCCTGCCCAAAGGCATAGGCCATATCAAAGATGGCCGTCTGCTCTTCGCTGAGCGCAAAATCCATGGTTTCCTCCCCCAATGCACCTTTATTGAACGTCTGTTAAATTCCAATCTTTGCAGGAGTTTTGCAAGGGGCAAAGAAAGGCTCAGAGGTCCGCGTTGAATTCCTCGATCAGGTGTTTAACCACAGCTTCGCCCTTGTTTTCCGTGGCGCTGTCAAAGACCTCACGCTGCCTACTGGAACTGGTGCCGCCTGACACCACCTCGCGCAGACGGACGATGTCATCAAGGCATCCCAGTGCTTCTGCGTCTTCGGCCAGAAGGGTGATCATTTCGTCCAGAAGGTCGTCAAAGGGTCTGATCTTGCGTTCGCCAAAGTCGATCAGTCCTTCGGTCACGCCATACCTTTGCGCGCGCCAGCGGTTTTCAGAGATCAGGAAACGGTCGTACTGACGCCAGCGCAGGTTGCGGTCACGCAGTCGTACCAGCATGCGCACAAGCGATTGCGTCAGGCCAGCAAGGGCTAGGGCATGTTCCATGCGGGGCTGAACATCGCAGATGCGAGATTCAAGGGTCGGGTAGTGGTCAGAGGGGCGCAGATCCCACCAAATCTTGGTCGTGTCTTCTATAACGCCAAGGTCAATCAGTGTTCCGGTGGTACGCTTGTATTCGTCCCAACTGTTAAACATCGGCGGCAGACCGGTCCGAGGCAGGTTGTCGAAAACGCTGAGGCGGTAAGAGGCGAGGCCGGTATCATCGCCCTGCCAAAAAGGAGAGGAGGATGAAAGCGCCAGAAGGTGCGGCAGGAAGTATGCCAGCTGTGGCATGAGATCGATGCGCAGGGCATTGTCATTCAGGCCGACATGGACGTGCATGCCGCAAATCAGCATGCGACGGGCGACGCCCATCAATTCGCGTTCCAGTTGGGAATAGCGATCTTTTTCCGTGAAATGCTGGTCTTTCCAGTCCGAAAACGGGTGGCAGGAGACGGCGATGGGGGCAAGGTTATGCTTTTTCGCCTCCGTCGCGATGCAGGCGCGCAAGCGGCGCAGATCTTCGCGGGCGTCGGCCACAGTTTCGCAGACCTTTGTGCCGATCTCGATTTGGCATTGGAGGAACTCGGGGCTGACCTGATCTTGCAGCTGCTTCTTGCAGGCGTCCATCAGCGCGTCAGGCGCTGCACTAAGCTCGTAACTGTCGAGGTCAACAAGGAGGTATTCTTCCTCAATGCCGATGGTGAAGCTTTCTTGCATGGTCTCCATCCCTGTCGGCCCCGACGGGAAGGCAGGTTGCCGATCCGACGGGGTGCTGTGGGGTGGGCTTAACGCCCACCTGTGGAGCTTACTCCATCACGGGAATGGAAAATTCGCCACCCTCTTTGATACCCGAAGGCCAGCGGGCCGTGACAGTCTTTGTGCGCGTATAGAACTTGAACGCGTCCGGTCCGTGCTGGTTCAGGTCACCAAAGACGGATTTCTTCCAGCCGCCGAAGGTGTGGTAGGCCAGCGGCACCGGGATCGGTACGTTGATACCCACCATGCCGATGTTGATCCGGTTGGCAAAATCGCGCGCCGCGTCGCCGTCACGGGTAAAGATCGCGGTGCCATTACCGTATTCGTGGTCCATGGCAAGGCCCAAAGCCTCTTCATAGCTTTGCGCACGCACACAGGTCAGGACAGGCCCAAAGATTTCCTGCTTGTAGATGTCCATGTCCTTGGTCGCGCGATCAAAGAGGTGGGGTCCGACAAAGAAGCCGTCTTCGTAGCCCTGCAGTTTGAAGTCGCGGCCATCTACGACCAACTCTGCACCTTGATCCACGCCCGTTTGTATCAGACGTTCGATGTTGGCTTTTGCGGCCGCTGTCACGACAGGGCCGTAATCCACGTCATTGCCAGAGGTGTAGGGGCCGACTTTCAGCTTTTCGATGCGCGGGACCAGTTTTTCGATCAGACGGTCTGCGGTATCATCCCCGACGGGAACAGCCACGGAGATCGCCATGCAGCGTTCGCCTGCCGCACCGTAGCCAGCGCCAACCAGCGCGTCGGCAGCCTGATCCATGTCCGCGTCTGGCATGATGATCATGTGGTTCTTGGCGCCACCAAAGCACTGCACGCGCTTACCTTGCGCACAGCCCGTGCCGTAAATGTACTCGGCGATAGGCGTGGACCCAACAAAGCCCACGGATTGAATCACATCGTTATAAAGGATCGCATCAACCGCTTCCTTGTCGCCGTTCACAACCTGCAGAATCCCCTTGGGCAGGCCTGCTTCCTCGGCCAGTTCGGCCAGCATCAAAGGCACTGACGGATCGCGTTCGGATGGCTTGAGGATAAAGGCGTTGCCGCAGGCAATGGCGGGAGCAAACATCCACATTGGGATCATGGCTGGAAAGTTAAAGGGGGTGATCCCTGCGGTCACACCCAGTGCCTGACGCATGGAATACATATCGATGCCGGGACCGGCTGAATCGGTGTATTCGCCTTTCAGCAGCTGCGGCGCGCCGATGCAGTATTCGACAACTTCAAGGCCACGCTGCACGTCACCGGCGGCATCTGGCAGCGTCTTGCCGTGTTCACGGGACAGTGCTTCGGCCAGCTTGTCCATGTCGCGGTTCAGAAGGTCCACCAGCTTCATCAGAACCCGCGCCCGGCGCTGCGGGTTGGTGGCGGCCCATGCGGGCTGGGCGGCCTGCGCGTATTCAACAGCCTTTTCAAGCTCTTCCTTTGAGGCGAGCGGGCATTTCGCCTGCACTTCGCCCGTTGCGGGGTTCATGACGTCTGCGAAACGGCCCGACGTGCCTTTGACGTGTGCGCCATTCATGTAGTGAGTAAGTTCTTGCATGGGATCCTCCATTGATTTGCGCGCAGTTTAGTCTTGCAAAAAGGCAAGGCAAAGGGGCAAGTATGCAAATTGGCTTTGCACTTTTGTGGCTATGAGGGGGCGGGATGGAACATAATTGGGACGACCTGCGCCTGTTCCTCGCAGTTGCACGGGAACAGAGCCTGTCGGCGGCAGGCAAACTCTTGCGGCTGGATCCAGCGACGCTGGGGCGGCGGGTAGGGCGGTTGGAGAAGGCGCTGGAAACGGTGCTCTTCGTGAAATCGCCTCAGGGCTATGCGCTGACAGAAGCCGGTGCGCGGCTGATGGAACGTGCCGAGGCGGCAGAGCAGGCGATGCGGCTGGCCACGGCAGGGGTGGCCGCGCCAAGTGACAGGCTCACCGGACAAATCAGGATCGGGGCGCCTGACGGGAGCGCAAATTTTCTACTGCCACAGGTTTGCGCGCGTATCGGGATTGAGCATCCGGGCTTGGATATTCAAATTGTGGCCTTGCCGCGCGTCTTTAACCTATCCCGGCGAGAGGCAGACATGGCCATCGCTGTCAGCGCACCGGACACCGGGCGGCTGATGGTGCAGAAAGTGACGGATTATCATCTGCATCTTGCGGCTGCATCGGAATATCTGGCCCGGAATGATCCAATCGCGACAGTGGCGGATCTGAAAGCCCACAGGATCGTGGGTTACATTCCAGACATGATCTTTGACCGCGAGCTTGATTACCTCGCTGACCTTGGCCTCGCGCGCGTAAGTCTTGCCTCAAATTCCGTGTCCGTTCAGGGCCACATGATCCAGCAGGGCGGCGGCGTGGGGGTGGTGCATGACTTTGCGCTGCCGTTTTTACCAGGGGTTCAGCGGATATTGACGGGCGAGGTCCACCTCAAGCGGGCGTTCTATTTGATCCGTCATGCGGACGACCGACGCAACCAAAGGCTCAGGCAGTTTGCGGAACTCCTAAGCGGTGCCTTGCGCAGTGAAGTGGCAAGACTGGAGGCAAAAGCTTGACACAAATACCCTTTTCGGCCGACGCTGATTTTACGGGGAATGCTCACAGGGAGGGCTGCGATGCTGGTATCACAAATTCTGAAGTCAAAATCCGAGGACGTCGTGGTCACTGTACCGCCGGGGATGCTGATATCCGATGCGGCCAAGATGCTGTCGGAAAAGCGGATCGGAACCTTGGTGATATCGGCAGACGGTAAGAAGGCAATGGGCATCCTGTCAGAACGTGACATCGTGCGCGAGCTTGGCAATCAGGGTGCAGCGGTGCTGAGCCTGAGCGTGGACAAGCTGATGACCAGCAAGCTGGTGACCTGCAGCCGCGATGATCGCGCAGACGAAATCCTGCAAAAGATGACCGAAGGCCGGTTCCGCCACATGCCCGTTGTAGAAGACGGCACACTGGTTGGAATTGTGACCCTTGGCGATGTGGTCAAAGCACGCCTGACCGAGCTTTCTATGGAGAAAAATGCCCTTGAAGGCATGATTATGGGCCACTAACCCGGTTGCACCTGCCGGCAAGCCATGTTTGCTTGCGCCATATCTTGAATCCACGTCTGGAAGCTTCATGCGCATTGGCCTTTATCCCGGCACCTTTGATCCGATCACGCTTGGACATATCGACATTATTCGCCGCGCAACCACGCTTGTGGACAAGCTGGTCATCGGTGTCGCGATCAACCGGGACAAGGGCCCGTTGTTTTCGCTTGAAGAGCGTGTTGAGATGCTGGAGGCGGAATGCGCGGGGTTAAGTAAGGCCACTGGCGTTGAAATCGTTGCGCACCCTTTTGAGAACCTTCTGATCGACTGTGCACGCGATGTGGGGGCGCAGATCATCGTGCGCGGCCTGCGTGCCGTGGCAGATTTTGAGTACGAGTACCAAATGGTCGGGATGAATCGTCAGCTTGATAAATCGATCGAGACCGTGTTCCTGATGGCCGAGGCACAGCATCAGGCGATTGCCAGCAAGCTGGTCAAGGAAATAGCGCGGCTGGATGGCGACGTGAGCAAATTCGTCACGCCGCTTGTGAATGAAAAGCTGCTGGAAAAGCTGGGCAAGGCCTTACCCGACGAATTGCCTAACCCAGCCTGAGCGCGGCTAGAGCATCGATCCCATCACCCGCGCGACGTCAAGCATGCGGTTCGAGAACGCCCATTCATTATCATACCAGGCCAACACCCGGACAAGGTTGCCCTGCTGGATAGACGTTTGATCACAGGCATGGATGGCAGAGCGGGGGTCATGGTTGAAATCCATTGAGACGAGCTTGCGATCCGTCACGCCCAGAATACCATTGAGCGGGCCTTCTGCTGCCGCACGCATTGCGTCGTTGACCTCGTCTTGGGTGGTGTTCTTCAAGGTTTCGACCACCAGATCGACGCAGGACACGTTCGGGACGGGGACGCGGACAGCAGTACCCGTAATCAGCCCGTCAAGATGCGGCAGCACCACGCCAAGCGTATCTGCGGCCCCGGTGGTGGTTGGGATCATCGACATGGCTGCGGCGCGGGCGCGGTACAGATCGTCATGTGCGCGGTCATGAACTGGCTGGGTTCCGGTGTAGCTGTGCACCGTTGTCATATGGCCTCGGATAATTCCGAAGCCCTCGTGCAGGACATGCGCCACGGGGACAAGGCAGTTGGTGGTGCAGGACGCGTTGCTGATGATCTGGTCCGAGGCGTCTATCAGGTCATGGTTTACCCCATATACGATCGTTTTGATGTCGCCTTTCGCCGGGGCTGAAATCAGCACACGCTTTGATCCGTTCCTGAGGTGCAGTGCTGCTTTTTCAGGAGTGCGAAAGAAGCCGGTGCATTCCAGTGCGATGTCCACATCATCCCATGGCAGCTTGTGGGGATCACGCTCTGCCGTCACGCGGATCGCGCCACGCCCCACGTCCATGGTACCGTCACCAAGGATGACAGAACGCCCATACCTGCCATGGACCGAGTCGAACTCGAACAGATGCCCATTGGTATCGAGGGGCGCTAGATCATTGATCGCGATTACTTCCAGATCATCTTGGGGTCGATCCATCAGCGCCCGAAGTACCATGCGACCAATGCGGCCAAACCCGTTGATGGCAAGTTTTACAGTCATGGCATCACCTTTTGATCAAATTTCTGATCCAGAAAATGGCCGAGTTATGCCACCTGTCAACGGGTCCACGCCGGGAAATAAGTACCAATACAATTTAAGTAAATCGCGTCTGCCTAGCGCCAGAACGCAACCCACTCGATCAATTCAAGCATCTTCTTGCCCAAAAAGACGAGGTGCTCGGTGCCGTAGAACATCGTGTCCAACACCAAGGCGGCGATCAGGATCAGACCCAGAACGATGGCGATCAGATTGGTCACGTGGCGGCTCCGTTGCGATGGCCCCGATATGACAGGGCCGGTGCAACCGCGCAAGGCTTTGACGTTGATGGGTTAACCCAGGTTGCCCATGGCGACCGCAACATCCGCCATCCGGACTGAGAAGGCCCATTCGTTATCGTACCAACCCAAGACGCGCACCGTGCGACCGGCGACAACGATGGTCTGATCGGGGGCGAAAATGCAGCTTTCCTCGGTGTGATTGAAGTCGATGCTGACCTTCTGTTCGGGATCATATCCCAGTACGCCCTTCATGTGGCCTTCGGCAGCGGCCTTGGCGGCGGCGTTGACTTCTTCGACCGTCACATCGCGCGAGGCTGTGAATGTCAGATCGACAGCAGAGACGTTGGGCGTAGGCACGCGCATTGCAGTGCCGTCCAGTTTGCCTTTAAGCGCAGGCAGAACTTCACCCAGGGCCTTGGCGGCGCCTGTCGAGGTCGGGATCAGCGCCATAGCGGCGGCACGTGCGCGGTAAAGATCGCTGTGGCGCCGGTCCAGTGTGGGTTGGTCGCCGGTGTAGCTGTGGATCGTGGTCATCAGGCCGGATTCGATCCCGATTGCCTCGTGCATGACCTTTGCCATCGGAGCGAGGCAGTTCGTCGTGCAAGATCCGTTAGAGATCATCCGGTCAGATTTTTGCAGCGTGTCGTGGTTCACTCCGTAGACGACCGTCCGGTCCACATTCTTGCCGGGGGCCGACAGCAAAACGCGTTTGGCCCCTTGCTCCAGATGTACACCCGCCTTGTTACCGTCATTGAACTTGCCCGTGCACTCAAGCACGACATCGCAACCAGTCCAGTCCAGTTCTTCAAGGTTATAGGTCGACATCACCTCGATATCGTTTTGACCAAGGTTCATATATCCGTTGTCGATGGTGATCTCGCCTGGGAAGCGCCCATGGACTGAATCATATTTCAGCAAATGTGCAGCGGTCTCGATAGGGCCGGTGGCATTGATCTTGACGACTTCGATATCGTCCCGTGCAGAAGCCGCGATGTGGCTGAGCGTACAGCGGCCGATGCGGCCAAATCCGTTGATGCCGACTTTGATTGCCATGGGGTGTCCTTCCGGGGATGTCTTGGTCGCTCTATAACGGGGAGTCTCGGATGGGTTAAAGGGGGAAAGCTGCCATCGAAGCGCCTGTTAGCGCTAAATACTTATGTTAGCGATAAAGGGGTTGTTTATCTGGGATTTGCTCGGTCACCAGAACAGGCTAAGTCTGATGAAAGCACGAAAGGAACGAGATCATGAGCGGCTTGATTGCCTTGCTGGATGACGTAGCCGCGATTGCCAAAGTGGCCGCGTCTTCGATTGATGACGTGATTGGTCAAGCGACCAAGGCCGGGACCAAAGCTGCTGGTGCGGTGATTGACGATGCCGCAGTCACGCCAAAGTACGTGCATGGTTTCGATGCGAGCCGCGAATTGCCAGTGATCTGGCGGATCACGAAAGGGTCCTTCCGCAACAAGCTGGTGTTTTTGTTGCCTGCCGGACTTGCGTTGTCAAATTTCGCACCTTGGGCGATTGCGCCATTGTTGATGCTGGGCGGTGCATACCTGTGCTTTGAAGGGGCTGAAAAAGTCGCTCATGCATTTGGCTTCGGTCACGGTCACGAGGATTTTCCGCACAAAGATGAAGTCGTTGAGGACCCTGCGCATCTGGAAGAGGAAAAGGCCCAAGGGGCGATCAAGACTGATTTCATTCTGTCTGCGGAGATCATGACCATCTCTCTGGCTGCGATCCCGCCAAGCAACTTCTGGATGGAGGCGGCAACCCTTGCCGCCGTGGCGGTGATGATTACTGTCGCGGTCTATGGTGCGGTCGCGCTGATCGTGAAGATGGACGATCTGGGACTGGCGATGGCAAACAAGGGCCGGCTTGGCCTGACGCGTACCTTGGGGCGTGGGCTGGTTCGGGGGATGCCGGGTTTCTTGAAGGCGCTGACAGTCGTTGGCACGGCGGCAATGTTGTGGGTCGGCGGATCGATTATTGTGCATGGGCTGGAAGAATTGGGTTTTGGCACCTTGGGTCACCTGATCCACGACTGGTCTGTTGTCGCGGCACATGCTGTACCGCCAGCATTGGAAGGGGCTACCGAATGGGCTTCCAAAGCGGTTATGGACGGCATCCTGGGCTTGGCACTCGGTCTGATCCTGATTCCAATAGGTGAGAAGATCATCACGCCACTATGGCGGAGCATTTTCAGCCGGAAGTCCCGCAGCCACGCCTGATATCGGTGAATAATATTTCCGGGTGAGAACGTGGGTGTGGAACTGACCGCCGGGTCAGCGCAAATCGCGCAGAGCCGTAGTCATCAAAATGCCGGCGGCGACGGCTTGCCCGCCAAGAACGTAGATCAAGAAAGCGCTTGCACCCGATCCACCAAAGGACAGCCAAACGACGGCCATAGCCAGTCCGGAGCAAAGTGCAGCCATCAAAACGGCAAGGGGCATGTAGCTTCCTTTCTTCAGCGGAAAGACCTCGAACGCTAAGGTGCGCTTGAAGAACTAACATCCGGTTAACCTCAGTGAAAATCAACCATAAGTTACTATTTCCCGGACGTGCCAGCTTAAAAAATATCTTGTCATTTCCTGGCAGTAACACGCTGAGGAAAAGCGGTTTATTGCCGATTCACCATTTGCACAAACCAGCAAAAAGCTCCAACCATCGCTGATCGGGGCTCAAAGCAATAATTACTGTGAGTTGTGTTCAGAGCAAGTCTTTGGCGGCCGCCGCAACACCTTCGGCGGTGATTCCAAACTTCTCAAACAACTCTTCCGCCGGGGCAGAGGCACCGAAACGGTCCATGCCAACAAAGGCCGCCTTGCCGAACTTGCCACGCTCACCGAAAAGCCAGCGATCCCAGCCTTGGCGCACGCCAGCCTCAACGCCGACGCGCACCGCGCCACCGGGCAGCACCCGCTTGCGATAGGCTTCGTCCTGTGCGGCAAAAAGCTCCATGCAGGGCATGGAAACGACGCGCACGCCAATGCCTTCGGCCTGCAAAAGGTCGCGTGCGGCCAAGGCAACGCTCACCTCAGAGCCGGTGGCGATCAGGATCACCTGCCGTTTTCCCTCAGCGTCTGCCAGCACGTAGGCGCCTTTTTCGACCATGTTGGTGTTCTTATGCTCTGTCCGCACGGTGGGCAGCCCCTGGCGGGTCAGTGACAGAACAGAGGGCGTGTTCTTGGACGAAAAGGCGATCTCCCAGCTTTCGGCTGTTTCGATCGTATCGGCGGGCCGGAATACATAGGTGTTCGGGGTCGCACGGCTGATGGCAAGGTGCTCAACCGGTTGGTGCGTCGGGCCGTCTTCCCCCAGACCGATGGAATCATGTGTCATAACGAAAACCGTCGGAATTTTCATCAGCGCGGCAAGGCGCATGGACGGACGGGCGTAATCAGTAAAGCACATGAAAGTACCACCGTAGGGGCGTATCCCGCCATGCAGCGCCATACCGTTCATCGCTGCGGCCATGCCGTGTTCGCGCACGCCCCAATAGACATAGCGGCCCCCCCGGTTGTCGGTGTCAAAGACACCCAAATCACCGGTCTTGGTGTTGTTGGACCCGGTCAGGTCGGCCGAACCGCCAACCGTTTCGGGCAGGATGGGGTTGAGGACCTCGAGCACTTTCTCGGATGAGGCGCGTGTGGCCAGCTTGGGCGCGGCTTCGCTCATTTGCTTCTTGAACGCCTTGATCGTCGCGCTCAGTTTCTTCGGCGTCTCAAAGGCCAGTGCGCGATTGAATGTCTCCCGCTTCGAACGCGGCATCTTGTCAAAACGTTCTTCCCACGCGGCCCGTTCTGACGCGCCACGCTTGCCGATCTCTTCCCAAGCGGATTTCACGTCGCCGGGCACCTCAAACGGGCCGGTCGTCCAGCCGTAGGCGGCTTTGGCAGCTGCCATCTGGTCGGCGTCCGTCAGTGCGCCGTGACCTTTTGACGTGTCCTGCGCGGCATGGCCAAGCGCGATATGCGTTTTGCAGGCGATCATGGTCGGCTGATCAGATTTGCGGGCCTCGGTCAGCGCGGCGTCGATCTCGTTTGGATTATGACCATCGATTTCGATTGTGTGCCAGCCAGCGGCCTTGAAACGCGCAACCTGGTCGGTGCTGTCAGACAGGGTTACGGGACCGTCGATGGTGATGTTGTTGTTGTCCCAAAGTACGATCAGCTTGGAAAGCTGGTGGCGGCCTGCAAGCGTGATCGCTTCCTGGCTTACACCTTCCATCAGGCAACCGTCACCGGCGATAACGTAGGTATGATGATCTACAACCTTTGCACCGTAGTGCGCACGCTGGATTTCCTCTGCCATGGCAAAGCCAACAGAATTGGCAATGCCCTGACCCAATGGACCTGTCGTCGTCTCGACGGCGTCGGCAAGGAAGTTTTCCGGGTGGCCCGCAGTGCGCGCGCCCATCTGACGGAAATTCTTGATCTCTTCGATGGGGAACTGCGCGTCACCTACAAGATGCAGGATGGAGTACAGCAGCATGGACCCGTGACCCGCTGACAGAATGAACCGGTCACGATCAGGCCAGAGCGGGTCTGCCGCATCGAACTTGAGATGCTTTTCAAACAGAACCGTAGCGACATCCGCCATGCCCATGGGCATGCCAGAATGGCCGGAATTCGCTTCGGCCACTGCATCAAGCGTAAGCGCGCGAATGGCGGTCGCTTTGGACCAGTGATCAGGGTGGGCGGTGCGCAGGGCGTTCAGATCCAAGGGGGATGTCCTTATGCGTGAATGAGGGCCAGTTGGGCCGTGCATACCAGCAGACCCGCAAAGTTCAAGCCAAAGGCGGTTTGGCGCTAAAATCGTGCTGACGCATCGGATCAGCTTTGCCGTTCAAGTGGCTGATCTCAAACGGGGGGCGCATTCATTTGTTTCTTTGGGTAGGATTAGAGAAAAGCAGCCTTTGGGCGATTCGCAGCATGTGCTGTGCCGGGGCTGGCTGACAGAATGACGCGTTTTAGTGGGGAGTATCTGGGCAATGAGTAACATCGACGAACTGCAACGTCGCATCACCACCGCCATGGACCGTGTGGCCCAGGGGTTGGACAAGATCGGGGGGGCGCCGACCGGACCCGATCCCGAAACAATGCAGGCCTTGGAAGACGAACGCACCGCCAATGCCCAGCTGACCGAACGCGTGCGCGCGCTCAAGACCAAGTCGGACAACGAAATGGCTGCAATGCGTGCACAGCTGGAAGAAGGCGAAGCGCGCATGGCGCAGCTTGATATTGAGCTCCAGCGTCTGCGCCGGGCCAACGAACAATTGACCGATGCCTGCGCGGCGCTGCGCGACGCCAATAATGAAGGGGTTGGCGATCCGCACCTGATCAACAAGGCGATGCTCGCCGAACTGGATGGACTGCGCGCCGCACGTGCGTCGGATGTGGCCGAAAGCAGCGCTATTCTGGCTGCACTTACGCCGCTGTTGGACGGCGCGGGTGATGCCCCTGCAAGCAAAGAGGAGAACGCCTGATGCCAGAGGTACGGATCACCATTGGAGGTCGTCAATTTGAAGTGGCCTGTCAGGACGGAGAAGAGGCGTACCTGCACGCCGCGGCCAAGATGCTTGATGACGAGGCGCAGGTGCTGAGCGATCAGGTGGGTCGAATGCCCGAAGCCCGCATGCTGCTGATGGCTGGCCTGCTCTTGGCTGACAAGACGGCAAGTGTCGAGGATCGCATTGCGGAGGTACGCGCAGAGCTTGCCGAACGCGAGGCCGAATTAGCGGGTCTGCGTAACGCCACGGTCGAGCCCGAACGGATCGAAGTGCCGATTGTACCGCAACAGGTGAGCGATACGCTGGCGGAACTTGCCGCACAGGCCGAGGCTTTGGCAGCGGCAGTCGAGGAGAAGGCCGGGTAGGGCGCTTCACCATGCGCTCAACCTTTATGACCAAACAAATAGGTCGCTTCTGCCGGACCGCCTTGTTGTGACATCAAAACGCTCGTTTTTTTTTGGTTTGAGGTCTAGAGCAAAGTAACCGGCTGGAAACTGGGCAGGCATGTCAAGAATTGCGAAAATCCTTGTCGCGGGGATGCTTGTCCTGACTGCAATCATCTTTGCTAAACTGGCGTACCTCCAACTCAGCGGCAATTTTATGAAGTGGTAGCCGGACAGGTATTTCTTGTCGGCCAGATGGACGGTCAGAAACTGGCAAGATGGAAACGAGAGCACGATAGCGTCAGTGTTCTCAACCTGCTGGGCAGAACGATGGTGAAGACTGGTGCGAAACGGAACGTGCCGTGACGGATCGGTTGGTGATTAAACATGTCGATTTCCGCATGTCGGCAAGCACTGAACTGACGGACAAGGAAGTTCATGCGCTGCTTGACGAAATGCGCAAGGCCCCCAAGCCATTGCTGATCCACTGCAAGGCTGGTTCAGACAGAACCGGGATTGCGTCCGCACGATATGTCGCCGGCATCGAAGGCCGGGACGAGGACGAGGCAGAGTGGCATTTGTCACTTGCCTATGGGCACATCAGTCTTCCGTGGATCAGCAGTGCTTGGGCGATGGACGTGACATGGGAACGTATTGAATCTTGGCTGGTATTTCCCGACAGCTAGACGTCAGTCTTATAGAAGGTGCTGGGGCAACCGGCTCAGGTCACGTTGCTTGGCAACATTGAGGTCGCGCGGGTGGGAAAGCTGACTGCCAGTTTGCGGGCGATGTCCTTGTTCAAAAGGACCGTGATCGCATTGGCCATTGCCGGTGATTTTTCCATCATTTTTTCAAGCGCATCGGTATTCCAGACAACATAGTCGCTGCCCTGTCGCGCCACGACCGTGGCTGTCGCGCCGCCGCCCAGAAGAAACGAAATCTCACCAAGAAAGGTGCCTGGATCGAGTTCTGCGTGCTGGGTGCCCCGGATCACGTTGAAACCCGGCGAGATGGTCAAGAACAGCTTTCCCGGTGCAACCCCCTCATCAAGCAAGAGGGATTCGTCGCAATTCCTTACGATCCGAGCCAATTGCATCATCTTACGGAACTGTCCTGGATTGAAATTCGGGAAAGAGCGGTAGAGCGATAGCATTTCCTCGGACATGCCGACGGTAGAGCGTTCGCGAATAATCCGCCAGATCACTACGATGTTGGCCGCGCCAATCAACACGCTTGCCGCGATGGCGTCCCAAAGTGGCGACTGGGTAATATAGAAATAGTAGAGGATGTAGAACGTTGTCCCCAACAGCAGAAATATGCGCAGAATCAATTCTTTTCTGGTCAACAGGCCCAGTACGTAACAAATCGTTGCGATGTGTACGAAAACCTCTGCCGAGGTAAAGTAATTGTAGATCGCGGGCATGAAAAACCGTTCCGTTTGAAATCACGGAACGGTACTTTTTTACCTTGGGAATGCAAGTTGTGAGCTGTCATTCACGCAGCTGTTTTTGCGGGCGATTAAGGTCAATCAGCCGTTGGCTTCACGAATTTTTTCGGCAGCATCTTTGTCGTAGGTCACGCCATTTTCGTCGAACATGCTGTCCAGCTCACCCGACAGCGTCATCTCGGTGATGATGTCGCAACCGCCAACAAATTCGCCTTTGACGTAGAGCTGAGGAATGGTGGGCCAGTCAGAGAAGTCCTTGATGCCCTGACGGATGTCCTCGTCCGCCAGTACGTTCACATCGGAATATTCGACTCCCATGTAATTCAGGACCCCGGCAACGCGGGAGGAAAAGCCGCACTGTGGCATTTCCTTGGTGCCTTTCATGAAAAGCACCACGTCGCTTGAAGTGATGGTGTCCTTGATCCGGTTTGCTGCATCGCTCATTTTTTCGGGTCCTTCGATTTGTCTTTTTGAAACGCGTCGTAGTAACGCGCGGCATAGGTTTCATCATCCGCCAGCGGTGCCACATCGGTATCGGCACGACCGAAAAAGCCGGACTTGCTGAGCCAGTTTGTCTGTCCGCGCTCAAGGCTTTCGTTGCGGCGGTTAGCACGGCTGACTTCTTCAAGGTCCAGCCCCTCCATTCCCAGCGGCACATCGCGCACGCGGCGTTCTGGCTGACGCGAGGCAAGAGGGCGGTAAGTGCCCTGCTGAGCACGGTACTGCGCATAGGCTGTCACGCCGACACCCAACAGAACCGCGATAAGGAGATAGACCCACATCCGTTCAGCCCGGCGCCTTGGTGGTCAGCGCCAGCGCATGTAGTTCGCCGTTGGGGCCGTCCATCTTGCCCTTCAGGGCGGCGTAGACCGCGCGCTGCTGCTGAACGCGGTTCATCCCCTTGAAAGAAGGATCAATCACCATGGCGGCCATATGCACGCCATCCTCACCCTGAACGGTGATTTCGGCGTCTGGAAAGGCGGCGCGGATCAGTTCTTCTAACTCGTGGGCTTGCATGGGCATGTAGGTCGCTCCGGCGTGGTCGATATCTGGCTAAGATGTAGTCGGGGGGAGGTCGCTGTGCAAGCGAGCTTGACGCATTCTTTTGTCCGGGCTTTCATCCGCGGTGTTATCTGATTGAGCGCGGGCAAGCCGCGCATTACATTATTTGTTGAAGGGGCGCTTCAGGCCCACCGTCCCAGAAGGTCCGCAGCCGCCATCACGAGGTCCTGCCGTGCCAGAGCGCTGTCCGGGGTTAAAGAGAAATCGCCGCCTCCCCTGAAGGGGCCCCTCGGCGATTTATCTTGAACCCCGGCCACCTCTCTGGCGCGACTGGCCCGCGCGACGGCGGCTCCGGACCAGAGGGAGATAAGGGAGGACGACATGCAGCATCAGGAAACCGCACCAGAGCAGGCGCTGGCCTGGGTAGAGGCCGGGAAATCTGTCGCCCTGGCCACAGTGATAGAGACATGGGGGTCTGCCCCGAGGCGCGTAGGTGCGCAGATGGTGATTTCCGACCAGGGAGAAATGGAAGGCTCGGTCTCGGGCGGTTGTGTCGAGGGCGCCGTAGTGGTCGAGGCGTTGGAGGTGTTGCAGGAGGGCGGCACGCGGGTACTTGAATACGGCGTGAGTGATGGTGACGCATTCGCTGTCGGGCTGGCCTGTGGAGGCAACATCCGCATTTTGGTGGAACCGGTGGGCGACAAGGGCATGCCGGTGGAAATGTTGCGTCAACTGGGCGCGGCACGTGCCGCGCGCCAGCCGGTTGCATATGAGGTGGCCCTGGACGGCGCTGCGCGCAGGCTGATGCGCGAAGGGCATGAGGCACGGTTTCGAATGGACCGGTCAGGGTTGAGCGAGGATGGGGCGACCTTTGTCGCAATACACAACCCGCCTTTACGATTGATCGTGGTAGGGGGCGTGCATATCGCGCAACATCTTGTCGGAATGGCCCGCGATGTTGGGTTTGATCCGGTTGTGGTCGACCCGCGCGAGGCTTTCGGATCACAATTGCGTTTTCCCGGCACGCGGGTTGTCAATGACTGGCCCGATGACGCACTGGCAGAGATCGGCGTGGACGCGCGCACGGCGCTTGTCTTGTTGACCCATGATCCCAAGCTGGATGATCCGGCCTTGCACGTAGCGTTGCGATCCGAGTGTTTCTACATCGGTGCGCTTGGCAGCACGCGGACCCATGCCAGTCGGGTGGCGCGGCTGAAGGAGGCCGGGTTCCCGGATACAGAGATTGCGCGCATACACGGTCCTGTCGGGCTGAACATCGGGGCGGCGGGGCCATCAGAGATTGCGGTGTCGATTTTGGCCCAAATGATTCAGAGGTTGAGGCAGGGATGAGGTTTGGTCCTGTTGATCTGAAAGACGCGGAAGGCGCGGTTCTGGCGCATTCGGTGGGCCTTAAGAAGGGACGTCTGCGCAAGGGGCGGGTTCTGAATGCGGGGGATGTGGCGGCGCTGGCGGATGTCGGTGTCAGGCAGGTCATTGTCGCCCGGCTGGAAGCAGCTGATGTTGGCGAGGATGATGCAGCGCAGGCGCTGGCCAAAGCAGTCTTGGGCGGGGCAGATGGGTTGCAGGTGACGGTGCCGTTCACCGGTCGGGTTAATCTACTGGCCAAGGGACCCGGTGTAGTGGCACTTGATGTGGCGGCCCTGGAAGCCGTGAACTCGGTAGACCCGATGATTACCATCGCGACAGTGCCGCCTTGGCAGCAGATGGCCAAAGGCGGGATGGTCGCCACGATCAAGATCATCTCTTACGCTGTTGCGCGCTCCGATCTTGATCGCGCGATTGCAGCCGCAGGGAACGGCGCAATTGAATATCGTCGCCCGCAAATTGCGTCGGCAAAGCTGATCATCACGGAAATTCCGGGTGGTGTCGGGGACAAGGGGGCCAAGGCGATTTCAGATAGGCTCAAGGCTTTAAACGTTGAGCTGAGCGGGATCGAGATGGTGCCACACGAAGAAATCGCCCTGCGGGATGCGATACTCCAGGCACCAGATGAGCTGATCATGGTCCTGACCGGGTCTGCGACCTCAGACCCTCATGATGTCGCACCGAATGCCGTGCGCGCGGCTGGCGGCACAGTGGCGCGGTTTGGGATGCCTGTTGATCCGGGCAACCTTTTGTTCATCGGAGAGCTGGCAGGCAGGCCGGTGATCGGCCTGCCGGGATGCGCCCGGGCGCCGGCTTTGAATGGCGCGGACTGGGTATTGAGCAGGGTGATTTGCGGCGTGCCCGTCAGTTCGGCGGATATTGCGGGTATGGGTGTGGGCGGCCTTTTGAAAGAGATACCTACACGGCCGCAACCGCGCCGGGGGCGTGGATCCGAGTGAGTATGGCAGAGCTGCAGATTGTTCGGGCCAGCGAGGTAAGCGAGGCGCAGTTAAGGCTGGGGATGATCGCCGGGTTCTCGGGCTACGCAGCGGCGATGCAGCCAGATGAACAGGCGTTCGCTTTTATGATGGGTCAGCGGGGACTGAAAAAAGAGATGTCTTGGGTGGCGCTTTCTGAAGATCGGGTCATTGCGGTCTGGCTGGTTTCGGTGGACGGTGGCACAGGATATCTGATTGCCAGCGGCACCGATCCTGATTTTCGGGGGCAAGGTATCGCGCGCCGGCTGGCAGAGACGGCGCTGCGTTGTTTGCGTGACGGGCGCGTCCGAAGATTCCAGACCGAGGTGATGGATGGAAATGAGGCTGCTTTCGCGCTGTATCGCAGTCTTGGTATGGAAGTGGAACGGGAGCTTGCCTGTTTTGACTTGTCCGGGGTGGCTGCATCTTTCCGCGGACAGCTGGCAGTAGGTCCTGTGTCATGGCGCAGTATCATGGATGAGACCCCAGCATGCCGAGACTGGTCACCAACATGGCAGAACAACGATGCGGCCATGGAGCGTGTCGAAGACGGGATTTATTGCCTGGGGGTCAGGGATGCCGACGGGCTTGCGGGCTATGCCGTGTTGTTGCGTGCTACCGGAGCGATTGCACAAATCGCGGTGCGGCCTGACCGGCGACGCGCTGGTGTGGGCCGCGCTATGATTGAGGGACTGTTTCCTGTACTGGATGGGAAGCCTTTGCGCGTGCTGAACGCGGATGCAAGTGATGCGGGGTTCGCAGCTTTCATGACAGCTCTTGGCGCGGAACCCATGGTCGGCCAACGGGAGTTGGCTTGTCGGCTTTAAGCGGAAATGCTCCGCTCGATCCGCAGTGCAGGGTGCAATATACTGCATTGCCCTGCCTTATCTTGAAAACAATCATTTTTTCGGTTCTCAACTGGGCTGACCCGTGCTTAACTCCCCCCAAACAAGAACACTCAGGGAGGAAGATATGACACAGGTCAAAATGACCGTGAACGGCAAGGATGCGTCGGGTGACGTCGAGGGCCGCACACTGCTGGCGCAGTTTCTACGAGACGATCTTGGGCTGACGGGCACACACATCGGCTGCGACACCAGCCAGTGCGGCGCTTGCGTGGTCCATGTGAACGGCGAAGCTGTTAAGGCTTGCACAATGCTGGCGGTTGAGGCCGATGGCGCGGAAGTGGCGACGATCGAGGGGCAGGCAAACGCTGACGGCTCTCTCAACGTGATCCAGCAGGCGTTTCAGGATCATCACGGACTTCAGTGCGGGTTCTGCACGCCTGGCATGGTGATGTCGGCCGCAGCGCTTTTGAAGGAAAACCCAAAGCCGACCGAGGCGGATGTGCGTCACTATCTGGACGGCAACATTTGCCGCTGCACCGGCTACCACAACATCGTGAAAGCGATCATGGCAGCATCGGGTCAGGACGTCAGCGCCATCGCGGCTGAATAAGAATACCTAAGAAAGAACGTTCCTTACGCCTGCCGTGCGGGACGAAACAGGTAATCATTCGAGGGCGTGCCAACTGCAAGCCCCACCCAGGGAGGAAATAACATGCCAAAAGATGGCGGAATTGGTGCCAGCAGCAAGCGGCGCGAAGACGTCCGGTTTTTGACCGGCAACGGAAATTACACGGATGACATAAACCTGCGCGGACAGGCCTATGTGCATTTTCTGCGTTCGGACATCGCGCATGGCACATTGAAGTCGGTGGACACATCGGCCGCCGAAGGCATGCCGGGTGTGGTGCAGATTTTCACCGGCAAGGACTTTGAGGCCGTGGGCGGGATGCCATGTGGCTGGCAGGTGACCGACAAGCACGGTCAACCCATGCAGGAACCGGGACATCCGGTGCTGGCACAGGGCAAGGTACGCCATGTGGGTGAGCCGATTGCTGCGGTTGTGGCCGAGACTTACGAGCAGGCCCGCGATGCGGCAGAAGCCATCGTGCTCGACATCGACGAACTGCCCGCAGTCGTCGACATGAAAGAAGCCGTTAAGGACGGCGCGCCCAAGGTCCACGACGATCTGACGTCAAACCTTTGTTATGACTGGGGTTTTGTCGAGGAAAACAAAGGCGCCGTAGACGAAGCCTTCAATAATGCAGCGCATGTCACCACGCTTGAGCTGACCAACAATCGTCTGATCGCAAACCCGATGGAACCGCGCGTGGCGGTGGGCGACTATTCCCGTTCGGGCGGGGAGCATACGCTTTATACCACCTCGCAGAACCCGCATGTGATCCGCCTGTTGATGGGCGCCTTCGTGCTGGGCATTCCAGAGCACAAGCTGCGGGTCGTGGCCCCTGACGTGGGCGGCGGTTTCGGCACCAAGATCTTCCACTATCAGGAAGAAGCGTTCTGTACCTTTGCGGCCAAGGCCTGCAATCGTCCGGTCAAGTGGACATCCACCCGGTCCGAAGCTTTCATGTCGGATGCCCATGGCCGCGATCACGTGACCAAGATCGAGCTGGCGTTGGATGCGGACAACAACTTTACCGCGCTGCGCACGGATACCTACGCGAACATGGGTGCGTATCTGTCGACATTCGCACCTTCCGTGCCGACCTGGCTGCACGGCACGTTGATGGCGGGTAACTACAAAACGCCCCTGATCTACGTGAACGTGAAGGCGGTCTTTACCAACACGGTGCCAGTGGATGCCTATCGCGGGGCTGGTCGCCCTGAGGCGACATACCAACTTGAGCGTCTGGTGGACAAAGCAGCGCACGAGCTTGGCGTCGATCCGATTGCCCTGCGCCGTCAGAACTTCATCACTGAATTCCCCTACGCCACGCCTGTGGCGGTGGAATACGATACCGGTGACTACGTCGCGACGATGGACAAGCTTGAAGAGATGGCGGACATCGCTGGTTTTGCGGCGCGCCGCAAAGAGAGCGAGGCCAAGGGCAAACTGCGCGGCTTTGGCGTGAACTGCTACATTGAGGCCTGTGGCATCGCGCCATCGAACCTTGTGGGGCAGCTGGGCGCACGCGCTGGTCTGTATGAATCTGCAACGGTTCGAGTGAACGCAACTGGCGGTCTGGTTGTCATGACCGGCTCTCACAGTCACGGACAGGGGCACGAGACGTCCTTTGCGCAGGTTGTGGCCGAGATGATCGGCATCGACGAGAACATGATCGAGATCGTTCACGGCGATACGGCCAGAACGCCGATGGGCATGGGCACCTATGGCTCCCGCTCCATTGCGGTGGGCGGATCGGCCATGGTGCGCGCGACCGAAAAGATCATCGCCAAGGCCAAGAAGATCGCCTCGCACCTGCTCGAAGCCTCCGAAGGCGATATCGAGTTGAAGGACGGTGCGTTCAGCGTTGCAGGGACTGACAAGTCCGTGGCTTGGGGCGACGTGACCTTGGCCGCCTATGTGCCGCACAACTATCCGCTTGAGGATATTGAGCCGGGTCTGGAAGAAACCGCGTTCTATGATCCGTCGAACTTCACCTATCCATCGGGGGCATACGCTTGCGAAGTCGAGCTGGACCCCGAAACAGGTCAGGTGACGATTGAGCGCTTCTCGGCTGCAGATGACTTTGGCAACATCATCAATCCGATGATCGTAACCGGTCAGGTTCATGGTGGTCTGGCGCAGGGCATCGGGCAGGCATTGCTTGAGAACTGTGTCTATGACAGCGACGGTCAGCTGCTCAGCGCGTCCTACATGGACTACGCCATGCCACGGGCTGCGGACCTGCCGTTCTATGACGTCGACCATTCCTGCCAGACACCTTGCACGCACAACCCATTGGGCGTGAAAGGCTGCGGCGAGGCGGGGGCCATTGGCTCACCCCCGGCGGTGGTCAACGCGGTGATCGACGCAATGCGGTCAGGCGGCAAGGACGTGGCGCATATCGACATGCCCGTGTCCCCGGCGCGTGTCTGGGCCGCGATGAACGGTTGATGTGAAACAGGGCTCCGGGTGCTTCCCGGAGCCGAGGATTTTTGAAAGGGTGACGGACAGGCGGGAGGGTATCCCCGGTCCGGGTCTCTGAAAGGAAAGACGATGTATAATTTCGATGTGGAACGACCCAGCACGATTCAGGATGCGGTCAAGGCCATGGGGCGGGAAGAAGCGCAACCCATGAGCGGTGGTCAGACCCTGATCCCGACGCTGAAAGCCCGGCTGGCGGCGCCTTCGGTTCTGGTGTCGCTCACCGGGATCGACGAGATGAAGGGCGTATGCCTTGATGACGAGGGCCGCGTGTGCATTGGCGGTGCAACCACGCACGCCACAGTGGCGCGCGAGGCAGAGGCCCATTATCCGGCGCTGGCATCTCTGGCCGCTCGGATTGGTGACCCTGCGGTGCGCAACCGTGGCACCATTGGCGGATCGATTGCCAACAATGACCCTTCTGCATGCTACCCTGCTGGTGCGCTTGGCAGTGGTGCCACAATCGTGACCAACAATCGCGAAATCGCGGCGGACGACTACTTCCAGGGCATGTTCGAGACAGCTTTGGAGGAGGGCGAGATCGTCACCGAAGTGAAGTTCCCAGTGCCCACAGCGGCGCATTACGAAAAGATCTTGCAGCCCGCATCCCGCTTCCCGCTGGTCGCGGCCTTTGTCGCAAAGTTCTCTGACGGTGTACGCGTGGCAATCACGGGGGCGTCAAACGATGGCGTATTCCGCTGGGCTGAAGCGGAGCAGGCGCTTTCGTCGAACTTCTCTCCCGATGCGGTGGCGGGTCTCAGCCTTGATGGTTCCAATATGATCAGCGATCTGCATGGGACCGGTGCCTATCGCGCACATCTGTGCGGTGTGATGACCAAACGAGCGGTCGCTGCGATCGGCTAACGCGCCCTAAAGATATCTGATGACAAGGCCGCGCTCCTGAAAAGGGGCGCGGTTTTTTGCTCTTGATATTGAATAACGGAACGGGTCTGACACAGATCAGTTGTGTCTATGACGCTGTCCGGGCGATTGCCGGACGTCATTCAAGGAACAACACGATGAATAGGCTGATCAAGTCAACGACCGCGCTAAGCATGAGCCTCGCGTTGGCGATGCCCACACACGTGACCGCGCAGGCCGATTTTCCAGACTGTCAACTGGACGGCAGCCAATTGCTTTTTCCCTGCGTGGTAGAGCGCGAGGTTTTCCGGCAGCCGGAGGAATTGGCAACTCTGATCGAAAACAGGGGCGTGACCTCCGAAGATACGCAGACGACGACAACTGAACAGGACGGTGAGCGCATTATCGCACCTTCTGCGCAAGAAGAAACCGAGGCCGCAAGGATTGCTGCGGAACAGGCACAGGCCGAAGAAGCTGCGCGCAGTGCAGCGGAGCAGGCACAGGCAGAGGAAGCAGCCCGGATCGACGCTGAACAGGCTGCAGCCGAAGAGGCCGCACGTATCGAGGCTGAACAAGCAGCCGCACAAGACGCTGAACGTGCTGCCGCTGAACAGGTCGAGCGTGATCGAATAGCGGCCGAACAGGCTGCCGCTGATGAAGCGGCGCGTGTGGCTGCGGCCCAAGCGCAGGCTCAGGCAGATGCGGGAGCCGCAGCGCAACTTGAAGCGGACCGCGCTGCGCTGGAAGAAGAACGCCGTGCCGCCCGCGAAGAAGAGCTGGCCGCTGCGGCGGCTGCGGCGGCTGCTGCCGAAGCAGGCAATGCAGAGGCTGCGGTCGTCACAGAAGAAGTCACAGAAGATCAGGTGCGCGCCTCGGATGAAGAGTTCGAGACAGGTGTGACAGGCCAGCAGGCGGCAAACTCCGGCGATGACGATGGATTGAGCAAGTTCGAAAAAGCCTTGTTGCTGGGTTTGGGTGCCGTAGTTGTCGGATCTATTCTCAAGAACGGCGACAAAGTTGTAAGCCGATCAGGTGACAGGGTTGTCGTAGAGGACCCCAACGGTGATCTGCGCGTGCTGAAGGATGACGATGCGCTGATCCGCCGACCAGGCGACGAAGTGCGCACTGAGACCTTTGATGATGGGTCTTCGCGCAATATCGTGACCAAGCCAGATGGATCCCGCATCGTCACCATTCGTGGCCGTGACGGCACAGTCTTGCGCCGTGTCAGCATTGATGCGCAGGGCAACGAATACGTCCTCTTTGACGATTTGCAGCAGGAAGAGCAGGTCGTCGTCAACGAACTGCCGCAGGTGCAACAGAATACGACACGCGTCAGCACCACGGATGAGGACGCCCTGCGCGCCGCCCTGCAGGCGGAGCTGAATGCGCAGCAGCAGGGGCGGTTCTCTTTGCGTCAGGTGCGCGAGATCAAACAAGTGCGAGCGCTTGCGCCCGAACTGGAACTTGATGCGGTGCGGTTTGCGACCGGATCGGCAGCGATCCAGCCTGAACAGGCACGCAGTCTTGCAAATATCGGTCGCACGCTGAGCGAGTTGATCGCACGTGATCCACGAACTGTGATCCTTGTCGAAGGCCACACGGATGCTGTTGGGGATGCGACCTATAACCTTGCGTTGTCAGATCGCCGGGCAGAGACGGTCGCGCTCGCATTGACCGAATATTTTGACGTGCCACCGGAAAACATGATCACGCAAGGATACGGCGAGGCAGCGCTTAAAGTACCGACACTGGAGGCCGAACCTGCCAATCGTCGTGCAGTGGTGCGTAACATCACATCGTTGCTGCGCTAAGCAACACATGACAAACAGAAAGCCCCCGCAACTGCGGGGGCTTTTGCATATCTGATCCTAGTCGTCGGAACGTTACTTGTTTGGCAGTGGCCCGATCAGCATCACCATCTGACGACCTTCCATCTTTGGAAAGTTCTCGACCCGACCGTGTTCCTTGGTGTCCTCGGCCACACGCTCAAGCAGTTCACGGCCCAAATTCTGGTGCGCCATCTCGCGGCCACGGAAGCGCAGGGTGATCTTTACCTTGTCGCCATTTTCCAAGAACTTGAAAACATTGCGCATCTTGACGTCATAGTCGTTCGTATCCGTATTTGGACGGAACTTGACCTCTTTGATCTCAATGATCTTTTGCTTCTTGCGGGCTTCGGCTTCGCGCTTTTGCGTCTCGTATTTGAACTTGCCGAAATCCATGATCTTGCAGACGGGTGGATTGGCATTTGGCGAAATCTCAACCAGATCAAGACCCGCTTCCTCGGCCATGTCCATGGCACGGGCAGGGGTGACTACGCCGACGTTTTCGCCGTCGGCACCAATCAGGCGGATTTCAGGGGAGCGGATGTTGTCATTGACGCGCGGGCCGGTGTCTCTTTGGGGCGGCGCGTTATGGGGTCTGCGAGCGATGGTGGTCGTCCTTTGATTGTTCACACTATTCGAGTGCGTAAGGTACTCGCGGCAAGAACCTTCTTCAAGCCGCTAAATTCCGCCTAAGGGACGTCACTTTATTTATATTCCCCTTGAACCTTTGGGGGGGGCTGCGCATTTGATCTATGAACGGAGCCCGCGTCACATGACTTGCGAGGCCCTTAAAAAATGGGGAAAGACGAATGAAAAATCTGGTTTGGATCATCGTTGCGGCGATTATCGCGGTCGGCGGATACATGCTGTACTCCGGCAAGTCGCCGACAGAGATTGCAACAGACGCATCTGAAGCGGTGAATGCGCCTGAAGCGCTGGAGGCGGCCAGTGAGGCTGCGGGGGATGCGGTTCAAGCGGTTGAAGAAACTGTCAGCGAAGCTGTCGAGGCCGCACAGGAAGCGGCCAGCGATGCAGCAACTGCGGTGACCGAGGCAGCCCAGGACGCAGGTGAAGCTGTGACCGAGGTCACCGAGGAAGTCGTGGATGCCGCCGCAGAGGCTGCGGCGGATGCAGGTGAGGCGGCTCAGAATGTCGTCGATACCGCGACGGAGACAGCCAATGATGCGGCAGAATCCGCAGCAGATGCCGCAAGCGATGCGGTTGCAGCCGTTTCAGAGACAGCGAGCGAGACAGCCGAGGCTGCTTCTGAAGCGGTCAGTGAAGCTACTGAAGCCGTGACGGGCACTGCGACCGAGGCTGTTGAGGCCTCCGAAGAAGCAGCCGCTGAGGCCGCAGAGACAGCAGAACAAGCAACTGAAGCCGTGACCGACACAGCAACCGACGCTGTTGATGCAACAGCCGAAGCGGCTGATGCGGCAACGGACACTGCGGCAGAGGCTGCTGCAGATACCGCAGAGGCGACTGAAACCGTGGTCGAAACCATTGCTGAGACAGCAACTGATGCAGCTGAAGCAGCGACCGATACTGCAGCGGAAGCAATAGATCAGACTGCCGATGCGACGGCAGAGGCCACCGAAGGTACGGTAGATGCTACGTCGCCCTCAATGATGGAAGAGCTTCTGACTGTTGACGGCTTCGATATGGATAAGGTCAGCGAGATGATCGAAAACTCAGACCTTGGTGCGATGCAGAAGACGACGCTCACACAGGCGCTGAAGGCTGCGCAGGACAATCCTGATGCGCTCAGGGAAATCCTGACGCGGTTGCGCGAAGCGTTGAACCTTTAATCGAGGGAATTGCCGCAAAAAGGCCGCGTAGGGTACTCCGGGCGCGGCCTTTTGGTGTTATTGAGGGCTGGATCAGCCTACGAATGCCTTTTCAACAACGAAATGCTTGGGGTCAGAGTTCGCCCCTTCTTCAAGCCCGAAGTCTTCGAGGATGGCCATGATATCCTTGTTGAAACCAAGGCTGCCGCAAACCATGCCGCGGTCTGTCTGAGCCGAGATACCGTCGATGCCAAGGTCTTTGAATACGGTTCCATCTTGCAGCAACGTCGTGATCCGGCCCATCTTGGGGCTCTCTTCACGCGTGGTTGTGGGATAGTAACGGATTTTAGCCAGATGGTCCGCGCCGATCAGTTCCTGCATCATCTCGTCGGACTTCAGGTCTTCAATCAACTGTCGTCCATACTCCAACTCTGCCACGTCGCGGCATGTGTGGGTGATAATGACTTCTTCGAACTTCTCGTATGTCTCCGGGTCCCGCAGAAGCGATGCGAAGGGCGCAAAGCCTGTACCAGTGGCGAAAAACCAGATGCGCTTGCCCGGCAGCAGCGCGTCATGGACAAGCGTGCCTACAGGCTTGGGACGCAGAATGATCTGATCGCCAGGCTGGATATGTTGCAGCTTTGAGGTCAGCGGGCCATCCTGTACCTTGATTGAATAGAACTCAAGCTCATCATCCCATGAGGGCGACGCGATGGAATACGCGCGAAGCAATGGTTTTTGCTTGCCCGTCTTGGGGTCGGGATCGCCCATAAGACCGATCATCACGAATTCACCTGAGCGGAAACGCAGCGTAGCTGGCCGGGTTACCCGGAAAGAGAATAGCCTGTCTGTCCAATGTTTCACCGAAGTGACGGTTTGTGCGTCTGGAAGGGTCGGGACGGGCTTGGCGGCGGCTTCGTTCACGGGAGTCTGCTTTGTCATAGTAAAAAGATGCGCAAGGTTGGCCCTTGCACCCTCACTGTTAGGGGATGGGAGAGTTCGGCGCAATCGGCGGTTACGCCGCAGGCTGTCCGCGCAATATCGACTGATAATCATGCGACTGCCAGTCAGCCCGGTACAGCCATTGGTCTTGGGGCTGGCGGGCGGCAATCTCGTCAGGCACTTCGACCTCGTCAAAGCCTGCGCGGCGTGCCATGGCGTATTGATCGGCAATCAGGTGCCCATGTGCACGCAAACGCCCCGAATACCCCCGCAGCCGTAAGGCGCGTGCGATGGTAAAGCCGCGTCCATCAGCAGCAGAGGGAAAGTCAATCCTGATCATTTCCAGCGTTTCACTCAGTTCCACATCGCCGGGTTGTGTGTCTGGGGACAGGTCGAGAGCGCGGCAGTCATTGGCCGCTCCGGCGGCGCAATAACCGTGGGTCCAGTCGTCGCTCACATAGCCGGTATCGTTGATCAGTTGTGTCATGTGCTTGCTCCTTGGCGGATCACCTTGCCATCGACAAAGTGGATGCCGCATTCGTTTTTGGATTGATTGCGCCAACGGCCGGCGCGGGGGTCCTCTCCGGGATGGACAGCACTGGTGCAAGGCGCGCAGCCGATGGATGGATAGCCACGCGCGACAAGCGGATGGCGGGGCAGATTGTTTTCTTCGATGTAGTCCTGAACGTCCTGCGCTGACCAATATGCAAGAGGGTTGATCTTGATCCGTGCAGGACCGCCATCGCTATGCGCTTCGGCTTCGAAATGCGGCAGCGTTGCGCGCTGGCCCGACTGAAAACGCTTGCGGCCCGTGATCCAGCCATCGAATTTCTGCAGTGCGCTTTGCAGCGGTACGGTTTTGCGCAGCGTGCAGCAGGCGTCAGGATCTGTACTGTGCAGCCTGCCATCCGGATCATATTGGGAGATTTCCGTGGCCCGGACGACCGTGATATGGGTCAACCCAAACTTCACCGCAACGTCGCGTTGGTAGGTCCGAGTTTCCGCGAACAGCATTTCGGTATCGATGAAGAGGATCGGCAGATCCTTTTTCACGCGGGACGCAAGATGCAGCAACGCCACTGACTCCGCGCCGAAGCTTGAGACAAGCGCTAGGCGCGGGATCGCCTCCACCGCGCTGCGGATCACGTCCTGAGCAGCGTGGTGCCGCATCTGGACGTTCAAACGCGCGGCGCGGGCGGTCAGGGCCCCAGGAGAAGTATTCCCGGCCGCTGAAGTCGTTTCGTGAGGCACAAGCGAAGGCGGTGCGTTATGCGGCATTGGCTTGTTCTTCCGGGTACAAGGCGGCTTTGAAAGGGGCCATGCCGATGCGCCTGTACGTCTGGAGGAAAGTCTCCTCGGGGACCGTGCGCAGATCGAGATACGCCATCACCAGCCGTTCAACGGCAGGAATAATCTCCGTTGCCGAAAAACCGGGCCCGGCCCGTTCCCCGATGGCGGCCTGCTCTGTCCCGTCTCCCCCCAGGGTGATCTGATAGTTCTCAACGCCTGCGCGGTCGAGGCCGAGGATGCCGATATGACCCACATGATGGTGCCCGCAGGCATTGATGCAGCCGGATATCTTGATCTTGAGCGGACCGATGTCATGCTCCAGATTCAATTCATCAAAACGCGTCGCGATCTCCCGCGCAATCGGAATGGAGCGCGCGGTGGCCAAAGCGCAGTAATCCATACCAGGGCAGGCGATGATGTCCGAGATCAGACCGATATTTGCCGTTCCGAGCCCTTCGGCCTTGAGCGCATAATAGATCGAAGGCAAATCACCCTTGTGCACATGCGGCAGGATGACGTTTTGTTCGTGACTGATGCGCAGTTCGTCGTGGCCATAGCGTTGGGCGAGCCCGGCCATGAGCCGCATCTGGCGTGCGGTGGCATCGCCCGGTGTCTTGCCATGTGCCTTGAGAGAGATTGTCACGATGGCGTAATCGGGATTCCGGTGAGGGGTCAGGTTGGTATCAGCCCAGCTGCGGAATAGCGGATCGTGTTTGTAGGCGCTGTGGTAGGGGGCGCTGTCCCCCTTCAGGAACTGCGGGGCCGCAAAATTCGCCTTGATCCGGGCCAGCAGCGTTTGATCAACACCAGTGAACTGGGGACGGATCAGGGCATAGCGTTCATCCACGCGGGCGCGGATATCCTCAATGCCGTTTTCATGCACGGTAATCTTGATCCGGGCCTTGTGCTTGTTGTCGCGGCGACCCAGCAGGTTGTAAACGCTGACAATCGCCTCAAGCGTGGGCAGCAGGTCCTCTTGCGACACGAAATCAAAAAGCACCTTGCCGATCATCGGCGTGCGCCCAAGGCCTCCACCTACAATGACCTCGAACCCGATCCGGTCCTCGCGCTTCACGGCGCGCAGGCCGATGTCATGGGCCTTGATCACGGCGCGGTCCGCTTCGGCCCCTGTCACGGCTACCTTGAACTTGCGCGGCAGGAACTGGAACTCTGGATGGTCGGTGGACCATTGGCGGATCAGTTCAGCGATTGGCCGGGGGTCCGTGACCTCGTCAGCGGCGGCACCGGCGAAATGGTCGGCGGTCACGTTCCTGATCGTATTGCCCGAGGTTTGGATGGCATGCATGTCCACCTCGGCCAGCGCGTCGAGCATGTCAGGCACATCGCGCAATTGCGGCCAGTTGAACTGAATATTCTGACGCGTGGTGAAATGACCATACCCCTTGTCCCACCGCTCGGCGATCAGGGCGAGCTGGTTCATCTGGCGACTGTTCAGGGTGCCGTAGGGAATGGCCACGCGCAGCATGTAGGCATGAAGTTGCAGATACAGACCGTTCATCAGGCGCAGCGGCTTGAACTCGTCCTCGGTCAGTGATCCGTCAATCCTGCGTTCGACCTGTGCGCGGAATTGTGCGTTGCGCTCTTTCAGAAAGGCCGCGTCGAAGTCAGTGTAGTGATACATCAGAATTGCTCCTGCTTGCCGTGTGCGTAGTTTGACGGTCCTTTCGCGCGGAAATCTTCGCGAAAGTGGACCGGGACGGGGACGGATCCATTAACAGTGACATCGGCGAGATACACACCGACGACTTTGTCTGACTGCGCCGAAGCCTCGATCAGGCGGAGATCGGCATCGGCCTCATCGGTGAGAATTTCGGCCTTGCTCAGATCGCGTGTCCAATTGTCTCCGGTGAGATAGACAACATCGCCTTCCAACAGGGCATTGGCGGTGATTACCTTTGGTGTGAAGGGTTTGCTGGGCATCAGGCCATCTCCTCAAGTTGCAGGGTGTTCGCGGCAAGGGCTGCAGCACGCGGCGCAAGACCGTAGAAAGTCAGCGCAGGGCCAGACATGTCTGCCTGTTCGATATCCTTTGCCATGTGGTTCAATGTGGTTTGAAGCACCCGTTGATTGGGTCTCGACGCGTTCTCGATCACGGTCACGGGGGTCATGCGGTCCGCGCCGTGCATGATCAGCCGGCCTTGGACAAAACGCGCTGACCTCTTGCCCATGTAAATCGCGGCGACCTCACCTGTTCGGGCAAGCGCAGCCCAATCATGATCGGCAAAACCTTTCATATCGTGACCGGTCAGGAAGCGGACAGACGCGTTGCGGCCCCGGCGCGTCAGGCTTTGTCCGATCGCCGCGACGGCAGCGGAAGCGGAGGTGATGCCCGGTACGATATGCCAGTCGATACCATGCAGACTGATTGCGTCGATTTCTTCGTCAAGACGGCCAAAGACCGTCGCGTCACCGGATTTCAGCCGAACGATCTGTGCCCCGTCCAGCGCGTGCTGTACAAGCAGCGCGTTGATATCGTCCTGATCTGTGGAGGGACCGAACCCTTCCTTGCCAACGTCAATCATCAAGGCTTCGCGGCGCGCAAGTTCGAGGATTTCCGGCGAGATGAGCCGGTCGTAGATCACCACGTCCGCTTCATCCAGCGCGCGCCGGGCCTTGAGGGTCAGCAGTTCCGGATCACCGGGGCCGCCACCGACAAAGGCGACATGGCCGGGGCGGGATATCTTGTGCAGATGCTGGCGCAGCAAACCTTCCAGCGCCGGCGCGAGGTGGTCTTCGCCTTCAAGCATCGCCTTGGGTCCGGTATCGAAATAGTAGGCACGCCAGAAATCCCGCCGCGCACGGCCAAAGGGCAGGGCATCGGCCATCTTGCGGAAAGACTTTCCGATCCGTGCAAGGGTGCCAAGTGAGGTGGGCAGGCGCTCTTCGAGGTCCGCCTTGATGGCCCGTGCGAGGACGGGCGCGGCGCCTTCGGTGCCGATGGCCACAGTTACGGGATCGCGGTCTACGATGGCAGGCGTGATGAACGCGCTGTCTTCGAGGTTGTCCACAATGTTGACCAGTGCCCCTTCTGCGCGGGCGATGGCCGCTGTACGAGCATCTTCGGCCGGATCTTCGTCGGCCGCATAGAACAGGGTCGCACAGAGCGTGTCGCCATGGGACAGGGGCCGACGTTGCAGGCGCAGCTTGCCCTGCGCGGCCCAAGCTTCAATCTCTGGTGCGGGAAAGGCCGAGAAGACAGAGATGCGAGCGGCTGTCTTTAACAGAAGGCGCAGCTTGGCAAGTGCTGCGTCGCCGCCGCCGGACAGGACGATATGTTGGTCTTTGGTGGCAAGGAAAATGGGAAAGTGATCCATCGGATAAGCCTGCACGTTTGGTAACTGATGGGATTGAGTTTAGAATATTGTTCCGATATTCCGCCAGTATCTGTCGAAGATAAGAACTAGTGTTCTGATTTAGGTGCGTGTCAGGGTGGACAGCCCAAAACTAGAGGGAAATTGCAGATGAACGTCCGGATAGATGAAACGGATCGGAAAATTCTGGCAGAGCTTCAGCGCGACGCGAGCCAGTCTCTGGATGATATTGCCAAGAACGTCGGCTCTTCAAAGACCCCGGTATGGAACCGGATTCGCAAGCTGAGGGAGGCGGGTGTGATCGGACAGCAGACCGTCATGCTGGATGCCGAGGCATTGGGGTTCGAGGCCTGCTTCTTTGTGCTGATCCGCACATCCGAACATGAAGCCGCCTGGCAGGCAAAGTTTCTCAAGGCTCTGCAGGACAGGCCCGAGGTGCAGGAAGCGCACCGGTTGGCGGGCGACATCGATTATATCCTGAAGGTGCGGGTGACCAATGCGCGGGCCTATGACGCCTTCTATCAGGCCCTGATTTCCGAGGTGCGGGTGCACAATGTCACGGCACTTTTGTCCATGGAGCAGATCAAGTCGACGGTGGCTTTGCCATTGTAGCGCGCGATCCGGCGGACGCGGCAGAGCCGCGACGATATTTATGGTGCGTGTGTCAGATGTGAGCCCTCTAGATCAGATGCTGATCCTATTGGATGGGTGAAGCGATTTTGCTGAGAAGGTGTTCAGGGCGCGGTGCGTCCTGAACGACCTTTTGCGAGGGTGATATGCGATTCGGACCGGCCTCAAGGACAAGCCGGGCTGCGCCCGGTCGCGTCCCGCGATCCTTGACCCCGATCCGAATCACGGCGTGATGATCAATCTGTCCAGCTTGTGGAAATGGTAGCTGTTGGAAAAGCACGGCGGCGCTGCGAGGCGCATACGAGGAAAGTGAGAGAAAAGTGCAGGAAGGGCGATCTGCAATTCCAGCCGTGCCAGTGGCGCGCCGACACAGAAATGCAGACCACCGCCGAAAGCTGCATGTGGTTTTGCGGGTCGGTTTGGGTCGAAGCGACGTGGCGCATCATAAAGCGCGGGATCACGTCCGGCGGCACCAAGGATCAGAGCGATTTCCTGATCTTTCTTGAGTGTGATCTCTCCAAGGTCGACGTCTTCGTAGGCAAAACGCGTGAAAAAATGAAGCGGTGGGTCAAAGCGCAGCAGTTCTTCGACCGTTGCGGCGATGTGCTCGGGGGCCAGTGCATTATGCGAGGTTTTGTGATCGAGCAACACCTTGGTCGCGTTGCCGATGCTGTGAACGGTTGCCTCGTGACCCGCGTTCAGCAGCAGGATGCAGGTGCCAATCAGTTCATCTGTGCTGAGCCGCGCACCGTGTTCCTCCGCTGCAATCAGTTCGGTGATCAGGTCATCTCGTGGATCGCTTCTGCGCTGGTCAATAAAGTCAGTCAGAAATTCTGTGAACGCGGCACTTGCGCGTTCGGCGGCATCTTCGGTCTCGCCCGTGCGACCGGCTTGGTACATCGCGACCATCGCGTTCGACCAGCGCAGCAGATCCGCTGACATCTCCTCTGGAACGCCGAGCAGGCGGGCGATGATGCGAACGGGGAGTTGCGTACAGAAAGTGGGAATGAGATCGAAAGGGCCAGAGTGGGGAAGGGTGTTCAGCAGTTCGGCGGTCACGCTTTCGATGTCTGGCCGAAGGCTTGCGATGCGGCGCGAGGTAAAGGCGCGCAGGACAAGACTGCGTAGTCGGGTATGACAGGGCGGCTCCATGTCCAGCATCGAATGGGCTTCGACCAAGCCCCAGGCCTTCAGATGGTCAGGAAAGGGCTGTTTCAGGTGTTCGGGCTTGGCCCGACCAAGACGGCGGTCTCGCAGCAGGCTTTGAATTGTTGCTGCGTCGAATGCGGCAAGCATGTTGTAGTCTTCCCAGAAGACCACTGGCCCCGCTGCACGGGCATAATCATAGAATGCATAGGGGTTCTGTACGAAATGCGGATCAAGCGGAGACTGTTGCAGCGTTTTCATACACTCAGACAGACCGTGCGGGGCTGGTCATTGCAAGGGGGCTGATGCAATCTGCAATCATGAAAGACGGATTGCGTCATCGGGTCGCCATCGTGTTGGCTTTTCTGGGCATCGTGCTGCTGCTGGCAGGTGGTCTTTGGCGCTATGCCTATCAGCAGGGGCTGTATCAGCTTGCGGCACGCGGGCAGGCCGATCTGGCGCTGGCGGGGGACCGGCTGGTGGGGCAATTGCAGCGCTACCGTGATCTGGCGGTCATGATGTCGGATCATCCCGGCATCGCTGCGGCGCTGGAGCGTGGCGCGTCAGAGAATACGGTCGATCTCTTGCTTGAGGTGGCCGACAAATCTGCGGCTTTGGATGTTCTGGTGCTGGGACCAACCGGGCGCATGATCACCTCAGCGTCCGGCACCGCGCCACGCGATTTGGGCCGCTACAGTCACGTAAAACGCGCCCTGCGAGGGGCCTTGGGCTGGGGGCATGGCCCGGCTGACCCTTTGACCCAACGCGCGTTTTTCCACGCGGCACCGGTCTTCGATGCGAAGGGCAAGGTGCAGGGTGCGGTGGTCGTGATCACTGATCTGAACGGGATTGACTACAATTGGCGGGGGACCAACCCGGCGGTGTTTTTTACGGATGCCGCTGGAGAGGTCTACATTGCCAACCGGTCAGAGCTGTTGTTCTGGTCAAGACCTGAGGGCAATCCCGGGTTGATCCCGCCGACCGGAGAGGCGCCAGACTTTTCCGCCAAGATGGTGGGGCCGCATGAAATCTGGCAATTGGGCTGGGGGCCGTACCTGCCGAAACAGGCGCTGCATCTGACGCAAGAATTGCCGGTGATCGGGATGACCGGCGAGGTGCTGCTGGACATCACGCAGACCCGTGCGCTGGCGTTTGCGCAGGCCGCAGCGGTTGCCGCCCTTTGCCTGGCCTTCGGATCGCTGCTGTTTCTGGCATCCGAGCGTCGAAGGACGCTGGCGGCGGCGAACCGGCAACTCGAAGCCCGGGTGGCCAAGCGGACGACGGCGCTGCGCGACACAAATGCCAAGCTATTGGCAGAGGCGGCGGAACGGGAAGAAGCGCAAGCGGCGCTGAGGCAGGCGCAGGATGATCTGGTTCAGGCCGGAAAGCTGAGCGCCTTGGGTCAGATGTCAGCGGGTATCAGCCATGAGTTGAACCAGCCGCTGATGGCCATCAGGTCCTTTGCGGACAACGCCGTTCAGTTCATGGAGCGTGGCAAGCCAGAGCGTGCGGGTGAGAATCTGCGCCGCATCTCGGACATGACGCAGCGCATGGGGCGGATCATCCAGAACCTGCGCGCCTTCGCGCGTCAGGAAAACATGGCACAGGATCGCGTGGAGCTCTGCGCGGTGCTTCAATCCGCGCTTGAACTGACCCGCGGACGCCGGGAGGAAGTAGGGGTGCGCGTCGTTTACAGGCCGCCGAACAAGAAGATCTGGGTGCGCGGGGGCGAAGTGCGACTTGGGCAAGTATTTCTCAATCTGATCACCAATGCGGTCGATGCGATGGAAGGACAGCCGGAGAAGGTACTGGAGATTGAGATCATGGCAGACGAGGCCGTGACAGTACAATTTCGTGACAATGGACCGGGTATTGAAATGCCCGACAAAGTCTTTGATCCGTTCTATACCACGAAACAGGTGGGCGAGACGGGCGGCATGGGACTTGGATTGTCAATCAGTTACGGCATCGTCCAGAGTTTTGGCGGGCAGATCAAGGGCAGCAATATCGAGGGCGGCGGCGCAATCTTCACAGTTACGCTTGAACCGGCCTTGGAAAATGCGGTGGCCGCATGAGCGGACAGGTTCTGTTGGTGGATGATGATGCGGCGGTGCGTGAGGCATTGGCGCAGACCTTGGAGCTTGCTGATTTGCTCCCGATCACAGCGGGGTCGTTTGTGGCGGCCAAAGACAAGATCACCGCTGGTTTTGAGGGCGTTATCCTGTCTGACATTCGCATGCCGGGCCGCGACGGGTTTCATTTGCTTGAATATGCGCGCAAGCAGGATGCTGATCTGCCCGTGATCCTGCTAACTGGAGAAGGTGATATTCCCATGGCGGTGGCCGCCATGGGGCAGGGCGCATTCGGTTTCCTGGAAAAGCCCTGTGCGCCGGCAGAACTGATTGGCACACTGGAGCGTGCGCTCAAGACCCGGGCACTGGTACTGGAGAACCGCCGCCTTCGGCATCTGGTAGAGACGGGCGATCCGGCGGCGCGGATGCTTTTCGGGACATCCGATCTGGCCGAAGGGCTGCGCGCACAGGTGCGTCTTGTCGCACAGGCCGATGGCGATGCGCTGGTCACCGGTGCCCCTGGGTCGGGCATATCCAAGGTGGCTGAGGTCATCCATCTAAGCTCTGCCCGATCGAAAGCACCGTTTGTAAAACGCGCTGCTGCCGGATTGACCTCAGAGGAATTGGACCGGGCCATGCAAGAGGCCGAAGGCGGCAGCCTTTTCATCGACGAGGTGTCTCATCTGCCGCCGCAGGTGCAACTGGCGCTGAGTGAGGTTGAAGCGGCGCAACAAGCTGTCTGCCTGATTGCCGGGAATACCCGTGATCTGGTCGTTGAGATCGAGGCGGGGCGTTTCAACGCCGATCTGTATTACAGGCTTGAGGCGTTAAGCGTGCGCATCCCTTCCTTGGCTGAGCGGCCCGAAGACATTCCAGTCATGTTCCGGCGTTATGTGGCTCAGGCAGCAGAACAGGCGGGCTTGCAAGCGCCCGAGGTCACGCCGCAGGTGGTGGCAGGGCTGATGGCGCGGGATTGGCCGGGCAATGCGCGTTCGCTGATGTCTGTCGCGATGCGCTTTGTCATGGGCCTGCCGGAAGGTGTCGTCCCGGATGCCACGATGGGGCTTAACGAACAGATGTCGATGATTGAGCAATCGCTGTTGGAAAGCGCGCTGCGCCGCGCAGGAGGACAGGCGAGTGCCGCCGCAGAAGCGCTCAAGCTGCCGCGCAAAACGTTCTACGACAAGCTTGCCCGCTACGGTCTTCGGGCGGAAGACTTTCGTGACTGATCTTGTGCGGATTTCCGCACATTAGGTCATTTGGTTGTGCGAATTTCCGCACAAACTGTTTTGGACAGCCTTGGGTGCCGGAATAAGGTACAACATAACACATTGATGTGCAGTGGATTTCTCAAACCGCCTCGATTTTCATCGCACCGGCTTGTGACCAGGGCAGCGGCGGCGTTCTATTGCGTCAGCGCAGGTGAACCCTGCCAAAAAACCGAATCCAATCTCTGGGAGGAGACCTGACATGAAATTCCTTACCGCTGCCGCATTGGCACTTTCCGTATCTGCCGGCGCTGTCGCCGCTGCCTGTGACGATGGTGAAATCGTCATCAAGTTCAGCCATGTGACAAACACCGACAAGCACCCGAAAGGCATTGCCGCGACGCTGCTGGAAACGCGCGTCAATGAAGAAATGAACGGCAAAGCATGTATGGAGGTCTTCCCGAACTCCACGCTTTACAACGATGACCAGGTGCTTGAGGCGCTGCTGCAGGGCGACGTACAGCTGGCCGCACCTTCGCTGTCGAAGTTTGAGCAGTTCACCAAGAAGTTCCGCATTTTTGACCTGCCCTTCATGTTCAAGAACATCAACGCCGTGGACGAATTCCAGAATTCTGAAACCGGTCAGGCGATGAAAGAAAGCATGACACGCCGTGGCCTGCTGGGCCTGGCGTTCTGGCACAATGGCATGAAGCAGATGTCGGCCAACAAACCGCTGCTGTCACCATCTGACGCCGCCGGTCTGAAGTTTCGCGTTCAGAACTCTGACGTTTTGAAAGCGCAGATGGCCGCAATGGGCGGCTCGCCCCAGCCGATGGCCTTCTCCGAAGTGTACGGCGCGCTGCAAACCGGCGTTGTCGACGGGCAGGAGAACACATGGTCCAACATCTATGGCCGCAAGTTCTTTGAAGTGCAGGACGGCGTGACCGAAACCAACCATGGCATCATCGACTACATGCTCGTGACCTCGACCGACTGGATCGAAAGCCTGGATGCCGACGTGCGTGACCAGTTCCTGACAATCGTGTCTGAAGTGACCGAGGCGCGGAACTCCGAGTCGTCCAAGGTTAACGCCGAAGCCAAGCAGGCGATCATCGACGCAGGCGGCGTGGTGCGCGAGCTGACCGCAGAGCAGCGTCAGGAATGGGTCGATGTGATGAAGCCCGTCTGGGACGAGTTCAACGCCGACGTGGGTCAGGAAAATATCGACGCCGCACAGGCGATCAACGCCAAGCATTAAGGGCGTAAGCGGCCAGCCTCTGAACAAGTGGCTGGCCGCATCCTTTAAAGCGCACAGTAATCTCATGTCTGGGGGGGCGAGACGATGAGCCACCAAGCCACTGAACAAAGTAGGCTTTCGCGTATCGTGAGCGAAATTGAGGAGACGGCGATTGCCATCATCCTCGGCCTGATGACCATCATCACCTTTATCAATGTGGTGCTGCGATACGGATTTAACACCGGTATTATCTGGGGCCTTGAAATGGTGACATTTCTGTTTGCCTGGTTGGTCCTGTTTGGCATGTCATACGCGGTGAAAGTCACCGCTCACCTGGGCGTTGATGCGATCATCAACATGTTCAGCGAAGGTCCGCGCAAGGTGCTGGCTGTGCTCACGGGGCTGGTTTGCATCGTCTACGCGGCCCTGATTTTCAAAGGCGCATGGGATTACTGGGCACCATTTGCAGGGTTGGACGCAACGTCCGGTCGCTGGTTCCCAACAGGATTTGAAAACAGCCGTGATCAGGCGTGGTACGAGGTGATCGACATCCCGATCCCCGACTGGCTGCGCTTTATCGAGCCGATCATGAACGAAGGTGAAGCTTACGAAAAACTGCCGCGCTTCATTCCCTATGCGATGCTACCTTTCGGCGCCGCTCTTTTGTTGCTGCGGTTCGTGCAGGCCACACTCAGAGTCGTTTCAGGCCGGCAAAAGACGTTGATCGTGAGCCATGAGGCCGAAGAAGCGGTCGAAGACGTCAAACACATGAACGCGGAGAGCTGAACCCATGGAAGTTGTCATTCTCTTCGCATTGGTCGTAGGCCTGATGTTGATCGGTGTGCCGATCGCCGTATCCCTTGGCCTGTCCTCAATCATCTTCTTGCTGGCGCTGAGTGATACGTCGCTTGCCTCTATCGCGCAGACGTTCTTTCAGGCGATGGCGGGGCACTACACCCTGCTGGCGATCCCGTTCTTCATTCTGGCCTCCAGCTTTATGTCGACGGGCGGCGTGGCGCGGCGGATCATCCGCTTTTCCATCGCGCTGGTGGGCCATCTGCCCGGCGGTCTGGCCATTGCAGGCGTCTTTGCCTGTATGCTTTTCGCCGCGCTCAGCGGCTCATCGCCTGCGACAGTCGTTGCGATTGGCTCCATCGTCATCGTCGGTATGCGCGAGGTGGGCTATACAAAGGATTTCGCCGCTGGCGTGATTGCCGTGGCAGGCACGCTGGGTATCCTTATTCCGCCATCTATCGTCATGGTGGTCTATGCCAGCGCCACGGATGTATCCGTTGGTCGGATGTTCCTGGCGGGTGTCATTCCCGGCTTGCTCGCCGGTCTGATGCTGATGGTGACGATCTACATCATCGCGCGGGTGCGGGACCTGCCGAAAGGGGATTGGCAGGGCTGGGGCGAGGTGCGCCGGTCCGGGATTGAGGCAGGCTGGGGCCTGTTCCTGATCGTGATCATTCTGGGCGGCATCTATGGCGGTATCTTCACACCAACCGAAGCTGCGGCTGTTGCGGCGGTCTATGCGTTCTTCATCGCGTCATTCGTATATCGCGACATGGGACCGCTGCACGTGGCCGGGGATGGTCAGAATATACCCTTGCTGACAAAGCCATTGGCGCTGGTCACGGTGTTTTTCCACCGCGATACACGCAACACCCTGTTTGAGGCGGGCAAGCTGACCGTGACGCTGATGTTCATCATCGCCAATGCGCTGATCCTCAAGCACGTCCTGACCGACGAGCAGATCCCACAGCAAATTTCGGCTGCGATGCTGGATGCGGGGCTGGGGCCGATCATGTTCCTGGTCATCGTCAACGTGATCCTGCTGATCGGCGGACAGTTTATGGAGCCGTCGGGGCTGCTGGTCATCGTGGCACCGCTCGTTTTCCCAATTGCCATCGAACTGGGCATCGACCCCATTCACCTTGGTATCATCATGGTGGTGAACATGGAGATCGGGATGATCACGCCACCTGTGGGCCTGAACCTGTTCGTCACGTCAGGGGTGGCGAATATGCCAATGATGAACGTGGTGCGGGCGGCCCTGCCGTTTCTGGCAGTGCTCTTCGTTTTCCTGATCATGGTGACGTATATTCCGTTCCTCAGCACATGGTTGCCGACGCTGATGATGGGACCGGAGATCATAACGAAATAGCGCTTCGTAGTGTGAGCAATGAAAGGCGGTGCATCAAAGCGGATGTGCCGCCTTTTGCTTGAATGGCACTGCGGTATTTTCGGCCAAACTGAGAAGGCCGGTGCCGCTTTGGAACCGGCCCAGGCGCGGGGTGCGGGCCAACGGACAGGCTTGGTCAGAAGCTGGGAGCGTAATTATCTTGGGACAGTATCTGAGATCAGCTCTTGGCAAGGGCCGCGACGATCGGGATGAAGTCCGCGGCCTTTAGTGAGGCCCCGCCGACAAGTGCTCCATCCACGTTTTCCGCCTCAAAAATCAAAGCGGCATTGTCGGCCTTGACCGAGCCGCCGTAGAGCAGCGGCACCGCATTACCAATCGTGTTGCCGTACCGGTGTACAAGTTCGGCGCGGATGTAATCGTGGACTTCGACGATCTGTTCCAGACTGGGGACTTTACCGGTCCCGATGGCCCAGATCGGTTCATAAGCAACAACCGTATTGGAGGCCGACACATCATCGGGCAGGGAGCCTGCCAACTGACCTCCGATGATATCAAGGGTGTTATTGGCCTCGCGGTCTTCCAGCGCTTCCCCGATGCAGATGATCGGCGTCAGGCCAGCGGCATGTGCGGCCTCTGCTTTGTTCCGCACATCGGCGTTTGTTTCCTCATGGGCATCGCGACGCTCTGAATGGCCAACGATGACGTAGGCGGCACCAGTGTCAGCAACCATTTCAGCAGAAATGTCACCTGTGAAGGCACCGCTTGCCTGCATGTGGCAGTCTTGTGCACCGATGGAAATTCCGGTGGTCCGGGTCGCTTCCACCGCGCGAAAAAGCAGGGGGGCGGGCGGACAGATCACCACTTTCGGCGGCTCTTTCGGTAAGTCAGCTGCCATGGCCGCCAGCTCGGCGAGGGCCGCGCTTGTTCCGTTCATTTTCCAGTTTCCGGCGGCAATCTTACGGCGCATGGGCGATCTTGTCCTTGGTGTGCCGACAGGTGGTAGCACCCGAGTCAGGCCAAGGCAACGCAGAGGGCTTCGCCAGACCGTCCCGACCTGTTAAACCGGACCCATGACACGTGAAAGGATCCCGCATGATTCCACGCATTGATCTGGCCGCTTTGACTGCACAAGACGATGACGCGCTGGCCGCCATGAAAACGGCCGCGACCGATATCGGTTTTGCCACCGTCCACAACACCGCGCTTTCAGCGGAACGGGTATCGCGCGTGATTGAAACGTATCGGGCGTTCTTCAAGCTGCCGGAGGCCAGCAAGGCCGCGTATGACATGGCGCGAACCGGATCAAACCGGGGCTGGGGGGCGTCGGGGTCAGAGCAGGTCGATCCAGATGCAAATCCGGACTACAAGCAAGTCTTCGATTGCGGTCTCACGCTGCCTGAGGGAGACCCCCGGCTGTTGAACCCGTTTTATGCGGCCAATCTTTGGCCGGTGGAGCCTGCTGATTTCAAGGATGTGATCAGCGCGTACTACGAGGACGCATGCGCTGTCGCGATGGATGTTCTGCACGGGGTCGCCGCATCTGTTGGCCTTTCAGCACGGACCTTTGAGGGGGCATTCGATGCGCCGATGGCGCTGCTGCGCGGTAATTACTACCCGGCGCGTCCGGCGCGGGCCGGGGCCAAGGACTTCGGGATCGCGACACACACGGACTACGGTTGCCTCACGCTGCTGGCCACAGATGGCTCATCTGGGCTTGAGGTGCGTAAGCGCGGTGGCGGATGGATCCCGGTGAGCGCGCCCCCCAGAGAATTCGTCATCAACTTTGGCGAGATGATGGAGATGTGGTCAGATGGCGTGATCCGCGCAACACCGCACCGCGTGGTCGGTGGGGTGGATGAGCGGATATCGGTGCCACTGTTCTTCAATCCTGCTTATGAGACGAACGTGGCACCGGTGGGTTCGAGCAGCGTTATTCTGGCTGGCGATCACCTGTCTGCCCGCTACAATGAAACCTACATCCATTTGAAAAAAGACTAGCGCAACGCGGCAAGCGCCCGGCGGGCCAAGGCTGCGGCCTCTTCGGCATCATCCATTGCCGCGTCAGGAAGGGACCAATATGGCATTGCAGATGCCGCGCCGTTCTTGCGGGTGTAGGTCCATTTCTCAGCGCCCATCTGTGCAAGCCTGTCCGCAAACGGGCCGTCCTGCGCTTTGAGCAGTATTTGCCCGTCCGACCGCACAACGGCAAAAATCAAGCCGTCGGAATAGAGGCCCAGACCACCAAACATCTTGCGTGTCGTCAGATCAGGGATGTCTTGAAAAAGCTCGCGCGCAAATGCGGTATCTGCTGCGCTGAGGCTCACTTGGCGGTAAGCGCCTCGTCGAACTTGATCGATTCACCGCAGCCACATGCTTCGGTCACGTTTGGATTGTTGAACTTGAAGCCTGACTCCAACAACGTGGTTTCATAATCGATTTCAGTGCCGAACAGAAACATCTGCGCCATCGGAGCGATCATCACGCGTGCGCCGTCCTGTTCGACGACCTCGTCGTTCGGATCGGCATCGTCCACGTATTCCATCGTGTATTCCATGCCCGCGCAGCCGCCTTTCTTGACGCCGATGCGCAGGCCCGCGTGGCCCTTGTCAGTCATCAGTTTGATGATCTGCGCTGCTGCTTTTGGCGTGATGGTGACGGCCTGTTTTCCGGGAATACCGAACATGTGATTGCTCCTTTGGCGCAAAGCCTAACATGGCCGCGCTCAAGTTCAAATGGCGCTACATAAAGCCCAGTTCAAGACGCGCCTCATCAGACATCATATCCATGCCCCAGGGCGGCTCCCAAACCAATTCAACATTCACTTGCTTTACGCCGGGCAGGGGTTCGACGGCGTCCGCAACCCATCCCGGCATTTCACCCGCAACCGGACAGCCGGGGGCGGTCAGCGACATCTTGATGTCGACGGCGTTATCATCCGAAATGTCGATGGTGTAGATAAGGCCCAGTTCGTAAATATTCACAGGGATTTCAGGGTCATAGACCGTACGACAAGCCTCGACGATCTGTTCGTAAAGCGGGTGATCAGTCGAGGAAGGCGCAATCAGTGGCGTGCCTTCCATTGGCTGTGATTGTTCGGTCATGCGGGCCTCGCTATAAATCTTAGTGTTTATATAGGATTTGTGTCCGCCCGCGTCCAGTGGGACCGCGGACGTTTCATTTGGGCCATGCGCCTCACCATGGTTCCAAGACGCGGGGAAAACGCTATCAGTCGTTTGGCCTGACGCGCGCGGCGCTTTTGTCGGCGAATGCCGCCAGACGCGCACGCGCGTCAGGCTGGGTGTTGACGACCCCAGCGACCACAGATTCCGCATAAGCGGCGTCCAGTGCCGACATGTTTTGCATGTGGCTGACTGCCGAGCAGATCGCAAAATTTGAAAGCGGCAGGTTCTGTGCCGCCTTGCGAGCAACCTCTAATGCCATGTCAAAGCTTGATCCTTCGGTGAAATACTGCGCCAACCCAACATCGATCGCCTCTTGCCCCTGATACACGCGGCCCGTCAGCATCATATCGATCATCCGCGCCTTTCCGACCAGATCTGTCACGCGGATCGTCGCGCCGCCACCGGTGAAAAGGCCGCGCTGCCCCTCTGGCAAGGCAAAGTACGCGGTTTTGTCCATGACCCGGACGTGTGCCGCACTTGCCAGTTCCAGTCCGCCACCCACAACGGCCCCTTGCAGCGCCGCGATGATGGGGACGCCGCCATATTCCATCTTGTTGAATGCTTCGTGCCAGCGCAGGCAGACGTGCATGAAATCGGCAGGGCTGCGATCCTCATCGTGGTGTTCAATCAGATCGAGGCCCGCACAGAAATGGTCACCCGATCCCGCCAGCACAACTGCCCGTACCCCAGCGCGCGGAGCGGTTGAAAAGAAGTCGACAAGTTCTTCGATCGTGTCAACGTCCAAGGCATTGCGTTTCGAGGGGCGGTTCAGCGTGACGATCCAGACATCGTCTTCCTGACGTTCAAGTGCCAGATTTGTGTAGCGGGATGTGTCAATCTGAACTGTCATGGGGTTGGCCTTTGCATTTATTGTCTTGTGATTGTGTCCGATGCCGGACAAATCCGCCGTACCCAAGGAAACCCCGTACTGCAAGAACGAAGCACCGACACCAAGGCCGGACACAGCGCCTATGTGGATTTGCGTTTGCGCACAGGCTGCGGTTTCACCCTTGCCTCGATCTCGTCGTACAGCTTGCCGACAATATCCTTGCCGGTCGCTTTCTCAATGCCCTCAAAGCCTGGGGACGAGTTCACCTCAAGCACCTTGGGGCCGGACTCTGAGCGCAAGAGGTCTACGCCTGCCTTGCCCAGACCAAAGGCGCGGGCGGCGCGGACGGCGGTGTCACGCTCTTCCTTGGAAATGCGGACCACTTTGGCTGATCCACCCCGGTGCAGGTTCGAACGGAAATCTCCATCAGCTCCGGTGCGCTTCATGGCTGCGACGACTTTGCCTGCGATCACAAGGCAGCGGATGTCTTCGCCAGCGGCTTCCTTGACAAAGTCTTGCACCAGAAAGTTCGCTTTGAGGCCCCTGAAGGCATCGATCACGGACTCGGCTGCTTTCTTGGTCTCGGCCAGAACCACGCCTTTACCTTGGGTCGACTCCAGTAGCTTCACGATCAACGGGGCGGTGCCCACAAGGGCCATCAGGTTTGATGTGTCCTTGGGAGAGGCTGCAAATGCAGTGGTTGGCATCCCGATGCGCTTGGAGGCCAGTACTTGATGCGCATGCAGTTTGTCCCGGCTTGCGGTTATCCCGGCAGAACCGTTCACGCAGTAGGTGCCGATGGTTTCGAACTGGCGGATCACAGCGGTACCATATGGCGTGATCGAGGCGCCAATGCGGGGTATCACGGCATCATAGCGTGGCAGTCGCTTTCCATCATAATGAACTTCTGGCGCCATGGCATTGATAGCCATATAACAACGGGTTGTATCGATGACTTCAACCGTGTGGCCGCGCGCCTCACCGACCTCAACCAACCGGCGGGTGGAATAATTGTCCTCCCGACTTAGCACTGCGATGCGCAACGCACGCTTGGGGGCCACCCGGCGCACGCGGGCATCATGGTACACATCGTAGCTGAGTTCGGGCTGCAAACGCCGTTCTGTGGCGGAGATGGTTATATGATCGGCCAAGGCCTGACGGCCCAACAGCATCCGGCTGTTCATTCCAGCGCGATTGGTCAATGTGACCTCAATGGGCCAGCTTTGGCCATTCACGTCCAGCGTGGTTTGGATCACATAGCGCTGTTCGCTCTCGCCATTCGAAGAGGTTACCTCGCGACGGTCCACAAGCGGTGCAGAGCAGGTGATGGCAATGTCTTCGCGCCCGGCGATAGGATGCACGTTAAACCGCACTTTTGGTTTCGCCGCGGGGCCAAATGTTTCAATATCATGCGCGTGCAGCGCAGAGGTGCGCGCGCCCGTGTCGACCTTGGCCCTGATCGCGGGCAATCCGAGTTCGGGCAGCGCCACCCATTCTTCCCAGCCAAATGTCAGTTCATCCATGTGCCGCACCCCTGTATTGGAAAAGATGGGGTAACAGGCGGGCCGGGCAAGCTCAACAGTGTGTTAATTGTCGTTGATATCGTGCGTGACAATTCTCGCACCGCTAGACTGTTTGCGGAAGGCTGCCTTGAGCACGATCCACGCGCCAAGCGACAGGATCGCAAAGACAGCCAGTAGAGCGGCAACATTTGTAACATCGAGAATCGCGACTTCATTAAAGGAAATCACAGCACTGTCCGTTCTGGACATTATCGCCACGATACCTGCCATGATTACGGCGCCAATCGCGAAGCCCAGAAAAATGAAACCGGGGGCAAGCAGTTCGACCACGCCAAGCCCCAATGCGATGCAGATCCAGATCCACCAAAGCGACAGATAGTCTGCCATCATGTGCGTCCTTTCAGAAGTTTGAAGGCATCACCAAAGGCGGCAAGCGCCTCTGCCGGGACGATCACGGTCTGATTGCCCGCACCGCTGCTCATCGCACCTACGGCCTCGACCTGTTTCAGGGCGATTTGGTACTGTGCGGCCTCAAGGCCATTCTCATTGATCGCGGTGGCAACAACTTGCGTGGCATAGGCTTCCGCGTCGGCCAGCACACGGCGGGCCTTGGCGGTTTGCTCAGAGGCATAAAGTTCGGCGTCCGCGGCCAGTTCAACCGCGCGTTTCGAACCCTCAGCCTCTGTTACCTGCGCACGGCGGGCACGTTCTGCGTTCAACTGCTGCATCATGGCCGCGCGGGTTGCGGCATCAAGATTCACGTCCAGAATCTCGGCGCGTGTCACTTCGATACCCCAATCGTCCACCGCGTCTTCGACGCTGGACTTGATCGTGGTAATCAATTGGCTGCGGTTGGCCTGCACTTCGTCAAGGTCCATCTTGCCGATCTCGGCACGCACGATACCAGCGACCGTTGTGGAAATCGCCGAATCCACATCGCGGATCCGGTAAACCGTCTTTTCTGGCTGGATGATACGGTAGAAGACGGACGTATCGACCTGAACCAGAACATTGTCGCGGGTGATGGCGTCCTGACTGGCGGTGGGCAGCTGGCGTTCCAGAATGGAAATCCGGTGGGCCACCCGGTCGATGAAGGGGACAATCATATTGATACCCGGCCCCAAGACCGCCCGCAGGCGGCCAAAACGTTCGACGACATGTTGCTCAGACTGCGGTACGATCTTGACCGCCTTTACGATCAGGATCACCACGAGCGCCGCAAGCAGCAGCCAAGCAAGGTTGTTTTCCAATGCGTTCAGAAGGAGCGCTTCAATATCCACTATGTCTATCCCTTTTTGCCTTTATACCCCCAATATGTGGGTATTTTGACAGCTAATTGCAAGTTTTCTCCCGCTGCGTTAGGGCCTCTGCAAGGCGAGACAAGGACATTATCGTGACGGGCATCACATTCGAGAAAACAGGTCAGGACGGCAAGGCACGAACCGGTGTGATCCACACCACGCGCGGCGACATTCGCACGCCTGCGTTCATGCCCGTGGGGACGGCGGCGACGGTGAAAGCCATGATGCCCGACAGCGTGGCGGCCACCGGGGCGGATGTCCTTCTTGGCAATACCTATCACCTCATGCTGCGCCCGACAGCCGAGCGGATCGACCGTTTGGGCGGGCTGCACAAGTTTATGAACTGGGACAAACCTATTCTGACGGATTCAGGCGGGTTTCAGGTGATGAGCCTTGCGTCCCTGCGCAAGCTCACAGAACGCGGCGTGACCTTCAAAAGCCATATCGACGGCTCCAAGCACGAGATCACGCCGGAACGGTCGATGGAGATCCAGCGGCTTTTGGGCTCTGACATCGTGATGTGTTTTGACGAATGTCCCGCCTTGCCGGCGGACCGTAAGCGAATTGCCGAAAGCATGGAATTGTCCATGCGATGGGCCGCGCGATCAAAGGAAGCTTTCGGTGAGCGTCCCGGTCACGCGCTTTTTGGTATCCAGCAGGGTGGACTAGAAGAAGACCTGCGCCAGCAATCTGCAGAAGCGCTGCGCGAAATCGGCTTTGATGGCTATGCTGTAGGCGGTCTGGCTGTGGGAGAGGGGCAAGAGGCGATGTTCGGTTGTCTGGATTATGCCCCGGACCAGTTGCCCGAAGACAAACCCCGCTACCTGATGGGCGTGGGCAAGCCCGACGATATTGTCGGCGCCGTGGCGCGGGGGATCGACATGATGGACTGCGTGCTGCCCTCACGCTCAGGCCGGACGGGGCAGGTGTTCACGCGGCTTGGCGTGCTGAACATCAAGAACGCCCGGCACATGGATGACCCGCGTCCCTTGGACGAACACTGTGGTTGTCCTGCCTGCAGGAACTACTCGCGTGCCTACCTGCACCATGTTTTCCGCAGTCAGGAGATCATCAGCTCGATGCTGCTGACGTGGCATAATCTGCACTATTATCAGGACATCATGGCTGGCATGCGGGACGCTATCACGGCGGGTACCTTTGCGGCGTGGCAGTCAGAATTTCACGCCACTCGGGCTCAGGGTGATGTCGATCCGGTCTAGGGCCAATGCTTAAACGTATTGACTGATTTTCCGGCGCAGACGCCCGGACTGAGACCAATCCGACCGGCCCAAGTGCCTCGCGCGCAAGTGATCTGCCTGATCGCCAAGATGATCGTCAAACCATAACGCAAGCGCCTGACGGTGCAGCATAAGGTTTCGGCTGGCTGTGAATGTCACCTTGCAGCCGCCCTTGTCCCGCGGCGTTATTTCGATCTCGTAGGTGCCTTCAACAAGGCTGCGGTTCTTCGGGTCAACCTCACCTACGTGGTGATACTTTGCGAAATGCGGCGCGTCTTTCTTGAGATAGGTCATGGTCTGATGTTCATAGACTGATCCCCCGTGCGTGTACTGTACCGCATAGCTGTCAGGTTCATCCGGATCAGGTTCAAGCATGTAAAGCATGCTGTCCCAATGATCCGCGATGGGGGCTTCACCGGGCACGAGTTCGGTCCATAGTTCTTGCGCAGATTTGGGCGAGACAAAGCTGCGTTTGGATCTGTAATCCACCCAGATGCGGAACCGGTCCAAAACTTCACCATAGATGACTGAAAAAATCATGACTGTCAGAATGAAAGGCCAGAATGACCCGATAAGCGGAACTTCATAAGCCGCTGGAAACACCACACTCATGGACGCACTCGCAAACGTAACAAGGCCAGTCAGTTCAATCATCATACGCCAGTTCGGCAAAAGCAAAATCAACAAGGCACTCACGGCAAAAATGCATGTCGCAACAACCAAAGATGTCAAAACAAGCGTCGTGACCAGGATCCACGTCGGGTAAGTGCCAAGTACCCCAAGACCGCCCATGTCGAGCACCATCATCATCAGGGCAAGTGTGCCAAAGAAGCTCCCAAAAAGCAGGCGACGGCGTTGACGGTATATCAGGCGCAGCATCGGACGTCCTTTCGCTGATTTTGCGCCATGGGCTAAAGCGGAAATTCGGCATCATTAAGGAGGGGGATTGGCCATTTCGGGAAAGGGCGCTGCCTGCCTTTGCGGCAATCAAGCTTGTACCCTGTCATCGAAGTGTTAGCTCAGACCCAGACCCTGCTGTCACATCCATTGAAAGGCGATGCGCGATGACCGAGAAACTGTTTACCCCCATCAAACTGGGGGCCATTGAAGCGGCAAACCGCGTCGCCATGGCCCCGCTAACCCGCAATCGCGCCGATAATGACACCGCAGAGGTGGCAGAGATGCATGTCGAATATTATCGGCAGCGTGCGGGTGCGGGCCTTATCATTTCCGAAGCCTCACAGATCAGTGCAGAGGGTAAGGGATACATTCAGACACCCGGCATCTACACCGAAGGGCAGGTGCGCGCATGGCGCAAGGTGACGGATGCGGTTCATGCCGAAGGCGGCAAGATCGTGATCCAGCTTTGGCATGTGGGCCGGATCAGTCACACATCGTTGCAGCCAGACGGGCAGGCACCGGTTGCCCCTTCAGCGTTGAATGCTGGCGTCAAAACGTTCACGGCCAATGGGTTCGAAGAAACGTCAGACCCGCGCGCGCTTGATACATCGGAAATGGACCGGATCGTCTATGACTTCGCGCATGCGGCGGAAATGGCGATACGAGCGGGGTTTGACGGTGTCGAGGTACATGCCGCAAACGGGTATTTACTGGATCAGTTTCTCAAGACCGGATCAAACAAGCGCGACGACGAATATGGCGGCAGCCTTGAAAATCGCGCCCGGCTGCTGATGCAGGTCATGGGCGCGGTGACCAAGGCGATTGGTGGCGACCGCACGGGGATCCGTCTGTCTCCGTTCTCGCCTGCGAACGGCATCAGCGATGACGATCCTCAGGAAACCTTTGAATACGTCATCGAACATCTCAATCAGTTCAACCTTGCCTATCTTCACATGGTCGAGGGCGCGACAGGCGGTTCAAGAGAGCTGGCCGAGGGCCAAAGCATTGACGCGCTGCGGCAGATCTTTGACGGCCCATACATTGCCAACAACGGCTATGACCGCGATATGGCGCTCCGGGCTGTGGCGACGGGCCACGCTGACATGATCGCCATTGGTCGACCGTTCATCGCCAATCCTGATCTTGTGGAACGATACAAGCAAAATGCGCCGCTGAACGAGGGCGATCGCAATACATACTACGGCGGCGCGCGGTCCGGTTATACCGATTACCCGACACTCGCTGAATGAACACAACGGCCCGGTGTGGCGTTCTGCCGCTTTCCTGAGACAAGCTTTGTGGAAACCGTTGCAAAGCCTCGCTCACCGTTCGTTTTTCATTCAAACGAGAGCAAAAGTCTGGTTGCCTCCGGGCCTCCGCCAAGCGAAGATGCCATCAAAGCCCGCTTAAGGGATTGAAACAGGTTGGTCAGTGACACATATCTGACCCAGAACAGGAGACGGCATTGGTTGCCTCGAAAGGGACCGGAACTGTCTTGCTAATGTAAGGAATTGAGCATGTTAGAACCTTTGAACGCGTCCTATCCGGTCTTGCCGCTGCGGGATATTGTGGTTTTCCCCCACATGATCGTGCCGCTGTTTGTCGGACGCGAAAAGTCTGTCCGCGCCCTCGAAGAGGTGATGGCGGATGACAAACAAATCCTTCTTTCCAGTCAGGTCGATCCCGGCGAGGATGATCCGACAGTCGAAGGGATTTTCAAGGCCGGTGTCCTCGCGAACGTCCTGCAGCTGCTGAAACTGCCCGACGGTACTGTGAAAGTACTGGTCGAGGGGCAGGCGCGCGTGCGCATCACCGACTACCTTGAGAACGAAAATTTCTTTGAAGCCCGTGCCGAATATCTCACTGAGATGCCCGGCGATGCGGCCACCACTCAGGCGTTGCTGCGCTCTGTCGCGGATGAGTTCGAACGCTATGCGAAGGTCAAGAAGAACGTCCCGGACGAGGCGTTGGCGGCGGTCGGTGAAACGACAGAGGCTGCCCGTCTGGCTGACCTTGTCGCCGGCCATCTGGGTATCGAAGTAGATCAGAAACAAGACTTGCTTGAGACGCTCAGCGTGTCCGAGCGGCTTGAGAAAGTCTATGGTCTGATGCAGGGCGAACTGTCCGTGCTGCAGGTCGAGAAAAAGATCAAGACCCGCGTGAAGTCCCAGATGGAGCGGACCCAGCGCGAGTATTATCTCAACGAACAGATGAAGGCGATTCAGCAAGAGCTGGGCGATGGTGAAGACGGCAAGAACGAAGTTGCCGAACTTGAAGAGAAAATCGCCGAGACCAAACTGAGCAAGGAAGCCAAGGAAAAGGCCGAAGCCGAACTGAAGAAGCTCAAGAACATGAGCCCGATGTCGGCCGAAGCCACCGTTGTGCGTAACTACCTTGACTGGATGCTGTCGATCCCGTGGGGCAAGAAGTCCCGCGTGAAGAAGAACCTCGCCAAGGCGCAGGAGATTTTGGACGATGATCACTTCGGCCTTGAAAAGGTAAAGGAGCGGATTGTTGAATATCTTGCGGTGCAGCAGCGTTCTTCCAAGCTGAAAGGCCCGATCATGTGCCTTGTTGGCCCTCCCGGGGTTGGTAAAACATCGCTTGGTAAATCTGTGGCCAAGGCAACGGGACGTGAGTTCATCCGCATCTCCCTTGGCGGCGTGCGCGATGAGAGCGAGATCCGCGGCCACCGCCGGACCTACATTGGCTCCATGCCCGGCAAGATCATTCAGGCGCTGAAAAAGGCGAAAACCACGAATCCGCTCATCCTGCTCGATGAAATCGACAAGATGGGGCAGGACTTCCGGGGTGATCCGGCATCGGCAATGCTGGAAGTGCTTGATCCGGAACAGAACTCCACCTTTGTGGATCACTATCTCGAGGTCGAGTACGACCTCAGCAACGTGATGTTCCTGACCACGTCGAACAGCTACAACATGCCGGGGCCATTGCTTGACCGGATGGAGATCATCCCGCTGTCGGGCTACACCGAGGACGAAAAGCTGGAGATTGCCAAGCAGCATTTGGTGACCAAGCAGGTCAAGAACCACGGTCTGAAGGAAAAAGAGTTCAAGATCGAGGACTCTGCAATCCTTGGTATCATTCGCTACTATACCCGCGAGGCGGGTGTGCGGAACCTTGAGCGTGAAATCGCCAAGGTGGCGCGCAAGTCCCTGACGAAGATCATCAAGAAGGAAGCCGATCGCGTTGTCGTGACCGAAGACAACCTTGATGAATTCCTTGGCGTGCGCAAGCACCGCTATGGCCTGGCCGAAAAAGAGGATCAGATCGGTGTTGTCACCGGGTTGGCCTACACCTCGGTCGGAGGCGAGCTTTTGCAGATCGAGGCGCTGCGCCTGCCGGGCAAGGGCCGGATGAAGACCACTGGTAAGCTGGGCGATGTGATGAAGGAATCCATCGACGCGGCAAGCTCTTACGTGCGCTCGATCAGCCCGAAGATCGGGGTGAAGCCGCCGAAGTTCGACACGCTGGACATCCACGTGCACGTGCCTGATGGCGCAACGCCGAAAGATGGTCCTTCTGCTGGTCTGGCGATGGTGACATCGATCGTCTCCGTGCTGACGCAGATCCCCGTGCGTAAAGACATCGCCATGACGGGCGAAGTTTCGCTGCGCGGAAATGCGATGCCGATTGGCGGGTTGAAAGAAAAGCTGCTTGCAGCCCTGCGCGGCGGTATCACCACAGTTTTGATCCCGCAGGAGAACGAAAAGGACCTGCCGGACATTCCGGACAACGTGAAAGAGGGGTTGACGATCATCCCGGTCGATCACGTTTCTGAGGTGCTTAAACACGCGTTGGTTCGCAAACCTGAAGCCATCGAATGGGATCAGGAAGCCGAGGACGCAGCGGCTGCAGCAGCACTCGCCGGAAAGTCATCTGGCGGCGACACGGCCACCGCGCATTAAGAGCGGACAGGATCCAGAAAAAATGAAGCGCCCCGCGTCGAACGCGGGGCGCTTTTTTTATGGTAGGTCGTTGCCGCTGATTTGTTTTGATCATGGATCAGCTAAGCAGGCGGCATCATCAGCACGGCGTCAGAGCTGCGAATGATCGCCCCCGCGACGATGACTGCCGGATCAATCATCGGGTAGGATACTGAACTGAAAAAGCGGATCCACCACCGACAGTGCAGCTGGAAAAGCTACCAGAATCGCAGTCCATTTCTTGTCGATCTTCCCAGTCATCCGCCTGCTTTAAAATGGTTCAGATGCGCCAAGAGGCAAGCAAAGCTAGATATTTGCGCAGTTCTCAGCTAACATGCGGCCAGGCAAGAAACAAAAAAGAGCGAGAAATCCGTGAGCACAGCAACATCGAAAGCTGCCAAAACCAAGACGGCCAGCAAAAGTAGTAAAGCCCCGAAAACAGAAACAAAACCAACGAGATCAGTGTCAAAGGTTGCCGCAGTAAACCCGGCACCAACAGCTATGGTAACAGGGAAAGCGCCTGCGCCAGCAAAAGCCGCGTCACCGACTGTGGTCGACGCCCCGCAAGCGGTGATCCTGGGGCCAGTCATGCGCAAAAAAGAACTAATTGAGACGGTCGTGACTCGCTCTGGCATGAAAAAGAAAGACGTCAAGCCGGTTGTTGAAACGTTGTTGGCGGTCATGGGCGACGCGCTGAGCGACAATCGTGAACTGAACCTGCCACCGTTTGGCCAGTTGAAAGTCCGCAAGGAAAAGCAGCTTCGCAATGGACGCATGGTGGTGGCGAAGATCCGCCAAACCAAGCCACCTGCACAGACTGATGTGCTCAAGGCAGTGGACACCGACAAGTCATAACCCCATCAGCCACCTGAATTCCTCTGCACCTCTTGCGCGCAGCGGCGCAAGACGGTAATTGGCCTGCCAACGGGTGATTAGCTCAGTGGTAGAGCGCTTCGTTCACATCGAAGATGTCAGGAGTTCAAATCTCTTATCACCCACCATACTCATCTTTTCGCCATGCGTAGGCGTCATTGACGCTGTTGTTCCACTGCTTTGGCTGCATCGAAATTGAGGAAGACGCGGTCAATTTAATGCTAGGGCACTTCACGCTCTGCTCGCGGTAACACAGAAACACTTCTGGCCATTTCGCACCTTTTCTATGCACTTCGGCACGCACCGTTGGTTTTCGGGGGCTTCAACCCCAGTCGCTTTGCGGCTAGAGCAATAGCTGTTTAAGTCCCGGAGGCTTTTGGATGCCAAGCTACCCCAAAATCTGGTTTTTGCGCCATGGTCAGACCGAATGGAACAAGGACTATCGCCTTCAAGGGCAACTCGATTCACCTTTGACCGATCAGGGCATCGCTGATGCGCAGCGTCAGGCAGGGTTAATGGCACCGATTCTAGAGCAGAAGCCGGCTATTTTTGTCTCTCCGCTAGGACGTGCGCGCGCAACGGCTGAGATTGCTTTGGGCGGTATGCCATTCCTGACCGATAACCGGCTGATGGAAATTCATGCGGGCAGGTGGCAAGGGCGGCTGAGAGAGGACATTCTTGCCGATCATCCAGAGTGGGCAGAAAAGCGCCCCAGCGCGCTCGAGGTATACGAGGCCGCGCCTGAGGGTGAGGGGCTGCAAGCATTTCACACGCGGATCACGGCCTTTCTCGAAGAACTGACCATGCCGACGGTCATCGTTGCACATGGCTTACTGGGTCAGGTTCTGCGCGCGCAGGTCCGCGGCCTTAATCTGAGCGACGCAGGGCATTTGTCGAACCGCCAAGGTTGCATTTACGTGCTTCAGGACGGGACCGAGACGCTATTGGAGAGCGATGCATGACCACGGTACCGCCCCTCTATGTCCTGCGCCATGGAGAAACGGAGTGGAACCTGACAGGGCGACTTCAGGGGCGGTTCGATTCTCATCTGACCCCGACAGGTGTTGCGCAGGCAAGAGAACAACGCGCCATTCTTCAGCGGCGTGATCTGACCCGGTTCGGAGCCATCAGCAGCCCGCAGGGTCGCGCACGCGAAACCGCACGTATCGCGCTGGAGGGTCTGCTTTCGCCAGTCATGACGGATGCTGCACTCAGCGAGATCGGACTTGGGGACTGGGCTGGCGAATCTCGCGCCGAGATGATCGCGCAAAGCGGTGCACGCGATGGCTTTGCGCTATATGAGCTTGCTCCGGACGGTGAGGGGTTCGACGCACTCCATGCCAGATGCGCAGCGTTCTTGCGCGGATTACGAGGGCCGTCGGTTCTGGTGACACATGGGATAACCTCGCGCATGCTGCGCCTGATCGCTACGGACCAAAGCATCGGTGCCTTGCGGGATATCGAAGGTGGACAGGGCGTGGTTTTTTATATTGAGAACGGCAAACAGAGACGTCTTACATTAGGGGCTTGAAGCCCCGCCCATGCTTGCGCTAAGAGATCGCCACGGCGGGTCGTTAGCTCAGTTGGTAGAGCGCTTCGTTTACACCGAAGATGTCGGGAGTTCGAGCCTCTCACGACCCACCATTCCTCCTCGCGCCCTGCGATCGATACTGGATCCAGCTTTTTAGATTTGGCGTCGCGTCCGATGGTCTGCGCCTTTGCGCAGACTAGCTGTGCATTGCGCATTCGCGTGGTTTTCTTATCTTTGGTTCATAGCAGAGAGGAGATCATGTATGAGCTGGAACCCCGCCCTTGATCCTGACTGTCCCATCGGTGATGCCGTGGACGCGATTGAAACCGTGATCGTTCCGCGCGCCCGTGATCTGGGTGGCTTTGAAGTGCGTCGTGCACTGCCTGCGCCCAAACGGCAAATGGTCGGGCCTTTCATTTTCTTTGATCAAATGGGCCCGGCTGAATTTCTGACTGGCAAGGGGATTGACGTAAGGCCGCATCCGCACATCGGACTGGCGACCGTCACCTATCTGTACAAGGGCAAAATCCATCATCGCGACAGTTTAGGCACCGATCAGTGGATAGAGCCGGGCGCGGTGAACTGGATGGTCGCTGGTCATGGAATTACCCATTCAGAAAGGGCTGACGGTGACTACATCAAACAGCCACATAGTCTGTTTGGCCTGCAAACATGGGTGGCACTGCCGCAAAAATATGAAGACGCCGGTGCTGCGTTCGAACATGCGCCAAAAGACAGCCTTCCGTTGCTGGAGGGTGAGGGCAAACAGGTGCGCCTGATCCTCGGCAATGCATATGGTGAGACAGCCCCTGTCAATGTGTTCTCGGAGACGTTCTATGCTGATGCTCTGCTTGAAGCCGGTGCCAGTATTCCCATGCCCGATGATCACGAGGATCGGGGACTTTATGTTGTTTCAGGTGCTGTGACCGTTGCGGGGCAGGATTTTGAAGCGGGGCAAATGTTGGTCTTTCGTCCCGGCGACCGGATTTCCGCCAGGGCAGGCGACGAGGGCGCGCGGGTCATGCTGTTGGGTGGGGCGACCATGGACGGACCACGTCACATCTGGTGGAATTTCGTTGCGTCCAGCAAGGACCGTATCGATGCGGCGAAAGAAGCATGGCGCGCAGGGGATTGGGCGCATGGCCGGTTCAGATTGCCGCCAGGCGATGATGCCGAATTCATTCCGGCACCTGTTCGCTAGGCGTCATTTGACTTGTCTTGCAGAGTTTTTGCGGACGCAGGAAAATTTCTGCATTTCTCGCAGGTTTGCGTCTTGACGCGTCACGCTGCCGCCCATATTACGACCCAACGCTTTGGGGGTCACCTCAAAGCTTGCAGCGGGCGGTTGTAGCTCAGTTGGTTAGAGTACCGGCCTGTCACGCCGGGGGTCGCGGGTTCGAGCCCCGTCAACCGCGCCACCGCTGTCTGAAAAGGGTCCCTCCGGGGGCCCTTTTTTCGTTTTGTCGCATTAAATGATGCGCGGCTTATCCACCATTCATACCATCTCGTTAAGGTAAGAAATCCAGTAGCGCCCGCGCCGTCTCCTCAGGATATTCATCAACGAAGAAGTGACCGCCTGGCACCCCCAAGCTTTGCATGTTCTCCAGCCTGTCTGACCAAGTGGAGGGCACGTCGTAGGCGAGGCCCATCGGGCCATCAGCGCCGTATATCACCAGTGCCGGACACGTGACCCGCTTTCCAAGGTCAGCAGCGTCCAGATCGAAATCTACGTCCAAGGCGGCCCTGTAATCTGCGCACATGCCCCGGATCGCGTCCGGGCTGCGCCACGCGGTGCGGTAAGCATCAAGCGCGTCCGGATCAAAGTCGGTCAGCGCGGTCGAGCCCCATCCTGTCAGGCAGGATTCGAAATAGGTGTCGGGGTCGTGTCCGATCATGGTCTCTGGAAAGGGCGCGGGCTGAGCCAGAAAAAACCAGTGGTAATAGGCGCGGGCGACATGGCGGTTCAGATCATCCAGCAACAGATGCGTCGGTACGATGTCCATCACTATCAGGCTTTGAACCGCGCTAGCATGATCCAGCGCCAAGCGGTGCGCGGTGCGTGCGCCGCGGTCATGGCCCACCAGATGGAAGGTCTCAAATCCCAGATGTTGCATCAGCGCCTGCTGGTCGCCCGCCATGTGCCGGAACGAGTAATTCTCGGTTCCTTCTGGTTTGCTGCTGTCGCCGTATCCTCGCAGATCACTGGCCACCACAGTGAATCGCGAGGCCAGCAAAGGCGCCACGGCATGCCACATCGCGTGGGTTTGCGGAAAGCCGTGCAGCAACAACAGTGCCGGTCCATTGCCTCCCTTGGCATAAGCGATGCGCTGGCCATTGACCTCGGCCAGGCCCGGCTCAAATCCCTGAAGTATTGTCATTGCTGCGGCCTCTCTCACTGGTGTTATTTCCGGCCTAACAATCATGGCAGACCAAGTGTAGGAGGGCGTATGAACACCACAACTGTCAACACCGCCCGCCTTGGTATCCTATGCATGCTGGCGGGAATGTTCTTTATTTCGATGAACGACATGTTGGTGAAGTCTCTTTCTTCCGGGTACCCGCTGCACCAATTGATCTTGCTACGCTCTGTCGTTGCGATTGTTTTTACGGTGATGCTCTTGATGTACGAGGGCGGTCTGAAGCTGCTGAATACTGGGCGCTGGCTTCTGCACGGGATGCGCGCGGTTTTCATCCTGATCGCGAATACCGCTCTTTATGCAGCAATCGCCTCCATGCCGCTCGCCACGGCGACATCGCTATACTTCGTGGCACCGCTCTTTGTCACACTGCTGTCGATCCCCGTGCTTGGCGAAACCGTGGGGCCGCGCAGGTTTCTGGCGATTGGCGTTGGCTTTGCAGGTGTCATGATCATGATGGCCCCACAGTTCAGCATGGGTGAGGGCGGTCTAGGTTGGGTCGTCCTGCTCCCGGTGGTCGCAGCGGCGTTCTATGCGTCAATGTCGGTGCTGACCCGCAAACTGGGTCAGACCAGCCGCGCCTCCGCACTGGCACTGCACATGCAATTCGCTTTCATCTCGATCAGTGCATTGGTTTGGCTGGTGGCCGGGGACGGAAGGTTCGTCACACCCGACAGCAATCCATCCATGCAATTCCTGCTGCGCGCGTGGGTCTGGCCAGCTCCTGCCGATTGGCTGCCGATACTGGGCCTTGGCTTCATGTCTGCAATCATCGGATACCTGATGACGCAGGCATACCGGTTAAGCCGCGCCTCTGCCGTCGCACCCTTTGAATACGTGTTGCTGATCTTCTCGCTGTTCTGGGGCTGGACGGTCTTTGGCGAATGGCCTCAGGCCAGCACGCTTGTGGGCGCCGCAATCGTTATCGGATCAGGCGTTTACGTCTTTGTCCGCGAGGGCAGGCTCAAATCAAAAAGGGCGGCCTGAGCCGCCCCTTTTTTCAAGTCAGTGCATCAAGGATCCTCGCCCAAGACCGGATCCCTTTGTGAAAGCTCTCCATGTCATATTTCTCGTTCGGAGAATGCAGCGCGTCGTCGTCTTTGCCGAAACCGATCAACATCGGCTCTGTCCCCAGAATCTGCTGAAAGTGCCCCGCGATGGGGATGGAGCCGCCGCAGCCAATATAGGCAGCCGGGATGTTCCATTCGTCCGACAAGGCCTTGCGCGCGGCTTCAAACATCGGGTCAGAGAAATCGGCCCCCGACGCGCCACTGGCACCATGCGGGGCAAAGCTGACCTCGCAATCAGGTGGGAGCATCTCTGAGACCATCGCACGGAAATTCTCGCGGATGGCCAGCGGATCCTGTGTGCCGACCAGACGGAAGCTGATCTTGGCGTGCGCTTTTGATGGCAGAACTGTCTTGAAACCATCGCCAGTATAGCCGCCCCAGATACCGTTTACCTCGCAGGTGGGGCGTGACCAGATCATCTCAAGCGGGGTGCGGTCCTGTTCTCCGGCGGGATCTGACAAACCGACATCTTCAAGAAATTTCTGGTGGTTGAACGCCAACCCCTGCCATTGCGCCTCCAGGTCGTCCGACAACTCAGGAACCCCGTCATAGAAGCCGGGGATCGTGATCCGACCAGTTTCATCATGAAGCGACGCGATGATTTTGCTGAGTACACGGATCGGGTTCATGGCAATGCCGCCGTACATGCCTGAATGCAGGTCAAGAGACGGACCCGTGATCGTGATTTCCTCGCCAAGCAGACCACGCAGCATCGTGACGATGGCGGGTGTCCGGGATTCGAACAGGCCGGTGTCACAAATCAGCGCGATGTCGGTTTTCAACTCATCCGCGTTCTCCTTCATGAACGGCACCAGCGAAGGCGAGCCTGATTCCTCCTCACCTTCGAGAAAGAAGGTGATACGGCAAGGCCAGTCGCCCTTGACGTTTTTCCACGCCCGCAAGGCTTCGACAAAGGTCATCAACTGGCCTTTGTCATCAGACGATCCGCGCCCCCGGATCACCGTACCTTTGGCGGTCTCCTCGATCTGGGGATCGAACGGGTCGTTGTCCCACAAATCCAGCGGATCCACGGGCTGCACATCATAGTGACCATAGAACAGAAGGTGCGGTCCGCTGTCGCCGACATGCCCCACCACCATGGGATGCCCCGGTGTGGGCCGTTTCGATACCTCAACGCCCAGTTCCGAAAGGTCGCGCACCAGCCAATCCGCCGCCCGGTCGCAGTCAGCTTTGTAGGCCGGATCGGTAGAAATCGAAGGGATTCGCAACAAATCGAGAAGACGTTCGGTTGCGGCGGGCAGATCGTCGTCGATGCGGGCAAGTACGGCGTCGAGGGACATGGTGTGGCTCCGTTTTTTGGAATTTGTCGGACCGTATCAGGCAGCGAAGCGGTGTCCAGAGGCATCGTTAAGCATTGCAGAGGGTGAAGCTGCAGGTGATGAAACACGGCAAAGTGATGCTTATTGCTGGCGCATTGGGGGTATCCAAAGGCATCAGAAAAAAGGGTGAGCGATGCCGGCGGCAAAGATTGTTGCGGATCGGAAACATGATTTCCTGAAAACCCTTGATACAGATCAAAGCTGCGACAAGTCGCACACCTCTATGACGTTGAAGACAAGGCTTTGTTTCTATATTAATTCTAAAACCTCTGCAGCGCGGGGGTATGAGACTGCCGCCACAGACTGCCGATTGGAGACGCGCATGGACTATACCGCGAAATTGGACGAGGCGATTGCGCGCCTGCACGATGAGGGCCGTTACCGCACTTTCATCGATATCGAGCGGCGCAAGGGCCAGTTCCCTCATGCGGTCTGGACCAAGCCAGATGGAACCGAACAGGACATCACTGTCTGGTGTGGGAACGACTACCTCGGCATGGGGCAGAACCCTGTTGTGCTGGAAGCCATGGAGGAAGCTTTGCATGCAACCGGAGCAGGGTCTGGTGGGACACGCAATATTTCTGGCACCACAGTCTATCACAAGCGGCTTGAGGCTGAATTGGCCGATTTGCATGGCAAGGAAGCAGCCTTGCTGTTTACGTCCGCCTACATTGCCAATGATGCGACGCTCTCCACCTTGCCCAAGCTTTTCCCCGGGCTGATTATCTATTCCGACGAATTGAACCACGCGTCGATGATTGAGGGCGTGCGCCGCAACGGTGGGGCGAAACGGATCTTTCGGCACAACGATGTCGCGCATCTGCGAGAGTTGCTGGAGGCCGACGATCCGGCAGCACCGAAAGTGATTGCCTTCGAATCCATCTATTCTATGGATGGGGATTTCGGGCCCATCGAAGCGATCTGCGATCTGGCCGATGAGTTCAATGCGCTGACATATATTGACGAGGTGCATGCGGTGGGCATGTACGGCCCGCGCGGGGCAGGGGTCGCGGAGCGTGATCGCCTGATGCACCGTCTGGACATCATCAACGGCACTTTGGCCAAGGCCTATGGTGTGATGGGCGGCTATATCGCAGCAAGCGCCAAAATGTGTGATGCGATCCGGTCTTATGCGCCCGGCTTTATCTTTACGACATCACTGCCGCCAGCAGTGGCAGCAGGTGCGGCGGCGTCGGTCAAATATCTCAAGACTGCGCAGGACTTGCGTGACAAGCACCAGCAGCAGGCAAAAGTGCTTAAAATGCGTCTCAAAGGTCTGGGTTTGCCAATCATTGATCACGGATCGCACATCGTTCCGGTTATGGTCGGTGATCCGGTGCATACGAAAATGCTGTCTGACATGCTGCTTGAAGACCACGGCATTTATGTTCAGCCGATCAACTTTCCCACCGTGCCACGCGGGACGGAACGGCTGCGGTTCACGCCGTCACCTGTTCATGAATTCAAAGAGATGGATGCGCTGGTAAAGGCGATGGACAGCCTTTGGTCGCATTGTGCGCTGAATCGCGCCGAGGCCGCCGGGTAGAAACGTATAATTCGTATTTCTCGTTGCACTGTGCTACGGTTATCGAAAGAAAAGACCAAATCCGAATCGTCTGCTGATTTCGGTAATTGGTTACAGGCACGTTAACTACGGGGCGATGGGATGATCGGGCGCTGGTCCTCTAAGGTCACTGAAGAAGAGCATGTTGAACCCAAGGGGTTTGATGCATTCGAACTCCGACTTGGGGACGTGATGCGCGGTGAACGCGCCACCATGGGCAAGTCGCTGCTGGACGTACAGCGCGAGCTCAGGATTAAAGCCTCTTACATTGCTGCGATTGAAAACGCCGATCCCGATGCGTTTGACACGCCCGGTTTCATTGCAGGTTATGTGCGGTCCTACGCGCGATATCTGAACATGGATCCGGACAAGGCGTTCGGTGCCTTTTGTAAAGAATCCGGCTTTCAGGTGGCGCACGGCATGTCTGCCGAAGCATCTGTGATCAAGAAGCCAGCTTTTGAAGACCGTAAAAAGCGCCCGGCTGAGGCTGATCTTTTTGCGCGGCCAAACACCCCATTCACACCCGCAGGCGAGAGTATTCTAAGCCGGATTGAGCCAAGTGCGATTGGCTCGATGCTGGTGCTTGTCGGCCTGATCGGTGCCATCGGTTTTGGTGGGTGGACGGTCCTGCAAGAAGTACAGCGGGTGCAGGTCGCTCCGGTTGATCAGACGCCGGTTGTGCTCTCTGATCTTGATCCGCTTGATGGCGCGCTGAGCGTTACTCAGGACGACACCGCCGATATCGCCTCTCCGCGCATGATGGACTCCCCAAGGGTTGAGGCGCTTGACCGTCTTTACCGTCCTCAGGCGCTTGACGTGCCGGTTCTGGTTGCACGCGATGCACCGATTGCCACCATTGATCCGCGTTTGGTCGGTAACTTTGCCACGCCTGACCCTGTTTCACCCGATCCGGCCATAACGACTGCTGCCTTGACGTTGGATGAAACACCAAGCGTGCCGCAAGTTGTCGAAGGTCCTGTAGCTGCTGTCCGTATGGTTGCAGCTTTTCCATCGTGGGTTCGCGTTCGCGCAGCCGATGGTACCGTGATCTTTGAAGGCGTAATGGACAAGGGGGACACTTGGGATGTCCCTGCGATGGAGGAACCTCCGACCCTTCGGACAGGCGAATCCGGTGCACTCTATTTCGCGATGGCTGATGGCTGCTATGGCCCCGTTGGCCCACGTGGAAGCATCACATCCAACCTGCCGCTCCACAATCAGGCTCTTGCTGAACTCTATCAGCCAGTTGATCCGACAGCAGACCAGTCGCTTAGCCGGATGTTTGCCGACCTGGCCGCTTCTGAGATTGATCCGGCGGTTTTGGCTGCCATGCCTTGCCAGACGAACTAGGCACCATTGCACCGCACCCTTGCTTTGACTAGGTATTGAGCAATCGCTCACAGCCTCGAGGCTTTATCTATGTCGCTGAACCACATCCGTCCCTGGCGCAATATCTATCGTAGAAAGTCGCGTCAGATCATGGTCGGCAACGTACCCGTCGGAGGGGATGCGCCGATCACCGTTCAGACGATGACGAACACGCTGACCACAGACGTCAAGGCTACCATTGCACAGGTGCAGGCGGCCGCAGATGCAGGTGCTGATATTGTCCGCATTTCTGTGCCTGACGAGGCATCATCGAAAGCGTTGAAACAAATCGTGCCGGAGGTCTCCGTTCCAATCGTTGCGGATATCCACTTTCATTATAAACGGGGGATTGAGGCGGCAGAAGCGGGAGCCGCCTGTCTTCGGATCAATCCGGGCAACATCGGCGATGAAAAACGCGTCAAAGAGGTGATCAAAGCAGCGCGTGATCACAATTGTTCAATTCGGATCGGTGTGAACGCGGGTTCCTTGGAAAAGCACTTGCTGGACAAGTATGGAGAGCCTTGCCCCGACGCGATGGTCGAGAGCGGTCTGGATCACATCAAGATCCTGCAGGATAACGACTTTCACGAGTTCAAGATCAGTTGCAAAGCGTCTGACGTCTTTATGGCTGCGGCTGCATATCAGCAGTTGGCCGAAGCCACGGATGCGCCAATTCATCTTGGCATCACCGAGGCAGGCGGTCTGGTCTCAGGCACGATCAAGTCGGCGATTGGCTTGGGCAACCTGCTCTGGATGGGCATCGGGGACACGATCCGTGTATCGCTCTCCGCCGATCCGATTGAAGAAGTAAAAGTCGGTTACGAAATTCTCAAATCCCTCGGCCTGCGTCATCGCGGCGTGAACATCATCTCTTGCCCGTCCTGCGCGCGGCAAGGTTTTGACGTGATCAAGACGGTTGAAGCACTGGAAAAGCGGCTCGAGCACATCAAGACACCGATGAGCCTGTCGATCATTGGCTGCGTTGTGAACGGTCCGGGTGAGGCGCTGATGACGGACGTTGGTTTCACCGGTGGAGGCGCGGGATCAGGTATGGTCTATCTTGCAGGCAAACAAAGCCATAAGCAGGACAACGACAGCATGATCGAGCATATCGTTGAGCAGGTTGAGAAAAAGGCGGCTGAGATAGATGCTGAAACAGCTCAGGCAGCGGAGTAACTTCGCCCTGTAAGTATTTGAAAGCGGGGATTAACCCCGCTTTTCGTTTACCAATGCCTTCATTTGATCGTAGGGCAGATACCCACGCAACATTTCGTCCTGCAGCACGAAGGTCGGTGTGCCGGTGATCTGCAACGTCTGTGCCAGCGCACGGGTCTCAACGATCTCGCGCGTCACCTCATCGCTGTCCATCCGCGCCTCAATCGCATCTGAATCGAGGCCGAAGGTAGTGGCGAGACGCCGCAAAGCAGGCAGCGTCACGTCTCCATTATAGACCATCAGCGCATCGTGCAGCGCTTTGTAGCTCTCGTTCCCGGCGATTTGTTTGGTCGCAACGGCGAAACGGGAAGCCAGTACAGATTGCTCTCCCAAGATCGGGAATTCTTTAACGATCAGACGGATGTTTCCATCAGTTTCCAACAGCTTGGCAACCTCGTCATGCGCCCGCTTGCAATACCCGCAGCGGTAGTCGAGGAATTCGACCAGCGTGATATCTCCGTCCGGGTTGCCGCCAACCCAGGAATAGCCATCGTCGAAAATCGCTTTCGCGTTGTCCGAAACCAAGCTGAGATCAGCCTGCGCTGCGGCCTCTGCCTCGCGGGACTGCAACAGCTCTACGGCTTCCATGATCACCTCTGGATTGTCCATCAGGTAAGAACGGACCTCGGCGCGGAACAGCGCGCGTTCTTCGTCGGTCAGTGCTTTGAGGTCCATGGCGGCCATGGGAAAGGCAAGGGTCGCGGCAAAAAGGATTGCGATCAAACGGGCGTACATAGGTTGGATCTTTCCAAGAGGGGTTGGGTTGACGCTGGCAGCGAAACGCAGTGATACACGCCCCAGTGATAGGAGCAAGCCCATGCGCATTTCAACCCGGTCCGCCGTTGATCCCTTTATTGTGATGGACGTCATGCAAGCCGCCTCGGCCGCAGAGGCGGCAGGCCAGCACATTATCCATATGGAGGTCGGACAGCCGGGGACGGGCGCGCCGAAAGGGGCTGCGGCCGCGCTGACAGCGGCGATGGATCAAGGCGCACTGGGGTATACGGTCGCACTGGGACTGCCCGCGTTGCGGGCGCGCATCGCACAGATGTACGGCGAATGGTATAATGTCGATCTTGACCCCGGTCGCGTGGTTATCACGTCGGGGTCGTCTGGCGGTTTCATCCTTGCGTTTACAGCGCTTTTCGACACCGGAGACAGGATAGGGATCGGCGCACCGGGTTATCCCAGCTACCGCCAGATCCTCAAGGCACTGGCATTGACGCCCGTTGACCTGCCGACCCAAGCCGAGAATCGCTATCAGCCGGTGCCGACCGATTTTGCGAGTATGGATCTTGCCGGGCTTTTGGTTGCGTCACCGGCCAACCCCACGGGAACGATGCTGGACAAAGATGCGATGGGCGCACTTATCGGCGCATGCGCGGAAACGGGCGCATCTTTTATCTCGGATGAGATCTATCACGGCATCGAATACGAGAAGAAGGCCGTCACCGCGCTTGAGGTTACCGATGACGCCTATGTCATCAATTCTTTCTCCAAGTATTTTTCCATGACCGGCTGGCGCGTGGGTTGGATGGTGGTCCCGGAGGACCACGTACGCGTGGTTGAACGACTTGCGCAAAACATGTTCATCTGCGCGCCTCACGTGAGCCAGATCGCCGCTCTTGCGGCGATGGACTGCGAGGATGAGCTACAGGCCAATATGGAAGTTTATCGCGAGAACCGGCAGCTGATGCTGGACGGGCTGGCAGATGCGGGGTTCAGCACCTTTGCGCCACCCGATGGGGCTTTCTATGTCTATGCGGACGTGTCCGATCTGACCGATGACAGCCGTGCCTTTGCCGCCGAAATTCTTGAGAAAGCACATGTGGCAGTCACACCGGGTCTTGATTTCGACCCAATCAGGGGCATCGGCACGGTTCGTTTTTCCTATGCGCGCAGCACGGCTGATATTCGCGAAGGTCTGCGGCGGCTGAAAGTGTTCATGCAAGGACGGTGATCTCTGACGGTTGCGTTGATTAGATCTCCTCATAGGTTTGGGGGTGCAGAACACTTGAGTGGCGATCTGCGCCAGATCTTGGGATGAGGTTTCCGAAAACAGTTCAAATCAGATGCTCACCGCGCTAGACTTCGCCACAACAAGAAGCGCGAAGCGGTGACATGATACGGGCAATTCTCAAGCTGTTGGCAGTGATGTTGACCTGCGCACAGATGGCAGGCGCGCAGGAACTCAGTGCTATTGCCCGTGTAAATCCAACAGAAAGTGAGATCAGTGACGGCTGGTTCGGAAGGACCCAGATCACCATCGCTCTGAGCCAGGGTGTGCCGTTCCGGGTGTTTCTTCTGGATAATCCCGCGCGGCTGGTCGTTGATTTTCGCGAGGCTGATTGGTCAGGGGTACGCCCGGAAATGATCTTGGCCGAGCCGGGCCGCATCACGGACATCCGTTTTGGTGCATTTCGCCCCGGTTGGTCCCGGCTGGTGGCCGACCTTGCAGAGCCGATGGTCCCAACCGAAATCGGGATGCCTGTCAACGCAGCCAGCGGTGCGGCAACACTCGAAATCGAGCTGAAGAAGGCGGACGCGGAAACCTATGCCGCTGCGGCGGGGGCCCCATCCGATCCGGCGTGGGCGATTGCGCTGACAAAACCGCCTGCACCGCAGAATCCAGATGCAGATCGATTTGTCGTGGCCATCGACCCCGGCCATGGTGGCATTGATCCAGGCGCCGAACGCGAGGGCGTCGCCGAGAAAGACTTGATGTTGAGCTTTGCCCGTGGCCTGCGCGAAGCGTTGCTGCGCAGCGGTGTGACTGCGGTCCTGACGCGGGAAGACGATGTATTCGTCGCTCTTGAGACCCGCGTCGCCATCGCCCATCAAGCACGTGCGGATATCTTTATCTCACTGCATGCAGACATTCTCAGTCAGGGTGGGGCCAAGGGCGCGACCGTCTACACGCTTTCAGAAGAAGCCAGCGACGCGGCCACGGCGCACCTTGCTGCGCGGCACAATCGGTCGGATATTATCGCGGGCGCAGATCTGACAGGGTCTGACGATCAGGTCGCGGGCATCCTTCTGGATCTTGCCCGGCAGGAAACCGAGCCGCGCTCCGCTGAATTGGCTCAGGTTCTGGTTGAAGGGATGGCGCGCTCCGGGGGGCCAATGAACCGTCGACCGTTGCGAAAGGCCGGGTTCTCAGTGCTTAAGTCAGCGGATATTCCGTCTGTGCTGGTTGAAGTTGGATTCTTGAGCTCCGAACGGGATCTGAAAAACCTGCGCGATCCGGTTTGGAGGTCAGTCATGATCAACGCCATGGCGGATGCCATTCTGGCATGGCGCGATCAGGATGCAGCACGGGCGCCCTTGGTGCGTCAGTAATCACGCATTCGTGCGCAGGGAATGGCCGACAAGCCGCTGCGTGATGTTTTGACGCCCCTGCGCAACTACCCTATAAGAGGGGCATAACAGCCACGCAGAGGGCGGACAGCGGTGTTCAGATTTATCCTTTCTTTTCTGGGTGGTATCTTTACCACCTTGACCATGAGCATCGGTATGGTCGCGCTGACCATTGGCGCGATTTTCTGGATGTACGGCCGCGACCTGCCGAGTCATGAAAGCCTTGCCCAATACACGCCGCCGACGATCAGCCGAATTTATTCGGGGCAGGGCCGATTGATTGACGAATTCGCCAAGGAACGTCGCCTTTTTGCGCCTGCGGATACGATCCCGCCGCTGATCAAGCAGGCGTTTATCTCTGCTGAAGACAAGAATTTCTACGACCACGACGGTTACGATTTGCGCGGTATCGCGGCGGCTGCGGTTGACGCTGTCAAGTCGCGGGGGCGCGACGTGCGCGGGGCATCTACAATCACGCAGCAGGTGATGAAAAACTTCCTTTTGTCCGGTGATCGCCGGGCCGAGCGCAAGATAAAGGAAATCATTCTTGCCGCGCGCTTGGAAGAAACGCTGGACAAGGAAAAGATCCTTGAACTCTATCTCAATGAAATTTTTCTGGGTCAGAACTCCTATGGTGTTGCGGCAGCATCGCAGACTTATTTCAACAAGACGCTCAGCGAATTAGCCCCTCACGAGGCGGCCTTCCTCGCATCACTGCCCAAGGCCCCGTCAGATTATCATCCGGTACGCCGCAAGGATCGCTTGCTGGCCCGCCGTAATTTCGTGCTGCGGGAAATGAACGAGAACGGGTACATCAGCGATGATGTTTACGCCGCTGAAAAGGCGCAACCGCTGCGGTCCGTGCAGAACGGTGATTTCGAAAGCTTCAAGGCGGAACTGCCACCGCGTGACTATTTCACCGATGAGATCCGGCGCCAGTTGTCACAGAACTTTGGCGAAGGAGAGTTCTTTACCGGTGGCCTGACCGTGCGTGCAACCATCGACAACGAGATGCAGCCGATTGCGGCAAACTCTCTGCGTCGCGAGCTTGAGGACTACGACCGGAGCAGGGGCGTTTGGCGCGGGACGGGAGAGAAAATCCCTGTCGATATGCTTGAAAGTGAAGAAAGCTGGCGCGCGGCGCTGGCCGATCTGCGGGTGCCGCGCGACATTGATCTGGAAAACAAGTGGTATCCGGCAGTTGTGCTGAGCGTGGGTGAGAACGATGCCCGTATCGGCATTGAAGGCGTGGAAGAGGACGCAGACGGCCATTTCATTCCGGCAAAAGACGTTCAATGGGCGCGGAAACTGCTTGAAGATGGCAAGCTTGCCAACAAGGCGCGCGTGGCAGGTGATCTGCTTGAGGTTGGCGATGTTGTTCTGGTCCGTCGGATGACTGCGGACAACGACGGCAGCTTCATTCGCTGGACGTTGCGGCAAGTCCCCGAAGTGCAGGGCGCATTTGTTGCAATGGACGTGGATACGGGCCGCGTCATCGCGATGCAGGGGGGCTTTTCGTATCAGGCTTCGGTCTTTAACCGTGCGACGCAGGCTCAGCGGCAGCCGGGCTCAAGCTTCAAGCCCTTTGTCTACGCCTCAGCGCTTGATAGCGGCTATTCTCCTGCGACGATCGTTGTCGACGCACCAATTGAGATCAACACACCGCAGGGTATCTGGCGGCCCAAGAACGCGTCGAACCGCTATTATGGGCCGACGCCGCTGCGCACGGGGATCGAACAGTCGCGCAACCTGATGACCATTCGCCTGGCCCAAGAGGTTGGCATGGATATTGTCGGCAGCTACGCGGAACGCTTCGGTGTCTATGATGATCTTGCGCCAGTGCTGGCCAACGCGCTCGGCTCGCAAGAGACGACGCTTTACCAGATGGTCAGCGCCTACGCCATGTTCGCCAACGGTGGCGAGCGGGTGCAGCCCACGCTGGTGGACCGCGTGCAGGACCGCTATGGCCGCACGGTTTACAAGCACGACGAACGCATCTGCAACGATTGCCAGTTGGCGAGCCTTGATCCCGGCGTAGCGCCGCGCGTGATTTCCAACCGAGAGCGGGTGATGGACCCGGTGACGGCCTATCAGCTGACCTCAATGATGCGTGGCGTGGTTGAACGCGGCACAGCCCGCAAGGCCGTCAATTTGCCCGTGCCGACAGCAGGCAAGACCGGCACCACCAACGATGCCAAGGACGTCTGGTTCATTGGATTCACCTCAAACATCGTGGCCGGTTGTTACATTGGCTACGACCAACCCAAACCGATGGGCCGCGGCGCCTCTGGTGGCGGCATGTGCGGCCCGGTTTTCCAACGCTTTATGTCTCAGGCCGTCCAGAAATACGGCGGTGGGCCCTTCACCGTGCCTGAGGCCTGTGAATTCATCAATATTGACAGGTTCAGTGGCGCACGGCTGAGCGATGAAGCGTCAGGACCAAACGTTGTGTCGGAATGCTTCCGCGAAGGCGAAGAGCCAATTTTCGGAATAACCTTTGACGGCGGGTTCGCCATGGGCGCAGACCTGCCGCTGGTTGAAGAAGTGGGCCGGGTCGCCAAGCAAGTCACAACCTCGACCGGCAAGAAAGCGGCTGTAGGCCCCAAGGCGAGCTTCGGTACATTGTCATCTGGTGGTCTCTACTAAGGAGTCGCAGCGTGAAACGCGGTCCAACGGCTTGCTGACACGCGGTGGCTGGTTTATGTCCGTGCAGGCATAGAACAAAGGCTTGAACCGGATGCGCGCAGAGGTACAAAATACCGTAGATCAGATTTCCAAGTCATTGGAATTGCTGGCACAACGGCTTGACGTTGAGACTGCTCAGCACCGTCTGGAAGAATTCAACGCGCGTGTTGAAGACCCAAACCTGTGGGACGACGCGGAAGCGGCGCAAAAGCTGATGCGCGACCGCCAGAGCCTTGTGGATGCCATCGGCACCTACGAGGGCATCAAGCAGGATCTGGCCGACAACGTTGAGCTGATTGAACTTGGCGAGATGGAAGAAGACACGGAGGTCGTGGCCGACGCTGAGGCCGCGCTGCTAAAGCTTGCGGAGAAAGCTGCACAGAAAGAGCTTGAGGCGCTTCTGGACGGTGAAGCGGATGGTAACGACACCTTTCTTGAGATTAACGCCGGGGCTGGCGGCACGGAAAGCTGTGACTGGGCCAACATGCTGGCGCGGATGTACGTCCGCTGGGCCGAGCGGAAGGGCTACAAGGTTGAACTGCAGGCGGAAAGCGCAGGCGATGAGGCGGGGATCAAATCCGCCACCTACAAGATTTCGGGGCACAATGCCTATGGCTGGTTGAAATCGGAAAGCGGTGTGCACCGGCTGGTGCGTATTTCCCCCTTCGATTCAGCGGCGAAGCGGCATACCTCCTTTACTTCGGTCAAGGTCTATCCGGTGGTTGATGATAACATTGAGATCGAGGTGAATCCGTCGGACATTCGCATCGATACGTATCGCTCTTCCGGGGCAGGCGGGCAGCACGTGAACACCACCGACTCTGCTGTGCGGATCACGCACCACCCCACCGGGATTGTTGTAACAAGCTCTGAGAAATCTCAGCACCAGAACCGTGATATAGCGATGAAAGCGCTGAAAAGCCGGCTGTATCAGTTGGAGTTGGATAAACGTTCGGCCCTCGTGAACGAAGCACATGAGAGCGCCGGTGATGCGGGGTGGGGCAACCAGATCAGGTCGTATGTGCTGCAGCCCTATCAGATGGTCAAAGACCTGCGCACGAATTATGAAACGTCAGACACAAAAGGCGTTCTTGATGGCGATCTGGACGGGCTGATGGGCGCTACGCTGGCCTTGGCTGTGAGTGGAAAGAGCCGGGCGGAGGCGCAAGGCAGCTAAGATTAGCTCAAATGCATTAAGGTGTTAAATGACAACGCCCTTGCTTTTTTCAAAATTAGTTGATTTTGTCTACTAATGCAAATCTGGGAAAATGATGCGCTTGCGCTGTCCACCGCCATTGAGCGTGGCAAGCTAAGCGCGGCTGAACTGATGCGGGCCACTTTGGACCGCATTGAAGCCGTGAATGGACCGATCAATGCGGTTGTATCATTGCGGGATGGTGACGCGCTGATGGCGGAGGCGCGCAAGGCAGACGACAGCCCGCGCAATGGATGGCTGCATGGCATTCCGATGGCCGTCAAGGACCTTGCCAACGTCAAAGGCCTTACCAACACCATGGGCTCGCCCATCTTTGCGGACAATGTGTCGGAACAGGATGATCTGTTTGTAACCCGTCTGCGTGCCGCTGGCGCCTTGATCATTGGCAAGACCAACACACCTGAGTTCGGGCTGGGAAGCCACACCTATAATCCCGTGCATGGCGTCACGCGGAATCCTTATGACACCACAAAATCTGCTGGCGGGTCTTCAGGCGGTGCTGCGGCGGCGCTGGCCTGCCGGATGCTAAGCGTCGCTGATGGCTCTGACATGATGGGATCGCTGCGCAATCCTGCTGGTTGGAACAACGTTTACGGTTTCCGCCCAACTTGGGGAACGGTCCCGTCCGAGCCGGTCGGAGATATGTTCATGCACCAGTTGGCCACGTCGGGGCCGATGGCTCTCAATCCTGCGGATCTTGCAGCATTACTTGATACGATGACCGGGCCTGATGCAAGACAACCTCACGGAAAGCCACATGTATTTACAGCTCCGATGCTGGCCTCACCGGTGCCGCAGCAGCGCATCGGATGGCTGGGCGATTGGGGCGGCGCGTTACCTCTTGAGGTCGGCATCAACGACATCAGTGAGGCCGCCCTTCGCCAAATGGAAGACCTTGGTCACCTGGTGGAGATCATCCCCGCGCCATTTGATGCGGATGATATGTGGGAAAGCTGGATTACTTTGCGTTCATACTCGGTCGCGGCGGGGTCTTTGGCGCTTTATGAGGACCCGGAAAAGCGCAAGTTCCTGAAACCTGCCGCCATTTGGGAGATTGAGCGTGGCATCGCCATGACGGCGATGGAATTGCACAAGGCAAGTCTTGTGCGTTCGGATTGGTTCCGTCGCACGACCGACCTGTTTGAGCAGGTAGATGTATTGGCCTTACCATCTGCACAGTGCTGGCCTTTCGATGCCGAGATCGACTTTCCCAAAGAAATAGCGGGCGTCAGCATGGATACATACCATCGCTGGATGCAGGTGGTGACACCGGCCAGTTTGATCGGGCTGCCTGTCGTGAATGTGCCGATCGGCTTTGGCGAAAATGGCCTGCCTGCAGGTCTGCAGCTTATTGGGCCGCGCGGGAGTGACGGCAGGCTCCTGCAATTGGCTCAGGATTGGCACGGGGCGACAGACTGGCCTAACCAACGCCCCCCACAATTTGGCTAAGGTGTTTATCTGGATGGTGCACGTGCCGGAGGCAGGGGTTCTTCGCGTCCGGCATCGATAAGCCGTTGCCGCAGCTCCGATGCCTGTGGATGGTTCAGCTCAAGCGCGAAGACATAGGCGTGGGTCAGATAGAACCCCGCCATATCCGCTGTCTCTGCCTGCTCTGATGCTTGGGCATAGAGCGTGACCAGCGCGGCGGTGTCCCTGCTGGCGTGTGCCGCCAGCAGGGCGCTTTCCAACGTGTTCATTCCGCGGCGAGGGGCAACCCGCGATGCCGCTCAAGCTGCGCTGCGACCCAATCGTGAAACAGATGTGTCGGCCCGTCCATCGCGGGCGAGAACCGCCCGCCATCGAACTGGACCCCGTGCCGTCCCTTTTGCATCCCTTCGACGACAAACACGTCTTCGGCAAAAACTTCCTTCCACTGGGCGGTATTGCGTGCCCGAAGGTCCGCTTCTGTGTCCGGTTGCGCATAATAGAGGTGAATATGCTCAACTGTGCGTTCGGGCCCTTGCGGGACCAGCACGATTGCAAAGGTATGATCGCGATGCACACCCAGCAGAACGTTGGGGTAGACGGTGATGTATTCGGCAGCGGTATCCCACTTGTCAGACAACCCCTCGAAGTCGGGAAAGACGTTACCGTCTTCGCCCTTCAGCTGTCGATAAACCAGCGTGCCTTGCCCGGAATACAGCTCCTTGGCTTCGATATGGTAATGATCCTCAAGCCGGGAGTAGCTGTTGAGGCCCGGATGGACCCAAGGCAAATGATAACTCTCGCAATAGTTCTCGACCGCCAGCTTCCAGTTGCAGTTGACCTCAAGTTGAAACCGGCTGTCAGCGCCACCGTGATAAAGCGGTTTGTCAAACTCCGCCCAGCGGGCCAGCAGGTCAGAGTTCGCGTCTTCAAACGCGGGTGCGGTGCCCGAGACGTTGATAAAGACCACATCCATCCAAATGTGACTGCGTATCTCAATGAGCCCCAGCAGCGCGCGGTCGATACCCGCGTGGGTGTTCTGTCCAGGGCCACCAACGTGCGGCGTACTGACCAAACGGCCATCTGTACCGTAGCACCAGCTGTGATACGGGCAACGGATGGCACCTTCGATCTTGCGAGGCTCTTCAACCAGAATCATACCGCGATGTCGGCAGGTGTTCTGGAACACCCGAACCTCGCCCAATTTGTCCCGCACCATCAACAGCGGCATTCCCAGAAATGTCACGGGCACGGCGTCCCCGATATCCGGGATATCTGCAGTGACGCCAAGTCCAGCCCAATTGTCAAAAAGCACCGCCTGACGTTCTTCGTCGAAGACTGCCGGATCTATATAATGCGCATTTGGCAGTCCATGAGCCTGTTCAATGGGGCGCCGGACTAGGCTTATGTCTGTTGGGGAATTGGTCATGATGCCCTCCTGCTGGTGGCAGGAGTATAGTTCAGACGCAAATCGGTTTGTTCCCGTCAGCGACCGGACTTTGCCAAGGGCGACACCTTTCGCGGTTCAGGCAAAAGGCTTGTTCGGCATCAGCAGGCGACGATGGAAAGGTGGCAACTCTTCTGGCGAACGAAACCCTGTTGCGCGCGCTGCAGGGATAGCGTCAGACGCGCGTGTGCCGAGGAACTCAAAAACCATTCGCGCCGCCCGCAGGCCCCCGGCGCTTTCCGGTACGGTACGGGTGATATAGCCGTGCCAATAGTTGTTCTCGAACGAGGCGACACGGCTGAGGTAGTTGAACGTCGTTGTCATTGAGTTCTTACGCGAAGCAATGATTACGATACCGTCTTCTTGCTGCATCACGATGCCCCTGAATTCGCGCGCTTGTTTAGTGATAGGGAGACTTTGTACTTTCATTGCTTCGCGGGATTCGAAACCACGCAGGAAAGTATTCGTCCCGTCCCTGCGGACGTGGACGACCCCCATGGTAAAGACCTCCTGACGCACAAAGCTGCGGCGGGAAAATCGAAAGAAACCACTAGGGAATATAGATTCGGGGACATTGGATGACCCTGCGCCGACGTAGTCGCGCAAGAAAGGGTTCGCGATCGGGTCCTCGGCGCTGCCGATGTCGTCCACGCGTTCAAGCAGAACACGGGCATCGACTTTGAAGAACGAACAGACTCGTGCCAGGACATCAGGACGAGGAAAACTTTCCCCGGCCAGATAGCGATTGAATTGGGTGCGATTGATCCCCAATTGCCGGGCCAGTTCCGAAATCGAATCGAACTGGGCCGACAGCTTGCGCAGATTTTCGCCAAACATGGCGCGCAGTTCGGCAGGTGTTGGATGATTAGTTGGCATCGCTATAGTTCAACCTGAGGGAGAGGATTTGGTATTTGACTATTGGTAGACGATATCAACCAAACATATTTGATGCTAATTAGCAACAATCCTGACGCGGTATAGCGCCAGTTAGGGGTGAATTCAGACACAAAAGCAACCGTGCGTGGAAACCCAATAACCATCATAATGGTTAACGAAATCCGATAACGGAACAGTCTGAAGGGACGAAGTTGAATAATGATTGGTGTAGTACTTTGGAGCGATTTCGAGGACCAAAAGGCAGTTTTCTGGTGCGAGGATCATGGGGATCTCGCATATTATGATGCGGCGCAGGATCATGCGGCGGAACACAACCTGCTGAACGCAGGGGATATGGTGGAATTCGACCTGTCGATTGAGGGCAAGATCAGACGGGCGCGGAATGCGACAGTGATCAAGCCCAAGGTCTGCAATGGACTTCAAGAGCATCTGCGCGCAACTGCAGCAAAGACCGATACAGCTCCAAGTACAGCCGCTTCGGGTGACGTCGTCGCGTTCCCCCAGAAGATCGCCAACAGCGCACCTATGCGGCGCGCCCACAACGGATGATCGTGATCAGTCGCCGCGCGACAGCGCGGCAACACCCGTTCTTGCCACTTCGGTCAGTCCAAGAGGGCGCATCAGGTCGGCAAAGGCATCAATCTTCTCTGGCGCACCTGTGATTTCAAAAACAAAACTCTCAAGCGTGCTGTCCACCACATTGGCTCGGAAAATATCCGCCAGACGCAGGGCTTCAACCCGGTGATCTCCTTTGCCTGCGACTTTGAACATCGCAAGCTCCCGCTCAACGCTCGCGCCTTCAACGGTCAGATCGTGGACATCGTGCACTGATACGATCCGACCCAGTTGCGCCTTGATCTGCTCAATCACCTGCGGTGTGCCAGAGGTGACGATAGTGATACGGCTAAGGTGACCCGTGTGATCCACCTCGGCCACGGTGAGGCTGTCGATGTTGTAGCCGCGACCTGAGAACAGACCAATCACACGGGCCAGAACGCCGGGTTCATTCTCGACCAGAACGGCAAGGGTGTGACGTTCGATCACGTCCGAGAAATTGGGGCGCAGGTTGTAGGCGGAATGGCTGGTGGCGCCTTTTTTGATCTTTAGAGCTGACATTTATTTCGTCCTTTGAAGAGAGGGACCAAGGCCTCTGAAAAGCCTTGGCGAATTTCTTGCAAGAAATCCGTGCTAGACCAGCACCGCGCCGTCCTTGTCGATGGCCATCTGCGTATCCACGTTCTCGCCCATGATCATCTCATTGTGCGCCTTGCCCGACGGGATCATCGGATAGCAGTTTTCGTGCTTCTCCACGAGGCAATCAAAGATTACCGGACCGTCGTGGTTGATCATTTCCATGATCGCATCGTCCAAATCGTCAGGATTGTCACAAAGGATACCCTTGGCACCGAAGGCTTCGGCCAGTTTCACAAAGTCGGGCAGGGCCTCTGACCAGCTTTGTGAATAGCGCTCACCGTGCAGCAATTCCTGCCACTGGCGAACCATGCCAAGACGTTCGTTATTGAGGATGAACTGCTTGACCGGCAGGCGGTACTGCACCGCTGTGCCCATCTCTTGCATGTTCATAAGCCAGGATGCTTCGCCCGCGACGTTGATCACCAGCGCGTCGGGATGCGCCATCTGCACGCCGATGGATGCAGGAAAGCCGTAGCCCATGGTGCCAAGCCCGCCCGAAGTCATCCAGCGGTTGGGGTCATCAAACCCCAAATACTGAGCCGCCCACATCTGGTGCTGGCCCACTTCGGTGCAGATATAGCGGTCGTGGTCCTTGGTCAGCGCTTCAAGTCGAGCCAGCGCGTGCTGTGGCTTGATCGTGGTGCCTTTCTGATTGAATTTCAGGCAGTCAACAGCGCGCCATTCCTCAATCTGCTTCCACCATTTTGCGACCGCTTCCGAATTTGTTTTACGGCCGCGGGATTTCCAGATCTTCAGCAGGTCTTCAAGCACATGACCCACATCGCCCATGATCGGGATATCAACCCGGATAACCTTGTTGATAGATGATGGGTCAATGTCGATATGCGCCTTCTTGGACTTGGGGCTGAACATGTCCACCACGCCGGTGATCCGGTCGTCAAACCGCGCGCCGATGTTGATCATCAGATCACAGCCGTGCATCGCCATGTTCGCCTCGTAAAGCCCGTGCATGCCCAGCATGCCCAACCATTTGTCGCCGGACGCGGGATAGCAGCCAAGGCCCATCAACGTGGAGGTGATCGGGAAACCTGTCGCCTCGACCAGTTCGCGCAGAAGCTGCGAGGCACCCGGACCAGAGTTGATGACGCCGCCGCCCGTGTAGAAAACCGGGCGCTTGGCCTTTTCGATGGCTTCGACCAATTCCGTAATCGCCGCAAGATCGCCCTTGAGCTGGGGCTGGTAGTGCGAGGTCGAAGGGGCCTTTGGCGTGTAGGTCCCATTGGCGAATTGGACATCCTTCGGGATGTCGACCAGCACCGGGCCAGGGCGGCCCGATGTCGCCACGTGGAATGCCTCGTGAATGACGCCGGACAGCTTGTCGGTCTCTTTCACCAGCCAGTTGTGTTTCGTGCAGGGGCGGGTGATGCCAACCGTGTCGGCCTCCTGAAAGGCGTCGGAGCCGATCATGAAGGTCGGCACTTGGCCGGTCAAAACGATGAGCGGTATCGAGTCCATCAAGGCGTCTGTCAGGCCGGTGACAGCATTCGTGGCACCGGGTCCGGACGTCACCAGCACGACACCGGGCTTGCCGGTTGACCGGGCATAGCCTTCGGCGGCGTGCACGGCACCCTGTTCGTGGCGCACAAGAATGTGTTTGATCGAGTTCTGCTGAAACACCTCGTCATAGATCGGTAGGACAGCGCCGCCGGGGTATCCGAATACGGTGTCGACACCCTGATCAATCAGGGCTTGGACGATCATTTTGGCTCCGGTCATTTGGCGTGTCATTGTCTTGCTCCGTAAGGCAATCAGTTTGTATGGCGCATAAAAAAGCCCCCGAGGATGTCGGGGGCGCATGGGTCAGAGTATGGTCTACCGTTACCGGCCCATGCGCGTGTGTCCTACGATGACGACTAGGGTTGTCATGTTCAAAAGGCTCCTTAAGCGTGCGGGGACATTATGAGCGGTTTGCGGGGGCGTCAACAGGCAATGTTGCGGAAAAAATGTCGCACAGGCCGGATTTTGCGTAATTTTCTTGCGTCAGGGCCGTCGGAGAGGACAGAAATTGAAAAATACGCTGGATTCTGCCTTTGGAAGGATGATCTGCGAGCCAGCCTGGACTCGCGACGCGAGGGATGCGGAGCCGCACGAATGACTTTTGCGGCATCGTCGGCACGTGTCGACGCTGCAATCACGCGGCGGAAACAGGATTCTCCGTCAGAGCCTGCCACGGGAAGGCTCGCGGAGCTGATCAGTCAGGGTAGTGATACGTGACCGAGAGCTCGATGTCGTCCTTGAAGCTGTGCTTGATCGGGCAACTATCCGCCGCGCGCTCGAGCTTTGTGCGTTGGAGGTCTGTCAAACCAGATGGCATCCGCACGTCCACCTTGATCTGCGTGTAGTCGATCTTGGGCGGCGGTGCCCCGACCAGATCGACCGAGATGGTCGCACCACTCAGGTCGATGCCCTCGCGCGTAGCGGTCGGGCCCATAGAGATCAGCATGCAGCCCGCGAGGGCCGCCTCAAGCAGATTGCCCGGGGACAATTCTTCGCCCTTGCCTGTGTAGGGGCAATCCATAGCGACGGATTTGCCCTTCTTTTCATCCATGGCGGTACAATGCTGGCCGCCGTCATATGTCGTTTTGACTTGTGACATCTTACTCCTCCAACGTGGCGCCGCCCGGCTGGCCGACAGCGGTCAAAGGATAGGCAGATTTGCGACGGGTCCCTTGATGCATGTCAGTGGAAATGCGGCAGGCGGAGCGGCGCTATTCATTCACCGTGGGTCGGAGGACACCGAGCCTGAGGAAGGCTTGATGAGAACTAACTTCGCGTCCACCAAACTTGAACCGCAAGACCGAGTGTCGGCCGGGGGGCGCTACAACCTCGCGCCGGTTCCCTGCAGGACCCCGTGCTCCAACGCATAGCGTGTCAGACCGGCCGTGCTCGAAATCCCCAGCTTGCGCTTGATGTTCTTGCGGTGCGTTTCGACCGTGCGGACCGAGATGTCGAGCACATGCGCCACTTCCTTGTTCGACTTGCCCGAGGCCAGCTGCAGCAGGATAGTCTGTTCCCGCTCGGTCAGCGCTTCGCGCGCGCCCTGGCCCTGTTTCGGGGCGATGGAACCCTGCGCGCCGGTGCACAGGTAAGTCTCTCCCTGCATCACCGTGTCTATGGCCTGTTTGATCTCATCGGTCGGTACGTCTTTCAGCAGATAGCCCACCGCGCCGTGACTGAGCGCCGAGGCGATATATTCGGGGTTGTCGTGCATCGACAGGATTACGATGCGAGTGCCAGGTCGGCGCTCCAGCACGATTTCGGTTGCGGTCAGCCCGCCGATCTCCGGCATGTTGAGGTCCATCAGCACCACATCCGGGTTCAGCTTGTCGAGTTGATCAATTGCCTCACGGCCGCTTGACAACGTCCCCACGACATCGATGTCATCATAGCTTTCAAGAATGGACTGAATGCCTTCGGCAACCATCGGGTGGTCATCCACGATCACGATGCGGGTGGGTTCAGTCATTCTGCTGCCACTTTCCGGTGTTCGGTGTTTTCAGGAGGGAGCATATGGCTCAATGGCACGGTCGCTTCAATGGTTGTGCCAGACGCTCTGGTTTCGCGAATATCGAAGGAGCCGCCCAACTGCTCCATCCTTTCCTGCATGTTCCGCAAGCCCAAGCCGGGAGACGCGGCAGAGCGGCTCGCATTAAAGCCTTTGCCATTGTCTGCAATCCTCAGCGTGGCGCCACGGCGATGGCCGCGCAGATTGATCTCAACCTCGGTCGCGCCTGAATGGCGTTCAACATTGGTCAGAGCTTCCTGTGCGATGCGGTAAAGCGCGATCTTGGCTTCATCATCAAGGCGGTTGCGGAAAACCACTGTTTCAAACCGGCATGGCAGACCAGTACGTGCCTGAAAATCCTCGGCCAGCGTCTTGATCGCAGGACCAAGGCCCAGATCATCCAGTACGCCAGGGCGCAGATCACGGCTGATCCGGCGTACTTCGCTGATGGCCTGACCAAGGCTTTTGATACCTTTACCCAAGGGTTCAGCCGCCTTTTCATCCCCCCGTTCCAGACGGCGTCGTGCATTATCCAGCGCATAACGTACACCGACGAGGATCTGACTGATCCCGTCATGCAATTCGCGTGCCACCCGACCGCGTTCTTCTTCCTGGGCGTCAAAAACCCGCTGTGTCAGTTTCTTGAGCTTTGCATCCGCCAGCCGCCGTTCGCGCAGATTGATCAGCATTCCGGTCCCAAAAACGACAAGAAGCGCGGCAAAGGTAATTGCGCCGATGTAGACAAAGGTCTTGCGCACCCGCGCCTCCACATCCGCGCGGGCAGAGGCGACTGAGACAAGGATATCATCGATGAATACACCGGTACCCACCGCCCACCGCCAGGATGGGAAAGACGTCACATAAGTGATCATGCGGGCTTCTTCACCGGTTGAGGGCTTGGGCCAGAGATAGCTGTGATACCCCGCGCCGTCGCGCGCGATGCGGATCAGTTCATCCACAATTGGTGTCCCGGCGCTGTCGGTCTGCCCGGACCAGTTCTGGTTGATCCGTTCAGTCTGACGGGGGCTGACAAGCTGGTTGCCATCGTAGTCGTAAACAAAGAATTGGCCTTCATCGCCATAGATCATTGCTGAGAAAATCTGGGCTACCTTCTGCTTTGCCGGCTCATCGTCGGGGGCTGCGCTGCCATATATGAAATAGAACCCGTTGCGCGCCTGTGTAACGTAATTGCGCAGCTCGGCCTTCTTTGCCTCGATCAACTGCGTTTCAAGGGTCCTGATCTCACGCTCGGCCAAGGCACGGGCCTGCATGGCCACCAGCAAGGCAATTGCAGCGACCGCAAAGATCAAAGGGACCGCCGCCAACAGCGTTAGCTTTTGGGCGTAACTTGGCATTGGAAAAAGAAACCAGCGTCGCATAGCCGATTCGATACGCCGAATCGTGGACAAATCAAAGGGTGCCCAATGATTTCAAGGCTCAGACAGTTGCGCTAACCCGAGCGGATGCCATTTTTTTCGGGAATATGTAGGGGGTTACGTCAATATCTGCGACATCCTACGTAGTAGTAGGTATTTCATCTTCCCGCTGTTTTGCTAATTTACGGGCACTTGAAACGACCCGTGCGCGAAAAAATGCGCGGGCGGGCATCCTACTTGGGAGGAGTATACCTATGGACCGTCGTTCATTTCTGAAGACATCCGCGCTCGGTGGTACAGCCGCTGCAGCAACAACACTCGCCGCACCTGCCTACGCGCAGGGCAAGCGGACGCTGACAATGGTCACATCCTGGCCACGCGGCTTTGCCGTGCTGGACGATGCAGCGACATACCTCAACAACATGGTCAACGAGATGTCTGACGGCACGCTGACCATCGACAAGAAAGCCCCAGGCGAGCTGGTTGGCGCGTTCGAAGTATTCGACGCGGTTTCCTCCGGTCAGGCCGACATGTACCACTCCGCTGACTACTACTTCATCGGTCAGCACCCTGCGTATGCCTACTATACAGCCGTCCCATTCGGCGGCACCGCACAGGAGCTGACAAACTGGTACCACCACGGTGGCGGCCACGACCTGCACAACGAACTGGGCGAGATTTTCAATCTTAAGTCCTTCCTCGCGGGCAACTCCGGGTCCCAGTCCGGTGGCTGGTTCCGTAACGAGATCAAGTCAGCCGCAGATTTCAACGGTCTGAAGTTCCGTATGCCTGGCCTCGGCGGCAAGGTACTGGGCAAGCTGGGCGCCTCCGTTCAGAACATCCCCGGTGGTGAACTTTATCAGGCGCTGTCCTCCGGTGCTCTGGACGGTCTGGAGTGGGTTGGTCCCTTCGCGGACGAGCGCGCGGGCTTCCAGGAAGTCGCGAAAGTCTACTACACTGCGGGCTTCCACGAGCCGGGTTCCGGTCTGGCCTGTGCGGTCAACCTCGACGTCTTCAACGATCTCGCACCTGCGCATCAGAAGATCATCGAGTACGCTACAATGGCGACAACGCATATCCAGCTTGCCGAAACACTGGCCAACAACGGTGCGGCGCTGTCCCGTCTGCAGCAGCAGGGTGTGAAGACCATGCAGTTCTCTGACGACGTATGGGATGCCTTCGGTAAAGCGTCTGCGGAAGTCATGGACGAGAACATGGGTGACGAGCTGTTTGCACGCACCCGCGAGAGCTTTGAAGCGTCCCTGACGTCTTCTGCCGAGTGGCTGTCCAAGTCCGACGCCTTCTACGTTGAGCAGCGAGAGCGCGTCCGCGCCAACATGTAAGCTCAAAAAAAGCGTAACGCTCAGGGGCCGCAGGTGATGCGGCCCTTGACGCGCAACGGAACGGTAGGCGGTAATGGCCGCAATAGCACGATAAACCGGGGCGAATCCCGCGTGTGATCCGGGAGGGGACATTCATGGAAAACGATGTGGTATGCGGGGGATTTTTCCGCGCAGCTGAAGGCACCAAGATCAGCTGCCTCGACAAATTCCAAGACAGTGGCATGGTCCAGTTCATTCTGGGTAACATGCTGGAAGCGTTTTACAATTTCTTTGCCGCAATTTCTCAGCCGATGCTCTGGCTGAACTGGTCCGATCCGCAGGCGCTGATGCGCTTTATCTACTACGGTGGCTCGGTCGAATTTTTCTTTGTCTGTTTCATTGGCCTGATCATCCTGACCATCGTTGGCATGATGCGCCGCCGCGTCATGTGGGCCGTGGTGCGCGGGCTTGAGTGGTTTGGAAATGGCATGGGGCGGCTGTTCGCATGGGCCGGTCTGATCATGGTGATCCAGCAGATCATTATCGTTTTCATGCAGCGCATTTTCACACGCCCCGATATCTCTGTCGGATTTGGCATCCCGCTGCAATTTGACATCAGCTGGTTCGCAGAAGAGCTGAAGCTGTTCAATGCCTTGGTCGTCTGCCTGTGCGTGTCATATACGTTCATTCAGGGCGGCCACGTCCGCGTTGATCTGTTTTATGCCGGTGCCAAGTTCCGCACGAAAAAGATCATCGACATGTTTGGTGCGTTATTCTTCATGATTCCGTTTGCCGTCGTCACCTGGCTTTATGGCTGGTTCTTCATGTGGCGGCATCTGGTTACGCCAAACCCCTCTGCCTCTGACAAGCTGGAACTGCTGCTGCGCAAGGCGCGGGTATTGAAGTGGAACGTTGAGACCATCGGCTTCTCTCCAAACGGCTTCAACGGATATTTCATCTTCAAGGTCCTGCTTTGCATGTTCTGCGTCATGGTGATCTTGCAGGCCATCGCCGTCTTCTACCGCAGCTACTGCGAATTCATGGAAGGCGAAGAATCTGAGAACAAATACCTCGACAAGGACACCCTTGGCGAAGGTGAAGAAGCCTACGAAGGGACACACTGATGTTTTTCGGTCTCGACGGGGTCGAAGTCGGCCTGATTATCGTTTTCGTCTGCCTGTTCGGCGGCATCTTGTCCGGCTTCCCGGTGGCCTTCGCCATCGGCGGGGCAGGGATCATTTCCTTTGGCATCATCGCCGCGATGGACAGCGCTGGTTTGCTGATCCACCAAGCGATCGACACGTCTTCAGAGGCCTACCGGGCCTTGGTCAATTCGGGGATCAGAGAGGATACCGTATCTATCTTCAGATACCCGGATCTGCCACGCATAGCAGAGCCGGTGTTCCCGTCAGGCTGGGAAGTGGCATTGGACCGCAATGTTTCATTCATTGTGAACCGCATGAACGAACGTGTTCTGGCCGGGCAGTCCATTGAAACGCTGCTTGCGGTTTTGATGTTCGTGCTGATGGGGATCACGCTGGAGCGATCCAAGATCGCAAACGATCTGCTGACAACCATGGCGCGCGTCTTTGGTCCGCTGCCGGGCGGTCTGGCCGTGTCCATCGTTGTAGTGGGTGCGTTTCTTGCCGCCTCCACCGGTATCGTCGGGGCGACAGTGGTGACGATGGGCCTGTTGGCACTGCCAACCATGTTGCGAAACAACTATTCGCCGGAGATTGCCACAGGTGTGATCGCGGCTTCCGGCACATTGGGGCAGATCATTCCGCCATCGATTGTGATCGTTCTGCTGGGGACGCTGGCGGGTGATCTTTATTCTGCTGCGCAGGAAGCCCGCGCAATGCAGGCGGGATGTACGGACGCGCTGACACTGCTGGGTGAGCCGGCGGTGGTCTCTGTCGGTACTTTGTTCCAGGCGGCGCTGCTGCCGGGGATCATGCTGGCACTGCTGTATGCGCTCTATGCCTTCGGTTATGCGCTGGTGAACCCCGACAAGGCCCCGGCGGTCGAAATGGGGGCCACAAACGCGGAACCGGTGACCCGCTCCGAGGCCTTTACCTGGTTCCTTGGCGCGCCAATCCTGTTGGTGGTTGGCACCATCTTTCTTGGAAATATGGGACTCGTGGGCAGCCAGTCGACGACTGTGTCTACCTTCTCAGATATTGGCCAAGCGGCGAGCTTGCGCACAAATGTGGGTGAGGAATGCCAGGCTTCCATGATCGAACTGCATGGGCAGGAAGCATGGGATCGCGCGGTACAAGAACAGAAAGTGATCGACGACTCCGGTGGACTTGCACAGTCCGAGCGATTGACCGACGAGGAGTATGCAGCGGCTCAGGCTGAAAAGATTGCCTCCGCCGCGCCGATTGGCACGGGTGTGGCGATCCTGTTGGTGCTGCTGTCGCTCTTCCTGACGACGGGGCGCGGTGTGTCTCCTTCGGCTGAAACACGGCCCCTGATCATTGGTGGTATCGGGATCGTTCTTGCCGTGCTGGTGGACATCATGCTGATCGGCCCGACAACGTCGGCCGGTGTGACGGTAGTTTTGATGCTGATCCCCTTCGCTTTGGCGATGTACGGTGTCGTCTACGCGACCAAGCTCTGCGCGCGCAACGAACTGATCCGCGTGGTTTTCCCACCGCTGATGCTGATCGTTGCTGTGCTTGGCTCAATCCTTGGTGGTATCACAAACCCCACGCCCGCTGCGGCGCTGGGGGCAGGTGGTGCGATCATGCTGGCGGCCTACCGCAAGCTCAAGGACGAGGACCGTTCCCCCAAAGTGATCATTTGGTCCACGCTGGCGATCATCGTCTGTATCCTTGTGGGTGTGAACTTTGATCTACGGATCAATCAGGATGGCGTCAGCTTTGAGAGCTGGGTCGCGTTCTTCGTGGCTTACGGCGCATACCTCTATGCGGTCTTTGGGCTGCTGTTCTCGTGCTGGATCCTTTTCACGTCAGGTGTCCTGACACCGGTGGTGCGGGAGACGGCCAAGGTGACCTCGATGGTCTTTACCATCCTGATCGGCTCGCAGCTTTTGAACCTTGTGGTGATCAGCTTTGGCGGCGAACACTATATCCAGCAATTCCTGAAGTCTTTCGACAACGAATTGACCGTCTTCCTGTTGGTGATGCTGGTGCTTTTCGTGTTGGGCTTTGTGCTCGATTTCCTTGAGATCATCTACATCGTGGTACCGATCGTCGGGCCCGTGATCTATGGCGGTACATTTGACCCCAAGTGGGTGACGATCATGATCGCGGTTAACCTGCAAACCTCGTTCCTGACACCACCCTTTGGCTTTGCGCTTTTCTATCTGCGGGGAGTCGCCCCGGCGAGCGTGACGACACAGCACATCTATCGCGGAATCATCCCCTTTGTGCTGATCCAGGTGGCTGGTCTTGCGATCTTATGGTTCTTCCCATCGATTGTGACCATTGTTCCGGATATGATCCCGAACTAAGAACGGGGAAATTTTGTACCAAGGGCCGCCTGAAAAGGCGGCCCTTTTTGCATTTCGGGCAGGGCCGCAAAGAAATCTTGATCAGACCGGTCACACTTGGCTAATGTTGCGGGATTTCAAATATATTTTTTATCTTTTCGGCAATTGAGGAACTGATTTCTCATGTGGATTAAATACAAATGGAAAGACGGCGATACCTTTGAAAAGCTTGCCAAATTAAGCAAAGTCAAAAACGCTGACGTGATCCTGGGGTATCCCAAGAACAAGCATGTTCTGAAGCTTCATAAAAAGAAAGCCGGTATTCCAATAGGAATTACGGTATTCATCTTTGACCCCAAGGCAAAGATCTACGAGACCAAGCTGAAAGGCAAAGTGATCTATTTCGGCGAACAGGAATGGGGCAGGGTCAGCAAAGAGCAATTCAAGCTGATGTCGACCTTCCTTGACGGTGTCAAAGACCGTCAGGACATCATCGAAGCTTATCACCAGCGTCTTTCGGATGCCCGCGATCATTACACCGCGATCAAATGGATGCTCGACGAGGACCACATCGTTGAGCCAACCAAGCAGCGCAGCAAGGCGCAAAAGGCGATCATCAACCTTGGCAAGGCTTTTCGCAACAATGATCCCGGCGCCTTTCACGCGGCCCTTGATACTGTCGACAAGGATTGCCGGGCCTATCTTGCGGCGGTGCAGGACTGTGACAAGGCGCTCAAGCTTGAACTGGCGCAGGACATGTCATGGCTCAGTACGGCGGGCGATTTTGCCAATGGCGCTGCGACTATCGCACTGGTCATTCTGGCAGCACCTGCCACAATCCCTGCTGCTGTGCTTTATGGGATGGGAGCAGGGGCGGCTGTCAGCTTGACGGTAGATGCCAGCAAGACGGTGACCACCGCGGCAATTGGGAGAAAGACCCCATCGCTCAAGGAAATTGGACAAAATGCAGCAAGTTCCGCTTTGGTCGGCGGGTTGAGCTCGCTGTTCATGGCGGGCATGCTCCGGCTCGCCGCGCGCCCTGCGTTGACCTACTTGTCTTCGACACGGATTGTGCAAAGCCAAGCCGCCCGGTTGCTGGCGCACCCCCGTATCGGTGCCCTGATTACCCGCGCTTTCGGTGACGCAGCCCTGACAATGACAAAGCAAGAACTCACTGTGGCGGTCACATTTGCAGTCACGAAAATGATGTCCCGGATCGGCCTGACGGCCTTTAACAAGTATTTCACTACGTCCAAGAAAGTGAAGGATGCCGTCAATGGTTTTGCGGCGAAGAATTCGGACGAGCTTGCCTCGACCAAGGAAAAGGATCTGGGCAAGGTGATTGCGTCGGGGATAATGGAAAAGGGATTGATCTTTACGATCGTAGATGACCTCGTCATGGCAAACTGGAAGAAATTCGAGTCTGACTTGATCAGCCAGATTGCCGTCCCGACCGGACGGTAACAGCCGCAGGTTCATTCTGTCGTGGGGGCAGAGCGTCTCGGCGCTTGAGTTTTCCTGATCCGAGGTGGGGTGTGCGCGGATTTACCGCCGCCCGCGCGCCATGTCGGGCAAGGCAATGTTGGCAACTTGTTCTGCAATAGGGTCGTTGCTGAGCGGATGCTGCTCCAGCTTGAAGTTTTCGGGATCCTTCAGTTTTTGCCAACTGCCACCCAGATAGACCTCAAGACCAGAAAACTTGGCCTTGTAGCCCATCTTCTGGCTGCCAGGCACCCAATAGCCCAGATAGACGTAGGGCAAGCCAGCGGCGCGGGCGATTTCGATATGATCCAGGATGATGTAATTGCCCAGACCATCCTTTGGTCGATCCGGGGTGTAGAAAGAATAGACCATGCTGACGCCATCAGACAGAACATCTGTCAGGCACACACCAGCCAACGCGCGCGTCTCTTCGTCAAGGTATTCGATCACGCGGCTGCGGATCGGCGTTTCTTCGATCATCGCAGCGAATTCGAAAACATCCATGTCCGCCATGCCGCCATCGGCGTGGCGGCTGTCGAGATACCGGCGGAAGAGCTCGTATTGATCCTCTGTTGCCCAAGGAGATGTGGCACGGCGTTCCAGATCTCGGTTTCGATTGATGATACGGCGCTGGCTGCGGCTTGGTTTGAAGGCAGCCACATCTATCCGTGCTGACAGGCAAGACGCGCATTCAGCGCAAGACGGACGGTATAGCACATTCTGAGAGCGGCGGAATCCTTGCGCCGAAAGGCTGTCATTCAGCTCCGGCGCGTTTTCACCTTGCAGCGCGGTGAACAGCTTTCGCTCAAGCCTGCCTTCAAGATAGGGGCAGGGTTGTGGGGCAGTCACATAAAACTGCGGAGTGAGCGGGAGTGTGTGGCGCATAGTTTTCCGTTCGTTACGACAGAAGACTAGCGCTGTGAGGTCACAGCGCCAAGAGCAGTTTTAGTAAAATTTATCGTGTTTTAGCGAGAGGTTCAGCGCCGGCGGTTCAGCGGGACGGTCCCCAGCACCATATCAGTGAGACCCTGACGCCGCTCCGAGGTCAGCATCAGCACAACCGAGATTACCTGCAATACCGGGAACGCCAGCGATACCGAATAGCCCAAAGTATGCAACAGGGCAGTCCCGCCATCGAATGGCCGGTCATCTCCGCCCCGTAGTTCCATTGCCATCAGGCGCATGCCCCATGTTGCGGAACTGCCTGCGAGCGTGGCCCACCGGTAGATAAATCCGACCACAAGCATCAGGAACGGGAAAAAGAAAATACCAGTGAACGCAGTGAACGGCACGATCAGCAGACAAATCAAGACGATCAGGATCATATCGACGATCCAGGCCAGCAGGCGCTTTGTTGGAATGCCTTCATAGAACTGTGGCTGTGTGTGCGGGTCGGGTGTCATGCTCGTAACTTTGCTTATTTCAAAGGGAATGCCCCCCGGCCGGGGCCGGAGGGCGGGAACGTTAAGCTTCGGCTGTGTCGCCATCGCTGCGCTTGGCGCGTTCGTCCATGAACTGGTCGAACTCAGCTTTGTCTTTTGCATCGCGCAGGCGCTCAAGGAAGGCTTCAAAGTTGTGCTGCTCTTCTTCCAGACGGCGCAACGTATCAGCCTTGTAGGCGTCAAATGCCGAATTGCCGGTGCTGCGGGTTGTCATCATGCGGGCTTTGCCGCGGCGGGCACAGGATTTGCCAGTAAACATGCGCTTGCTCCAGATCATATAAGCCAAAAGGGCCAGGCCGACGGGCCAGAAGAAGATAAAGCCAAGAACCATCGCGGCGATCCACGCGCCTTTGCCTTTTTCGTCCAACCAGTTTTCAGTGCGCGCAAGCCAGCTTGGCCGGGGGGCGTAAGTTTGCTCAGAAGTCATCGTGGTCATATGTCGAGCCTTTCGTGCGGTGTAGGCCTGACTGCGGCCTCTTTGTTTTAAAAGGTCTTATGTGAATGCCTTTTACATCATTCAAAATGGCAATTGTTTCGCACCTTGCAAGGGTAAATGTGAAAGGTTTTTACATTTATTTGAATTTCTGAATAAAATCAAAAAGTTGTGCGCCTGAAATTTCAGCCATATGGTTTGGCTCCATACCGAAAACATGGTGCGGCGTGCCAGCAGCTGCCCAGATCTTGTCGAAATCCAGTAGGGTTCGGTCGAACCATTTCCGGGCTTGCGTTATATGCCCCACGGGAGAAACGCCACCAATCGCAAAGCCTGTTTGCGCCCGGATCAGTGCTGCATCTGCCTTGCCAAGCGGTTCCCCTGCCAACTCGGAGGCGGTCGCCAGATCAACCTGCTGACCGCCTGCAGTCACAAATAAAAGTGCCTCACCAGACGTTTCTCCACGCAAGATGATCGATTTGGCGATCTGATCCACTGCACAGCCAAGCGCCGCTGCGGCATCAACGGCAGTTCGCGACAGGGCGGTTTCGCGGATCTCAAAAGGGGCCCCAGCTGCCTCAAGGGCGGCGCGGACACGTTTCAGGCTCTTGCTCATGGGCGGACACTGGCGCAAAGCTGGGCGCATGACAACCAGCCTTGCTTCCCAGATCACCCGTTGCCCTCGTATCTTTGACAAGACCCGTGCGACAGATGCCGAAACTCTTGTAACCGAGGCACCGCCAGAGGTCCGCGCTTTGATTGCCGGTGCGGCTTCCACCGCCCCCTACCTGATGTCCTTGCTGGAGAAAGAGGCGACATGGTTGCTTGAGGCGCTGGACGACCCGGCACAAGCGGTGCAGGTCGAAATTGAGGCGGCCGAGGCACTTGAACCAGATAGTGTCAGCACAGCCCTGCGTCGCGGAAAGCGTCGCGTGGCCTTGATGACGGCGCTTGCCGATCTTGGCGGGGCGTGGACGCTGGAGCAGGTCACCGGGGCGCTGACCCGCTATGCCGATGCAGCATGCGGAGCAGCGTTGCGTGCGGGGCTGGCCCCCCAGATCAAGCGAAACAAGCTGCCGGGTATGAGTATGGATAATCTGGCCGATGCTGGTGGCATGACAGTTCTTGCCATGGGCAAGATGGGTGCCTTTGAATTGAACTACTCCTCTGACATCGACCTGATCTGTCTCTTTGACGAAACCCGTTTTGAGGAAGATGATTTTCACGACGCGCGCACAGCCTTCGTCAAAGCGACCCGCGCGATGAGCGGAATACTCAGCGATCTGACCGGAGAAGGTTATGTTTTCCGCACCGATCTGAGATTGCGGCCAGATCCGGCAGTAACACCCGTGTGCATGGCGATGGAGGCGGCGGAGCGGTATTATGAGAGCCTTGGTCGAACGTGGGAGCGCGCCGCCTATATCAAGGCGCGGCCCTGCGCCGGGGATTTTGCGGCCGGAGACCGGTTCATAGACGCACTGAGACCGTTTGTCTGGCGCAGGCATCTCGACTTTGCCGCCATTCAGGATGCCCATGACATGCGCCTTGCCATCCGCGAGCATAAAGGTCTGGGCGGTCCAATCACCCTTCCGGGACACAATATGAAGTTGGGCCGGGGTGGTATTCGGGAGATCGAGTTCTTCACCCAGACTCGCCAGCTAATTGCCGGAGGCCGCGACCGTGACCTGCGCACACGAGGTACCTGTGATGGTTTGCGGGTTCTGGCCGAAAAGGGATGGGTTCCTGTCGAAGCGGCAGAGACGCTTACGGACCACTACCGCGCCCACCGCACCGTTGAGCACCGTTTGCAGATGGTCCGCGATGCGCAAACCCATGATTTACCACAGTCTGACGACGGGTTTGCACGTTTGGCTGCAATGATGGACACGGAGGTGTCGGACCTTAAGTCAGATCTTTTTGATCGGTTGTCCGAAGTCCATGAGGTGACCGAAGGCTTCTTCGCAGCGTCGCGCTCCGGTGCTGCGGTACCCGAGGGGGAACACAGCTTTGACGCACAAGTGTTGGACAGGTGGCTGAGCTACCCAGCGCTGCGATCTGAACGCGGCGCAGAGCTGTTCGAACGGCTCAAGCCCGACTTGCTTGCGCGTCTGGCCCGCGCGGCCAAGCCGGACGAGGCATTGCTCGCCTTTGATGGTTTTCTTGCAGGGCTCCCTGCCGGAGTGCAGCTCTTCTCGTTGCTCAAAGCCAATCCGCAGCTTGCGGATCTCTTGATTGATATTGTCAGTACATCGCCCGCACTTGCCTCGCATCTTTCGCGCAACGCGGGTGTTTTTGATGCGGTCATTGGCGGCGATTTCTTTAGTGACTGGCCCGGAGAGCAGGGGCTGACCGCCTTACTTGCTGACGTGTTGGCGGCAGAACCGAACTACGAAGCGCAGCTTGACGGAACGCGCCGGTGGGCGCGTGAATGGCATTTCCGGATCGGTGTTCACCTTCTGCGCGGGCTGATTGACGCCGACACGGCCGGCCAGCAATACGCTGATCTTGCCCGTGCAGTGTTGGCGGCACTCTGGCCTGTGGTCACGGATCACTTTGCCGCCCGCCACGGCCCGCCGCCCGGACGTGGTGCGGTGCTGTTGGGGATGGGGTCGCTTGGGGCCGGGTTGCTGACGGCAACCTCAGACCTTGATCTGCTGGTGATCTATGATCCCGCCGGTCAAGACAGTTCGGACGGACCCCGCCCACTGGCCTCTCGTGCCTATTACGCGCGACTGACGCAGGCGATGATCACGGCCATGACGGCGCCGATGGCTCAGGGCAAACTGTACGAGATCGACATGCGCCTGCGACCGTCCGGAAATCAGGGGCCGGTGGCGACCAGCCTTGCCAGTTTCGAAAGCTATCAAAAGAACGAAGCGTGGGTCTGGGAACATCTGGCGCTGACCCGCGCCAGTGTCGTGGGCGGCCCGGTGGATGTGGGCGCGGATGTCACGGCTTTGTGCGATGAGGTGCTGACCCTGGCAAGCACGCAAAAGCAGGTTCTGGCCGAGGTCAAAGAGATGCGTGCGCGAATTGCTGCGGCCAAGGCCCCCGCGGGCCCGTGGGATGCCAAAATCGGGCCGGGGCGCTTGCAGGACATAGAACTGATGGCTCAGGCAGGGGCGCTTATTGCTGGCAAGTCTGCAAGACACATCCCAGACGGTATTCGGGCCGGGCAATCGGTTGGAGTGATAGAAGCGGAGGCCGCCGCGTCGCTCATAGCTGCCTATGATGCCTGTTGGCGTCTGCAGTGTGCGGGCCGCTTGCTATCGGCCCATCCATTGAACAGCGATACTTTGGGGCAGGCGGGGGCGGCCTTTCTGGCGCGGTCGCTTGAATGCGACGACCTTGGCACCTGCGAGGCGCAAATGTCCGCGACATATGCGCGGGCAGATGCGGTAATCACTGCGGCTGTTGGCGCAGAGGATGAGACATGAACAAGGGAACGGAAGATGATCCCAAAGGGCTGATCTATGAGAGCTTTCGGATAGAAGGGATCACCAAGGCAGAATGTAGGACGATATTTCTGGACTGGGCGCTCAGCCTGCCTTTGGAGCGGGACACCGCGTCAACCATCAAGAACCTGCTTGCGACCTACAAGGCCAGCTATGTCGACCATCCCATGACTGAGGTTTTGAGCGAGGGGTTAACGTCGATGGCTCAGCCCCGCAGGCGTGGTGGCTGGCGTTCACGGCCCCGAAATTGATCGCGGGTTCAGGCAATCTTGCCGTAGTGCTGATCGTTAAACACGGTGAGCTGTAGAAAAGCCACACCCGCAGACTCCCTGTAAAATCGCTCATTTTGTCTCAAACTTGCCCCATTTGCCACGCAGGCTTCGCCCACTGGAAATGGGAGGGCCGGCTTCATGGGCCCGAAGTGAGGTTAAAATGAAAACCCTGAAAATTATTGTGGCGCTTGCCCTTGGCCTAACCGTCACGGCCTGTGGCACCGTTCCCGACATCGCCAGCCGGAATGCGCCCTTCGAGGTGACGCCGCCTGAGCCATCCGTGGTACTGGCCGCGCAGCCCGGTGTCGCACCCGCACCCGCAGCTCAGCCCGGTTCGGCGCTACGTGTCAGTCAGATCAACGTGACGGTGCCACGCACCCTGCGCGTGTCTGAGGCGAACAGCTATTATCCGCTTGGTGATATTGTCTGGCGCGGTGAACTTATCGGGGATCGCCATGCGCAGGTTCAGACGATTTTCGAAGATGCCTTTCGGGACGGGACCGAAGGCCTGAACGGCCCCACTGACGTCACACTCAATATCGAAGTAGTGCGGTTTCATTCGCTTAGCGAAAAGGCGCGTTATTCTGTCGGGGGTGTGCACAACATGGTGTTCAAACTGACGGTCACACGCACATCGACGGGTCAGGCCCTGGCACCGACACGCGAAGTTGTTGCAGACCTTCCTGCCTTTGGTGGCAAACGGGCCATCGAAGCAGACCGCAGAGGAGAGACCCAAAAGGTTCGCATCCACGCATACCTTCAGCAGGTCATTCAGCAGGAGCTCTCCCGCTTTGTCGCAGGCTGAGGCCAGCAATAGCAATTCAGCGCTTTCCCAGAGGGCGCGAAAGGACTAGAGGGGGCGCTATGACAGCGCCCCTTTCCACATCCGCCTCCGCCTCCGATCTGCCCACCGTACGTTTGATGCCAAAGGCCAATGCCCGCGCCATCCGCCACGGTGCGCCATGGGTTTATGCCAACGAACTTGTCACGGACCGCCGCACCAAGAAGCTGGAACCCGGCACACTGGCCCGTCTTGAAGACGCAGAACGTCAGCCTTTGGGTCTCGTTGCGGTCAACCCGACCTCCAAGATCATCGCGCGGATGCTGGACCCCGATCCGGAAGCCCAAATCGACCAAAGCTGGTTCGAGGCGCATATCGCACGCGCGCTGGACCTGCGGAACCGGCTGTATGACGCACCATACTACCGTTTGATCCATGCCGAAGCCGACGGTCTTCCCGGTGTTGTGATCGACCGGTTCGGCGATACTTGTGTTGTACAACCCAACGCCGCTTGGGCAGAGGCGCTCCTTACACCGCTGTGCGCCGCGCTTGTCGCGGTGACGGGGGTTACGAATGTATTGAAGAACGCGGGCGGACGCACGCGCACGCTTGAAGGATTGGACGACGTCTCAACCGTATTGGCCGGCGATGCCCCCGACGCGGCACTGCCTGTGCCAATGAACGGGGCGATCTACATGGCCGACCTCACCGGCGGGCAGAAGACGGGCCTGTTCTACGATCAACGCCCCAATCACGCTTTTGCCGCCAACCTGTCGCGCGGTGCGCGGGTGTTGGATGTCTTTGCCCATGTGGGCGGCTTTTCCCTTGCCGCATTGGCGGCAGGAGCAACGAGCGCAGTTGCTGTCGATGGATCGGCCCCGGCGCTGGAGCTGGCGGCCCAAGGTGCTGCCGAAATGGGCGTGGCAGATCGGTTCGAGACACGGCAGGGCGACGCCTTTGACACGCTCGCGGCCCTGCGCACCGAAGACGCAACCTTTGATGTGGTGATTTGCGATCCTCCCGCTTTTGCGCCATCACGCAACGCGCTGGATGCCGGGCTGCGCGCCTATGAGCGCATCGCGCGGCTTGCAGCGCCCTTGGTTGCTGAGAATGGCATACTGGTCTTGTGTTCCTGTTCACATGCAGCGGATCTGGGACAGTTCCGGGTCGCATCCGTCCGCGGCATCGGGCGGGCAGGGCGACGGCCCATTCTTCTGCATACGGGCTTTGCCGGTCCGGATCACCCACAACTGCCGCAACTGGCCGAAAGCGGCTACCTGAAATCACTGGTCTTCCGCCTCTGATGCAACCACGCATTCTGATCGACACCTGCGTTCTCTATCCCACGGTGATGCGTGAAATGGTGCTGGGTGCCGCACGGGCGGGATTGTTTGAGCCGATCTGGTCTGAGCGGATTTTGGAAGAATGGGCACGCGCCGCGATCAAGCTGGGACCTGAGGGTGAAGCCCAGGCGCGCGCCGAGATCGCCTTGTTGCAAGCATCATGGCCGAAGGCCGTTCGGGCCGCCGCACCGCATGTCGCCCAGAGACTGTGGTTGCCGGACGCAGACGATGTGCATGTCTTGGCGGTCGCTGTGGACGCAAGCGCGGATCTGCTGATGACGCTGAATGCCAAGGACTTCCCACGCGGGACGCTCTCAGAAGAGGGCATTTCCCGCGTCGATCCGGACAGCTACTTGATGACGCTCTGGATGGAGGCGCCGAAGGATATCGAAGCGGCCGCACAGGGCGTTCTCGACACGGCACAAAGGTTGTCAGGGCAGGACTGGGATATGCGCGGACTACTCAAGAAAGCGCGTCTGCCAAGGCTCGCCAAAGCGCTTTCAGAGGTCGGTTAATTCGTCGTCTGCCAGCGTTTCTGCAATTTTTGCAGCGCAGCGATCCGCTCGTCCGTCTTTGGATGGCTCAACAACCATGCCGGGGCCGCACCCGCGTTCGACTGTGTCAGGGCCTCAAGCTTCTTGAAAAGCGAGATCTGCGGTGCAACCCCGATACCGGCCTTGGTCAGAAGAGCGGCCGCGTATGCGTCTGCTTCATATTCATCCCCACGTGACAATCGTGCGGCCAGCAGAGTCGTCAGCATATTGGCAATCCAGACCCCTGCAAATGGAATGAACCGCCCCAGCACCATAGCCAGCGCTGTCCGCAGTGCATTCTGCCCTGAGAAATCAATCATCCGGCGCCGCGAGTGCCCCAGCGCCACATGGCCCAATTCATGCGCGATAACGCTGGCGAGTTCTTCGGCACTGACCTCGCCCACGCGAAACTTATTGTAGAATCCGCGCGTGATGAAGATGCGCCCGTCCGGTGCGGCCAGCCCGTTAACAGGATCAATCTCGTAGATGTGGACCTTGATACGCGGCAGGTCGAGCGCCTTGGCCAACCGGTCGCTCATATCCTTGAGTTTGGGGTCGGCCAGAACGGTGGAGCGCGCGTCGAGTTCTTTCGCTGTCCGCCAAGCGGAAAAGCGGTACATTGCAAGGCCGTAGAGCACGACAAGCAGAATGGGAAGCACGCGGATCATAACGGTAATATGGGGGCGCGGACGGTCAGGGCAAGCGTTCCATCGGCGATTTCGCCGCCCCGCGTCACCACGTCACCTGCACCGAGGTCGGTCCGCGAAACGCCCAGCCGGTGAAAGGGGCGGGACCGTCCAGACGCAGACCCGGCAACGCCTCGAACAAGAGCGGCAGGGCAATTTCGGTGATCAAACAGCGCGAGGCCGCCGCACCTGCGCAAAAATGTGGTCCGGCTCCGAAAGGGATGGCCGGGCCAGTATCGCGGAAGATGTCAAAGACATCTGGTGCATCGAAATACGCCTCATCCCGGCCAGCGGATGAAAACATCAGAAATACCCGATCTCCCCGCTTAAAGGTGACACCGTTCACTTTGTCGTCCCGCGCCACGACGCGCGGTGACATGCCGATGGGGCTGATCCAGCGGACATACTCTGAAAAAGCATCAACCCAGCTGCGCTCGCCGCGCCGGATCATGGCAAGCTGTCCGGGATGGCTCAGCAGCGCCCAAGCCGTGCCAGCAATGGCATCGCGTGGCTCATTCTGCCCGCCCGAGATGACCAGTTTGACGTTGGCGCGGATGCTGTCCATGGCCAGCCCTGCCGATTTTTGCACGGCAAGCGCGCTGCGCTCTGGTGGGGTGTCGAATATGTGGTCGATGTGGCGATCAATCAGCGCCGTCGCGGCATGACACCTTGCCTCAATCTCTTGATCGCCAAGGTAATTGGCGCACCCATCAATCATGTGCTGGCTGACGCGGTCCATTTCTGCATGGGACATCTGGCACAGACCGGTGATGGCTATCAGGGCCGCTGCAGAGACTGGCATGGCGTAATCGGTGACCAGATCGCAGCGGCCCTTTGGTTTGAGGTCTTCGATGATCTGCCGGGCAGCATCTTCGAACATGGGCTTCCAGTGATCGGCAACTGTGCGCGGGCTGAGAGCGGGAAAGAGGGCGCGCCGCTCGCGCATGTGGTCATCGCCGTCCTTGCGCATCATGTTCTCGCCCATCAGCACGGTCATCAGCCCATCCGGCTGGCGTGAGGAAAAGACCTCGACCCGCTTTTCTTCGCGGTGAATGTCATCACGGCGGGTCAAAAGCGTGGCACCCAGTTCCGGGACGAATGTAATGGGCGCATCCCGGCGCATGTGCGCAAGCGTCGGATAGGGATCGGCGGCAAAGGCGGCCGGATCTATGTGGGTAACTGGTGCATCTGACATTGGTGCAGGTTAAGCCGCCCTGACGTCAGCGCCAAGCGACTTAGCGCGTCAATTCCTTGATCCCGCGTGACAAACCCTCAAGGGTCATTGGCACCATGCCGTCAGGGCCAAAAATCTCGCGGATCATCGTGATGGATTGGGTGTAGGGCCAGTATTTCTCTGGCACAGGATTAATCCAGAGGTTGCTTTGCCATTGGTCCCGGGCGCGGGTCAGCCAGACGGAACCGGCCTCAGCGTTCCAATGTTCATTTGCACCGCCGGGATAGGCCACCTCATAGGGCGACATGGACGCGTCACCCACGAAAATGCATTTGTAATCAGGTCCGTAGGTTCGCAGCACCTCGTGCGTGGACAATTGCGCATCCCAGCGGCGGCGGTTGTCCTTCCAAACGCCCTCGTAAAGGCAGTTGTGAAAGTAGAAGTATTCCAGATGCTTGAACTCTGCAGTTGCAGCAGAAAACAGCTCTTCCACCACTTTCACATGGGGGTCCATGGACCCGCCCACGTCAAGGAACAAAAGCACTTTCACCGCATTGCGCCGCTCTGGCCGAGTTTTCACGTCCAGATAACCATGTTCCGCCGTGGCGCGGATGGTGCCGTTCAGATCAAGCTCTTCCTGAGCTCCGTCGCGTGCCCAGCGGCGCAGACGCTTCAGCGCCACCTTGATGTTGCGCGTGCCCAGTTCAACTGTGTCATCCAAGTTCTTGAATTCACGTTTGTCCCAGACTTTCACGGCCCGCTGGTGGCGGGATTCTTTCTGGCCAATGCGCACGCCTTCGGGATTGTACCCGTAGGCACCAAAAGGAGAAGTCCCTGCCGTCCCGATCCACTTGTTGCCGCCCTGATGGCGCTTCTTTTGCTCTTCAAGCCGCTTCTTGAGGGCCTCCATCAGCTTGTCGAAACCACCGGCTGCCTCAATTTCGGCCTTCTCGGCCTCGCTAAGGTGCTTCTCGGCCATCTTCTCAAGCCAGTCGCGCGGTATTTCAACAGCCTCAAGAACGTCGTCCAAGGTGATGTTTTCGAGCCCTTTAAAGGCTGCGGCGAAGGCCTGGTCAAACTTGTCGATGTTGCGTTCGTCCTTCACCATCGCCACGCGGGCGAGGTAGTAGAAGGCCTCGACATCGTAGGTTGCAATACCAGCGGCCATGCCATCCAGAAATGCCAGAAATTCACGCATCGATACGGGCACTTTGTGCGCGCGAAGCTGATCAAAGAAGGGCAGGAACATCGCGTGGCCCTTAGATGAACCAGCGGTCCAGCAGGACCGTCAGCACAAAGCCCAGCAGGGCAAAAGCGATCCCGTAGCTTGCCGCATACTGCGCGATATCCTTGCGGTTGCCGCCCCGTTTGCGGGCTGTCATGCCCCCAATCAGCGCGCCGAGGATGCCCAAAACGGTATAGATCATATGAAATTGGTCCCGCGTGTTATCCTTTGAGCGGGTTCAGCGATGCTATTTCGCGCAGCTTGGCCCGCACAGCCCAGTCTGGACCAAACCCGTATCGCGCCCAGCCAATACTGTCCAGTCTGACGCTGCGCGCCTCTGCGGGCCGGTTTTCAAGCTCAAGCGCCTCTGCACGCAGCAAAAGCAGGGTTGAGAGCAGGGCCGCGTTCTGACTTTGACGCGATGGCTGGATATGTGGGGCAATCAGCCGCAGCGCATGCGCGCCGTCACGCTTGGTAATCGCATAGGCAGACAACTGGGTGGCCACGTAAGCGCGGTGCAAACCGGTGCCGGGTGTTTGGGCATAGTATCTGTCCGCAGTCGTGTAATGCCTGTGTGCGTTTTCCGGGTCTGTTGTTTGCAGAACCCTGCCCATCGCGTAATGGGCAAATGCCCGACGATGGTCCTGCCAGCCCATCGCGGTGGCAATGCGAACGGCTTCCTGTGCGGCGGTTATCCGGCTGGTCAGCGAGATTGACCGGCCAAGGGCCGTTTGAATGGCCTTGCTCCAGTCTCGCGGTGTGCGCGTGGCAAATTGTGCGGGGCGCTGAACACCTGCGGGATTGGTGCGGGCCAATATGCCCGGCAGGGCCGCCGCAACCTGCCCGCGTGTCATGCCAGAACGCAGCGCTGGATCGTAGTACGTGCGCAGGATCAGCATGTCGAAACCGGTCAGAACCGTGTGAACATTGTCATCATTGAAGACTGAATCCGGCAAACGGTAGAGGTCATTCAATGGTCCAAGTGCTTGCGCCAGTTCCTCGTGTAGACAATCGCGGATTTCTTGGGGGCTTGCATCATTCGGCAGAAAGATCGCCAGCTTTTCGCGCTTTTGCAGCAACGTCCAGTTGGTGGCCGGCTGGCGCCGCTTGGCGCGATATTCGTCGAGGGACGAGACATTCGGTGCAACGAAACAGGCGGCCTGTGGCAGCAGCCGCCGGATATCCGCACGGCTGACCGCTTGTATGGTGATATTCGCCTCAGGCGCCTTGGTATAATTGATATCGATCCGGGCTTCGCTGCGCAGACGCGCGATCAGACGTTTGAGGTCTGGAGCCAGTGTTGCCGTAGGCCGACCCGTGACACGGACCGTGATCGGTGTCTCGAACCGGGTCAGCACCGGAAGCCTGCGCCCGCTTTCCATCTGGAAAGAAAGTTCTATGAAATCAATCGCAAGGTCATTGTTGGACCGCACCGGGGCAGGGGGCACGGTAGCAGCAAAGCTTTTCATCGGGGGCAGGCTGCTTTGTGTGAAACTTGCTCGTGTCGCGACCTCGGGTTGAGAGGCTGGCACACAGGCATTCAACAGCATGACGAGCGGAAGAACGATGCGCCCCCTCATTCGAAAGGCCTTCCAGCATCAGAAGGTCGCATTGAAAGGAGACGTTCTGTGCACACGCAATATGCGCGCACAGAACGTGCGTTTTGGATAATCATAACTGCCTGCCTGCCCTTTTTGAGCTTTGGATTTCAGGTCTTTTCGCCTTCCATCCCGACCTTACTAGGGAGCAATTAAGGCAAATTTGGGGCAGTTTTGAACCGGCGCTAGACCGGTGCCGCCTGCAGCAATTTGCAGATTATAAAGTAAAAGCCGCCGTGATCGCGGCTTTTTAACAGTCTGAAATTGTTCTAGCGTTGACCGCGCGCCATGAACGCCAGCCGCTCAAACAAATGCACGTCCTGCTCGTTCTTCAAAAGCGCCCCGTGCAGCTGGGGCAGGGCACTCGCGCCATCCTTCTTGAGGTCAGCTGCATCCATGTCTTCGGCCAAGAGCAATTTCAGCCAATCCAGAACCTCCGAGGTGGACGGCTTTTTCTTCAGGCCCTGCTGATCTCGGATCTCGTAGAACTGGGTCAGGGCCGTTGTCAAAAGCTGTTCTTTGATGCCAGGGTGGTGGACCTCGACGATCTTTTTGAGCGTGTCCATGTCGGGAAAGCGAATGTAGTGAAAGAAACAACGGCGCAGGAAGGCGTCAGGCAGCTCTTTCTCGTTGTTCGAGGTTATGATGACGATGGGTCGTTGCTTGGCCTTGATCGTCTCGCCAGTCTCGTAGACAAAGAACTCCATCTTATCAAGCTCTTGGAGGAGGTCGTTCGGGAATTCAATGTCTGCTTTGTCAATCTCGTCGATCAGAAGGACGACTTTCTCATCTGCTTCAAAAGCTTCCCAAAGCTTGCCCTTGCGGATGTAGTTGGCAACGTCGTGCACGCGCTCTTCGCCCAGCTGGCTGTCGCGCAGGCGGCTGACGGCATCATATTCGTAGAGACCCTGTTGGGCGCGGGTGGTTGATTTGATGTTCCACTCGATCATCCGCAAACCCAGTGCGTTCGACACCTGCTTGGCAAGCTCGGTCTTGCCGGTGCCGGGCTCGCCCTTGACCAGCAGGGGGCGCTCAAGGGTGACGGCGGCGTTCACGGCTATTGTCAGGTCATCTGTGGCGACGTAATCGGCGGTGCCTTGGAATTTCATCTGGGTTTTCAACCTTCTGTCACAATGGGATGCGCTGCACGCGCGTTGACGTCTTTAACCAAAAATCAAAGGGATTGTGTAGTGACAATTCAAAGTTGCTAAGGTAGACGCTCCGACAGGGGCGAACTCGGGGAGATGGGGCTCGCATGCCAGGACTGAAAACTGTTGAGGGACAAGAGATGAAACAGGAAGTTTTCCTGCCGGATGACTATTCGCCGGCTGAGGACGAACCGTTCATGAACGACAGGCAGCTGGAATACTTTCGCCGCAAGTTGTTGAACTGGAAGTCCGAATTGATTGAAGGCAGCCGCGATACGATCGAAGGTCTGCAAGACGGTACACGTAACATTCCCGATGTAGCCGATCGGGCGTCCGAAGAAACAGACCGCGCGCTCGAATTGCGGACACGTGACCGCGCCCGCAAGTTGGTGGGCAAGATCGACGCGGCATTGCGCCGCATCGATGAGGGCGAATTTGGATACTGTTCCGTTACCGGCGATCCGATTTCGCTGAAGCGTCTGGACGCGCGTCCTATTGCGACCATGAGCCTTGAGGCGCAGGAAAAGCATGAGCGCCGCGAGAAAGTCCACCGCGACGACTGATCGGACAATTATTTGAGCCAATTTGAAAACGCCGAAGGGAAACCTTTGGCGTTTTTCATTTTTGCGGCGAAACCTTGACACCGGCGGCTGCTGGTCAAAAGAGTGGAGAAGAAAAGATGTTGCCGAGCAAGGCGACGCTGCGCGAAGTGCAAAGGGGCAGGCATGGGCATTTCAAACGCAATTGTTGTCGGAGGCGGAATAGGCGGTTTGGCTGCCGCCGCAGCCCTTGCCCGGCGCGGCATCGTGGTAACCTTGATCGAAAAGACACCGGCACTCAAAGACGTGGGTGCTGGGTTGCAGATCAGTCCCAATGGTCTGGCAGTGCTCAAGGCACTGGGCGTCCAGACCCAGTTGAAACTGAAAGGGGCGGTAGAGGCGCAGGGTGTCGTTCTGCGCGATTACAAAGCCGGTGATCAGGTCGCGCACCTTGATCTAAAACGCCTGCGGGGGGATCAGCAGTATTACTTCATGCACCGCGCGGATCTGATTGATGTGCTGGCCGGTGCGGCCAAGCGCCAGAATGTCACCTTTGAGTTGGGTGCGCAGGTTGCCAGCGTTCGGCCGGGGTCGCCGCCGCAGGTACAATTGGTGGATGGCAGTACGCGGCGCGCAGAGCTGATCGTGGCCGTAGACGGCATTCATTCGGTGGCACGTCCGGTCCTCAACGGGCCCGATGCCGCAGAGTTTTCCGGCCAGGTAGCATGGCGGGCGGTTATTCCGAACACGGTAAAACATCCCGCCGAAGCGCATGTGCACATGGGGCCGGGGCGGCATCTGGTCAGCTATCCGCTGCGCGGGGGCGACAGCATTAATCTGGTTGCGGTTGAAGAGCGCGAGGTTTGGGCGGCTGAAAGCTGGAACCAGCCTGATGATCCCGCACACTTGCGTACGGCATTTGCGGCATTTGGCGGGGCGGCGGGCGAGATGATAGGTGCCGTGAGAGAGGTAACGCTGTGGGGCCTGCATCTGCATCCGGTTGCAAGCCGCTGGCAAGAGGCGGGTCTCGCGCTGTTGGGGGATGCCGCACATCCCACGCTGCCGTTTCTTGCCCAAGGGGCCAATCTGGCGCTTGAGGACGCATGGGTTCTGGGAGCATTGGTTGGTGGGGGTGCGGAGGATGCGCTGGCGCTTTATCAGTCACGCCGTGAAGCGCGCGTGCGCCGCGTGATCGCGGCGGCGCAGCGCAACGCATGGCGCTATCATCTGCACCCGGGACCGCTGCGCACGGCAGCCCATTTTGGATTGCGTATGGCCAGTCGGATCGCGCCGGGGCGCATGATTTCGGCCTTTGACTGGCTTTATGGGCATGATGTCACAACTGCGGACGCTCATCAGCCCTGACGGACTTCTTCGCTGTGATCTGTGGACGGGGATCGGCGCTGAGGGTCTCACCATCCCAGACCATAGATATTAATGGGGCTGCGTCAGCCTTTGGCGCGCTGCAGCATGCCAAAGAGATCGCGGGGGTCATCAGGGTCTGCAAGCAGATCCAGGGGGTGGAAGAGACCGGTATCGGCGATCCTGTCGCGGACATAGCGCAGGGCGGAAAAGTCTTCGATCGCAAAGCCAACGCTGTCAAAAAGCGTAATCTGTTTGTCGTCGCGGCGGCCTGCAGCCTGACCTGTCAGCACCTGCCAGAACTCTGTCACGGGGTGATCAGGATCAAGCTGTTGAATTTCGCCTTCGATGCGGGTCTGCTCCGGGTACTCCACGAAGATCTCCGCCCGGTGGAGGATTGCAGGCGCAAGTTCCGTTTTGCCGGGGCAGTCGCCGCCGATTGCGTTGATATGAACACCGTTTCCAACCATGTTGTCGGTGAGGATTGTTGCATATTGCTTGTCTGCCGTGCAGGTCGTGATGATCTGTGCGCCTTCCATCGCGTCTTCGGCAGAGGCGCATTTGACCACACGCAGGCCCTGACCTTGAAGGTTCACGGCGCATTTTTCGATAGCTTTTGGGTCTGTGTCAAAAAGTCGGATCTCTTCAATCCCGACGATGGTTTTCATGGCAAGCGACTGGAATTCGGATTGGGAACCATTTCCGATCATCGCCATTACGCGGGCGTTCTTTGGCGCAAGCACACGGGCCACCAGCGCTGAGGTCGCTGCCGTTCGCATGGCGGTCAGCATTGTCATCTCGCTTAGCAGCACGGGGTAGCCCGAAGCCACATCTGCCAAAAGCCCAAAAGCCGTAACAGTTTGCAGCCCGTCGGCGGTATTGGAGGGATGACCGTTCACATATTTGAAGCCGTAGACGTCCCCGTCCGAGGTGGGCATCAGTTCGATCACGCCTTTCTCAGAATGGCTGGCCACGCGGGGGGTCTTGTCAAACAATTCCCAACGTTTGAAATCGGCCTCGATATAATCGGCAATGCCACTCATCATCTCCTCGACACTAATGTGGTGTATGAGTTTCATCATCTGATCGACAGAGACGAAAGGCACCAGCGCCTTGTCGGACGGGCTCAGAGAGGTCATTTCAGTTTCCTTCAGTAGGCACGTGTTGGACGGTCAAAGACGCGGCGGCCCAAGGCCGAGGCGGCAAGGTCGACCATCAGCGAGGCAGTGCGCCCGCGCTCGTCCAGAAAGGGGTTCAGTTCGACCAGATCAAGCGAGGTCATCAAGCCGCTGTCATGCAGCATTTCCATGACCAGATGTCCTTCGCGTACGGTGGCCCCGCCGGGCACGGTTGTCCCCACGGCAGGTGCGATCGCCGGATCGAGGAAATCAACGTCCAGAGAGACATGCAGCAGCCCGTTGGCCGCAGCGACCCTCTCAAGGAATGCAGCAAGGGGGCGGGCGATGCCGGTTTCGTCGATTTCGCGCATGTCCACATGTGTGATCGCGGTTGCCTGCAAGGCTTCGCGTTCTGCCGGATCGACCGAACGCAAGCCCATGATTGCTACGTTTTCCTGTGGCAGCGGTTGCGCAATTTCTGGGAACCCGTCGAAATCGGGGCGGCCCGTAACGTAGCCCAAGGGTGTGCCGTGCAAGTTGCCACTGTCCGTGGTCAGGGGCGTGTGGAAGTCGGTATGTGCATCAAGCCAGAGGACGAAAAGTGGACGATTGACTGTTTCCGCGTGGCGCATCGCGCCCAAGACGGTACCGAGCGAGAGCGCATGGTCGCCGCCCAAGAAAATGGGCAGACCATCGCCAATCGCCGCCTCGGCTGCGTTTGCAAGGCTCTCTGTCCAGGCGATGGTTTCTTCCAGCGCAACCAGTTTGGGGTGGTCTTTGGGTAAAAAGGGGGCTGGGGCCACATTGCCGCGATCCTCGACCGTGTGGCCAAGGTTGCGCAGGGCATCGCCCAGACCGGCGGTGCGGTAGGCGTCCGGCCCCATCAGGCAGCCCTTGCGGGTCTTGCCGCTATCCATCGGTGCACCGACGAGAATGCAATGCTGTGCAGACATGGGTTCATCCTTGTTGTCGTGTTTACAGGTGCGTATCCCGTGGATATGGCCATCGACAAGCCGATGAAATGTCCATATTGACAGATTTTAGTCCGAAATGGAGGAAATATTGGACAATTTGGACAACCGGATCATTTCAGAGCTGCGCCATGATGCCCGCGTACCGTTGTCCGATCTGGCAGCCGCTTTGAACACGTCACGCACAACGCTTCGCGCGCGGATAGCACGGTTGCAGGAGCGCGGTGAAATCGTGGGTTTTACGGTTCTGACCCGGGCAGATGTGATGCGCGACCCGGTGCGCGGTCTGATGATGATCGGGATCGAGGGACGTGGCACGGAGCGGATCACCCGTCAGCTGAGCGGATTTGCCGAGGTACGCGCGGTGCATTCGACGAATGGCCGGTGGGACGTGATTGTTGAGATCGGAACAGAAACGCTTGAGGCTTTCGATGCTGTGCTTACCCGGATACGGCGGCTGGACGGGATCGTTGCAAGCGAAACGAACTTGTTGCTGAAAACCCGGAAGGCAAGCTAGGCCCGCCGGGCGGCCAATATCCAGAGCGCGGTAAGCCCAAAAGCGATGACAGCGTTCCATCCCGCCATTGAAAGGCCGAGGAACTGCCAGACGATCTCATCACACATGATGACGCCTGTCGGGGTATCCAAAGAAAGCAAAGCACCGCCATCCAACGCGCCCAGATCGGTGCCGCCGCCGCTGCAGGATGTCGGCCCGGGCCACCAGCGCCATTCAACACCTGCGTGATAGGTACCAATGGCCCCGGTTGTTGCCGCCGCCAACCCGCCCGTCCACACCAGAATGCGTGGTCCCCCCAGCAGTAGTATTGTGCCGATCACGACAGCAGCGGCATGGGGCCAGCGTTGCCACAGGCACATCTTGCAGGGCAGCAAGCCGCCGATGTGCTGAAAGCCGAAAGCGCCAAGCAGAAGGGCCGCAGAGCCCAGCGTGGCCAAAAGGATCAAGGTTTTTCTGGTCAAAGTACTTTCACCACCATGAAGCCGCCCAGCAGGAGGACAACGAAGAGGGTAAACATCAGCCCCAGCCGCTTTTCAATGAAATTCCGAATTGGCGCGCCAAACCGCCACAGCAATGCCGCGACAATGAAAAAGCGCAGCCCGCGGGCGAGGATTGACGTCACGATAAACGTGCCCAGCGGCATTGCCGTCCAGCCGGACATGATCGTGATGACCTTGTAGGGAAAGGGGGTAATGCCAGCCACAAGAACGGCCCAGAACCCCACATCGTTGAACCGGGTCGCGAATGCGGCCATTGCATCGCCTTTGCCGAGGGCCGCAAGGATTGGCTGACCGATCGTCTCATAGGCAAAAGCGCCGATCCCATAACCCAGCAATCCCCCCAGAACAGACGAGATCAGCGCAATCCCAGCAATCAAAAAGGCCCGGTTTGGTCGTGCAATGATCATCGGGATCATGATGATGTCTGGTGGAATTGGAAAGAACGAGCTCTCGACGAATGACACAATCGCCAGTGCCCAAAGCGCGTGACGATGCTGCGCAAGGCTGAGTGTCCAGTCATAGAGGCGTTGTAACATCGTGGGCTGCCAATCAGGTTTATCACTGCAACATCACGTCGCCCGGCCGGGGTCAAGAGCAGGGGCAAGAGCCGATGGCAAAATACGCTTGCCCGGACTTCTAAGGCACGCTAGACTGACACACAGTGCCCAAGTGGCGGAATGGTAGACGCAGGGGTTTCAAAAGCCTCCCTGAAAATATAAATAAATCCATATAAATCAAATAATAAGCTATATTGACTGAACAAATGGTAGTCAATTGGTAGACTTCAGAACACCGAGGCAACCTGACCGACAATCCCGTTCTCACCAGCCTGAATAGATGCAGCTAACACTACCACCAAGCCAATTATCGAAACGGTTACGACGATCCAGTCAACGGTGATGCCGCGATTACCTGCGTCGACTAGTGAACTGTCGTCATCCGCAGGGGGTAACTGCCGCCGAAGCGAAGCCAAATACTCCTCCTTCCAAGACGCTGACACAGCTTTCGTCACACGGGTTACTCTTTTGTTGGGGTGCCAGGGTTGATGAACAATTGGTCAAGAGTGTGGAGGAAATCTGGAATCTTAGGGATGCCGCCTGCAACGAGGGGTGCCGCCTGCAACGAGGGGTGCCGCACCACTCACCTCTGCGAACAACAGAACAGGACAGCAGGTAAAACTGTGGCGAGAAGTGCAGCAGTGTTACTGTAGCTGGTACATGCGCAAACACAATGACAATAAGCAGGTGCCCAACCGGACTAGGCGTCCCGTTTCTTGCGATACCCAAAACCAGCCGCAGCGAGCAAGCCTGACAGCAAGAGAATGCCCCCGGCAGGTAGGGGGACGGGAGAAACAACAGAGATAGACGTCAATTGGGCGCCCATTTGGAAGGAATTATTGTTATTGCTCAAGTCGATAATACCAATGCCTAAATGTAATTACACAGGTTATTCTCCCGCTCCCACCCACTTTGGACTGCAATCCCTGCGCAAAACCCTCGTGACAGAAGTTCCCCCTCGCTTTCCAAGGCAAGACTGGTGAAGGCTATGGATGAACGAGGGGGATGCCGCATCACTCACCTCTGCAAAAACAGATCAGGACAGTCGATGAAACTGTGGCAAGGGTGCAGCAGAGTTACTGTAGCTGGTATATGAGTAAACATAAAGGCAATAAGCAGGTGCCCACACACTCGATATAAGGGCCACTAGAGGGGTATATAATGATTTTGGCTGTTCATCATATAAAATGCTCTAATGGCTCCCCACGGGTCATTTGCACTATAAGCTATAAGGAAACAGGCACAGGGTATGTTTTAGGCTGGGGTACTACCCAAACGAACGACCTTGGCCTGAACTGTACGTTAGATACTAGGAACTTAGGCGTTGCCTTGCTGCTTCGCGATTTCCGGTAGCAGGAACTAGCTCTCCAACTTTTCCGAGACCGAAGGATGGCATGCCGGAATAGACCGCCTCGTAGGCACCGTCTTTTACCAGATAGGTCTCATGCCAAATCCCAACATCGCCGCGTCGGTTCTTGTAGCGGCGGTTGAACTCGACCCACTCGGGGAAGTGCTCTCTGTCCTTCGAACGTGCATAAGCTTCTAGGTGCTCAAAACTCCGCCAGTACTGGACATTAATCAGCATGCTTAGGGTTTGATAACCAAGAAAGCCGGTTTCCTCGCTTGGCAATGCTGACAGCTCTTTGAGCATCTTCGGCATAGTTTTAGAGAACCACATCAAGTCCCGAACTTGCCACCATTTGTTTATCCTTGCGCCGATCAGGAAAACGACGAAATCCCCATCGATATGGGCCGCAAGCCTTTCAGCATTTATGATCGCCATGTTTTGCCCCTGATCCTTGCCGCACACTTCACGGAATTGTGTAAACCTTATGCTCTTGGGCTCGGCCGCGCAACAAGACGGTTATCTTCGTAAGAACGCCTCTTTGCTGCCTTCCCTTTGGCTCTCACCTTCAAAGTACCAGCTATGGACCGATAGGCACTTCCAGTGTCATCCTGTTCGCATTTGCTTTCTCTGTAGCACCACTAGGATCACCCGCCGCCATATTTGCCGCCATATTTCAGGTCATGTTTCTGGAGAAAATCCCATTGCTGATGAACTCCATCACCACTTCATTCTTCTGATTGCTCACTGAGACCTTGCTGACCACGATCCCAATCTCCGGACGGCTTTTCGAAGGGTTGGTCTTAAGTACTTCCTGCTCCACAGAGAGCACATCACCTGGATACACCGGTCGAAGCCAACGAAGACTGTCAATTCCGGGGGAACCAAGAGAGCGGCCCTTGGCATCCATATTTTCAACCATCATCGCCATGGTCATTGCACATGTGTGCCAGCCGCTAGCACAAAGACCACCGAAAAGAGACTGTTTTGCAGCTTCGTGATCCAGATGGAAAAACTGGGGATCGTACTTCTCTGCGAACTCAATGATTTCCTCTTCGGTCACCTCGTAAGCACCAAAGGTCTGCTTTTGCCCGACCTGAAAACTTTCGAAGGGGATATAGCTGAGCGTATCTGGAGCCTCAGTCATTGCTTGTCTGTCCTAGTTGTTGCCGGATCATGGGGGTATTGGGTCCTAATCTCTATTTTTACAGTAGCGGGAGGCTATGATCAGGGTTCGTCATCACATCTACTTTCAGCACCCTTTGTAAGACTTTTTGATGCATTCGACTGCTAGCTTCTGTGCTTCTGAAATCTCTGCTGACGTCATTTTCTTTGCGATGTGGTCTCTATTAACCTTTGCAAACATAGCCCCCTGAGAAGTTGCAATATGATACCATATGTAAGCGTATAGGTTGCTTTTCTTGACGCCTCGGCCTCTTTTGTACATGCCACCCAACGTAACTTGCGACCACCCTTGGATAGGCCCACGCCCTTGCTTTGCCGAACGTAAAAACCACTTAAATGCCGCTTTATAATCCTTAGGAACGCCTTCGCCACCAGCATACATCTGACCTAAATTGAATTGAGCACCAGCATCCCCTTGCTCAGCCAACTCCAAAAACTGCACATACGCTTCTTGGAATTCACCATTATGACGATGAGCTAAGCCTTTATCATAATCTTGTGCCAAGGCATCCTGTCCGCTCACCATCAAAAGGCTTAGCGAGATGATCCTTGATGATATTATGGACAGCATTTCAACTCTTCCTAGTAATGGATGGAGGGTGGTATCATTCAGTAGGTATCTTCGTAGTTGGTCTTTCTATGATTTATAAATCTTAATATTCTTTCTTCATACTCTGGTGTCTTGTTATCGATGGTAGCTGTTTCTCTGAAGAGCTCGACATTTCCGTCTTTTCCTGTGCCTGTTTCTCTATAGTGTTGATCTATAATGTCTTCATAACTCAAGGTTTCTTGTTCCACAGACAGAGCATACCCAACGACTTCCTTTGTGGCTTCCCTCATCAACTCCCGAAGGAGTTCAACATCAAAGATTGAGATTATGTAGCTGTCATGGACCGACAATATCGGGACCTTCAGGTCTGCACTTGCGTTTAACACCTTTGCAGTGATCTCGCTATCTATCCTCATCAATTTAATACCCTGATCTGAACACAAGTCTTCTTGTAGGTGTGGGTGTTTGTCGGTGAAGGCATTTAGCAGCAGGGATAGTTCAGTATTGGTCAGTTTCTTCTGTAGAGACCCTGTGGGCTGATCATTGCGGAATGCACCATAGGCACTCTCCTCTGACTTGGCATTGATGGCAGTGAGTACCAGAAGTTTGACGATTGCCCTCTGCTCTTGAAGATTGAACTGTGGTAGTAGTTGTTGGCCCAAATCGTAGCGGTCCTTGGGATCATCTTGTATGCCCTTCTGTGCACTTAGGATGGCAACATGCAGACCTTTGTAGTCGACCTCGACGGTGGGGAAGTTGTTGATTGCGATCTGCTTCCTGTAGTCCTTCCCAACTTGCTGCCACCATCCCCCATAGAAGCGTCCATTCATCTCCCATGAGCCTCTGCTGAAGATGCGTCTGACGAACTTGTTGTTCTGGTCAATCGGGATGACCTGCGTATCACCGTTGGTCTTCGTGCGTGTAATGTGAGGTTCAGTTAAAGAGGGGATGTCGATGTAGGTCTCAGCCAATAGTGCGTTGTAGTCGTTAAGTTCAGACCTCATTTGAATGGTCTCAGGTGTGTCTTTGTACTCGATGTCCTTTGACTTCTTTTGCCCTCTTTGACTGGTTGGCTCACCATTATCAGCCACATCATGATATTTGAGTACGATACATTCTTTGTTGTGATGGAGGTCCAGTTCATAGGGTTCGAGATCAAGGTTTAGGAACAGGTCGGTCAGGCGTTTGGTTGCTCTCATACGGGAGGTACGATTGCCCTTGCTTGATCCTGTTCTACTGTGGCTGCCCTTCCTGAAATCTATGTAGTTCTGCTCATCCAGAGAGCGCACCACGTCCTTTACTCTTGGAGATATGTGCAATCCATTGTACCGGCTGTTGACCTTATAGGCGTCATTGCCCCGCGCGATCCCAATACACAAGGCCGGGTCAGTCTTCCAAGCAACATACAGATCAAGCAGAACTACCTTCAGGTGCGTCTTACCACTGGCACGACCTGCGTTGTAGCTCTTACCTTGAATGGATTGCTGTTGGGCTTTTGACAGGCTGTCGTAAACCTGCGCTACAACGGCATTTACCTTGGGATGCTCGGACCAAACGTGCACATCAAAGGGTCTGGAGTACCAAACGTCAAAATCCGCCACGTAGTCTGTCCCCCAGTTCAGCTTATCGTGACCATGCAATCTGTGTGATGAGATCCCAAGGGCGGCTGCCTGTGGTGTCCAGCTAAATACATGCCCTAAGACAGAAGCAGGGGATCAATGCACGGTCATCCGAGGGTCATCTTCGTCTAGGAATGCCCTGATACCTTCGTTCTCAACCGTATCTTGGAAAACCCGCCACGCCATGTCGTCATTAATGAAAGCATCATCCCAAACGATTGAAGTCCCGTTTCTGTTGACAACCTCAAGTATCCACTGGGGGTCCGTGTCAGATTTGTAAATCAGTACCTCCACACGCTCGTTATCCACGAGGTAGCTGCCTGTGCGCTTTGAATAGATGATTTCTGGGTCTTGATCGTTCATAGTGTCCCAATCGCAGATTTTCTTATGGCTAACCCATACATGCTAACTTGATGACCCCATAACAAGGCCCTGATCCTGTCTGGTAACCGAACAAGAAGCTATAAGGTCTTTATAGGAACCTGTTCGAATAACGGGTCACTCTCGGCCCGCCCAAAAAGAAACCCCCAAGGCTTATGGAACCAAGGGGGCGCAACAGAGTAGAGGTCCTCAAGCGTACATCTGTTTTGGACTTATTCCCAGTCTTCATTTGACGGTTTCTGTAGGCATCCCCCAGGCCCACCCCAGGAAAGCCACAAACTCGGCAAGCTTAAACCCAAGTTTCGCCCAGTTCTCGCCTTATTTGATATTCAATATGAAGATGCTCGCCAATGTCTGCCAACTTGGATACTGTTATGTCTGCTCAAAAACATCCTGCACCGCAGGTTTCAACTCAATTGCATGAAGATGATTTAGAAAAACGGAATAAGTCTCAGGCGCATCTTGCGATACTGGCTGTATTACTCAGCATATTGTTTCTAGCGGATGCCGTGCTCTAAGCTAGCTGCCTCGGTAGATTGGTGTAGCATCCACGTCACACGCTACAGCCCAACCCACCCACTCGATTAAGGCATTGATAATTAATAGTATTATGCTTTTGTAGCAACCCGATAAAGCTAGAAATCCAAAGCTAGATCACCCGTCTACCCCAGTGTTGGTAGTAGTAACAAGTGTCTGTTTTGGCTGCGTTTTTTAGCCTCTGTGTCAAGTGAATTTCTTAGCTAATCGCTGATTTTCTCGGGAGGACCTGAGCATTTCTCTCGTGTGGGGGTGCTCATTTCCCTTGTGGTGGCTTGGGGCGATCAATCCGAGTTGGTGCCGTTCTCAAACACTTGAGTCACCCTTATCAGTCACATTTGGGTAGAGGCTGGTGGTGCTACCCACGTGTTACCATTGTGCGGTAACAATAGGGTTATTTTTGCTTGTTTTGTTACCGGAATCTCTGTAGTCTAAACCTAGATGTTACCACTAGGGGATATTGCCATGTCGATTATCGGGTACAGACGCGTTTCCACAGTTGACCAGAACCTTGATCGTCAGGACTTGGGTGAGGTTGATAAGGTCTTTGAGGAGAAGTTATCCGGTAAGTCAGCCTCAGACCGCCCAGCGCTACAACAACTCATGGACTACGCTCGTGAGGGTGACACAGTTGTAGTCTACTCGATTGACCGCCTTGCGCGTGACCTTCGTGACCTACAGGACATTATCCAGACATTGAACGACAAGGGTGTGACAATCAGCTTTCTGTCTGAACGCCTGACCTTCAGTGCCAACGCAGATGACGCATTCGCCAAGCTACAACTTCAGATGATGGGAGCCTTTGCAGAATTCGAGAGGAACATCATACGCAAGCGACAGGCTGAGGGTATCGCCAAGGCTAAGGCCAAGGGTGTTTATAAGGGTGGCAAGCCTCGTATTGATCGGGACAAGGTACACCAGCTTAAAGCCGAAGGTCTGTCCACTTACAAGATCGCAGAAGCCATGAGTGTCTCACGTATGTCAGTGCACCGGATACTGAACGGGTAGTGATTGACCCTAATACCTGAGTGGGGCCCCTCCAGATATTAGCACTGGGGTAGTACCTCGCCGGAATACCCTCTCAGAATCCAAAACAAACAAAAATATCTTAGACAAAGACATCATCCAGTACGCCCACCACCTGCATCAAGAACTCCCCATTCACTGGATCAAGTGCATCTGTGTAGTAACCATCAATCGCTGCTACAGCGTCGTCTATGCTTCCCTGTGTACCGTCAAAGAGGGCCATAGCTGCTGAAGCGTTATCCACATCAGACATGCCTTTGTGCACTGCAAAGTAGGCACCGATGTCCACCTTGGACTGCAAGAATGTCTCATCCGGGGTGTTCGGATTTACTCCGCCTAGGAACTCAAAGATGAAGGTGTCACGCCCAATGTCGTTGGTGTCATCGTCCAACACGGGAACCCAGAAGTCGAACCCATCTTGATCATATTCACGGCCAAGGACGTTTTGGTACACTCTTTCTACAAACTCTGCATTGGTGAATGTCTCAGGATAGAGGGCACGGGTTTCATCCTGATCAAAGAATAGAGTCGTCATGTCTTGAAGCGTTGTCCCGTTGGCAAATGCGGTGCCCCAGAAGTTCAGGCCGATGGCGTCCGGTGCTCGGTTGAATAGGGCTATGTAGAGTTCAATGAAGGACTCGAAGTCTTCTGCAGCTAAACCTGTGGTGCCCCCAAATTCCCTCAGATCAAACGGTGAACCAAAGAAGTCCGTATCGAAATCAAGGAACTCCATGTCTACAAGCGTGTCTGTGCCGTTACCATCGGTTCGACGGTCTTCAAGGGTTGTTGCGATAGGGCTTAGGGTCAGCGTGTAGAATCCCTGTGAGCCTGAATAAACTGCCGTGTCTACGCCCGACCCTCCGTTGAGAGTATCATTACCCTGACCGCCAACCAACACATCATCACCACCTTCACCGGAAAGATAGTCATCGTCTTCGTAACCGTAGAGGTAATCTGAGCCGTTACCCCCATACAAGGTATCGTTCCCTTGATTGCCGTCTAAAGTGTCGTTTCCCTCACCACCGGAAAGAAGGTCATTTCCCCCATTGCCAATCAGATGATCTGAACCAACCCCACTGGAAAAGGTATCAGCTGAATCTCCCCCTCTTACGACATCGTTCTCGGTGACACTTATTCCCTCGATAGCGCTAAAGGGAATAAATTGATTTGGGGCAAAAGTGCCACTGTTTATCGAAGCGCCAAGCACTATACTGTCATACCAGTCAAGAAAGGCGTTCAATGAATCAAGTGTGGGCAATACGCTACCCGCCAAGGGTAAAAGAATTTCGGTGGAAATTGGAAAGCTACCGGTGCCATACGGGATTACCGTAAGAAATACCGTTGATGAATTTCCGTAGTTCCAAGTTAGAATACCAACCTCATTGAAACCGTTCGAGCCAAGTGACACTTCCCCCGAGGGAATGTTGACAGAGTATGCATCCGAATAAAGCTCGACATCGGGAAAGGCGTTGTCGTATTCTTGCAAAATACTGTAAGAGAAGCCAAATATGCCGTCAGGCACAACAATCTCTAGAGTGCTCTCCGTAGGATATCCGTTGTCAAACTGATCGTACCGTAATTCGATTGCGCGAAGAGTATATGTTGTCATAACTGCTCGTCCTCATCTTTGCTGTCCATCTCAACGAATTGGTTCACTGTTTTACCAAAAAATGCTGCTATCAGTATGCCGTTCTCCACCGTTGTAGATGACCCCGGCCGCGCCTTTAACTTATTGATCACGTCGCGTGACAATCCAGTAGCGTTTACAATCTGGGCGATGGTAGTTTTACGTTTTTCCATATGCCGAACAAATGCGCGTCTAAAGTCATCAGCCAAAATTTAACCAGTCCTCACATTGTTGCAAACCGCCCCAAGCGGAACGTCATTCGCCACAACAATAGCCAAGGTAACACCCACCCCCAAAGTGATATAGATCAAGGCCGTCTCAGTTATGTGAATCTCTACGGTGGAATGTGGCATCGAGGCATCTGGTTGGCGCACCCAAGGGAGCCTTTTGGTCAGTTTTTAAGCGGGTTGCACTAACACCGGATGGGACCCTCCAGATCACAAGCTAACGGATTGCCACCTCGCATTTATCAGCAACGAATCCAAAAGAAGGCTTTTCCCCCAAGAGCGACTCATCATTACTACCAACTGTTCCCACGCTTTGGAAACGGAACAATCTCAGGCCACCTCGCACCACACTTACATTTCGCCCGCTTCGTGAATGATTCAACGGTTATGCCTTCTGGTAGCTGGTCTGGGTAGAAGGTTGCCACATGCTTGCACTTCCAGCACCTAGCCTCGATGTGGGTCATATAGGGAAGGAACAGGGGGTCTTGCTGGTCTGACATGTGTCGAACACTAACTGGTATTGCTACCCCCACAAGGCAGCACGGGTGAAGCTTGACGCAGGTTCAATCAGAACCCTTCGCGAGAGTTATCGATTGTTGAAGCGTAATCATCCCAGTCTTCGTTTGTCATGCGGCCAGCTATGTCCTCGTCAATCAATATGTCGGTTGGCACCCAGTCTTTAGGTACTTTCTTCACTTCACCACCGATCTCTCGATAGTAGTACTCAAACTGCCTTTGTAGGTCTTCAAACATTCGGTTCAGCAGATTTTCTTTTGCCAATTGTCCGCTAAGGTAGTGTCGCCGCGTGACACCCGATGCCCCTTGATTATTAGCGACTGCAATATCCAGTTCACCATACCCGATGAGGTTCATATGCTCGGAGAATGTACGCCTAAGATCGTGGATCGTCCAATCCTCACGGAATTTTACTTGTGCTTTAAACTTGTCGAGGGCTGTCCTCAGGCTGGCATTGGTAAACGGAAAGACTTTTTCGTCATCAGGTCTTCTTTCGCCTACCAAGCCGTTCAGTATGCCTACTAGCGGGACGAAATGCGCTTTCTTGTTCTTCGTTTGTGGGAAGTGAACTTTGCCTTCGCGTATGTCTGCCCAGGTAAGTCCAAGGGCCTCTTCGCGCCTAACACCAGTTAGCATATAAAAGAGGAGTAGGGAGGTTACTCTGGGTCTGAAGGTAAAGTGCCACTGCATCACGTCGTGGATTTCCATGCCACTTAAAAACCGAGACTTGCCTTCGACCTGAACTCGCAGATCCTTGTCACTAATGACCTCACAGGGATTTGGACGAACGCCACTGAAGTTAAGGACCGACGACAAGTTCCTAAACACCTTGTTAACGTAGGCTGGGTTCTTCTCGTCCAGTAGTTCGATGTAACGCTGTTGCACCATCCGTCTGCTCAGTTGTCGTGTTGGTAGCTGTTTCCAGTCGGCAAGGCAGTTGTTGAAGGTCTTTCGGTAATCAGCGAGTGTACTGGGAGCAAGTTTGTGCTTCTTCACTGCGTAGAACTCCTCATGAGCCTTGCCCAGCGTTTCGGGCAGGGGTTCTTCTTCTTCGTGTCTAAATCGAATGTCTGTCCCGCGTTTGGCCTCCATCAGTAGCTTTCGGGCCTCCTGACGTGCATCATCAAGGCGGATATGGTCAACGTTACCTAAGTGTGTCCTGACACTCTTGCCCGAGCCTTTGACGCGAGTTTCTACAAAGTATGAGAATTTACCCTTAGCGGAACCTTCAATTCCGAACCCCACAAGGTCGCTATCGCGTATGAATTGCCTCTTGCCCGTAGCGTCCAGACCTGCAATTACTCTCTGCGAAATCTTGGTTTGCATCGAATCCCCTGCGTTCCTTGGTAGTCTTTTGGTAGACGTTAGTAGGGTACTTTAGCGGTCTAGTAGGCACAAGGTTTCTGAAAAACGCCTTTGTTTTCAAGGGTGCCCAAGTGGCGGAATGGTAGACGCAGGGGATTCAAAATCCCCCGCCTTCGGGCGTGCCGGTTCGAGTCCGGCCTTGGGTACCAATTAGTCCGCAAGTTATTGATATTGTTGAGAAAAATATCGCAAATTCCGTGCGTGGGACACAGTAGACTCGAACCGCTGACCTTTCACTATCGAATCCCCAGTTGGTGAGCGGGCTTCCAGAATAGTATTTTGACGCTTGACTTAGTGCCGAAATTCAAACCTAGAACTCGACAAAAGTGAGCCGGAATGAGCCTTCGCGAATTTCAAAAGGGTGTGCTCCGCCGCATCCGAGATTGCGACTTGCCTGATGATCCCGGCGCGGCATGGAGGTCGGCGTTGGAGGTGCTTTCCTGCGATGGCTACATCGCCAATGGCGATATCACCCGAAGGGGCTTTGACGCGATCAAGCCTATTGAGTCTAGGCAGGGTGACTAAGTTGAAGCAGTCAAAAGAGGAAAAAATAAAATACGTTTCAACAGCGCTGATGGCTCTTGGTCTGGGCTCCTTCTTTGGTGCTGGATTGTCTCTTCTCTTAAGTACTTCCGCCGATGCGGAAGACTTCTATTTCGTCATTTTGTTCGGCAGCCTTTTCACATTAGTTGGCGTCTGGTCCATTAAGCAAGGTCACGATCATCTGGATCTTTTGGACGATAGCGATGGCGACAAAAAGGAGCGATAACGTGGTGGGCGGATCTGCGCCGGGAGTAGTTGATCAGGCTTTGGGCTACTTAAACGTAGGACGGTCTTATCATCTCGCCGGTATCCAGCTGGACGAGCTAGATACGAAAGCTGCGTTTCAACCTCATCCGGTGCGGCAGTGCGCGATGATCGCGATCGAACTGTACTTTAAATCGTGGTTACTCGAGACTGGCGTCCGCGACAAAGAAGTAAAAAATTTGGTCACAATGTTCACGATCTTGCAGAGGCAGCATGCATGCACGGTCTTGAAATCGATCGAGACTGGTTCGAACTGCTCTCGATCATGCAGGAAAACGCTGCTTTGATTTCCGATCGCTACATTCAAACAGGCTCTGGTCGGCGCGTTCCCAAGGTGACGGTGACGCTGGAGTTCACTGAACTTCTCTGGCGCAAGTGCCTTGCCCATATTAACGCTTCTCGCCCGACTTTCAGACTTGTTGATAACGCGATCCTTCGCCCTTAGTCGATTATCAACTATCAGCTAGGTGTGCGGGACGGCTTCGCCTAGTTCGCTAAGTTCTCAAAATAAGTAAGCCGTCGCATCCCGGCTAGTCGTGGGACACTTCTCTCGTAAAACATTGATTCTATTTGTGGCTATTGGGTCGACTTTCGGGACACTTGAGCACTGAAACGACTTGTTTTTTTACCGTCCGCTACCGCCCGGCCTTGGGTACCACTGGCTGTAAAGCCAGACGCCGTTTTCCGATGAAACAAATATGATAACTCTATGTGGACGTGTTACGTGCGCCGCAGTTGTTGCGGGTTTTTTTTTGCAGGCAAGCACTGCGTCGGTAGAACTCAGGCAGCAACGCTGAAATCAAAATTTGATTCGTATGAATCGGGGCAGAAAGCACTGGGTAATCGCATCAGTGTATTGCGATTCCTGCTATTGGTTCCAAGTCAGGAACAAAAGTCATTAACTTTGGCAAAAACAAGGCCGCCAGTTTTCATATACTCTTGGCCGGTTATTGTTTCCATTTTACGGACAATGTTGCCAATTTCCGGAAAAGCCGGTCAGAGTGAATAGTGCATTGATGCTTGTTTCTATAAGAAATCTGAGAATGCAGGGAAATCAGTCTGGAAACAATCGCTTGTTTTCCGAACTTAAACAATTGTCTTAACTCGGTCGCTCCTCACCACCATCAGGGCCGATCGTGACACTTTTCGGACATTTTTCCCTTTGTTGGCCTTATTTGGGCCGGTATGAATGGAATTGCCCAAATGGGGGGCACTGTTTGTAGGTCAGGGGCGCCACACTTTCGCGCATCTTTTCAGATGCGGGAGACGTGTGTACGCCGCACATCGTGCGACCGTATTCACGAAGTGACCGAGAGATTTTCTTGGCACTTGCTGCTTTTTTCAGCTCTCCGTTCTGTCAGGTGCAACGCGTGTGTCGCCCATGGTTTCAAGCTGTTGCCTGAGGGGCGAGAGTTGAATGGAGTGAACATGATGAAGCGTGCGCTGATCACACAGATGCCCGACAGGGTGGCCATGCACCGCGTCATGTTAGCTAGAACACACGCCCTTTCCGCACCATTTTCCAAAATGGCCGCGCTGCGTGCCGCGCGCAACAACGGCGAGGAGAGCATTCAATGATCCGTACACTTGATTTCAACGCCTTCGCCGCTGGCACTGTCATTGATGATGAATACCTTGCCTCCGATGGGGTTACCGTTTCCGCCATAGGTGGCGCGGGCCAGGCGATGATTTTTGACAGCAACAATCCTACCGGCGGCGATGATGATCTTGCATCAGACACGCTGGATGGACTGTTGATCATATCCGAGGACGGCGACGGCAGCGACCCGGACGACAACGACGCTGGCGGCAGCATTTTCTTTGGTTTCGAGGACATCGTGCGCATCAAGAGCCTGACATTCAAGGATATCGAAGAGACTTCGGGCGAAGGCACGCGGATGATTTTCTGCGATGCGGATGGCGTCGTGATCGACAACCAATTCGTTGCCCCGACAGTCGACGGTGGGGAGCGCACGGTCGGTCTTCTTGTGCCAGGGGTTTCGCGCATGGAAGTGCGTTTTGAAGGCTCCGGCGCCATCGACAATCTGGTATTCGATGATGGGCAGCCGGAGGACCTTGGTCCGACCGCTGCCGATTATATGGCAGAGACCGACGAAGACACGTCCGTCATCATTGATATTCGTGATAATGATACCGATCCTGATAACAGCACTGATGAATTGACCATCAGCGATTTCGCCAGCCCCGACGGATCAGTTGTGGACAACGGCGACGGCACGGTCACGTTCACGCCGAATGAAGATTTCGATGGCATAGCAGGGTTCACTTACACGCTGACTGACCCAAGCATGAATACTGACGTCGGCGAAGTGACTGTTCTGGTGAATCCGGTGAATGATGCTCCTGACGCCATGGATGATGCGGAAACAACTGATTTTGAAACAGCAATCACCGTAGATCTTCTTGCGAATGATACGGATGTTGATGGTGATACCCTTGCCGTGATTTCGGCCACCGTTCCCGAAGCGCAAGGGACTTTGGTCAATAACGGTGACGGCACGGTGACCTTCACACCCGCGACTGGCTTCACCGGCGACGCGACCATCAGCTACACCATCGAAGACGAAGAAAGCCTTGAGGATAGTGCGGTTCACGTCATTACCGTTAACGAAGATGGAGAAGACGATAATAACGCCCCGACAGCAGTGGACGACCTCTCCCTAGAAACACCATTTGAAACAACGCTGGAGGGCATTTCTGTTCTCGGCAATGATTCCGATGACGATCCGCTTCGGGTGGTCGAAGCGACCAGTCCGGACGGTGAGGTTACAGTCAACCCTGACGGCACATTGGATTTTACGCCAAATCCGGGCTTCTTGGGAGAAGCCGTGATCAGCTACACCATTTCGGATCGTCCAGCAGGTGATCCAGAGGCCCTGACCGACAGCGCAGAGGCATTTGTTTTCGTCGGCGATCAAACAACGGAACGCGATGGGATCGTCGAAGGTGACGATGACGCAAATGACATCGATACCGAATACGCGGGCGATCCCGATGGCGACTTTATCGACAATGAAGACGCGATCCTTCCGGGCGAAGAGCCAAATGACGATATCGTCCGTGCCGGTGGCGGCGACGACACCGTGGAGGCGGGCGAAGGCAGTGACGATGTGGACGGCGGCGACGGTGATGACCTGATCAATACGGGCAATGGTGATCTCGCACTGGACGACGGTTATCCGTTTGCGCCGGGTACCGATCCACTGGGCTATGATCCCGACGAAGATCCGGAGAACGACCCGGACAACGTTTTCGGCGGTGAAGGTAATGACACCATCACCACGGGCGACGACCGCGACACCATCGAAGGTGGTGACGGCGATGATGTGATCAACGCAGGCATCGACGATGACCTGATCGATGGCGGTGAAGATGATGACCGTATTGTTGGCGGCGAAGGTGACGACACAATCACCGGCGGTCGCGGCAACGATACGATCTATGCAGGCAATGCTCCCGACCTGATCCCGGATGTCGTCAATATCACGGACGAGGCCAGCGAAGACTTCCCGTTCTCGCCTGATCGTAACCCCGACAATGGCCGCGATTTGGTCAATGGCGGCGCTGGCGACGACTTGATCTTTGGTGCTGACGACGATGACACCCTTTCAGGTGGCTCGGGTAACGACACCATAGACGGTGAAATCGATGACGATGTGATCGATGGCAACACCGGTGATGACAGCCTGATCGGTGGTCAGGGCAACGACAGCATCGAAGGCGGTCAGGGCGAAGATACCCTCGAAGGCGGCATCGGTGATGATACCCTGCGCGGTAACCGCGATGATGACACCCTGCTGGGTGGCGCTGGTGACGATATCCTTGACGGCGGTGGTGACGACGACCTTCTTGAAGGTGGCGACGGCAACGACACCCTGCGGGGCGCGCAAGGCGACGACACGCTGGATGGTGGCGACGGTATCGACACCATGACCGGCGGCGCGGGCGAAGACCTGTTCATCAATGTGAATGCCGGTGACGAAATCGACGGGGGCTCCGGCCCCATGGACAACGATACCCTTGATCTGCGCGGTTCGGCCCCCGAGGGCGGTCGTTTTGAGATCACCTATACCTCTACTGACCGGGAGGATGGATTTGTCACGTACTTTGATGAAGACGACGAAGAACTTGACGATGTGTTGGTGTTTGAGGAAATCGAGAACGTCATTCCCTGCTTCACGCCCGGCACCAAGATTGCCACACCGAAAGGAGAGCGGCGAGTTGAGGAGCTGCAGGTTGGCGACCGTGTCATAACCCGCGACAACGGTATTCAGGAAATCCGCTGGGTTGGCGCCCGCGAGATGTCGGGTTCCGAACTGGAGAAGGCAGCGCACCTCAAGCCCGTGCTGATCCAGCAAGGCGCTCTTGGCAACGACTTGCCTGAGCGAGACATGATGGTCTCTCCGAACCACCGGATCCTGGTGGCGGCCAAGCACCTGACCGGTCTAGAGGGCGTGGACATTGTGGATGTGTCACACACGACCTACATCCACATCTTGTTCGACCAACATGAGGTCATCCTTTCCGATGGCTCATGGACGGAAAGCTTCCAGCCCGGTGATATGTCCCTTGCTGGCATCGGCAATGCCCAGCGTCAGGAAATTCTGGAACTGTTCCCTGAACTGGCAACGCGACAAGGTATCGAAGACTATGCATCGGCTCGCCGATCACTGAAAAAGCACGAGGCGAAGCTTCTGACGAAGTAAGCCTTAGGTACATAAAAGCTGCGCGCGGGGGCCGCGCGCCCCTAATATGCAGCTGTTTGCTCGGAGAGTATCACCACGGGCGAACAAGAAAGCGGGACAGGAGACTGTCCCGCTTTTTGTTGTGGTCGCCATTAATCGCGCTTTGTCTTGCCGAAAGGGATACAATTACGCTGGCAGATTCCGTTTTGTTTCAGGATCCAAGCCGGTGATACGCTATGGGCGATTTTCCCCCTCAACCTAGGCTGTTCAAGGCCCAATTCTGAGTTAACGCACCTCGAACAGTGGGAAAATGCGTATAGTAACCCAAGGTTGTATCGTGGGGGCGGCTGCTATGGCGATCGTTATGGAACACCAAGTAACGATATGCTTCAGGGAACGCCGGAAGACGATCAGATAACGACTGGTGCAGGTCAGGACACGCTTTTTGGTCAGAGCGGAGACGACAGCCTTGAAGGTGACGAGGGGGATGACAGCCTTGATGGCGGGGAAGGGGCCGACACGCTGGATGGCGGCGACGGTCAGGACATCTGGCTGGGCGGTGCCGGGGCAGATGAAATCACCGCAGGAACCGGCGACGATACTGTCTTTGCAGGGGACGGTGAGGACCAGATTGCAGTTGGGCCGGGCAATGACCGGGTGCTGGGCGAGCAGGGGTCAGACAGGTTCACCTTTGACGGTGCGGGCGACCACCAGATATTGGGCGGCGAAGACGCGGACGGTCTCGACATCGACCGCATCGACCTGACCGGCATCGACCGCGACACCTATCGCCTGATCAAGGGGCAACCCGAAGAAGGCCGCATCGAATTTCTGGACAGCGATGGCAATGTGATCGGGCGCACCAACTATGCCCAGATCGAAGAAGTCATCATTTGCTTTACCCCCGGTACCATGATCGCCACCAAGCCTGGGGAAAAGTCTGTTCAACAGCTGAAAGCCGGCGACTGCGTGTTTACACGCGACAACGGTCCACAGGAGTTGCGCTGGATCGGCCGCCGCAATCTCAACCGGCATGACCTGTCAAAATGCCGCAACGCTTTCCAATTCTGATACGTGCGGGTGCTTTGGGCAACGGTATGCCGCAGCGCGATATGATGGTCAGCCCGAACCATCGCATGCTGGTTACGTCTGAACTGGCCGAGGTGATGTTCCGGGAAAGCGAAGTCTTGGTGGCGGCCAGGCATCTGGTCAGCCTGAAGGGCGTGGACGCAGCGCCGGTCAGTAAAGTCAGCTACATTCATATGATGTTCGACCGCCATTAGGTCGTTTTGGCTGACGGTACGTGGGCAGAAAGTCTCCTCCCCGGCGAACAGGCGATGGCAGGCATAAAGAGTGATCAGCGGCAGCAAATTCTGGATCTCTTTCCCGAATTGGTTGACGTCCGCGGCCTAAAGAATTTCGAGGCTGCCCGGCGTTTGCTGAAAGCCCATGAAGCTCATCTTCTCGTGCTCGAAAAGGGCGAGGATTAGAAGGGTTACGTCCCGTTCTTATCCTTCTGCTCAGCGCGCCATGCGGCCCATTCTTCCGGCGTGTCCAGATCGCGGCGCGCCCGGTCTCCAGCAAGCGGTACCAATGTGATCCGGTCCTTGGCTAAGGCAATGACCTCGCGACCACCGCTGTCGCCATGAAGGGCTTTGAAAGCGTTAAACAGGTCAGAACGGAAAACAATAGGATGCCCCGGCGCACCGTCCTGTGTCACCCCGCGCCACACTAGCGTGTCGCTTGAAAGATTTATCGCATCGGCGACCTTTTGAAGGTCATTCACTGTCAGGTCCGGCAGGTCTGCCAGGAAAAGCATGGCGCAGGGGACATCATCAGGGAGGGCTGCAATTGCCGCCCTAAGGCTGGCATTCATGCCTTCGTCTGCGTCAGGCACCGGGATTGTCTGAACGCTCAGCCCGTCCAGTGCGTCGTATCGCGGATGTGGTATGGCGGGAAGGGCGATCAGAACAGGGCCGCTGGAGACCTCAAGCGCTTTCATCGCCTGCTGGCGTAACAGGGGAAGGCCATCAACGATCTCAAGCAGCTTATCGCGCCCGCGCATCCGGCGGGAAGCGCCAGCGGCAAGGATGATGATTGGGAACGAACGTCTAGACATGCCTCTACCTTAGGGACAGGTCCCGCCCATGGACATGTCGAATGAAACTGCGTTGTGTCTCATCCACGCATCCGCAGGCCGTCAGCGTCAAAGAGTGGGGTCGTGATCAACCGGGCGGGCCGCATCTGCCCCAGAATCTCGATCTCGACAGCAAGTCCCTCTGCCATGCGGGCGCGGGGGACAAAACCCAACGCGATGGATTTGCCCGAATAGTGAGAATACCCCCCGGAGGTGCAGAACCCCACGACTTTGCCCTCAAGCCAGATCGGTTCATACCCATGGACGTCCGCGTCTGCCGCGTCGACATCAAAGGCCACGAGCATCCGTTCTGGAGGGTTGGCCCGCTCCGCTTCGGCAGGCCCGCGCCCGATGAAATCGACGTTCTTCTTGAAATTGATGAAGCGATCCAGACCGGTCTCAGCTGCGGTGTAATCGGGTGAAAATTCGGCCATCCACGAGCCGAAAAACTTGTCCAGCCGCAACGACATCATCGCACGCATCCCGAAGGGCACCATGCCTTGCGACTGTCCAGCAGTCCAAAGAACCCGCCACAGCGCCCGCTGGACCATAGGATCGCAGTAGATTTCAAAGCCCAGATCGCCGGTATAGCTGACCCGTTGAACGATGCAGGCTGTCTGACCTACTGTCATTTCACGCACATCAAGAAACTTCATGTCCGAGACATCCTGACGGGTGCAGGCCTGCAAAACATCCCGGGCCTTTGGGCCCGCAATCTGGAAACCGGTGCGCTGGTCAGAAATGTTATCGACGTTAACGCCGCTTTCCAAGTGATTGAGAAACCACCGATAATGATACGTTTGGGAGCCATAGGAGGCGGTCAGTTGAAAACAGTCCTCAGTCAGGCAGGAGATGGTGAAATCACCAATCAACTTGCCTTTCTCTGAGAGCATGGGGGTCAGGGACATACGTCCCGGTTTTGGAACCCGCCCAGCCATGATCCGGTCCAGCCATGCGCGGGCCTTGGGGCCGCTGACCAGATATTTGCCGAAATTCTGGACCTCATTAATGCCGATACCGTTGCGGACGCCCATAACTTCCCGCGCGGTGGCCCCAAATGCGTCGGACCGTCTGAAGGATGGGGTCTCAAAGCTGGGCTCGTCCCCTTGGGCAAAGTAGTTGGCCACTTCCAGGCCGTACTGCTGGCCCCATACTGCGCCCATATCTGAAAAGATGTCGTACATGGGCGTCGTGCGGTGAGGACGTGCGGCGGGCAGTTCTTCGTTCGGGTAGGCAACCGAGAAACGCTTTTGATAGTTCTCAATGACCTTGGGCAGCGTGTAGCCCGGCGTGATCCAATCACCAAAGCGGGCGACGTCCATTGCCATCACGTCCCGCTCCGGCTCTCCTTCAATCATCCATTGGGCCAGCGTCAGACCAACGCCGCCCCCCTGAGAGAACCCGGCCATCACACCGCAGGCTGACCAATAGTTGCGCATGCCCGGCACTGGGCCCACCAGCGGATTGCCATCCGGCGCAAAGGTAAACGGGCCGTGAATGACGTTCTTGACGCCCGCGCGCTCCAGATCGGGGAAGCGTCTGTAGGCGAAGGCAATGCTGTCTTCGATCTTGTCAAAGTCGTTTTGCAGAAGATCCTGCCCAAAAGACCACGGTGTGCCATCAACCGCCCAGGGGCGGCAGGGCTGTTCGTAAAAGCCGATGCACAGGCCACGCCCCTCCTGCCGCAGATAGCTTTCCCCGGCGGGGTCCATCACATGAGGATGTTCTTTGCCATCGGCCATCATCTCTTCGATCAGGGGTACGTTTTCAGTGACAAGATACTGATGTTCCATGGGATGCAGCGGGAAATACACCCCGGCCATCGCGCCCACTTCACGCGCCCACAGGCCACCGGCATTGACGATATGCTCGGCGTGAATCGTGCCCTTGTCGGTGACCACATCCCATGTGCCATCGGCACGCTGATTGGTCTCTTGTACCATGCAATGGGTTTCAATCGTGGCACCGCCCATCCGTGCCGCCTTAGCATAGGCATGTGTGGTACCTGAAGGATCAAGATGCCCGTCAAGTGGATCGTAGAGCGCGCCGATGATCCCGTCTATATTGGTGACCGGGGCGATTTTCTTGATCTCTTCAGGTCCGACAATCTCCGTATCCAACCCCATGAACCGATGCTTGGCCCGTTCAGCGAGCAACATGTCGAACCGGTCCTGATTGTCAGCCAGTGTCAACCCGCCTACGTGGTGCAGCCCGCACGACATGCCGGTGATTTCTTCCAGTTCCTTGTAAAGCCGTATCGTATAGCCCTGAAGTGCGGCCATGTTCGTGTCGCCATTGAGCGTATGAAATCCACCCGCCGCGTGCCAGGTGGAGCCTGACGTGAGTTCGGAGCGTTCCACCAACATAACGTCCGACCAACCCAGCTTGGTCAGGTGATACAATACCGAAGCGCCCACGACGCCGCCGCCGATGATCAGAACGCGGGTTGATGTTTGCATGAGGGCTCTCCTTTGGGCGATGGGCTGACATTGCCGCCGGTCTTGGTGTCTATCATGCAGGTTTCCGACAGGACATGTCGGTTATGTCGAACGCCTTGTATGCGATTGCCCCTATCCTGTGGCGACACTTAAGCTATGTATTTCCGCATGGACATCAGCCGCTTCGCACCCATGACCCTTATCCGCAAAGCGCGTGAATATACCCGGAAGCTTTGGGTGCGTGTTGTTATCATGGGGCTGTTGGCTTTCGTCGCGCTGGCACTGACCCAATTGATCGAACCGCTGGTGCCAAAAGATATCGCAACGAACCTTACAGGCAGCGCTGCGGATCGTTTGTTGCAGATCATCGCCAACGCAATGCTTTCGGTCACGATTTTTTCGATCACGGTTATGGTCACTGTCTACCGCTCGTCCTCGACCCAATGGACACCGCGAGTGCATCGGCTAATCATACAGGACCGCACAACCCAGAACACACTTGCGGTGTTCATCGGGGCCTATGTCTATGCGCTGGTCGCTATCATCATGCGCGAGTTGGGGATATACGTCCACGACCGCGCGCTTGTGCTTTTTGGGATGACGGTCATCGTGCTGGTGGTGATTGTTGTCTACCTGATCCGCTGGGTGTTGCATCTGCAGACCTTTGGCAGTCTGATCGACACCACCCGCCAGATTGAGGACGTGACCCGCGCTCAATTCAAGGATCGGTTGGAAAATCCCTGTCTTGGGGCCAATCCGCTGATAGATGATGTGCCCTCGGACGCACAGGCCATCTGTGCGAAAGAAAGCGGCTATATTCAGCATATCTATCCAGAAGCGCTGAATAGCATGGCTGAGAAACGGGGAGTGAAGCTGTATCTGACCAAGAACATCGGACAGTTCGTCTTTTTGAATGAACCCCTGCTTATGGTTGGCGGTTTTGACCAAAGCGATCAATGCGACGGCGATTTAGAGGGTTTCGCAAGCGAGCTTCAGGAATGCATCGTGTTGGGCGACCTGCGTACTTTTGATCAGGACCCCCGTTTCGGTCTTGTGGTCATGGGCGAGGTCGCTTCCAAGGCTTTGTCACCCGGTGTGAATGACCCCGGCACCGCGATTGATGTTATCACCCGGATCGGTCGCATTCTGTCCAACTATTCAGACGAGGTGGCACGCGACCGCGACACCAAACTGGAACACATATACGTTCGTCCGCTCGACCCACGCGATCTGATTGATGACGGCTTTGGCGCGCTCGCGCGGGACGGCCGGGAAGTCGTCGAGGTGCAGCAGCGGTTGCAGGTCATCATGTCCGGGCTGATGCGTCACCCTGATGACGGGCTCGGCAAGGCGGCGCGAGAGGCGGCCGAGAACTACCTGCGCCGCAGTCTGCATGCCATCGACTTTGAACCTGATCGCAAACGGGTGCTGTCCTCGGCGCGGGATGATGTACAGAACGCTGTGGGCCGCGAGGTTGCAGGCGCAGGCGCCTGAAAGGGATCGTTGCCAAACTTGACCAACGGCGACGAGGCATGTCGTGAATGGGCATTCTTGCTAATGCCGGTGGGTTCAGATTGCGGTAAAACGCGAACCCACATTAGGACACCCACATGCGCACCCATGCTCAGGCCGTCGTCATCGGAGGCGGCGTTATCGGCTGCTCCATCCTTTATCACCTGACCAAGCTGGGCTGGACCGATGTCGTGCTGCTGGAGCGGGATGAGCTAACGTCCGGGTCAACTTGGCATGCGGCGGCAAACATTCACGGGCTGCACGACAACAACAACATCACCCGCATCCAGAACTATACCATGGACCTATACAATGCGCTGGAGGCTGAGACGGGTCAAAGCTGCGGTGTGTTTCAACCCGGTTCTCTGTATCTGGCCCAAACAGAGGCCCGCGAGCACCAGTTGCGTCTGCAAGCGGCCAAGGCGAAGTATTATGGGCTGCCGTTTCGCGAAGTGAGCCGTGCCGAGGCGGAAGCGCTGCATCCACTTGTCGACTATGATGGCATTCGCTGCATCATGTTCGAAGAGAACGGTGGCAACGTCGATCCGTCAGGCGTCACCAATGCCTATGCTGTAGGTGCGCGGCAGAACGGGGCCGAGATCATCAGATTCTGTCCGGTGACGGGGACAGAGCAACAAGCCGACGGTACATGGATCGTGCGGACTGAAAAGGGCGATATTGCCACGCATTGGATCGTCAATGCTGCCGGTCTTTGGGGTCGGGAGGTGGCCGCACTGGCCGGCATCAAACTACCCTTGCAGCCGACCGAACATCAGTACTTTGTCACCGAGACGATTGCAGAGATCGCCGGGATGGACCGCCGCCTGCCGTCGGTGGCGGACCGGGACGGCGAATACTACCTGCGGCAAGAGGGCAAGGGCCTGCTTGTCGGTGCCTATGAAAAAGACCTGCGCTTCTGGGCCGAGGAGGGCACGCCGCAGGGCTTTGGCCATGAATTGTTTGCCGACGATCTGGAACGGATCGAAGACAACATGATGCGTGCCATCGCACGCGTTCCCGCGGTCGGTGAAGCCGGTATCAAGCGCGTAATCAACGGACCGATGATCTGGTCTCCGGACAGCAACGTGCTGTTTGGGCCGGTGCCGGAACTGCGTAACTATTTCTGTTGTAACGGGATCATTCCAGGGTTCTCGCAGTCGGGCGGCATGGGGCTTCTGGCCGCCGATTGGATCGTGACCGGCGAAAGCCGATATGACATGTTCGCGTGGGATGTCGCGCGCTTTGGCGATTGGGCCGATGCCGCTTTCACCAAGGCGCGTGTGGGCGACCAATACGCCAATCGCTTCAAGATCCATTTTCCAAATGAAGAACGCCAGGCTGGACGGCCCATGCGCAAGCGGCCGGCTTATGAGGCCCAGCGCGATCTGGGTGCAGTCTTTGGCCTGAACTACGGTTGGGAGCATCCGCTTTACTATGGCTACCCGGTTGGTTCGGTGGATGAGACCGAAGGATTTACCCGGCAAGGCTGGTGGGATCAGGTGGGCACCGAATGTCGCATGCTGCGTGACCATGCGGGCATCATCGACATCTCGAACTTTGCGAAATACCGCTGCAAAGGACCGGGGGCAGAGACGTGGCTCAACAGTCTTTTTGCCAACAACATGCCCAAGACCGTTGGCCGGTCCTGTTTGACACCGCTGATCGGGGTGCGCGGTGGCATCGCCGGAGATTTCACCGTGACGCGGTTGGCCGAGGATGAGTTCTGGATCATCGGCTCAGGCATGGCAGAGCGCTATCAACAACGGTTCTTCCGTGCCCTGCCGCTGCCTGATAGCACGACGTTTGGCAGTTATACTGAGGCCATGTGCGGGTTTAACGTTGCCGGTCCCAAGTCGCGCGAGATGTTGCAGCGCATGACGAATACCTCGCTTGCAACCGAGGATTTCCCCTTCATGCACTCAAAGTGGATCGAACTTGCAGGTGTGCGCTGCCTCGCGCTGCGGGTCAGTTTCACAGGTGATCTGGGGTGGGAACTGCACTGTGACACGCAGGATCAGGCGCGTCTTTTCGCGGCGCTCATTGCGGCCGGGACGGAGGTCGGTGCAGGGCCGGTCGGGTCACGTGCACTGATGTCGCTGAGGGTTGAAAAGGGGTATGGCTCATGGAGCCGGGAATATTCTCCTGAGTATTGGCCGCAAGAAGTGGGGCTGGACCGACTTTGCAAGATGGACAAGGACTTCCTCAATAAACCTGCTGTGGCAGAGACACTTGCCAAGCCCGCCCGCGAGCATTTGGTTCTGCTTGCACTGGACGCTGCCCAGACGGACGCATCGCATGCGGATGCGACGGGGGGCGAGCCGATCTTCAAGGATGGCAAGGGAATAGGACGGGTCACCTCCGGGGCCTATGGCTATTCGGTTGGCCAGTCGCTGGCGCTGGGGTTCGTGACGCATGCGCAGGCAGGGGATGAGGTCGAGGTGATGGTTCTGGGCAGGCCGCACCGGGCGGTAATCCTGTCTGAGCCGCCGTTCGATCCAAAAGGCGAACGCCTGCGGGCCTAAGCCGGGTCACGCGGGTGGCATGCTTCCGATCCCGAATTTTCTTAAAGTTCTGGATCGGCCTTTCATGACCGAAAAGTCGTATCGCACCGGCTTCTCGGAGTGAATCAGGAGTGTTTTCATCAACTGCTTGCTGATCGGTTCGGTAAAAAGGATCCTGCAGTCGGTTGACACATCGCACAGCAGCTTGGCAGTCATTGCGGTGTCCTGAATATGAAGCGTGCAATAGGTCCCCGTGGTAACGCCCTCAATGGTTTGCGCATCGTCAGGTGACGCAGGCAGGAAGACGCAACCGTGTCGCCCAAGGACTGTGACATTGCCGGGGACCGCATTCATCATGCAGATGAATTCTGCAGGCACCTGGCAGATACGCCGATTGCGTCGCAGGACCTGAACCAGCACAAGACTGTAGTGCACAAACAGCACCAAAGCTACGGCAAGGACCACACCGGCAATCAAGCGGGCAAGCAGATTGAGGTTGAAACTTTCCTCAAGAAACGCCTGCTGCGCCGGGGACAGCATGGGTTTCCTCTGCGATCCGAGGCCAAGAGAGTGATCGCGGGGCGATTGATAGCCTCTGTGATGATCGGTCGCTACGCTCCCGCTTTGAACGGACGTCCCGGCGCGGTGGTCACATGCTGTATCCACGATCTCCCGCGCGCGCCCCAAGTCTTGTTGCATTCTGGGGCTGAACTGAAAGGTGTCCCTGTTTGCAGCTTCGCTGATGAACTTCAATTGAGTCAGAAAGTTTCGCAGGTCGCCAAAGGCAGAGGCTTGTCCGGTGCCCCTGAGCACCAAAAGCACATCGTCGTTGTTGATTTCATGGATTGTCTGATTCAATTCGCGGAGTGAAGCCGCGCTATGCGCCTTGCCCATCGAAAAATTTTGTTCTGCAAGTTCAATGCTGTGCATCAAGGCCGAACATCCGGCAAGTGCCGGACCGGACATGGTCAGGTAAAGCGTGAGGACGCGAATGAAACAGTGAATCACACGCATGTCGGGGCCGGTCTCCGCAGCGGCCCGCCATCGGGCCTTTCGCAAATTTAGGGCCGCAAACGTTTCGGTGGGCTTAATCGGACCGGATGACCCTAGAGAGGTCTGATCTTGAGCTGGGTGATCCGGTTGCCGTCCCGCGCGGTCACTTCAAACCTGAAACCATGAAAACTAAAGACCTGACCCGGTGTTGGAATCATCTGGGCCTCATGGATGACGAGGCCTGCCAGGGTATTTGCCTCATCATCGGGCAATGACCAGTCAGTCGCGCGATTAAGGTCGCGGATCGTCATGGCACCATCGACGTAATAATTTCCGTCTTCTCCCGGCAACAAGGGGTGATCCGCGTCGGGGTCAAATTCATCCGTAATCTCGCCCACGATTTCCTCAAGGATGTCTTCAAGGGTGATCAATCCCTGAAGGGAGCCATATTCGTCCACCACCAGCGCAAAATGCGTTCGACGGCGCAGAAACTGGCGCATCTGTTCGTCAAGGGTGGACGTTTCCGGCACGAAATACGGCTTCATTGCCACAGAAGACACGTCAAACTTCTTCAGCGCCGAAGCATCGCCCTCTGGTCCGCCAATCAGCTTGTACATCGCGCGCAGCAGGTCCTTTGCGTGGATGACGCCGATGATGTTTTCTGGGTCGTCGCGAAAGACCGGCAGGCGGGTGTGATTGGATTGTAGACACTGGTCGAGGATATCGGACGGATCGCTGTCTGCGTCGATCATCTCGATCCCGGAGCGGTGAAGCATGATTTCTTCGACAACCCGCTCTCTCAAATCCAATGCGCCGAGAATACGGTCACGGTCTTCTTTTTCGACCACGCCTTCGGAATGGCCCAGTTGCAGCGCGCCTGCGATTTCCTCGCGCACGGCAAGGATGTTGCTGTCGGGGTCTACTGTCACACCCAACAGCCGCAAAATGCCGCGCACAAACAGGCGTACCGCAGATACGACCGGGGCAAATACCAAAACCACAAGCCCGATGGGCCGAGACACAAGGGCGGCAGCCCGTTCGGAATTCGTTATGGCATAAGTCTTGGGCAGGACCTCCGCGAACACCAGCACCAGCAGCGTCATGACCAAGGTTGCCAACGCCACACCGCTTTCGCCGAACAGCCGCGTAAACAGCGCGGTCGCAAGGGAGGCTGCGAGGATATTTACAAGGTTGTTGCCCAACAGGACTGAGCCGATCAGGCGTTCGTTATCTTCGGTGATCCTGAGCGCCCGTTCGGCGCCGCGCGATCCCTTGTCAGCCTGCGCACGCAGTTTGCCGCGCGATGCAGCCGTCAGGGCGGTTTCTGAGCCGGAGAAGAAGCCGGAGAGGATCAGCAGAAAAAGGATGATGCCTGCGCTGAACCAGAAAGCGCTGTCAATCAGCGCGGGGGCGGTTTCCATTGATGACCATGTCCATGTGATAAGATACTGTTATGGGTTATGGGGGCGCAGGCCCCGGCGTTCAAGGGCAAGGACGAGGAGTGTTCCATGCAGCATCGTGATCTTGGGATCCTGAATGGACCGGTTTTGCTTTTTGGCGGGCCATATTCGAATGCTCAGGCGCTTGATGCACTGATCGGTGTTGCAGCCACACGAGGTATCCCTGCCAAGCAGATGATCTGTACCGGAGACGTAGTTGCTTACTGCGGTGCACCAGTTGAAACGGTGGCGAAAATCCGTTCCTTGGGGTGCCCTGTCGTCGCTGGCAATTGCGAAATTCAGCTGGGGCAGGGTGCGACAGACTGCGGGTGCGGTTTTGAGGAAGGCTCGGCCTGCGATCTTTTGAGCGTAGGTTGGTATAGCTTTGCCAGCCGAGCGCTTGCGCAAGATGACAAGGATTGGATGGCAGCTCTTCCCGATGTGCTGAGCTTTACGTATCAGGGCGCGCGCTATGCTGTGATCCATGGCGGCGCGACGGAAGTGGCGCGGTTCATCTGGTCCAGCACTGATCCTGCGGCTTTTGCGCAGGAATGGGCCGCTCTCAAAGAGAGGATCGGTCAGGTTGACCACATCATCGCCGGTCATTGTGGCATTCCGTTTCAAAAGACCACAGCTTACGGCCAATGGATCAACGCGGGTGTCATTGGTATGCCGCCGCATGATGGTCGCCAACAGACCCGCTATGCGGTGCTGGACGGGGGCGAGGTACGGTTTGTGCGGCTCAGCTATGACGCGGAGGGGGCGGCTAGGGATATGGCCCAAGCAGGATTGCCCGAAGGATACAGGCGCGGGTTGCTAAGCGGCTATTGGCCGTCTGAGGATGTCTTGCCATCTGATTTGCGGCTGCCGTCCTTGGCCAGCGGATGACGCTCCAAGACCAGCTCTGACAACCGCTCTTCCAGCACATGGGTATAAATCTCGGTCGTTGCGACATCGGCATGGCCTAGCATTGTCTGAATGGCCCGCAGATCTGCCCCGTTGGCCAACAGGTGGGTAGCAAAGGCATGGCGCAGCGTATGCGGCGTGACTTTCGATGGCTCAACCCCCGCACTGACGGCGAATTCCTTGATCAGAAGATAGAAACGGTGCCGGGTCAGAAAACCTGACGCGCCGCGTGATGGAAAAAGGAAACGTGAGATCGGCTTGCGTTTTATTCGGGCTTCTTCATCCTGCCGGTCCCGGACGACAAGCCATGCGCTCAATGCCTCACGAGCAGGCGGAGACAGCGGCACCATACGTTCTTTGCCGCCCTTACCCATGATCAGCAACAGGCGCGGGTCCCCCCGCGTGGCGGCAATTGGGAGGCTTACCAGTTCGCTCACCCGCATGCCGGTAGCGTAAAGCAGTTCCATCAGGCAGGTGTTGCGCAGCTGGTCCGACTGATTGCGGCCCGATGCGCGTGCTGCCTCCAGCAAACGGTCCACCTCTTCCTCGCTGAGGATTTTCGGCAGGCGCTTGTCCTGACCGGGGCCGGAAATCTGTATTGCGGGGTTGTCTTCACGCAGACCTTCTTCGAAGGCAAAACGATAAAGCTGTTTGATTGCTGAAAGCCGCCGGGCGCGGGTGGATCTGGCCAGCCCTTGAGCGTCGCAATGGACTAAATACGATTCAACATCTGATCGTTTGGCGGAAACGAAGTTCTGCTTTTGTCGTGACAGATAGGCATCAAAGTCCTTAAGGTCTCGCCCGTAGGCAAGCTGTGTATTGGTCGCAGCACCCAGTTCCGCCGCCTGTGCCTCAAGAAAGCTGGAAATCCAGTGGAAGGTCTCTGTCTGCATTTCTTATCGCTCCAGCAACAAGGACTGAATTGCGGCGCGGCGGGCCGTGTTTTCAAGCCCAAGAGCGCGTAGTGTCGCCAAGGCATCCGTCAGGGCACGCGCATTGCCCTGAGTTCCCCTGTGAAGCAAAGAAAGAACATGAAGCATCGCTTCGCCCAGTCGATCCTGCTTTACCATTGCAACAAGATCTGAGCGGGGCATGGCCGTGTCGAAGGCATCATAGATCGCGGCCGCAGTCACATCATTCGGGCGGTTCCGGGGCACGCCGCCCAAGGCAATTCTCGCAGGCAGGCTGTCCGCCTCTACGCGGGCGGCTGCGCTCTCATATCCGGCCGAGAGCAGTTGAACGTCCAGTGCAATCTGACCTGCGCGGCCTTCAAGAGAAAGCGGCGAAATCGCATCGGCAAAGAGAGAGGCAAACGGCACTTCCAATCCCGCGCCAGCCATTGCGGTCCAAACCGCAGGCAGCGTTTTCGTGACGGCGTCGGTACTGCCAGTTCCCAGAGCGGTTTCAAAGCGCTGCAATGCGGCGACGCGGTCCCAAACGCCCCCCGACGCAGCCGGCTTGCGATCTGTGTACAGTCCCAAAAGCCGATTGTCGGGCAGGGCACCTGCGCGGGTCAACCGTTCGGCAGCCTCGATCTGAGCTTTCCACCCTGAGAGATCCCGCAAGTCTGCCACCGCATAGGCGCGGGGCAGGTTGCCGGTTGGGATCGGCTCTCCGATGGTTTCAAACAACCTGAAACTAAGCGGATCCATTTCGCGCGGTGCGGTCAGCGCGGCCTCCGCCTCAAACGCCTCAGGATCAAGGAACCGCGCGATCAGGGCCAGCTTTGCAGGTGGCATGAGGCCCAGCGCCTGTGCCGAACCAAAGGTCAGCGCCGCGTCATCCCATTTGCGCGCGCGTGCATCACAAAAGATGCGACTACCATAATCTGTCGTCAGATGGGGCGCAGCGGTCAGCACCGCACAGGCGCGGTCCTCGGTTCCGGTCAGCAGACTGATCTGCATCCACAAATCGAAATGCGCGGACGATGTGGTGACACCTGCTTGTTCAATCAGCGACTGGGCAGGGTCCAGAGCCCCCAGCGCCACAAGCTTTTCTACCCGCGCCAGTGACAGCGCTTCCCCGGCGGATGCCTTGCCACCTGGTGCTGCCTCCTCGGCCAGCAAAATTGTATAAAGCAGCGATTGCGCTGCAGGCAGCGTGGGGTCTGGCAAAGCGGTGATGAGGCGGGTCAGGGTCGCCAGTTCACTGCCTGCCCAAATGCCTGTCGGCAAGCCAGTGATGCGTGTCGGTACGAGGCCAATCTCTCTCGGGCTGCCCTCTTCAAGATTTTGCACGCTGACATCGGGTGCAAGCGCGGTTTTGGCAACGGGCGGCTCATTCGGTCTTGATGCCACTGGTGGCTGCGACAGCGCCGTATTTGACTGCGTTCCTAACCAGTCGATCACGGAAAGCGGTGCCTGCGTTTGCGCGAAAGCGGGTGGGCACAAGCAGGTAACGGCAAGCGCTGCAATCATTCTACGAGTCCAGCTTCTCGCGGCTCTGGACGCCATTCAGTCGGTCCCCAGTGTCACGGGTACGCGAGTCTCCACCTGATCGGGGGCAAATTCCGCCCCGAAAAACGGGCCGATATAGGCATAAGCCACAAGCGCGATTGATCCCACAACAATGAGGAATATCAGCAGCTTGAAAAGTCTACCCATGAGTTCTGCCTGTTTTTTTGCGCGCTCTATGTGCAATCTATATATGGCCTTTTGAGTAAGATCACGTCATTCAGACAAAAATGAGGGAATTTGAGCAAACCATGGCCGATGACCAGACGTCAGTTCTGCCGTATCGTCTGAAAAAGACGGTGGTTATGGTGGGCATGATGGGCGCGGGCAAAACCGCCGTAGGTCGGGCCGTGGCCGCAAAGCTGGGCGTGCCGTTTCTGGACAGCGATGCCGAGATCGAAGCGGCTGCGAACCTCAGTGTACCGGAAATTTTTGAGCGCGACGGCGAAGCTTTCTTTCGCAAGCGTGAAAGCGAAGTGATCGCACGGCTACTGACCACGACACATGGCATTCTGTCGACCGGAGGCGGTGCTTTTCTGGCTGAAGCAAACCGCAAGCTCATCTCTGAAAAGGGCGTATCTATCTGGCTGAATGCGGATCTGGATTTGCTGTGGAGCAGGGTCAAGCACAAGGATACGCGGCCGTTGTTGCGTACAGCGGATCCAAAGGCGACGCTCACTGCGATATACAATGACCGTGTGCCGCTTTACCGGCAGGCCGATCTCTCGGTTGCGTGTGATCCGGGTCTGACAATTGACGCCATGGCCGATCGCGTGATCGACACTCTTGTCACCCGTGATGATGTGCTGGAGCGCAGTGATGATTGAAAAAGTACATGTCGATCTGCCCGGACGGGCCTATGACGTATTGATTGGGCCTGATTTGCTCGCAACGGCAGGCGCGCACATCGCGCCGCTTCTCTCGCGCCCCCGGGTCAGTGTGATAACGGATGAGACTGTCGGTGGTTTGCATCTGGACGCCTTGCGCGCGGGGTTGGATGGCGCTGGCATTTCCATGACATCGCTAAGCCTGCCACCGGGTGAAGCCACCAAGAGTTGGGCGCAGGTAGAGCATTGCGTAGACTGGCTGCTGGATCAGCAGGTAGAGCGTCGCGATGTCGTGGTCGCTTTTGGCGGTGGCGTGATCGGTGATCTGGTGGGCTTTGCCGCCGCGATCCTGCGGCGTGGCGTCCGCTTTGTGCAGATACCGACATCACTGCTGGCGCAGGTAGACAGCTCTGTCGGGGGAAAGACCGGGATCAATGCACGGCAGGGCAAAAACCTGATCGGTGCATTTCATCAGCCATCGCTGGTGCTGGCCGATACGGCGGTGCTGGGCACGCTGACGGCACGTGATTTTCTTGCCGGGTACGGAGAGGTCGTCAAATACGGGCTGCTCGGCGATGCCGCATTCTTTGAATGGCTTGAGGCACAGGGTCCCGCATTGGCGGCAGGTGATATGGACGCACGAATTGCTGCCGTGCGCCGTTCGGTCCAGATGAAAGCCGAGATCGTGATGCGTGATGAGACAGAGCAGGGCGACCGGGTCTTGCTGAACCTTGGGCACACATTCTGTCACGCGCTCGAGACGGCGACAGGGTACACCGACCGTTTGCTTCACGGCGAAGGCGTGGCCATCGGTTGCGCGCTGGCATTCGAATTGTCTGCACGACTGGGCCTTTGTGCGCAGGAAGAGCCGAGCCGCGTGCGCGCGCATTTGCGTGCGATGGGGATGAAAACTGATCTGGCAGATATTGAAGGTGATCTGCCATCAGCTGAAGCGTTGCTGGACCTGATGGGGCAGGACAAGAAGGTGGTGGATGGGCAATTGCGCTTTATTCTGGCCCGTGGGATCGGGCAGGCGTTCGTCACCTCGGATGTGCCTCGGAACACGGTGCTGGGCATTTTGCAGGATGCGCTCCGGGACCGTTAGACACCGGTGAAACCTGCATGCAACAGGGGCCATGCAGAGGCTTCTTGGATAGACAAATGGCCCTTATGGGCGGCGCATCACAAACGCGAACTTGTCCTTCGAAGAGAACCCCAGCGCCTCGTAAAAACCCATCGCTCCACGTCCCTGACCGGTCATTAGCATGATCTTGTAGGCATTGGCCTGCCACGCCGCGTCAATCGCGGCTTCCATGACCAAACGCCCATATCCACGCCTTTGAAAACTGCGCCGGGTGACCACGTTTTCGATCAGACCATATGGCCGCGCATCCCAGACTACGTTCGGTAATAAATGGAGCGTCACCATCGCGGCAAGTTGGTCTTTGACGAAGGCTCCGAAAATCTGGGTTCCGGTGTGATGCAAAACGACGGAAAAGGCCGCCGGATCATTCGCCGGCGGCCCTACTGTCAATTCGTTGTAAAGGACAAGCGCTTCGGCTGCATCTGCCTCTGCCAGAAGGCGCAGATCAGCCGGGCACGCCATTAGAACGGAATTTCGTCATCCAGATCGCGAGAGGAACCGCCGCCGCCACCAGAGGGGCCACTGTCATGGCCGCCACCGCCGGATCCGCTGTCATAGCCACCGCCGCCATAGTCGCCGCCTGATGAGCCGCCGCCGTAGTTTCCACCACCGCCGCCACCGCCATCGCGTCCGTCAAGCATGGTCAGTGTGCCGCCATAGTTGCGCAAGACGACCTCTGTTGAATACCGATCCTGACCGGACTGATCCTGCCATTTGCGGGTCTCCAGCTGCCCCTCAATATAGACCTTGGAGCCTTTGCGCAGATATTGTTCTGCAATCCGCACCAACCCTTCGTTAAAGATTGCCACGGTGTGCCATTCGGTCTTTTCCCGACGTTCGCCCGTATTACGGTCTTTCCATGTCTCAGAGGTCGCGATGCGCAGGTTACACACCTTACCGCCGTTCTGAAACGATCTTACTTCCGGGTCCCGACCCAGATTACCGATCAAAATCACTTTGTTCACTGAGCCAGCCATGTATCCCCCGTCTAATCCTCAGCAGCGCGGCATCGAATCCGCGCGCGTTCTCGTCTTCAGTGTTATATCTGGCCAATCTTGGGGTCGCCATGGTTAACAAAGCCTTTCCCGTGGATTGTCGCCAGTTCAACAACAATCAAAGACTGGCAGAATGGCGAAACTCTGTTATAAATCGCGCAAAGAAACGGGCGAGGGCGTCACAAAGATGCTGAGATCGGGTGTTCTGGCAGGCCTTGCGGCCATCGGGCTGGCAAGTGTCACAGGTAGTTTCGCGTCGGCAGATGTTCTTTCAACAAAGAACCGTAAGGCGATCTTCGCATCTCAGGCCAAACTTCTCGATACACGCGCCTCCAAGCAATATTCCTCTTCTGTACGTCTCAAGCCGCCCAGTGTTGTAACGCCGACAAAATGGCAAACGCCAAAGTACCGCGGCAAATACAAAGGGCAATTCCTTGGTATGGCCAAGCAAGCCGCAACACGCCACGGCGTGCCGGTCGACTTGTTCCTGCGTCTGGTTCAACAAGAAAGCAACTGGAACCCTGCCGCGGTGTCCCACGCCGGGGCCGTTGGCCTGGCACAGCTGATGCCGGACACTGCGCGGCTGTTGCGGGTGGATCCTACAGATCCCCAGCAGAACCTTGAGGGCGGGGCACGTTATCTAAAACAGCAGTATCGGACGTTTGGTACGTGGAAGCTTGCATTGGCCGCGTATAACGCGGGTCCGGGCGCGGTTAAGAAACACGGCGGCATCCCGCCCTATAAAGAGACGCGCAATTACGTGCGGATCATCGGCGGTCAGTAAGTAATTGAAATTTATGTGGACTGCTTGCTTGTAGCTGGCCAATCGCCTGAATTCCTGCTTTCCGATGCCCGATCCGTGTAAAGAGACAGCCAGTCCCCATGTTCACCAGACAGTCAGATGGCGACCGCTGATCTGCCGTCAGGTGACAATCATTGCCGTGATGGACGACAGCAATATCGCCGAAGGCTAAGATGCTGTGCACCGTCACTCGATGACTTTTTCTAACCAATGGTCGATGGGTTGATGAGGAAGGTCGCCCAGCGTATCCGTAGCGTCAACGAAGCGTAGGCGCCGATCAGCAACTGATCGGATACCGTTTCCAAGAGAAAAGGCGCGGCCCTAGGGGATCGCGCCTTTTATTAGCGCGTTTATTCTGCGGCCACGCCCACTTCGATCACGGGCTCCATCTCGGCAAACTTCTCGTCCGAGAGGTGGCATTTGACCTGATGACCGTCCGCCATGGTACGCATTGGCGGCACTTCTTTCTCGCACAGCCCGCCCGGCACCTCTGACTTCCACCGACACCGGGTCTGGAATGGGCAGCCCGGTGGCGGGTTCATCGCAGAGGGAATATCGCCTTCCAGAACAATATGCTTTTTCTTTACGGAGGTATCCGCGATGGGCACGGCAGACAGCAGTGCCTCGGTGTAGGGGTGATAGGGCGGGGAAAAGACCTGATCGGTATCGCCCAGTTCCACCACATGGCCCAGATACATCACCATCACCCGGTCGCTGAGATAACGCACGATTGACAGGTCGTGGGAGATGAACAGCAGCGTCGTCTTCTGCTCGCGCTGAATCTCCATCAGCAGGTCGGTGACCGCTGCCTGAACCGACACATCCAAAGCCGACACAGGCTCATCCGCAACCACGATCCGCGCATCACCGGCAAACGCCCGCGCAATGCCCACGCGCTGCTTTTGTCCGCCCGACAACTGTCGTGGCATGCGGTTGGCGAATTCTCTGGGAAGTTTGACCAGATCAAGCAGTTCCAACATCCGCTTTTTCCGCTCGGCCTCGTTCTTGCCGATCTTGAAGATTTCGAGGGCCCGGATGATCTGCCGCCCTACCGTCATCGACGGGTTCAGCGTGTCAAAGGGGTTTTGGAAGACCATCTGCACATCTGCCACGTTCTTGGTTGTGCGCTCCTCGATCGGGACGTCGCCAATATTTTGATTATCCAGCAGAATATGCCCTTCGGTCGCCGTCTCCAGCCCCATAAGCACCTTGGCGAAAGTTGATTTGCCGCAACCGGATTCGCCTACGATGGCCAGCGTCTCGGATTCCCGCGCCTCGAAGGTCAGTTCTTCGTTTGCCTTGACGACCTTCGTATCGCCGCCGCCAAACATCGCGTTGGCCGCCACCTGATAGTATTTCTTGAGCTTGTCGATCTTGAGGACCACATCGCCGATCTCGCCCTTGGTTTTGACCTCGGCCAGCTCCAGCGGCGCGTTCCAGTCGATCTCCTGAAACCGCAAACAGCGCGTGTGGTGGCGGTCATTGCCAGCGACCGGCGACATGACGATATCGGTCAGATCGCAACGCCCAGCCTGAAAGTAGTCACAGCGTGGGCCGAAATTGCAGCCCGGCGGACGCTCGTGGGGCAGGGGGAAGTTGCCCGGAATGGCGATCAGCGGGCGCGCGTTCTTGTCCGCGCCCGGCAGCGGGATCGAGCGGAACAGCGCCTGCGTGTAGGGGTGCTGCATCTCGTCGAAGACATCCTCGATAGAGCCCCGCTCCACCGCCTCGCCGGAATACATCACGCAGATGCGGTCGCAGGTCTCAAGCACCAGACCAAGGTTGTGGCTGATGAACAGCATCGAGGTGCCGTATTTCTTGCCCAGATCCTTGACCAGTTCAACGACCGCTGCCTCGACAGTCACATCAAGCGCGGTGGTTGGCTCATCAAGGATCAGCAGCGAAGGTTCGGACATCAGCGCCATGGCGATGACGATGCGCTGCTGCTGACCGCCCGAGAGCTGGTGGGGATAAGCGTTCAGGATGCGCTTGGGGTCCGGCAGTTTCACGTCCGTGACCACCTGCAATGCCCTGTCATAAGCTTCCTTCTCGCTCATGCCAGCGTGGATCATCGGTACTTCCATCAACTGTCTGCCGATCTTCATCGCAGGGTTCAGCGAGGCCATGGGTTCCTGATAGATCATGGCGATTTCCGAGCCGCGAATGTCCCGCAATTCCTCGTCCGACATTTCGCTCAGGTCGCGGCCCTTGAACTTAATCGACCCGCCAACGATGCGGCCGTTCTTGCCCAGATCCTGCATCACGCCCAGCGCCACGGTAGATTTTCCGCAGCCAGATTCGCCCACAAGGCCCACGGCCTCTCCGGGTTTGACCGAAACGGAGAAATCCATCACCGCCGGGATCTCCCTCAACCGCGTAAAGAAAGAGATCGAGAGCTTGTCGATCTCAAGAATGGGACCATCGTAATCCTGTTTCGCCATGTTTTTTCTCCTCCTGGAGCGGCCTTAAGATACGCACCACGTCGGCGTTCTTATTGGCCAAAATTGTCTTCGGGGGTCCGGGGGGCAGAGCCCCCCGAACGGCACTCCGTTAGTCGCGAAGAGATTCCTCTCTGAGACCATCCGCCAGCAGGTTCAGGCCCAGTACAAGGCTCAGCAAGGCAAGCGCCGGTGCAATCGCCGCATGGGGGTAGAGAGACAGCAAGCGCCGTCCTGCGTTGATCGTGCTGCCCCAGTCAGGGCTTTCCGATTCCAGACCCAAGCCGAAGAAGCCCAAGGTGCCCAAAAGAATGGTCGTATATCCGATCCGCAGGCAGAAATCGACGATCAGCGGCCCACGTGCGTTGGGCAGGATTTCCCACAGCATGATGTACCATGGCCCTTCACCACGGGTCTGGGCTGCCGCCACATAATCGCGCGTCTTGATATCCAGCGCGAGGCCCCGAACGATACGAAAGACGGTGGGCGAGTTCACAAAGACCACCGAAACGAACACGACCAATATACCGCTGTCGATGTCGAAACCATCAAGGAACGTTGGAAGGCCGGGGATGGTGTAGTTCTCCGCTGCAACGATCGCCCCGTTTGAGCTGATGAGCGACAGGTAGAGCCATCCCAAAACGCCGAGCACCACAATCAACAGCGGTGTCCGCAGGCTGGGCTGCGTATAGTAACGCGAGTTCAGCAGGATCGCCACGAAGATGATCGGAAAGATAAACAGGAACACGGCCATGTAGTTGGGAATGCCCGTCAGGACGATCTCTGGTGTCACCAGCAGGTAGAACAGCAAGATCACCGGGAAGGCGAGGATGAGGTTTGCCAGAAAGCTCAGGATCGTATCCAGACGACCGCTGTAATAGCCCGCCGGCAGGCCCAGCGTGATCCCGACCATGAAGGCAAAGAGCGTTGCCATCGGCGCGATCTGCACCACCACCCAAGATCCCTTGATCAGGCGGCTGAACACATCCCGCGCGAGGTTGTCACCACCCAGCAGAAACCACTGGTAATCGCCTTCCTCGGCCCCGCGCAACGGCGTGCCGGGCAGCTTGTTCTTCATACCCGATACCTGGCTCAGGCTGTCGTGAGTGATGATCCAGTCAAAGACACCGCCAAAGACACCGGTAAATACCCAGAACATCACAATGGCGAACCCGATCATGCCCACGGTGCTGTCAAACAGCTTTCCGTAGAGACCCAGCTTGCGTTTGTAGGTGATCGACACGACGAAGGTGATAATGAGCGCGACCCAGACGGGCAGAAACTGCCGCGCCATGCCGCCAAAGATGCCCGCTCCGGTGCCGATGAAGATACCAGCGATGAGGTAGACAAGGATCAGCGCAATCAGGGCATAAAACAGATAGCCGGTGATCATATTGATAAACCCGACTGCCCCCTTGTCTGCCGCCAATGTGCCGTCGGCACTGACCGCCCGCGCGCCCGAAGACGGGACGAGCGAGGCCAGGATGGAAAGAACGACCGAGAGCGCCAGCAGGCCCAGCACGATCAGGAAGATGAAGTTGAGCCCTGAAAGGGAGCCCGTCCATGTTAAAGGTTCCATGTCAGCGCCCCCTCAAGAAATTCGAATGCGTGGATTGAGGTAGACATAGCCGATATCCGAGATCAGCTGGGTCACCAAAACCACCACAACAGAGACAACAGAGACCGCCAGCAGCAGTTCGATGTCGTTGTTCGACGCCGCCTGCACCAGAAGCCATCCAAAACCCTTGTAGTTAAAGAGCGTCTCAACAATCACCACGCCGTTCAGCAGCCACGGAATTTGCAGCATGATGACGGTAAAGGGCGCAATCAGCGCATTGCGCAACGCGTGCTTCAGAACAATGTCAGAGAATTTCACTCCCTTCAGGCGGGCCGTGCGGATGTACTGCGCGGTCATCACCTCGGCCATGGAGGCCCGCGTCATCCGGGCGATATAGCCCATACCGTAAAGCGAGATCGTCAGCACCGGCAGAAAGAAGTTCCAGAAAGTCGCATCCGCCATCGCCGATGTGGCGGAGCCCAGAAACAGCGTCTTGCCGTCGATCCAGCCCCATTCGGCCAAAAGTGGCGAAAGGCCGAACTTTGATGAGGCCAGAACCGCAATAAAGATAACCCCTGACACGTATTCTGGCGTCGCTGTCGTCGCGATCGAGAACGTCGATAGGGACCGATCGAGTTTCGAACCTTCTCGCATTCCGGCCAGTACGCCCACGATAAGTGCCGATGGCACCATCAGCAAAAGAACGCAGAGCATCAGCTTGCCAGTTAACGCCAGACGCGTGGCGACCGTACTGCCGACTTCATCCTTGAAAACCGTGGAAAAACCCCAATCGCCTTGAATGATCCCGCAGCGGGTGGGGCGGTCTGCCTCTGGCGTGCCCTCTTCGAAACAGCGGCCAAAGGTTTTGCCGTCTTCTTTTTCCGTGACCCAGCCGGGCATCACACCCAGCCATTGCCCGAACTTGACCGGCATCGGTTGCAGATATCCCCGGTCGCCCAGAAATGATGCCACGGCTTCGTCCGACATGCGGAAGTTGCCTTGGGTCTTGGCGAGTTTCTCAAGGTTCGGATAGAGATTGGTCAGCCAGAACACGATGAACGTCAGGCAGAGTGCCGTCAGTAACATCACGCCCAGCCGACGTAAGATGAATATTCCCATGTAGCGCCCCTGTTGGTGGCTAAGCGGGTTTTCCCCGCCGGTTCTTATTAGGCCATAGGCCCGCGTGCGTACCGAAATGTCACAAGTGGCATCCCGACAGGATCAAAGGTTGTTTTTGCAGTGTCCCCCTTCGGCAGTTTGCCCTGACGTCGTTTTGACGTTCTTGGTTTAGCAATCCGCGATCCCCTACGCCTATCAGGCACAACTCTCCCCTGCAGGTCAATGTCTGCTACCGCCCGATGACACGCTTTTTGCGACATATGTATCCGCCAAAAACGACATGTGGCAGGTCTGTGCAAAAGCGGCCAGCGGTTTAGCGCCCCCGCAACTTGCTGGGGGGCATACCTGTATGATGTTGAATAAAGCGGGTAAAATACGCGGCAGACCCAAATCCAAGAAATGCTGCAATCTGTTGGGCAGGTTCTTTTGTTTCCATCAATAGCCGCCGCGCCTCGTGTAGCACGCGTTCGGTCAACAAGTCCGATGCTGTCTTGCCTGTGGCGGCCTTAACAGCGCGCGTCAGGTGGGTCGGGGTCACGTCAAGGCTCGTCGCGTAATCCGCCATCGTGTCTCCGGAGCGGAAGCGCTGTGCAAGCAGATCGCAGAACCGTTTGCTAAGGCGTCCGGCAGCGTTGCGTTTTTCGGGAACATGTTCTTCCTGCATGATCTGGCGCCGCAGCCAAACCGACATCAATGCCGCATGTGCCTCAAGCGCATCGCCGCGCAAAGGTCGCTTGCCCTGTTCTTCGCGGCCAGCGGCTTCAATCAGATTTGTCAGTTCGGACTGGGTTTGTGCGTCGCGAATCCGCAGGTGCCGCGGGATTTCAGGCACGCGCAGCGGCGAAGCGACGGGCAGAACAACGGCTTGCCCGATGCTTTGCCGCCCCAAGTCCAGCGCAAAAACCGTCCCTGCAGGAACAAAGAGTGCATTGTGCGCCCCAGTGCCACGCCGCATTCCGTCCAGCAGAACGCGCCCCTGACCGCGGGTAATCCACACCAGCAAATGATAGGGACGGTCATGAACAAGCTGAAGCCGCCAGTCCTGACCCTGAGCAAGCTGGGCAAGGCTATGAACACGGATGTCGTCGGGGGTCGATTTCATCCTTGATCGTATATTCGCAAAATTCAGAAATTGAAATCAGGTATTTACCCTCAAAAAGTGGAGAATTGGAAACTCAGCCGAGTGCGATCGGGCGCCAATCCGCCATTTTGCTGCGCATCCAAGTGCGCTGTCGCTTGGCAAATCGCCGTGTCGCGATGACTGCTGCCGCTTTGGCCGCCTCCAAAGTGATTTCCCCGCGTACATGCGCCATCAGTTCAGGCACTCCGATTGCGCGGTGCGCGGGCAGGGTGGGGTCATAGACGTCTTGCTGCGCGTCTACCTCTTCCAAGGCGCCTTCGCGGATCATGATGTCAAAACGCGTTTCGATACGTTCATTCAGCCAGTCCTTGTTCACGTCGAAGACAATCGGGTAACAGTTGGGCAGGGCCAGCAGCGGAGGGCCGGTTTCATTCTGCCAGGCAGCCAGCCCACGCCCAGTGGCGGCCAACACTTCCCAGGCCCGCTGCACACGCGCACGGTTCTGAATGTCGATCCGATTGCGGGTTGAGCTATCAAGCGTAGCCAACAAAGCGTCGAGGGGCATCTGATCGCCCTCTGTGCGCACCTCTGGCGGCGTCGCGGGGATCTCGGCCAAGCCCTGCGTGAGCGCTGTGAAATACAGCCCCGTACCTCCCACGATGATCAATCGGTCCCCAGAGCCAAGCAGCTCTGTCACCTCGCGCAGCCAGTGTCCGGTCGAATAAGGCATCGTAGCGGCAACATGACCGTAAAGGGCGTGCAGGGTCTGCGCCTCTTCCTGTGGCGAAGGGCGGGCGGTGATCACACGCCAGCAGTCATAGACCTGCGATGCATCCGCGTTCACGATGACACCGCCCTGCCGTGCAGCAATTTCCAGCGCCAATGCGGACTTTCCTGACGCCGTCGGCCCCGCGATCAGCACATGCTGGCCCGCTGGCACCGCCCTGATCGCATCAGAGAAAATCGACGACATCTGCATTTCTTTTCCGACCCGTGTTGCGGCGCATTGAACCTTGCCGTCATTTGCGACATTTTGCGCGAAATTGTAATCCCCAGTGCCCGGAAGGTTCCCATATGCCCCAAGATGCCCCGAAAGTGACCTTCAAACGCGTGATGCTCAAGATTTCCGGAGAAGCGCTGATGGGAGATCAGGGCTTTGGCCTGCATCCGCCGACGGTTGAGCGTATCGCGCGCGAAGTACAATCGGTCCACGAACTTGGCGTTGAGATTTGTATGGTGATCGGTGGCGGCAACATCTTTCGTGGGCTGCAAGGCTCCGCGCAGGGTATGGAGCGGACGACGGCAGACTACATGGGCATGTTGGCGACAGTGATGAATGCGCTTGCGATGCAGTCGGCGCTTGAAGGTCTGGGCATCCACACCCGCGTCATTTCCGCCATTACGATGAACGAAGTTGCCGAACCCTATATCCGCCGCCGTGCCGTGCGGCACCTTGAGAAAAAGCGCGTCTGCATTTTTGCCGCAGGTACCGGGAACCCTTACTTCACCACGGACACAGCCGCGACCCTGCGCGCCAACGAGATGTCCTGCGAGGCGATCTTCAAGGGCACCAAAGTGGACGGAGTCTATGACAAGGACCCGGCGAAACACTCAGATGCAAAGCGTTACGATACGGTAAGCTATGACGATGTTCTGGCCAAGCGACTGGGCGTGATGGATGCCTCCGCCATTGCCCTGGCGCGGGACAATAATCTTCCGATCATCGTGTTCTCGCTTGATGAACCGGGTGGTTTCCGTGGTATTCTTGCCGGGCATGGCACATACACTCGGGTTCAGGGCTAACTCTGGCTACCGCCTTATATGCGCACTCAAAATCCCTGAGCGTCTACTGCGAAAAGTCTGGCTGAACGCCGCAGCCCGGCTCATTATTCGGCCGTTTTTTGGCCGATTCTGAACCCTACTTTTAGGCGAATTCTCGCAATGGGTGTATTCTACATGTGCTTTCTGCAAAACATTCTTACCTTTGGGGGAAATTATGGAACGTCAACTACGCGCCATATTGGCGCAGAATCAAATGCTCGCAACCCGGCTTTCAGCGCTGGAAAACCTCGTGGTAACTGCACGGATTCCGCCGGACTGGGTGACTGACCCTGCACCGGATGGTGGCGGGTTTGGTGGTGGTATCACCGCGGTGGTGGCATCTGGGGCGGTGGAATTGATCCGATCGCTGATCCCGCACCTGAAGAACTGGGCAAACTGGGAAAGATACAGATTGAATCGCGGCTGGCCGATATTGGTCACATGCGGGCCAAACTGGACTCCCTCGAAAAACTTCTCAAGCACGAGATGAAACGCTTCTGAGCGCATCGTTCAGATAAGGAGACGTGCGGGGGTGATCCGGGCGTCTCCATCCGATTGCAGTTTTCATTGAAAGGGCGGCGTGATGTTGATCAAGAAGGCCGAAGCGCCTCTTCAGACGCTTTTTGTTGGATTTCAGGATCAGGACAACCTTGGCTTGCGGTACTTGATGGCAACGGCGGGAGCTGCCGGACATCATACCGATATTGAGACCTTCAGCGATGATCCAGCTGTGCTTATCCGCAAGGTGATGGCGGACAAGCCCGATTTCATAGGGTTCTCTCTCATTTTTCAGTTCATGACTGCCAAGTTCGCGGTCGTCATTGACGCGCTTAGGCAGGCTGGTGTCACTGCACATGTCGCACTTGGGGGGCACTACCCAAGCTTCGATCCCAAGGAGGTCCTCAGCGTCGTCAATGGTGCCGACAGCGTCATCCGGTTTGAAGGCGAGGCAACTCTGCTTGACTTGTTGGCGCATCTCGGTCGCGGCACAGCATGGCAAGAGACAGAGGGTCTTATGGCACGCCTTGACGACGGGGCCATCAGGGAAAACAGACTGCGCAAGCAGATCATGCGGCTGGATGACATTCCATGGCCGGATCGCGGTGATATCGCCTATGAACGATCTGAACGGCCAACAGCAGCTATCCTTGGGTCGCGTGGGTGTCCATGGAATTGTGACTTCTGTTCGATCCGCCCGTTCTACGAAGCACAGGACGGTGCATTGCGCCGGTTGCGCAGTCCGGGTGATGTCGTCGCGGAGATGCGCCATCTGTACCATGATCGGGGCGTGGCGCTGTTTCTGTTTCAGGACGATGATTTTCTGGCGACCGGCGCGCGGGCAAGGAATTGGGCGGGCGATGTGGCTGACCTGATCGCAGACAGCGATATCGGCGGCAAGGTAGCATGGAAGATGTCCTGCCGGTCAGATGAGTTGCGGCCCGATATCATCAGGCGCTTGATTACTTTGAGCGGACGCCGTTGCAGGATGTAACCGTGCATTCCGGTTTTCTGGCCGCACTCACCCGGCGCGAGTTGACCGAACAGGGGCTTATCACTGATCAGCTGGACCGTTTCTGGGGGGATGCGGAACGGCAGGCCCGCCGCCGGGCTGTGCATGACCGCAACTTGCGGGTGGCTTTGGCAAAAGCTGGACATTCGCCGACAATGATTGGGAGACCCGCGGCATCGGCGTGCGCTAAAGTCTGCAATAGTGCTCTGGCGGGCGCGCGATAAAGGTTACTGGTCTTTTAATCATTTGATGTTTTATACCTGTGCGAAAGCCGAACAATGGCGATACCACAGGAAGATAACCAATGCCTGATGACTTTATGCTCGACACCGACGATCTGGAGCGGCGCATGAAAGGCGCGATTGCGTCTTTGCGGACTGAATTCTCGTCTTTACGCACCGGTCGCGCCTCTGCCTCCATGCTTGAGCCGGTGATGGTGGATGCCTACGGCGCGATGACCCCGATCAATCAGGTTGGCACCGTAAACGTGCCAGAGTCGCGCATGGTCACCATCAACGTCTGGGACAAGGGGCTGGTCGGCAAGGTCGAGAAAGCGATCCGGGAAAGCGGACTGGGGATCAACCCGCAGCTTAACGGTACCATCATCATGCTGCCCATTCCCGAACTCAACGAGGAACGCCGCCGCGATCTGACCAAGGTCGCAGGCCAATATGCCGAGAACGCGCGCGTCTCGATCCGGAATGTGCGCCGCGACGGGATGGACCAGATCAAGAAGGGCAAAGCCGACGGCATGTCCGAGGATGACCAGAAGATCTGGGAAGATGAAGTGCAGGAAATGACCAACAAGTACATTTCCATGGTCGATGACCAACTTGAGACGAAACAGGCCGAGATCATGCAGGTCTGAATGACCTTGTTGCTAGGCCCTTCAACGAAGGGCTTTGGTCATTGTCTGGGCGGAGGCCCGGATCGACACACAGGAAACCCCGCCGATGCCGCAAACAGCCACACAGCCTGAGATTTCCGCTGACCTTGTCGAAGGCGGGCCGCGTCACGTGGCCATCATCATGGACGGAAATGGCCGGTGGGCGACACAACGGGGACGTCCACGTCTGTTTGGGCACCATGCGGGTGCCAAACGGGTGCGCGAGATCGTCGAGGCCTGTCCGGATTTCGGGGTTGAGTACCTGACGATCTTTGCCTTTTCGACCGAGAACTGGAAGCGGACCCAAGTCGAAGTGGCCGGGCTGATGAGCCTATTTCGCCGTTATATCAACAAGGAAACCCGGCATCTGCGGGACCGGGGTGTCAGGGTGCGATTCATCGGGGATCGGGTGCGGCTTGATGACAAGCTGATCAACCTCATGAACGAGCTGGAAGATGCCACGGCGCATAACACCAAGTTCAATCTGACCATTGCCATCAATTATGGTGGCCGGGATGAGGTGGCGCGCGCCACACATCGTCTGGCACAAGACGTGGCAAGCGGTCGGCTGGATCCTGACAGCGTGGATGAAGAAACGCTGCCAAAATATTTGGATACATACGTTTTACCCGATCCTGACCTTGTGATCCGGACCAGTGGTGAAGCGCGCATCTCGAACTTCCTGCTGTGGCAGTCGGCGTATTCCGAATATGAATTCATCGATACGCTCTGGCCCGATTTCACCCGTGCCGAGTTTGGTGATCTCTGCGCCTCCTATGGCGGGCGCGACCGGCGCTTTGGTGCGGTCAAGGCGTGAGGCAAAAGACATGAGCAAATCCGCAGAGCAGTGGTCTGATCTGAACGCCCGTATGGGCGCGGGGGCTGCGATGGTGGTGATCGGACTGGTGGGCATCTGGTTGGGTGGTCACATCTTTCATCTGCTGGTCGCCCTGATCTGCGGTTTGATGGTGTGGGAACTGGTTGGTATGTTGCGCCCCGGCGTACGTCACTCGCAGCTGCAACTGGGCGTCCTGACCGGCGTTGCGGTTTTCCTCGCGATATATCTTCCGGTGGGCTTTGCCTTGCCGATCTTGCTGGCGCCCGCGCTGACTGGGTTTGGCCAGCTTGAACAGAACCGTACGATCTACATGAGCTTTACAGTCCTGATCCTGCTGGCGGGCTACGGCATGATGCAGGTCCGCGATGATCTGGGTTTCGGATGGCTGTTGTGGCTGGTTCTGGTTGTCGTGGTGACGGACGTGGTTGGTTACTTTGCCGGTCGGATGATCGGTGGACCAAAGTTCTGGCCTGCCGTTTCGCCCAAGAAAACATGGGCAGGGACGGCTTCTGGATGGGTTGGCGCGGCACTTGTCGGGCTTTTGTTTTCCATCAGCTCGGGTGTGGGTCTGCAATTGATCGGCATTTCCATCGCCGTATCCATGGCCTCGCAAATGGGGGACATCGCGGAATCCGGCATGAAGCGAAAGATGGGGGTCAAGGACAGCTCGAACCTCATTCCGGGTCACGGTGGTCTGATGGACCGGTTCGACGGGATGCTGGGGGCGGCGCTGTTCCTTCTGGTCATTGGCCAGTTCATCGGTTTTCCACCGGGTCTTGGCTGAACCGTGACGCGCAAGGTCAGCATTCTGGGGGCCACCGGGTCCATCGGTCAGAACACCATTGATCTGATCGGCCGCGCGCCGGATGAGTATGACGTGGTTGCGCTGACCGGGGCCGGGAACATCGCCCAGCTTGCCAAGGACGCAATGGCGTTGAAGGCCGACGTCGCTGTGACGGCCCACGATCACCTATTGGATGACTTGCGAGACGCCTTGCGCGGCTCGGAGGTTCAGGCAGCTGCGGGCGCCGCAGCGCTTGTTGAAAGTGCAACCCGTCCAGCTGACTGGATCATGTCCGCCATTGTGGGTGCAGCGGGGCTTGCCCCCGGCCTGGCTGCGCTTGAACAAGGCACAACGCTGGCCCTGGCCAACAAGGAATCGCTGGTTTGTGCGGGCGAATTGGTGCTGCGCACGGCCAAGACCCATGGCACCGCGATTCTTCCAGTTGACAGCGAACACTCCGCCATTTTTCAGGCGTTGATCGGCGAGGACATGGGCAGTGTCGAGCGGATCATCATCACCGCCAGCGGGGGGGCATTCCGCGACTGGCCGATTGAGAAACTGGCAGAGGCAACGCTGGATCAGGCCTCAAGCCATCCCAACTGGGACATGGGCCAGCGCATCACCATCGATTCAGCCTCAATGTTCAACAAGGCGATGGAGGTTATTGAAACCCATGAATTTTTTGGCGTCGGTCCGGAACAGATCGAGGCGCTGGTACACCCCCAATCCATGATTCACGCCCTTGTCGGTTTCATCGATGGCGCGTTGATGGCGCACGTGGGTCCGCCCGATATGCGCCACGCCATCGGGTTTGCCCTGCATCACCCGGAGCGCAAGGCGCTGCCCGTTGAACGGCTTGATCTTGCGGCCATCGGCCAGTTCGAATTCCGCGCGCCCGATGAAATCCGCTGGCCCGCCTTGCGTCTTGCCCGCGAGGTGATGGAGGCAGGTGGCATGATGGGCGCGGTATTCAACGCGGCCAAGGAAACGGCGCTGGACGGATTCATTGCGGGACAGATTAAATTTACCCAGATGGCGGACGTGGTTGAGGACACCATGTCACATATGGCCGCGTTAGATAGACATATTGCTGCCACCATGACCCTTGATAACGTGCTTCAAGTAGACCATTTGGCACGTAAGGCGGCACAGGCCGCCATTGCCAAAAGAGCAGGATAACGTTTTGGATACTCTTGGACTGATACCGCAGTTTGGCGGGGTGATCTGGACTTTGGTGGCGTTTATCATCGCATTGTCGGTGATCGTGGCGATCCACGAATATGGCCACTACATCGTGGGCCGCTGGTGCGGGATCAAGGCGGATGTCTTCTCACTCGGATTTGGCCCCGTAATCTGGTCAGGCAATGATAAGCACGGGACCAAGTGGCAGATCGCAGCACTTCCTTTCGGCGGATACGTGAAGTTCGCGGGTGATGCCAATGCGGCGTCCGGCAAAGACGAAGAGGCAATGGCCGCTGTCGCGGATGATCCCGAAGCGGCACGTCACACTATGCATGGTGCGCCGCTTTGGGCGCGCTCGCTCACGGTGGCAGCTGGGCCTGCCTTCAATTTCGCCATGTCGATCCTGATTTTTTTCGCAGTGGCCTATACGCAAGGCGTTCCACGTGATCCTTTGACCGTGGGCGATCTTCGCGACCTACCACAGGGCCAATTGGAACTGCAGGAAGGGGATGAGGTTCTGGGCTTGAACGGTACCGTGATCCCCGAAGATGAAGTCGCATATTCCGCGCTGTTGGGCTCCCTGCCGACGGAACCCACCCTGACATATGATATTCGTCGGAACGGACAGGAAATGTCCGTCGAAGGTCCGTTTTTCCTGCCACCACTGGTCGTGCAGGTGGTCCCCCAATCAGCGGCGATTGAGGCTGGCTTACGTCCGGGTGACGTAATCACGGCCGTCGAAGGCCAGCCGATCTACGCTTTTTCAGAACTCAAGGCCGCAGTCGAAGGGTCAGACGGGCAGCCTCTGGCGCTTCAGGTTTGGCGCGACGGCGAAACACTTGATTTCACCATGACACCCAAGGCGGTGGATGAGCCGCAACCGGACGGGTCTTTCAAGCGCGCCCTGCGCATCGGGATCGCAGGCGGAATGGCATTTGAAGCTGCAAGCGAGACGGCAAGCATCGGCGAGGCGCTGGTGGGCGGGGTCGAGAACACGTGGCGTATCATAACGGGCTCCATTTCCGGCCTGCGTGAGATGATCATCGGAAATATCTCTACCTGCAATCTGAGCGGGCCAGTTGGAATCGCACAGGCTTCTGGCGCGATGGCAAGCCAAGGCGCGCAGTCCTTTATTTACTTCATCGCGGTTCTGAGCACGGCAGTGGGACTGCTGAACCTCTTCCCGATCCCGGCGCTTGATGGCGGCCATTTGACATTCTACGCCTACGAGGCCGTGTCAGGTAAACCGCCAAGCGACAAGGCGCTGCGGGTGCTGATGACCATAGGGTTGGCGTTGGTGCTATCCTTGATGGTCTTTGCTTTGGGGAATGATCTGTTTTGCCCTTAATCGGCTGGGCGATCCTGAAAGAACCAGACCAAATATTCACTTAACCGGGTGAATGCCCCAATCTTGCCATATTGTGTCCAATTCGTGCCTTAAAGCGCAGTTAACGTATGTTTAGTGCAATGAGGATCGACCGATGCAAGCCATTCAAACATCATATCGCGGGCTGAGCCTGTTAATGGATCTCAACTGGGATCGCGTGCTTTACATCGCGACCATCGCCTTCGCATTGGCCGCTGGCGCGTTCGTGGGGTCTGTCTACCACTGATCCCACCACAGTATGATGTTTTCATAGTGAAATGCACTGCATGATGTGGTGCTTTTTCGCGTGTCTTGGTTTTGACAAACTGTACTAACCTGCGTACTCAGGTCCCCAACGAAGTCTAAAGATTGGGTTGAAACCATGAGACTGATGACCTGGGGCGGTGCGCCAATCGGGCAGGCGCAAAGATCAACATTTGGCACCTTGCTGCGCTCGGCATCGGTTTGTGCCGTATTATCAGCGGCTTGGATGGCGCCGGCGGGCTATGTTCAAGCGCAGCAGTACCAATTCAATTCTGTTCAAATCAACGGAAACGAACGTATCGGCGACAGCGCAATCCTGCGGCAGGCTGGAATCAGCCGTGGACAGCCAGTATCAGCGGGTCAGCTGAACGACGCGTATCAGAGCCTGCAAAGCTCCGGACTGTTCGAAACGGTTGAGATTGAACCGCGTGGCGGCACATTGGTCATCACCGTGGTTGAACTGCCCACGCTGAACCGCGTGCGCTTTGAAGGTAATCAGCGGATCAAGGATGAGACGCTGGAACAGCTGGTCGGCTCGACCGAGCGGCGCGTGTTCAATCCCGCGCAGGCCGAAGCGGACGCAGCGGCCATTGCCGAAGCCTATAGCACCGAAGGTCGCATTGCGGCGCGGGTACAGCCGCGCATTATCAAACGGGACCAGAATCGGGTCGACCTAATCTTTGAAATCTTCGAAGGCAAAAACGTCGAGGTTGAACGCCTGAGTTTCGTTGGCAACCGCCAATACTCTGACCGTCGTCTGCGCCGGGTTCTGGGGACCAAGCAAGCGGGTCTTTTCCGCCGTCTGGTCCGACGCGATACCTTTGTCGAGGGCCGTGTAGAGCTCGACAAGCAACTCCTGCGGGACTTCTACCTGTCACGTGGTTACGTCGATATGCGCACGACCGCCGTAAACAGCGAAGTCACCCAAGAGCGCGATGGCTATTTCGTCTCGTACAACATCGTTGAGGGACAGCAGTTCAAGTTTGGTGAGATCAATCTGGTCTCTGAAATGCCCAACGTCGACGCCGCCGTGTACCGCGACATCGTCAAGGTGCGTCCGGGCGTCGTCTATTCACCGACGTTGGTTGAGACAGATATCGCGCGTCTTGAGCGACAGGCAATCCGCGATGGCGTCGATTTCATGCGTGTAGAGCCGCGCGTGACGCGCAACGATCGCGACCTGACATTGGACGTAACCTATGTGATCAGCCGTGGTCCGCGCGTTTTTGTTGAGCGGATTGATATTGAAGGCAACACAACCACGCTGGACCGTGTGATCCGACGCCAGTTTGACAGCGTGGAGGGTGACCCGTTCAACCCACGTGAAATTCGGCAGGCCGCAGAGCGTATCCGGGCGCTTAACTACTTTGAGACGGCAGAGGTCAACGCGCGTGAAGGCTCAAGCGATGAGCAAGTGGTCGTTGATGTGAATGTCGAGGAAAAGCCTACCGGATCTTTGAATTTCGGCGGCTCCTTCTCAAACAACGACGGCTTTGGTGTCGCGATTAGTTTTGCTGAAGAGAACTTCCTAGGCAGGGGGCAGAAACTGACCCTGTCGGTTGCTACCGCAGAGGATGCAACCCGCTACGGCATCAACTTCGTTGAACCTGCTTTGTTGGGCCGCGATCTCGCCTTTGGTCTCAACCTTGATTACGCTGAGACAAACTCGTCTTTCACGTCCTATGATACCAACCGTCTGATCGTTCAGCCAACGCTGAGCTTCCCGGTCAGTGACAACGGGCGCCTGTCTTTGCGCTACACGGCGGAAGAGATCGAGATGTTGGAGCGCGATCCGGTTGAGAATGGCCCGACTATTGCAGGTGACATCGCGGCAGGAGCTCAATGGTCATCAGCGTTGGGGTATGAATACACCTACGACACCCGTCGCACTGGACTTGATCCGAATGCGGGAATTCTGTTTCAGTTCAGTCAGGATTTTGCGGGTCTCGGAGGCGACAGTAAGTTCGTAAAAACCGTGGCCAAGGTCACTGGTGAGAAGCGGATATACAATGAAGACGTAACGCTGCGTGCAACGCTTGAAGGTGGCGCACTGGCTTGGCGCGAAGGTACAAACCGCGTGGTTGACAGGTTCCTTTTGGGGCCAAATATCATTCGCGGTTTTGAGCCTGGCGGTATCGGGCCACGTGACATCAGCGGCACGAGTAATGATCCCCTTGGTGGGAACCTATATGTCGCGGCCCGCTTTGAGGCGGAGTTCCCGATTGGTTTGCCCGAAGAATATGGCATTTCCGGCGGCGTATTCTATGACGTGGGCAACCTTTGGGATCTGGACGACGTGAATTTCAACGGCGGCAACATCGTCGGCGAAGGTGGTTCGTTCCGCCATGTGGTCGGGCTGTCGATTTTCTGGGAAACGCCGGTGGGTCCGCTGCAGTTCAACGTCTCTAAGGCCCTGAAAAGCGAAGATTTCGATGAAGAGCAAACGTTTGAAATCACGCTGCGCACTCAGTTCTAAAGGCATCTTGCACCTGTCATGAGCACATTTCACCGCAAAGCGCGTCTGACCAAAGGAAGGCGCGGCTTTGCGCGGGTTGCAAATGTGAGATTAGGACTTCAGCAGTTTCTGACGCTTTTGTGCAGCGTCTGCGCGCTGACCCTTGCAGGATGGAGCGCCCCGGTGGGTGCACAACAATCTGATAGTGGTGCGGGGCTGGGACGTGGCACGGTGATCAGTCCTGTTCTCACAATAGACTCAGAAAGGCTATTTCTGGAAAGCGCCTTTGGCCGCCGTGTGGCGGAGGAGATCGAAGCGCAAGGTGCGGAACTTGCCAAGGAGAACCGCCGAATAGAAGCGGACCTTGAAGCGGAAGAGCGTGAGCTGACCGACATGCGCGCCACCATGAGCCCCGAAGATTTTCGCGAACTGGCTGATGCCTTTGACCAGAAAGTCCAGCAAATTCGGCAGGCACAGACGGCCAAGGGGCGCGCTCTCAACGATCTGTTGGACCAGGAGCGTGAGGTGTTCCTGACAGCGGCTGCCCCTGTTCTGGAACGCTTGATGCGGGACGCGGATGCTGCAGTGATCCTTGAGCGGCGATCAGTATTTGTCAGTGCCAACGCGATTGAGATCACCGAGGACGCGATTGAGCTGCTGGATGAAACACTGGGCAGCGGTTCCGATTGAGCGCTGCTTGCCCGACCAGCGGGAAGTTGATAGCCGTGTAAGACGCACTTGCAGCCAGAGGAACCCGCATGAGCCAAGAGACCAAACGCGCTGACATTCAAACCATCCAGCGGATTCTGCCACATCGCTATCCTTTCTTGCTGGTGGACAAGGTGGAAGAGATCACCGGGACTGAATCGGCTGTCGGTTACAAGAACGTGACGATGAACGAACCCCATTTTCAGGGGCATTTTCCCGGCACGCCGATCATGCCCGGCGTGACGATTGTCGAGGCGATGGCCCAGACCGCTGGTGTGATGATCGGCGTCGCTTTGGACCAGTTGGACAAGGAAATGTTGATCTATTTCATGTCTATCGACAAATGCAAATTCCGCCGCAAGGTCATTCCGGGTGATGTGCTTCGCATGGACCTCAAGACCCTGCGGGGCAAGGCAGGCGGAAAGGTATGGCGCTTTTCCGGTGTGGCCACTGTCGAAGGCGAGATGGCTGCCGAGGCCGAATTCATGGCCATGCTGGATCTGCCGAAATGAGCAACATTCACCCCTCAGCGGTGATTGAAAAGGGTGCACAGATTGATCCCTCAGCCAAGGTGGGTCCATTTTGCGTGGTCGGCCCTGAGGTCATTCTGCATGCCGGGGTTGAACTGAAATCCCACGCCATCGTCACAGGACAGACCGAGGTCGGTGAAGATACGGTGATCTTCTCTTTCGCGGTGATCGGAGAGATCCCGCAGGACCTGAAATTCAAGGGCGAGGCCAGCCGCCTGAAAATCGGCAAACGCAATCGCATTCGCGAGCATGTGACGATGAACTGCGGCACCGAAGGCGGCGGAGGCCTTACAAAAGTCGGTGATGACGGGTTGTTTATGGCGGGATGTCACATCGCCCATGATGCGCACTTGGGTGACAGGGTGATCGTCGTGAATTCGGCGGCCGTAGCTGGTCACTGCATTATTGAGGATGACGTGATCATCGGTGGCTTGTCGGGCATCCACCAGTTCGTTCGGATCGGTCAGGGGGCGATTGTCGGCGCCGTGACGATGGTGACCAATGATGTGATCCCCTTTGGCCTTGTCCAGGCCCCCCGGGGCGAGTTGGACGGGCTGAACCTCGTCGGCCTCAAACGCAGAGGCGTGGCACGCAGCGATATCACCGCGCTCAGGGCCGCGTTCCAGATGCTGGCACAGGGCGAAGGCACGTTTCAGGACCGCGCGCAGCGGCTCGGGGATGAAACCGAAAGTGACTATGTGCGCCAGATCGTCGATTTTGTCATGGCCGATACCGGCCGACATTTCCTGACGCCGAAATGACCCTGGCGCTGATCGCAGGACGCGGGCGACTGCCCGCTGAAGTCGCAGCAGCGCAGGATGTGCCACCGCTTGTTTGCGGCTATGAGGGAACCCCGCCCGAAGGGTTGGACGTGGACCTGACATTCCGGCTGGAAACACTTGGCACTTTGCTGGTTCAACTGGGTGAGAAAGGTGTCACAAGGGTCTGTTTTTGCGGAGGAATAGATCGTCCACAGCTTGACCCTTCAAAGCTGGATGCAGAGACAATGGCGCTGGTCCCCCTGTTCCAGAAAGCCCTCGCCGCGGGCGATAACGGTGCACTACAGATCCTCAAGGAGATATTCGAACAAACTGGTTTCGAGGTGCTGGGGGCAGATGAGTTGCTGCCTGATCTTATCGCGAATCAGGGGGTTTTGTCCGAGGCATGGCCGGACGCGCAGATGCGCAGGGATGCGATACGCGGAGAGGCGGTGCTGGCGGGTATGGCGCCGCTCGATATCGGGCAGGCGTGCGTGATCGGAGCTGAGCAGGTGCTTGGTGTCGAGGCCATGGGCGGGACGGATCACCTGTTGGCCACCTTGCCTGCCAACACGCGCGACATGCGGGCGATCCTGTGCAAAGGTCCGAAACAAGGTCAGATCAGGGAAATCGATATGCCCACGATCGGCCCGGCAACGATCGAGGCAGCGTATCAGGCAGGTCTGGCGGGTGTCGTGGTCGATGCAGGCGATGTCATCATTCTTGAGGCTGACCGCTGCGCCGAACTGGCGGACCGCTACGGTCTTGTCCTGTGGGTCCGTCGCGGGGGCGAGGAATGAAAGTCTTCATCCTTGCGGGTGAGCCATCCGGTGACAGGCTGGGTGGCGCGCTGATGGCGGGATTGAAAGAACTGCACCCTGACGTGACATTTGATGGCATTGGCGGGCCAGAGATGATGGCGCAGGGACTGGAAAGCCGCTTTGACATGTCAGAGTTGAGCGTCATGGGGTTGGCCGAGATTTTGCCGAAATACCGTGCTCTGATGGCACGGATAAATGAGACAGCGCAGGCCGTTCTGGATTTACAGCCTGATGTGCTGATCACCATCGACAGCCCGGATTTCTCGCTGCGTGTCGCGCGCCGTGTGAAGGCAAAAAGTGACATAAGAACAGTCCATTATGTGGCGCCAACGGTCTGGGCGTGGCGGCCGGGGCGGGCCGAAAAGATGGCGCGCTATGTTGATCATGTGCTGGCGCTGTTCCCGTTCGAACCGCCGTATATGGAGGCGGCTGGCATGCGCTGTGACTTTGTCGGTCATCCGGTCGTTGCCGAACCGGTTGCCTCAGAAGCCGAGGCGCAGGCATTTCGCGACAGACATGGTCTCGGCGACGCGCCACTTCTTCTAGTTCTGCCAGGCTCCCGTCAGAGCGAGGTCGCACGGTTGGGACCGGTCTTTCAGCAGGTGGTCGCAAGGCTGCAACTGGTGCGTCCCGAACTGCGTGTGGTGATCCCGGCTGCGGCGCCTGTTGTAGGGGCAGTCAGACGACTGACACAGAACTGGGGACCTCAGCCATTGATCCTTAATCCGCTTGCGCAGGACGTTGCGGACCCCGTGGCCGAAAAGAGCGCCGCCTTTCGCGCCGCGAACGTGGCCTTGGCCGCGTCCGGAACGGTGTCGCTGGAATTGGCTGCCAGCAAGACCCCGATGGTGATTGCCTACGACATGAATTGGCTGAGCCGCCAGATCATCGGACGGATGGTGAAAGTGGATACCGTGACCTTGGTCAATCTGGTGTCAGAAACCCGCGCGGTGCCAGAGTTCATCGGTGCAAATTGTCGGCCGGGCCCCATTGCAGATGGCGTGTTGAAGGTGCTGGTTGCCCCGGATGCCCAACAAGCCGCCATGGAGCTTACGATGGACCGATTAGGCCGCGGGGGCGAGGCGCCGGGGCTCAGGGCTGCGCGGGCGGTGCTGGACGGGCTCTGATCCGAAGCCGCGCCCGTGGCGCGCAAGTGGTCTATTGGGGCTCTGCCCCAAACCCCGGAATTGTATTGGAAAGATGAAGTCCGGGGTCAGCCTCTGTGAATCCAACCGCCGCCGAAGATGCGGCTGCTTTCGGGATCGTAGAATACGCAGGCCTGACCCGGAGAGACACCCTCTTCCGGCGTGAGGAGTTCGACCTCGGCAGTGGTGTCTGAGAGGGGGCGCAGAATGGCGTCGCGCGGGGGGCGGGTGGAGCGGACCTTGACCGCGATGGGCCATTCGGCGCGTGAGGTGAGCGGGGCGTCGCCCAGCCAGTTGATCTCTTTCACCGGGATGGTGCGGGTGGCGAGCATGGTTTTGGGGCCGACAACGACCTCCTTGCGGTCGGCGTCGAGTTTGACCACGTAAAGCGGGTCGGCGAGCCCGCCAATGCCCAGCCTCCGGCGCTGGCCGATGGTGTAGTGGATGATGCCGTCGTGTTGGCCCAGCACGTTCCCATCGGTGTCCACGATATTGCCGGGGTCCGCAGCCTCGGGGCGCAGTTTGCGGATGACGGCGGCATAGTCACCGTTTGGGACAAAGCAGATGTCCTGACTGTCGGGCTTCATCGCCACGCTGAGCCCGTATTTGGCGGCGAGCGCGCGGGTGTCATCCTTGGAAGGAAGATGGCCCAGTGGGAAGCGCAGATAATCCAGTTGTTCCGGCGTGGTGGAGAAAAGGAAATAGCTTTGGTCCCGGCTGGCGTCGGCGGCGCAGTGCAGCTCGGGGCCGTCAGGGCCCATCTTGCGCTGGATGTAGTGGCCGGTGGCCATGCAATCCGCCTCAAGATCCTTTGCCGTCTCCAACAGATCCTTGAATTTCACCCGCTCGTTGCACCGAATGCAGGGGACAGGAGTGGCCCCGCCCAGATAACTGTCGGCAAATTCGTCGATCACAGCGTCCTGAAAGATGTTCTCGTAATCCAGCACATAATGTGGAAAGCCCATCTCTTCGGCCACGCGGCGTGCGTCGTGAATATCGATCCCGGCACAGCAGGCGCCTTTTTTCGCAAGCGCCGCACCGTGGTCGTAGAGCTGCAGCGTGACGCCAACGACATCATAGCCTTCTTCGGCCAGCATGGCTGCCACGACAGAACTGTCCACGCCACCAGACATTGCCACAACAACCCGCGTGTCGGCGGGCGCCTTGGCAAAGCCAAGCGAATTCAGTGGTGGGGTCTGATCAAGGGCCATCATTCTCTCCGGGAGGTGTTAGGGGGGAATATAGGAAAATCCTAATTACTCACAAGGGGCGGCTTCATGCAGCGTTAAGGGGCTTTCGTCAATGTCGGCGCAAGCGAAGTTGTGGAAGGTACCTATGTATCTGAAAAAAGTGGATGGTCCCCGATCGGTGACGCTTGCAGATGGCAGCGTCATGAGCCAGGCCGATTTACCGCCCGCCAGCACGCGGCGCTGGGTTGCCTCGCGCAAGGCAGCGGTAGTGCGCGGTGTGGTCTATGGTTTGATCTCTCAGGCCGACGCGTTGCAGCGATATCAGATCAGCGAAGAAGAGTTTTTGGAGTGGGTCCGCGCGGTCACAGAGCACGGCGAAGCAGCTTTGAAAGCGACGGCACTACAAAAGTATATACAACCTTAAGTTGCAAAGATAGATTCTCAACTATCGGTAACGGGTGGTTAACCTTTTTTGTTCACGATCCATTCCAAGAAGATGATGACTAATCGGAGAATGTGAATGCGTGTGCTGCTTGTTGAAGACGATCCCACGACCTCTCGAAGCATCGAATTGATGCTGACCCATGCCAATCTGAATGTCTATGCCACAGACCTTGGCGAGGAAGGGATCGATCTGGCCAAGCTATACGATTATAAACTTATTTTGCTGGACCGTGACCTGCCAGACATGAACGGGCACGAGGTGCTGCGACAGCTGCGTCTAAGTCGGATTGAGACACCCATCTTGATCCTGTCAGGGTCTGATGACACTGAGAACAAGATCAAGGGATTTGGGTTTGGCGCGGATGATTATCTGACCAAACCGTTCCACCGGGAAGAGCTGGTGGCACGCATTCATGCCATCATCAGGCGGTCCAAAGGGCACTCCCAATCCATCATCGAAACTGGTCAGATTGCTGTCAATCTTGATGCCAAAACTGTCAGCGTGGACAACCAGAACGTGCATCTGACAGGTAAGGAATATCAGATGCTGGAACTGCTGTCCCTGCGCAAGGGTACGACGCTGACCAAAGAGATGTTTCTGAACCATCTGTACGGCGGCATGGATGAGCCTGAATTGAAAATCATCGATGTTTTCATCTGCAAACTGCGTAAGAAGCTGAGCACGGCAACCGGCGGCGAAAATTACATCGAAACGGTCTGGGGCCGTGGATATGTCCTTCGCGATCCGGAACCCGCAGTAATGAACATGGCCGCCTCCGCCTGAGGGCCTTACGGGTGAAATCGACCTAGACCTGCTTTGTCCTGCGACCTATCTCTTGTCCCATAAGCCAAGAGCTGGCGAAGGGGCAGGAGCAAATGACGGCAAAGATCGCAGTAGCAGCGCTGACACAGGAACAGGCGGCAGAAGAACTGGCACGGCTGGCGAAGGTTCTTGGGCAGGCCAATGCCGACTACTACGTGTCGGACGATCCGAAACTGGATGATGCCACCTATGATGCGCTAAAACTGCGCAATGCGGCGATAGAAGACCGCTTTCCCGACCTGAAACGAAAAGACAGCCCAACTGAGCAAGTTGGGGCGGTACCGGCTGATGGCTTTTCGAAAATCACACATGCGGTTGCGATGCTGTCGCTGGCCAACGCATTTGATCCTGAAGATGTCACTGAATTCGACGGCCGCGTTCGTAAATATCTGGGGCTCAGTGCCGATGCGTCCCTGTCCTACACTGCCGAGCCAAAGATCGACGGGCTATCTCTATCGCTCAGATACGAAGACGGGATTCTGATCCATGCGGCGACGCGCGGCGACGGGGCGGTGGGCGAGAACGTCACCGCAAATGCGCGTACAATTGGCGATATTCCAGAGCGCATATTGGGTGCACCAGACGTACTGGAGGTGCGCGGCGAGGTTTACATGAGCCACGCCGATTTCGAAGCACTAAACGAAAGGCAAGCGCGATCAGGTGGCAAATCATTTGCCAATCCGCGCAATGCCGCAGCAGGTTCTTTACGCCAGCTTGACAGCCAGATCACAAAATCCCGCCCGTTGCGCTTTTTTGCATATGCGTGGGGCGAACTGTCCAATCCTTTATCAACCACCCAGTTTGGCGCGATGGAACGGCTTGCGGATCTTGGGTTCTCCACCAATCCGCTCACCACGCTTTGTGACGGGCCGAAGGATTTGTTGGCGCACTACAGGCAGATTGAAGAACAACGTGCGACCTTGGGATACGACATTGATGGCGTTGTCTACAAGGTGAACGATCTGGCGCTTCAGGACCGGTTGGGCTTTCGTTCAACCACGCCACGCTGGGCGATCGCGCATAAATTCGCGGCAGAACTGGCATGGACCTGGCTTCACGGTATCGACATTCAGGTGGGCCGTACCGGAGCGTTATCTCCTGTGGCCCGTTTGCAGCCGGTGACAGTGGGCGGCGTGGTCGTCTCCAATGCGACGCTCCACAATGAAGACTACATCAAGGGCCTTGACAGCAAGGGGGCGGAAATTCGCGGCGGCAAGGACATCCGCGTCGGGGACTGGGTGCAGGTCTACCGCGCAGGAGATGTGATTCCCAAGGTTGCGGATGTAGATCTGTCGAAACGCCCAGCCGATGCGGAACCGTTCGAGTTTCCGCACATCTGTCCGGAATGCGGAAGTGACGCCGTGCGCGAGCCAGGAGACGCGGTGCGGCGCTGTACGGGTGGGATGATCTGCCCGGCGCAGGCGGTGGAAAAGCTGAAACACTTCGTCTCACGGGCTGCATTTGACATAGAAGGTCTAGGGGCGAAGCAGGTGGAGCTCTTCTATTTCCTCCACTGGATCAAGGAGCCTGCCGACATTTTCACGTTAAAGGCGAGGGATGCGGCGGCCAGCAAGCTGAAGGATAATCTAAGCGCGTTCTTGGAGCAGCAATTCAGTCTGTCCGACCGCGCACAAGAAACCCGCCAGAAATATGGGGAGCTGTTGCGCGGCGTCGAAATTCCCGTGGAAGAGACTGATGACGGCGCCCTTGATCAGGCGATCCGGTACCTCGCCCAGAAACCCTTGGCACAGGTGAAGGGCTGGGGCGAAAAATCTGCGACCAATCTTTTTCAGGCAATTGAGGAGAAACGCCAAATCCCCTTGGACCGTGTCATTTTCGCGCTTGGGATCAGACATGTGGGGGAGGCCGCTTCAAATTTGATCGCGTTGCATTATGGCACTTGGCATGCCTTCGAGGCAGCTATGACTGAGGCCGAAAGCCAACAGGGTTCTGCGTGGGAAGACTTGATCAGCATCGATGGGGTAGGCACTGTCATGGCCGGATCGCTGGTCAATGCTTTTGCCCAAGAGCGTGAGCGCGCCTCGATCGACCGTTTAATCTCTGAGTTGGACGTACAAGAGGTCAAACGCGCCGATACCACGGGCAGCCCGGTGGCGGGCAAGACGGTTGTCTTCACCGGCACGCTGGAACAGATGACCCGGGCCGAGGCCAAAGCACGTGCAGAACGCTTGGGTGCCAAGGTCTCAGGCTCGGTCAGTGCCAAGACGGACATTCTGGTGGCCGGTCCCGGTGCCGGATCAAAAGCGAAGAAGGCGGCAGAGCTTGGCATTGAAACATTGGACGAAGAGGGCTGGCTGCGCCTGATCGGCAACGCATGAGCCAGCGACCGGAGCCCCTGTTTCCGCTCTTTGCCGGTCTTGAAACGCTTGAAGGCGTTGGCCCAAAGACCGCACAACATTTCGCCCATCTGGGCGTACAGGCACCGCGCGATCTGCTCTTTACCTTACCCCATACAGGCATCGACCGGAGCCGTCGCGATACGCTCAAGGACGCTGTTCTGCCCGCCACCTTGACCGTGGCAGTGACTGTCGGGTCGCACCGGCCCGCACGCAACCGGGGCGGTGCTTACCGCATTCACGTGGAAGACGCCGAGACGAGCTTTCAACTGGTCTATTTCCACGCGCGCGGTGATTATCTTGAACGCCAACTGCCGCCAGGATCGCGACGCATCGTGTCGGGCCGGGTTGAGCTGTTCGATGGTATCGCGCAGATGGTGCATCCCGATTTCGCGGTGCCAGAGGATGCCGCCAGCGACATTCCCGCATTTGAGCCGGTATATCCGCTGACCAGCGGCGTGACGCAGAAGCTGATGTACAAGGCCACGCGCGGTGCGCTTTCCCGTGTGCCCCAGATGGCGGAATGGATTGACCCGGCACAGAAGCTTCAGGCCGGCTGGCCCGACTTCATCGATGCTGTGCACAAGGCGCACGAACCCGAAACGCTAGCTGATCTATCCTCCACTGCACCGGCCCGCGAAAGGCTGGCCTATGATGAACTTTTCGCACATCAGATCACGCTTGCCCTCGCGCGGCAGCGGGAGAGACGCAAAAAGGGCCGCACCACAACCGGCGACGGTAAGCTGCAGGCCCGCGTATTGGCGGCGCTGCCCTACAAACCCACGGCTGCACAAGAGCGCGCCGTGGCTGAAATCACTCAGGATATGGCCAGTGCGCAACGGATGAACCGGCTTTTGCAGGGGGATGTGGGTGCTGGCAAAACACTGGTGGCCTTCCTCGCTCTTTTGCGTGCGGTTGAGGGCGGCGGTCAGGGTGTGCTGATGGCCCCTACGGAAATCCTCGCAAGACAGCATTTACAAGGCCTGCGCCCGCTGGCCGAAGAAGCCGGGGTCGTTCTTGAAATTCTGACAGGCAGGGACAAAGGAGGCGAAAGGCAGGCCAAACTGGCGGCCTTGGCGCGGGGCGATATTCAGGTTCTGATCGGCACCCATGCGGTCTTTCAGGCAGATGTCGAGTTTGCCGATCTGAGGCTCGCAGTCGTGGATGAACAGCACCGTTTCGGAGTGCGTCAACGGTTGGAGCTGGGGCAGAAAGGCGACCGCGCCGATGTACTGGTCATGACGGCGACGCCGATCCCCCGGTCACTGGCGCTTGCCCAATACGGTGACATGGACGTTTCGGTACTGGATGAGAAACCACCCGGTCGGCAGCCGATCAAGACAGCGCTGGTGAGCACGGACAGGCTGGATCAGGTGATTGACCGTCTTCGCGCGGCCATCGCTGAAGGGCGCCAGTGTTATTGGGTCTGCCCGCTGGTTGAAGAAAGCGAGGTCAGTGACCTGATCGCGGCGGAGGAACGTTTCAAACGGCTTCGTGCTGCCTTGGGAGAAGGGATTGTCGGGCTGGTTCATGGTCAGATGCCCCCGGCGGAAAAAGACGCGGCGATGAAGGCGTTCCAGGAAGGCCAGACCCAGGTGCTGGTGGCCACCACGGTCATTGAGGTTGGCGTGGACGTCCCCAACGCGACGATCATGGTGATTGAGCGCGCAGAAACCTTTGGACTGGCGCAACTCCACCAGTTGCGCGGACGTGTCGGACGGGGGCAGGGCGCCTCCACCTGCCTGTTGATGTACCAGCAACCGCTCAGCGAAACAGGACAGCAGAGACTTGAGGTGCTACGCGAAACCGAAGACGGATTCGTGATTGCCGAAACTGACCTCAAGATGCGCGGGACCGGCGACCTGATCGGAACGGCGCAATCGGGTGTCCCCCGGTTCAAGGTCGCCGACCTTGAACGGCAATCCGGGCTGATGGCCACGGCGCAATCGGATGCGCGCAAGCTGTTGGCCGAGGATCCTGAGTTGACCAGCGACCGGGGTCAAGCCGCCCGCATGTTGCTTTGGTTGATGCGGCAGGACGAAGCAATTCTTTTGATTTCAGTCGGTTAACCCATTTCGTTCCAATTTGTTCGCAAATGTTCTTAAAAAGTTCTTTACAGCGGATTAATAAAATGAGAACAAAGAGGCAACAAAGACGGAGGATCAGATGACAACGCTCAGAACACTTAAGACCATCGCGACACGCTCTCAGGACACGCTTCTGCAGGATGCCATCGGTGCGGCGGCTTTGGTTGTGATGCTTGTCGTTGCCCTGCACTTGCCTGCTTTTGTTTGATTTCTGCCTGCGCTCTCATGCCGTTTTGGCCCTTGCATCCGTCCCAATAGATGCAGCCGACTGACACTGCCTGTCCTTGATCGGTTTCGGGTTCCCACCCATGGTCCTTAACGGGTCCCACATGAGAAACGCTTTCCTTACGCCGCCATCCGCTCCGGATGTGCGGCGTTTTTTTTACCGGTATATGATATAATTATGAAAACGGGTCGCTAAGCCTATAGTTCGCCCTCATTTGCCGGTGCCATGGCCTGCTCCATCGCTTCTACGATAGCCTCCATGCTCAACATGATGGACGCATGTCGGTTCTTGTACTCCACGGCGGGCTTCAGCACTTCGAACCCGTCAAAGGGCGCATCAGGAACATCGCCCTTGCCCTTGAGCATCGCGCGAAGCTGATCGCGCCCGCGGATGATATCTTCAAGCTTGGCGCCAACTGCACCTGCACCTGCAACCGCCGCTGCGGCCTGGCCAAGGGCGCAGGCTTTGACGTCCTGTCCCAGATCGGTCAGACGCTCACCTTCCACTCTCACATCCACTGTCACGGTTGAGCCGCAGAGCGGCGAGCGGCGCTTGACCGTCGCATCAGGCGCATCCAGCCGTCCCAGATGCGGGATATCCGCTGCCAACGCCAGAATGCGCGATGAATATAATTTGATCAGGTCCGTATCGCCCGACATGGCTGTTTCCTTTGTCGTTCAATGCTTACATAAACCCCCGCAAGCGAGATGCAAAAACTTTTGAGCAGGGGGCGACAACATGGCCTTTGATCCCGAGACGCTGACATTCAATGACGCAGGTCTGATCCCGGCGATTGCGCAGGACGCTCAGACCAAAGAGGTACTGATGCTGGCCTGGATGAACGTCGACAGCATTCGGCGCACGCTGGAGACGGGGCGCGTCACCTATTGGAGCCGATCCCGGAAGGAATTCTGGGTGAAGGGAGAGACAAGCGGGAATACGCAAGAGCTGATCGATCTGCGATTTGATTGCGATCAGGACTGTCTACTGGTGCTGGTGAACCAAACCGGACCAGCCTGCCATACCGGGCGGCGCGACTGCTTTTACCGGGCGGTGCGCGACGGCGAAATTGTCGAGTTGTCACAACCGATTTGAGATCATAAAGCACATGAAGACGGCCATCTAAATACTTAGTTTAGAACGGATTTCATCCGGAGTTAAACCTTCGGACCTGTACAGCGATATAGCCCGCGCATCATCTCTCTTGGCCAGCCGCTTGCCGTTCTCGTCGCGGATCAGGCGGTGATGATGATAGATCGGCGTGGGCAGTCCCAGCAGCCGTTGAAGCAGAACGTGAATTTGCGTGGCCTCGAACAGATCCGCCCCTCTCACCACATGGCTGATGTCCTGCGCGGCGTCATCCAGCACGACGGACAAATGATAGGACGTGCCCATGTCCCGGCGCGCAAGCACCGCGTCACCGACCTGCGTAATCAGTTCAGCGGAAGACACCGTCACCGCAGCGGGTTCTGTCCCGGTTTCAGTGAAACGGAGGTCAGAGACCCCCGCGACCGCCTTTCTCATGTCCAGCCTCAGCGTCATTCCCCTGGGCCGCGATCCAAGTCTGTCTGATTTTTCGCGGCACGTTCCGGGATACACAATCCCGTCAGGACCCAGGAGCGGCGTACCTTCTTGCGGTGCTGAGGTGGCGGCGGCAATATCTGCGCGGCTGCAGGTGCAGGGGTACAGCAACCCTTCCGCCCAAAGCCTATCGAGTGCCGCATCATACGCATCTTGGCGTTCAGATTGCCGCATCACCGGTTCCGGCCAGTCGATCCCCAGCCAGTGCAGATCATCGTAGATCTGTGCCTCCCATTCGGGGCGGGCACGGCTTTGATCAATGTCCTCTATGCGCAACAGGAACACACCGTCGGCGGCCATCGCCATGTCATAGGCCAACAGGGCTGAAAAGGCATGTCCAAGGTGTAGCGGCCCTGTCGGTGACGGGGCAAATCGTGTGCGGAAACTCACGTTTTTTCAAGAATATAGACGTTGGACTTCATGTTGAGACCGGGCAAATGGTCGCCGCGCTCCCGAAAGAGCAGACGCGCTGCACCACAGTCAGTCCATTCACTGATCCGCGCTTCGTGGATGGGGTCCTGCAGCGTGTGATCATTGAATGAGAACACCAAACGTCCATCGCTGTCCAGCGCATGCATCAACGTATCCAGAACCGAAATGGGTGCCGCGCCTGACCCGATCACACCGATGGCAGCAATCGATGGATAAGCCCCTTTGGCCAAGCCGTCGTCTCCGGCCACTTGGCTAAGGTTGCGATAGACGTTCTTGTCTTTTGCCTTCGCCAACATTTCCGGTGACAAATCCACCCCGTCGATGGTTGTAAACCCCGCCAGCTTTAACGCCAGCCCGGAAAGCCCTGTACCACAACCAAAATCCAGCACCGGTGCTGTCTTGTCATTGGTGAACTGGGCAAGCGCCGCGGCACATCGGCCAGGCGTGACGTAGCCATTCTTGGCGACTTCGGCCTCGTAGCTTTCGGCCCAGGCGTCATAGATTTCACGTGTCTCATCCTCGCCACGTGCGGCGTAGACCTTGTCGAGAAAATTATCTGTCATGCCTAAAGCTTAGGCAGGCACAGTGTCCCTGTCCAGCCACGTCTGCCAGTCGACCTTGGCCCGGTCGGTGTAGGCCTTGTATCGGTCTTTGCGGCCGCGCCGCCCGCCCTTGAGGCCCTCAACTGGTGGAAACAGGCCGAAGTTCACGTTCATCGGCTGGAAGGTTTTGGCATCGGCCCCGCCGGTGATGTGCGTGATCAACGCGCCCGTGGCAGTCGTGTTCGGTGGTGCGGACATCGGGGTGCCGATGATTTCTGCCGTCGCCATCCGACCCGCGAGCAGCCCCATTGCGGCACTCTCGACGTAGCCTTCTACCCCTGTGATCTGGCCTGCGAACCGGATGTTTGGGCGCGAGCGCAGACGCATCTGATCATCCAGAAGCGTCGGTGAGTTTATGAATGAATTCCGATGGATACCGCCAAGCCGGGCAAAGGACGCGTCTTCAAGGCCCGGTATCATCTTGAACACATCGGTCTGTGCGCCGTACTTCATTTTGGTCTGAAAACCGACCATGTTGTATAGCGTGCCCAGCTTGTTGTCGCGGCGCAGCTGCACCACGGCGTAGGGCTTTTTGTCCGGCTCATGTGGGTTGGTCAGGCCGACCGGTTTCATCGGACCAAAGCGCAATGTTTCGCGGCCCCGTTCGGCCATCACTTCGATGGGAAGGCAGCCATCGAAATATCCGGCGGTCTCTCCCTCGCGGAACACTGTCTTGTCGGCAGCCAGAAGCGCGTCGATGAAAGCCTCGTATTCGTCCTTCGTCATCGGACAGTTGAGGTAGGCGGTGCGCTCTTCCTCGGTCTCGCCCTTGTCATAGCGGGACTGCATCCAGGCGCGGTCCATGTTGATGCTGTCGAAATAGACGATCGGCGCAATGGCGTCGAAAAACGCCAGCGCCTCGGCACCCGTCTCAGCTGCGATCGCCTCGGCCAGAGCGCCTGAGGTCAAGGGGCCGGTCGCAATGATCCAATGGCCATCTGTGGGAAGTTCAGTGATCTCGCCGTATTCTACGCGCACATTGGAATGCGACATCAACGCGTCGGTCACCGATTGCGCAAAGGGATCGCGGTCCACGGCCAATGCGCCACCTGCGGGCAAACGGTGCTTGTCAGCCGTTTGCATGATCAGCCCGTTGGCCGCGCGCATTTCCCAGTGCAGCAGCCCCACCGCATTCTGTTCCGAATCGTCCGAACGGAAGGAATTTGAGCAGACCATTTCGCCCAAAAGGCCCGTTTGATGCGCAAAGGTGCCGACTTTGGGCCGCATTTCATGCAGCACAACCTGAACGCCCGCATTGGCCGCTTGCCATGCAGCTTCGGACCCGGCCATTCCGCCGCCTATGATATGAAGTTCCTGTGTCATAGCGGCGATGTAGGGCAGGGCGCTGTGCGACGCAACAGCCTTGGTGACGCAGGGTCTATGGTAATTTGGGGAAACTTTTGGGGTCGCCGCTGCGGGAATGGCCGATCAGTGAGAGGCTGATCTGGAGGGACCTTCCGCCGACGGCGACCCAAATATTCGGTCGGGCAACTGCCCTGACATAAACATGCCCTAATTGTGCCAGAATTTATATAGCTATGTTTTCAACAATCCTGACGATTAGTGGAAACAATCACTGATCCCAATCTGGATTGCGTTTTTCGAGGAAAGCGTCGATCCCCTCGCGCGTGTCAGCGCGCAGCATATTCTGTACCATCACGTCACCCGTATAAGCATAAGCATCAGCCGTATTCATAGCGATCTGATTGTAAAATGCTTCTTTGCCGATCTTCACTGCGGCGCCCAGTTTCGATGCTACCAGATCAGCAAGCCTCGTGGTCTCCTCGGCCAGGGCGCTTTCGGGAACTACACGGTTAACCAACCCCAGCGCCTGCGCGCGCTCTGCTGAAATGAATTCACCTGTTGTCAGCATCTCGAAGGCTTGCTTGCGCGGAATGTTACGGCTGAGTGCCACCATCGGGGTCGAGCAAAAAAGCCCTATGTTTACCCCGTTCACCCCGAATTTGGTGCCTTCTGCCGCAACCGCCATGTCGCATGTTGCAACCAATTGGCAGCCAGCCGCAGTGGCAATGCCGTGAACCTGCGCGATCATCGGCTGCGGCATCGACTGCACCCGCGCCATGACGCTGGCGCAGCGGTCGAACAGATCCTTGAAAGCAGCGGCACCGCCATCCTCTGCCTGCCGCATGGCAGTCATCTGTCTCAGGTCGTGGCCTGCGCAAAACGCCTTGCCCGTCCCTGCAAGCGTGATGACGCGGGTGCTGCTGTCTTTGGCAAGGGCATCCAACGTTTCCTGCAAGGCCGCCAACATCTCATCCGACAACGCATTCAGCCGTTCAGGCGCGTTCATTGTCAGATGGCTTATCGCGCCCCGTTGCGTCACGTCCAAAATTGCCATCTTGCCTCTCCCCCTTGTTTCGCGCCAATCCTAAGCCAACGCATTAGGAGAGGACAAGCATGACGCCTGTAATGACCGCAGAAGAGCTCAACGAATTCATGCGCGAGGTTTTTCAGCAAGTCGCCGATGACTTCAATGTCGATCACGTAGGTGAGGGCGAGGTGACCATGCGCCTGCTGACGCAGGAAAAACACTTACGGCCGGGCGGCACGGTTTCTGGCCCCTCAATGTTCGGCCTCGCGGATGTGGCGGCCTATGTTGTCACGCTGTCGCAAATTGGCCCAAAGGCGTTGGCGGTAACTACAAACTGCTCGATTGATTTCATGCGCAAGCCGGTTGCGAATGTGCCCCTGATTGCGAAGGCACGTCTTTTGAAACTGGGCAAGCAACTGTCTGTTACCGATGTACTGCTGTACTCGGAAGGGATGGATGCGCCAGTCGCCAGAGCCAGCCTGACCTATGCGATTCCACCACGCAGCATGGGCTGAATAAAAATGGGCCGGGAAATCCCGGCCCAAGTGGAAGAGGTCTGACGGTCGCAAACGGGGATGTTACGAGCGCCAGAACACACGACGAGACTCAAAATCAGCCTCCTTCGGTGTCAGCCCCACATCGCGCAGCTGCCACGGCTCCAACCGGGAGAGAGCGAGCCGTGTACGGCGGCGAGTGGCCCATTTCGTCACCAAGACCGCGAATTTCACCGCCATACGCGCGGCAATAGGCGTGCCGGGCTGTGACAGGATGCTAAGAGCATCAAGGGGGATCGATCTTGCGTGTGCCATGGGAAATCTCCTTGCCTTAATTGTATTGACACAATGTAGCCAATTGCTACAATCACACGATATAAATATTGATACAAAGCTGCTAGGAAAACATTGTAATGGATACAATTTGGTCGCCTGATGCATTGGATGGGGCAAAACCTAAGTACAAAGCAGTTGTTACAATGATCCGCGATCAGATTGCGCTGGGGAGCATCCAGATCGGAGAAAAGCTGCCGCCTGTGCGCGAATTGGCCTGGCAGCTCAAGATCACCCCTGGCACGGTTGCGCGGGCCTATACGGTCTTGACCGACAGTGGTGTGCTGCAGGCCGAAGTGGGACGCGGCACTTTCGTTGCAGATCCTCACCATGTCATGGAAGACAACTTGCCATCCGTCCCGTTGAACCTGATCGAAGTCGATTCAGTGCCTCACAATTCCAGCGGCGAGGGCAATACGGTCAATCTGTTCTCACCGCATCTGCCAAATGGTGGCCAGGCTGAACTGATCCGCAAACTTTTGGGCGAAATTGCGCTCGATCCGCCATCGGGGATCATGCACTACCCGTCACGCCCTAGTGCCAAACCTGCACGCGAGGCGATGGTCCAATGGCTTCAGGGCGCGCCAATCGGACCGATCGATGAAGGCGACATTGTCCTTTCGCATGGGGGGCAAAACGCAATTTTGCTGGTGTTCCAAACGATACTGAAGGGCAGGCGGCCCACCGTCTTCGTTGAAGAACTCGCCTATCCCGGATTTCGCCGTGCGGCGGAATTGGTCCGGGCCGACGTTGTGTCGGTGGCCTGCGACCGGGATGGAATCATCCCCGAAGCGCTGGCCGAGGCGGCTGAGCGCCACCCGGAAGCACAAATCCTCTGTACATCGCCCGAAGTGCACAGCCCGACCTGCGGTTTCACCCCGATGGAGCGGCGACATGCGCTTGTCGAGGTCGCCCGAAAGGCTGACCTGCAAATCGTTGAGGATGATTGCTACCGTATGGGCCGCGCCGAGGGCGAGGGCTATCGCTTGTTGGCACCAGAGCGGGGCTGGTACCTGAGTTCATTGTCCAAATCGATCACGCCTGCGCTGCGGATCGGCTGTGCCATCGGCCCGCGTGGTATGTCAGGGGCCCTGCACCGATCTGCAGAGCATGGCTTTTTCGGCCTTGCCACCCCCATGATTGATCTAGCCGCCGCGCTTTTGTCGCATCCGCAACTGCCGGAATTCATGAAGCGGTCCCGGCTTGGGGTAGAGGAATACGTCAAAATCGCTGTCAACGCCCTGGGGGGCTTTGATTTGCGCTGGCGCAAGGATGTGCCGTTCCTTTGGCTGCATCTGCCACAGGGCTGGCGGGCCTCGGCCTTTTGTCAGGCGGCGGAAAAGCAGGGTATCCAGATCAGGGCAGCCGAGGAATTTGCCAGCCGCGATGCCCAGACACCGCACGCTGTCCGCATGGCGGTGAACGGAGGCGTGTCCTTTGGCCGGTTTGAGAAAGCGATGGAATGCCTGCGTGACCTGCTGGAAAATCCGGCAGAGCAAATCAGTGTCTAATTTTGGGGTATTATTATACCTAATTTTTAAGATGTTGTTTTGGCTATATTTTTTCAGATTTACGCCGCTTGACGCTGCCTGCGCAACCCTTATAAACCGCCCATCACTGATGCGTGTCGTCTTTGGGCGGCCCCGATCACCGTTAAACAGGAACATCCGATGAAAACCTTTACTGCTACACCGGCAGACATCGACAAGAAATGGATCATCATCGACGCCGAAGGTGTCGTGCTGGGCCGTCTTGCATCGATCGTTGCCATGCGCCTGCGCGGCAAGCACAAGCCGTCCTTCACGCCTCACATGGATTGTGGTGACAACGTAATCGTCATCAACGCCGAGAAAATCCAGATGACCGGCAAGAAGCGCGAAGAAAACTTCTACTGGCACACAGGCCACCCCGGCGGCATCAAGTCGCGCACCAAGGCACAGATCCTTGAAGGCGCGCACCCAGAGCGTATCGTGACCCAAGCGGTCAAGCGCATGCTGCCCGGCAACCGCCTGAGCCGCCAGATCATGACCAACCTGCGTGTATACGCCGGCGCGGATCACCCCCATGAGGCGCAAAGCCCCGAGGTTCTGGACGTTGAGGCCATGAACAAGAAAAACACCCGGAGCGCATAAAGATGGCTGACGAAATCAAAACACTCGAAGACCTCGCAGAGGTCGTGACCGAGGACATCGGCGCGGTTCAGGGCACACCTGAGACGCAGGAAATCACCCGTGAGCCCGTTCGCGATGAACTGGGTCGTTCCTATGCAACAGGCAAGCGGAAGGACGCGATTGCCCGCGTCTGGATCAAGCCTGGTTCCGGCAAGGTCACCGTGAACGGCAAAGAGCAGAACACCTACTTTGCCCGTCCGGTTCTTCAGATGATCCTGGCGCAGCCTTTTGGCATCACCAACACCGAAGGCCAGTTCGACGTCTTCGCCACCGTCAAGGGCGGTGGTCTGTCTGGTCAGGCCGGTGCGGTCAAGCACGGTATTTCCAAGGCGCTGCAGCTGTATGATCCCAGCCTGCGCGGCGCACTGAAAGCGGCAGGCTTCCTGACCCGCGACAGCCGTGTGGTTGAGCGTAAGAAGTACGGTAAAGCGAAAGCGCGTAAGAGCTTCCAGTTCTCCAAGCGTTAAGCTGTTCGTATATGTTTCGGAAAGGGCCGTACCGATTGGTGCGGCCCTTTTTGGTTTCACGGCACGCTGTGCCGCGAACGGACAGAGGGATCAGCCCGGATGAGGAAGGCGGATAGCCCCGCAGGATTAATTACCGAGAAAAGAGTAGATTGCGGGAAATGCACCCGGCCGAGAGGATTGTCGATGCGGATGGGCCCGCAAATGGTTTTCTTTGTCGATGGTCGTGCCTAGACTGGGGCAAACAGGAAAGGCTTCCGATGCAATACTCCGTTCTCGATCTGGCACCGGTGCCCGAAGGCAGCGACATCCCGCAGGCCCTTCGCAACACAACCGATCTGGCGCAGACGGCGGAGAGGCTGGGCTTTCACCGCTACTGGATGGCGGAACACCACAACATGCCGGGTATTGCCAGCGCGGCGACCTCTGTGCTGATTGGTCACGTGGCGGCGCATACCAAAAACATTCGCGTGGGCGCGGGCGGCATCATGCTGCCCAACCACGCACCGCTTGCGATCGCCGAACAGTTCGGGACGCTGTCCGCCCTTTACGGCGACCGCATCGACCTTGGTCTGGGGCGCGCACCGGGCGGGGATCACGCCGTCTATCATGCGCTGCGCCGCGCGGGCAGTGACGACTTTCCGGGCGATGTAATGGAACTACTGGGCTATTTGGGCGACGCGAAGGCGAACGCGCAGGTCCGCGCGTTACCGGGCGAAGGCAGTCACGTACCGCTCTGGATCCTAGGCTCGTCGCTCTATGGCGCTCAGCTTGCTGCGCATTTCGGGCTTCCTTATGCCTTTGCGTCCCATTTCGCACCAGACGCGCTCGAACAGGCGATTGACGTCTATCGCAGGACATTCCGGCCCTCCGAGCATCTGGATGCGCCGCGCTTCATGTTGGCGGTAAATGTTTTCGCAGCCGACACTGACGAAAAGGGGGCCTATCTGCGCACGTCGATGCAGCAGGCTTTCGCACGGATGCGGACCGGAACGCGGGGCAAGCTGCCGCGCCCCGTGGAGGATATCGACGCGGTGATCGGTGCGGGCGTGCGGCGCAGCGTGGATCAGATGTTGCGGATTTCAGCGGCGGGCAGCCCTGCCAGCATCCGTGCTCAGATGCAGGAATTCATCGCGCGCTATGCCCCAGACGAGATCATTCTGACCAGCCAGATTCACGATCATGCGGCGCGCAAGCGGTCTTTGACTATTGCGGCTGATGTACTGATGAATGCAGAACCTGCCTTGGCCTGAGCTTTACTCATCCGGGGAAACCAGCCCCAATCCACGAAGATAAATCCCAATTCCCGTTTCCAGCAGGTCTTCGGGCGGGAAGGGCGAGGCGCGGCCCGGAGAATTGCGGGCGAAAAGTTCAACAACACCATGGCTCATCGCCCAGATGTGTGCGCTGAACATGGAAGCGGGCGGGCGCTTGTCCTCGGGGATATGCTGGCTTAGGTCGGCGGCTGCCTTTTCCAGTACGCCATTGGCGCGGTTCGCGACCAGTGCCAGTTCCGGCGTTCGGTTCACAGATATGCCGCTCTCAAACATCGCGATGTAGTGACCGGGGTACTTGCGCGCAAAGGCAAGGTAGGCGCGGCCCGTTGCCTCAAAAGCCTTGAGCGCGGAGGGTTGCCCGGACTGATAGGCGTATTCCATCAGGTCCGCAAAAACCTCGTAGCCTTGCTGGGCTGCCTCCGCGATCAGCGACTCGCGCCCATCGAAATGTCGATAGACTGCCGCTGGCGTGACACCCGCCTGCTTGGCCGCCTCCGACAGGGTAAAGCCCATTGGTCCACGCGCCTCAATCAGCTCAAGCGCTGCGGCGACCAATGCCGCACGCAGATTGCCGTGATGATAGCCCTTCTTAGGCATCCCAGATGTCCGGTCCGCCGCAGATACCACTATCGATATGGCCGATAGCCTTGGCGTCCTTGCGGGTATAGTCAAAGGCGTGCAGCACCGTTTTGATCGCGTTCAGCCGCGCACGCCGCTTGTCATCCGACCGTACGACGGTCCACGAGGCATGCCTTGAATGACTGCGGCTCAGGGTTTCCTGAATGGCGTCCGAATAGGCATCCCATTTCGCAAGCCCCTTCACGTCGATGCTGCTCAGCTTCCACTGCTTGAGCGGATCGCTTTCCCGCGCCAGCATCCGACGCAGTTGTTCTGCCCGACCAACGTTGAGCCAGAACTTGAACAGATGGATGCCTTCATCCACCAGCATTTTTTCAAAGGGGCTGACCTGCGTAAAGAAATGTTCGCGCTGTTCCGGGGTGCAAAAGCCGAAAACATGCTCCACGACACCACGATTGTACCATGAACGGTCAAAGAACACGATCTCTCCTGCGGAGGGTAAGTGTTTGACGTAGCGTTGAAAGTACCACTCGGTCTGTTCGGTCTCTGTCGGTTTTGACAAGGCCACGACACGGGCCGCACGGGGGTTAAGGTTGGACCGGAACCGGCTGATCGTCCCGCCTTTGCCCGCTGCGTCGCGCCCTTCGAACACGCAGGCAATCCGCGTGCCAGACTCGCGTGCCCAAGCCTGCAGCTTGACCAGTTCGATCTGCAACCGCTCCATCTCTTTTTCATAGACCTTGCGCGCCATCCGTTCAGAATGCGGATAGCTGGCCGTCAGAATATCGCTTTTGTCTGCACGTTTGACCGCTGCGCGGATGTCTGCGGGTGCTTCAGTCTCGAAATAGGCGCTGATCGCGCCGTCAAAGGGCAGGTCCATTGGGCCTCCGATAGGGGTAACGTTTATCTCTATATGGGATGTTAATCGGATTAACGCAAACCTGCACGGGCTGCCGCGCGGTCAATTGCAGTCACGACCTTCTCAGGTGACGTATGCTGCGGCATGTGCCCTTCTCCCGGCAGAACGGTCAGGTTTCCATTCGGCACGTCGCCCATCAGGACCTCAGCGTGGATCTCAAGCGGCACAATCGTATCGGCATCGCCGTGTATCGCCTCAATGGGCATCTCCAGAGTGCCATAGCTCTTTCGCATTTCAACCACATGCGGGCGCAACGCGTTCACCTGCTGCGCATTCGCGCGGGTGCTTTCGCGGCGCAGCGTCAGTCCTACACCGATATGATCTGCATATCCTTCCGGTGCTTCCTGTGGCGCAAAGATACTCTCGATGCTGGAAGAGACATAGCTTTGCGGGACAAAGGCGGTGATCAGCGGGACAAACAGCGCACCACCCAGCGTCGAGCCGTTGACAGTGTACGTCCAGCCCAGTTCACCGGGCCACGGCTCTGCCACGGCTGAAACAAGGACCAGCGCTGCTGTGTCTTCGGGCCGCGACAGCCCCCACGCCAGCGCGACGATCCCGCCAAAGGAATGGCCCAGCACGATGGGGTTCTTCACCCCGATCTGATCGGCTGCCTTTTGCAGCAGTCCGGCCTGTTCCAGCGGTGTTTCCTCGGTGTTGTTCCATGCGCCGCCATACCCGGGCAAACGACCGGTCCAGCCGAGGCCGGGACGGTCAAACAGGATCAGGCGGTACCGGTCCGTCAGCCGGTCGGTAAACCCCAGCGTGAAGTCGTTAAGGTTGCCGCTTGCCCCGTGGATCAGCACCAGATCAGGGCCGGACCCCATGACTTTGTAATGGACTGGGACGCCATCGACCTCGATGATCTCGTTCGCCGGTGGATTGTCACGCACCGCCTGTGCCTCGCGCACGCCCGCGCGCCATTGCGTCACCGCCATAACGCCAAGGACAAGAATCAGGGAATAGAGCATGCCGCTCCTCATGTTACGCCTGTCCAATCTGGTCCAGATCAAAGGGCGTGGATTGGTATATCTCGTTGATCCAGTTGCCATAAAGAAGGTGTGCATGGCTGCGCCAGCGGTTGGTAGGCGGGCGCGATGGGTCGTCGTCGGGATAGTAATTGCACGGCACTTTGATCGGCGTGCCTGCGGCGACGTCGCGGTCGTATTCCTGCTTGAGCGTGTCACTGTCGTATTCGAAGTGGTTGAATACATAGAGTGCGCGGTGCTTGGGGTCTTCGATCAGGCAAGGGCCGACCTCGTCACTGCCAAGCAGGGTGATCAGGTCGGGATGCTGGTCCACTTCCTCTTGCCGCATCTCGGTCCACCGGGATACCGGCATGACGCATTCGTCAGAAAACCCGCGCAGATAGGGCGAGGAGGGCACGAGGTTCTTGTGTCGGAAGCAGCCAAATGCTTTGTGGTCAAGGATGTGTTTCTTGACCCCGTGGAAATGGTTGATCATTGCCATGCCACCCCAGCAAACACCAAAAGTGGAATGCACGTTGGTCTGCGTCCAGTCCATGACTCGTGTGAGTTCCGCCCAATAGGTCACTTCGTTGAACGGCAAATGCTCAATCGGCGCGCCCGTGATGATCAAGCCGTCGAACTTCTCGTCCCAGACTTCGCTGACCGGACGGTAGAAACTCTCCATATGCTCGGCCGCAGTATTACGGGTCTGGTGATCCGACATGCGCAGCAGGCTCAACTCGATCTGCAGCGGCGTCGCCCCGATCAATCGCGCGAACTGGTTCTCGGTCTGGATTTTCTTGGGCATCAGGTTCAAAAGCGCGATGCGCAAGGGCCGGATGTCCTGACGCCCTGCCGCATCCTCGTCCATCACCATTACACCTTCGCGCGTCAGCACGTCGAAGGCGGGCAGGTTGGAGGGAAGCTTGATAGGCATGTTAAGATATTCCGTGGTTGACTTGGTTAGATAGTCCGCAAGACCAAACCTGCCAAGTGGCGGGCAGTCACAAGCGGGAGAGCGCGGTTAGCCGCTGAGGCAATCAGCGATCAGATCGACAAAGTCGGCTTCGGAGGTCAAGGCGCTGATCTGATCTGCGGTGACCGTTACGCCCCATTTAGACATTGCCGCATAGCGAGGCTGCCTGTGTGACAGCGCCTGTGCATAGGTCCAGCGGATGAAGTCATCGGGATCAACTTCGGCCTCCGAGCAGTTGTTTTTGCTTAGATAATCATCCCAAACCTTGGTCAGAAATTCTGGCTGATAGGCCATGGGCTTGGGCGCCCGGTCAAAGCGGCGGATCAACTCTTGTGTGTGAGCCTCGTCGCCTTTGATCCAGACCAGCAGGCATTCATGTGAAAGCTCCTGCATCAGGGGATCGTTCGGATCCTCTGCATCGACCCACTCGCAGATTGACCCGCCGGTATCACAAATGAAATGATCATAGCCATAAAGCCGTTGGGCCCGCTCTGCGAAATGTCCCGTATCGCGCAAAGCCGCGATCTCCCCCTGTCGGAAGGCTTCTTGCCGCCGCTGGTATTCCGCCATCGGCAGACCGCCCTTTTCCGGATTGCCCGGTTTACCAAGCCACGTGGCGACAGGCGACAGGTTTTCAAAGGTAATGTTCGAGCCGATATAGATGCTGTCCGACAAAAGAAGATCGCGTAGGAACGGGACCTTCATCGCCTCTGCCTTGGCATTGTCGGCGATCAATTCGCCCAGATATCGCGTGCCGATCCGGTAATCGATTGAGTAGTGGAACCAGTCACCAGATGCGCGCAAAAGTCCGCTGAGATGCGTTTTGCCAAGCCCTGACATTCCGAACACCAGCACTTTGCGGCGCGGCGCATCGCGCCAGTCTTGGGCAGAGGAATACAGCATGGGGCAGGATCCGGTTGCAGATTGGTTTCGACCTACCTAGCGCGAAGCCCCAACAGACGCCAGATGCGCCCGTCCAGCACCGAAAGACCAAGGGCAAGCAGTGCAAATCCGCCATAGGCAGCCGGGCGCAACGCCTCGTCCAGCAAAAGCGCGCCCAGCACAATTCCAAAGGGTGGGATGAGCAGTGTCACAAGCATCAGATTGCCGCTGCCCGCCATGGCAAGGACACGGTAATACAACAGATACGCCAAGGCAGTGCCGAGGATCGCGTAATAGCCGATGGCGGCCATCGTGCGAGGCTGAAGATCAAGCGTGACCGGCCCCTCGATCCACCACGCCAGTGGCAAGATAACCAAGGTTGCACCCGTCACCATGCCTGCTGCTGCGACCTGTGGCGGCTGGCCTGAAAGCGTTTTGCGAGCCCAAACGGATGCTAGCGCGTATGAGATCGTGCCGCCGATGACGGCAAGCTGCGCCAGCGACCGGATGTCGAAATTTCGCAGGTTCTCCAGTCCGATCGCCGTGGCGACACCGGCAAAGCCCAGCAAGACGCCAAGCGCCTTGCGCGAGGTAATCTTTTCATCGGCAAAGAAAATCGCGGCGGTGATCACGCCGAAAATCGCCGTGGCCGCATTCAAAATCGACGTCAGACCGCTCTCGATATAGAGCTGACCCCATGCCATCAGGCCAAATGGGATGACATTGTTCAAAAGGCCCATACCCAGAAAAGCGCCCCAGATCCTTGGATCGCGCGGTATTGGCAAGCGGATCAACAGAACAACGCCCCATAATACGATGGCAGCCCAGCCTACGCGGTGCACCACTGCAGTCATCGGCCCGACTTCGTCCAAAGCGACGCGAATGGATACAAAGGACGCGCCCCATATCGCTGCCAACAGCAGCATCTCGGTCCATGCACGGGTAGAGATGGATTTCTGTGTCATGACAATGGCCTAGGACGGCTGGCAAAAAAACGCCGACCCGTTTCATGCGGTTTTGCGCGTCTCGGACCAAATATTCAGATAGTTGCCCGCAAAAATTATGATTGCGCCAACAAAGACCCAAGGATCCAAAGCCTCGCCATACACCAGCATCGCGACGATCGCGATGATCGGCAGGCGGGCGAAATCGACCGGGGCGACCACGGCAGCAGGGGCCAATGAAAGCGCCTTGGTGATGCAGAAATGGGCAAGCAATCCACAGATACCCACCAGCAGAAGCCATGGCAGATCCGGCACCGTCGGAACAGCAATATCGCCATCATATCCGGCTGTGATTAAACCGAAAACAAGCTGAAAGAACGTCAGATAGAACATGATCGCGGTGATGCTTTCACTGCGCGTCAACCGTTTCGTAAACACATATGTCAGCGCAAAGAAGATGGCGCAGGACGCCGCTGCAAGTATTCCACCATTGATCGCCGCCATGTCGGGGCGGGAGACGATCAGAATACCGATGAAACCCATCACCGCCACCGTGCCGCGTACCAGTGTCAACCGCTCGCCCAGTAGGAAAACAGACAACACGATTACCCAAAGGGGTGTTGTAAACTCAAGCGCAAAAACCTGTGCCAACGGAACTGTCGTCACGGCAAAAAACCATAAATTCTGACCGGTGAAGTGAAAAACGTTTCGGATCAGATGCGTTCCGATGGCCTGACGCCCGATCTCATGCCGGGTGCCGGTGACGGTGGCAAAGATCAGTACGATCAAAAAGCCAAAGGCCGACCGCCACATCATGATCTCGAAAGTATCGAACGTGTCGCCCAGTTCGCGCCCGGCGATCGCCATCGCTGTGAAGCTGATGATGGCCCCCAGCATCCAGGACGCAGCGCGGATCGTTGGGCTCATTCTAAGCCTTTTACGCTGTATTCCCGTGCAATGCCTTTGGTTTCGGCGGCCCAATCTGAATTTGATGCGCGTTCCTGATGCGCCTTGAAGGCGCCAGCGTCGGTAAACTCCTCGGCCACGGACCAGATCAAAGGATCGTCCGTCGCCTTGACCTCAAAAGACACGCAGCCGGGTTCGGCACGTGTCAGGCGGATGTGTTCATCCAGCGCCGCGCGCACCCGTGATGCTTCATCCTCGTTTGCACAGCGCAGATAGCCGCAAAGGGTCACTCCCATTCGATGGTACCCGGCGGTTTTGACGTGATATCGTAGGTCACCCGGTTAATCCCCGGCACCTCGTTGATGATCCGCGTTGCGGTCTCGCCCAGAAATTCGTGGCTGAAAGGGTAGTAATCCGCTGTCATGCCGTCGACGCTTGTGACAGCGCGCAGAGCACAGGCAAAATCATACGTCCGCCCGTCGCCCATCACACCAACCGTACGTACCGGGAGGATGGCACAGAACGCCTGCCAGATTTCATCGTACAACCCGTGCTTGCGGATCTGATCAATATAGACCGCATCCGCCTCGCGCAGGATATCCAGCTTCTCGCGGGTGATTTCACCGGGGCAACGGATCGCCAGGCCAGGGCCGGGAAAGGGGTGTCGGCCAATGAACGAAGGCGGCAGGCCAAGTTCGGCACCCAGCGCACGAACCTCATCCTTGAACAGCTCGCGCAGCGGCTCCACCAGCTTCAGACCCATTTTTTCAGGCAGGCCGCCGACGTTGTGGTGGCTTTTGATCGTGACTGACGGTCCGCCTGAGAAGCTGACGGATTCGATCACATCAGGATAGAGCGTGCCTTGCGCAAGGAATTCCGCCCCGTCGATCTGATCGGCGTATTTCTGGAAGACGTCGATGAAAAGCCCGCCGATGATCTTGCGCTTGGTCTCGGGATCCGACTGACCTTCAAGCTTGCCAAGGAAAAGTTCTGTTTCATCCGCATGGATCACATGCAGGTTCATATGGTCGCAGAACATGCCGACGACTTCTTCGGCCTCGTTCTTGCGCAGCAAACCGTGATCCACGAACACGCAGGTCAGCTGGTCGCCCACGGCTTCGTGAATAAGCGCGGCCGCCACGGACGAATCGACACCGCCGGACAGCGCGCAAATCACCTGCTTGTCACCGACCTGCTCGCGGATGGCCGTGACCGCCTCCTCACGGTAGGCGCTCATCGTCCAGTCGCCCTTAAATCCGGCCAACCGAACGAAATTCTCGTAAAGCTTTGCGCCGTTTGGCGTGTGGTGGACCTCTGGATGGAACTGCACCGCGTAGAAATGCCGGTCCTTATCGGCCGTGATGGCGAAAGGCGCATTCGGCGACGTGCCATAGACCTTAAAGCCCGGCGCGATTTTACTCACATGATCGCCGTGGCTCATCCAGACCTGTTCCTTGTCAGTGGCAAACCACCCCTGCAGAAGATCAAGCTTTTCAGCCTCTGGCGTCACGTAGGCGCGACCGAACTCAGCGGTCTTATGTCCGCGCTCCACCTTGCCGCCCAGCATATCCATCATGACCTGCTGACCGTAACAGATGCCCAATATCGGAACGCCAATCTCAAACACTTTTGCCGGCGGACGCGGTGCACCTTCGGAAAACACCGATGCCGGACCGCCGGAAAAGACCACGGCCTTGGGTTTGAATTCATCCAGAAAGGCGTCATCGACCGTATTGAACGGGTGAATTTCGCAAAACACATGCAGTTCGCGAAGACGCCGCGCGATCAGCTGGGTCACCTGGCTGCCGAAATCAATGATCAGCAGGCGGTCATGGTCGGAGGGGGTGAGGATTTCTGTCATATCGCCTGATTAGGTGGCGTTGCGGCAGGTGGCAAGAGCGTGATTGGCTGACAGCCCCCAAACAGACCGGACATTGGGGGCCATCCCGCAAATGCTGGAACGATTTCAGGCCAAAAAGACAAGCACGCGGGGCGATGTCGCTTTTCACCCTTATAGGACGGTATCTGCTGCAGCGTTGGTCATGGAATAGGATAGCAGAAGGCAAATTCTGACTTTCAGGGGAACGACAATGGCGGAAAGAGCACGGCGCGGACGGGGTGGCGGTGGTGCAGCACGGCGCGCGGAGCGCAGTGCGGTGTCCTTCGAGACGGCCAAGTTTATTGAACGGAACATTCCGAACTTCGAGGTGCTGACCGAAGAGGCGCTTGAGATCATTGAGCACAACGCAGAGACGGTGCTGGAGGAGATCGGAGTCAACTTTCCGGACAACCCGGCAGCCATTCAACGCTGGCGCGATGCCGGCGCCGACATTGACGGGGAACGTGTGCGCATTCCACGCGGGCTGGCCCGTAAACTCTGTGCCACGGCCCCGTCCGAATATATCCAGCACGCGCGCAATCCCGACCGCAATGTCGTGGTGGGCGGCAAGAACCTTGTCCTGGCACCGGTATATGGTCCGCCTTTCGTGCGGGACGCGACCGGTGGGCGGCGTTATGCCACGATGGAGGACTTCAACAAGTTCGTGAAGCTCGCCTACATGTCCAAATGGCTGCACCATTCGGGCGGTACGGTTTGCGAGCCAACCGACCTTCCGGTTAACAAGCGTCACCTTGATATGCTCCATGCGCATATGACGTTGAGCGACAAGCCTTTCATGGGATCGGTGACAGAGCCATCTCGGGCGCAGGATTCCGTGGATATGTGCAAGATCCTCTTTGGGGATCAGTTTGTTCAGGAAAACACGGTGATGACCTCGCTCATCAACATTAACTCGCCGATGACTTTCGACGATGTGATGATGGGCGCATTGGAAGTCTATGCGCAGAACAATCAGGCCTGCATCATTTCCCCCTTTATCGTCGGTGGTGCGATGGCGCCGGTGTCGGTGGCGGGTACGTTGACACAGGTGTTGGCCGAAACCCTCGCGGGCATCGCCTATTCACAGCTTTGCAAGCCCGGCGCACCGGTCATCATGGGGGCCTTTGTGACCTCGATCGACATGAACTCCGGCGCACCGACCTTCGGCACGCCCGAAGCTGCCCATATCACCTACGGTGCTGGCCAGTTGGCGCGCAGGCTGAAATTGCCCTTCCGGTCGGCGGGGTCGTTCTGTGGATCGAAACTGCCCGACGCGCAGGCCGCCTATGAAACAGCGAACAGCCTCAACATGGGGCTGCTCTCCGGCGTCAACTTCATGCTGCATGCCTGCGGCTGGCTTGAAGGCGGTCTTGTCAGCTCTTTTGAAAAGTTCGTGATGGACGCCGATCAGCTGGGCACATTGCACCATCTCGCACGCGGCGTAGAGATTGATGAGAACGCCCAAGCGATGGATGCCATCCGAGAGGTCGGACCGGGCGGCCATTATCTTGGGTGCGCACATACGCAAGCAAACTTCAAAGCGGCCTTCTGGAAATCCGACCTGTTGGACTACAAGCCCTTCGAGACATGGGAAGACGAAGGCGCGCGCGACACGCAAGCGTTGGCTTCGATCCGGGTCGAGAAAATGCTGGGCGATTACCAGCAGCCCCCCATGGACCCCGCCATCCGCGAGGCACTCGATGCCTTCGTGGCGCAAAAGAAGCTGGCGGAACCCGACAGCTTCATGTGACCTTAGTCAGAGGCCTGCGCCGCCTTGAGCACGCGGGCCTCTGCCACCATGGCGATCAGAACATCCAGATGCCGGATCAGGCTGTAGCTTGCATCCGAACATGTGCGCTGGTCTTCCAGCATCGCCTCCATCTCCATCAGTTTCATCAGCGCTTCGCCCTGACGTGGGAGCACACCGTAACCAAGCAGCCGGGGCAGATGCGCGCTGCGTCGGTACTCCTGCGCTCCGATCCGTGCAGCCCGCATCATCAGGCGCGGGCGGTGCAGGGCGTTGAGCATGGTGAGAATATCTTGCATGGCAATGGTCCTTCCTGTGTGGATAAAAAAGCCACGAGGGCCTCGGTTTCCACACAGCATGACACAACCTGTAAGGGTGTTGCGTGGCGCTGAATACGGGCGCACGGCGGTTTTAAAACTTTTTATGTTTTAGAAACAATGATTAAGAAACTGCCGCATTTTAACCAACAGGTAATAAATGCATCTTTGGGTTGTGTGGAAAAGTCTGTGGACAAATTGCGCAAATGGGCACTTATCAAGGGGAACGGGAATGACGACAACGCGCGACATGATGGGTTTTGAAGGACCCGGTGGAATGCCAGGCTGGGTGCCTGCAGGGGCGCTCCACTACATTGCGCATACTGAGAAAGGACAGCCTATCCGCGCCTTGGCGCGTCAGGCGGGCTGCCATGCCTCAACGATCCTGCGCCAGATCCGAAAAGTTGAAATGCGCCGCGACGATCCACTGGTAGATGCCGCCCTGCGCAAGCTGGGCGCTGCCAGCACGCCGTCTAAACCACAGAAAACAGAGCCCAAACAGGAGATCACCAAACCGATGACATCCAAGCCACAGATCACCATGCCGGATGAAGAAACGTTGGCACGCGAAGCTGCGCGCGTTTTGCGGCGTCTGTGTGAGACGGGGGCGGTGCTGGCGGTGGCGGCAGAACTCGACAAGGCTGTCGTCGTGCGTGATATGCCCGGCGGTACATCTGCACGCACAGCAGTTGTTGACGCACCAATTGCTCAGGCCATGGCGCTGAAGGACTGGATTACGCCAGCGAACACGGGACGGATCATACGCTATCATATCACATCGTCTGGACGCAGCGCCCTGACCGGGTTTCTTGACCGCTTCGGCGTGCCACAAGACGCCGCCAGCAAGGCTGTTCAACCGGGCGAGGCCGATGCGGCCGATCGTCTTCTTGGTGATGGCGCGACAAACGCGCGTGCCCGCTACGCTTTGGGGGAAAGCCCGCTCAGCGCGCTTGCACGGCGTCGCGACAGGGATGGCACCCCGTTTCTGGCAGAACAACTTGTCCATGCGGGCGAGCGTCTGCGCGAAGATTTTGAGCTGGCCCAAATGGATGGCAGCGTCACTCAGAACTGGGACCATTTCCTGACGGCAGGCATCCAATCAGGTTCAACCAATGGCGGCACCTGCACCGGCGCACCGGCTGCGGCGCGCGGACGCGTACAGGCGGCACTACAGAACCTTGGTCCTGGGCTTTCCGACGTGGTGTTGCGCTGCTGCTGCTATCTTGAAGGACTGGAAACAGCGGAGAAACGTCTGGGTTGGTCCGCGCGCTCCGGCAAGATCGTCCTGCGCATCGCATTGATACGGCTTAAGCGTCATTATGATGAAACGGTGGGACCAGGCGGGCCGCTGATCGGGTAACCGTGGGCAGAGGTGAAAGCTTTGCCATTGGTCATGGCCAGTTCTTTGCTTGCGGACGATGGTTTCACATTTCTGGTCAACGACTGAGATTTATCAATAAACTTGGATCGGCACATGTAGAATAGTGTTGGAAATAGGTGCCGCTTTGGATTGTATTGCAGAGTAGTGGGTGCCGTGTTCTGTGCGCTATTCTGGAGAAGGTCAAAATGGTCCAACCTTTTTGCTTTGGTCGCTATATGCGTGCCTTCTGGATCATGCAGATCAGTGCAATCGCGATACTGCTCAACGTGAGCGCAGCCTCGGCTGAATCGCGGCATCGCTTCTATTTTGATACTTTTGCCGGCGTCTTGACCGAAAACCGCTTTTACGAAGTCTTCGACCCGTCAGAACTCAAACTTGCAAGCTCTGGTTTGCTGGGCGTTGGGATCGGATGGGAGCGGCAGATATCAGACAGCCGCTTTCATCTTGGTCTCCAATTCCAGGCAGTGGCCCACGCAGGCCGACAGGATCATCTGGAATTCAATCTGCCGGTGGTTCTGCGCTATGTGCCGCCCCGTCCGGTGCCGCGCTGGCTCAAGAGCGCGTCATTCGGGTTGGGATTATCCCATGCCACCAAGGTGCCCCAAGTTGAATTGGACAGAACAGGGGAATCGCAGCGCACGTTTGCCTATTGGCTGGCCGAAGTCGAAGTGTCGCTGCCGCGTTCAGACAACAGCATGTTTTTCCGGCTACACCACCGGTCAGACGCCTATGGCGGGTTTGAGGCGAACGGCGGATCAACCGCGCTTGCCTTTGGCTGGCGCGTGCCGTTCTGATTGACAGCGTAGAACAGACCCGCGTCCGCATCGCCGCATAGCGGCATTGCGCCGCCCGGGGTTTTGTTGGCTGACTAATGTGTTAGATAAGGCACAGCCAATCGGAGACCCATCATGCGTGATCTGAAAATACCCGAACAGCGCCACCCGGAAAAGGCGCGCAAGCCCGACAACGCCCAGCCCAAGAAACCCTCTTGGATCAGGGTCAAGGCACCGGGCGGGAAGGGCTATGCCGATACCGCCAAGATCATGCGCGAGAACAAGTTGGTCACGGTCTGCGAGGAAGCAGGCTGTCCCAATGTCGGCGAATGCTGGTCACAGGGCCACGCCACCATGATGATCATGGGCGAGGTCTGTACCCGCGCCTGTACCTTCTGCAACATCGCCACTGGCAAGCCGCCAGAGGCACTGGACGTTTTCGAGCCGGGTCGTGTCGCTGACGCGGTCGCAAAACTGGGGTTGAACCACGTTGTCATCACCTCAGTGGATCGCGACGATATAGAAGACGGTGGGGCAGAGCATTTTGCCCAGACCATCCGCGCCGTGCGCCACCGCAGTCCCGAGACAACGATTGAAATCCTGACGCCCGACTTCATCCGCTGTGGCCCCGAAGCGCTTGAAATGGTGGTCGAGGCCCGTCCCGATGTCTTTAACCACAACCTCGAAACCGTCCCCGGTCTCTATCCAGAGGTCCGCCCCGGCGCGCGTTATTTCCACTCTTTGCGCTTGCTGCAGCGGGTCAAGGAACTCGACCCTTCGATGTTCACCAAATCCGGCATCATGGTGGGTCTGGGCGAGGACCGTCAGGCGGTCATTCAGGTGATGGAGGACATGCGCGCCGCTGACATCGATTTCCTGACCATCGGCCAGTACCTGCAGCCCACGCCCAAGCATCACCGCGTCGACCGCTTTGTGCATCCTGATGAGTTTGCTGCCTACGAAAAGGCTGCTTATGGCAAGGGGTTCCTGATGGTCTCCGCAACGCCACTCACCCGGTCATCCTACCATGCCGGCGATGATTTTGCCCGCTTGCGAGAGGCGCGGAACAAGAAGCTGGGTTTGGCTTAAGGGACGGCTGGCACCGCCTTGAGATAGGCCGCAATCGCGGCGCGGTCGCTTTTGGGCAGCTTTGACAGGTTCGTCACAACGGCCGCCATCGACCCGCCCACGCTGTCGTAGTCTGGTGTGAAACCGCTTTCGAAATAATAGACCAGATCGCTTTCCGCCCAATCCAGCTTGCCGGGCGTGATGTTGGGGATCTCACCCTTCCCGGACGGGTTGGGCGCACCTGCCAGCCACATGTCGCGGTCCAGTCCGCCCAATGCGTTCCGCGGCGTATGACACTCGCCGCAATGGCCTAACGCCTCGACCAGATACCGCCCGCGTTCCAATTGCTCGGACCGATCTCCGGTCAGCACAGGATCGTCTGTCATGTACATTTGCTTCCAAAGGCCCAGACCCCGACGGATGTTGAAAGGAAAGCCTACGTCATGGGCTTTGCTCGGTACGTCCGAGACAGGCAAGGTCTGCATATAGGCGTAAAGATCGCTAACGTCTGGTGCCGTCATCCGCTGGTAGGACGTGTAGGGAAACGCAGGGTAATAGTGGTCTCCATCAGGCGATACGCCCTTGGTGACGGCACGGGCAAACTCCGCAAGGCTCCATCCGCCGATGCCTTGCACCCCCGGTGAGATATTGGGGGCATAGAACGTTCCGAAATCGCTGGCAAAGCTATGGCCGCCCGACAACATCTGCTTGTCTTCCGCACCCGGTGCCGTGTGGCAGGACGCACATCCCGCAGCGGCAAAGACCAGTGCGCCATTCTCGACATCAGCCGTGTGGCCTGCAGCGAAATCGTCCTCAAGCGGGGCAGGGGCCGTCAGAACCCATGCCCCGACTGCGCCAACGATGACGCAGATAGCAAGAATGCGAACCGGTGTTTTCAAGGCCTATTCGTTCTTGGGACCGCGATACTTCTCATGGCAGCCTTTGCAGGATCCGCCAAGGTCACCCATACCGGCACCCACGGCCGCCGCATCGGACGCATCAATCAGCGCAGCCGAGGCATCAGCCAGCGCCTCAAACTTTTCAGCAAAGCCATCTGGATCGCTCCAGATTTCCGCCTTGGCGCGCGTACCGGCGGTTGCACCCTGTTCCGTTCCTTCAATCCACAAAGACGCCCGATCCAGCTGCGCCAGTGCGTTCAGGTTCTTGGCGGCCGATGACACCATCGCGGCATCATATTCCATCTCACCCTTGGCGACCGCGCCAAGTATGCCGATGCTGTAGCCCACGATTTGCATCTGGTGTTGGCGCGCCGCGACAGCGGGATTCAGTTTTTCCGATGAATGGCTGCCAGCAATGCTGGCCGTTGCGATGACCGCAACCCCAAGGCCCAGGGCCATGGTTGATTTCATAAACAAATTCATAGTGTTCTCCAAATGTTCACGTAGGATCAACGTTGGCTACACCTCAGCCTACACCAGACCAAAAAAACCGCACTCACATTTGTGTGAACAGGCGGCGGCCTGCCTCAGAATTTGCGCGGGATACGTTCTGCAGTGGCCCACTCCGGCCACCAGCCCATCCATTCGATCCCCCAGATTACTGCAGCCACGGCGATGATTCCGAACACCAGTTTGACCCGCGCCGCCGAAGGCGGATGACGCGCCCATTTCGACATTCTAAGCAACCAGATCGGGTTCATTCGAAGCGGACCTTGCCAATGTAGGGCAGGTTGCGATTGCGCTGCGCAAAGTCGATGCCGTAGCCTACGACGAACTCGTCCGGGATTTCGAACCCGGTCCAGTCCGCTTTCATATCCACCTCACGGCGCGAGGGCTTGTCCAGCAGGGCAATGGTCCGCAGCTTGGCGGGCTCACGGGATTTCAGCAGCGCTGTCACGTGGTGCAGCGTATGGCCGGTATCCACGATATCTTCCACAACCAGCACATCGCGCCCTTCAATAGCGCCGCGCAAGTCCTTGAGAATGCGCACTTCCCGGCTGCTTTCCATCCCGTCACCATAGCTTGAGGCCTCAAGGAAATCGACCTCGATCGGCATGTCCAGTTCGCGGACCAGATCGGCGATGAATACGAAGGACCCACGCAAGAGCCCGACAACCACAAGTTTATCGGTGCCCGCGAATTCGCGCCGGATCTCACGGCACAAGTCCTCGATGCGCGCGGCAATCGACTTGGCCGAGATCATTTCGTCTATCACGTAGCGACGATCTGTCATGAAACTACCCGCCCTTAGCCCTTGAATTCGCGTGTCCAAACGGTGACACAGGGCTACCCTGAGCGCACCTGGAAAGCAATGCCGACCCATTCCGAAACCAAAGAACTGCCCTATACCGCAGATCAGATGTACGATCTGGTCGCGGATGTGGGCAAGTATCCCGAATTCCTGCCATGGACCGCCGCCGCCCGTATCCGGCGCGACGATGACATGGGCGATCACCGGATCATGGATGCCGACTTGGTCATCAGTTTCAAAGTATTCCGCGAACGGTTCACCAGCCGCGTTGTATTGTGGCCCGAACGGAAAAAGATCGACACTGAATACCTTGATGGTCCTTTTAAATATATGAAATCGGACTGGCACTTTGAGGACATCGATGGAGGGTGCAAGGTGCATTTCCATGTCGATTTCGAATTCAAGAATGCCATTCTGCAAGGCATTATCGGCGTCGTGTTCAACGAGGCAATGCAGCGCGTGGTGCGCGCCTTCGAAAATCGCGCCCACGCGCTCTATGGAACGGGGGCCTGAAACCTATGGCTGACACGATTACTGACCTCTTACTGCGGTTTCTGGATGCGGATGTGCCAGACGACGCCGCGCAAATGATGCGACTTTCACTATTTGACTGGGCCGCCTGCGGCATCGCCGGCGCGCGCGAAACGGAATTTGCAGGCTTCGCACAGATGCAGATGGCGCGCAGCAAAGGGGCGAACTCTGTTCTTGGGGGCGGCACGTCTTCTGCCGCAAGCGCGGCACTGATCAACGGCACGCTGAGCCACGCACTTGATTATGACGACACCCATTTTGCCCACATCGGACACCCTTCTGTCGCCGTTATCCCCGCCGTTCTGGCCCTGGCGGAAGAAATCGGGTCTGATCTTGAGACCCTGAATGACGCGGCGACCCTGGGGGTGGAAGCCTCTGTGATGGTTGGCCTATGGCTTGGCCGCGATCACTATCAGGTTGGGTATCACCAGACCGCGACAGCCGGTGCATTCGGCGCGACACTTGCCGCCTGCCGCCTGTTAAGCCTTGATAAGGATACCACCCGCAACGCTCTGGGGCTCTGTGCCAGCATGGCCTCTGGCATCAAGGCGCAGTTCGGGACCATGGCCAAGCCGCTCAACGCCGGACTGGCCGCACGGACCGGGGTCGAGGCAAGCCTTTGGGCGCAGGCCGGTATGACGGCGGCGCGGGACGGGCTTGCCGGGCCATTGGGGTTTGGGCCGACGCACCACGGCATGGATGCCCCGGTCAGCCTGCCGAAAGGCGATTGGCACATCCTCAGCATCAGCCACAAGTTTCACGCCTGCTGCCACGGCCTGCATGCCATGCTGGAGGCGCTGGGTCAGGCAAACGACCTGAATGCAGATGACATCGACAGGCTGCACATTCGTACCCATCCGCGCTGGATGTCGGTCTGTAACATCCCAGATCCGCAAACCGGACTGGCCGCGAAGTTCAGCTACCGCCAAACGGCCGCCATGGCCCTCTTGGGCCACGATACCGGGGGTATCGGGAACTTCACCGACAGCATCACACGCGATGCCGCGATCAAGGCGTTGCGGGAGAAGGTCAGTGTCAGTGCCGAAGACCGTTTGAGTGAAACAGAGGCAGAAGTGTCCGTCACGCTGAGAAATGGTGACATAGAGCGTCTCAAGCACGATTTGCTGGCGCCGATGACATTGGATGTGCGTGCCAACAAGCTGCGGCGCAAGGCGGCCGCGCTCCTGACAGAAGAGCGCGCGACCGCCCTGTGGGAGGCCGCGCAAGGCAGTGCCCTGCGCGGCTTCACCACTCAGCTTGTGATGTCGTAAGCACGCTCACCATGCACGGTCAGGTCCAGACCGTTGGTCTCGGTCTCTACATCTACGCGCATCGGAATGATTGCCCGGCAGACGATGGTCAGAACGACCGTCACCACCAAGGTGAACACGCCGACAATCGCCAGCGATCCCAACTGCGCCGCCCATGACCCAGCACCGAGTGCTGCGATCATGATCGTGCCAAAGATACCGCCCACGCCGTGTACGGCGAAAACGTCCAGCGTATCGTCAATTCGGAGTTTGTTGCGCACCATCACCACAGCTTCCTGACACAGGATACCGGCAACCGCACCGATCAGCAGCGCGGCCCACGGACCGACAAAGCCCGATGCCGGGGTAATCGACGCCAGACCGGCAATTGTGCCTGTCACGATGCCGACAAGGGACGCCTTGCCGAACTTGATCTTTTCCCAAAGCGCCCATGTCAGTGAGGCGGTCGCAGCAGAAATATGGGTCACGGTTATCGCCATGGCCGCGCCGCCGTCTGCGGCCAGCTGGGAGCCACCGTTAAAGCCAAACCAGCCCACCCAAAGCAGCGCCGCACCGATCATCACAAGTCCCGGACTGTGCGGGGGTGTCGTGTTGTTCCTGCGCGCGCCCAGCATCACCGCCAGGACCAGCGCGGCGATCCCGGCTGTCTCGTGCACCACGATGCCGCCCGCGAAATCCTTGACGCCTGTCTCACCAAAAATACCGCCATCAGCCAGCATTCCGCCGCCCCAGACCCAATGCACCACGGGCGCATAGCACAGCAGCATCCAAAGCCCCGAGAACAACAGCATGAACCCAAAGCTGATCCGTTCCACGTATGCACCAACAATCAGCGCAGGGGTGATGATTGCAAAGGTCATCTGGAAGGCGAAAAACAGGATTTCGGGCAACGTGCCGCTCAGCGTATCAGCGGAGACGCCATTCAATCCCATCTTGCCCAGGCCGCCCCACAATCCGCTTTCACCGGGGCCAAAGGCAATTGAGTAGCCAACCATGAACCACAGCAGCGACATCAGGCACGCAATTGCGTAGCAATGCATGAAGACGCTCAAGACGTTGCGGGCGCGCACAAGGCCCCCGTAGAACAATGCCAGACCCGGCAGGGTCATCAGCAAGACAAGGGCGGTGGCGGTCATGATCCACGCGGTATCGGCGGCATTCATTGAAGGTTTCTCCAGTCAGGCAGTCAAAAGGTCTTGGCACATTGGTCACAAGCGCCGCATAGGAAAGGGGCGGCCTGCCAATTCAGTGTGCATTTGTGAAAGAGACCAAAAAATGGGCGTCCCTGACGGTATCGTGCCTATTTTGAGGGCATTTTTTGGACAGCATCGCGCAGCAGACGCAGCGCATGGTCCCGCGCACTAAGCCGCACCTTGTCCCGACCCAAAGCGCCAAACTCCTGCGTCTCAACCCAAGCGCCATCGCCAACAGCCACGCCAAAACACACACGTCCCTCAGGCTTGTGTTCGGACCCGCCGGGCCCGGCAATGCCTGTAATGGCAACAGCGACCTGCGCAGCAGAATGCGTCAAGGCGCCTACTGCCATCTCGCGGGCTACCTCTTCGGAAACCGCGCCATGCGCCTCAAGCGTCGCAGGCAGAACGCCGAGCATGTCTATCTTGGCCTGATTGGTATAGGTGACAAACCCACGCTCCATCATGGCCGATGATCCGGGCACATCCGTCAGCGCCGCGGCCACCATGCCCCCTGTACAGCTTTCAGCAGTGGCCACCATGACCCCCTTTTGCGCCGTCAGCTCAAGGAGTTCCGCCGCAAGGCTCATCTAAAGCACTCCATGATAGAGCGCGGCCAGTGCCAAGACGCCGAGGGCTGCAAAAACGCCGGCAATCACATCGTCAAGCATTACCCCCAACGGGTCGCCGCGCCTGTCAGCCCAGCCCACCGGGCCCAGCTTGGTGATGTCAAAAAACCGAAACAGCACAAACGCCGCGATCCAGCCGGGCCACATAACAAGGATTGAGATGTCCATCGTCCACGCCGCATAGCTAAGCGGCAAAAGCGCGATCCATTGACCGACAAGTTCATCCACTACGATCTCTGACGGGTCGTGATCATCCGATCCGCTGGTCATTTTCGAGGTCGCCCACCAGCCCTTGAGGAACGCGGCCACGATCCCGATCAACAAAAGTGGCAGCCCCCCGATCACATGCAAAAGCCACGCCCAGGGCAAGGCCACCAGTGATCCCCATGTGCCGGGGGCAGGGCGGATGTATCCAACGCCCAGTACGGTTCCGATCAGCTTGGCAAGGGTCATGGTTTCACCAATGTCGCTGTGGCGATGCAGGCGATGCCCTCGCCGCGCCCGGTAAAGCCCAGCCGCTCCGACGTCGTTGCTTTGACAGACACCCGGTCCACCTCCAGCCCCATCAATTCCGCCATCTTTTTCCGCATGGCCGGTGCGTGCGGCCCGATCTTGGGGTGCTCGCAAATCAACGTGCAATCCACGTTCGAGATGCCAAAGCCCATGTCCTTGGCCATGTTGACCGCATGGCGCAGGAAAACCTCACTTGCGGCCCCTTTCCATTGTAGATCGGAGGGCGGGAAATGTTGACCGATATCGCCGCGCGCCAATGCGCCATAGATGGCGTCGGTCACCGTGTGCATTGCGACGTCGGCATCTGAATGCCCCACCAGCCCTTGATCATGAGGCACCTGCACGCCGCACAGAACCACGTGATCACCGGGGCCAAATGCATGGACATCAAAGCCATTGCCAGTGCGGACGTCCATGTGGTTCTCCTTCACCCAAGACGCAGCTGCGCCAGTCTGCCTCTGTCTAGGCAATGCGGCCCCTGCGCGCAATCGTCCGACCCAAATGCACAAAAAATAGGCATCACAGCATTGGGTCACAGGGACTTTACCGTTATATTGTTGTAGCTTCACAACAGCCTGACTACACCAAGTCACAACGCACAAGGATTAAGCATGTGAGCCCATTGGCCCTGCCAAATGATCTGAAACCACCGGTCCTGCTGGCCCCCATGGCCGGAATCACCGATCTGCCTTACCGCTCTCTGGTGGCGAGGTTCGGAGCGGGGCTCGTGGTGTCCGAGATGGTTGCCAGCCAGGAGTTGCTCTCCCGCCGGCCCGGCACCCGCGAAAAGGCGGAACTGGGTCTGGGGGTCGAAGGGACAGCGGTTCAGATCGCCGGACGCGAGGCCGCACCCATGGCCGAAGCCGCCCGGATCATCGCGGATCAGGGCGCGCGGATCATCGATATCAACATGGGTTGCCCTGCCAAGAAGGTGACAAATGGCGCTTCCGGTTCTGCCCTGATGAAAACCCCCGACCACGCGCTGCGCCTGATTGAGGCGGTGGTGAATGCGGTCGATGTTCCGGTGACGCTAAAAACCCGTCTGGGCTGGGACGATGAAATGCTCAACGCGCCAATGATCGCCAAACGTGCAGAGGCGGCGGGGATCAAGATGATCACCATCCACGGACGCACCCGCTGTCAATTCTACAAGGGGCGTGCCAACTGGCGTGCCATCGCGCGGGTGAAATCAGCCGTGCAGATCCCCGTGATCGCAAACGGCGATATCGTTTCCGCTGGTGGCGCACGCACGGCACTGGCCCACTCAGGTGCGGATGGCGTGATGATCGGGCGCGGTGCGCAGGGCAAACCCTGGTTGCTGGCCGAGATCTCTGCGTCTCTTTACGGCACGTCTGTACCGACAATCCCACATGGCGCGGCCTTTGCAGAGATGGTGTTGGAACACTACGAAGGTATGTTGCGCTTTTACGGGACCGCGCTTGGCGCGCGCGTCGCGCGCAAACACCTTGGCTGGTACATGGACACTGCGGGAACCCCGTCCGATGTCCGCAAGGCGCTCTTGACCGCGCCCACACCGCAGGATGCACGCCGTCTGATCGCACATGCCATGCACCTCGGCGCTGACCGGGTGGCCGCATGAAATCTGACCGGCGCATCTGGGCCTCGCTGCCCATCCCGACCCTCCTGATCGCCCCGGACGACACGATCGAGGATGCAAATCCGGCCGCCGAAGGCTTCTTTAACGCCTCCGCCAAATCCGTCATCGGTGTGCCTGTCTGGGACATGGTCGCGGTCGATTATCCACTGGAAGATGCCTTTATTCGCGCCCGCGACAGCGAAACCGCGCTGTTCGTGAATGACGTCGACGTGGGCTCTGGCCAACGCGCCCCGCAAAAATCTGCGCTGCAGATCGCCCCGCTGTCTGGCATGCCCGGTCACATGCTGATGATGATCTCTGCCCGCGAACTGTCTGGTCGCATGACCCAGAATCATTCGGTTAAATCAGCAGCGAAATCCGCCATTGGCATGGCCGAAATGCTGGCGCATGAGATCAAGAACCCGCTCGCGGGCATCACAGGTGCGGCCCAGCTTTTGTCCATGAACCTTGGCGCCGAAGAACTTGAACTCACCGATCTGATCGTCGCCGAATCCCGCCGCATTGTGAAATTGCTCGAACAGGTCGAACAGTTTGGCAATCTGACCGAACCAGTCCGAAACGCGGTCAATCTGCATGATGTTCTGGACCGCGCCCGACGGTCTGCACTTTTGGGCTTTGGCGCGCAAATGAAGATATCCGAAGATTACGACCCATCGCTGCCCTATGCCCTCGGCGACAAGGACCAGCTGCTGCAGGTTGTCCTGAACCTGCTCAAGAACGCCTCCGAGGCCGCGGGCGAAGGCGGCGGCACGATCCGTCTGCACACCTATTTCGAACATTCCTTCCGTATGCGCCGCGCCGATGGCTCTGGCCAATCGCTGCCGTTGCAGATCGAGATTATCGACGACGGCCCCGGCCTGCCCGAAAACATCAAGGGGGACATTTTCGATCCCTTTGTGTCCGGTCGCGAGAACGGCACAGGTCTCGGCCTGGCACTCGTCTCCAAAATCATTTCCGAACATGACGGCTGGATCTCGGTGGACAGCACACCCGGCCACACTGTTTTCCGCATTTCTTTGCCCCGCGCACCAGAGGCCAAACCAACCCCTACAAAGGAGAACTGATCCATGGATGGCACCGTTCTTGTTGCAGACGATGACCGCACAATTCGCACTGTCCTGACCCAGGCGCTGACGCGTGCAGGCTGCAAGGTTCACGCGACTTCCAGTCTGACGACCTTGATGCGTTGGGTGGGGGAAGGGCGAGGGGACGCGGTCATCACGGACGTTGCCATGCCCGACGGGAACGGTCTGGAAATGCTGCCCAAAATTTCGCAAGACCGGCCCGATCTGCCCGTGATCGTCATTTCCGCACAGAACACCATCATGACCGCGATCAAGGCGGCCGAGGCTGACGCGTTCGACTATTTGCCCAAGCCGTTCGATCTGCCGGACCTGATGAAGCGCACCGCACGCGCCCTCAACCGCAAGGAAACCGCTGCCCGGGCCGCACCTGCGACACCGACCAGCGATGCCGACCGGGATGATCTGCCGCTTGTAGGCCGGACCCCGGTCATGCAGGCGCTGTACCGGCTTGTGGCACGGGTGATGAATACAGATCTGCCGGTGCTGATCTGGGGCGAAAGCGGGACCGGCAAGTCCCTCATCGGCAAGGCCATTCATGACTTCTCTGACCGCCGCACATTGCCGTTTGTCACCGTAACGGGCGCTGATCTTCAGGACATCGAAGGCCCTGCACGCGTGCTCGCCCGTGTGCGCGGCGGCACGCTGCTGATTGACGAAATCGCGGACATTTCGCTTGAGGTTCAGGCCCGGATCGCCCGTATGATGGACGCGCCGGGGGACTACACACCGCGTTTTCTTGCCACCAGCCAATCCGATCTGGCCGAAGCGATGAAAAAGGGGGCGCTGCGCCGCGATCTCTTCTACCGCCTCTCTGGGGCGACAGTGCATGTGCCATCGTTGCGCGACAGGGTCGAGGATATCGAACTGCTCGCGTATCATTTCCTTGAACGGGCCGATAACGGCAATGGCCCGGCACGCCGCCTGTCCGAAGGGGCCAGCAAGGTCTTCGCGAACTACTCCTGGCCCGGTAACGTCCGCCAGCTTGAGCACGCGATGCGCCAGCTGGCCCTGACCAGCCGCGCGCCGGAAATCAGCCAGGCTGAAGCCGAACAGGTGCTGGGCGCACAGCCCGCACCCGAACCCGTACACGCGCAGGCCAATACCGAACGCCTTGGCGCATCGGTCGAACGGCATCTGCGGCGCTATTTCGACCAGCACGGATCCATGCTGCCACCACCGGGCCTTTATGGCCGCATCCTGCGCGAGATCGAGGCACCGCTGATCGAAATTTCGCTCGCTGCAACTTCGGGGAATCAGGCAAAATGCGCCGATTTGCTGGGCATCAACCGGAATACATTGCGCAAGAAAATCACCGATCTTGATATTGAGGTGACAAGGGGTCGCAAAATGATGTAAAAGCGCCACATAACCGTGGCCATCATGTATCAGCCAAGCGCTGAGCCTGATTAGGACCACACAATATGGCGGTTGATGCGTGCGGGCATCACATCATCGGTGAGGACAGCGGGTGGCAACCCTGTCACGCAGTTTTAGCTTGGAGCGATTGGGCCGTCTGCGGCGCATTAAACGTGTCCGCAATCTGGCTACGCTCAGCCTTGTTGTCCTCGGCCCCGTGCTGGCCATGGCAACCTATCTAGTGCTGGGCCCGCTGGGGCAGGGCGCTGATACCTTTTCGCTCCGTCTGATCCTGTTGACCGATCTGGTCTACGTGCTGCTGGTGGCAGCGCTCGTGCTCAGCGAAGTCGCGCGGCTGATATCTGCCCGCCGCGCCAAATCCGCAGGCTCGCGGCTGCACCTGCGCTTGACGGGTGTCTTTGCTCTCATGGCCCTGATCCCCACTGTAACGGTTGCCGTCTTCGCGGGCCTTACCGTGAATGTGGGGCTTGAAGGCTGGTTTTCGGACAGGGTGCGCAGCGTTGTCGGTACCTCCCTTGCCGCCGCACAAGCCTATGAAGCAGAACAACGCACGGACCTGATCTCGGATGCCCGTACCCTTGCCCGCAGCATCGACAATGCCCGCAATCAGGGTATCGTTCTGTCAGACAGCGAACTTCTTGGCGAAGGCCAGCGCCAGATCCAGCGCGGCTTGCGCGAAGCTTATCTGATTGATGGCACGGGCCAAATCCGCGCGCGAGGTGACCGGTCCTATCTGTTTGACTTCGAAAAACCGACCGCCGAACAAATCGACCAGTCCAACATCGACGGTCTGATGGTAATCGAGGATTGGCCTAACAACGAATTCCGCGCCTTGGTGCCGATGCAGTCTTTCGTGGATCGGTATCTCTACGTCAGCCGTGATGTGGACGGGGATATCCTGTCCCTGCTGGACGAAACGACAGAAACGGTGCGGCTTTATCAACAACTGGAATCCGAACGCGGCAGGCTCTTGTTCGAATTCGGACTGCTTTATCTGGGCTTTGCCGTGATCCTGATCCTTGCCGCTGTGTGGCTGGGCCTTTGGTTCGCTGAACGGCTTTCTGGCCCTGTCGGGCGACTGACCGGCGCCGCGCAGCAAGTGGGGGCAGGCAACCTCAACGTGCAGGTCCGCGAAGAGGAAGGCGACGATGAAATCGCCATGCTCAGCCGGTATTTCAACCAGATGACCAAACAGTTGCAGGGACAGCGCGAAACCCTGCTCGACAACACCCGCCAGATCGAACGCCGCCGCCGGCTGTTTGACTCCGTGCTCAGCTCCGTCACCTCAGGCGTCGTGGGGCTCGACCCCGAAGGCCGCGTGACCTTTGTCAATCGCTCCGCGATGCGCCTGCTGGACTGGTCCGAGGACCAGCAATCGGTGGCGCTGGCGGTCGCAATCCCGGAATTTGGCCCCTTGTTCGAAACCGTCTCCTCCGGTCCCGGAGAGGTCGCACAGGGCGAGGTTAAGGTGTCGCGCCAGGGGGCGATGGAAAATCTGCTGGTCCGAATGGCCACCCGCCGCGCAGAGGACGGCAGGCTTGAAGGCTACGTTGTTGCCTTTGATGACGTCACCGATCTGGTCAGCGCCCAACGGATGGCCGCCTGGGGTGACGTCGCCCGCCGTATCGCGCATGAAATCAAGAACCCGCTGACCCCAATCCAACTCAGCGCGGAACGTATCAGACGCAAATTCGCGCCGAAGGTGGGCGATGACAGTGACAGCCTTGAGCAGATGACCGGTGTGATCATCCGCCAGACCGGCGACCTGCGCCGCATCGTCGATGAATTCTCGAAATTCGCCCGGATGCCGGAGCCCGAAACCTCGCAACAGGACCTTACCCAACTGGTCCATGATGCAGTCCTTTTGCAGCAGACCGGGCAACCGGACGTGAAAATAAAAGCCGACCTGCCTGATGCCCCTCTGATGGCGGATATCGACGCCACGATGATCTCTCAGGCGCTCACAAATCTGATCAAGAACGCCGGCGAAGCCATTGAAAGCCTGAAGCAAAAAGACCCCCCCGACAACCTTGAGCCAAAGATCGTGATCACGATGCAGCCGAATGACACGCAGGTCACGATCACCATCGCGGACAACGGCATTGGCCTGCCCGAAGACCGTGCACGCCTGTTTGAACCTTACGTGACAACCCGCAGCGAAGGCACCGGCCTTGGGCTGCCCATTGTGAAGAAGATTATCGAGGAACATGGCGGCAGCCTCAGCCTCGACAACGCGCCCGTGTTCGAGGGCCAAGACCATTACGGGGCGATGGCAGTCATGACGCTGCCCATCACCCCTGCAACAAAAACAGAAAAGCGAGTGGAGACAGTACATGAGTGATATTCTGATTGTAGATGACGAACGTGATATTCGGGAATTGATTTCGGACATTCTGAAAGACGAGGGGTTTTCAACGCGGCTGGCGGGCAATTCTGATGATGCCATGGCCGCGATCAACGCCGAACCACCGGCGCTGATGATCCTAGATATCTGGCTGAAAGACAGCCGGATGGATGGCATCGATATTCTCAAGGCGACCAAACGTGACAACCCAGACGTTCCCGTGGTCATCATTTCCGGCCATGGCAATATCGAAATCGCCGTCGCGGCCATCAAACAGGGCGCCTACGACTTTATCGAGAAACCCTTTAACATCGACCAGCTGCTGGTTGTGATCCGCCGCGCCATGGAAACCTCGCGCCTGCGCCGCGAGAACCAAAGCCTCAAGCGCCGCGACGTGACCAGCGCTGAGATGCTGGGCCAGTCCGCCGCGTTCCGCGCGCTTGTGGGGCAGCTTGACAAAGTTACCAAATCCAACGGCCGCGTCATGCTGACAGGCCCTGCCGGTTCGGGCAAGGAAGTCGCCGCACGTTACATCCACGCCAACTCCAGCCGGTCCTCCGCTCCATTCATCACCGTGAATTGCGCAGGAGTCGAACCTGACCGGATGGAAGAGGTCCTCTTTGGCCGCGAAAGCGCAGACCGGGGGATAGAGCCGGGTCTGCTGGAACAGGCGCATGGGGGTGTTGTCTATTTCGACGAGGTGGCGGACATGCCCCTTGGGACCCAATCAAAGATCCTGCGCGTGCTTGTCGATCAGCAATTCACCCGCGTGGGCGGCAATGACAAGGTGCGCGTCGATCTGCGGGTGATCTCATCCACCAACAAGAACCTCGAAGAAGCGATCGAGGCCGAAACATTTCGGCAGGAACTCTACCACCGTCTCAATGTCGTCCCCATCGCAGTCCCGTCCCTTGAGGACCGGCGCGAGGATATTCCGCTGCTGGCGGAATATTTCATTTCGGAATTCAACACCTCTCAGGGTCTGCCCCAGCGTGAATTGACAGATGATGCTATTGCCCTCATGCAAACGATGATCTGGCCTGGCAACGTGCGACAGTTGAAAAACCTGGTAGAGCGTGTGCTGATCCTTGGCGATGGCAGCGACCCGATTGAGGCCCGCGAATTGCCCGGCGAAGAAGACCGCGCCGAAGAGGACGGCCGCGTGGTCCTGTCCTCGGCGCTGGCCACGCTGCCCCTGCGCGAAGCGCGTGAGGCGTTTGAGCGCGAATATTTGCTGACCCAGATCAACCGTTTCGGCGGCAACATTTCCCGCACGGCAAACTTTGTCGGAATGGAACGCTCCGCGTTGCACCGCAAACTCAAGTCATTGGGCGTTGTGACGTCGGCCAAGGCTGGCGTGCGCGTCGCACATGTGGATGAAGAGGCGGAGGCGGCCGAAGGCTAAAGGCGGCATAGGCCAACGCCGACTGTGTTCCCCGTCATGGGGCGCTGGCGTGCCAATTCTGGTTTCAATCCCGGCGGCTTTTGCCCCTTACCCCCGCGTGACGATCTGGAAGGTGCCGTCTGGATTCCGGATCACGCAGGACCGCTCTGTCAGATCAGGCATCCGCGTGGTGGCGCGGGCATGTGCGGCTCTGGCCACACTATCGGGGCAGACCGGTATCGACACCGGGGCATAGCCCTTGTCCGCCATGCACTGCCGCTCTACCCGCAGCCGCAGACCGACATTGGGATCATAGGTCTCGAAACCGCCGGGAACGTAATAACCGTAGTGGCCGACGCAATTGCCCTCAGCATCGCAGGTGCGATTGCCCGGCACATAAATCGGTGGCCTGCGCCGCATCAGCGTTGTCACCGGCACGTCGCGCAAGGCCTTCACCTCACAGGCGGTGGTGTCGCGGTTGAGCTGCGCAACGGGTACACCGGGCTTGTAGTAGGTCTCAAGCGGAGCGCAGGCCGCAAGCAGTACGATCGCGGCGAATAAGGCGTAGGACGCGCGTTTCATATCCCGATCTTGCCCCCAATCAGACGTCGAGGCAACGCATTTCACCCTTGCCTTGGGCCGCATCATGGCCTCTAACCATGCTTGACCTGCGGGGTCGGCCCTTGGCCTGAACGCCCGCGAAAGGCTGCGTGAAGGGGCGCGGATGAAAGTAATCATTTGTGGTGCAGGACAGGTGGGCTGGCAAATCGCCCGGCACCTGAGCGGTGAGCGTAACGACGTGACCGTCGTGGACAGCAACGCCGATCTGGTGCGTTCTGCGACCGAAACACTGGATGTGCAGGGTATTGCGGGCTTTGCCAGCTATCCCGATGTCCTTGAAAGGGCAGGGGCGCGCGATGCCGAGATGATCATCGCCGCGACCTATTCGGACGAGGTCAACATGGTGACCTGTCAGGTCGCGCATTCGGTCTTTGGCATCAACCGCAAGATCGCGCGGTTGCGCAGCCAGTCCTATCTCGACGCGATTTATTCAGACCTCTACCGCCGCGATCACATGCCCATCGATGTGGTGATCAGCCCTGAAAAAGAGGTCGCCGCCGCTGCACTGCAACGGCTTTCGGCACCGGCGTCCTTCGACACCGAAGTCTTCATGGAAGGCAAGGCACACCTGCTGGGCATCACCATCGAAGACGAATGCCCGGTGGTGAACACACCATTGCGGCAGCTGACCGACCTTTTCTCAACCCTGCGCGCGGTTGTTGTTGGCGTCCGCCGCGACGGTACGCTGTTTGCCCCCGAAGCAAAGGACCAGCTTTTCGTCGGTGATGACTGCTATGTCTTTACCCACCGCGACGATATCGCCCGCACCATGGAAATCTTTGGCAAGAAAGCGTCGAAACAGGAACGTGTTGTCTTGGTGGGGGGCGGCAACGTGGGCCTTGCCGTGGCGAAACATCTGGAAAGCGACGCCCGCCGTATCCGAACCAAGGTGATCGAGAAAAACCGCAAATGTGCCGAACGCGCCGCCGAAGCGCTGGAGCGCACAATTGTTCTGAACGGTGACGGTCTTGACGCGGCCCTTCTGGCGGAGGCGGGGATCGCCCGCGCCGACGCGATGCTGGCCATCACCGACGACGACAAAACCAACATGCTGGCCTGCGTCCGTGCCAAGGCTGAAGGCTGCCCCTATGTCATTGCGCTGATCAACGATCCGACACTGGTGCCCTTGATGACGCCGCTTGGCATTGACGCCTATATCAACCCGCGTGCCACCACCGTGTCCTCCATCTTGCGCCACATCCGGCACGGCCGCGTGCGCGCGGTCTATTCCATTGGCGATGCCGAGGCCGAGGTGATCGAGGCCGAGGTGCTCTCGACCTCGCCCATCGCGGGCAAGATGGTCTCTGAGATCGACTTTCCCGAAGGTGCGCTGATCGGAATGATCCGCAAGGGCGACAAGGTCATCCGCCCCATGGGCAAGACCCGCATCGACGAGGGCGATGTCATCGCCGTTTTTGCACTGGCCGAGGACGTGCCGGAGGTGGAGCAGCTTTTGCAGGTCTCCATCGACTTTTTCTAAGCGAAGGGGCCGGGGTTGAGGCGCAAAAGCTACATCCGTGCAGAACTTGTGCAGCTGCCGCTGTTCCTGTTGCTGTTCGGCATCTCTTCGCTCTCGATGCTGGTCCCGGCGCTGCACGGGCTGATCGTGCGCGATCACGAGGCCGCACGCGCCTTTTTCTACGCCGGGCTCCTGGGCGGCATCTTTTTTCTGATGCTGGCGGTCGTGCATCATGGCCGCAGATCGCAGCAAGGCGCACTGGGACCACTGCTGTCTCTTTTTTCGGCGTTTATTATCCTGCCGGTTTTCTTTGCCATCCCCTTTGTCGAAACGCTTCCGACCACCCGCTTTCTGAATGCGTATTTTGAGATGGTCAGCGCGCTGACCACCACCGGGGCCGCGATGTTTCAGGACCCCGAGCGCCTCAGCGGCACGTTGCATTTGTGGCGCGCACAAGTGGGCTGGATGGGTGGTCTTCTGATGTGGGTGGCGGCATCGGCCATTCTGGCCCCGTTGCATCTGGGCGGTTTCGAAGTCACGGCACAGGCAGAACCGGGCAGGCGGGATACAGGGGTCGCCAGCCGCAGCGCCGCTGTTGATCCCCGGCAAAAACTGCTGCGGTCCTTCAATGCGCTCTTTCCGATCTACGGGGGCCTGACGCTGCTTTTATGGTTGCTGCTGTTGGGCGGTGGTGAAGTGCCGCTGGTGGCCCTGTGTCACGCCATGTCAATCCTCGCGACCTCTGGCATATCGCCAATCGGAGGGGTGCAGGAATCAAGCATCGGCATCACCGGAGAAGCGGTGATGGTCCTGTTCATGCTTTTCGCGCTGTCCCGGCTGACGTTTTCAAAGGATACGGTCACCGCCACTCAAGGCGGTCTGATGACCGACCCGGAATTTCGCATCGGGGTCTTCATCGTCATTGCGGTGCCACTTTTGATCTTTGGCAGGCATTTTCTGGGCGCCTATGACGTCGCCGCGATGGAGCGTCTTTCGGATGCAGGCTACGCTCTTTGGGGGTCAGTCTTTACCGTTATGTCCTTTCTGACGACCACCGGTTTCGTGTCCGAACACTGGGTCGATGCACAGGACTGGTCGGGGCTTGGCACGCCGGGGCTGACCCTGATGGGGCTCGCATTGGTCGGGGGCGGGGTCGCGACAACAGCAGGTGGTGTCAAATTGCTGCGGGTCTTTGCGCTGTACCAGAACGGCACCCGCGAGATGGAACGTCTGGTCCACCCAAGTTCGGTCAGTGGGGCGGGCGCAGTGGGCCGCCGCCTGCAAAGCAACGGTGCATTTATCGCATGGATTTTCTTCATGCTTTTCGCCATCTCGCTGGCAGGAATCACATTGGCCCTGACCCTTACCGGCAGCAGCTTTGATCAGGCAATGGTGCTGTCGGTGGCAAGCCTGTCGACCACGGGTCCGCTGACCGAATTCGGCGCCGATGCTCCTATTCGTCTTATCGAACTCACCCCCATGGCCAAGCTGATCCTATGTGGCGCAATGGTGCTGGGACGCCTTGAAACACTGGCGATTATAGCCCTTGTCACACCCGATCTTTGGCGTTCATAGGAAACGCGCTGTTGCGTACCTGTCACTGATTAGCGTCAATTATCACGGAGCGCCCAATATTTGGGCTGGAAACTCGCAGCACTCCAAGACATAGTTAGCCCGACGGGGGGGTCCGATACGCGGACGCCAGCAAGAATAAATGAAGTGAGAACACCGATGGCGTCTGACAGACAGAACCTTCAGGATGCGTTCCTGAACCATGTACGCAAGACCAAGGTACCGGTCACAATCTTCCTGATCAACGGCGTCAAACTTCAAGGTGTGATCACCTGGTTTGACAACTTCTGCGTCCTGCTGCGCCGCGATGGACAATCACAGCTTGTCTACAAGCATGCCATTTCGACCATCATGCCAAGCCAGCCGATCAGCCTTTATGAGGGCGAAGACGCTTCTTGAGCAAAGCGCCATTCCAAATTGATGACACCGAAGGCCCCCGCGTGACGCGCGCGTGGGTGCTGCATCCTGACATCCGTTCCAATCCTGACCGCCGCGACCCCGGACCTGCGCTTGAAGAAGCGGTGGCACTTGCCCGTGCGCTGCCTGCGCTTGAGGTCATCGGGTCCGAAGTTGTGCAACTGCGCAGCGTCGATGCGGGTAAGCTCTTTGGCAAGGGCAAGATCGCTGATCTGCATGAGAGGTTGGAACAGAACGAAATTGAACTCGTCCTGGTCGATGGCCCCGTCACGCCAGTTCAGCAACGCAATCTTGAGAAGGCCTGGGGCGTCAAACTGCTCGATCGGACCGGGTTGATCCTTGAAATATTCTCGGATCGTGCCGCGACCCGCGAGGGTGTATTGCAGGTCGAAATGGCCGCGCTGAATTACCAGCGCACCCGCCTTGTCCGCGCCTGGACCCACCTTGAACGGCAACGTGGTGGTCTGGGGTTCGTCGGTGGCCCGGGTGAAACACAGATCGAGGCCGACCGGCGTGCGATTGACGAACAATTGGTGCGCCTGCGCCGCCAGTTGGAAAAGGTGGTGAAAACCCGTGCCCTGCACCGCGCCGCACGGGCCAAGGTTCCCTATCCGATTGTTGCCCTCGTGGGCTACACGAACGCCGGGAAATCCACGCTTTTCAATCGGTTGACGGGGGCCGAAGTGATGGCAAAGGATATGCTCTTTGCCACGCTCGACCCCACAATGCGCAGTCTTGCGCTGCCTGACGGCCCCGAGATCATCCTGTCAGACACGGTGGGTTTCATTTCCGACCTGCCAACCGAATTGGTCGCCGCATTCCGCGCCACCCTCGAAGAAGTACTGGCCGCAGATATCATTCTGCATGTGCGCGACATCTCTCATGCGGAGACTGAAGAACAGGCAGCGGATGTGCGCGACATCCTCGTGTCGCTGGGCGTGCTCGAAGATACCCGCACCTTTGAGGTTTGGAACAAGATTGACCTGTTGCCGGCGGAGGCCGCTGACGCGGTCCGCGCCCGCGCCGAACGTGGCGATGATGTTCTGGCCATTTCGGCCATCACGGGCGAAGGGCTGGACCATCTCCAGAAGGTGATCGCAGAAGCGCTTCAGGGTGCGGTGCGTGAAGCGGATCTGCATCTTGGATATGCAGACGGCAAGAAACGCGCGTGGCTCTATGATCAGGATGTCGTTGTGCGCGAAAACCAGACGGAGGACGGCTTTGATCTGACCGTTCGCTGGTCGGCCAAGCAGGAAGCGCAGTTCCAACGGCTGTGATTGGCAGCGCAAGCAAGCGTCAAAGCGCTGAATAATTCGCTTTTTCGGTTCGGCGCTACATCTGTTGTGTCACCCAACAAGCGCCGGAGCCTTCCATGACCTTGATCATCCTCTACGTTGCGACCTTCGTCATCTTCCTTGCGATCGACTATGTCGGTCTCAGCTACATCATCAAGCCGATCTTTGAGGCCAATATTGGCCACCTGATGCTGGAAGAGTTCCGCGTGCTGCCTGCCTTTGCTTTTTATGCCTTTCTGGTCGGGATAATCCTGTGGTTTGTGTCATGGCCTGCGCTGCAACACGACAAGAGCGTATGGTGGGTGCTGGGCAACGCTGCCCTTATTGGTGCGGCAGGATATGGCACCTATGAGTTTACGTCCCTTGCGATCATGAAAGACTGGTCATGGGGCATGGCATTGACGGATTTCGTCTGGGGGACCTGCCTGACTGCCGTTGCGGCGACAGGTGGTGTTCTGATCACCCGCGCTTTGACGTAGGTTTCGTCCTATGCCCCCGTCTCGGATGCCCACCGCCACGCGCCGGGGCGCAGGTCGTTCAGGTGCCAGTCGCCGATACTCTCGCGGATCAGGCGCAGTGTGGGCAGCCCGACATGGGCCGTCATGCGGCGGACCTGTCTGTTACGGCCCTCTCGGATCGTGATGCGCAACCATGCATCGGGTACCGTCTTGCGAAACCTGACCGGCGGGTCGCGTTCCCAAAGGTTCGTGGGCGGATCGACCTGTGAGACTTCCGCCGGTTTGGTCGGACCATCCTTAAGATCGACGCCCTTTCGCAATGCCTCAAGAGCGGCGGGATCGGGCGTTCCTTCGACCTGCACAAGATAGGTCTTGGGGCGCTTGTATTTCGGATGCGCGATGCGCGCCTGCAGCGCGCCGTTGTCGGTCAATACCATCAGCCCTTCGCTATCCTTGTCGAGCCGCCCGGCCGGGTAGAACCCCGGCTGATCGATATAGGCCGACAGTGTCGGCCGGGCTGACCCTTCGGTGCCCTTGTCGGTGAATTGCGACAATACGCCGTAAGGCTTGTTGAACAGGATGACCCGGTTCATTCCGACGCAGGCGTCAAAGTTGTCACGCCCACGGAGGCCGCGCGGGCAAGGTCGGCATCCAGCGACATCGGGATATACTCGCCGCGCCGCCACAGCTGTGCCATGTCGTCATAATGACGCGACAGGAAATGCCCAGACTGGCCGGTCGATGTCACAAAGACCGAGGAATCCGGGTCCGCAAAGTCATAGACACCGCGATATCCGGCACCGTGCACATTGTGGAACGGATCGGGCATCGCTCCCTTGGTTTTGCCGCGCTGAAGCGTGTTGTCGCCGCCTGACGTCGATTGCCTGATGTTAACGAAATAACGCAGCACCGGCACTTCACCCAATACCTGATGATCGTGCGTTGCCTGATGCGCGTCGCCCCAGCGCAGCGACTCCAGCTGGTCGCCCCAGGTCTCGTTGATCCACAAAATCGCGTCATCCAGCGCCAGACGGGCCATCTCGGGGCAGGTCTCGACCCGTGTGGATTGGAGCACGTCACACCAGATGCCAGCACCGTCCACGTCGCGGAACACCCGCTCGATGAACAAGGGTTGGACATGGTCAAACTCGTCTGCCAACGGCCCCAGTTCGTCCTGAATAAGCCGGGCCTGCAAACTGCGCAGCCAAGCCGCATAGATCAAAGGTTCCGGCAGATGTTCGTTCATCTCCCCCGACCAGCCCGCCAGCAGGATCAGCGCGCGTTGCCGTTGCCGCTCAGGCGTCCCGTCCGGCGCGGCCTCACCGGTAAACCAAAGCTCTGCCCCGATCAGCGGGAGCAGCGACCGTGCGGTAAAGCTGACGGTATCAAGCTGTGCTTCGATGAAACTGTCGCGGGTATGGACCTCGCGGTTCTGCATAAGACGCTGCCAACGCTGAACCCGCTGGGTGTCACCCCAAAGGAACGACACGTGGTTTGGGAACGGGCGATCCACGGTCTTGTTGTTGGTATTTCCAAGGATGCCACCTGTCGGCGCGACGAACGATGGATTTGCCGCATAGGGCAGGGTGCCTTGCCAGCGGTTCGCGGCGATCCAGCCCGGCGACGGTAGTCGCCCCTGACTTTGGTGTCCGGCGTCCCGGCGGGGCATCGCGCCAATCGTCGTCATCGCGATGTTCTCGCGGTCCACCAGCGTCAGGTTTTGCGCAGGCGCAATATAAGCCTCTGCCGCAGCCAGCCCTTCTTGGACGGATTTTGCCTCCATCAGACGCATCGCGGCAGCAATTGAGGTGTCACGGGCGCTGAGGTTGGTCCAACTGAGTGTGGTCACATGCCCAGGCGGGGTGATGCTGGCAAGATTGTAGTGGCTGCCGGGAAGCACGGGGCCATTGTCTGTCCAACGCAGGGTCAGTGTTACAGGATCGGCGTCCTTCACCGTGATGATAGAGGCGCGCGTTTCAAATGCTTTGAACCCGTCAGGCGTGCGGTATTCCTCGGAGTTTTCCGGGTTAATCTCTTCGATAAACAGGTCCTGATCGTCAAGGTAGGCCGACGTCAGCCCCCAACCAAGGGCCGCGCTGCGCCCTGTCAGGACAACCGGCATGCCGGGGATTGTGCCGCCGATCACGCCGCCGGTCTGCAGTTCAAGCCGGGCCAGATACCAGATCGCGGGAGCGGTGAAGCCCAGATGCGGATCATTGGCCAGAAGCGTGCCACCGGACGCGGAACGGGACGGGGCAGCGGCCCATGCGTTGGAGGCACCTGCCAGCGCGGTTGGTTTGAAGGGTGACAAGGGGTGCGGGTCAAGCGGCATGTTCTGTGCATGGCGCCGGACCCCCGGTGCCAAAGCCGCATACTCCGGTAGTGCAGCCACGCCACTGCCCGGACTGTCAGGCAGGATATCCAGCAGCCGCGCCTGATCGGTCAGCGCAAGCGAAGTACGGGCACGGATCACCTCGGCCTCCAGATGACCGGACAGTTGCACGCCCATCAGCTTGGTGATCGCAATTGAATCCGCGGGCCGCCATGGTGCCATGGGCGCGTTGAACAACAGCATCTCAGGAGCGCCACGACCCAGCGCCTCTGTATTGATCTGCGCAAGCCGTGCGTTCACGCCTGCGGCATAGGCCTCAAGCGCAAGCTTGGTCTTGGGATCAAGGGCTTCGGCGGATTGGACAGACAGCGTGTAGATATCAAACCGGCGCATGACCTTGTCGATGTTCAGGGTCGGGGCGCCAAATACTTCGCTCAGCCTGCCTTGGGCGGTGCGGCGCAGCATGATCATCTGCCACATCCGGTCTTGCGCATGGGCAAAGCCCAGTCCGAAATAGACATCGCGGTCCGATTGCCCGAAGATATGCGGCACGTTCGCATTGTCGCGGACGATCTCGACCGGGGCTGTGATGCCGCGCACGGTCACGTCGTCGGTGTAATCAGGCAATGAACGCGACGCGAGCCAATAGACGGTGCTCACGGTCACCACGATGAGGACAATCAGCGCGGCGGCAATGCGGATAAGCCAGCGAAAAATCAGGGCCATAGGGCGCTCCGGACGGTCCCGCAACCTGCAGCGCCAGTTTGACCGCCCGGTGAAGGATGTTAGTTAAATCGGGCATAGCGTAACTCAGCAGCAAGGAAAAGCAGATGGCAAAGCTCGCATTTTTGGGACTAGGGGTGATGGGCGGACCGATGGCAGGGCATCTGCAAAAGTCGGGTCATGAGGTCACGGTCTATAACCGCACGGCGTTGAAGGCCGAGGATTGGGTCAAGGCCTACGGTGGTGCATCGGCAAGCACGCCCCGCGCCGCCTCTGAGGGTGCCGATTTCGTGATGGCCTGCGTCGGCAACGACGATGATTTACGTTCGGTCTGTCTGGGCGATGATGGCGCTTTTGCCGGCATGCAGGCGGGTGCGATATTCGTGGACCACACCACGGTGTCTGCCGCCGTGACTCGCGAGCTTTATGCCGCTGCAGATCATGCGCAGATCAGCTTTGTCGATGCGCCGATTTCAGGTGGTCAGGCGGGGGCTGAAAATGCCCAGCTGTCGATCATGTGCGGCGGGGATCAGGGCGCCTTTGACCGCGCGCTGCCAGTGATGGAGGTTTATTCAAAGATCTGCCGCCGGATCGGAGACAGCGGCGCAGGCCAGATGACCAAGATGTGCAACCAGATCGCGATTGCCGGGCTGGTGCAGGGCCTGTCCGAGGCATTGCATTTCGCCGAGAAGGCAGGCCTTGATGGCCGCGCGGTCGTCGAGGTGATCAGTCAGGGTGCGGCAGGCTCCTGGCAGATGGCCAATCGGTATGAGACAATGTTGGACGATGAATTCGACCACGGTTTTGCGGTCGACTGGATGCGCAAGGATCTGGGTATTTGCCTTGGCACCAGCGATGAGATCGGGGCGAGCCTGCCGGTCACGGCGCTGGTCGATCAGTTCTACAAGGATGTGCAGAAGCTGGGTGGCGGGCGTTGGGACACGTCGAGCCTGATCAAGCGTTTGCGTGCCATGGGCTAGGCCTTTTTGGCAAGGACCGAGCTTTTGTCCCCGCGGGGACAGCCATTTACCAAAAATTAAACGCGCCATATCAGATAGATGTGGCGCGTTCTTCACTTTCGGCGGTTAATGAAAGATTACCAGATCAGGGGATGATCCGGGTGTATTTCGTGCCTTCCAGTGTGGCGCCCACCCGCAAGCCCGCACGCCCAAAGACCGCTGCCAGAACCGGGGCCAGCACAGTTGTCGTATCCGCAGCGACGCTGTCGCCCCGGTCCGAGATCACGTATTCAAGGTCCGCACCTGCGGCCCATCCCGGAGAGCGCCGGAAATCCATCAATGCGTCTTCGGTCATGAAAAACAGCACATGCGCATATTGCTGCGCGCCGATCTGCAATCCGCCCGATGCCTTGGTGACAGAGTAGTAATCGACCGTGATGTCGTTGACCAACAGCGCGCCGCGCCCGTAGGCACCGCCAAAGCCAAGGCCCGCTTCGGTCACCAGCGGCATGACAAGCATGCCGTTGGACTTCTGCGCCAGTTGTACCGTGTTGGGATAGCTACGGTACATCTCGTTCAAGGTCGCGTTGACCCGCGCATCGATAAGTTGAGAGCCGCGCCCGCCGACTCCGTTGCCACATGCGGCAAGGGTTGATGTTGCAGCCAAGGCACCGAGGCCAAAGGCCCGGCGAGAGAGTATTGAGGTTTTCATGGTTTCTGCCCGTCAAAGTTGCCTGATGCCGGTTTGCCCGACTTGCGCGTCAGCATAGGCGGTTTCTCGCGTCTTGTCATGAGGATTGAACGCTTGGGCGAAATTGTGCTTGGACTGGGCCTGAGACCGCGCGGCTACCCGTTCATCAGCCGCGCAACATCCGGCGCGAAATACGTCAGTACACCATCACAACTCGCCCGCTTGAACGCCATCAGGCTTTCCAGCATCACGCGTTCTTCGTCGATCCAGCCGTTCTGGGCGGCGGCCTTGATCATCGCGAATTCGCCTGACACCTGATAGGCAAAGGTCGGTGCGCCAAAGGCGTCTTTGACGCGGCGGCAGATGTCGAGGTAGGGCAGGCCGGGTTTGACCATGACCATATCCGCTCCTTCAGACAGATCACGGGCCACCAGCCGCAGTGCCTCGTCCGAATTGGCCGGGTCCATCTGGTAGGTCTTCTTGTCCCCGGTCAGCGCACCGGATGCGCCCACCGCGTCGCGGAAGGGGCCGTAGAAGGCCGATGCGTATTTTGCCGCATAGCTGAGGATCATCACGTCCTGATGCCCCGCGCCCTCAAGACCTGCCCGAATGGCCCCGATGCGCCCGTCCATCATGTCGGAGGGGCCGATGATGTCACATCCGTTCTCGGCCTGTGCCAGCGCCATCTTGACCAAGGCCTCGACCGTACGGTCATTCACGATGATCCCGTCCTCGACGAACCCGTCGTGGCCGTTGATGTTATAGGTATCAAGGGCCACGTCGCTCATCACCGCCATATCGGGAAACTTGGCCTTGATCGCCGCAATCGCGCGATTGGCGTGGTTCTTGGGGTCCCAGGCCCCGGCGCAATCCTCGGTACGTTCTTCGATGCCGGTGTAGGGAAAGATGCACATGGCCTGCAGCCCCAGCGCATGGGCCTCAGTCGCGGCCTCGACCACCTTGTCCACGGAGCGGCGCATGACGCCTGGCATGGACGGGACCGGCTCCTCGATGCCCTCGCCGGAGCGTACGAAAACGGGCCAGATCAGATCACCAACCTCGAGCGCGTTTTCGCGCACAAGGGCGCGGACCGCAGGTGTGACCCGCGTGCGGCGCAGACGGGTGGCGGGATAGGGGGCTTGGACCGGATTCATGCAAAAATACCTCACTAGCGAACGCCCTTGTCTTCCCATGAAAAATCTATGCGCTCAAGGGTAGGAATTCTGCGCTACCTTGGGTATGTGCAGCGCAAACCACACGGCAAGGCATCACGTTGGACTGGTATCAGACGCTTTTTGAACTGATCGACATGCGATCCTTTTCGAACCTGTGGTTCTGGATCGTGCTGGCGGTGGTGTGGTCCACGGCAAGTCATTGGGTGCTGGGCGTTCCTTACGACATGGTGCTGCGGGCCAAGCGACAGGGCGGTCAGGCCGAGGTTGATCTGGAAGACATGGTACGGATCAACGTGAACCGGTTGTTGTACATCGGTCAGGTTTCTGGCCTTTGGCTGGCCGGCTTCGCTTGCTTTTTCCTGACCTTGCTGGGGCTCACCGGATTTGTCTACGGCATGGAATTTGCCCAGGCAGTGTTTTTGCTGGCTTTCCCCTTGTCGCTGGTGGGCATGCTGGGCCTGTCAACCGCCCGTCTGATCCAGGCAGAGGGGGCAACAGGCGAGCTTCTTTACAAGCGGTTGAACCGGCAAAGGCTCTACACGCAGCTGATCGGCATGGTGTCGATCTTTGTGACGGCGCTTTGGGGGATGTACCAGAACGTCACCCTTGGGCCGCTTGGTGGTTGACAGCGCAGGTTGAAGCCCCAATTGAGGCCTCATGGTAGAGCAGAGCAAGATTACCCTTTCCGGCGTTCCTGAGGGATACGACGCCCGCGCGATACTGGACGAGGTCGCGCGCGGTGGGCCGGTGTGCCACGTGGCCCGCGATGACAAGCGCATGGCGGCGATGCAGGCCGCCCTTGCCTTCTTTGCCCCCGATATGCCTGTGGTCACCTTTCCGGGGTGGGATTGCCTGCCGTATGACCGTGTATCGCCGAATGCCGATATTTCCGCACAGCGCATGGCAACACTGGCCGCACTTGTCCACGGGATGCCAGAGAAGTTTGTTCTGCTGACCACGCTGAATGCGGCCACTCAGCGGGTTCCGGCACGCTCGGTCCTGAAGGACGCGGCCTTTGTCGCCAAGGTCGGCAACAGGATCGATGAGGCCGCCTTGCGGGCTTTTCTGGTGCGCATGGGCTTTGTGCAAAGCCCCACAGTGATGGAACCGGGCGACTATGCGATCCGCGGCGGGATCATCGACATCTATCCGCCGGGCGATCTGGGCCCTGTGCGGCTGGATCTGTTCGGTGATGTGCTGGACGGGGCACGCCGCTTTGATCCTGTCACCCAGCGCACGACGGAAAAGCTGGACATGGTGGAACTGGCGCCGGTGTCCGAGATCATTCTCGACGAGGCGTCGATCACGCGGTTCCGGCAGAATTACCGGATTGAGTTTGGCGCGGCAGGTACGGATGATCCGCTATATGAAGCCATTAGTGCAGGGCGCAAGCATCAAGGGGCGGAACACTGGATCGCGTTTTTCCATGAAGAGATGGAAACGCTGTTTGATTATCTTCCCAAGGCGACGGTCACATTAGACGATCAGTTGACCCCGGCGCGGCTGGCCCGGTGGGACAGCATCGTCGATCAATACGAGACGCGCAAGATCGCCATGGCGAACCGGTCCAAGATGGACAGCGTCTACAAGCCTGCGCCGCCCGAAGGCAAATATCTGGATGACGAGGCGTGGTTGCTGGCAACGGCGGAGAAGCGCGTTGTGCAGTTCACGCTATTGCCGCAGCCGACCGGGCCGGGGGTGCTGGATGCGGGCGCGCGGATCGGGCGCAACTTCGCGCCGGAGCGCCAGCAGGAATCCATAAGTCTTTTCGGTGCGTTGGCATCACATGTGAAAGCAAAGCTTGAAGAGGGGCCCGTCCTGATCGCGAGCTATTCCGAAGGGGCGCGAGAGCGGCTGACGGGGCTGATCGAGGACGAGGGGCTGGCCGAGGCGATACCGGTGCCCAATGCGAAACGCATTGGCAAGCGCGGGCTGCATCTGGCGGTCTGGGCGCTGGAGCACGGGTTCGAGGCACCTTACGGCGAGGGGCGTCTGACGGTTATATCCGAGCAGGACGTGCTGGGCGACCGGTTGATCCGGGCACCCAAGCGCAAGCGCCGGGCGGAGAATTTCCTCACCGAAACCCAAAGCCTGACGCCCGGCGATCTGGTGGTGCATGTGGATCACGGCATCGGGCGGTATCACGGCATGGAGGTCGTGACCGCCGCCGGGGCCGCGCATGAATGTCTGGTGCTGGAGTATGCCGAGAACGCCAAGCTGTATCTGCCGGTCGAGAATATCGAACTGCTGTCGAGATACGGCCACGAGGAAGGGCTGCTGGACAAGCTGGGCGGTGGCGCGTGGCAGTCCAAGAAAGCCAAGCTGAAAGAGCGCATCCGCGAGATAGCGGACAAGCTTATCCGCATCGCGGCGGAACGCGCCTTGCGCAAGGCACCTGTGCTTGAGCCGCCACCGGGGATGTGGGACGCGTTTTCAGCGCGCTTTCCTTATCAGGAGACTGATGATCAGCTGCGTGCGATTTCGGACGTGATCGACGATATGACCTCCGGCAACCCGATGGATCGTCTGATCTGCGGCGACGTCGGCTTTGGCAAGACCGAGGTCGCGATGCGGGCGGCCTTTATCGCGGCCATGTCAGGCGTGCAGGTGGCGGTGATCGCACCCACGACACTGCTGGCGCGGCAGCACTACAAAAGCTTTGCTGAGCGCTTCAGAGGCTTTCCGATCAATGTCCGCCAGCTTAGCCGCTTTGTCAGCTCAAAGGATGCCGCCCTGACCAAGGACGGGATGGCCAAGGGCACAGTGGATATTGTCATTGGCACCCATGCGCTACTGGCCAAGGGGATCAGGTTTCAGAACCTTGGGCTGCTGGTCATTGACGAAGAGCAGCATTTCGGCGTGCAACACAAGGAACGCCTGAAAGCGCTGCGCACAGACATCCACGTGCTGACCCTGACGGCCACGCCAATTCCCCGGACATTGCAATTGAGCCTGACCGGTGTGCGTGACCTGTCGATCATCGGCACCCCGCCCGTTGACCGCCTTTCGATCCGCACCTACGTGAGCGAATTCGACACCGTGACCCTGCGCGAGGCGCTTTTGCGAGAGCATTACCGGGGTGGACAGTCGTTTTATGTGGTACCGCGCATCAGTGACCTGCCAGAGATCGAGGCGTTTCTGAAAGACCAACTGCCAGAGCTAACCTATGTTGTGGCTCACGGGCAGATGCCGGCAGGAGAGCTGGATGACCGGATGAACGCCTTTTACGATGGCAAGTTCGATGTCCTGCTGGCCACGACGATCGTGGAATCCGGTCTGGATATTCCCACGGCCAACACGATGATAGTGCACCGTGCTGACATGTTTGGATTGGCACAGCTTTATCAGATCAGGGGACGGGTCGGGCGTAGCAAGACGCGGGCCTATGCCTATCTGACAACCAAACCACGCGCGAAACTGACGCCATTGGCTGAAAAACGGCTGCGCGTGCTGGGGTCACTCGACACGCTCGGTGCGGGCTTTACGCTGGCCTCTCAGGATCTGGATATTCGCGGGGCAGGGAACCTGCTGGGCGAAGAGCAGTCGGGCCAGATGCGTGATGTGGGCTTTGAACTTTATCAGTCGATGCTGGAAGAGGCGATTGCCAAGATCAAGGCTGGCGAGATGGAAGGTCTGTCAGAGGCGGACGATCAATGGGCACCGCAGATCAATCTGGGCGTGCCCGTGCTGATCCCCGAAGACTATGTGCCGGACCTTGATGTTCGGCTGGGGCTATACCGCAGGCTGTCGGGTCTGAGCACCAAGGTCGAGTTGGAAGGCTTTGCGGCCGAACTGATCGACAGGTTTGGCAAGCTGCCGAAAGAGGTGAACACGCTGATGTTGGTCGTGCGGATCAAGGCGATGTGTAAACGCGCTGGCATCGCCAAGCTGGACGGCGGGCCCAAGGGGGCCACGATCCAATTCCACAACGACAAATTCGCCTCACCCGAAGGGCTTGTGCAGTTCATTCAGGACCAGCGTGGGCTGGCCAAGGTAAAGGACAACAAGATCGTCGTGCGCCGGGACTGGAAGAGCGACGCGGACAAGATCAAGGGGGCCTTTGCCATTGCCCGGGATCTGGCGGAGCATGTGATTGCCAAGGAAAAAGAGAAGCGCAAGAAATTAGCGTCGTGATACCAGTGGATTGGGTTGCCTCGCAGATGGTTGAAGCAACCGGTCCTTTATCTGATTGCAGTCATCCGGAGCTGAACGCCTATTGCGCAAGCGCGATGCGTTGTTCCACCCGCGACAGATACCGCATCAGGAAGAAACCGACAGTTGCCATGATCAGGATCGACGCGACCAGTGGCCGGATGGTGCCGTCAAACAGCATGCCCACAGGCGAGGCGATGGCAGCGGCCAGAACGGTTGATACGGCGCTGACCACAGAGGCAGCCATACCGGCGATATGGCCCATAGGCTCCATCGCGATGGCGTTGAGGTTGCCGAGGGTCAGACCGGCCTGAAAGAACAGACAGGTCTGAAAGATGACGAATGCGGCAAAGCCATACGGTTCGCTTAGGCCCCCCAAGTCAAAGATCAGCATCGCGGATGAAAGCAGGATTTGCACCGCAAGGGTCACGGTAACCAGCAAACGCATCCCAAATCGTCCTACGATAGCCGCGTTCAACAGGCTGGCACTGCCTGCCAGGATCGCAACGGCACCAAACCAATAGGGAAACGTTTCGGCCCGGTCATAGATCTCGTAATAGACCTGTTGCACCAGCATGAGCATGCAAAACAGCATCGCCATGGCAAGGGATTGCACAAGGATGGAGATGCGCACGGAAGGGTGCGCGAAGATTTCTTTTAAGGCAGCCAGCATCAGGGCAAAGCGCAACGGGCGGCGATCTTTTGGCAAGAGTGTTTCAGGCAGACGTAACCCCATCCAAGAGACGGTAAAAATGGCAAACAGGATGAAGGCGATGAATATGCCACGCCAGCCAAAGCCTGCGATGATAAACGATCCCATCAGAGGGGCCACTGCTGGGATGAGCGCGAAGATCATCATGACGATTGAGGTGATCTTGGCCATTTCCCGGCCCGAAAAAAGATCACGCACAACAGCAACCGAAACGATGCGCGGCCCGGATGCGCCAAGGCCCTGAATGACACGGGCCACCAGCATCAATTCCAGTGAGGAACTGGCCCAGGCGACAGCAGCAGCGGCGATGTAGAGCGCTGCACCAATGAAAATGATGCGTCTGCGGCCAAAGGCATCCGATAATGGTCCGGCGATGAACGTGCCTATTCCCATCCCCAGTACAAAAGACGTCAGGATCAGCGGCGCACGGTGTGCAGTCTCGGGGGACAATTCATTCGCGATCTCTGGCAGCGCGGGCAACATCGCATCAATGGAAAAGGCGATGGTTGCAAACATCATTGCAATCAGCGCTACAAATTCGGTCCGGCTCATGGAGAAGGCTGGATTGTTAGACGACACTCAATGCTCCGGTAGTACAGCGCCCATTTATTGACGCCCGATAGCGTCAATTGGTAACCGAAGGTTGTGGAGGCTACAATGCTCTAGCGTCAAAAATGTTAGCCAAAAGCAATCTGTTGGATAGGTTTCAGCCTACGGTGATCTTTTGGCATCAGCGTTTCGCGGGACAGATAGAGAACTTGTGCAATATCTTGCACATCGTCCATTGCGCCAGCGTGTTCCATCCCCATGGCAAGTGTGCAGACGTTGTAATTGACGATATCGGTGCGCTTTTGGTTGCCATTGCTATGCGGGATAACGCGGCTGACAAATCGACAGCTTTCCAAAAGCGCGCGACGGGCGTCATAATCCATTGTGCAGGGCTGTCCCAAAGCTGCGGCATAATCATCCGTAGCGCAGCCCACGATTAACTCGCCCCCAAGTTGCGAGGCCTGCCGCAGGAAACCGACGTGTCCCTGATGAAACAAATCGAAGCGACCATAGGTCAGTATCACTCGGGGTGCTTCGGGCCTGATCCGCATCACGATGCCGCCCTTGGGCCTGTTACGGTTGCCTTCCCGATCTCATTGCGCCAGATCGCTTTGATGTCGCGGGTCGGATCCGCAACAAAAAGTCGCGGCACGCAGCGCAGGCTACCTGCAACCAAGTCGTATTGAATGCTGGTATTGCCCGCGGAATGAATCCGCTTTGGGGGTGTCTTGTTGTCTGCCATTTGCCCGCTCATTCTTGTTTTTGTTGAGGTCTTTGCCTCTTGAACGAGAGTCGTAAGCAAGCGCGGCCCGGTTGGCAAAGCAATGTTGTCGCTAGGTCACGCTATGTGGCGCATCTGCCATAGTCAGGCAGCCGCTGAAAGATCAGCGATGACCTTGGCCCAGAGCTCGGGCGGTTGGGCACCGGGGATGGCGTGCTGGTTGGCCAAGATGAAGGTCGGAACCGATGTCACACCCATCTGGCGGCTGTGCGCATCCCGATCACGGATCATCTGCGTATCTTCATCCGTTTGCAGCAGGCGTGCCACCACAGAGGCGTCCATTTCAATGCTGTCGGCAATGTCGGCAAGCACTTCGGCATCTCCGATATCGCGGGCGTCGATGAAATAGGCTTTGAACAGGGCCGAGACGGCAGCGGTTTGCCGACCCTCAATGCCTGCCCAGTGGATTAGGCGATGGGCGTCCAGCGTGTTCGGGGTGCGCTGCATTGCTTCGAAATTGATGGTGAGACCCGCTTTTTCCGCATGTTCCACCACGGGGGCATAGGCGCGCACCGCGCCTTCCTTGCCGCCGAACTTGCCCTCAAGATAGGCGCGGCGGTCCATGCCTTCGCGGGGCATGTCGGGATTGAGTTGAAAGGGATGCCATTCGATCACGAAGGGATGGTCTGGGTGATCGGCCAGAGCCTTGTCCAGATGGGCCTTGCCGATGTAGCACCACGGGCAGATCGGATCGGAGATAATGTCGAGTTTTACGGTCATTTTCTGGAGGCCTCGTAGTCGGCGCGCAGCCGGGCGCGCATGAGTTTTCCGTTGGCGCTGGTGGGTAGCGCATCAACGTGGACGTATAGGCGCGGTTGCTTGTACCGCGCGAGATTGTCCTGGGCATAGTCGGTGAGCGTGTATTCCTTGATCGGCGCGTCGGCGGTGTAGAACGCGGCGATCACTGTCGTGCCCTTTTTGACCTCGACTTCGGTCACGCCGATGCCGGTGACGCCGGGCGCATGCAGCATGGTTTCCTCAACCTCAAGCGGTGAGACCCGGAACCCGCCTGCGTTCATCATGTCGTCGCTGCGGCCCAGATAGGTGATCTGGCCGTCTTCATCCATCATGCCCTGATCACCTGTAAGGAACCATTCGCCGTCAAACTTTGCTTTCCATTGATCCGGCGCGTTGAGATAACCCATCGCCAGCCCCGGATCGGACTGATGTACCGCAATCACACCGGGGGTATTGGGGCGCGCGGCGCCTTTGGGCGTGAGGATCTCGAGATTTCGGCCCGGCTGTGCGGTGCCAATAGCACCATCCGTGGCGGGGGTGTTGGGCGAGCCGGAGATGAACGTGGAGCATTCGGACATGCCAAACGCTTCATAGACGGGGGTGTCCGTGGCCTCGTTCCACGCGTCGCGCACGGCGGCCGCCATCTTTTCACCGGCACTGAGGCCATGGCGAAGATGCGGCAGATACACCGGGTCGAGGCCCTTGAGCATTTGTCGAAAGACGCCGGGTGCTGCTGCAAAAAGCGTAGCTTTGTGCCTGGCGATCAGGCCGGGCAGATCGCTTGCCGCTGTGCCGGGGGCAGGGATCAGGGCGGTGGCCCCGATGGTCCAGGGGTCCATCAGGCCGGTGCCCAGCGTGTAGGTCCAGTTAAAGGCGCCTGCGTGCAGCATCCGGTCGTCAGACCGCAGTCCGTACCAGCCGTCAAACATCATCCGTCGCGCCCAGATTGCACGATGCGCGTGCATCACGGCAGAGGGTTTGCCGGAGGTGCCAGAGGTATAGATGATATAGCCAAGGCGGTTCGGATCACCCATGTGATAGTCGGCAGGTGTGAGGTCGCGCATGGCGCGCAGACGTTCAAGGTTGATGGTGTTTTCTGCCTCGGGGCAGGGCACCCCGGGATCGCGCAGGATCAGCTTGGGGTCGATGGTTGCGATGATTTTTGCGACTTCGGGTTCGGTGAGGGCCGCAGCGGTCGGCACGGGAACCAGACCAGCGGCAAGCGCGCCCAGATAGGCAAGCGGAAAGTCGGGCGTATTGCCAAGGCGCATCAGAACGATATCGCCCGGCACCAGCCCTTCATTCAGCAATCCCGTGGCCGTTCCGCGCACGGCCTGGATCAGTTGGGCATAGGTCCAGTCTTCGGCGTGATCCTCAAACAGCAGGGACAGCGCGACCTTGTCAGGGGTCGCGGCACCGGCCTGTAGAACATAGGCGGCCAAGTTGAATGGATCGGGACAGGGGGCAGTGACATCCATGCTGCCTCCGCTAGCCCAGTGCGGGCCGCGTTGCAAGGTGCGGACCAGATGGATATACGAACAGAATGAACAAGGATGCGGCACCGAGCATGATCCAGATCGCCCGCGAAAGCGGTGAAACCGACGTGGCACCGCCCGTCGATCTGGGCGCACGGGTGCGCGAGTTGCGCAAGGGCCGCAAGTGGACGCTGGAACAGGCTGCAAAACAGGCCGGGCTGGCTCGTTCGACGTTGTCCAAGATCGAGAACGGACAGATGTCCCCCACCTATGACGCGTTGAAAAAACTGGCTGTGGGGTTGGAAATCTCAGTCCCGCAGCTGTTTACGCCGCCGGCGGCGGAAAAGATCAACGGGCGCATGGCGGTGACCAAGTCGGGCGAGGGCAAGGCCAAGGCGACGACGACCTACGAGCATGAATTGCTGGGCGACAGTCTGCGCAAAAAACAGATGCTGCCCTATCGTGCCCGGATCAGGGCGCGGTCGATGGAAGAGTTTGATGGCTGGGTCCGGCACGACGGCGAAGAGTTTCTCTATGTGCTGACCGGGGTTATCATGCTGTATACCGAATTCTACGAACCGGTTGAGCTGCGGCGGGGCGACAGCGCCTATTACGACGCCACGATGGGTCACAACGTGGTGTCCGTCAGCGCGGAGGACGCCACGATCCTGTGGGTGACCTCGCTGGTGTGATCCTCTGTTCAGATGCGCGGCGTGTCTGAAAAAAGCCCTTTCAGGATCGGATGTGCGACCGCTACCGCGACGATCTGCGCGAGTATAAACATCGGGATATGTCCCGGATTGATGCCCGCAAAGGTATCGGAAAAGCCGCGCGCGATGGTGACGGCCGGGTTGGCAAAGCTTGTGGATGCCGTGAACCAATACGCCCCGGTGATGTAGAGTGCGACAAGTGTCGGCACGACCTCGGGGCGCGAGCGGATGCCGCCGAAGATCACGAACAGCAGACCGAATGTGGCAATGCCTTCGGAGAACCACTGTGCGCCGCCGGTGCGGTGCATGGTTGTGGACCATTGCAGAATAGGCAGGTCGAACATGGCATGGCAGGCCCAGACGCCAAGGACACCGCCGATGACCTGCGCGACCGGGTATGCCAGCAAAAGTGAGGCGGGCAGGTCGCCGCGCAGAAAGAACGCGAGGCTGACGGCTGGATTGAAATGCGCGCCCGAAATCGGCCCAAGGGTCGTGATGATCACGTAGAGCATACAGCCCGTTGCGATGGCGTTGGCCAGAAGCGCCAATGCGACATTCCCGTCTGCAAGGTTCACCGCCATGATGCCAGAGCCGATGACCGAGATCAGCAAGAGCGCGGTGCCAAGCGCTTCGGCAAAGAGTTGGCGGATCATTGGACGGCCGCGCAGGAGTTGAGGTGGGCTGTGAGCGCCGCATCGTCCATGGTTTCAACAGGCGCGGCCAGAAAGGATTGGGCCCGTCGTTCCAGAATGGCATAGGCTTCGGCAAAGGCGGCTGGCGGATCCGCCTCAGAGACCGCAGCGGGGTCTTCGACGCCCCAATGGGCGCGCACAGGCGCACCGGGCCAGATCGGGCAGGTTTCCTCAGCGGCAGAGCCGCAGACCGTGATCACGGCGGCCATTTGCGGCGCGTCCGGTCCGGCAAATTCATCCCAGCTTTTGGAGCGGAAGCCGCTGGTGTCATGGCCTTTGGCCGACAGCAGCGCGATAGAATGCGGGTTCACCTTGCCCGCAGGCTGGCTGCCAGCGGAATAGGCAGTGACACGCCCGTCCCCGAGATGGTTGAGGAGGGATTCCAGCAGGATCGAGCGGGCGGAGTTACCGGTGCAGAGGACAAGAATATTCATGGGATCGCGATATTGCGTTTCTGTTTCAGTTTTGTGACGCGTCCCACCACCAGACTTCGGGCATGAAGTTCGGCCCGTCGCCATAGATTGGCAGGGTGTCGGGGTATTTCATCTCGGCCCGGTGGGCGATCAGGCCCTCGTTGAATTGCCAGAAGGGGATCACGTAGCGCCCGGCGGTCAAGATGCGGTCAAGTGCGCGGGTCGCGGCAGTGAAATCTTCTGAAGTTTTGGCGGCGAGCATCGCATTGATCATCGAATCCACAGCCGGGCTTTGAACGCCCATGAGGTTGCGGGATCCTTGCTGCGTCGCGGCCTCTGACCCCCAGTAGAAGCGCTGTTCATTGCCCGGAGACAGAGACAGCGCGCGCCGGAAATGGGCGATGTCGAAATCGAATGAGTTGATGCGTTCCGTCAACTGCGCCTCGTCCACCGTCTCGACCCGCGCATCGATCCCCAGACGAGTCAGGGCCTGGACGTAAATCTCTGCTATCTTGCCGTGTTCGGCGTTGCCTTTGGACAGGAGGATGGAAAACGCAACAGGCTTGCCATCTGCATCCCGCATGGCACCGCCTTCGGCGGAAAAGCCTGCGGCTTGAAATTGCTTCATTGCCCCCCGGATGCCAGCCCGGTTTCGGGCCGAGCCATCCGCGACAGGCAGATCGTATCCATCCAGCGCGCCGGGCGGCAGGGTATCGGCAAAGGGCTCAAGCAAGGCCGCCACAGGGGCGGGGGCGGGCCCGTGGTCCATGGCAAGAATGGAGTTGGAAAAATACGATGTGATACGGGGCAGGGCGCCGCCGGTCAGCGTCTCGTTGATATATTCGAAGTTGAAGGCGTGGATCAGCGCATCGCGCACGCGCCAATCATCGAACGGCGCCCGCCGGGTGTTCATCACAAAGCCCGTCATGCCGGATGGTTTCTGATGCGGGAAGGATGATTTCACGATCTCGCCACGGGTGATGGCCGGAAAGTCGTATTGTGTGGCCCAGGTTTCGGCGTTGAATTCGCGCACGGCTGAAATCTCGCCTGCCTTGAAGGCTTCAAACAGAACGTTTCCATCGCCGTAAAAGTCGATCTTGATCTGATCGAAGTTATGCGTGCCCCTGCGGAAGGGCACATTGGCCCCCCAGTAATCGGAGTTGCGTGTCAGCGTCACCTGCCGGCCCGCATCGAAATCCGAGATCACGTAAGGGCCGGTCCCGAGCGGGATGTCTGCAAGCGCGGCGTTGGCGAAATCGCGGCCTTCCCATTGCGATTTGCTGAGGATTGGGCGCATGCCCGCGAGCAGGGCCAGCTCACGATTCTCGGTGTTGAATGTGAACCTAACAGTGCGCGGACCGGTGGCCTCAATACGCTCAATCTGGTTGTAAAGTCCGTGGTAGCGCGGGTGGCCTTCGGTGCCCAACAGTTCAAACGAAAAGATAGCGTCGTCGACCGTGACGGGTGTTCCGTCGGAAAATCGTGCCTCTGGCCTGAGGGTGAACGCAACCCAGGCGCGGTCCTCGGGAAGCTCAACCGATTCGGCCAATAGACCGTAAAGGGTGAAGGGTTCGTCCCAGGAACGGCCCATCAGGCTTTCGTGGGTAAAGTGCCTGAGCTGCCAGGGAACGGTGCCTTTGCGCACGAATGGATTAAGACTGTCATAGCCGCCAGTGTTGCCCAACGTGATCTGCCCGCCTTTCGGCGCGTCCGGGTTCACATAGGGCAGGGACACAAAATCCGGTGGCAAAGCAGGTTCCCCATACATAGATAGCCCATGCATCGGCTCTGCCAGCGCGGCGGCGGCTGAGAGAATCAGTGAAGAAGTCGCCGCAACGCCCCGCAGTCTCTGGAAAAAATCTATCGCCATTTCCGCAACAGTCCTGCACCGCCCTTGTTTTGTTGGGCCTATGGTTAATTGGGGTTAGCGTCCAGTTCAAACTTTATACTTGGCGTTTGGCCGTTGATCTCTTATAAAGGTGTCACTGCTCGATAGGTTTCTTGCCTGTATGAAACCTGCCTCAATAACTTAACGCCAGCTTCGTGCTGGCGTTTTTTTTTGCCCGCGTGGCATGGTCTTGCAACCAATGCTGCGTTTCATGCGTTCCCTTCTGCAAAGCAGCACGGCATGATGCGCCTGCAGCAAATACCCAGAGGAGACAGACATGGCTTTCACGATCGATCTTTCAGGCAAGACAGCCATCATCACCGGATCAAACTCGGGCATTGGCCTTGGGATCGCATGGGAGCTGGCGCGCGCGGGCGCGGATGTGGTGTTGAACTCATTCACCGATGACGACGAAGACCACGCGCTGGCCAAGGAAATCGCGGATGAGACGGGAACCAACGCCCGCTACATCAAGGCGGACATGTCCAAGGGCGATGAGTGTCGCCAGTTGATCAAGGACGCGGGACGCTGCGATATTCTGGTCAATAATGCGGGCATTCAGCATGTCGCCGCCATTCCGGAGTTCCCGGTTGAAAAATGGGATGCGATCATTGCGATCAATATGTCTTCGGCATTTCATACGACAGCTGTTGCCTTGCCGATGATGCGCAAGACAGGCTGGGGACGGGTGATCAATATCTCTTCCGCGCATGGTTTGACCGCGTCGCCCTTCAAAGCGGCCTATATCGCGGCAAAGCACGGGGTTGTCGGGCTGACCAAAACAACGGCGCTGGAAACCGCCAAAGAGGACATCACGTGCAATGCCATTTGTCCGGGTTACGTGCTGACGCCAATTGTGGAAAAGCAGATCCCCGACACGATGAAGGAATACGATATGAGCCGTGAGGAAGTCATTGAGAACGTCATGCTCACGCGGCAGCCGTCCAAGGAATTTGCAACCGTTGAACAGATTGGCGGCACGACGACTTTCCTATGCTCTGATGCGGCAGCCCAGATCACCGGCACCACGATCAGCGTCGATGGCGGCTGGACCGCGCTTTGAGGCGCGGGGCGATGGGGAAGAAAAAGAAGATCAACCTCGCCTTGCAGGGTGGCGGTGCACATGGCGCGTTTACCTGGGGCGTGCTGGACCGTCTGCTGCAAGAGGATGACATTGAGGTCTGCGGCATTTCCGGGACCTCGGCAGGGGCGCTGAATGGCGCTGCCCTCAAGGCAGGATGGGTGACGGGCGGGGCCGAAGGTGCCCGTCAGAATCTGGATTGGCTTTGGGAACAGATCGCGGGGGTCAGTGATCTGCGGATGTCGGCATGGATGGCACCATTTGGCATTGGTGCGTTAAGCCAGGCGATTGAGTACAGCTGGCCTGTCGCCTTTGCTGACGCCGTTTCTAATGTGACCTCGCCTTATAATTTCGGTCCGTTCTATCGCAATCCGCTGACTGATATCGTTGACAAGTTCGACTATGACCGGGTTTGCAACGGTGTGGCACCGTTGCTCTACATTTGTGCGACGCGGGTTCGAAACGGTAAAATCAAGATCTTTTCAGGAAACGAGATTTCACCCGATGCAATCATGGCCTCGGCCTGTTTGCCGACGATCTTCAAGGCGGTCGAATTGCACGATCCTGAAACCGGGCGGGCCGAGGCGTTCTGGGACGGCGGTTACACAGGCAACCCCGCGCTTTTTCCGCTTTTCAACCAAGAGCTGCCTGATGATCTGGTGATCATCAACATCAACCCACTGGAGCGCGACGATCTGCCGATCACCCCAAAACAGATCCAGAACCGGATTAATGAAATCAGCTTTAACTCAAGCCTGTTGCGCGAATTGCGTGCGATTGAGTTCGTACAACGTCTGCTGGATCAGGGCGCCCTGGAAGAGGGCCGGATGAGCCGGGTCCGCGTGCATATGATTGCTGACGATGCGCTTATGGAGCAGCTTTCGGTTGCCACCAAGATGGTGCCAAACCCCGTGGTTATTGCGACGCTCAAGGACGCCGGGCAGCGTGCGGCAGAGCAGTTCCTCAACGATCACAAATCAAAGATTGGCAAGGAAAGCAGTGTCGATCTGCGCGAGATGTTCGCATAGGCCGTGATGGGGACTCAGCCCTCGAGGCGCTCTTTTTCGGCCTCTGCCACGTTGTCAGCGAGTTCCAGCAGGTCGCTATTCTCGGATTTGGCGCGTTCCGGCGGGTAGACCAGACCGGCAGAGATCACCAGTTTGGCCGCGTCTTCAACCGACATATCCAGCTCAATCACATCCTTTTTGGGAAAGAACAGCAAAAATCCGGACGTGGGGTTGGGTGTCGTCGGCAAGAAGATCGATACCATCGCCTCATTCGGGTCTCCGGCTTTCGCGGTGACCTCACCCTTGGCATCTGTTGAGATAAAGCCAAGCGCCCAAATCCCTTTGCGCGGGTATTCGATCAGGCAGGCCTTTTCGAAGCTGCGCTCGGATTGGGCAAATATGGTTTCGGAAATCTGTTTTATTCCAGAGTAGATCGTACGCACCACGGGTGTGCGTTCAACCAGGTTCTCTGCAAAGTGGATCAGAGACCGTCCAATAAAACCTTTGGCCAACCAGCCCACGAAGATCGTGAACATCAGGAAAATAACCACGCCAAGGCCGCGCACGTTGATTTGGACGGATGGATCAAGGCCAAAGAAGTCCTGGATCATCCGGTCCGGATGATAAGCCTGCGGCACCAGCGGCAAAACAAACCCGTCAATCCAGCCGACCACCGACCAGATCAGCCAGATCGTCAGCCCCACCGGGGCAATCACGACCAAGCCGGTCAGAAAGGACGCGCGTAGTGACCCCACAAGGCTGCGCCTTGGCTGCGGGGGTTCTATGTCAAAGGGTGTGTTCATTTTCTGTCGGATCCGGTCATAGACCGTTCTTAGCTATGTGCTTTGCGAAGCGGCGACAATGGCTTCAAGGTGCTCTGGGCACAAAATCCGGGCAAGTGATGAGCATTTAATCAACCGCTGTCTCAAGGGCCGCTGCAATCCGGGCTGCAAGGCGGGCATTGTTGCGCACCAATGCGATATTTGCTGTCAGGGAGCGTCCCCCTGTCAGCTCGAATATACGTTGCAGCAGATAGGGTGTCACGGCCTTGCCGGAGATGCCATGGGCATCCGCATCGCGTTGCGCCTGTACGATGATCGGGGCCAGATCGACGGCAGGGATTTCGTCCTCTGCCGGGATCGGATTGGCGACAAGCTGGCCACCGGGCAGCCCCATCGCCGCGCGGGTGCGATGTGCGAGCGCAATCTGAGCCGGATCATCAAGGCGCAGCGGGGCCCTGAGCGGCGAAGTGGCCGACCAGAATGCGGGGAAGCTGTCTTGCCCCACGGCAATGACTGGGACGCCTTGGGTTTCAAGCACTTCAAGCGTTTTGGCGACGTCCAGAATGGCCTTGGCCCCTGCGGCCACAACCGTGATGGGGGTTTGGGACAGCTCCATCAGATCGGCGGAGATGTCAAAACTGTTCTCGGCCCCTTTGTGCACGCCGCCGATGCCGCCGGTGGCAAAAACCGAGATACCGGCGAGGTGGGCGGCAATCATCGTCGCCGCGACAGTTGTGGCACCGGTGCGGCCAGCGGCAATGCAAACCGCCATGTCTGCCCGGCTTAACTTGGCGACGTTCTTGGCCTGTGCAAGTGCGCTAAGCTGATCGGCATCTAGGCCAATGTGCAGCGTGCCGTTGATAACGGCGATTGTTGCAGGCGTGGCACCGCAAGCGCGTACATCCGCCTCGACCTGCTGGGCAACCTCAAGATTTTGAGGGTAGGGCATCCCATGGGTGATGATGGTGCTTTCCAGCGCAACGACGGGCGTACCAGCGCGGCGGGCCTCGGCCACTTCGGCGCTGAAGGTGAGGGGAAAATCGGTCATATCTTGGTCTCTCCAGAGACATAGAGGGCTGCGGCTTCAAGGGCGTCCGACAGTGCTTCTTGCGGGCTGCGCCCTTTGAGTTCGGCTGAGATGTGGGCGGCCATGAAAGTGTCTCCGGCACCGGTTACGCGGGCGACGTGAACCTCGGGCGGTGTGAGGGTTATGAGGCCCGCGTCGGAACCGACGGTTGCCGGGTCACCGCCATGCGTGACAACGGCACGCACGGCCCCCCGGACAAGGAGGCCTTCTGCAGCCTGGGCCGAAGTGGTGAAAGAGGTCTGGCACAGCAGGCCCGCTTCTTCGAGGTTGACGTAGACAGTCCCGCGCCGCGCCTGAATAAACGGGCTGAGGCGCAGTGCCTTGCCGGGAGACGCAGGAGCGACGCGCAGATCGGCAGAGGCGAGAAGCGGGCTGTGTGCCATCTCGGCCAGCAGATCGAGGGTGAGATTTCCATCGAGTGCGACGGCACCGGAATAGGGTGCCGGCAGGCTGCCATTCGTAAACGGCAGAAGGATCTTGTCGCCAGCCGCCTCAAGCGAATGGGCATCCGCGATGGCAGCGATCAGACCGTTCGCGCCCTCGACAGCCATGTATTTATCCGTTGGCAGATCTTCAGAACGGTAGATGTGATCGGTGATCAGGCCACGCGCCTCGCAGGCCTTGATCAATTCGTCCCCTTCGGCATCGCGCCCCACGGCGCTGAGCAATGCAGGCGTCAAACCAAACCGCGCCAGCGCCATCCCGATGTTCATCGCCACACCGCCCGGAAGCTGCGTAATACGTCCCGGCATGTCAGAGCCTTGCCGCATTTGGTTTTCGGATCGGCCAATCACGTCCCAGAGGACGGAGCCGATGCAAAGGATGTCAGGTGCTCTTGCCATGGTCGCGGTGTAGCCGCTTGGTCCGCCGGGAGGCAAGCAGGGTTATTCTGGCACCTTGAAGGTAAGCGCCGCCCAGTAGGTTTCCCAGAGTATCGGCAGCTCTGCTGTGCGCTCATCATCGGCGGGGCGCAGGACCACGGCATCGAAAAGATACTCATGTCCGCGTTGCACCGGGATGGATGCCTGACCCTGTGCATCGGTCCGGTGAAGCGTCACGGTGACGGTGCCATCTGGTGCACGGTCAAAGACCTCGACCTGTGCATCCGGGCGCGGTGCCCCGTCATAGAGCACTTCGACATTCATGTTATTGGCGAATGATGGATCGTAAGGGTTTGTCAAAGCGACGAATTCGGTCTTGAGGCCCATCGCAGCGTCCGCACCGGCCCCGCTACCTACCGCGATGAGCGCCTTGGCATGTCGGGTATAGCGTTCGCGGAATTTCTCTTGAGGCCAGCCTGCGGTGATATGGTCTTGTTCAGCAGTCCTGAAATCCTTGTGGGCGACGAATTTCAGGAATTTCTCCCATTCGCGGTATGTGACGAAAGAGGGTGTGGTCTCGTGTACGACGACGACCAGCCCATCTTTTGTGGGTGCCTCCACGTTCAGTGCTGGCGAGTCGCCTGCGCGCGGCGTGATGGTTTTGGTCTTGCCATCCGCCATCATCTCGAACCGGGCTGAGCTGCGGTCGAAGAAGGACAGGGTGCTGCCTTCGAATTCCTGACCGTTCTTGAACTTGGCTTCTAGTCTTTCTCCGGCATCTACTTGATAAAGCTCTGGTTCGATCCAGAATTCATGGGCAGCAGCGGAAATTGGCAAGGCTGCAATCAAAACGGCAAACAGACGGGACAGATACATGCGCGACTCTCTTGTTTTTACCCACTGGAAGCTGGTGCTGCTGGCGACATTGTCAACGCTGGTCATGGGCTTTGCAAGCGGCTTGCGTGCACATGAAGTCCAGCCAACGATCGGAGATCTGACGGTTGCGGACGGTCAGGCGGAACTTGTGCTGCGGATCAATCTTGAGGCGTTTCTGGCCGGGATCGACCTTGATGCCGTCGATGATACCAATGACGCGGAGAACGCGGGCGATTACGACAGCCTGCGCGCGTTGTCGGCGTCTGAGATCGCCGCGCGCGCACCAGAGCTGATCGAAGGCTGGAACGCGCTGCCACTGCTGGTCGTGGATGGGCAACCGGTGCCCCTGTCGAGCACCGAAGTGCAGGTACCAGAGGACATCGATATCGAACTCGCTCGGGTATCAGAGTGGACGTTGACGGGCCTTGTGCCAGAGGACGCGCAAACCGTGACCGTGACATGGCCAGACGGCGCGGGCGCAATGGTGTTGCGCCAGCAGGGCGTCGATGAACCCTTCACCGGATACCTGAATGGCAGCGAAACCAGCCCGGAGATCGCGCTGGCAGGGGGTGATGCGCAAAGCGGCCTTGGCGCCTTTACCAGCTACATTCCCGTGGGGTTCGATCATATTCTGCCGCAGGGATTGGATCACATCCTTTTTGTGCTTGGGCTGTTTTTCCTGTCCACGCACTTGGGACCACTGCTTTGGCAGGTATCCGCCTTTACGCTGGCCCATACGGTCACTTTGGCGCTGGGGGCTTTGGGCTTGGTCAACATCCCCGGCGAGATCGTTGAGCCACTGATTGCGGCGTCTATCGTCTATGTCGCGGTCGAAAACATCTTTGTCTCAGGGCTAAGCCGCTGGCGTCCCTTGGTCGTCTTCGGCTTTGGCCTGTTGCATGGCCTTGGATTCGCGTCCGTTCTGGGAGAATTCGGGTTGCCCGAAGCGCAATTCATTCCGGCGTTAATTGGGTTCAACGTAGGCGTTGAGCTGGGCCAACTGACGGTCATTGCCATGGCAGCACTGCTGATCTGGCTGGCCGTGCGCGCGGCGCTGCTGGCAAAGCTGGAAGGGGACGAAGGTGCCGTGCGCGACTATCCGGTGATGTTCCGGGCGGTATCGGTCACCGGGTCGCTCATCATTGCGATCATCGGCGTCTGGTGGGTGATTGAACGGGTGTTTCTGTAAACCTCCGCCAAGCTCATCCCATCGCGTTGATCATCTTTTCGAGCGCTGATTTTGGATCGTCCTGTGCCCAAATCTCTTCACTGATGCCGAAAAAGTCGGTGAAGGGGGTGAGCGTGCGGATCATCACCTCGTCCAATCCGCCTTCGGCTACGATGGGAACTTCGATCACCTCGGACCACCACTGAAAGAGATCAAGCTCCGCGAATGACCCATCGCCCAAGGCTCCGGCTTGGACAGGGCCAAAGCTGACGTAGTCAGCTCCGGCTTCACCTGCTGACATGCCGTCATGTCGTGAGGTGCCGCAGAAACAGCCGACAATCGCGTCTTCGCCCAGTTCCTTGCGCGCATGGCGTACGGTGCGGGCCCCGTCAGAGAGGTGCACCCCGTCAAGGCCAAGGCGTTCGGCCAGAATAAGGTGGTCGGAAATGACAAGGGCCACATCGCGGGCATGCGTGATCTCGCGCAGCGCGTCACCGGCGCGCGACAGGCGGTCTTCGTCTTTGGTTGCAAGCGCCAGACGCACACAAGCGACCTCATGCGCGTCCAGGACAGAGGCCAGATCGTTGGAAAAGCTGCTCAGCTCGATCTCCGGTGGCGTGATCAGATAAATCTGCGGCTGTTCCGGCGTTTCCATGGCGACGTCCTTTACTGTGTTGAACGCCTGACTAGCCCAAGGTTTCGGAAAAGAAAACTCCCTCCAGCTTGCGGCGGTGCGGGGTGACGGATAAGAGGCGCAGCATGTCTGATCCCGTGCAAAAGCCTTCTATTCCCTCAATCGTACTGGTGCGGCCCCAGATGGGCGAGAATATAGGCGCCGCCGCGCGGGCCATGTGGAATTTCGGGCTGGACCATATGCGGGTGGTCGCACCGCGTGACGGCTGGCCCAACCCGGCTGCTGTTGCCATGGCATCGGGCGCGGGGCGGCTGCTGGACGAGGCGCGCCTGTGCGCCGACCTGCCAGAGGCGCTGGCCGATGCAGATTTCGTCTTTGCCACGACAGCGCGGGATCGCGATCTGACCAAGCCGGTATTCAGCCCTGAAGCTGCAATGGCCGAGGCCGCCAGCCGTATTGAGGCAGGACAGCGTGTGGCGGTGCTGTTTGGACCGGAGCGGGCAGGGTTGGAGAACGAGGATATTGCACGGGCCAATGCGATTGTGTCGGTGCCGGTGAACCCGGCCTTTCCGTCTCTGAATCTGGCCCAATGCGTTTTGCTGATGGGTTACGAGTGGATGCGTCAGACCGGAGATGTGACTGCGCGCGAAGACGCGATGGCGGGAACCGACTGGGCATCGGGCGCCGAGGTTGAACATCTGGCAGCGCATTATGAAGAGCGCATGGAAGAGGCGGGGTTCTTCTTCCCCGAACACAAGGCGTCTTCGATGAAGGTGAACCTGCGCAACATGTGGTCCCGCATGCCGCTGACACGGGCCGACGTGCAGATGTTGCACGGCATGATGCGGCAGATGGTGCGCTGGAAAGACCGGAAGTAACGTATGGTTTGCCCGCCAGGACTTGTGCAGGCGGACAATGCTTTGAAGTTTTCGTGAACATTCATGCTTTGGCGTTGCGACAAATGTGACGGGACGGCTGGCTGCTCTAGACGTTCGGGACTGCTTGCCTTACCTCTCCTTCGACAGCGATTTAGAGGCGAAACATGGCTGAGAAACGCAAGCTTTTTGAAGAAGTCGGCAGCGCTGAGGCTGCAAAACCGGTGGCACAGACTGGTGTTATTGATCGGGGCAGACGCAGCGCGCGCGGGGCGATCCGCGTCTGGCTTATGATCCTTTTTGCGCTGGTCTTTGTGATGATTGCGGTTGGCGGTATGACGCGGCTGACGGACTCTGGTCTGTCGATCACCGAATGGCGTCCGCTGACAGGGGCCATACCGCCACTGAACGATGCCGATTGGGCGTCGGAATTCGAGAAATACAAAGCGATCGATGAATTCCAGTTGCAGAACGCCTGGATGACGCTGGCGGACTTTAAAGTCATCTACTGGTGGGAATGGGGCCATCGCCAATTGGGGCGTGTGATCGGTCTGGTCTGGGCGATTGGGTTTTTGTGGTTCCTGCTGCGCCGGCAGATCCCGGCAGGCTGGACGGGGCGGCTTTTGTTGCTGGGCGGTCTTGGCGGCCTTCAGGGTGCCATCGGCTGGTGGATGGTGGCGTCTGGCGTGACCAGCGGCGAAGGCATGCTGGATGTTGCCAGCTACCGGTTGGCGACACACCTTGGTCTGGCCTTTGTGATACTTGGGTTTATCACCTGGTACATGCTGATGCTGGGCCGCGAAGAGCGCGATTTAATGCAGGCGCGGCGGGCCAAGGAGGCCAAGCAGTTCAGCCTCGCGACCGGGCTTTTGCACTTCAGCTTTCTGCAAATTTTGCTGGGCGCGCTGGTGGCCGGCATTGATGCGGGCCGATATTTCGTGGACTGGCCGCTGATGCAGGGGCAGTTCTTTCCCCCCGATGCTTTTGACCTGACGCCCGCATGGCGCAATTTCTTTGAAAACGCAGGATTGGTGCAGTTCATGCACCGGATGAGCGGGTATCTGTTGTTCATCTTTGGTGTCGTCGTCTGGCTGAGAGGGCGCAAATCGGCGCATCCCGCGACCCGCTTTGCTTTCAACGCGGTGATGGCGGTGCTGAGCCTGCAGATCGTATGGGGCATCACAACGGTTCTCTATGCGGCACCGGTTCATATCGCACTTGTGCATCAGGCACTGGCCGTGGTTCTGTGGGTGCTGATCCTTCGGGCACGGTTCTTGAGCGCATACCCGATTGCCACATCCCTCAGAGGACCTGCCTGATGACAGCTTATGATGACCTAATGGCGCACCAGCGCGAAACTCAGGCACTTGCGCAGGTGATGGGGCGACTGGGGTGGGATCAGGAAACCATGATGCCGCGCGGTGCGGCGCCTCAGCGGGGCGAGGAAATGGCGGCGCTGGAAAGTGTGTTGCACGCACGCCGGACCGATCCAAGGATCGCAGACTGGTTGGGCGCAATTAACGAACCAAAGTTGGACGAGGCCGGCCGGGCGAACCTACGTCACATTCGCCGAAGTTTTGACCGGGCCAGCAAAGTGCCGGCCGCTCTGGCTGCTCGGATCGCGCGGGTGACGTCCGAAGCGCAGGGCATCTGGGCAGAAGCAAGAGCCAATGATGATTTCAAGTCCTTTGTGCCGACGCTGAGCGAGGTGCTATCTCTGAAACGTGAGGAAGGGCAGGCGTTGGCCATGGGCGGCGATGTCTATGACGCAATGCTGGATGACTATGAGCCGGGCACCACGGGCGCGGAACTTGAAGCGATGTTCGGTGCCTTGCGGCCCGAGCTAAGCACCTTGCGTGCTGCTGTGCGTGAGGCGGAAGCGCCGCCACGATTGACCGGAACATTTGATGAAAATGCGCAGATGAAACTGACGCGCCAACTGGCCCGCAGCTTTGGCTATGACATGAGCCATGGGCGTGTGGATAAGGCCGTGCATCCGTTCTCTTCCGGTTCGGGACTGGATGTGCGGATCACCACCCGCACGAATGAGACCGATCCCTTCAATTGTTTCTATTCCACGATCCATGAAGTCGGACATGCTGCTTATGAACAGGGCATAGACCGCAATTACCTGCTGACGCCACTGGGCCAGGGTGTGTCGATGGGTGTTCACGAAAGCCAGAGCCGGATCTACGAGAATCAAATTGGCCGCAGCCGCGCCTTTACTGGCTGGCTCTTTGGTCAGATGAAGGATGCTTTTGGCGATTTCGGGGTGTCGGACGCCGAGACATTCTACCGGATTGTCAACCGGGTGTCTGACGGGTTCATTCGTACCGAAGCAGATGAATTGCAATATAATCTGCATGTTTTGATGCGTTTCGATCTTGAACGGGCGCTGGTGGCGCATGACCTTCAGGTGAATGACCTAGAGGCCGCCTGGAACGATCGTTTCGAGGCGGATTTTGGTTATCCCGTTGATAAGGCGTCAAACGGTGTGCTTCAGGACGTTCATTGGTCCGTTGGACTGATTGGGTATTTCCCGACATACAGCCTTGGTAATGTCTACGCCGGATGTCTGCACGATGCCTTGCGGCGTGATGTTCCGGAACTGGATGCACAGCTGGCGCAGGGCGATACCACGGCTGCGACGGGCTGGCTTAACCAAAATGTGCAGAAACACGGGGGGCTATACGAACCCAAAGAGGTAATCGAAAAGGCCAGCGGTCAACCTCCGAGCGAGTCGCCGTTGTTGAGTTATCTTAAAGGTAAATTCAGCGAATTGTATGCGATTTGATGGGCTGATACCGCTTTCAACTGCGGTATTTCTGACCAAACCATACTAAAATACCGTAATTCGTAACGAAAACCTGTGAAATAGAAGTAATTGCTTTTCGTGAGCAAGGTCACATGGCATAAGAAATTCAAGATTTTTCGGCCTACAGGAGAAACAAAATGAAAAAAGTACTTACCATCGCCGCAGCGCTCTCTGTGGCTGCATCCGCGACTTTCGCAAATCCGAATTACCCCGTTGAAGTGACAAAAGACGGCGTTGTTTACAACTGCGCATCCGATCTGGTTGTTGTTGATGGCGTCCAGTCCCGCAAGTGCGTCACGGCTGGCGGCTCCAGCGAAGCGGGCGGTGGTCTGTTTGCGCTTGGCCTTGGCGGTTTCGGCGCCGTGGGTCTGGGAATTCTGAGCATTATTTTTGTCGGCGTCGCACTTGACGATGACGACGATACAACGAACGGCACCAACTAAACCCAAGTTGGTTCAGATATTAGAAAAGGCTCCCCGGTTGTGGGAGCCTTTTTTGTTTATTGATGCAGCAAGACTTACGCGTGCGACGGGATAACAAGGCTGATTATTCTGCCTCGGTTTCCTCTTCATCGCCCTGATCTGCGATCCATGCGACGCTGACGACTTCTTCGCCCTTGCCTGTATCGAAGACCTTCACACCACCAGCGCTACGTGATCTGAAGGAGATGCCTTCGACCGGCACGCGGATCGACTGTCCCTTGGATGTGGCGAGCATGATCTGATCGTCCATCTCGACCGGGAAGCTGGCCACGATATTGCCGCCCCGCATGGCCTTGTCCATCGCGGTCACACCCAGGCCGCCGCGCCCGCGCACAGGGTAGTCGTGGCTTGAGCTGAGTTTACCGGAGCCTTTGGCGGTGATTGTCAGAATCAGGTTTTCCGCCGCCGACATCTCGGCATAGCGTGCCTGATCAATTGTCGCGTTTGGATCGACTTCTTCATCTTCATCCTCTGTGCCGTCGTCCGCAATACCGGCCATTGCGCGGCGCATCTTCAGGTACGCGGTACGTTCCTCTGAAGTGGCATCGAAGTGGCGAATGATCGACATTGAGACAACCTTGTCATCGCCGCCCAGTTTAATACCCCGCACACCGACCGAAGAACGCGAGTTGAACACGCGTACATCGGTTGCCGGAAAACGGATTGCGCGACCGGAATTGGTGACCAGCATCACATCGTCGTCATTCGAGGCGATGCGTGCGTTGATCAGCGTCGTGTCGGCATGTTCATCCTCGAACTTCATCGCGATCTTGCCGTTTCGCATGACATTGGTGAAATCCGACAGCTTATTGCGGCGGACCGTGCCAGCGGAGGTGGCAAAGACCACCTGCAGATCATCCCATTCTTCCTCATCCCGGTCCACCGGCATGATCGCCGCGATGGAAACGCCCGTCGGGATCGGCAAGATGTTCACGATCGCCTTGCCTTTGGCCGTGCGTCCCCCTTGCGGCAGACGCCAGGTCTTGAGCTTGTAGACCATGCCATCTGTGGTGAAGAACAGCAGTTGGGTATGGGTATTGGCAACAAAGAGGGTGGTAACAACATCCTCTTCCTTGGTCGCCATGCCGGACACACCCTTGCCGCCGCGCCGCTGACTTCGGAAATCGGCCAACGGTGTCCGCTTGATATAGCCAGCCGAAGTGACGGTCACGACCATATCCTCACGCGCGATCAGATCTTCATCTTCCATGTCGCCGGACCAGTCGACGATCTCGGTGCGGCGCGGCACGGCAAAGAGTTCACGGACCTCTTTCATCTCATCCGAGATGATGCCCATGATCCGTTCGCGCGAGCCCAGAATTTCGAGGTATTCCTTGATCTTACCTGCCAGCTCTTCCAGCTCGTCAGTGACTTCTTTTACACCGATCTGTGTCAGGCGCTGCAGGCGCAATTCCAGAATGGCACGTGCCTGTGCTTCGGACAGGTTATAGGTCCCATCGTCGTTGGCTGTATGGGTCGGATCATCAATCAATGCGATGTAGGGCAGGATGTCTTTGGCCGGCCAGCGGCGGGTCATCAGTTTTTCACGCGCCTCACCTGCATCTGCAGAAGATCGGATGGTGGCGACGATTTCATCAATGTTGGTGACGGCAACGGCCAAGCCACACAAGATGTGACTGCGGTCGCGTGCTTTGCGCAGCAGGTGCGCCGTACGTCGGGCGACGACCTCTTCGCGGAAATCGAGGAAGGCTGTAAGGAACCGGCGTAGTGTCAGCGTTTCCGGGCGGCCACCATTCAACGCCAACATGTTGCAGCCAAAGTACGTCTGCAGCGGCGTGAAGCGGAAAAGCTGATTCAGCACCACCTCTGCGGTTGCGTCACGCTTCAGCTCCACCACGACGCGGACGCCGTTGCGGTCGGATTCGTCCTGAACATGGGCGATGCCTTCGATCTTTTTCTCGCGTGCCTGTTCGGCGATGCGTTCGATCATCGTGGCCTTGTTCACCTGATAGGGGATCTCATCGATGACGATGGCCCAGCGGTCCTTGCGGATCTCCTCGACCCGTGTTTTCGCACGGATGACAACGCTGCCGCGCCCTTCAAGGTACGCTTTTCGCGCGCCGGACCGGCCCAACATGATGCCGCCAGTCGGAAAATCGGGGCCGGGGACGTATTCAATCAGTTGCTCGGACGTCAGGTCGGGTTCTTCGATCAGCGCTAGGCAGGCGTCGATGACTTCGCCAAGGTTATGGGGCGGGATGTTCGTGGCCATGCCGACCGCGATACCGCCTGCGCCGTTGACCAGCATGTTGGGAAAGCGGGCAGGGAGCACTGTCGGCTCCTTCTGCTTGCCATCGTAGTTGTCCTGAAAATCGACCGTTTCCTTGTCGATGTCAGCCAGCAGATAGGCTGCGGGTTTGTCCATGCGTACTTCGGTATAGCGCATCGCGGCGGCATTATCGCCGTCCATGGAGCCAAAGTTGCCCTGACCATCCAGCAGCGGCAGAGACATCGAGAAATCCTGCGCCATGCGGACAAGCGCATCGTAGATCGCGGAGTCGCCATGCGGGTGGTACTGGCCCATTACGTCACCGACGGGCCGTGCCGATTTGCGGTAGGCCTTGTCGTGCGTGTTGCCGGTCTCATGCATGGCGAACAGAATACGCCGATGGACCGGCTTTAGACCGTCGCGCAGGTCCGGAATCGCACGGCTAACGATGACCGACATCGCATAGTCCAGATAGGACGTCCGCATCTCATCTTCGATAGAGACCGTCGGGCCGTCATACACGGGGCGTGCGGGCGGCATTTCGTCTTCGTTTTCAGGTGTTTCTGGCGTGTCGTTCACGTTCTCTGCCTAGATAAGTTCGCACTCTATATCTTGGGGCGATTTATAGCACCCTGCGCATATAAGGTGCAATGGCTGTGGCCGCCCTGCATCGGTTTCTTGGGGGTGCCAATCACAAGATGCTGTTTTCATTGAAAAGTAATTGAAATGTAAATGATTTGTGGCAGGCTGAATGGGCAGCAACAAGAAAGGAGGTCTGAATGACCCCATCTGAGACTGAGCTGATGCTCAAGGGTTATGGGCTGACCACGGCAGAGATTTTCTATCGCATGCCGGACTATACCCATGTTTTGAACAGCTATATCTGGCAGGAATACGATCTGGCGCCTGACCATCCGAAGCTGTTCGAGTTCGTTGAATTCTGGCAGGCCAAGATCGAAGGGCCGCTTCATTCCGTTCGCTTTACGCACCGCAAGATGATTTCTCCGGGTGAATGGCAGAACCAAGTAGGTGAGTTCACACTCCACTAAGAGACGCCACGTCGCATCTTTTTCGCTACGCGCTGTAACGCGTTGCGGGATAGGCTGTGCTTAACCTTGGGAGAGAGCACATGCACAGAATTCTGGTTGATCAAAAGAAAATCACGCAAACCCAGACTGACGATATCGCCGACCCGGTGCTGGCACCGGGCGAGGCGCGGCTTCAACTGGAAAGTTTTGCACTTACCGCGAACAACGTGACCTATGCCGCTTCCGGTTTTGCCATTGGTTACTGGAAGTTCTTCCTAACAGGCGTTGAGGGACAGGGGCTGGTGCCGGTCTGAGCATTGCCAAGGTGGTTGAGAGCCGCGCAGACAACCTGCCCGAAGGCACCCGGCTTTATGGTTTCTATCCGATGGCAGAACGACTGGTTATCCAGCCTGAAGTATCGTCACGCGGGAACGTGACGGATGTGGCACCGCACCGCAGAGACTTGCCAGCGGTGTACAATTCCTATGTGCCGGTCGGCGAGACAGACCCACATCAGGACCATCTGCGCGCGCTTTTGCAGCCGCTTCTGGCAACATCCTATCTGCTTGCGGACTGGCTGGAGGACAATGATCACTTTGGCGCAGGACAGATCATTATCGGCAGCGCATCCTCAAAGACGGGATTGGGGCTGTGCAAATACTTGGCCGAGAACAAAGATCGGAAATACAGGATCGTGGGTTTGACCTCGGACCGGAACAAAGCGTTCGTCGAAGGGCTGGGTGCCTGCGACTCTGTCCTGACCTACGATGAGATCGAACAGATCGAAAAGCTCCCCTCGGTCTATGTCGATATGGCTGGCAATGCACAGGTCAAAGCGGCGTTGCATGCGCACCTGAAAGATCAGATGAAACATTCGGCTGCCGTGGGGATCAGCCACTGGGATCAGTTCAATCCGGCCGTGGAATTGGAGGGCGTGAAACCTGAATTCTTCTTTGCTCCTGCACAGATTGCCAAGCGCCGCGTGGATTGGGGGCCGGGCGAAATTGATCGCCGGATCGGTGAGGCTTTCATGCGTCTGGCGTCCGAGGCATCAAGCTGGATGTCCGTTGAGGTTCATCATGGCCTTGACGCCGCGCCAGAGGTCTACGCCGATTTGGCCGCAGGTCGTGCCAACCCGCAAGAGGGGCATGTCATCCGGCTGACCTAGGCCGAACAACTGGCCCCGCCCAGCACGCAGAACTTGGCGCAATGGGGATGGTTAAGCGCAACATCACGCTCGGCCTCTTCCAGTGTGCTGCCCAGTTCAAATTCGGCTGAGTAGGGCAGCAGCGTGCAGGAAAGCACGGCAGGCTTTGCAGCGCCCTTGCGTTTGACAACCATGCGCGAGGACGAACACATCACGGCCGATGGCGATTTATCAAGGGTACCCCAGCAGGCTGTGGTAATCTCGGGGACTTCAACGCTTTCATCCATCTCCGGGAAAAGTACTGTCATTGCAGGGTTTTGCGGGTCGATGTCAAAGTTGTGGCGTTCGAAGAATTCAGCATATCCTGCACGGCTGTCGGCATCACTATCTCCAAAGATGGATCTACCTGCCACTGCCATCGTGAACCCGTTGTCGCGCAGCCATTCCATCCCTTCGAGCGTTCTGACAAATGACCCTTCACCGCGTTCGGCATCGTGCAATTCGGGTCGATAATGATCGACTGAAATCCGCAGGGTCAGCTTGCCGGGGTAGGCGGCGTTAAGCCGCTTAAGCCCTGCCTGCACCGGTTTACGCATCATTGGGCGCATGGCATTGGTCAGGATCAATACGTCGTAACCGCGCTCCAGCGATGCTTCGGTCACGGCAATCATTTCAGGGTTCATGAACGGTTCACCCCCTGTAAAGGCAATCTCGCGTACGCCCCAGTTGCGCTGTTCCAATTGGCCAAGATATTCGCGAACCTCCTCTGCCGTGATATAGACCAGCGCGTCATTGGTGGGGCTGGACGCGATATAGCAGTTGACGCATTCGATGTTGCACAGAGTCCCTGTGTTGAACCACAGCGTCTGTGGATTGCTCAGCGAAACCGTCGCGCGTTCTTCGCCATTTGCGGTCAGACGAGGATCTTCAAACTTGCCCACATTTGCGTCGGTATTGCGCGCCTCAAGGTCTTTCATCTGCGCTCCCGGTAATTGATGCTTGTTCGATTGCTGTGCATAATGTCCAGTGTGCTACGTTATTGCGCGGTCCGTGAAAAGACCCGGAAAGGGCGCATGCACGGGCTTGTGATGGGCGCTATTATAGCTATGGTAGCGCTAACATTGAATTGAAGTGAGGGTGACATGAACAAAGTTCAGGAAGGCATGCCGCGCCTGACGTCGCGGGTCATTCCAGTTGATCCGTTTGATCTTGTCATTTTCGGCGGCACAGGTGATCTGGCGCGCCGCAAAATTCTGCCGGGCCTGTTCCGACGTTTTTGTGCAGGACAGATGCCCCCCTCAGCGCGCATCGTCGGCGCGGCGCGCACTGAACTTGATCACGCTGGTTATCGAGAGATGGCAAGCGAGGCGATCAAGGAATTCGGCGGCACCACCGCCGCAAACTCCGACAAGCTGAATGCCTTTCTCGATACCGTCTATTATGTCGCAATCGACGCGCTTGGGGATGACGGCTGGGAAGAACTTCAAGAGCTTTGTAAGGAAAAGAACCGGGTAGAGGCCTATTACTTTTCTGTCACGCCCGCATTGTTCGGCGATCTGGCAGAGCGTCTGCATTACTGGGGTATGGCCGGGCCAGATTCCCGGATTGTTGTTGAAAAACCATTTGGCAGGAACCTTGCCACTGCCAAGAATTTGAACGCCACTCTGGCGGCGCATTTTGACGAACATCAGATTTACCGCATTGACCATTATCTTGGCAAAGAGACAGTCCAGAACCTGATGGCCGTACGTTTCGGCAACATGTTGTTCGAACCTTTGTGGAACGCCCAATACGTGGATCACATTCAGATCACCGTAGCCGAGACAGTGGGCGTCGGCGGGCGCGGCGAATACTACGACAAGGCCGGGGCCATGCGTGACATGGTACAGAACCACCTGATGCAGCTGTTGTGCTTGATCGCGATGGAGCCGCCCGCGCGCTTTGACCCGGACGCGGTGCGCGACGAAAAACTCAAGGTGATCCGCGCTCTTGATCCGGTACTGCCGCATCATCTGATGCGCGGTCAGTACGAGGCTGATCACAGCGATGAAAAGGCGCATCCGAGCTACCGAGAGGCAGTTGAGGATCCGCGCTCCAAGACCGAGAGCTTTATTGCGCTCAAGACCCATATCAGCAACTGGCGGTGGGCGGGGACGCCGTTCTACCTGCGGACCGGCAAACGCATGTCGGCGCGCAGTTCAGAGATCACTGTTGTGTTCAAGGAAACCCCGCATTCGATTTTTGGCGAAGACGCAGGGCGGCACCGTAATGTCCTGTCCATCCGGTTACAGCCAAACGAGGGCATTACGCTGGGTGTAACGATCAAGGAACCGGGGCCAGGCGGCATGCGTCTGATTGACGTGCCGCTTGACATGACCTTTGCCGAAGCGCTGGGTGCAGACAGCGAACACGTAGATGCCTATGAACGGCTGATCATGGACGTGATACGTGGCAACCAGACACTGTTCATGCGCGGAGACGAGGTTGAGGCCGCCTGGGCATGGACCGATCCGATCATTCACGGCTGGGAAGAACGCGGCGAGGTCCCCAAACCTTATGAAAGCGGTACAGACGGCACCACGGATTCACATGAACTGATGCGGCGTGATGGCCGCAAGTGGCGAGAGGTTTCCCCATGAACATCGTTGAATACCCGGACCGGGAAATGTTGTCGATCAGGGTCGCCGATGCGCTGGCCAGTGAGCTGCGCAAGTGTTTGCTAAACCACGATTTTGCGTCCTTCGCCGTGCCAGGCGGCACGACGCCGGGGCCGATCTTTGAGATGATGAGCGACACCGAACTGCACTGGGATCGCGTCCACGTGATGCTGACCGATGAACGCTGGGTCAGCGAGGACAATTCACATTCCAACGCCCGTCTGGTGAAGCAGCATTTGTTAACCGGGCATGCAGCAGCGGCACAGTTCATTCCATACTATCGTGAGGGCAAGACCGCAGCAGAAGGCTGTGCAGAAGTGGCCGAAACGCTGACCGGTGAGCTGCCAATTTCGTTGTTGCTATTGGGCATGGGTGCTGACATGCACGCCGCCTCGCTGTTTCCTGGAGCCGATGGCCTTAAAGCGGCAATGGCCAATCACGCTCCTCTGCTTTGCCCGATAAAGCCTCAAAATCAGGATATGGAACGGGTGACGTTGCCTGCCCATGCGCTTCGCGGTGCGATGTCCACGCATCTGGTGATCTATGGCGATGAGAAACGCGCCGCCCTTGAGAAAGCGCTTTCCCTGCCACCAGAAGACGCACCGATTGCTGCTGTCATCGGGTCTGGAACCGTGCATTGGGCCGCATGATGGAGATTTGGCAGAGCCTTAAGTCGCGCCACGCAGCCATCGCGGAGCGTCCAATTCTGGCGCTTTTCGAAGACGAGATGCGGGCTGATGATTTCAGCGTACAGACACAGGATATGCGGCTTGATTATTCCAAGACCAACATTGATCGGGATACACGCGCTGACCTGATTGCGTTGCTTGAAGCGACAGGCGTGGCCGCGAAACGCGATGCGATGTTCAGGGGCGAAAAGATCAACGAGACCGAGGGCCGCGCGGTCTTGCACACTGCCCTTCGCAATCTCGATGCTGGGTCTGTTGAGGTGGATGGTCAGGACGTCATGCCCGGCGTCCGTGTAAGCCTCAAACGGATGCGCCAGTTTGCAAATGAAGTGCGGCAAAGCGGGATCACGGATGTGGTCAATATTGGCATCGGAGGATCAGACCTCGGGCCAGCGATGGCGGTGGCGGCACTTGCGCCGTACCACGACGGGCCGCGTTGCCATTTCGTGTCAAATGTAGATGGTGCGCATATCGCGGACACGCTGCGCGGGCTGGACGCCAAGACCACGCTGGTGATCGTTGCCTCCAAGACCTTCACCACCATTGAAACCATGACCAATGCCCGCACCGCGCGGGCTTGGATGGTTGATCACGGCGGCGACCCGGAAACACAGTTTGTGGCGCTCAGCACCGCCGAGGACAAGACGACCGCTTTCGGGATCACTCCTGAACGGGTCTTTGGTTTTGAGGACTGGGTCGGCGGTCGCTATTCTGTTTGGGGGCCAATTGGTCTGTCACTGATGATCGCCATCGGCCCCGATGGCTTTGACGCGTTCCTGCGTGGCGCACAGGCGATGGACCTGCATTTCTGCGCGGCAGAGCCGCTTGAGAACATGCCGATGATGCTGGCCCTGACGGGCATTTGGCACAACCAGATTTGCGATTTTGCGACGCGGGCGGTGCTGCCCTATGATCAGCGTCTGTCGCTGTTGCCTGATTATCTCCAGCAGCTTGAGATGGAATCCAACGGCAAGCGGGTGCAGATGGATGGCTCGGACGCGGCGCACCACACGGGGCCGGTTGTCTGGGGGGCTGCGGGCACCAACGGTCAGCACGCGTTCTACCAGCTGATCCATCAAGGCACGCGCGTCATCCCCTGCGAATTCATGGTGGCGGCAAACGGACACGAGCCTGAGTTGGCGCACCATCATCAATTGCTCGTCGCGAATTGTCTGGCGCAATCCGAGGCGCTGATGCGGGGTCGATCCCTGATGCAGGCACGGCGGCTGATGGAAGAAAAGGGGCTGGAGGGCGATGAGCTTGAACGGCAGGCGAAGCACCGGGTATTTCCGGGGAACCGGCCATCAACGACCTTGGTCTATGAGCGCCTTGATCCTTTCACACTGGGCCAGATCATCGCGCTGTACGAACACCGCGTGTTCGTGGAAGGCGTGATGTTGGGTATCAATTCCTATGATCAGTGGGGCGTGGAACTGGGCAAGGAGCTTGCGACATCCCTGCAGCCGGTTGTGGAGGGAGAAGCCTCTGCCGAGGGCAAGGATAGCTCAACAGCGGCCTTGGTGGACTATCTCATTCGGCACCGCGATCGCTGAGCGATGACGGCGCAACGCAAAAGTCTGCACCCCGTGCGGCGCTAGACCTTCAAATCGTAGGTGATCCACATCGTGCGCGTGGCCAGCTTGTCATAGACGCCGCGCCCGCGGTAATTGTCATCGGCGGTAATCCAGCGCACCACGGGCCAGCCGTTCTGCCGGGCGACCTCTGCCACGCCGTTGATCAGGGCATCAGCCGCACCAGATCCACGTGCATCAGGGTCAACGAACAGGTCATCCAGAAAGCAATTCGTCACTGCGCGCAGCGGGCTTGCGAAAGGGCGGTAGTGGGTAAGACCAACCAAGACGCCAAGAGCATTTTCGGCCACCAGACCATTGCTTTCGTGGGTCTCATCCATCAGCCAGCCAAAGACCGTGTCGCGCATCTCCGGCGTTTGGTCGACTTTGTAGAACTTGGCATAGCCTTGATACAGTTTATCCCATGCGCTGCGGTCGGACGCCTGAACCGGCCGAATTTTGATGCTCATGCTCTTATCCTTCTTCGTTTGCGCCATCGACCGACAGGAACCGCGCCCGCAAAATGTCGGACAGCGGACGCTTGGCGCTGGCGTCGGGTTCAAGATGGACCATCACGCAGTCAAAGGTCGCCCGCAAGATGCCGCTAGACCAAAGCTGCTGAGCGAGCGAATAGGAACTGGTGCGGAACGCGGTGCAGGCACAGGTGACGATGTAATCTTCGTCCATGCGCATTTCCTGGCGGTAGTGTATCGTGCCTGAACGGATCACGATCCGGGGATTGTCCTGTTCCTTGCTGTAATCCGAGATACCCCAGTCCTGACAATACCTGATCCGCAGGCGCTCGAACCACTCCATGTAGACCGCGTTGTTGACGTGATTCAGCACGTCCAGTTCGGAAAACCGTACCTTGTCGGCCATGGCCAGAGGTTGCACCGGATCAATGCCGGCAACCGCCTGTTGTGCAGCACTCAGCGGCGTGTGGTAGACCAATTTCATCAAAGCTTTCCTTGCAATCGAACAGTGACGTTAGGTCCATCACGGCGCGCTTGCAAGACCGGGCGGCTTTGTCCAAATTGGCGCGAACAGTTCTGAGGAGGACCCCCGATGCTTGGCCAGATGATGTCGCAACCCCTGCTGATTTCCACCATGATCGTGCATGCCGAACGGTATCATTCCAGCGCCGAAATCTATTCGGTCAACACCGGTGGCGGCGTCGAGGAAACAACATGGGGGCAGGTGGGTGAGAACTCACGCCGGCTGGCCTCTGCATTGACCAAATTGGGCCTTGAGCCGCAGGCCCGCTGCGGCACGATTGCCTGGAACAACCGGCGGCACCTTGAGATTTACTTTGGCGTCTCGGGCGGCGGGTTCGTTTGCCATACCATCAACCCGCGCCTGTTTCCCGAACAGCTGGTTTATATCCTGAACCATGCCGAGGATAAGGTTCTGTTCATTGACAAGACCTTCGTGCCGTTGATTGCCGCGATCCGCGACAAGCTGGAACATCTGGAGCATCTGGTCCTGATGGAGGCCGAGGTTGGCGATGCAGCAGACACGCTGCCGGGCATTGTCGCCTACGATGATCTGATTGCCACAGGTAATGAAAACTATGACTGGCCCGAGTTCGATGAGTTCACGGCGTCGAGCCTTTGCTACACCTCCGGGACAACGGGCAATCCCAAGGGCGTCCTCTATTCCCACCGCTCAACCGTGCTGCATTCATTTGGGGTGAACATGACCGATAGCGTCGGCATTTCGGCCGCAGACGTCGTGCTGCCCGTTGTGCCGATGTTCCATGTAAATGCTTGGGGTTCTCCCTATGCCTGCGCAATGAGCGGGGCGCGCATGGTGATGCCGGGGCCGGGCCTTGATGGACCGTCGCTGGTCAAGCTGATCGACACTTACAAGGTGACAATCGCGCTTGGCGTTCCGACCATCTGGCTGGGCCTGCTGGGCGAGGCTAAAAAGATCGGCAGCAAGCTTGAAAGCCTCAAGCGCACGGTCGTGGGCGGCTCTGCCTGTCCACCGTCGATGATTACAGCCTTCCGCGAGGAATATGGCGTGGATACTGTTCACGCATGGGGCATGACCGAGATGTCACCGCTGGGATCGGTGAACAAGCCACTGGCAAAACACCGGGATCTTCCGATTGAGGAGCAGCAACGCCTGCGCGAAAATCAGGGACGGCCGGTCTTTGGCGTGGAACTCGAGATCCTTGATGACGAAGGCAATCCATTGCCGCACGATGGCAAGGCGCAGGGTGATCTGGTGACCCGTGGTCACTGGATACTTGACAGCTATTTCAAGACAACCCGCGAGGAAACCCTGACGAACGGCTGGTTCGACACAGGGGACGTCGCCACCATGGACCCGGACGGCTATGTGACGATCAAGGACCGCTCCAAGGATATCATCAAATCCGGTGGCGAATGGATCAGCTCGGTCGAGCTTGAGAACATCGCGATCGCTCATCCGCAATTGGCCGATGCCGCCGTGATTGGCGCACGTCACGAGAAATGGGACGAACGGCCCGTGCTGGTGGCGGTCAAGGCCGAGGGGCAGAACCCCTCCGAAGAGGACATCCTGCAGATATTTGAGGGCAAGATCGCGAAGTGGCAGGTGCCAGACCGTGTCGTGTTCACCGACGTTCTGCCCCGTAACGCGACCGGCAAAGTGCTGAAGCGGAACCTGCGGGACGAATTCGGCGAGGTCCTGATTGGCTGAAGCGGGGCTTGCAGATACTGAACGGGATCAGTTGTTTCGCATATCTGTGAGTGTCGCATGTTCAATTGCGTTTCGGCTTGAGCACAAGAGATCAAGTTGTTTGGAAAGGCCAAACAACTCGCGCACTATTGTGACGTCGAAATAGCGAGATGGTTTCAACGCCTTCAGCCCGGAGCGTGACTTTGCCGCTTTTGCGTCGAGTGAAAGCAGAGGTCGATTTGGTTGGGCTTGCAGGTATCACGCTCAGGACGGTGGAGAACTGGCTGTTGGTACGTTGCCGGAAAGTTTCAAAGGCGGCGGTGACACGGGCGGCGCACCAACGGCAACAGAGATCATTGCGTCGATAGAGACCAGTCTGTCCAACTATGAAACCCAGCTTGGTTCTTTGCTTTGGAACGGTTCTGATGGCGTCCATAACTCCCCGGTATTTCGCATAAACGAAGCAACCGGGGCGACAGAGGCGGATTTCGACGCCGCCCTTCATAGCTTCATCGCGCGCACCGACTGTCTTCGAGACCCTACAACGGATAGGGGCACAAGAGACCGACGAGAACGCGCCGGACACTCCATTGGACAGCTCTGTCTGGTCGGAAACCCTGAGCTTCCTTGAGAATTCGGTTAGCGGCTTCAACGGCGCGTTTGACGACTTGATAATCGGTTCCCCAAATTCTGACCCAAGTTTCGTTGTCGCTCAAGGAAGCGCTATTTCAGGCTCTGAGCACGGCGATTGGTTTTTCCTGTCCGATGAAGGTGACACTTTCGATGGTGGCATTGCCATGGAAGTTCTCTTCGGGATGGGAGGAAACGACAGCCTGAATGGGGGCTCGGAAAAGGACGTCATCATTGGCGGAGCTGGCAATGACACAATCAATGGTGGTGAGGGCGACGAGGATCTCGCGCATTCTGAGGCGGCGGTGAGCCGTTTCACAGTTCAGTTCTTGAGCGATGGCAGCGCCGTCGTGGAAGATCGGGCCACAAACGGAGAAGGCACCGATACAGTCAGCAATCTCGAGAAGCTGACCTTTGAAACGGGTGCAAGCATCTTTCAGAACGGCGAGTTCGACGTTCTCACCTTCAATGGTCTGGCGACACTGACTGATGAGCAAGTCTCGGGCGTCATAGTGGCCGAACCGGGGTAACGGGTGTTGGCTGAACTGCCTGCTACTGAATAACGAAGTTTTAAAATCGCCTGAAAACGTCTCCGTAGTAATACGGATGGCTAGTAGAACCCTATCTCGCGCACATCAATTGCTGCCTCATGGTCCCGACCATAGGCAACGACAGCAATGGACCTGAGTCTGTCGGCAATGGGGACGGCTCTTAACAAGCCGCCAGACCGCTTAAATCTGTCTAACGGCACTCGCACCTCTGCCCAGTCTCCGGTGACCTCAAAACTGGCCTGATAGTACTGCCACGGCAGCATTGTTCCACTGGTGCGAAGATGCACGAAATATCGTTGGTCATTACCTCGAACGATCAAACGGACGCCGGTCACGTTCTCAGCAGTTCCATCGGGAAGCTCCATCCGCATCTGGATGAAGCCGCCATTATTTTTTGTACTGACACTACCTGTCATGCGCGCATGAGCCTGATCGTTCTCTTGAACGAAGGCGACTTGACCAGAGGAAACGCCCCCCATCACGCTATCGGTGAAAAAACGCCACCTGGTTTCTGGCTGAAGCTCAAAGTTCTCGATCACCATGTCACCGGCAAGCGCCCTTATCGGCGCGACAAGAAAAAATAGCAGGACAAGAAGGCGTCGCATGACAACAAACTCCATAGGCCGGAAAGGTGAGGATAAATGGGACACGGTATTTCGCAAGCCCGCGAAAGACTACCATAACGGCCTCCTTGCCGGTCATGGTCGAAAACGGACATGACCAGTCTGTCCCATAGGGCTTTTTTCCATTCTACAGCACAGATCGCACCGTAAAATCGTCGGATGTTGGAGCGGGTAACGAACTCCATTCCCTAGTATCATCCAACCCCGTCTCAGATCAATTTACCTAATAAATATGTGATTTTGCAAGAACGATTGTTTCATGGTGCAACTAGCAGTAACAATAGTTAACGATATTTTGGGCGGGTTGTATGTGGGGTTTGCATGCCTAAGCGAGCTAAGGAGCTTTCAGCAATTGAGGTTAGACGGTTAGGCAGGGGCGTTCACAATGTAGGTGGAGTAGCTGGCCTGTTGCTACAGGTTACTGACAGCGGGGCGCGATCTTGGCTGTTACGGGTGAGGGTAGGCGATAAGCGGCGTGAGATTGGGCTAGGCGCATTTCCGGAGGTGAGCCTTGCAAAGGCACGTGAGAAGGCCGGAGAAACGAAGGAAGCGATCCGCATGGGGGTTGACCCAGTAGAGGCGCGCAAGGCCGCTAGATCGGCTCTATTGACGTCACAACGGCAAGGGCTGACTTTTATCAAGGCTTTTGAAAAATACGCTGCGAAGAAGCTGCCAGAACTCAGAACTGACCGATACCGTGCGCAGTGGCGTGCGACCGTTGAAAAGTATGCTTTTCCCGAACTAGGGGAAATGATGGTACACGACATTACGCGCGAAGATATTCTTCGTGTTCTGCATCCTATTTGGAATAACAAAACTGAAACGGCCACCAAAGTACGCCAGCGAGTGGAAAAAACGCTGGATTATGCCAAAGCCGCGGGGCATCGAGTTGGCGACAATCCGGCTGCATGGCGCGGAAATCTTGAGCTGGAGCTTTCTGCACCGAATAAGATTGCGCCAAAAGAGAATTTTCCTGCGTTGCAACTTGATGATGTTGAGCGATGGTGGATTGACTTGCAATCGCGCGAAGGAATTGGGGCAACGGCTTTGGCCTTTCAAGCTTTGACTGCTTCACGTTCAGGGGCCGTTCGTTTCGCTACATGGGATGAAATCGACTTAGATGCGCGGCTCTGGACAATCCAGCCGGGACGCGCAGCAAGTAAAATTTCACCAACGGGCAAACCGCACCGCGTCCCACTCACTGACACGATGATTGAGTTACTAACGAATTTACCCCGCATGGGTGATCTGCTGTTCACTTCCCCGCGTGGCGGCGTCTTGTCTGATGCGACCTTGGGGAAGGTGATGCGATCAATGCATGAGGCTGATATTGAGCGCGGCAACGCGGGCTATCTGGACGCCAGAACCAAGGTGCAAGCTGTGCCACATGGTCTGCGAAGCTGCTTTCGCGTGTGGGTTACAGAACGCACGGAATTTGATGGTGACATGGCCGAAATAGCCTTGGCGCACAAGGTGGGGAGCAAGGTTAGGCAGGCTTACGACCGTTCGGACATGATTGAAAAACGACGGGCGATGATGGCAGCATGGGGGCGGTTTTTGCGCGGCGAAGGCGGTGCGAAGGTGTTGAAGATGGAGGCCGCAAGATGAGTATTACAGACATTGTCTACAAGGCTGGAAGGGCATTTGTCGCGGCAAAGGGTAAGAACCCTGAGATTGAGGGGAAAGAACTTGCAGACTGGCTGAGAAGTGGCGGTGAAATTGGGGAAAACGAGCGAGATTTGCTTGCGGAACTCGTCACAGGTCAAATGCGAATGCCCAAAGGTAGGCCGACGCGAAGAGGCCCCGGCCACTCCGAGGCTGTCAGAATTGTTGCGCATTATGAGCGACTGGTAAATGAATACGGACCCCGCCGAACGCTTGCGGCAAAGCAAGATACCGCTAAAGAATTTGGCGTCGGAGTGAGGACCGTTGAAGCCTATATTCAAGAGGCGCGTGAACAACGCCATGATATGCCGCCCCTCAGGGGCCATCACCAACTTTTAGCTATATCTCGCTCACAGCCGTCATCTAACAGTTTCACTCAGGGATGTCGGACCCGTGTCCGATATCAGGCTGTCGCAGTGACAGAAGCCATACGGGTCCTACGGGAGTGGCTGAGAGGGTCTCTCTTAGGGGTAAGGACGGGAAGGTCATACCCAGGAATTAGGTATAGGTAATGGAAGCAGTAGAAGGTACCAGGAAGGAAGGGAGACCCTACCCGGGAGGCTTAGAACGGGTGGAACGGGTGTGGGGGGATGAGGGGTTGTGACGGTTGTGATGCAGAAGCACGCTCATACCGTATTCACTCTGCGAAGGCAGCGCAGTAAGTCACTCCTAAAGCCCGATGTGGAGCCAAACCGGAGTTGCTGAGATTGTGCTAGATCAAGGAAGCAATGGCATACTTCGCTATTTCAAGGCCTCGAGGCAGCAAGGCAGTATGTGACGGGAATGAGTATGTCCGAAGATTGGATTAGAGGGTTCGACGAACGGATGGCACTTTGGCGCAGTATGCGAAGTGTGACAGGTGCAGAGTTACCCTATGGCCGTCACTCGAAAGACGTACAGGAGGACATTCGGAAGGGCATCATCACTTGCCATGAATGTTCTGCTACCAGGGCCTGTAGACTGTGGCTGGCAGACGCAGCTCAGGGCACACCACCACCATTCTTTTGCCCGAACCGAGAGAGGTTCATACGGCTTTCAGAAATGGCTAGCGTCCATTAGAGCCTTCCTAATGTATCCAAAGGGTATGGGTACTTATGAGGTTATGCAGAGGTCCTCTTCCCCACAAGCCACCAAGTCTCGACTTCCCCCATGCCTTTCACCTCCACCGTGCCCCGAGGCTCGAAGAGGTAGTCTTCTGCCAATTCCTCATGGGCGGGCCCTGTCACCTGTTTACGTCCCGGCTCCCCATGGCTCTCCATCCGGCTGGCTGTGTTAACCGTCTCACCCCAAACATCGTAGAATAGTTTTTTGTTGCCTATGACGCCTGCGACTGCGGGCCCTGCATGAAGGCCAATCCTTACCTCAAGCCCGTCCGGGAATTCGTCTGCCATTTCAGCCACAGTCCTTTGCATGTCGAGAGCCATTGGGTGTCCAACTCATAGCCGAGATGTTCGGTCAGTTCCGCGCCCAACATCCGCTCCATCAGGCGAACCTTGAGCTCCTTCATCAAGCCCTGATCGCCCAGCAAATCATCCGCGTTCTTAACGCCGTTAAGCAGCTCGTCTAAAAGTTCCTTGGAAATCGTCATTGTCGTCATGCTCCTTCGTTGGTGAAGCATCGGCCAAATTACTCATACACAGAAGATCGGACACTCTCTGGAAGGTGCGCGGAGAACCAAATCTTCAACTCAATTGCGAAGACGCGAACTACCGCTTCACGACCTGTTCGACGCTCGTAAATCGCATCCCAGACGTGATTGCAGCTGCACCCGGACTGTGCTCACTCGATATGTTGAACTCACCGAGTTACAGGCATCACTGAGAGGGAGGGCGACCGCTTGCGCGACAAAGCTGGCTTTGGCCAACACAAACTGAACGTCCACTTTGGAGCGCGCTTTAGTTAGCAATTGTCAGATCAGCCTTCGCATCGCGGATGATCGACCAAGAGGAGTGTAGGAATAGTCCGGCAATCCCGAAGGCAACGAGCAAATCCGGCCAACCACTGCCGAGCCACGCGACAAGACCAGCCGCCACAACGACGGCGGCATTGCCGATAGCGTCGTTGCGGGAGAACAGCCAAACAGCCCGCATATTGGCATCCCCTTTACGGAACTTCATGAGTGGCAGTACGGCGAGAACATTCACGATAAGAGCGACGATCCCGAACACCCCCATCAGGCTCGCGTCTGGCATAGTCTGGGTGAATACTCTCCAGACCGTTGTTGCAAGCACACAAAGACCAAGCAAGCTGAGGAAGAAGCCTTGGATCAATGCAGAGCGTGCCCGCCACGCAAGGCTCCAACCGATTGCGAGAAGTCCAAGAAACGTGATGAGGCCGTCGCCAATAAAGTCGAGTGCGTCCGCCTTGACGGCCTGAGACCCTGCAAGAAAACCACCGACCATCTCTAACAGGCCGTAGCTAACATTGAGAAGGACGACGATCCAGAGAGCCAGACGGTAGGCCGGGTCTTGGTGCGCTGCACCAGGCTGAGTGTCCGAGTCGCCCTTGATGCGATCAAATCCGTAGCCCGTTGTCGCGACTGCTTTTTCAATCGCCCGAAGCCGTGCCTCAGGTACTTTGAGGGTCATGATATGCGTAGCTGCCGACACCTTCACCGCGTCTGGCGCAATTCCTGTGGTCTGGGCTGCACGTTCGATCCGCGCAGCATCCTTGGCGCAGTCCATGCCCGAGACACGGTAGCGAATGGGTATATCGTCAGAGACCTGATTGTTCGTCATAGAGGGAAGTTAGACACGGCGCAGTCGACAGCCAATATGTGAGCGACCTTTGGTCGCGAGCGTAGCTCCGGTAGGTATGGGCCCAGAGCAGTCTCGCGGCGGTGCATCACGCTTTGAAAGGCTGCGAACGACGGCCATGCGGACAAAACGGACCTCGCCAGCATCCAAGATCTATCTCATTTGCTCTTCAAGGCTTCTGGTTCTTTCCGAGATGACATCGCCGGTGTGTTTCGTTGATGCAGGTTCGATCAAGACGATGCGACATTCCTCATCAGCGACTGGATTATGCATGACCCCGCGCGGGACAACATGAATATCGCCTGCTTTCAGGCCAACCGTGCGATCTTCGTACTCCATTCTCAAACTGCCGGAGACAATCAGAAACATCTCGTCTTCATCGTCGTGCTTGTGCCAAACATTCTCGCCCTCCAAAATGGCCACCTTAATGAGTTGGTCATTCACCTGACCCACGACACGGGGAAACCAATGGTCCTCCAGCGCAACATCGATGGGAGTAATGACTTCACGATCCGAGGTTATCATTTTTGCCTCCATCTGCGGAACCTTCGGGCTTTGTATCATCGAAAGCCCGGTTGCGCGAATGCGCAACTAGGGCGCGCAGCGGTCATCCGCCAGCTTGAGTTGACCGCCAGTTTTGCGGACTTTCCAGCTCTTGGCATGGAGGGGGCAACTGGCGATTATTGCGCACCATTTTAAACTCAATCTACTCCAGCGTTGATTGAGAGAAAGTACAAATGTCATAATCCTCTAAACGAGGGAGGATAGCTGATGTGGAAACCATTTGTAGTGGCTTGTGTATTTGTCGCAGGCAGCGTCGCAACAGCGTTGTCGCACGATGTGCAGGACCCGGCGACGCTCCAAAAACCGAACATACGGGACTTGCTATCGACTGCGTTGGAAAGCGCCGAGGGTCTCGAGGTGATCGTAAGCCATGTCGCCCTACCGGCCGATGTAACCTTGCCCATGCATTGGCATCCCGGAGAAGAATTTGCCTACATATTGCAAGGAAGTGTGACCCTCATCTTAGAGGAAGAAGGTGAGCACGAAGCCTTTGCGGGCGACGTGGGCGTCGTACCGCTGAAAAAAGTTCATACAGCCCGATCAGGAAAAGAAGGAGCAACCATCTTGGTGTTCCGGGTTCATGAGGCGGGGGAACCCGGCAGGATTTTGGTTGGCGACTGATCCTTCGAACCAAGCCTTTGCACAGACCGACAGTTGGATGGGCACGAGATTTCAAGCGGCCTGGCACTTTTTGCGCTCACACTGCCAACCCAACTTTTGACCACCCGTCGCGCCAGCGGTCAGCACAGGTTGGAATTGAGAAAATGGGCAACCGGGTGGTCTCGGCAATAGAAGTCTCGTCCGGAGCGGTTGCTCTCAAATCAGCGACTGCTACTTTTGCTGCATCTATGTCGCCAAGTTCGGCGAGCGAAGCAATAAGCATCAGGTGGCTGATCAGGAAGGCTGAACGCACTGACAATGCTTGGCGAAAGGCCTGCACGGCCTCTTGATAGCGCCCCAGGTGAAACAAAGCGCTGCCCTGCGCCAGGAAAGCGGCGTGGCGCAAAGGATCACGCGGACTGAGTTCTACCGACCGGGTCGCATGCTCCAACGCTTTCTCTGGACGATCCAGAAGAAAGAGATTGATAGATGCCAGCATGTGAACCGTCGCTGCGTTGGGATTTTCCGACAAAGCTTCCTTGAAGGCTGCCCTTGCGCGGGACAAGTCTCGTGCCAACATAGAGATAGAGTGCGCGGCATATGCCTTTGCGATGCCATCCGCGCGATCATTCCGAAGAACCCGCTCTGCCGCCGCTACGGCTGATCCTGGGCCTTCATCGACAGGTTCCAGGCCTTGCACGAGACGTTGGATGTGAAGCCATGCTAGCAAACCTGCCGCGGCGGCATATTCCGGATCTCGATCCAAAGCCAGCTTTGTTAACCGTATCGCCTCTTTGTTGTCTTCGTCGGTCAGCAGGTGAAAATGCGAGACCGCCCTTAGGTAAAGTTCGTAAGCTTGCAAATCCTCCGTGGGTTTGGCGCGCGCGCGGATCGTTTCAGCGTGCCGCAAAGACGGTTCAATGGCCGTCACCACGTCCAGCGTGACCTGGTCTTGAAGATCGAAAATATCGTCTAACACACCGTCGAAACGGTCCGCCCACAAATGGCTGCCATTTTCAGCATCAATGAGCTGTCCAGTGATGCGAACGCGCTGGCCAGCGCGCCGTACAGAGCCTTCGAGAACATACCGGACTCCAAGGGCGCGGCCAACTTCGCGGATGTCAGTACTTTTTCCCTTGAAGGTAAAGGACGAATTCCGCGCGACGACCATGAGCCATCGGAACCGCGACAACTCTGTAATAATATCTTCGGTGATGCCATCCGCAAAGAATTCCTGATCCGGATCACCGGACATGTTGTCGAATGGAAGCACCGCAATTCCCGGCCTGACATCCTTGTTTTCGGCAAAACCGGCTGTCGTTCCTTTTGGCCAGCGCCAAACTCCGATGCGGCGCGTGATGTTTTTTAGTTCTGTTTGCTCCCCGCCGTCGAAAGATGCTGCATCACCTCGATCAAGACTGTTATGCGATGTATCCGAGATGAGCACCTGATCTGGTTGGGCGAGGGCCTCGAGACGCGAGGCAACATTGATGCCATCGCCAAATATGTCATCGCCATCGGTAACGACTTCCCCTGTGTGAACCCCAATGCGTAGCTTAATTTGACCGGGTTTCTGAGAGGACTGAACTGCGATTGCGCATTCCGCCGCTTCAGATGTTGAGGGAAACTCGGCAATCCAACCGTCCCCCATGCTTTTAATCAATGAACCATTGTGCTCTGCCAGTATCGGGAGAAGAGTTTCTTCGCGGAACACCTTGAGCGCGGCGATTGTCCCAATTCGATCATGATCCATGAGGGCTGAGTAGCCGACAATATCAGCCGCCATTACCGTGGTAAGCCTTCGTTCCATGCACCTCTCCTGATCTCTGCAATGTTAGCTTTGTGTGTTAGGTCTGTCAGCTCGTTAGACGGATTTTGAAAAGCGTGGATAAGCAGAAAGCACATTTCAGCAGAAACGAGCGGTGATGTTTCCTCGCCGTGGATCATTCGGGTTCAGTCTATGGCAGGTTCGGGTTTCACCTGATAACGTGTTTGGAGAACGGCGCCATGCTAGGATCTGATCGTTGAAAAGTTTTGGCCTCGATATGGGCACTCAGCACAATCAATTTCATCTTCTGTCTCAATTGAAAGAGCAGTCAGAGCTGATTGATTCAGGTGCAGATGTGCGAGCGCTGGCTTTTTCGGTTGAGGAACCTGCGCCCCCGGATGCCACCCGGAAGTTTCTTGTTCAGACCGGATACGGTTTGCGGGCCTTCGTGACATGTTCCAGTGCCGGAAATCCCGATCTTGTGGCCAGGGGGGTGCGAAAAATCGCTGCAA
>NZ_JAABNT010000030.1 GCF_010667575.1 Sulfitobacter sediminilitoris
TTGATGCACGTTATGCGGCGGATGGTACCATTGCCGAGGTGGCCGTGCCTTTGGCGCTGGCAGGCATCGTGGACAGCGTGCGGGTCTTGGCGGATATCAACAACAGCATTTTCCTGCCCGGTGATTATGCGAACACTGACCTTATTGTAAGTGAACTTCCTGACGCACCTGACCCCGTCGAATTTGGCGGTTACAGCATTGATGGCGCGCTAACGGAATACGCCAGCGATACCTTGCTTCACACTACGCCAGGTGGCGCGGCTCAGCTTTATGGGGACGTCATCGCCGAAGGTCTTGTGATCGGCCTAGTCGCCGATGTACCCATAGGGACAGCCACGACGATCTGGCTGGACACGGATCTGGACCAGTCAACGGGCTACCAGATCTGGGGCTTTACGGGCGGTGCCGAGTATAACATCGAGATCGCTGCCGATGGATCTGCTGGACTATATACTGGCGAAGCAGGGCAAACGTTCGTTTCAGACCTCGAAATACGTTACTCCGATGATGGTGGCGTTGCCGAGATTGCAGTTGCACGCAGTCTTGCAGAGTTTGGAACAGAGGTGCGTGTCCTTGCAGACATCAATAACAACGTGTTCCTTCCCGGCGACTACGTCAATGATGTCCTGATCGCAGGGGCTCCCGCCGCGCCACCAAGTGCCCCGGATCTGCGTGTGGGTATCGTCTACTCCGAAACGACTGCCGCCAACTACTTTGATCTGACCAATTATGGCCAGCTTGTAATGTCCGCACAAAACCAGGCGATGCAGGCGGGCATGCCTTTCGATTTGTTGGGCGAGGCCAATCTGACGGATGCCGCGCTTTTGGCGCAATATGACGTTCTGGTCTTTCCAGCCTTCTCGCATGTGCCTGCTGGCCAATTGGATGCTATCTTATCTGCGCTTGAGCTTGCCGGCCAGGCGGGCACCGGCATCGTTGCGGCTGGCAATTTCATGACCAATGATGAAGCCGGTGTCCCTTTGCCGGGCAATTCCTATGCACAGATGCAATCGCTGTTGGGTGTTACACTGGATGGGTTCGGCACCACCGAGGGCATCGATATCGTCGCTAATGGAGGCAGCAATCCAATCCTCGATGAATATTCAGCGGGTGCCGCTGTTGATCGCTACGAGACTTTGACGAGCTATTTGCATTTCCGTGATGTAACCGGGACAGGCGACGTACTCTTCGAACAGGTGATCAGCGACAGCGGCCAGGTCATGTCAGAAGAGGCGGTCATCGCCACGCAAGTGGGCGGCAACCGAAACGTTCACTTTGCGACGGATGCAGTGATCGGGAACTCGAACATCTTGCATGAAGCGATCGATTGGGTAGCTAAAGATGACGCCGCCATCAGCGATATCGCATTACAAATGTCGCGTAGCACGTCGATGTTCTATTCCCGAAACGATATGGATTTGAGCCAGGAATATTTTGACGTCGCTCTGACTAACCCCTCTATCTATGACACTATGAACGCTATCCTCGCCGATTGGTATGAGCGCTACGATTTTGTCGGTTCCTACTACATCAACATCGGCGCAAACCCACCGGATCAGCAAACAGACTGGGAGATCTCGACCCCTTATTACCTTGAGTTACTGGCGATGGGGAACGAGATTGGGACCCATAGTTATACCCATCCCGATGACACCAACTTGCTGCAAGCTGACACGCCGGAATTGTTGGCCTTGCTGGAGTTGATCGACCCGCGCAATCCGAATTCAGTGGACCCCTGGGATCTGCGGAAGGCGGACCAACAGCTTCTTGCGGCGTCTTATCGCTTTCAGTTTGAGATTTCAGCGCTGGAAATCGAAGAGCGGCTGGGGATCACTGTTACGGGCGCGGCAGTGCCCGGCGCGCCGGAAACTCTCGATACCTCGCTCGAAATCATTCGGTTCTTTGACTACATGTCGGGCGGATACTCAGGTGAAGGGGCGGGATACCCGGGGGCCTTTGGTTATTTGACACCGGATCAGACTGATGCGGTCTATTTAGCTCCAAATATGTCCTTCGACTTTTCGCTGATCCAATTTCAGTCCTTCACCCCGGAAGAGGCGCTCGCGATCTGGGCGGCGGAGTTCGCGGATATCACGACCTTCGCCGACACACCCATCATCGCCTTCCCGTGGCACGATTATGGCCCTACTGAATGGATGTTCGACAATGAGAAATCGCGTTACACATTTGAGATGTTTGACAAATTTTTGGCCCTTGCTCATGCCTCAGGGACAGAATTTGTTACAGGTGAGGATCTGGCCGAACGCATAGCGACCTTTGAGGCGAGCGAGCTGACGCTAAGCCGATCAGGCGATGTAGTTACTGCAGATGTGGTCTCAGGCGACGCGGCGGGGCATTTTGCGCTGGACGTAGGCGAACAGATCTCATCGGTTACCGACTGGTATGCTTGGGACGGTACTAAAGTCTTTTTGGCACGCGGAGGCGGTCAGTTCGAGATTACGGTTGGTGCTGAGGCAGAAGATGTCACACGGCTGTCGGCGCTGCCCGACCGTGCGGAGCTTGTATCGTTGACCGGCGACGGGAGAGACCTCACAGCCCAGATCGAGGGCGGCGGTGATGTGTCCATCAACTTTGGGGCGGATATCGGCAACGACAGTGTCATTATAAGAGGTGCCGCCAGCTTAATCGGTCTGACCGACGCCGGGATTGAACTGGAACTGGCAAGCGGGCTTAACACACTTGAGGTAAACTATGTAACCGGCCCTACTGTCGGTACGGCAGCGAGCGAAGTGCTAATTGGGGGAGCGAACGGCGACATACTAATCGGTGAGGGTGGTGCCGATGTTCTTTTCGGTGGTGCAGGCAATGATACTTTCGTTGTTGGCCTAAATTCGGCCGGCTCCGTTGTGATGGATTTCGATGCTCAGGCAGAGAGAATTATTCTCGATTGGGCCGCCAGCTCTGACCAGAGCCCATGGGCAGACATAGATGCACTTCTGAACGATTTCGTGGACCATGACAGGGGCACCCAACTGACCGTCGGAGATACGTTTCTGGTCGACCTTGTGGGCATTTCCCGCAGCCAGTTGAACCCGGATAGTTTTGAATTCAGCGATGCGTCTTTCTTTTTGTGATTGGCAAGTGAATGCTTAAGGAGCAGACGATGACAAGACGCATTCTCGCCACGGGAGGTGCTGGATACATCGGGTCGCACACCACCATTGAGCTCTTGAAGGCAGGTCATTCCGTTTTGATCTTGGACAATTTCGAGAACTCGGACCGCGATTTAGTCGCTCGCATTCCGCTGATTGCAGGCGTTGGCGAAGTGCGGCTGATTGAAGGAGATGTGCGGGACGCCCGGTTGGTGGCTGATGTCATGAAGCAGCACAATATTGACGCGGTGCTTCATTTTGCCGGCAAGAAGGCAGTTGGCGAGTCTGTGTCGAATCCGTTGCTCTACTACCACGACAACCTGATGGGGGTCCTCTCCGTTCTTTCGGCCATGCGGGATACTGGTTGCAGACGGCTGGTCTTTTCGTCATCTGCAACTGTTTATGGGGCTGCGAAGATTTTGCCGATCCCGGAAACGGCACCCACCTCGATCACCTCCCCTTATGGCCGGACCAAGTTGATGGCTGAAGAGATGATTGACGATATGGCCACTGCCACAGAAGGCTTCCGGGCTATCTCGCTTCGTTACTTCAACCCAGTTGGCGCGCATTCCTCAGGTTTGATAGGGGAAAATCCGACGGGCGCGCCGAACAATCTCTTTCCATATATCGCACAGGCCGCGGCAGGCCTCCGCGACAGGGTCCAGGTATATGGCGGTGATTACGAAACGATAGACGGAACAGGCAGTAGGGACTATATCCACGTGGTGGACTTGGCCCGAGGCCATGTGGCGGCGGTCGAGCACCTGATGTCATCCTTGGCTGATCCAGTCCTTCATCGCCGTGTTAACCTTGGTACCGGCAAAGGCTACACCGTGCTGCAGGTGATCGAAGCGTTCTCGATAGCCTGCGGAATTGAGGTTCCCTATCACATCGTTGAACGTCGCTCCGGCGATGCAGCGGCGTCTTTGGCGGACGCGTCACTCGCACGTGCGCTCTTCAACTGGTCACCTGACTTTGGACTTGTTCAGATGTGCCGCGATCTTTGGCGCTTTCAGCAAGGCGTGCCTGAGCATCGAAAACGGGGTCTACGCAAACTGCTATCGGCCCAGAAAGAGATGTTGAAACCCATGTCCGTGGATGCCGGTGTTTTTCATGCACTGAATGACCGGGGCGCGTTGAATTGAAAACTCTGGCGCGCGCGTTGGTATCAACGATGTTCGCAGCAGCCCCGCTTGCGGCCACAACCTGTGATATCGAACTTGTGGAGCGGTCAGCGCGTATTCTGACTTCGCTCGAAGGAGGCTACGGGGTACAATACTGGGGCGAAAGCTATACCGCAGATGGCTTGGCGCAGGCCCCCCACGGCGTGTTGATCATCGAAGCGTCCAAAGTCGGTGCACTAGATACATCCGATGGGCGAGAGATTTTGTTTACGCGAGATGAAATGAGCGCCATTGGGCGCGGCGGCGGCAGGCCGGTGCTGGTTTATCTAAACCTCACCAAACTTGAACCTTGGCGAGACTACTGGCCGAACGATGAAACCCAGCCCCCCTGGCTGGGGCCAGTCACTGAGACGGGCGATCAGCTCGCCGCCTTCTGGCGGCCCGAGTGGCGCAGGCTTTTACGCGAACGGGCTGCCCGGTTGATGGCGACCGGGGCTGATGGGATTTTTCTGGATGATGCGCTGAATTATTTTGTCGCAGGCATGCTCAAGGATATCAGGGGCGGCAAACCGCGTAATGTTCCGGAGGCGGCGGCGATAATGATGGAGCTGGTGCAGGAAGTAGCGTTGGCTGCCCGCGCTGTGCGCTGTGATGCGCTGGTCGTTGTGAACAATGCAGTGTTTGTGGGCCGCGACGCTGGCCCGGAGGGTCAGGCCGCTTTCGACAGCTACCGCAAGGTAATCGATGCCATTATGATTGAAGACGGGTTAAGACCCGAGGCAGTACCTAATCTGCACGCAGCTTTGAGGGAAGATTATCTGGCCAAGGGCTTGCCGGTTCTCTCGCTGGATTTTGCTTCAGACGCCAAAGCGGATGCCTTAATGCGAGAGGCACGCGCCAAGGGCTATGTGCCCTATGTGGTCCCAGATGGCAGCTTTTCGTCTCTTTCGCCAGCGGTTGCGTTGGAACGGTGATACTGGTCCGCTATGTTTTGAACATGTCTGCCAGATTGTCGTCGGTTTGTGATAGCACCTTGAGCCGCTCCAGATAGCCAGTGCCTTGCAACCCGTCTGCCACGGCGCGCCACAAAACAGGATCAGTCTCAGAGCGGGCTGCGCGTTGCAAGGCGGCGAAGGCCTCATGGTGTCGTTGCCACCATATAGCCCAGGATGCTTCGACAAGTGGCGCATTAGCCAGGAAATCCGGCGTCATCCTTGCCTGATAGGGCAACAGTGCCTGCCCGCCGCCGTATCTTATAAGCGGCAGAAAAGCCCCTTGCGGCACTATATCTTTGGGCCGCAGCCGCCGGAGTGCCTTGTCAAGCAGACTAACATCGCCACTAAAGTCGGCATAAAGGATAAGGGCACTCCAACCGCCGAGGTGTGGCACAGCGTCGTCCATCCAGGGCTGCATCAACTCCCGCGCGACCCTATAGAGCCGCGCTCTGGTCAGTTCCTCCACCATGCGGGCACGGGAGGCGGGCGCAAGCGTCACAACCGAATGTGCAAGCATGCTTGCTTGGCGCGGTTGCGTAGCGATGCCCTGAGCGACTGTCACAGCCAATGCGGGGGCATCTGGTCCAGCCAGCCATCTGGCGGCTACCTGCGAAAACGCATCGAAGTCCTCGGAGATTAGTGCAAGTGCGATGAACCTGTCCGCCAAAAGCGGAACTTGCTCGCCACCTAATGTTACGGCAAAGTCTGCCAGGGCCAAAGCCTGCGCTGTTGCGCCTTCGGTTGCAGTTAGGTCTACAAGGCGAACCCGCTCCCATCCCGAAAGAGCATCCATGCTCTCTAGAGACAGTAGCGCCCGTTCGGCTTCGGTATCGCCGAGCCGGCGATAGATCAGCCCTAGTCTTTGGCGACGCACGCGATCTGGTGCGGCGGACTGTGCCCGTGCAAGGTGCTCTGCCGCGAGTGCAAGATCTCCGCCCCGCAAAGCCAAATCGGCACGTGCAGAGGCGATCGCCTCAATTTCCGTGGTGCGGTCGGCCAACGCAGCCAATAGTGCGTCCGCTTTTTGTGCGTCACCCGAGGCAGCCGTCAACTCGGCCTGCCGAAAGGCCAATTGAGGCGTGAGTGGTTCCTGAGCCGCGTCGAGCTGCATGAGCGCCTCGGATCTGGGTACGGCCGCGAGCTGGCCCTCTCTATTCAGCTCACCTCTGGGGACAAGCAAAACCGCCACGCCAGCCGAGGCGAAGGCCAGGGCAATCAACGTGAAAAGCGCCTCGCGTTCCTTCATTAGGGACAACCGACAGCGATAGAAAGGGTTTCAGAAGCCGCCCTGGTCGGCAGAGAAACGTGCCATAGGTCGCTTTCCGTTGGCACAACCTCCAGGGAAAGCCGGCCAAGTTTCACGGCAGGTTTGGCACTGGAGCGGAATTTAATTTGGCCTCGGCCCTCCGCGGTAAAGACTGTCTGGCAGCCTTCGCGGTTGACATTCGACAACTCAGGCCCCGCCTCGACAACCTCGACAAAGGCCGGATCTGCCGTTACCGCAGCAGTTGTTGACCTGAGTGCCAAAAAAGGGGCACTTGATGCAGGGTCCAGTGCCACGAAGAGCGTCGGACCATATCGAGAAGTGCCCAGAATACCTGTGCTCCGGGACATATCGATCACCCAACCCTCTGCCCGGTCAATGCGCAGCGTGTTCAACGCGCCCCTATTTTGGACTCGCCAGGCATAGGGTCCTTCCGGTACGATTTGTGCAGAAAGCGCTCCCTCGAGCCAGCCTGCGTAACGTTCAATTTTCATTGCCGCTCGAGCGTCCGATGCGTGCAACTCAAGCGCCCGCATTGCTGCCAATTGGCCGGACATGTCCAGCAGGTCACGGGCTCTGATCACCAAGACATCCGGAGACGAGGGCCAAGGAGTGTCACTGCGCGCCACGGCAGCGGCCCTAGCATGCAGTCCAGTGGGGTCGGCAAAGCCAGGCGGCCCTACGAGTTCCGAAATAGCAGACGAACCCGCGCGGGGCGTGGCTTTGGGCCCGCCGAAACTGGGGTGCGACAGGCGCAGCAGCGGTGGAGAACCTAGCGAAATGCCCCCCGCGATGTTGTAAGCGGGCAAGGCACTGACATGCGGCAGAGTAGCCAGGGCATGGCCTGCATCGGTCGCATCAGCGTCGCTGCCAATTTTGTCGGTCGTCGCATCCGGCCAACCGAAAGAAACCGGTGCCGACGTTTCGCCAAAAATTGCTTTGGCCAGCGCATATGCGGGCTGACCCAAGGACGACCTCCCCGAGGCAGGGGCGCGCAGACGCCAACCATCCGTCAGCAAGATCGCAAGCGCGATCCGTAGCCCCTGGAACATCGCAAGGTCAGGTACTGCACGGGGGCCATCGCCAGTGAATGCGGCGACGATTTGGTCTGGATCCACCGTGACAAGCGCGACACCACGGCTGTCTTTTGCCAGCATCGTCAGTTCAGAGAGCCAAGTCTGCGCACCCCGTCGAAAACCCAAAGCGCGCTCCACCTCGTCGAGCCCCGGGATCGTGATAAGAGGCTCGGCATCAAGTGGAAGCCGAGGTGCCAGAAGCCGACCTGGTGGGATTTCGAGAGGTGCTCGGATGCCGCGCCACTGCGGCATCACTTTCATCCCTTCGCGTACCCCATTATGAAGCGTCCACGCTGTCGCTCCATTCGCGCCGAGCCGGGCCCACAACGCGGGACCACCAGGATCGCCAATCACGACAAGAGGAAGGGGGCGTCCGCAGTCTGCGTCTTGCGCATCAAGCCAAGCTGCAAGACCGTCGTCGTTTTGCACAGCGGTGCCAAACCAACTAACAACACCTGAAATATCATTTGTTGCAATTGAGGCGGGAATTGGGCGCGAGACGTCCACATATGTGGGGAAGAGGCCGTTCTTTGCTAGCGGCCCCGCGAGATGCTGGGCAATGCGACTTGTTTCAGGCGTGGGCTCCTCCCGGCTATCAAATAGCGCGATTACACGGTTTGGTACGGCGGCAGCCGTCAGACAAGCCGCAACCGATCTAAGGGGCATTAGCACTAAAGCGATCGAAAGTGCCGTTCCAACCCAAAACACACTCATAGATGCACCTTCCGAATGATGCGCAGCGCAAGAGGAGGTAGGCTCCACACCTTATGGAGTATTGTGGACGAAATGAGGCAAGAATATGGTAATGTTAATAATTCCTTAAAAATGTTGAGCTTCCGCTCTTAAAGAAGGTTAGATATGCTCAGCGACATGCTTTCCAAGACCGTTATTGGTCTCGCGGCCTTGATCGCTTTGGGCGGGATTGATCAGTTGCCAACGTTTGCGAACCGAGTTGTGCACACGTCGCCTGTTTCGGTGATTGCTGCAGGAATAGAGGCCTCTCGCGCTCCGATGGAAAGCACGATTTCCCTAGCAAGCGCGAGCCCTGGTCAAGAGTTTGTCGATAGTTTTGTGCGTTCTCCCGGCCTGCTGGGTCGGATGCTGTCGGGCGACACCTGCAATTATGCTTCGTATAAAGCTGATTGGATCGTTCCGGGCGACCGTATCAATCTACGCGTTTTCGTGGATTCTGGTTCAGGGTCGGAGCGTTACGAGCGCCGAGACTTATCAGGCATCTTTTCCGTCGATCGGAATGGTGAGATTGCGTTACCTGCCATCGGAAGGATGTATGCTGCAGAGCGGCCCTTGGCGTGTCTTGAAGAGCCCATTGCAAAAGCACTTGAAACCGAAATGGGCATTGCAGCGAAAGTGACCGCTTCATTCGATACCCGACCGCCGGTCTTGATCCAGGGCATGGTTATCGCACCAGGGAGTTATGAGTACACTCCTAATTTGACAGTCACTGCACTGCTGGTGAAAGCAGGTGCAAGCGGTAGCAGCGCTGACAGCGCGCTCTATCGCTCGCTTTACGCCCGCAGGCAAGAGCTGCGCACTCTTCGCGCGGAGCTCTTGCTCAAAAGCGCGCGTCTGTCCGCGCAACGCGCGGGGGCAAAGGACCTCAGCTTGTCTCCAGGCAAGCTTGAAGACTTGCGCGGTGCCCTCGGGCGGGAAAGGATCGAAAGTGAAGTGGCTGTTCTACAGGCAGCGCGTGCAGAGCAGGCACTTCGCGCAGCGCGCGCTACTTCCGCGCGCGCTGAAGTCGATGCTACGCTCGCCATGGCAATGAAGCGACGGGCTTTGGTTCAGGCGCGATTCGATGATTTGCGCAGCCGACGCGATGCCCTTGACCTCGAACTTGCCGAAGCATGCCGGGGTCGATGTGGATCTATCCGCCGTTACGATGAACTTCGGTTCGACAACCTGAGCAGTAGGTTGTCAGATCTCGACTTGACCCTGCAGGAGGCCGAGTCCCGGGTTGCGAAGGCACGACACGCAATTGTTAGCCATAACCGCACCATTGAGTTGCACCTTGGAGAGTCAGACAGTGACCTCGCGCTCGCTATCGCGGAAACACTAGGCGCGTTGGGTGCCCTTGATGCAGAGATCGTATCAGTTGACTCACAAATACTACATCTGGGGGCGTCAACGGGCCACGTTGTTCGGGTGGCGCGTCGGCGTGGCAGTGAAGTCTTGACTTTTGATGTAAGCGACGACGCTCCATTGCTCCCGGGGGACACAGTCACCGTTGCACGCGCGAGTAACGAGAATATTGGCTTGACTGCAGGACTAGATAATTGACTTTGACATTAGAAGAGCAACCAAAACAGCTATTTTCTGAAAGTGGTCGCGGGAATTTTCATCGGGGCTTGATCGGTGCCGTGGTACTTCTTTTTTTGGTTGCCGCAGCAGAAATGCTTTTCTTCGGTGTTGGATTTTACGACCAGTTGACCCTGCATCCATTTTGGATCGTCATCTTAATTACAGCCATGCAACACGGTGTAGGGGTGGCCTTTGCAACCGTTGTGATCGCGACATTGCTGATCGGATTGCCAGACCGTCTCGTCGGCGAGGCCGCTTCAATGCATGCAGCTCGGGTTGCGGTGCTTCCGTTGCAATGGCTGGTGGTTGCTTTAGTGGTAGGTCTCTATCGGCAAAAGGAAATCATTAAAAAAGACGGCCTGAGTGCAGAAGTTACCCGCCTAGAAGGTATGTCTGAAAGCCTTGCTGCCGAAGTCGACCGTATGGATGGCATGGTGGCGCAACTGGAGCGGGAAGCCGCGACACGCCCGATTATGCAAAGCAACGTAGAGGTGTCGCGAAGATCTGATGAGATTGAGCATTTTCGGCGCGCGCTGCCGGAATTGGCCGCACTCGCCGGTGCTACCGGCACCGACTTGCCTACAACATTTGAGGCAGCAGCAAATGCGCTATTTGAAACCCCTGTTGCGCTTCTGGTGACATCGCAAGAACAGGGTACGCTGTTAATGGGCACAATGCCAGACTTTGCGGACACCCCGCGTGCCTTGTCTGATCTAGTTCTCGCTGTGCTGGAAAAGCGTGATCAGGCTGCCACCGTTGTGTTTAGGGAAGAAGGGATTGAGGCTGACGGGGCTGCAACCCTCGCACGACGCTATGCGCATATTGACGCAGAGTTGAGTGCGACGGTAATCCTTTTTGCGCCAGATGTGGCTCGTGCGGAGGCAAGCACAAATCAAGTTGAAATCCTTGCTGAGATGGCGCGCATTGCCATTGATCGGCTAAGCCGCGCGTTAGAAGCAGGAGAGGACGCTGGTTCCGCGTCCCAGGCGCTTGACTGATTTTTTGATATTGCGCCGCATAGCCGGGCTGGGCCTGACTACCGCCGGGCTTTTTGCGCTGATCATGGCAGCACGTGTAGGTCTCTGGCCTGCGGTCACAATCTTCGCCGTTCTTGCCTTTTCTATCGCAGTGGCGTTGTTGGTCTATGACAGGCTCGGTGGCGTGGCATTTGCGATTGCATCGCTCCTTCTTGGGCCATTTGCGGGACCGGTTCTTCTGCTTGCGGCGACCGGATCAGCCATTAGCCCGACCAAGATTAACAATGCTCCGGAAGTTGCTGAACTTACAAAAGCTGAACGGATCTCTAGCGAAATTGCCGAGGGCCGGAGACCGTTGACCCGCGCCTCCTCGGTGCCGGCCTTGGCCCACGTCTTTGCGTCCGGAACTTTGATCGACCAGCAGACGGCGTTAGCTGCAGTTGCGCGACAGTATACGCCCGAATTGCACTCTGTTTTGGAGCGCGCCCTTGCCTCAGACATTCCTGCGGTGAGAGTTCAAGCAGCGGCCATTCTGGCCCATTTGCGTGACAGCTTCTCCCGACGCGCGCGGGCGCTTATTGCGGATGAAACCGGGCTGTCCGGAACAGAGCATGAGACAGAGATCACAACCGTATCAACATCTGGTTTCATAGATGCCGCAACGACTGCCGAGATTGAGCGCCGCTGGCGGCCCACCCCTCTAGGAAAGCCTTTGGCTGGAGCAGTGAGCCACCTGCGGGCGGATGTGATATGACTGCCGCGCGCAGAGCTGACGTCTGCATCGTGGTAGAGGGATGTTATCCTTTTGTCTTGGGGGGGGTGTCGTCCTGGCTTGACTGGCTCATTCGAACCCAACCTAAGATGACCTTTGCGATTGTCGCAATCACGGCCGACGATCAGCCGCGCGAAACCAAGTATTCCTTGCCCGACAACGTCATAGATTTTCGCACTTTGCCCCTTATGCCCCGTCCTCGTCGCCTTCGGATGGGTCGCCCCAAGATTGAAGGCGCGGCCTATGGGGATGCCTTGACACAACTTTGGTCCAGCGGCGATCCAAATGCGTTTGATACGCTCTGCGACTTGGCGTTGACGCCGGTGGGCAGAGAACTGCCTGCGTCGCCGTGGCATGCCTCGCAACCTGATCATGCTGACCTTGTCTCCTCAGCGGTAGCATGGGACGCGATCAAAAACTGCACCCGCAGGCTTGCACCAGAGGCCTCTTTCTCTGATGCCTTTTGGGCTTGGCGGACGCTGGTCGGCGGCTTGATTAGCGTACTCACAGCACCCGTTCCGGAGGCGCGAATTTATCATGCGATTTCAACGGGATATGCGGGTCTATACGCCGCACGTGCGGCACGTCAAATGAATGCGCAGACAGTGATAACCGAGCATGGGATTTACACCAACGAGCGCCGCATTGACCTTGTTGTCGCTGATTGGCTTGAAGATCGCGTGCACAAGGGATTTGCGCTGGAGGATACACGCCGCGAGGTGCGTGATCTGTGGAAGGATATGTTCGATGCCTTCGCACGTGTAGCCTATGCGCGGGCTGACCGTATTACAACGCTATATTCAGCGAACCAGAGTTTTCAGCGGGCGCTAGGCGCAAAAGAGGACCGCATGGCTGTAATCCCGAATGGGATCATGCTGGAGAAGTTCGCGGGGCTAGAGCGTCCATCCAATAAACCGCGACCCGTGGTTGGGCTGATTGGACGGGTGGTGCCGATCAAGGATATTGAGGCTTGCATTCGCACAGCGGCTGTCATCCGGGACACTGTACCGGACGTCGAAGTGTTGATCATCGGGCCAACCGATGAGGATCCTATTTACTTTGCATCCTGCCAGCGCCGGGTGCTTGAACTTGGGCTTGAAAACACAGTACGTTTCACCGGCAAATTGAACATTTTCGAGATACTGCCCTCGCTTGACGTGATGTTGCTAACCTCGATCAGCGAGGCCCAACCTCTTGTCCTACTGGAGGCGGGGGCGGCTGGTATACCTTGTGTGGCAACCGATGTGGGATCCTGCCGCGAGATCCTTGAAGGGGCAACGGGCGAAACTCCGTCGCTTGGCCGCGGAGGACTTATTGCACCACCGATGGACCCGGCAGCTTTAGGGGCCGCTGTCATACGCCTATTGTCGGACGAAAAGCTGCGCACGACCTGCGGCGCAAACCTTCGGGCACGGGTGGAGCAAAGGTATTCGTCAGAGATCTCATCAGGCGCATATGCGGCTATGTACCGGGAGCTAGCGGCGTGACGTTAAGGCTGATAAGCAGTGCACGCGAGCTGGCGACTCATCTGGATTGGATTTTCGACGGACCGCTTCTCAATCCACTGCGGAGGATTGTGGCCGAGCTGATTGTTGTCGCGGGGCCTTGGCTTCTGACGATTGTCACGTTGATCCTGATCAGTCAAACTGCGCAGCCAAGTCTCGGGGCCGAAGCACTAGAAGACATGCGTCTAGCTGTCGTCTATGCTTTCATGCTGGCGCCATTGATTGCCACTCCCCTCGGCATCGTAGCTGCGCGAAGCATTACCAATATTGAAGCACCACCGGACAAGACTGCTTTGGGGGCGTTAATGCTTGTCGCCTGCGGTTTTTCCGGGATCACGGCACAGTTATTGGCGATTACCGTAACATTAGCATTGCGGCTTTCCGACACAGCGCTGGCCTTAGCCTTTCTCGTGCTAACATCCTCTTCGGCAATGCTATGGACCGCGTTTATTGTGTTGGGAGCCTGCCGCGCGCGGCGCCGCTTGATCCTGGCGTTTTCGGTTGGGATGGCGGCGGCTGTTTCTTTGAGCGTCCTGACGGTCAAGACCTCGCAGACAAGTGCTGACCTTGTCTGGTGCTTTGCGGCTGGTATCACTTTGTCGCTTGGATTGTGCTTCGCGCCGTTTTGCCTCGCGGGGCTTGAAAGCAAGGGACTGCATCGCGCTTGGGCGCGGATGCTCGGGACGGCACGAACAACATGGCCCCTTGCACTTGGCGCAATGTTCGCCATCGCTGGCGTTTGGGCCGATAAATGGGTGGCGTGGGGCGGTTCGGGCGGGTTGACCTCGACCGCCGGATTTTTGCATTCCCCCACTTACGACAGCGCCTTATTTCTAGCGCACCTATCTGCTGTACCGGGTCTCGCTGTTTTAGCCCTGTATTTCGATGTACCCTTTCGCGAAGCAATGGCCCGTTTCCGCTCAGCACTTTCTCGGGGCGCCTCCTTGGATAGAGCGGAACGGGCGGGTGAGGCTTTGGGGGTTACCATTTGGACGGGTATCCAGCACAGTATGATAGCGCAACTGGCACTGTCCGCTGCCTTTTTGCTGATAGCGCCGGTCGCGGCGACTTTGGCGGGGTTGCGTCTCGACCAATTCCTAATCCTGCGAACTGGCATTGTCGGCACTTTTTTGCATGTATTCTTCCTTGCCGCCTCGGCCGTTTTGATCTTGTTCAACCGTAAGCTCGTATTTCTAACAGCGCAGTTTCTGTTTCTAGCTATAAACCTTGGGGTGAGTTTGGTGCTTTCCACGGCAATAAGGATGACTGCACTTGGTTTTACACTAGCCGCTTTGGTAGGCGGAATATTTGCAATTGTATTTGTGTACGCTACAATTCGAGAAATCTTACGTTACCATTTCCTGGATGGAAACGATGTCTTATTTTTTGGCAAGTGAAATTTGAACTAATTTCTGATTTTTAACATATGGAATTTCCGTAAAGAAAAGTAAATAATATCAATTATATAGACTAATTCTGATCTGTGATCAGGAAGTCCAAAATGCTTTCTTGGAGTAAAATCCTACTCTTGACGCAGTATCTAGACTGTTTACCTAATTTATTCTCTCGCAGAGTGGCGACTAAGTCAAAATGCGGCAGCCGAAAGCGGTTGTCGCGATTGAACGATAAACATGGCGAACTCGGTGGCGACCTGCTTTGCAAATTGGAGTTGATCAATTCTATGACTAGGACAGAAATGCATGTTGTTATCCTGGACGGACTTGCGCTGCGGCGCTCCGCCTATGCAAAGCTTCTGGAAAGCTGGGCTGCACCAAATGAGTTTTTAATCGCCCAGATTGCCGATACAGAAGCGCTGCCCTCAAAGAGCGCCTTGACGGTGGTTGTCCTTGGCTCGCATTTGATCTGTAGTCCGAAAGGTACGTCACGGCTACAAGCTGCCGTTAAAGGGTCGGATGGTCCGGTTGCTGCGATGGTCGAACGCTACACAGCAGAGTGTGTTTCTACTGCCCTCGATCTCGAATTGAAGGGCGTCTTACCTGTCTCAGAGACGCCGGCGGTCATCTTCGCAGCGCTCGGGTTTATCATTGCGGGCGGCTGTTATATTCCGCATGTTCGTGAATCCGTAATTCCACAATCGGAGCTTTCTTACCTGCCAGGCAGCACCAATCAAAAACACCACGGTACGTGTGTTTCCGAGCCAGAAGGAACGGAAATATCTGGCAAGTCGGGCCTTACTCGGCGCCAATACGACGTTCTGAGGTTTCTGGCTAACGGAGATACAAACAAAGAGATCGCAAGGGAGTTAGACCTGTCAGAGGCGACTGTGAAAAGCCATGTTCGACAGGTAATGCGTAAACTCAATGCAGGAAACCGAACTCAGGCGGCCTTGCTCGCCCGTGATGTCCTTCATGTATAGTTGCCACGTTGGCCTTGTCAGAATAACGTCGCTTGAGCGGGGCAAGGCGGTTGCGTAGCGTTTGGCCATGATCAAACTTGCCTCCTTCAAATACTTCAAATCTAACCCCGAGATTATCCGCCTAGCGGTCTTGCTCTATGTCCGACATTGTCAGACGAAACTGGTTTGAGACTGGCAGGGCGGTTCCGCACCTTCGGAACATGACCAAACCTGATCCATTTCGCTATTTCAAAACGAGCCGAGAAAGCATCCGCCCTGCGGTTATGATGTACGTTTGTTGCCTTTTGTCCCATAGAAATGTGAAAGATTTGCTCCGCGAACGTGGCATCGGTTTGGCCCGTTCTTCGCTGCCGAGATACGAAAGCGACGGATCGGGGGTATGAAATCCAGCCGCTGGCATCTGGATGAGGTTTTTGTGAAGATCAACGGCGAGCGGCATTATCTATGGCGAGCTGTCGATCATGAAGGCGAAGTCCTGGAAAGCTTCGTCACAAAGACCCGTGACAAGAAAGCCGCGTTGAAATTCATAAAGAAAACAATGCGCAAACACGGTCGACCTGAGGTGATCGTCACGGCTCTGCTGCGCTCGTATGGTGCGGCCCTGAAGGAGATCGGTGCAGGTGGCAGGCAGGAAACGGGCCGTTGGCTGAACAATCGAGCAGAGAATTCACATCTGCCTTTCCGACGACGAGAGCGGGCGATGCTCCGCTTCCGGCGCATGCGAAGTTTGCAGAAATTCGCCGCCGTTCACGCTTCCTTCCAGCGTTCGGGCAAAATTCATTAATTCTGTCCCGGCCAAGTGGTCGCGATAAAACGCCATAGTAACGCGAAGGCTGGTGTAAACGAACAAATGGATAGGCATCGTTCCAATGCCCACCTGGCGCATCTCGTGTATCCACAATGACAAAGGTTGCGTCAGTTTCGATCAACATGGTGTCTGCGAAAGCCATGGCAGAGGCACCACAACCAATGACGAGGTAGTCTGTCTTCATGGTTCTGATCTTTTGCACCGTCGCTGGCTGGAGATAAAGCGCATGATCAGAGCTGATGCTCCGGCTATCTGTTTGATGGCGTGATCTTCCCGGAAGAATGGAAGCAAGCACTTTGGGACAAGTTTGTCACAAAGGGAGCCAGCCCAGCCTATCTGCGTCTAGGCACAGGGACAAATGCAGATTTTGCCCGACAAACCCGCTATAACGGGTGCTCTCTGTTCCCCGGTTGGAGACTCAACTTCAGGACTCTGCCTTCTGGATGAGCGTGACGCCCGGCAGCCCTGAGAAATGTGCGTCACAAGTCAGCACGCTTGCGCGGCGTGTCTGAGCCGTCGCAAAGATGATCGCATCCGCTGTCGCAAGCCTATGCGCGCGGCAAGCTTCGGCGGCCGCAAGGGATATCTCGGTATCTAGGGGGATGACCTCGCAGACTTGCGTAAACGCGATCACCTGGTCTGCCTTGTCCTCGCCGACTTCGCGCGTGAGCCACTTGGCGAGTTCAAGCTGGATGATAGTTGGCACCAACCAATCAGATTGATCAGGGAGATGATCGATCAGTTTCTCTCCGGTCACAGAGCCAATCAGCCATTCGATCCAAGCCGAGGTGTCGACGAGGATCATCAGACGCGGTCCGATCGGTCCCGATAATCACTTGCACAGGCCCCTTTCGCAAGACCCATGAGAGACTGCTTCTCTGGAACGGGAACCAACAAAACGCCCGTTCCTTTAGGAATAAAGGCAAAGCTAAGCCCGGCTTCCCAGTGCTGGGCGACGCGTATTGCCTTAGGGATTGAAATCTGGAACTTCGAAGACAGGGTTGCTGTTTCACTCATGTTCTTACCCTTTATTTATCGATGTTATAAACGTAAGAATGTTTCCTTCAGAGTGCAAGGTCGCAGACCGTTCAAATAAATGCATTCCGCTCCCTAGTCATAAACGCCTCTAAGCACCTACGCGCCGAACTCGCGGTAGTGCGCGATCTGAGCATGCCCGGGGCGCATCGCCTTGCGAGATACTTCCCTTTTCACTGGAAAACTTGAGCCGTATGAACGCCCCCGAAATTCGTCGATAGCCGTTTCGATCTCGTTTTTTGTTCGAGTTCTGACCGGACATGGTGCACCAAATAGGACATCTAAGGCCTAAGCCCTATCTTTCAGCCATTTTCGTGGTACCAGATATAGGGATTTGCCTCTGAGCGTCCTGTTCGAGAATAGGATTTCGGCCAAACGTCGTTTTTGATGCGGTCCCGCCATTTGGTAAGTTAAATGGGGACTTTTCACGAGTTCGAGAAAATTCCTTGCCAGGGCCGCATCTTCCTCCAAATTCCGTTTCTCAGCTAGCAATGCTTGAAGTTCGACCCGCTCAGCGACCAGTTTGTCCTTCCGCTGTTGAAAGGTTTCTTTGTCAATCAGGCGATCTATCAAGGCATCGGTGAGCCGATCTTCGCGGTCTTTCAGCTTGGCCAATTGGAGGTCAAGAGCATCTCTGAAATCTGAATGTTGACGTTTCTGTATCCACGCCTGCATTGCCTTCTGAAGGCAGTTTTTGTCGGCCTTGGCGCAGTTTGTACCAAGTAACGCATCCACGATCTCGGCCTCGAGCAGGTCTTCGCGAATAGAGCTCGTCGGACAGCCATGGGTGTGGCAGCGCATGTAAACGAGCCCTTTCTACAATTCAGCGTAGAGCGAGCGCTTACACTCCGCACAGGTGATCAGCGGATTGTCCGTTGAATGCTTGGACCTCCTCTAATGTATGCATCACCGCAGAGCGCGCACATCTTCTCCGCATGTATGAGCGGGTCGGGGACGGAGCGTTTTAGAGCGTGGATGATATCGTCAAAAATGCAAAGAACGATCATTGGGATATCGATACTTTCAAGCTGCTGCTTGAACTAGAGACCAACCCGGAACAGCAAGCGATGGCAAAGATCATCGTCCGTGCCGATCCGTACCGTACTGCAGCGCTGCACCGCCGGATCAGAACGCTGCGGCGTTGTCGGCGGGAGGCGGAGGCCCACCGACGCAAGGCTCTGGCGAGGTTGATCGCTGTCTCGATGGGCGAGATGGAGCCCGTTGCGGCCGCTTAGGGCAGTGGGTCATGCGTGGCGTTCTCAAAATCCCGACGTGAAGGCAAATGCAATTTTGGGAGCTAGATTGGCCTTAAGCATAAAATATCCACAATATATCAATGATTTGATAAAATTCATCCTTACGGACTTTGGTTCAACAGCTGCCCACCGATGGCAAAAGGAGGTGGGCCGTCGCGGTCTTGTCAGTAGTAGCCATCTACCTTTGACTGCATAGCGAACCCATCCTGCAGGGTGCCGCAAATGAACTCGACTATTTTGCGTGCGACCTTGGACGCGTTACGGGGCGAGAAAGACTCCTTAAGGGTCTGCATGGGTTCGATCCTCTCGGATGACTGCACCATTATTGGCGTTGTTAAGAGGCTATCGCACTGAGCAGACCAGTGTCTGTGAACTCGATCACTTAAGGGAATCTTCTTAACGAGGTCCGAAGTTGGCTTGTTTGACTGATCTTTGCCCTTAATGGTCTGGAGATAACGCGCTTGATCAAAGCTGATGCGATCGCCATGTGTTTGATCCTAGGGTTTGAGAGTGCGATCTTTTTTCGCAGGAATGGAAGGAAGCACTACCGGACGCGTTCGTCATGGTAGCGCCACGCGCTGTTACCCGGCGTGCGACTTGCAAAACAAATCTGCCCGGATGGGTTATGAGTAGCATGATCCCTAGAGGGGCAAGCTTCGATTGCGGAGCTGATCTGCAAGCTGGGTCTCAATCTCAAGACAGTTGCGAAGTGGCTAAAGCGGCAGACAGTTAAGGTTCTGAAGGCTGATCCCGAGAAGCCCATACTCATTGGGTTCGAGACGCGGCTGCGAGGGCTATTCGCGTTGCTATTGCTTCTGCTCACCTGCGGTCGATTGGCCGCTGACTGGCGACGTCCCTCAGCCTACCACTATGCACCACACAAGATGACTGCGCTTAGGCGCCTGATAACGAAGAATGAGATCGGGGAGTATTTTCTGGACCGGTGCTTTTGGGGACAGCGGTTCTTCGATCTCTTCGCTGATGTCCTTGGCGCACTGATCTGCTTGGAACCAAACTATTCCATCAAGTCTATGGAGGTGCTCTACGACTGGAAGAGGGAAGGGTAGGTCAAGACGGCGGCCCCCTCCTTCCGAAGTGCGCGTCGGTGTCTTAGAAGAGGTTGGTATGCAGCACATCTTTAAATCGAAAGACGATCTTGATTGCGAGTAAAGGCAGTATAGCGACCGCCAAATTTATGGTATAATTAAACTAGCTTGGAAGGACCGCGGTGATGTTTCCAAATCACGAGAAGATGCAAAGTGGCTCTGCACGCATCCTGGAGTTGTTCTCCTCCGCAACGCAGATCATCGAGCTGGGCGCCAATGAAGTTCTGTTTGAAGAAGATGATCCCGGCGATTCCCTTTTTATCGTCCTGGATGGGAGCGTCGAGATCTCGCTCATTTGGCATGACGGTCGTCGGCTAGGCCTCGACGTGATGCGGTCAGGTCATATCTTCGGGGAGATCGCCCTGTTCGACCCCGGTGTCCGGACCGCTTCCGCCAAGACGCTGGAGCCCTGCCGTCTGGCTCAGCTGAGCCATGACGATCTGTTGAACGCGATTTCCACCAAGCCTGAGCTTGCTGTCGAAATCCTCAAGTTGATGGGGCAGCGGATGCGATGGATGAACCAGCAGCTTCACGAATATGTCTTCATGCCCTTACCTGCGCGCCTTGCCCGGAAGCTCTTGTATCTCATCCCCGGGGATACCGGCACAGAGCGTAAGCTTGCGCTATCACAGACCGAGCTGGCCGATTTTGCGGGCGCCACACGCGAGGCCGTCTCAAAGATACTGTCGGCATGGAACAAGAGCGGCATTCTGAAAACAAGCCGGGGGTCTATGGAGGTCTTGGACCGTTCGGCTCTGTTCAGAATTGCTGGCTATGAAGACTAAAGCCTTTAGAAAATACCGGAGACATCAGGTGTCGCTGAGGTCCGGAAAGTACCAAGCGCGTTGTAAGGTGTCGTCGATGCTAATTTTCCTAAAGGCTATAGGCGCGATATCAATATCCTCAAATTCCGGCTTGAGCGCGAGACCGATCCGGAAACTAAGTCAATGATAAGGGTTCTCACTCAGATTGATCTAGGCTCTGGACATCGGTAACGGGGCCTTCACTGTCAAGCGTGTTTGCGCAAAACAGTTGATCCGCCGAAGCGGTGCTGCCAGCTTGGAGAGCCCAAAGCGCAGCCGATGTTGCACGATGCAAGTTACCTAGAAACTTGCCGCGCTGAGACCAGAAATTAGGCGAAAAGAAAAGCATTTTAACCAGTTGGTCTTCTTGTAAGGTGCGCAGACTCATTAGGAGAAATATTATGAAACCTTCTGTGTTCTACATAGCTCTAGCAGGCTTTTTGGGCTCAGGTCCCGTCTTTGCCGAAGACCGTATCGAGCTCAACACTATCTACCCACTTAATCAAGAATACTTCCAGCTGTCTGACAGTATTTACTATATGCAGGATAATCGAGGTTATTTTGAAGTTGTAGACGGCCCGTTAGAAGAAGGGCCTGCGCGCTGTGTTGGAGGTGGCTTCGGTGCTCAGAACGGCGAAAACTCGATACAGGGGGTCTGTGTGTTCGGAGCGGGAGAGGACACATTCACCATGCGCTGGAAAGCGGGTGAACAGGGCGGAGCGAACACGTGGTCCATCGTTGGTGGCACGGGAAAGTTTGATGGAATGACGGGAGAAGGAATTGCTACAACGGGCGTCGAGATCATGTATAAGGCAATGCCATTGAGGCAGTCGCATATTGTTGGAATGGTCAATATTCCTGATCACTAGACAGGGAGGCCATGTATGGCAGAAGGAACACCGCAACAGGGGCCGATCGTGAGATTGTTCGAGGTCAGGGCAAAACCTGGGTGTGCCAAGAAATTGATCAAGAAGTTCGCAGGCACTTCGGCCGAGGTTGT
>NZ_JAABNT010000031.1 GCF_010667575.1 Sulfitobacter sediminilitoris
GCCCGCTCGTCAGCGCGATCCGCACCGCATCAGCGCGGAATTCGTCCGTCCGTTTCGTTCCCATAGTTCGTCTCCTTTGCTGCAATAAATGCTATCAAAGGAGCGGCATCAAACCGTGACAGGTCCAAGTCCCCGTTCAATGGTTTTGTAACTAAGAATACGTTTACAGCATCGCGTCTTCATCGTCAGTGTTGAAAAGAGGTCAACGCAAGAACGGCAGACTCGTCCGCATCTGAGACATCGATCGCGCCCGCAGCGGATGGCCAGTGTTGGTATTGAGCGGTCTGTTGAGTAGAAAGCAAAACTTTGACTTTTTAGGAAGCTCATTCACCTTCACTGTGAAGCAACACCAGCTTGCCTAGAGTTCGTGATATCCAAAAGAAAAGGTCATCCGACGCAATTGGCCGGATGACCGGGAGTTTTCAGTCCTCAGCTCGGAGGCGCATAGCTCCCCTTAATCGCTTTATATGTGTCGCGCGCCTTGTGCATTTCCTCGTTGGAGTACATCGGAATCGTCTTAAAGCTCTCGATTGCTCCACCCATAGTCGCGACAAGAACCGATCCAATGTACTCAGATACGCCTGGCATATCAGCTATTAGCGCGACATGATGTTCTTGGCCAATCAAGCCATAGAAACCAATCATTTTACCCCCGGCAGCTTCGCAAACTGCGCGAGCCACCTCCTCACGATCAGTATCGCTCTCGACGATCAATTTGACTGCATCGGGTGTGTATCTAATCATTAACATGTAAATAGCCATTTGGAACTTTCCTTCGTAATATGCCCCCGAAATCCTTAGACTTCTGCTGCCGGAAAGTTACTTGCCCTCGGCTTTCTTAACACAATTTGTACCAAAGGTCTCCTTGCAATACTGACACCTACTCCGATGCTACTAGGTGCTGAAAGAAGGGCAAGTTGCTCTTTCCCCACCCGAAAACGCAGCCTCTGTCTCGTTCGGCTGCGCGTGGATGGACCCAACTGCTTTAAAGAAGAGCTCCATCTCGCTGCAGCCGCCAAAAACCCCTGAAAATGATCCCCGGATCGCCCGCGCTGACCTGACCGTCAAGCAAAAGCGTAGATGATCGCCTTACCATAGCTTGTTGCCCCCGATCTCTTCAACGCAATCAAAATGATGCTGACATCAAGAGCGGCTTGCATGATTATTTCGTGCTATGAGCGTTATCAATGCCTTTTGCGCGAGACGCCAACCGCGGGCAGACCAGAAAGAGATCACCGTTGAAGGAGCCCAATAATGAGCACAGAACCATCGATCGCGCAGTTCCTTCAAGCTCTTCCCTGCACAGCTCAGAATGTAGCTGAACTGCACGGGCTTCTATTTGCACCTTGGGTGAAGCAGCAACGGCTTGAATTTCTCGAAGTGGAAGAGGGGCGTGTCAAAGCGCGGCTGCCTCAGGACGCCGAACAGCATTTTTTGGGCGGCGGTATCTGCGGGCAGGCATTGATGTCAGCGATAGATACTGTGATGTCAATGGCGATGCTAACCTACCCACGAAATTCGAAAGGCACGGCCAGTCAAAACAATCAGTTCCTGCGCCCTGCCGCGGGTGATGACCTGATTATCGAAGCTGTGGTCCTGAAGATGGGCAAACACTCTGCCTATGGTGAAACACGGGTCAGCTTCGAGGGATCCGGAGAATTGGTAGTTCACTCTACGTCTGAATACGCATTCTGATTGGCTAGCTGCAAAAACAGGAACGGCAACTCTGTCCGCGCTCCGGACCTACGGCAGTCTTAACTTCTCACGCGTGCAGCGAATGACCGCAATGCGGGCTGCGAACGCAGCATTTGAAGTTTGTGTTCAAGGTCGGCTCTGGGTCGTCCACAACGAGAGTTGAGGCATCGTATGAGCAGATGCTGCACTGCATCTGAGGTCTGGAAGGAGCCCAGAGCGGCCTGTCATACAGCATGATATTTTCCAATCCAGTAGAACCTGTGAGAACGACTAACACTCTGAAAGCAGAGCTGCAGTTTTTTCCTGAGCGCGTTCTATGTGCTGTCTCATTTCGTCCTCAGCAAGTTCCACGTCGCTGCGCATCAACGCGGCAATAATCCTGTCATGTTCCTCCCAAGAGGTTTTCGACGCGACCCCTCGGCGAAGAACAACGCCCATCGAACGGCGGATATGATTCCAGTTTGTTCTCATGGTGTCCCGGATGGCGGGGTTGCCGGCCCAGCCATAAATCATCTCATGGAACTCGTAGTCCAGGTTGATCTGCAAACTGACATCTTTCGATGCGACGGCGTTCCAGCCGCGCTTGAGCATATCCTGCGCTTGCTTTGCTGCATCGACCGGCTTGCGTTGATGGGCGAGGCGGATAGCGAAAGGTTCAAGAGCACTTCGGAGCTCAAAGATCGACAGGAATTGGTCAACACTGATTTGCGAAACCACTACCCCCCGACGCCCTGTGTCTTCGACGAATCCGCTCGCCTTTAAAACTGAAATCGCGCTGTTAACGGGTTGTCGGGAAACTTGGAGGCGTGCAGCAATCTCGTCTTGATTCAGCCTCTGTCCTGGTTCGAATTCACCGGAACATATGGCGTTGAGCAAGATGTCATGTGTCTGCTCTGACAGGGTTTTTGGCGGCTTGATCGCATCCATATGTTCTCTCCTCGGTCTTCAGGTAAATCAAAAGCCTAAGTGCAGTTCTAAACACATTTCTGAATTTCGTATACGAAATACAAGAATGATATACAGCTACGGAGGGAGGAAAGCCATGTGTGAAGTCTTCGCGGGACAGGACCCTGAAAGATATGCCTGCACGACACGCCGCCTGCGCCTGAACGGGCAAAGCACGTCGATTCGGCTGGAGAACGCATTTTGGGTAACCTTGGATGACATCGCTGCCCGCGACGGTGTGACGACCCCTCTTTTCATTTCCACATTGCACTCTGAGGTCTTGGAGCGCCGGGGAGAGCCGTCGAATTTCACGTCGCTGTTGCGGTGTGCGTGTTTGAAATTCATGGAGATCTCTTGCTCCGAACCGGCCACTGCAATCGCTGCCGAATAAGACAGACCCTGCACCGAAAAAAACCTTGCGGGTAGTAATCACATACTACCCGGCCCCACGGGTCCCTCCGCTATCCTGCAATTCGACACTAAAGATTGCAGGAGCGCACTTTGGCCAAACAGATACATTCCATGATCCGGGTCCTCGATGAGGACCGATCTGTTCAATTTTATGACACCGCCTTCAGCTTGAAAGTTGCCGACCGGCTGGATTTTCCGACCTTCACGCTGATCTATCTCAGCAACCCTGAAACCGAGTTCGAGCTCGAACTGACAGTGAACAAGGACCAGTCCGAGCCCTACGATCTGGGCAACGGGTACGGCCACCTTGCAGTGTCGGTCGACGATCTGGACACCGAGCACGCCCGCTTCGAAGCCGAAGGTCTGGCCCCTCGCAAACTCGTAGACTTCGCACCCGCGGGCGAGACCGTCGCGCGGTTCTTTTTCGTGGCTGATCCTGACGGGTACCAGATCGAGGTGCTTCAGCGCGGTGGTCGGTTCAAATGACATCAAAGGGAGGAACAAAGATGTCTGATACTGTCAGCCCCAAGGGGCTCACACGGCGCCAGCTCTTGTCGCGGGCGACCGCTGCTGGCGCGTCTTTCATGGTCGGCTCCGGTTTTCTGGCAGCTCCGAACGGCGCCTGGGCGATGCAAACAGCAGCTCTCAAGCCTGAAACGATGGCAACACTCGTGCAGATGGCACGGGATATCTATCCGCACGATCAGCTCACCGACGAGTACTACGTCCTTGCCGTCAAGGGCTACGATACGCCAGAGGCCGCAGAGGGCGTCGAGGCCGGTGTTGCTGCGCTCAATGCCGCTGCAAAGGGAAAAGGTCACTCCAGCTATCTTGACACCGGCTGGGAGCGCGACCGGGTCGACATCCTGCGCGGTATGGAGGAAAGCGCGTTTTTCCAACAGATCCGCGGCGGGCTGGTGACCGGCCTTTATAACCAGAAAGCGGTCTGGCCGATCTTTGGCTACGAGGGCGCGTCCTTCGAGTACGGCGGCTACATCGATCGCGGTGCTGTCAGACCAATTCGAACTCGTCTCTGCAAGGACAGTGGCACTGTCCATTAATTCACGCCGAGACCGCGCCACTCAGCAAGAGCGGCGGCACGATTGAGTTTGAAATTGGGTCGAGTTGAGAGGCTGCGTTCCTGATTAAAGTGATTGTAGACGGAAGCGTGAACGGCGGCGAATTTCTGCAAACTTCGCATGCGCCGAAAGCGAAGCATGGCTCGTTCTCGTCGTCGAAACGGCAGATGTGAATTCTCCGCCCTGTTGTTCAGCCAACGGCCTGCTTCCTGCCTGTTGGCGGCGCCAATCTCTTTCAGCGCGGCACCGTAGGACCGCAGTCGGTCCGTGACGATGACTTCCGGGCGGCCATGCTTACGCATTGCTTTCTTTAAGAATTTCAATGCGGCCTTCTTATCACGGGTCTTCGTGACAAAGCTTTCCAGAACTTCGCCTTCATGATCAACTGCCCGCCAAAGATAGTGTTTCTCGCCGTTGATCTTCACGAACACCTCATCCAGATGCCAGCGCCAGCGACTGGATTTCATGCACGCAATTCGGCGCTTTCGGATCTCGGCAGCGAACAGCGGGCCAAACCGATGCCACCAATATCTCACAGCTTCATGGCTGACTTCGATGCCGCGTTCGTGCAGTAGATCTTCCACATTGCGAAGGGTGCTGGCAGACTAATTCGAACCAGTCTCTACAAGGACAGTGACACTGTCCATTAACTCGCGCCAAGACCACGCCACTCAGCCAGAGCGGTGGCGCGGTTGAGCTTGAAATTTGGTCTCGTTGAAAGGCTGCGTTCCTGATTAAAGTGATTGTAGACTGAAGCGTGGACGGAGGCGAATTTCTGCAAACTTCGCATACGCCTGAAACGCAGCATCGCCCGCTCTCGTCGTCGGAACGGCAGATGCGAGTTCTCGGCCCTGTTGTTCAACCAGCGACCGGTTTCCTGTCTGCCTGCAGCGCCAATCTCCTTCAAAGCCGCGCCATACGATGCCAGCCCGTCCGTCACGACCACATCAGGACTGCCGTGCTTACGCATTGCTTTCTTTAAGAATTTCAACGCAGCCTTCTTATCACGTGCCTTCGTGACGAAGCTTTCCAGTACTTCGCCCTCATGATCGACAGCCCGCCACAGATAATGCCGCTCGCCGTTGATTTTCACGAACACCTCATCCAGATGCCAGCGCCACTTGCTCGATTTCATGCCCGCAATCCGCCGCTTTCTGATCTCCGCGGCAAACATTGGACCGAACCGATGCCACCAAAACCTCACAGCTTCATGGCTCACATCAATGCCGCGCTCATGCAGCAGATCTTCCACATTGCGGAGCGATAATGGAAACCGCACGTACAGCATCACTGCCAGGCGGATTATCTCACGGCTCGTTTTAAAGTAGCGAAATGGATCAGGTTTGGTCATGCCTGAACGCTACAAATCCGCCCTGCCCGCTTCAAGCTGGTTTCCTCTGACAATGCCCGAAATATAGTTGGGTCAGTCGCACCCGAGATCGAGGCAGACGCAATTGCCAAAGTAGTGGGAAAACAGGCACGGGACCTGAGCGATCATGAGCAACTTCAACGGGCGAAATGGCATCTGACCCGATTAACCGCGGAACATAACCTGCAAGCCGAAGAAATCTGCAAGGTGCTGCTTCAGCGCAACCCCGATCTCGTCGAGGCATATACAACGCTGGCGTTGGGATACGGCTACGATGCGCTTTATGCTTGGAATCGACCACCACCAGACTCCCTTCGAATGGCGATGGAAGCCTCTCAGAACGCAATTGCACGTGACCCGCTCGATGCGGCGGCCCATGCCGTTTTTGGCGCGCTGATGTTCAGTTTGCGCAGGCACCAAGATGCCGAAGGCGCCTTGAAGCGCGCTATCGAAATCAACCCGAACCTGTCTATGGCTTATGGCTTCCTTGGTATGGTCCAAAGCTACACACACGATTTTGAGAACTGCTTTGAAAGTCTGCAAGAGGCCATCAGACTGAGCCCGAGAGATCCCCAAAGGGCGATGTTTATCGCCAATATTGGCCAGGCAAAATTCAACGCCGGGGACTACGAAGGAGCCCTTTGTCACTGCCTTGAAGCGGTTCGTGAAAATCCGCGCCTTCCGTCTGCGGTTCGCGCCCTGACGGCTGCATATGGCATGATTGGTGACACGGAAAAAGCTGCGGAGGCTTATTCTCAACTGGCCCGGTTGGTGCCGGGGATTTCACTTTCCACGACGCGCGGTGCGGTCGGGTTTGCGTATGAAGACGATGAAAATCGATTTCTGGAAGGCTTGCGTCGTGCGGGTATGCCCGAATAGCTCATAAAGGCCTCCGGCTAGACATTGTCGAACGGCAACTTTGTCCAGAGGGTGTGTGAAAACTCGAAATTCGCGCCCTTTTGGTGCCGCTCATTTTCCCGAAGCGAGGTGTTTGTGGCTCAGCTCAACGAGAGAGGCTGCAAATCTTGCTGTTTTTGTCGTTTTGCCGCCGCGCAAATAGTTTTCACACAGCCTCTCCGCACAGCCAACCTTGCTGTACAAAACTGATTAGGGTTGCTATTTGGCCAATTCATGCAGATCGCTGCAACTCCAAACAAGAAAGTTGGTGATAACCACATGCAGGTTAGTGTTCGCGACAACAATGTCGATCAGGCCCTTCGAGTTCTAAAGAAAAAGCTCCAAAAGGAAGGCGTATTCCGTGAAATGAAGCTCAAGCAGCATTTCGAGAAGCCTTCCGAGAAAAACGCGCGTCAGAAAGCAGAAGCGATCCGTCGTGCCCGCAAGCTGGCACGAAAGAAGCTGGAACGCGAAGGATGATCTAATTCGACTTTTGACGCTGAATAAACAGGCCCCCCGTTGTCCGATGGCAGCGGGGGTTTTCCGTGCCAGCGGGGCATTTTTCTTGGACGGCCCAAATTTTAGAATACTCTAAAGCGGACTTTGCCATTACCGGAGTGAACGGCTGCAAAGTCCGGAGGCTGTGTGAAAACTATTTGCGCGGCGGCAAAACGACAAGAACAGCAAGATTTGCAGCCTCTCTCGTTGAGCTGAGCCACAAACACCTCGCTTCGGGAAAATGACCGGCACCAAAAGGGCGCGAATTTCGAGTTTTCACACACACTCTCCGCTCAGCGGACTTCAGTGCTGAGCGCAGCTAATGGCTGGGACGAGCCCATAACGCCAAGAGCATCTGAGGGCGCTTTGACCGAGATTTCTGGAGCCCCTGCAGGCCAGAAGGAATAATCAGTCAGGCAGGCCTGCTTTCCGCAGGCATTCGCAGTCCTGTTCCAGCCTCTGTTGTGATGAATAGAGTTGCGTCTTTTTCCAGGTTGAAATTCTAAAGTCTGGACGAAACTTCAAAACGGTCTGTGCCGCTTTCCGGGCGGCTTCGATTTCACCCATTTCCGAGTAGACAATCGCCAGGTCGAGGTGGCCGAACCCTTCGACCATTTCACTGTATTCCCTTAAAGCCTCTATCGCTTCCTCGTACTTGCCATCCAGACGCTTGGCGAAGCCAAGGACACCTGCGTACCATCCCGGGTAGTGGGGATTGAGTGTGATCGCTTGCTGTGCGACCCGGATCGCGTCGGCAATCTGCCCATTGAAGGCCAGTGTCAGCGACAACCGCGCGGCGACGTCGGCATGGTTCGGGTTAAGGGCGAGCGCTCTGTCGAATTTCGTAATGGCGTCATCAAGGTTGCCGTTGATTGCATCGGCGAACCCGTCAACTGCGTGGGCTTCAGGGTTGTAGCTGTCGATCTCCAGGGCGCGGCGCGCGCATTCCCGTGCCTGTGCAAGGGCCGCTTCGCGATCTTCGCTGAACCCATGCCGCGCCTCCACGGTACAGATAAAACCCAAGGTGCAAAGGGGCGCTGAGTAGGTCGGGTCGAGGGCAATGGCACGCTCCGCCTCGCGACGGGCCTCGCCAAAGCTTTCTTTGGTGACCTTCCTGCAACTCTCGATGGCCTTGAGCTGTGAGGACCAGGCTTCCAGATTTTTCGTGCCGGACCCTCGGAACCGGGCCATCTCACCTTCGAGCAACTCGACCTGCAACTCGGTCGCAATCCTCAGAGCAATTTCGTCCTGAACTTCGAAGACGTCCTCAATGAGCCGATCAAATCGGTCAGCCCAGAGATGCAACCCCGTCTTGGCGTCGATCAACTGGGCCGTGATCCTGACGCGGTCGCGGTTTTGACGGACGCTGCCTTCCAGAACGAGATCGAGACCTTGCTCCAGCCCCACCTGTTTGATGTCCACCGACCGGCCCTTGTAGACAAAGGTGGAGTTGCGCGCGACGACGAGCAGGTTTGGCAGCTTAGAGAGGGTCGTGATGATCTCTTCGGTAATGCCGTCGGCGAAAAATTCCTGGTCCGGGTCGGAAGAGAGGCTGTCAAAGGGCAGGACCCCGATCAAAAGAGACTGGGAATGGGACTGCGGTGCGACGCGCGGTGGGGGCGCTTCCGGCGGTGCCCACTGGAAGACCGAGACCGGGGCCTGGACGTTTTTCAGTTTTTGATCTCCGGCCGTCCGGAAGACTTCTGAAAGACGTTCGTCGATGCTCCTTTGAACGACGTCCGAGATCAAAACCGTACCCGGGTCCGCCAGGGCCTGAAGGCGCGCGGCCAGATTGACACCGTCCCCGAACAGGTCGTCCTCTTCAAAGGCGATGTCTCCCAGATGCACGCCGATGCGCAATTGCAGCGCGGATTGCCTCAGTGCAGCGGTCTGGATATCGAAGGCACAGCGAACCGCATCGGAAACAGAGGCAAACTCCACAAGCCAGCCATCGCCCATGCGTTTGATAACATTTCCTCGATGTTCGCTGACCAGCGGCTCGAATATGTCCTTTCGCAGAAATCGAAGCGCCGTGAGCGTCCCGACTTCGTCGGACTTCATCTGTCCCGAGTAGTTTACCACGTCTGCGGCGAGTACTGCGGCGAGTTTTCTTGTCAGATTCATTCGGGCGCTCATCTTGGTTCTTAACATTCCCAGTCTACAGCGCTGGCGTCCTCTTTCAACGCGGCACAGCAGGGCTAGGATATTGTTTACGGCCGAGCGCGGTGGATGGCGGCTTCGTCCGCATCTGAGACATCGATCGTCTCCGCAGCGAGTGGCGGGTGTTGGCAAAGGCGGTCGTTGCAGCGCGAAAGAAGACGTTGCTGCCACGCGAACCAGTCATGAGTGGCCGCTGACGGCAGCTTTCCGGTCATCTGATGAAAAGACTCGGATGACCCAAGCGAGCCCAAACTGTGAATTCGTTTGTTGTGCTGCGTGCGCACGCAGCACGAAATTATATGCAATTGAGAAACTGTGCGCGCCGCGCCGGAGCCAGAAAAGCGGCCACTCATGCAAGGTGCAGCAATAACTCAATGGTCAAGGAACAAGTTTCCATAAACGCGGACATTGCCTGAGGCGAATTTTGATATTGCCCAGCATGTCGCACGTCAGGAGTCTTGCCGACATTTAGGAGTTTGTATCCTCGCCCATCTCGATTGAGAATGTGGGCCTAGGTGAGACGGCTCTTCAACAGGTCACCAGACTTGAGAAGAATGGGATGGCCGACCATCGAAAATGCGGTGTTTATTTGTTTCAGCGCGCGTAGCGTTTCTTGATGGATGTTGCTTGTTTCGATACTCTCCGCGAGCCCTTCGCGCAGGCGACCGATGTGGCTACGCTGCAGTTTTTGCTCAACTTTACGGACCTTTTCTTTGGCCGCTACAAGTTCGCGCGCTTCCGCCGGATTTTGGTTCATCATCACATTCAAGGCGAGTTGCACATTGCTTTGGACACGATCCGAAAAATCTCGGATCTCATCGCGGCCTTGGGGCGAGAATTGCAGCTTTTGCATATCCAGACGTTTAGCGAGCTCCAGCATGATCCGTGTGACCGCATCGGAGGCGGAATCAAGGCTGGAAGAAATCGAGGCAAGCTCCATTGAGCGGCGACTTAGATCCTCATCCATGCCTTTCTGCCCAAGGCGCGCGAGATAGAGTTTGATCTCCAGATGTGTCTGTTTGATGGCCTTGTCCTGATCCGCAATCATGCTGGCGGTGGCGCTGTTCCATTGGTCATAAAGCGGTTCGACCGCGATCAGCATCTGTTCGATCTTTTGTCCCATCACGAGCAGTTCACGCGCGGCACAGTCAATGGCGCGTTGGGGGCGGTCCAGCAAAGTTGGGTCGAGCGCGCTGGCTACGGCTAGGGCGTCGGATGCAGCGGGTTTTTCGGTCATGAGATAGGACAGTCCCGCCGTTATGGCCCCCACAAAGGGTAGCGCTAAAATCGCCAAAAATAGGTTGAAGGCGAGGTGTAGATTGATCGTTTGCCGGGCGGGCGTCGCTCCGAGTTGGTTCAACAGTTCCGGCATCGCCGCAATAAAGAGGAGGACCAGTGCAGCACCGCCACCCCGCAGAATCAAGTTGGCCATAACCATCCGTCGCGACGCAAGCGGCGCGGAATAGGTCAGAACAAATGCGATGAAGCCGCCGCCCAAGTTGGCCCCAAGGATCATTGCGGCGGCGGCAGGCGTAGGAAGGATGGATTGTCCTGCCAGTGTGACGAAAAGCAACACGGCTGCGACACTCGAATGGACGCCCCAGGCGAACACGGCACCGATTACGAAGGCGGTCAGCAGATCGCTGCCCAGATAGGCCATGACAGCCTGCGTGCCGGGGTTGGATATCATAGGTTCGGTGGCACCCCGGATCATGTCCAGCGACACGAAGATTAGCGCAAGTCCGATCATGATCCGGCCGATTTGCCGTGTATTGCTGCCTTCGCCGCGCAGAAACACCGTGACACCGATGACAAGCAGCAACGGGATCAGAAGCGGCTGCCGCAACATCAAGAGCTGCGTCACCACGGCCGATCCAACATCGGCTCCTAACAAGATTGCGAGCCCGGTCGCCGTCGCAAGCCCGCCTTTGGACACAAAATTGGACACCAGAACCGCAACGGCAGTGGCGCTTTGCAACAAGACAGCCGCGCCCATACCGGTTGCAGCGGCTACCAATCGATTCTTGGCAGAATGACGCAGCCAGATGCGCATGGGTGCGGCGAACCCGCGCTCGACCCCAGTGCGCACCAGCCGCACAGCCCAGATCAACAGGGCCGCAGCCCCAGCAATTTGGATAAGGATTTGGATCGCATGCGGTTGATTCACCGGGCGTGTCTTTCAGTTGAGTTGCTCAGAAGGGATAGGGGCCCGATCCGGCCACAGGCCCGATGCGGAGGGTTTGAAACCCAGCTTCCCAGCGGTGCAGAAGGCACCCGTCTTCTGGGGTCATATAGCCAACGGGCGCGTCAGGGCGACGATCATAGGCAAATGTGCTGCAGGGCGACGGCGCTGAGATGGCTATGTGACCTGCGATATCGCTGACAATCATATTGTGGATATGGCCGCAGAAAACGCGAAGCGGGCCATCATAAGTGGTCAAGAGGTCGCGTAGATCGCTCCTGTTTTTGAGTCCGATATTGTCCATAAAGCCGATACCGCAGGAGAAAGGTGGATGATGCAGCGCTAAAAGTACGGGCGAGTTACTAGCCTCCGATAACGCCGCTTGGAGGAACGAAAGGCTCTCACCCGAGAGTGTGCCCAGTCCCTGTCCCTCAACCAGCGTATCAAGCCCGATCAGGTGGATGTCGCCAATCTGGCGTGTCCAGTTCAGCAGGCCATCTGTCGGTAACACATCGGCAAAGGCGTTCCGCATGGGATCACGTCTATCGTGATTTCCGGGGATGACATAGGTCGGCAGATTCAAAGGCGCGATGAGCGCCTTAAACCTTTCATAACTCGCGGCTCTGCCATCATCGCTCAGGTCGCCACTGACCAACAGCGCGTCAATCGCCCCGATCTGGTCGCGGATGCTGTTTATCCGCAAGACCAGCCGCGCTAGGGCATCCGCCGTATCCAGTCGTCCCGACACCAGCGCGCCCTCTGGCACGATATGGGTGTCGGAGATTTGCAGGATCGCGGTCATTTGATCCCTGCGCGCAGGAAAGCCTGCACGAACTGACGCTGGAAGATCAGGAAAGCGATCAGCAAAGGGGCGACAGACATGAGCGTTGCCGCAGAAATAACGCTGATATCCACGCCGTTTTCCGGCGCGCCAAAGATTGACAGACCAACCGTCAGGGGGCGCGTTTCAGGCGAATTGGTGACGATCAATGGCCACAGGAAATTGTTCCAATGGGTTGAAACGGACACCAGCGCATAGGCCAAATAGGTGGGCTTCGCCAATGGCACATAGACCCGCCACAGGATGCCCAGCAGGCCACAGCCTTCGATGCGCGCGGCCTCGTGCAACTCAATCGGCACCCCCTTGAACGCTTGCCGCATCAGGAAAATTCCGAATGCACTGGCCATATATGGCATGCCCACGCCAAGGATCGTATCAAACAGTCCAAGCCGCGAGATCATGGCGTAGTTTTCCACAATCAAAACTTCGGGCAGGATAAACAGCTGCATCAGCACCAGAATGAACACAAAGTCTTTGCCGCGGAATTCGAGCTGCGCAAAGGCAAAGCCTGCCAATGTGGTCAGGACAAACTGTCCAATCAGGATCACGGTCACCAGCATGAAGGTGTTGATGAAATACTTAAGCCATGGCGCTCCCGCCCAAGCGACGCGGAAGTTGTCCAGGGTCCAAGGCGAGAACACGTTCAGATTGACCGCATCCGAGGTAGAATGCGTCGCTGCCCAGAAGGCAAAGACAAGCGGTGAAATCCAGATAATCGCCAGCAGGGTCGCACCGAAGCTGTCCATGAATTTGGTCAAGCTCTTCATTGGTAATGCGTCCTTTTGTCGAGATAGAGGAACTGCACAGCCGCGACGATACCCAGCACACCGATGACCATCATTGTCATGGCTGCAGCACTTGGTGCGTCAAAGAAGGCGAATGCCATCTCGTAAATGTAGTACAGGATCAGTTTGGAGGCATCTGACGGCCCGCCCTTCGTAAGAATGAACAAATGGTCGATCAGTTTGACGGAATTGATCATGGCATTCACAGCAATAAACAGCGTGGTGGGCATCAGTAGCGGCAAGACAATGCGTCGGGTGTAGGTCCAGCGACTGGTACCCTCTATGTCAGCGGCTTCCTTGAGATCTTCGGGGATCGTCTGCAACGCGGCGAGATAAAAGATCATAAAGAACCCTGCCTCCTTCCAGATCGTCACAATGATGATCGCCCAAAGAGCCGTTTCCGGCTGGCCCAGCCAGTTGACCGATGGCAAGCCAAACAGACTGCCAATCTGGTCAAGCACACCAAGGCCGGGTGTGTAAAAGAATAGCCAGAGGTTCGCAGCAGCGATCATCGGCAGAACGGTTGGCGTGAAATAGGCAGTGCGCACAAAGCCGCGAGCGCGGATTTTGCTATTTGCCCAAAGCGCCATCGAGAGTGCTATGAAAATCGACACCGGGATTGTGACGCCCGCATAAAGCAGGTTATTTTTGACCACGATCCAGAATGTCGGGTCGGCAAAAAGCTCGGCGTAGTTTTCAGTGCCGACGAATTCAGTGGGTTTGCGGCGTGTGCCGCGTGAAAACATGCTTGACCACAAGGTCGCGACCGACGGGTAAAACGCAAACAATGTCAACAGGACTGCGGCAGGAGACAGCAAGAGCCAGCCATAAATGGCCTGCCTGCGGCGTTCGAGGTTGGCATGGGCTGACATGGCATGTCTCCGGCAATTGAGAAAGGTGGGCCAGCACGAATGGCGCGCCGGCCCCTCCGGAAGGTTACTGGTAGTCGCTCAGTAGGCGGACAGCAGCGGCTTGCGCCTCGGCCAGTGCTTCGGCTGGTTCTTTTGCACCGGTCAATGCGGATTGGATCGCATTGTTCAGACCATCGCGGACGCGTGCGGTCTCGAAGGTCGAGAATTCAGCCACAGCGTTTTCCAGCTGGTTGCGTGCCACAAGAGCAGGCGGGAACTCGGCCGTGTAGGCCTTTAGCGCATCGGTCTCATATGCTGCAGCGGATACACCCATGTAGCCAGTTCCGATTGACCATGCGGCCGCCTGTTCAGGGGATGTCATGAACTGCATCAGCTTGAGGGCCGCTGCGCGTTCTTCATCTGTCGTGTCCTTGAACAGATAGAAGTTGCCGCCACCAGTGGGAGAACCCTTGCGTACGTTTGCAGGCAGTTCGGCTACGCCAAAGTCAAAGCTTGCGCCGTTTTTCACCGCAGTCAGGTTGCCGGTGGAATGCCACATCATCGCGGTCTGACCTTCAAGGAACGCCTGACGCAATGTGCCCCATTCGACGGTGCCTGTCGGCATGATGCCATGTTCGGTGGACAGGGACTTCCAGAATTCCAGTGTTTCAACGACCGTTGGATCGTCGAAATAGGTGGTCAGACCATCGCCAGACATCACCTCTTTGCCGTTCTGTATCGCGAGCGCCTGGAACATCCAGTAGGGATAACCGGTTGATGGGATCATAAGGCCATAGGTGTCGCCTTTGGTCAGGGCTTTGCCCATCTCGATCATCTCGTCCCATGTCGTTGGCGGAGCTTCGGGATCAAGGCCAGCGGCGCGGAACATGTCTTTGTTATAGTAGGCCACAATCGTGGACCGCTGGAACGGGATACCCCATGTCTGCCCTTCGATCAGCCCGTTGGCCATCAGTGCAGGGTAAAAGCTGCCCAGCCATTCCTTGTCGGCGTCTGTTGTTGCAACCTCTTCGAACGGAATGATCAAGTCCTGTTCGATCAGGTCATAAGCATCGATGGAAAACATCACCGCAAGCTGCGCAGGCTCACCAGATGCAAGTGCGGAAAGCGCACGTACCCGTGTGTCATCATAGTTGCCCGAATAGATTGCGTTCACCTTGATGTCAGGGTTTGCAGCTTCAAAGTCTGCGACGATGCCGTCGACCACTTCGGTCAATGCACCACCGACGGCAATCGGATAATACATGGTCAGTTCGGTTTCAGCGCTTGCTGGCGCGGCAAGACCAACTGCCATAGCCGTCGCCAGCCCCAATCCGGTTGTTGAAAATAGTTTCATCTCTCTCTCCCTTGGTTTTCGTTCATTGTAGTGTCGGCAGGTGGTTTTCACCCAGCCAGTCGTTGGCCCGCAGCGTCAAAGACGTGCAGATTTTCGTCGTGAAAGGTAATGTCAATCTCGTTGCCTTCGGCCATCATCGAAAGACCCGGTTTAAGCACGCAAAGCCCCGCAGCGCCTGCGTGATCCAATCCAATCAGTGTCTCCGCGCCCAGAAATTCGCTTTCATTGACGGTGCAGCGCATCCGTCCTTCGCCCTTTGGCACAATCTGGATGTTCTCGGCTCTGATCCCGATTGTCTTGTCCGCGCCAAACCCGTCCAAAACGGAAGACTGAAGCAATGCCATCGGCGGTGCGCCGACAAACTCGGCAACAAAGGTATTGTTGGGCCTGCTGTATAGGTCTTCGGGCGATCCAACCTGCTGGATATGCCCGTCCTTCATCAGCACAACCGTATCAGCCATGCTCATCGCCTCGGTCTGATCGTGTGTGACGTAGACGACTGTGATGCCCAGATCGCGTTGCAGTTTTTTGATGTCCTTGCGCACTGCGTTGCGCAACTTTGCATCAAGGTTGGACAGCGGTTCATCCATCAGACACAGGCGCTGCCCAGCGACGATTGCACGAGCCAAGGCAACGCGCTGGCGTTGTCCGCCTGACAATTCGCCGGGCTTGCGATCTTCGAGCCCCAGCAGTCCGGTGATTTCCAAAGCACGGTTGAGCTTTTCCAGCCGCTCTTTCTTTGGGACACGCCGGACTTTGAGGCCAAACATGACATTTTCGGCAACCGACAGGTGCGGAAAAAGCGCGTAGGACTGAAACACCATCGACAGGTTTCGGTCAGAGGCGGCGCTTGTTGTCACATCCTTGCCGTCAATCTCGATCTTGCCCTCGTCGGGCAATTCTAGCCCGGCCAACAGACGCAGCGTTGTAGATTTCCCGCACCCGGATGGACCAAGAAGGGCGGTGAAGCTGCCCTCGGGAATATCCAGCGTGATGCCTTCAACGCCCAATTGGCCGTTCCAACGCTTTGCCACGCCGTCGAGTTTCACAAACGGTGATGTTGTCATGTTGCATGTCCTTCAGCCACAAGCAGGCGATCTTTGATTTTATTCAGCAATGGCGCAAATTGATCGCCCGGCCATCGGTCAATGATGATCCGGTCCATGTCAGCTATATTGCTGCCCAATGCAGGCGCTTGACGCCCGAACTTGGACCCGTCGATTACCAGAAGGGATTGTTTGGCATTTTCACAAATCTTTTGTGTCGCGCTCACTTCGGTTGTGTGAAATTCCAGCAGCCCGCCGTCTTCTGCGATTCCGGCCGCGCCAAACACGGCGAAATCGGCGCGAAAACGCCCAAAGAAGTCCAAGACTTCGTTGCCCAAAATATCGCGATCCGGCAAGCGCACTTCCCCGCCGGGCAGGATGATCCGGTTTGAGACTTCCTCGCTCAGCGCCATCGCTGCACTCAGGTTGTTTGTGATAACGGTCAGCCCTTTGCGACGACGCAGCGCCTGCGCCACGCTAAGCGGGGTCGATCCGATGGAGACAAACAAACTAGATCCATCTGGAATCAAATGGGCGGCGGCTTCTCCGATGGCGCGCTTGCCCATCAAGTTCGTGCCTGCACGTTGATCGAATGGTGTATTCAGAAATTCTTCGCTAAGCTCGATGCGACCATGTAGACGATGCAGCATGTCGCCCTCACAAAGGGTATCCACATCGCGGCGGATCGTTTGCATAGACACATCAAACCGCTCTGCAAGTGAACCAACGGTCACTGCACCTTGCTCAAGCACCAAAGCCGAGATCGCTTCGCGTCGTCTTTGTTTTTTTGATGACATTCCACCCCCACGGCCTTGAGACTTCCGCAACGTTAGTCCGTGAAAAGTAACAAAACAACATTTTAATTTCGCTGCTTAACCTTGTATTCTCAACATACTGCCTAAAATATAGAAAAATATAGAGGAATGGCAGTCGACGACACACAGATTAATGTTGTTTTGTTGTTTTGTCTTTCGCTTAAGGAATTTTTCTTTAAGGTAATCCCAAAGTGAGCGATCAGAAAACGAAGTGGGGAAGCATGCTGACAACGCAGTCGATTTTTGATCGTTACCAGGAAGTGCGTGCACGGTTTCCGGACGTGAGCGCCCGCGAAGACTCGCTTGGTATCACGTCATTGCTGGACATCGCCGATCAAGTCGATGCCTTTGTATTTGACGCATTTGGCGTGCTGAATGTGGGCGAAACCTTGATCCCTGGCGCAGACATAAGGCTGGATCAGCTGCGCGAACGTGGCTGCGCCATTCGCATCCTCACTAATGCCGCCAGCTACGATCGAAAAGGTGCCATCGCAAAGTTCAAACGCCTTGGCCTACGCGTTGAGGATAATGAAATTATCACCAGCCGGGAAGCGGCCCTTCAACATGTTGGTGAGGGGCATTGGGGTGTCATAGCCGCTAACTCTGACGCATTAATCGACCTGCCCGACACCGTAACGCGGCTAGAAGACAACGCAGACGCCTATAACAAAGTCGATCAGTTCCTGTTTTTGTCAACTGCTGACTGGACCACCTCGCGCCAAAACATGTTAGTATCAGCGATGCAGCACCGGCCGCGAAAGGTGCTGATCGGAAACGCAGATCTGGCCGCGCCTCGCGACGATGGATTTTCCATTGAACCGGGGCATTATGGCCACCAGATTGCCGACCAATTCCCAGACTATGTCTATTTCTTTGGAAAGCCTTTCCCCCAAGTCTATGACCTGATTGAGGCGTCACTGGCGTCGCTGCCCCCTGACCGGATCGCCATGTGCGGTGATACTCTCCACACGGATATTCTGGGTGCTGCAGCACGTGGATGGCGTACGGTGCTTGTCACACAGGATGGATTGTTTGCGGGCTACGATACGCAGCCTTTCTCAAAACAGTCTCGCCTATTTGCTGACTGGCGGCTCGACCGCATCTGAATGTCTCTGGGCCAGATGCTAACGTCAGAAGTACAACTCGGGTTGGCTGACAAGCACCCGCACGTTCAAGCGCACTTTTGATTAGTGAGGAAGTCCATGCTCACTTTCGAATGCGGTTTTTCAATAGCTAGAAAGCGCGCGATGCAATCGCTGGATCAACTGCCGCGAAAGGGCAGTTGAAAATTTGTACAGATCGACTCATTTGAATGACCGCTTCGGCGATGTAAGGAGCATTGCAGCAAGCAATATGACACAAGTGCGAAATAATGCTGCATCAGCAATAGCTGCACCTGCACAAGTCGGGTTTGTCCGCAACTCAGCCATTGCTCCTAGCTTAAGCAATGTCGGCAAAAGTCGGAAAAGCGGACTCAATCACTCTGATGTCGCTCCGCCTTGGACGCTTCCAGACCGCAGTCGCATTGGCTCAATCCGGTGCACCTAGCGGTCCGCTCTACTTCACCCGAAAATTCGTGAATGAAGCACATCTCGGAGACTGTGAGCACACTGGGCCTGGCGCTTAGCCGATACGGCAATACCCCCTTTGGCATCCGGCTCGCTGACCGCCTGATGCATCTGCATGTTGTGGGGCAGACGGGCACCGGCAAGTCGACACTTCTGGCCAATCTCGCCCTACAGGATGCCGCGCGCGGCTTTGGCTTCTGTCTCATCGATCCGCACGGTGATCTGGCGGACACGCTGGCAGCCCATCTGGGGGACCGCGCCCACCTCTGGGCACCGGCCGACCCGGACAACCCCTATGGCTACAACCCGCTGACCCGCGTCCCCGAGGCGTTCCATCCTCTCGTTGCCGCAGGACTGATCGATGCCTTCAAGAAGCAATGGACCGACGCCTGGGGCGTGCGCATGGAGCACCTCCTGCGCCACGCGCTGCTCACCCTGCTGGCCCAACCGCGCGCGGACCTGCGTGACCTCATCCCGCTTTTCATCGACAAGGCCGTACGGGCACAGATGCTCGCCCGCGTCACCGATCCTCAGGTGCGGCACTTCTGGTACAACGAGTACCCCAAGATGAACTACAAGACAGCCTTTGATGGTGTGGCACCCATTGCCAACAAGCTGGGGGCCTTTCTTGCCCATCCCAATGTCCGCCGCGCCCTGTGTGAGCCCGCCAAGCCGCTGCGGTTCCGCAAGATCATGGATGAGGGCCAGCTGCTCATTATCAATCTTAGTAAGGGGCGCCTCGGCGCGGACGTCACCAACGTCCTGGGCGGTCTGATCGTCGCCAGTATCGTCAACGCAGCGCTCAGTCGTCAGAGCATTCCAGAGAATGCTCGGCGGCCCTTCATGCTTCATGTCGATGAGTTCCATGCCTTCACGACCGCCTCCATCGCCGACATCCTGCCAGAGACCCGCAAGTACGGGCTCGGTCTCACGCTGGTCCATCAGCACATCGCCCAGGTCGAGACCGCCGTTTTTGACGCGATCCTGGGCAATGTCGGCAGCCTCATGGTGTTCCGGGTCGGGGCCAATGATGCACCGGTCTTTCTGCGTCAGCTGGAACACGTTACCTCGAGCGATCTGATCAACCTCCCCAACCACCGGGCTTACATGCGGGTGATGGTGAATGGTCAGAGGTCCCGGGTCTTCTCTGTGGCAACCATGCCGCCCCCGCAAAAAACCGCCTCCCGCTAGGGGAGACGGTCAGACCTAGTACTCGCTGGCCAACATCAGGGTCAGCACCCTGTGGGTCACGGCCGCGTTGGCCGGGTTGGGCGAGTGGGCCTGCAGATCGAGGTCATAAGGGTCGATCTTCCAGAAGAGCTTGTGCCCCTCGAGTTCAAAGGCCCCGAAGTCATGCTCACTCCAAGGATCGTTGTCTTCGCTGAAGCTGTCGAAGTCTCGGACAGCCGCCAGGGCCCGGGCGACAAAGTCTGTGCCCATCGCCGAGACCCCATTGGTCACGAAGACCGAGCCACGGCCCTGACCTTCTGTTCGAAAGGCATCGTTCAGGTCGCGCAGACGGCCGTTCTCCGGCCCCTTCGGCCTAACCCACTCAAGCTGGGTCTCTTGCTCACACGTGCGGCAATAGGCCTGGTCGAAGTGGGTCTCCAATTCCCAGAAGCCCGCCTCTCTGTTCCAGCAGGCCCAGGCATCGGTTACAACGCGCTCTGAGCCACAGCGTGTGCAGATGGGCACCTCGCCAATGACATCGAACTCTGTTTCTTCCTTTGTCGTCATCTCTCTTCCCTCCGGTCGGGTGGCCGCCCGAGACCATCTCGGACGCACCCCACGAAGGGGGAGAGGGAGGGCTAGCTTGAAGGCCTGCGGGGCAGCGACGGGACCTAACCAAAGGTTGTCTCGATCAAGGACAGGGCCTCGAAGTAGATCAGGGTCTTGGGCTCGGGGTCCCAGATCCGACGCACCTTGGGCAGATAGGGCTGCAGTGTGGGATACCGGCGTGCCAGGTCCTGTGCTTCGACAAACCGATTGGCATGGGCCTGGTCGCGCATCACGGCAATGCTTTCGACATCTGCAAGCTCTGCCACCGATCTCAGCGCACCAATGATCTCGCGGGTCTTTGCCCCTTTCTTTGAGCGGGTCAGGAGCTTCTCGGTAATCACGTTGTCTGGCCGGAACCGCTCAATCTGCCGGGCGGCGTAGGCCCGGGCCTCTTTGGGTCCAACGCTCGCTTTCCGGGACATGCCCACACTCTTGACGGTGCCCTGA
>NZ_JAABNT010000032.1 GCF_010667575.1 Sulfitobacter sediminilitoris
GTTCTGGAGCCATGCTCAAAGCGCGGAAGCCGATACTTGCGCATGTTGTTTGTTCAGGCCGCAAATGTCGTGCTGATGCGCCCCCATCACTGGCCCGGCTTCAGCTTCGGCGACTGGCTGGCGCGGGAAGAGGCAGACGCACCCGCGCATCTCGGACCTGCAAACCCAATTCCAGATGGAGTCGCGTGTGTTTTCAGACACCTCGAACTGCACTGGTCTGTTTGTCTTGGTCTGGATCACGGTAACGCGGTCGCGCACCCTGTTTCCGACAACAAGATCGGAGACCTTGAGCCGGACAAGGTCGCAGCCCCGCAGTTTGCTGTCGATCGCCAGATTGAACAGCGCCAGATCTCGGAGAACGCTTGCGAGTTCGAGGCGGGCACGGATGGCCCAGACCTGTTTCGGGAGCAACGGGCGTTTCTGACCGACCAGCCGTCCCTTATTCCAGGGCGTGCTCTTCGGTTTGATAGCTGGGAGTTGGCTTTTAGACATGAGCTTTCCTCAATCCGTCCCTCCCACGCCATGCGTCGACACCGTGTTGACCGGCTGAATCTACACAAGAACCCGAATGACCGGTTGCGGCGCGTCGTCCCACACTACGATGCCGCAAGGCAGCTTCGAGCCCGATCCGGACATGCGCTAACAGCGCGATTGACCGAGTTCCATGTCAAAAAGAACGTCATGTCGACTTGATCTCAGTCGATCGGTAGAAGAGTCAATTCATTGTTCCAATAGGCTATCTCCCAAATACCAGCGATTTCGGCTACCATACTTTCTTTGAGAACAATCAAAGACCGATGCCCAGGTCAACTAAAGGAGCGATGTAACATGAATAGGAACTCCGTATTAGGAGCAGCGATCGCAACCTCTTTCGCCGCTAGTGTTTCATTCGCCGATGATCCAATTGCACTCACCCTTGTATCCTGGGGCGGCGCCTACCAGATGAGCCAGCAGAAAGCCTATGCCGAGCCCTACGCGGCGCTACACCCCAATGTCAGTTTCATCTGGGATGAGAGTTCAGCCGCAGCTGTTGCCAAGCTTCGCGCCATGGCCGAGGCGGGCAATACCACTTGGGACCTTGTTGATGTGGTTGCATCCGACGCGATCCGTCTCTGCGACGAAGGGCTTGCGATGGAGATCGACCACGATGAAATGCTTCCGCCTGCACCAGACGGCACACTAGCATCCGAGGATTTCGGTGATCTGCTTGTGTCGGACTGCTTCATCCCTCAAGTCGTTTACTCCACTGCATTCGGATACCGCACGGATGTAGCTGATTGGAAGGGTGTCGAACCAGACGATGTCTGTGACTTTTTCGACCTTGAGACCTTTCCTGGAAAGCGGACACTTGAGAAGCGACCGATTAACAATCTCGAATGGGCACTCTTGTGTTCCGGAGTTCCAAAAGATGACGTGTACGATGTTCTCGAAACGCCAGAGGGGCAGGACAGAGCTTTTGCGAAGCTTTCGGAAATCAAGGATCAGGTCGTCTGGTGGACGGCGGGCGCCGAACCGCCTCAGCTGTTGGCCGATGCTGAGGTGGTCTTTGGATCAGGCTACAACGGACGGCTCTTTTCAGTAATCGAGGAACAAGGCCAACCGGTAGCAATGCTCTGGGACGCGCAGGTCTTCGATCTCGACGGCTGGGTAATTCCTGCAAAATTAGATGAAGAGCGCAAGCAAGCCGCATTGGACTTCGTGCGTTTTGCGACGGATACGCAGCGGCTTGCTGATCAGGCGAAGTATATCCCCTACGGGCCAGCGCGACGTTCCTCCGCGCCGTTGGTCGGCAAACACGCTGAACTGGGCGTAGACATGGCCGGGCACATGCCGACCGATCCGGGCAATGCGCACAATACCTTCATTTACAATTATGAATGGTGGGCAGACTATCGAGACGATCTTGATGCAAAATTTCAGGCCTGGCTGTCACAATAAGCCAAAGCTCAAAAGTTGGCTGCCTGACTTTCATCTCCTGATAGGAGGAGGAACTCAACTGCGATAGGGTGAGCCCGGACCAACACGCGGAGGTAACATGGAACGCAGACTGGCAGCAATATTGGCAACTGATGTGGTCGGGTTCGCAGCCTTGGTTGACAAAGACGAACGCGGGACTTTGGAGCAGGTGGAGCATATGCGCCGTGACGTCGTCGAGATGCTGGTTCATGCCAACCGGGGTCGGCTATTCAAATCCTTGGGTGACGGATTCTTAGCGGAGTTTTCGAGCACATTAGAAGCCGTTAAATGCGCCATAGGTATCCAGCGCACGATGGCTCTTAGGAAGCCTGTCGCAGCGGCTGATGAACTAAGGTTGCGCGTCGGTGTGTCAGTCGGCGACGTAGTGGTACAGGGTGACGACTTGCTGGGTAATGGAGTCAACGCCGCAGCCCGTCTTGAAGCTCTCGCCGAGCCGGGTGGAATCGCTATTTCTGGCGAGGTCATGGCACAGATACGTGGCAAAATTGATATAGAATTCGACGATGCGGGATACAAGAAACTCAAGAAGAGCGACGCGCCGCTGCATGTTTATTTGACACGCGCGAAACGCGGTGCATTGGGCGGGTTCATGGATCTGGACCAGGACGCGTTGCAAAAAACGCTGGTTACCGGCGGCTGTTTGTGTGGTGAAGTTCGCTACGAGATCAACTCGCCAGCACTGAGTTCTGGTTATTGTCATTGCCGGATTTGCCAAAAGTTTACCGGCTCGACAATGAGCGCCTATACGGCGTTTCCGGCGTCTTCAGTGCGATTTACTGGTGCCGAGCCGAAATACTTCACCTCATCCCCGATCGCTCGGCGAGGTTTCTGTGCTGTATGTGGGTCCAGCCTCGTCTACCATATGATGCGCCCGCATGAAGCGGCACACCTGGTGATTTTCACCACCAGTCTCGACAACCCACAGGACTATGCACCGGCGGCCCACAATGGGATGGAGAGCCGAGTGCCATGGTTCGAAATCCTTGACGATCTGCCACGTACGCGGTCCGAGGACTCACGTGTGCTACAGGAAGCATGGTCGAGCGCTGGTCTCCCCGACCCTGCAACCTGGGGTCCCTGCGCGAAGGCGCAAGACATCTTCTGAGAGCGGTTAGATCTCTTCTAGATCAGCGCTGTCGCAGACATCCGGAGGCCGACATTTCAAACGTGATGGACGCAAGAGCGAAAGCCGACCGGTCTTCTAAGCCAAATGACGGCTCGGTCCGCTTCTGAGACATCAGACGCAGTCAAAACGAGTGGCCGGTATTGGCAAAAGCGGTCGTTGCAGCGCGAAAGCGGACGTTGCCGCGGCGCAAGCCAGTCATGAGTGGCAGCGGACGGCATCTTTCCGGTCATCTGATGAAAAGACTCGGATGACCTTGAGCCCAATTGAGACATCCGTATCGAGCGCAACATCAGTCACAAACGGCGGAGAACCCACCTTCGCTGCGATGTGCACGAACGACTGGAGTCGCAACGAGGCAGCCGTTCGCCTCGTGTAGCATAATGAACACTTGTTCTTTTTGAGGAAATCGACTGAAATAAGTCTTTTGGTATCGTCTAATTACCGCTGTTGTGCGAGCCATACCAAAATGGAGCGGAAAAAATGGTGACAATACTCGCTGCAAGCACACCAACGCAATTTGAAGACTTCCGGGTTCTGGTTCGCGATTTCGTGTCATGGGCAGTGGCGACGTCCAGCCCTATTAAGGGCGATCGTCCGCCCGTTTTTGCTAAGCTGGACAATGAGCTGGCAAATTTACCAGGAAAATACAGCGAACCGGACGGTGCCATTTTCTTGGCGTACGTAGATGGAGAGATCGCTGGGTGTATCGCTGGGTTTCGCAGTGATCGTCGCAGTCTGGAGGTTACCCGGCTATGGGTTCTCCCAAAGTGGAGGGGGCACGGCGTTGGCGATCGGTTGGTCCAAGCTCTCCTGATTAACGCTCAAAGCGCAGGTTATAAGCGAGCCGTTTTACGTAGCCGAAAAGATATGAAGGCTGCCCATAAAGTCTATCAAAGAGCAGGGTTTTTTGACATGGATGGTGGTGCATACTTCCCAAACTTCGGCGACATTGAAATTGCTATGAAGCGCAATATCGATTGATTCCTAAGCTATCCGAGAATACTTCATCGTCCAATCGCGCGGCTCGATATGCATCGGTGAGTAATTCTGAGAATAGGTTTTTTACTTGTTTGGATGGCCTCCATTCGTCCAGTTTGAACTCGGAACAGCCATATACCGCACAGATGAGCAAGTTCCGTATTGGGCCGATCACTGCCCCAGGTGGGAACAAGACCAATGGCCGTTTTGTCCGCATCTGAGACATCCGATGTAACCGCAGCGGATGGCCGGTGTTGGTAGGAGCGGTCGGTGCAAATCAAAAGTGGACCCTGCTTCGCTGCCGACCAGCGCCAAGTGACCGGTATCAGACGTTTTGCAGACATCTGAGCAAAACGCTCAGATGACCGAGACGAGCCCAGAGCCGCCGGATTGAAATCGCGCCCTTCGCTCATGCAGCAAAAAAGTTGCCTTGATTGATCCAAGCGCTGCGCTGCAACGCAGCCTTAAAAGCGGCCATTCGTTGTGGGCGCAGCAAAGCTTGGAGGGTCTATGACCGAGTTGCGGACGAAGCCGCCTGATGCACGTGCAGAGAAACTTGCAGCTGAGCGGCGGCCAAGTCGATGAATTGGTCGCGGCGGCGCAGCACCGTTTCCCGAAAGCGGCCATTGAACTCGTACAAATTGGCCAAAATCCAAACCGGTCGTACGCTGCGCCGGTTACGGATGTCTCACATGCGGGACAAAGCACCCGTTCGCTGCGCTTCGGCGCTCGCTAACTCGGTGAACGAACGCCATGCGGACAAGGTCGCCAACTATTTGTAACAATCCATCGTGAGGTTCTGAACCTTGCGCGGACGACACGTCTTTATCCTCAGTGCCGGCCTCGCAGAGTTTTTGCGCAACGTGGAGTGTCGTGTAGTCTGACGTCGCACCTAATGTGAGGATTCGGGCGATGGCCGGAGATGGCAAACATGAAAATGAGAGCATTTGGGATTCAGCCGCTCCGGGCTGGGCAAAATGGGAATCCGCTTTAATGGGAGCCGCCGCCGAGGCTACTGAACAAATGCTGGATGCGGCCAACGTAGAAATGGGAATGAAGGTGTTGGACCTCGCCTGTGGCGCAGGCAGCCAGACGATTCAAGCCGCGAAGCGTGTTGGGCCGACTGGCCGGGTTGTCGCAAACGACATCGCAAAGAAGATGTTGATCTTTGCGAAATCAAACGCCGCCGACGCGGGACTTAGCAATGTCGAAACACTGCACGGACCAGCGGAAGATCTTTCCGAAAGTGGGCTGCGCGTCGATGCGGCAACCTGCCGACTCGGTCTGATGCTGTTCCAGTCGCCTCAAGACGCGCTCGCGGCCGTGCGAAGCGTCTTGGTGGAGAACGGGCGCCTCGCTGTTCTTGTGGTGGCCTCGCCGCAGGACAACCTGCTGTTTTCAAAAACCATGATGATCGCACTAAAACATGCCGGGAAGACCCCGCCGCCGCCGGGTTCACCAGGGCTGTTTGCACTGTCAGACCCTGCGAGACTAGAGAACTTATTCCAAGCGGCCGGGTATATCGACACTAGGGTCGAGCAGGTCGTCGCCCGGATGTCCATCGCATCGGTCGGGGACGCGCTGACCATGATGCAGGAGGCATTTGGTGCCTATCGCGCAGTGTTGGCGGATCTAGACGACGAAAAACGCGATGTGGCTTGGACCGAAATCAGGGACTGCATTGGACAATTTTCGGGCCAAGGCGGTGTTAATGCGGATATGACCTTCCTTCTGGCTTCCGGGACCAACCCGCCAAACTAAAAAACAGATCAAGGATGCCGTTCGAGATGCCTATCTGGATGGCGAAATCGACGGTCCGCGCTCATATGTAGCGACAGAGTAGGTTGCGACCAAGCGACGATAATAGTGGATTTTTGTGTTCTGCATTGGGCTCGGTGCCGTCGTTCCATCACCGTTCGTCTAACAACCGCTTCCAACCGGCGAATGTCCAGGCATCGGGCCACGCCGCTGAAATCGTTGAAACATCTGCATTTCGGGAACGGCGGCTTTCGGGACGTGGTTCAAACTTGACCCTCTGCATCGCCGCAAGACCGCTTCGAGCCCTTAACGTTCAATGCTGCGGCGAAAACGAATGCCTGCTTTGGTTCGAAGCCGATAACTTCTTTGCCGACGAAATCTACAGAAACCGCATAGAAACTCTGGCGTTCCAACGAAGCCGACAGCTGCCGCGCCGAGGAATGTCAGCGTGGACGGTTACTCGGCCACGCAGATTGGTGTGCTATTAGCGGAATGATGCCTCGCCTCGGCCAGTAACCAATCTCGGAATGCGCGGATAAGCGGGTCATGTCGCCGTACCGCTTCGGTTGCAATGGCGTAGATTGTAAAGGGGATCGTCGTTGCCTCGAACAAACGCACTAGACGGCCTTCCGCCACTGTGGGCCCCACGACCGCCTCATAGGCCAGCGACACGCCCAAGCCTGCCTCAGCGGCAGTGGAGGCATATTCGCAATTTGGATAGATCGGATCGCCCTCTGCAAGTTCGGCCACAACGCCAGCAGCGCGAAACCACGCAGGCCACTGATCGTCAACTTCATCCCGAAACAGGGTCAGACGAAGTAAGTCGCGCGGGTGGGATATGCTTTCGCGCTCAAGTAGGGCAGGCGACACGACCGGGTAACGCGCCGAATGAATGAAGGGCACGACATCGACGTCTTCTTCCGCATCATCGCGCCACTTGATCACGATATCGGCGTCGTTGGTTGAAAACTTGGTAGAAGGTGCTCCCTCAGCGATGTGCAGCCGGATTGCCTGCGCGTGTTCAAACCCTGCCATTCGCGGCACCAGCCAGCGAGCGGCAAATCCGGGCGTGGACAGGACCCGCAAGGTCTGCCCGTCCGCTCCAGCCCGCGCTGCGCGCGTGCTGTCATCTAGATGATCCAGTAACTGCGACAGTCGCCCTGCATAGTCGCGGCCTGTGCCCGTCAGACTGATCCGATTGCCCTCACGCCGGAAGAGTGCCGTTGCAAGGTAATCCTCAAGAGCTCGGATTTGGTGCGAGATTGCCGAAGGGCTTAGGCAGAGCTCATCCGCGGCAGCCCTGAAGCTCAAGTGCCGGGCCGCAGCCTCGAAGGCCTTCACGGCCGAGAACGGAGGGAGCCGTCGTTTCTTCACAAGTGAATTTTCCTCATCAGGAGGTGAATTACTACCTTTTGCAGTCAAACATACCTGTTGGCTAGGCTTCTGACAAATCAACACTTGCCAGACGGAGGGAGCCATGCTCTTCACCAAACGCGCCACAGTTGCCGTGGCCGCCCAACTTCTTATTGCCTTTTCAAGCATTGCCGGAGCCGAACCCCGTTCCATCCAAGCCGGGCTTACTGATGAGCTTAATCATTGGATCGACACCACAACCGCTCTGCCGGCGGCAGACATACCTGCAAACATCGAACTTGTGGATTCCCAGGATGTGATAGAACCCAGCGAGATGGCATCCATGATCGGCAGCATACCGCGGGGACTTTATGACCCTGACACCGGAACTATTTCGTTGGTCCGTCCGTGGAGCGCGGAAAACCCACAGGACGTTGCCGTGCTGCTGCACGAACTCGTTCATCACCGTCAGGGCGGTAAGCACTTTTATTGCGAAGCAGCCAAAGAGCACGCCGCTTACCATGTCCAGAAGAACTGGTTAGCCGAACGTGGACTTACACTCGACGTCAACTGGATCGCGATAGTCCTCGCCTCAAGCTGCGCTGCGCGCGACATTCACCCCTAAAGAACGATAGCTGCCATTGGCGCGATTGCGGCGAAAGTCCGGAAAGTCCGCAACTCGGTCATAGACCCCCTGAAATTCGCTGCGGTCGCGACCAATGTCTGCTTTTCTCGCTGCGATGCAGCTGATGGCTTCAGTCGATTTTGTTGCTGCACTTGCGAAGGACGGGATTTTGATCCGGCGGCTTTGGGCTCGGTGCCGTCGTTCCATCACCGTTCGTCTAACAACCGCTTCCAACCGGCGAATGTCCGGGCATCGGGCCACGCCGCTGAAATCGTTGAAACATCTGCATTTCGGGAACGGCGGCTTTCGGGACGTGGTTCAAACTTGACCCTCTGCATCGCCGCAAGACCGCTTCGAGCCCTATCCATCATTGACGGATGGCGGGCATTTGCACAAACTCACAGTTATTCCGCACTATGATATTTTGGCGTGCCCAACCGGAGAAACATTTTGCCCGATAGCGACGCGTTCCACCTTCACCCAGAACTGCGTGGACAGATCAAACCCGCAGAAGAGTCATTTTTCCGTAATTTGGACCTTAGTGTTATCGACGCTCATGGAGAGAAAGCTGGATTTTCTTCGGATTGGCGAACTCCATGCGCAGTCCGAGACGCCGAGCGACGCGATTGGCTAGAGGGCCGCTGGAACCAAGACCTTTGGGTTTTTGGCTATGGTTCACTCATGTGGGATCCATCTATCGAGTTTGACGAAGTCCGCCATGCACATTGCCGTGGACACCAGCGGAGCTTTTGCCTGTGGGACGAGGGGGGCCGCGGCTCTATGGATGAGCCCGGATTGATGCTAGCAATCGATGAGGGCGGCAGTTGTGAAGGTCTCGCCTTTCGCGTGGGTTCCGAGAAACTAGAGTATGAGACATTTGTCCTGTTTAGACGCGAAATGCTTGCTCCGGTCTATCGTCCAATTTGGCTCAGCTTGGACACCGCGTCCGGGCCCATAGAGGCACTGAGCTTCGTGGCTAACCGCGATCACGAGAAGATTAAACCTGGAATCCTGCTCGAGGATCAAGCGAAGATGATCGCGCGAGCAAAGGGAATGTTTGGCACCAATTTTGACTACTTGTCAGACATGTATGAGCGCCTCGAAATCCTCGGGATTGAAGATAAATACGTCTCGGAACTTTACACTGCCACGGATACCCTGCGGAATACCTCTGCCTGATCACAACGGCACACCTCGACCGAGATCGAAATTCCGCTTTGTCCGCAACTCGGTCATAGACCCTCCAAGCTTTGCTGCGCCCACAACGAATGGCCGCTTTTAAGGCTGCGTTGCAGCGCAGCGCTTGGATCAATCAAGGTAACTTTTTTGCTGCATGAGCGAAGGGCGCGATTTCAATCCGGCGGCTCTGGGCTCGAAGCGGTCTTGCGGCGATGCAGAGGGTCAAGTTTGAACCACGTCCCGAAAGCCGCCGTTCCCGAAATGCAGATGTTTCAACGATTTCAGCGGCGTGGCCCGATGCCCGGACATTCGCCGGTTGGAAGCGGTTGTTAGACGAACGGTGATGGAACGACGGCACCGAGCCCAACCCGAACCAGTCAAAATTTCACTGCGAGCGCTCGCAGAAATTTCCCTGCTGCGACGCCGCGAAAGTTCCTGCTTCAGCGCGGCGAAACAAGCGGCCATTCGGGAAAACCGCGGCGAAATCTAGATGAGCAATGACCGGGTGGGACAAACCTGAATTGCGCTGCGGGACAGAAACCTGCCAAAACCGACCAGATTTTACCTCGGGCTTCTGGCACCCCGACCCACTGAAATCTCGTCACTCAGTTTGCATCGCCAAATACGGCCTTTTCTCCGGGAAGTTCTGACCGGAGGTTTCTGTCCTGGCGTCGGATGGCCGCAATGCGGACCAGATCGCTCCGTATGGAAAAACAAACAGCCCAAAAAGGCAGTATTGCTTGGTGCAACCTTTGACTCAAATCAAGGCTTCTTCTCCCGATTGCGCGCAAAATGTCTCTGGTGAGAGAGGAGAAAGCAATGCCTGACCCATCAACAAAACCCTTACCGACATGTCCTATGGCAACAACCTGCGAGGGAATGATGAAGAAACCCCCGTCCGGTGTCGCAGTCGTCCTTCCGGGACTTCTTTTCATCGTGCTTGGTGTTCTCGTTGTAATCGAGCCTCGGATTCTTGTTTGGCTCATTGCGGCGGCGCTCATCCTGCTTGGGGTGATGATGCTGATGATGGGGAGTTTCATTCGCAAGATCGGATCTCAATTCCACAACAAACAACAGTCGAATTAAATCGGCGCTGTTTGTGCGCGCAATTCGAATGCAAGAATCGGAAGTATATGCAATGGCCGATGAACCAAAAAATGCTGAAGATCATCCGATAGCGAGCGAAAAAGAAGCACTTTCAAAAAAGCTCGATGCCATCGGATGGGCGGTTTTCCTGATCTGGGTCGGTTTCGCGTCCTTGCTGGATTTCGGCTGGGCATGGGGTCCGATCGGCGTCGCCGTTATCATCCTGGGCGCAACGGTGGTTCGTTGGCGCTTGAATCTAAAGATCGAAGGATTCTGGATTGTCGTCGGCCTGATGTTCCTGATCGGCGGTTTGTGGGAGTTGTTCGGGATATCCTGGCCACTCGCTCCGTTTCTGATCATCGGTTGTGGACTGGCGATACTCTGGGGCGTGTTCAGCGGAAAGAACCTAGTGAAGAAGTGACGGCCCCGCCGGGTGGTTGACGAAATGTCGGCAACTCGGATTCGGGGAGATGAAAAGGAGGAACACCATGGCTATGTTCAATGCGTTTCTTGAAAGCAATCACAGATACATCATTGCGTCGCTTGGAGGAGCAATTCTGCTTTTCCTCGCAGCATGCACATTCCACAATGCTCTGCCCATCTGCCACTACATCTTTGGATGCGATCACGGCTTCCACATCACGGGCTGACGTGATTTCAACGCAAATGGCCTTTGGAGCGGCTGACACGCAATTGAAAAGACGGATGTCTCACGCGGCTTCGGTCTTGTGACAGGGAGTGGCTGCTTTGATCTTCGGTATTCGCTTGATCGGGAATGGCGGCTTCCGTGAAGTCACGCCGCGCCGCTGCAGATCTGATGCTGGAATGGCGAGGGTTGATTGGCGTGTTCGGGAGAAATCTTGCTGCGACTGCATCGGGCCGCTCTGTCCGCATGTGAGACATACATGCCAAGTGCAGCGAACGTCCGGATTTGGTTTTGTCCCATTTGCACGTTTTGAATGTCCGGTTTCGGGAAATCATGCTGCGCCGCCGCGGGCAAACCGTGACACGGAGGAGCAATCGAGGTGATTTTCGCTGCACTGGCATCAGGCGGCTTCGTCCGCATGTGAGACATCGGCCCCCGGTGCAGCGAACGGCCGGATTGGGTTTTGGCGATTTGGGAGGCTGTGAGCGTCCGCTTTGGAGAAACCGCGCTGCACTGCCGCGAATGGATTGCCAGATTGGTCGCAATGCTTCGGCAAGATTTGCTGCACTCGCATCAGGCAGCTTATTTCCGCTCAGCGGTCATAGGAGCGGATCGAGCTGTCTGACGTTCAACCTAACCGCTCACACTGAAGGGTTGTGGGTTTGAAACCGTCCGAATATGACCGTTGTTAGCATGGAGATTTTGTCACGGTTTTTTGTCCGTATGCAATTTTGTGACCACGCCATCGCCGCGCACCCACGACAACAGCGAGACATCGCATTTGTTTTCAAGGAAAGTCGTGCGATCCACGAAGTGAAGCCTGACAGGATTGATCCCTATAGGAAATTTCTCCAGGCAGCTTTTAATCCGCTTGCGCGCTGTATTTTTACTCCCATTTTTGCCGTCAATCACATACAACACACTTGTTTTTTCCCATCCCTGCAACTTCATTGCCTGCGAGCGGAACAACGCATCATACACCAAATGCTTCCGCCCAATCGTCGCGTCGCGAATTATGTTTACACACTCGATTGTCTCTTCCCCGCAGTCGTGCTCCAGGATGTAGTGCGTGTCGCCAATGATGAGCGTCTTGTCCGGCTGTGGGCGCAATTTATAGGTCAGGCCATCCCAATAGATCGTGACCTTGGGGTAGATGTGTTTGCTGTCTGCATCGATGTGCGGCTGGTAGCCAAATGGTACGCCCAGCTTTTTGGCTGTGAGCTCAAAGGCGACCAACTCGTCACACATCTCAACGTCATGCCGAAGAAAACGCCAGTCGCGTGATGGCACGGGCGGCACGCGTCGGTATGGCACGCCAAAGACCTGTTCGATCAAGCGGCGGGATCTGGTGGTCTCCAGGTAGACATAGGGCAAGGACCGGATGGGGTTAGCGATGTCGATTGGGTTGATGACGTTCAACATTCGCTCCGGCCGGAAGACAATCGTCTCAGTATTGATTGCATGCGCTGCAAGGTGCTCACTTCCCCACTGTGAAGTCTCTGCAGTTGAGCGGCGGTTGGTTTTCCCATCAGGTGTACTGACCGTAGAATGCGTTCTTCGATCCCGACGTCGAGCAATCTGCTGTTTGTGCCTTCCAAAACTGTGTCGTGATGTGTCGTCAGGTTCATGACCTTAGTATACGCCATGCGATCACCTCACCCGTCGACAAAACACGCCGCAAATCACCAGATGACACTGCGGAACATGGGCGGTGGGAGGGATATAGTGCTGTGAAGCCTATATCTCGCACAGTGCACCACCCCCTACCCCACTGTATTCATTGTTTATTTTTAGCTTTACAGATCGGTTGGAAATCCGGCACGATTTCAGACATAATTTTTAGAAAGCTATTTTGGCCAAATTAATTGATCTGACGGTCACGGATGTGACCTTGGCGGCGCTGTCCTCAATATCGGTATACCGCTATCTTTCGGTACATCAGGTGGCGACGATTGTTGGTCTCAAAGACAAGTCGGCGTCTGAAATGCTGTTGCGTCTGGAGCGGCACAAAGCACTGTCCCATTTCGGCAATACTGGCATTCGAGGCTACGGCAAAACGCCCAAAATGTACTACCTGACTAGAGGCGGGCATCGGGTGCTGTCTGAAGAGATGGAGGCCGTGGGCCGCACCGTCGCGCCCTACAGCCAAATCAACATCAACAGTCGTTGGTCGCCATTGATGTATCACCGGGTCGCAACGTTAGATGTGCTGGCCTATGTCGAGCGCGATTGTCAGTCGCTCAAAGACTACCGTTTGGCTGGCACGCTGGTAGAGTATCGGCGAGAAAAGATTGGGGCTAAGTGGCGCAAAGAGACAACTGATTTTGTTGCCGATCCTCCGTGCCCGGAAAACAGGATCGTTCCGGATGCGGGCTTTGCGGTGGAGCACCTTCAGACTGGAAAGCGCGCCTTGTTTTTGATCGAGGTCGACCTCGGTACAACCCGCCTGACGACCGCGCAAGGTGATGACGATGTCACAACCTTCACTGACAAACTTGCGCAGTATGACCGCTATTTAAGCAGCGGCCGTGTGGCCAGGCGTCACAAACACCTCGGCACATTTTCAGGATTTCATCTTTTGACCATCACCAACAGCGACCAAAGGATCGCGAATATGCGGGCAGCGGCTTCAGCACTGCCGCGCAGTTTCCACGGATTTTACCGTTTCTCTACGCTCGACAAACTACGCCAAAAATTTCTGCATGATGGCTGGCTGAGTAGAGATCATGCAGATCACAAAACCTACCGATTAATTAAAGGAAATTAGATATGAAAGTTAGCATCAACCACGTCCAGAAATCCACTGGCATGATCCGCAAGACCACGCACCACGGGGTTGCGGTCAACGTTGAATTCAACAGCGAAGAACTGGCTGTGATCCAAGAACGGCAGCTCGAAAATGATATCGTTCTGGAGCGTGGGTATCCCTCTGACATGTCCGATGCGCAGATTGAAAAACACGCAAACAAAGGACTTGGCTCAAAGCTCTTGAAGGCGGCTGTCAGCGGTCGAGATTCCCTGAACTTCAACCTGACGGTCACCAAACTGATGAAGGGTGAAGACGTCTATTTCCTCGGCACACCGGTAGAAGCCAAAGAGTATGAGGAAGCCGTCAAAGGCGGTCTCGTCAATCTGAAAGGTTGGATCGTCGCCAACGCTGAAGTCGAGCAAGAGACGGCGAGCTTTGAACTCTGATGGGCGATGACATTGCGGAAATGCTGGGGGGCTTCATTGGCCTCGGGTTGATGTTGGGTGTTATTGCTTTTGTCACCTTTTTTGTTGGTATGGTGGTGGTACCCATTGGTTTGACGGGTGCTGGCATTCTCTACTACCTCAACAACGTCCACCTGCCTGAAAAGCGACGGCGTGAAGCGCGCGCGCGAACGGAAACGCTCTATGCCCAAGCGCGGCGTCTCTCGCCATCGATGGACGCGCTTGAGCGGTCATTGATCGACGTGGGTATCGTCGATGGCCAGCTGCACCGCATTGCCAAAGAACTTCATAAACAGGAGGGTTTGCGCCCTCCTGTGCTTCCCCCCATTGGCGATGACCAGATCAAACTGGCACGCTATCAGGATGAGCTGGAGCGTTTTATCAAAAACGCCCATCCCGACCATTTCAAGGAATTTGAGCGCCAGCTTATCTGGGCGCTGTCGGAATACCAAACAAACGAAGACGAAAGTGGCAGCATGTTTCGTTCGACACGCCAGCGCAGTCGCGCGGAGATCGAACGTATGATGTTGCGGTTTGTGAATGAGGACGACCTGTTCAAACCGCTGGTCGACACGATCAACGAAAACTACCGCGCGGAAAACGAGGTCATGCCGACCGCTTGCAAACATGACGACTATGCATGGCGCTATCTCAAAGACACTCCCCTGCTGCCCTTGGCAAACGTCGATGAAATGGTCGGGCTTACAGACCGGATGTATCACACCTACCTGTTGGGCTCGTCAGGGTCGGGCAAGACCAACCTGATCGAAAATATCATCGCGCATGACCTACGGTCTGACGAAGATTGCTGTGTGGTGGTGATCGACAGTCAGACACAGCTGACTGATAAGCTCGCGGCGCTCTATATTCCCGACACCACGTATATCACGCCCAAATATGAGCTCGCGCTAAACCTCTTCGATGTCGGTTATGACGACATGAAACGGCTTGGCATCGAGGGTGAGACGCTGATCAACAAGACCGTCGGGCTGCTCAGTTTCGTGCTCGAAGGCATGATGGGCGCTGATTTTACCAACCCGCAAAAGACGATCTTCCAATATGTGATCCAGCTCGTGATCAGCATCAAGGGCGGCAACATCTATACCTTCATGGATATCCTGGCCGAGAATGGTCAGGAGCAATACGCCGATGAACTCGCGAAGCTTGATACAAATCTGAAGCGTTTCTTTGATGTAGATTACCCTTCCCCGGAGTATCGGAAAACCCGCGAAGCCATACGCCGCCGGATCGACAGCTTACTGCTTAATCCGACCTTCCGCCGGATGTTCGCGGCCACTGAAAACAAAATCGACATGTTCGATGAGTTGGCTAATCAAAAGCTAATCCTGATCGACACCAACAAACCGATGCTCGACAAAGCGGCCTCTGCCGTCTTCGGACGGCTGTTCATTGCGATGATCCTGCGGGCTTCGCACCGGCGCTTCGCCGACGGGCACCGCATGAGACCCGTGTATTTGTTTGCGGACGAAGCCCACGAGTATTTTGATGCCTCAGTTTCAGACATGCTTGAGCAGGCTCGCAAAGCAAACATTGGTCTAATTCTCGCCCACCAGAGCATCTCTCAGGCTAAGAAAAGCGGCTCGAATATCTCAGACGCGCTTATGGTCAACACGGCCACCAAAATCATCTGGACACCCTTCCGCGAAGACGCCTCCAAGTTTGCGGGCAGCATGCAAGTCAAGGCCGACGAGATTCTCAATCTGCCGCAATTCACCTTCGGGATGCACTCGCGCAAACGCGGCTTCATGCCGATCAATGGCGTACCGAATGCGCTCGCAGAATTCTCAAAGCGAGATGACCAAACGGAACTACGCCGTGAGATGGAAAAAAAATACGGGCCATCATCAACAGACAATGAAGGCCCGTCAGGCGATGATCCAAGCGCACCACAAGGCGGCGTGCCTCCAAAACCAAAAGAGGACGGTGATCACGACGACAAAGCTCCACCCGATGTTGAGGTCATCTAGTAAAAATATTAGAGTAATTCTTGACCAGACCAGACATGTTCCTGCCTGCGACCAAGGTCGGGAACGCGGAGAGGGTGTGTGAAAACTCGAAATTCGCTCCCTTTTGGTGCCGCTCATTTTCCCGAAGCGAGGTGTTTGTGGCTCAGCTCAACGAGAGAGGCTGCAAATCTTGCTGTTTTTGTCGTTTTGCCGCCGCGCAAATAGTTTTCACACAGCCTCCGGACGAAGCGGACGCCATTAGATCGATCCGAGATAATACCCGATGGCCTCCGCCAACTCCGTTTCCTCATAGCCGAAATGGGAACGTACGACCTCTTCCAGCTTCCGAAACGTTTTCGCGGCCTCAGCGAAGTTTGTTTCGGAGGGGTCCTTTGCTAAGGCATCTGCTGCGCGATCAAGTCTGACGATCAACTCGTGTACGACCTCGTGCTCTGCTTTCAGCTTCGCCACGATCTCGCGAAACATGCCTCCACCTGCCGCCTCGATCCGGGGGAACATATCGGCGCCTTCAATGTCGTGATGAAATTTGAGCACCTGGCATTCGCGCCCGCAAAGCGATCCGAACGCTCGGAAATTCTCGGCCATATCGAGTGAGAGCACCATCCGCTTCAGATGCTCGGGCGGAGCATCCCCTGCTTCGATCCGGGCCAAGACCGCACCGATTTGGGCCATCTCCCTCAAATAATGACTGTGGATTGCAGCGAGTTGTCGCCCTTGACGACGGTGTAGGTCGGTTGCCTCCGGCACTAGAGGCGCCTCTGGTCGGGCAGCTTCGTCGAGGCGCAGTTCATCCAAAGGTTTTGTCGCAAGATCAGTCATAACAGACACATTCCAATTGGCGTGGAGAACGAATGACGTTCCGGAGCAGCGAGCCGAGCGCCTCGACAGGGCCCCAACGCAGCTCCGTTGCCGGCGGTCGTTCTTCGTCTCTGGACATGTTCGAAAACCGCTCAGGCGTAGGGATTTTTTGCCGAACGGTCATCCGACAAGGATTGTTGACCACGGGAAACGAGAAGCTCGATAGCGTCGGCAAGATGTTCCTTGTCTATGTGGTGGTCTCCGCGCGCCACCCGGATGCGGTGTGCTTCGATCATGACGTCCGCGTGTCTGCAGCCTTCGGGGGGCTCAAAACGATAGGAAGCCAGTTCGATCCGAAGTCCAAGTGGATCGCGAAAATAGATTGAATCCATGAAGCCACGATCCACTGGGCCAGAGTGCTTGACGCCGCGTGCGTCGAGACGGGCGGGCACCTGCCAGAACGTTGCCTGACCGACGTTCAGCGCAAGATGGTGAAGCGACCCTGTGTCTTCCGGAACGGCGGTCGCGTCAGGTTTGCGCTCTTCGTTCGTGAAGATTGTGATTAAGCGACCGTCGCCCGGATCGAAGTAAATGTGACCTTCGTTCGGATTGTCGAGATTGGGTTGGTCGAAGACGAACGGCATACCCAGTACACCTTCCCAGAAATCGATCGATGTTTGCCGGTCTGCACCTATGATCGTTATGTGATGGACACCCTGCGTTTGGATCTTTCTCAGATCGTTGCTGTTTCCCATGCTTTGCCCTCCCGTGTTCCGGTTCAACGTGAACCAGACCAGTCTACTAGTTTCGATTTATAGTCGGTTCTCGGTAGAGTGCCGAATGGCACCAAATTCACATCGGTTGTCACCAGCAACTCATCCCTAATCCGCTTACGGATAAGGTCAGCGAGGTCCGTCGTGGCTTCCGCGCCTTTGGCCAGCTCGACGACCACCGGGAGCGGTGGTGCCTGTTTGACAGCCTTGATCGATGGTCGGATCGAGATTATGCCGCTGACGCCGTCACCGATCTTTCCAACCACATCCCTAACTGCGGATGGGAAGACGTTGACGCCGCGCACAATCAGCAGGTCGTCGGTTCGTCCGATGCATCGGACACGCGGCGTGTCACGTCCGCATGGGCACTCTCCGGTACTCAGGCGCACGCGGTCCCGCGACCGGAACCGAAGAAGCGGTGCCGCTTTGTGATTGAGATGGGTGTAGACCAACTCGCCCTCTGCGCCGTCTTCAATCGGAAGGGTGGCGCCGGTTTCCGGATCAATGAGTTCATAGTGAACAAACCCCGCGCCCGAGAAATGCATGCCATCCTGATGCGCGCATTCGCCCCAGAGCGACACAGAGATGTCGCCGATTCCCATGGCCTCGGTCACGCGCGCGCCCCAGGCCTCTTCGATTCTCTGTCTCATCGCCGGCTCTCCACCGCCGGGCTCGCCTGCGACAAGTATCTTTTTGATCGAGGACCCAGGCGTATCGATGCCACGTTCGACAGCCCATTCTGCCAAGTATAATGCATAGGATGGCGTGCACCCGAGAACCGTTGGCTTGAGGAGTTGAACCGCGGTCATCAGGCGTTCCGTGTTGCCCGCGCCTACTGGAATGTGACAGACCCCAAGCTTGGCAAAGGCATCCAGCGTCACGCCCGCCACAAAAGGCCCGGCGTTGTACGTGGTGACCATGCGCTCGCCCCTTGCCAAACCGCTTGCTCCGTAGGATCGGGTCGAGATTTCAACCCAGTTCGCGAGATCGCCAGCAGTTAGCGGAATGTAGCTGGGCGTTCCCGTGGTGCCGCTCGTCGAGTACACTCGTACGACATCCGTCATCGGGGCAGCGAGGTGGCGTCCGATCGGGTGATCTTCATCTCGCGAAGCACGGAGTTCGTCCTTTTCCGTAAACGGCAGCCGGGAGATATCTTCGAGCTCGCCGGCAGCTTCGGGTGTGTCTATTCCTGCTACCGAAAGTTTGTTCCGGTAGAATTCGGAGTGCTCGAAGAGATACCGAAGCTGTGTTCGATAAGCGGGATCGTCGAGCGACCTTTGGTTCCTGGCTTGGCTCATTCCTACGAGCCCGTTGCTTCAAAGGTGATGCCCATTTCGGCGTGGTGGGAGAGCGTGAAACCGATCGGCGTTTCGCTTTCCTCGGCAAGGTGGGCAAGGAGGCTCGCGGTGCGGGCCAGTATTGGAACAGCCTTCAATACGGTCGGCGGAAAATCCAGATCGAGGAGAACCGCAGGAATGGCGAATGATACATTCATCGGCAGGGGCTTCGGCCAGAGGCGGGAAATGGCGTCTTCAATGTCGCGAGCAAGTTTTGAGTAGGTGCCTGCAACTCCTCTGTCCTCTGCGAGGCCAAGAATGCGTTGTGCACGTGGGTCCACGGGTTTGTGGATCGGATGTCCGAAGCCGGGAATGCGGCGTCCCTCATCGCGCAACTGGGAGATTATGTCGTCCAAAGACTCTTTGTTGTCTGCAATCCTCGACTGGGTGTCCCGCAGGAACTGCCCGGCAACTTCCGTAGTGCCAAGAATGACCTTGCCGCATCCGAGCAATCCGGCGGCCACCGCGCCCTGCAAAAAGTCCGGATCTGCGGCGTAGGTCATGCGGGCCGCCTGGTTGGTCGGGACCAAGCCATGTTCGGCGATGGATACCAGAAGAACGTCTAGAAAGAAGGACTGCTCGGACGTTGGTTTGCGCCCTGTAGTGAGTAGGTAGAAGTACTCAGTGAACGTCACGCCTCCCATCAAGTCATTCACGAGATCATGGTTCCGCACCGTGATCGAGTCATGTGTCGCCGTTGAGATGGACGTCGTTGCCTTACCGGCTTTTCCAATGCGCATTTCCGTTCTCCCTTGTCCTACAATGTATTTCGAAATGGCAAAAAGCAACTTTGTGCGAATCTCAGGGGTGAGACGAAAACAGTGGAGTGCTTGTTGATGCTTTTTCGCTATGCGGAGTTCGATTTTTCCGCGCCCCGGAGTTCCTTCTTGGCTTTGTTGCCCCGGATCGCAGCGTGTCAAGATGAGGAGAATTGAACCCGCTCGCTACGAGTACTTGCGGCAGGCAAAAATTCGCGTTTGTGAAAGTCAGCTAATGGGATGAACCGGCTGCTTCCCCCGGTGGGTTAACCTGAGATGGTTTACCCAAAGAAGAAGGAGAAGTGGCTATGAGTATGAAGAATGTAGAAGACCTGTCCGAGCTGGCGGTGATTGGCGT
>NZ_JAABNT010000033.1 GCF_010667575.1 Sulfitobacter sediminilitoris
GATGCACGAGCCGTCGTTCAGCCAAAGCCTCGATTTCTTCGGTTGTTTCGATGGCACCTTCAGCCCCTCCCTTTTCCACAGTCTTTCGACACGGCCATCGCTGACTTGCCAACCAGCATCTCTCAGCAGGGCCGCAACACGCCGGTAGCCGTAACTGCCATACTGTCTCGCCAACTCGATCATGTCCGCTACAAGTCGTTCCTCGTCTTCCCGACCCCGTGGCTGATACCTTGTGTTGATCTATGCTGCCCCAGTGCCCGGCAGATCCGGCGCTCTGATACCTTCAGCTGACTGCGGATCAGATCAATGCAGGCGCGCCGTCGGGCGGGGCTCAGAAGTTTCCCCCGGGCTGCTTCCTTCAGAATAAGCTTGTCCAGCGTCAGGTCCGAGACCGCCTTGCGCAGCCGCTCATTCTCTTTCTGAAGGCGTTTGAGTTCCTTCAGCTGGTCGGTTCCCATACCGCCATATTGCTTGCGCCAGCGGTAATAGGTCTGTTCGGTTATGCGCACTTCGCGGATCGCATCCACACGTGACATCCCTTGTCCAACAAGCACGTCAACCTGACGCAACTTCTGAACTATCTCCTCTGGCTTGTGTCGCTTGTTCGCCATTCTTTGTCCTCCGTTTCCTAAACATAACGGTGGACCAATTCAGATGGGGAGGCTCAGAAGCTTTCCCCCGCTGGGAAACCGGCGGTAGCGCCATGCCGAACGGGCTGATCGAGGACCCGATGGTTTTTGTCTCTATTGACGCGGATGGGACCGTCAATCTGGTTGCCCATCGCTCGGAAATGGGCACCGGCTCGCGCACGACCCTGCCGATGATCATGGCCGACGAGATGGAGGCCGACTGGGACCGCGTTAACATCATTCAGGCCGAAGGCGACGAGCCGAAGTACGGCAACCAAAACACCAACGGCTCGCGCAGCCTGCGCCACCACATTCAGGCCGCCCGCAAGATTGGCGGGTCGGTGCGGACAATGCTCGCACAGGCCGCCGCCGAGGAATGGGGAGTGCCGGTGAGCGAAGTCGTCGTGTCCAATCACACAATCAGCCACGCAGGCAAAAGTCTGGGCTTTGGTGATTTGGCCGAGAAAGCAATGGCGCTGCCCGTGCCCGCGCACGAAGATATTGATTACAAATCCGAAGACGAATTCCGTTATATGGGCAAAGGGCAGGTGCAGATCACCGACCTGCGTGACATCACCACCGGTGAGGCGGTGTATGGTGCGGATGTGACCTTGCCAGGCATGAAGGTTGCAATGGTTGCCCGTCCGCCTGTCGTGGGGGGCAAGGCCACCAGCTTTGACGCGGATGCTGCCATGGCGGTACCGGGTGTCGTTGGGGTGCACGAACTGCCCTATTCGTCACTGCCCGGCGGTTTCGCGCCTTTGGGCGGTGTCGCGGTTGTCGCCGACAATACATATGCCGCCATTCTTGGCCGCGAGGCCCTGAACGTCACCTGGGAGGGCGGGGATCACGCCGTCTACAACACCGAAACCTTTATGGCCGATATGGTCGCGGAGGCTGAGAAACCGGGCGTTGTCCTGCGTGAACAGGGTGACCCCGACGGGGCCTTTGCAAATGCGGCCAAGGTGTTCACCCGCACCTATACTCAGGATCACATGGCCCATATCCCGATGGAGCCGCCAGTGGCGCTGGCCAACTTCACCGGAGACGCGCTTGAGATCTGGGCCCCGGTGCAAAGCCCCTATCAGGCGCGGCAGGATGCGGCCAAGGCCGTCGGCTTGGACGAGGCAAATGTGCGCGTGAACGTGACCCTTCTGGGCGACGGTTTCGGCCGCAAATCCAAGGGGGATTTCGTGACCGAAGCCGCGCTGCTGTCGCAGATGGTCAAGGCCCCGGTGCGTGTGCAATGGACGCGCGAGGACGATGTGCACCATTCCTACTACCATACCGCCTCGGCGGAGCGGATCGAGGCGGCACTGGACGACACCGGCAAGGTCGTCGGCTGGCGGCATAACTCCACGGCCCCGTCGATCTTGGCGATCTTTGCCCCTGACAGTGGTCACCAGTTCCCGATCGAAAACGGGATGGGCCACGTCGACATGCCCTTCGACATTCCGAACGTGCGCATGGACAACGGCAAGGCAATGGCACACACGCGGGTCGGCTGGTTCCGTGCCGTATCAAACGTGCCACGCGCTTGGGCCATCGGATCTTTCGTGGGCGAATTGGCCGCTGAGCAGGGCAAGGACCAGCGCACCACGTGGCTTGATCTGATCGGGTCGCCCCGCACCGTTGATCCCGTCGCCGAAGGCTATCCCGAAACGTTCTGGAACTACGGTGAACCCGCTGAGGGTTTCAAGATACAGACCGGCAAGCTGATCAATGTGCTTAACATCGCTGCGGATGCTGCAGGTTACGGCAAGGAGCTGCCTGAAGGCGAGGGGATCGGTCTGGCCGTGCACCGCAGTTTCGTGAGCTACGTGGCGGTTGCGGCACGGGTTAAGATAATTGACGGCAAGGTGACTGTGCCAGAGATGCACATGGCCATCGACTGCGGCTATGCGGCCAATCCTGAGCGTATCAAGAGCCAAATGGAAGGTGCATCCGTGATGGGCATGACCGTTGCGCAGCATTCCGGGATTACGTTCAAGGACGGCGCTGTCCAACAATCGAACTTCTATGACTATGACGTGGCGCGGTCCACGAACTACCCGAACAATGTGCAGGTGCACATCGTGCCGCATGGTTTTGCCGAGCATTCGACAGGTGTCGGTGAACCGGGTGTACCGCCAGTCTCTCCGGCAATTGCAAACGCGATCTTCGAAGCACAGGGCAAGCGCCTGCGCCATCTTCCGATGGGAGAGACGATCTGACCCGATCGACTGTCTGATTAAGCACCGAAGAGCGGCCCCGATCCGGGGCCGTTCTGACGTCTGGGGCAACGGCCCTAGGCGGTACAATCCAATGATGGTCTGAATGAAGCAGAACGTCAGCGGAAGTCGCCGGGACCGCGCCCATTCGTGTAATAAATCTGTGTCGCCTGCCGTGGAATTGACCATGGACACTTTGGGTAGCACATCAGAAACTTGATATTCATCCCACCTCTTGTTCGGCCAATCAGACGTCCGTGCGCGCCTGTTTCACGGCCATTCTGGTCGCCGTGCGGTGTGACTAAAAATGAGTGGCATCAATCATGACTGTCTTTTCTTCGTCGTACCCGGCAGCCAGGCCCATCATGATCTGGGCAAAGACACCCCTCTCGCTCCATCGCTTCCAGAGATTGTAAAGGGTCTTGTGTAGGCCATATTCCTTCGGGGCATTTCGACATCGTAATCCATTTGGATGGGCGAAGATAATTCTGCTTAGTATTTGCCTGTCATCTACGCGTGGTTTGCCATGGGACTTCGGAAAATAGGTTTCAGACGTGCCATCTGCACATCGCTCAGCCAGAAAAGGTCGCTCATAACACCGCTCGATTTTCGACCGATGAATCATGTCCCGTAGATGAAATAATGGGTCCTGACCCTAACCCTGAAACCATTGTGTCATCGAGGTCCATTCGAACGCGCCTGGCAAGGTCATCCGGAAAACGCAAATTCGCGCGGAACCTGAACGCGTCCGTGATGATATACAGGAGATCGCCAGATAGGCTTATGGCCGTTGCACCGGACCTGCCTTTGCGGGAATGCGGTCAGATTTGTCCGTCCGGGCCCTGTCGTGGCGCAGGCAGGGTCTGCTCATGCTAAATGGTAGAGTGCCAGGATGGACGCACCATAGACCCCAAGGACGAGCCAGGAATCAAGCCCGGCCCCCAGAAACCGCGGGGTGCGGCGGATCAGGATCCCGGCGGCGTAGATGGCTGTGACAAGAATGCCCGCAGATATGCTGAGTTGGGCGCCTGCCGTGGCTTCGTTAAGGATCGGCCCGTCCCGGTAGGCGATATCGGCGGGCAGTATGAGCGCCAGCATGATCAGATTGCTGCCCAGAATATTCGAAATAGCCATCGTATATGCACCGATCCGGGCCGCCGCGAGCGTGGTGCTGAGTTCCGGAAGCGAGGTCGCCGCCGCAAGCAGGGTGACACCGATAAAGGACGCACCAAGGGCGGTGCGCTCGGCCAGCAGATCGGCTGTCAGGGCCAGCGTCGTACCCGCTGCAACGATCAAAACGCTGTAGATGCTGGCCTGTACGATCAATCTGCGCGTTGTTGACGTCTCCCGAGCCCGAAATCTTGATCGCAGTGTTTTCATGCGCTCTTCCTCATCGGGCAGGTCGACCGGTGACCAGCTTTCCTTCTGATCGAAGGTCCGCTGAAGCAGGATCACCAGCGGAAAACCCGCCGACAGCAGGACCGCCCCCAGCCCGATGCTGAACAGAACCTCGATGTCCCCCAGAAAAGTCGTACACAGGAGCATGCTGAGCAATGCAATCAACATCACGGCCAGAAGTGCCTGGGTGGGCTTTCGGGGCCAGGAGGTCAGCGCGTACCGCACTGCAAAGATGTCCACCACCGCCAGAATAGCCGTTTGCATGGTAATGCCGCCGAACATGTTCCCAAGGACCAGCTGCGCATTGCCAACCTGCCCAGCCGTGATCGTGGTCACGATCTCGGGGAGTTCCGTGACTGTCGCCAGAAAGATCAGCCCCACGAACTCCCGCGTAAGGTCGAACCGCTCGGCGATTTCATCACCGACCAGAGCAAGTCGTGTTCCCGCCAGCCAGACAAAAACCGCAGCGATCAGAAATGCGAACACAAGGGCTTCGGTTGGGAGTTCAGAGATCTGTGTCATGGGCGCCAAGCTTGATCGCGGCCAGCATCCCGGCGGAACGGTCCGTTTCGATCGGACCACGGCGTGTCTCGGCTCACCTGTATGGAAAATGTGCAGACTGTAAGCATCCGATTTCCGATGTCGCATGACATCGCAGTGAACGCGTCCAAAGATCTTGTGATCGCCAATGGCCTGCTCCGTATCTTTCGAACTGCACCTCCATGCGCGCCCTGGCCACCTCCAAGCAACAACACGCTAAACACCGTCGACAGTTGGGTTCCTCAGCGCCGGGGAAAAAGCCTCGACAGCTTGCGTCTAGCATGCAGGGACGCGACGGGGATTGATGCCGATCAACGCCCAAAGCGAAACCGAGACGCGCGGCTTCGATCTTTGAAAAGAAGCCCCAGCTCCGAACCAGAGCAGAAGGCTGTTGGTCCAATCGCCCGTCTGTCTGGTTTTGGAACTGAAGCGCGCGACATGGCGCGCCACAAAGTGGACATGCGCCTCAAATCCAATGAGGGGCGATTTCTGTCCAACCTGTACTCAAGACTGACCTATCTCAATTCCCGCGAAAAAAACCGCTGTATAAAGGGGGCGCAGCTTACGAGGAGAGAGAATTGTGGAACCGCAAGTCGAGATCACTTTCAAGGACATCGACCATTCTGACGCAATCGAGGCGCGCATACGCGAGCGGGTCGCCAAGCTGTCGGCGATAAGCGAGAATATGCGGCGATGCAAGGTCTGGGTGCGTGCCCCGCACCGTCGCGGCAGCAAGCCTATCGCATATGTGATTGACCTCAGCGTGCAGATGACTGGAACCAGCCTGCATGTCGATCACCGCCCCGGAGACGATAACGCGCATGCCGATATCTATGTTGCCATTCGCGACGCCTTCAACGCGATGGAGCGCCAGTTGCGCAAATGGAAGGAACAGCACAAGGGGCGACCCCATCTGCAGGAAGCTCTGTTGCAGGGCCGGATCGAGTCGCTTAATGGCTACGCGGATTGCGGACAGATCGCGACGACCGATGGGCGATTGATCTATTTCCACCGGAACAGTGTTGCCGATTACGAATATGAGGATCTTAACACAGGTGATCCGGTCGAGTTGAGCGTCGATACCAAGGATGCAGAGGAAGGCCCCCATGCGAGCTTTGTTCGTCCGGTCAGTTCACTTCGATTCGTGGACAAATCGAACTGATATGGCGAATAGCGCGTCTGCGGTTTTGCGCCTCGCCGGGATCAGCAGGCTCTGACGGCCGAGGCCCTGCGTAATGGCGATCGTCTGCACCGTTCGCGCAGCACGAGAGAACCTTGCCCGTATTGAGGGCAAGTCCAGCTTTGCCGTGGCAACGCCGAATTCCCCAGGGCCTGCAATCAAAGAAGTACGATTGATGACAGATGCGGCACTCACACATCAGCATCACGTTGTGGACGGGAACACTAGGGGGCGGAGACCTCTGGCACATGGATGCCATGCGGACGCACAGATGCGACCGGATTGACTTATGACAATTCAGATCTCGGGGAAGGCAGTAAGACTTAGACGCATATGAAGCGACTGAAAAATCGCCCGCATGGGCGTGCAAGAGGCTTTGAATGGATCAGGAATTTGACCCGAGGGCACGGCTGGTGGCGTCCAGATCTCGCGATTTGGCGATCTCAGCGATTAAGGAGATGTCGATCCGCAGCGCGAAGATCCCCGACGCGGCATCGCTGGCTTGGGGGCTGCCCTCCTTTCGGACACCTTCTCCGATCAGGGATGCTGTGGCGCAAGCGCTTGAAAGCGATTCCAAGCTGGGCATGTACACCTTGCCCGGTGGATTGCCGGAATTGTGCAAAACCGTTGCCGCCGCACATGAACACAGGACCGGCCAACGCGTTGATCCAGAGAACAATATCACGATAACTGCCGGCAATATGGAGGGGCTGAATACGCTGTTCAGCGTGTTGATCGACCCCGGCGACGAAGTCATCGTGACCGACCCCGGATTTGTGTCCCACATCAGCCAGATCCGGTTCAATGGCGGTTTTCCCGTGTATTGGAAGATGGACGAGGATCGCGACTGGGAGCCTGATATCTCTGACTTGCCAGGCCTGATTGGTCCCCGGACCAAAGCCATCGTCCTCGTCTCGCCTTCGAACCCCACTGGCTGCATCCTGTCGGAAGCGACCCTGCGCGCCGTGGCCGCATTGGCACGTGACAATGGGCTGCTTGTCATTCTCGATGATCCCTACAGCCATTTCACCTACGAAAACCGTGCGACGTATTTCAATCTGGCGTCTCTGCCGGAATTTGCAGATCATATCGCCTATCTGTTCACCTTCTCCAAATGCTACGCCATGAGCGGCTGGCGTGCAGGCTATATGGTTATGCCCGCCGCGCTGCGTGCCGATGTCGTCAAAGTTCACGACCTGACCATGATCTGCACGCCGCATATTTCGCAGGTTGCCGCACAGGCCGCGCTGGAAGGGGATCAGTCGCATCTGGTGGAATTCGAGCGCACCCTGGGCCGCAGGCGTGATCTGATCTGCGAGCGGCTCGACCGGCTGGATAACGTGTTTCAATACGTCCGTCCGCAAGGGGCCTATTACGTCTTTCCCCGCGTGATCGGTGCGCAGGGCGATGATCTGAGTTTCGCGCATCAGCTTCTGGATCAGGCCCATGTCGCGGTCACGCCGGGCAGCGCGTTCGGGCCATCGGGGCGATATCACGTGCGCATGGCCTTTTGCGTCGAGGATGACGTCATCAACACAGCCTTTGACCGAATGGAGGCCCATTTTGGAACATAGTCAGTCCTTGCAAAGCTACCTTCACGGGGTGTCCGATATGCCCCTGATCGGCCTCAGGGTCGGCCAATTGCTTGAACAGAGTGCCCGCCGACATTCTGACAATGACGCCCTCATCGTACCCTATCAGAACGTGCGTTGGAGTTATGCCGAGCTGAACCGTCAAGCTGACGAAACAGCGGCAGGTTTGCTGGCGCTGGGCCTGAATCCCGGCGACCGCGTGGGCATCTGGGCCCCGAACATGGCGGAATGGGTGGTGCTGCAGTTTGCCACCGCCAAGGCGGGGCTGATCCTCGTCAATATCAACCCGGCCTACAGGCTTGCCGAATTGGAGTTTGCCCTGAATCAGACCGGGGTTTGCGCTTTGATTACGGTCCCAAGCTTCAAGTCCAGCGATTACATGGCAATGCTGGGCGAGCTGATGCCGGAGATTGGCAAGGCGCAGGCAGGCAGCCTCAGCGCGGAAAAGATACCCAGTCTGCGCTGGATCATCACGCTGGCCGACAGCGCCGCGCCCGGCACCATCACCTATGAAGAGGTGAGGGCAGGCGCGACAGATGCGGCACGCCAACAGGTGCAAGCGCTTGGCCAGACCCTGCAATTCGATGATCCGATCAACATCCAGTTCACCTCGGGTACCACCGGTCGACCCAAGGCGGCGACGCTGAGCCACCACAATATCGTCAACAACGCGCTGTTCACGGGGCTGCAGATGAAGCTGACGCATCGCGACCGGATGTGCATTCCGGTTCCGATGTATCACTGTTTTGGCATGGTCCTGGGTACGCTGTGTTGCGTGGCGCATGGTGCTGCGATGGTCTTCGCCTCCGCAGGGTTCGATGCCGAAGCCACGATGGAGGTTGTCGAGGCTGAACGCTGCACCGCGCTGCACGGCGTGCCGACAATGTTTATCGCCGCACTCGACAGCCCGGGTTTTGCCGGGCGCGATCTGACGTCTTTGCGCACGGGCATTATCGCGGGCGCGCCGTGCCCGGCCGAGCTGATGAAACGGATCATGTCGCAGATGCACATGGAGCAGATCACCATCGCTTACGGGATGACCGAGACCGGACCGGTCAGCACCCAGACCAGCGTCGACGATCCGGTTCAGCGCCGGGTCGAGACGGTGGGCAGGGTCTTGCCGCATACCGAGATCAAGATCGTGGACACAGAGGGCCGGATCACGCCGCGCGGCACACCGGGCGAATTGCTAACGCGCGGCTATTGCGTGATGCTGAAATACTGGAACGACCCTGAAAAGACAGCCAGCGCCATCGATGAGGCACGCTGGATCGCCAGCGGCGACATTGCGACGGTAGACGCCGAAGGCTTTTTCCAGATCGTCGGGCGCATCAAGGACATGCTGATCCGCGGCGGAGAGAACATCTTTCCGCGCGAGATCGAGGATTTTCTCTATACCCATCCTGCCATCGAACAGGTCGAGGTGATCGGCGCACCGGACGAAAAATACGGCGAAGAAGTCTGCGCCTGGATTAAGCTGCGCGAGGGCCAGAGCGCGACCGAGGATGAGATACGCGCATTCTGCCAAGGTCAGATCGCGCATTTCAAGATCCCCCGTTACATCAAGTTCGTGGATGAATTCCCGATGACGATCACCGGCAAGGTGCAGAAATTCGTGATGCGCGAACAGATGGCGCGTGAACTGGAACAGGCGAAGGAGGGATAGGCAATGACTGGCAACCCTGACCTCTGCGAGCCCGATTGCAGCGTGTTTCTGGATGCCGAGGGTCATCCCCTGCGTGCGTTGCCAGACTTTGCGCAAGGGTCCGAAGCGTTGGTGGCGCTCTATTCGATGATGGTGAAAACCCGGACATTCGATGCCAAGGCCATCGCGCTCCAGCGCACCGGACGGCTGGGGACCTATGCCTCCAGTCTGGGGCAAGAGGCGATCAGCGTCGGCGTTGCCAGCGCGATGTCCGAGGCGGACGTTTTTCTGCCCTCTTTCCGCGAACACGGTGGCCAGCTTTGGCGCGGGGTCACGAAGGAAGAGTTGTTGCTGTATTGGGGCGGTGACGAACGCGGAAATGATTTTGCCGGACCCCGGCAGGATTTTCCTGTCTGCGTGCCCGTTGCGTCTCAATTCCCGCATGCGGCGGGTGTGGCGCTGGCTTTGGCACATCAGGGGGCAGGCGGCGTTGCCGTGGCAATGGGTGGAGACGGGGCCACCTCCAAAGGTGATTTCTACGAGGCCCTGAACCTGATCGGGGCATGGACGCTGCCCGCGGTTTTCGTGATCAATAACAACCAATGGGCGATCTCCATGCCGCGTGCCGAACAGACGCGCGCGGAGACGCTGGCGCAAAAGGCGGTTGCCGCAGGACTGCCGGGTGAGGTCGTTGATGGAAATGACGTGATCGCCGTCCGAGAGGCAACGATGCGCGCGTTGGATCGGGCGAGGGCGGGGCAGGGCGGTACCCTGATCGAATGCCTCAGCTACCGCCTGAGCGATCACACCACCGCCGATGACGCCAGCCGCTACCGCGAAGATGACGAAGTCAGCCGTCATTGGATGGCCGAACCGCTGGCGCGGCTCCGCAATCATCTTGTGGCCGAACACGCATGGTCAAAAGAGGACGAAGAAAACCTTCTCCGCGACAGCCGAGCTGAAACGGAGGCTGCCGCCGAACGCTATCTCGCCATGCCCCCGCAACCTGCGCGGGCGATGTTCGACCACCTTTATGCCAAGGTCCCGCCGGATATCGCGGCACTGGCCAGGGAGATGGGCGATGACTGACCTGACGATGATCGATGCGATCCGCATGGCCCTGTCCCGCGCGCTGGAGGATGACCCGGATTTCATCGTCTTTGGGGAAGATGTTGGCATTGACGGGGGCGTGTTCCGGGCGACGGACGGGCTGATGCAACGGTTTGGTGCGACGCGGGTGCGTGACACCCCATTGGCGGAAACGGTGATCGCCGGCATGGCTGTTGGCGCTGCGGCGCAGGGACTGAGGCCCGTCGCCGAAATACAGTTCATGGGGTTTTTGTATTCAGCGATCGATCAGCTGGCGAACCACGCCGCGCGGCTGCGCAACCGCACGCGCGGGCGTATAACCTGCCCGATGGTCCTGCGCGCGCCCTATGGCGGCGGCGTCAAGGCTCCTGAACACCATTCTGAAAGCATGGAGGCGATGCTGGCCCATATTCCGGGCCTGCGGGTTGTTGTTCCCAGCTCTCCGGCGCGGGCGTATGGATTGCTTCTGGCGGCCATCCGTGACCCGGATCCGGTGGTGTTTGTGGAACCCAAACGCCTCTATCGGGCTTTGAAAGAGCCTGTGCAGGATGATGGGGTTGCTTTGCCCCTCGACCGGGCGCAGGTGGTGCGTCCTGGCGATGATCTGACCATTGTCGCCTGGGGCGCAATGGTTGCCGACGCAGGCAAGGCTGCTGATGCACTGGCGGAACGCGGGATTTCGGCCGAGCTGATCGATCTGTCGTCGCTCAAGCCCATTGATCGGGCCACGATCCGCGGATCGGTGCAGAAGACCGGACGCTGCATCATTGTGCATGAGGCTCCGCTGACTGCTGGTCTGGGTGCCGAGATCGCCGCTGATCTGGCTGAACACTGCCTGACCAGTCTGCTGGCCCCGGTTATCCGGGTGACCGGCTATGACACGGTCATGCCCTATGCCCGTCTCGAAGACCGCTATATGCCGGATGCCGCGCGCATTCAGGCGTCCGCCCAGAAGGTGATGGAGTTCGCATGACTGTTTTCACGCTTCCCGATCTTGGCGAGGGCTTGCAAGAAGCCGAAATCGTCGCCTGGCACGTATCGCAGGGTGATCACGTGATCACGGACCAGCCACTGGTATCGGTCGAGACCGACAAGGCAGTGGTCGAGGTGCCGACACCGTTTTCGGGGACAGTTGAGAGGATCATCGCATCGGAAGGAGATGTCGTGGCCATCGGGGCACCTTTGGTGGACATCGCAACCGGGGTTGCCGAGGACAAAGGGGCTATTGTCGGTGAATTGGGTGACGGAGCAAAGGATGCAAGTCCGGCCGACACGCCCGCAGCAGACAGCCCGTCGCCTGCACCGGCTGGTGCAGGTGCCACGCCTGCCGTGCGGCAGCTGGCGCGTGAAAAAGGCGTGGATCTTGCCACACTGACAGGCAGCGGCCCGGGCGGTGCAATTCTTTCCAGCGATGTTCTCGCAGCGCAAGCCGGTTCCGTGACGGGTGACGCCCTGCGCGGTGTGCGCCGGTCCATGGCCCGTGCGATGGCGCGGTCCCGCGACACTGTGGTGCCCGCCACGGTAACAGACCGCGCCGTTATCCACCGCTGGCCGGCAGCCGAAAACCCGACCTTGCGGCTGGTGCAGGCTATCGCTGCCGCGTGTTCGGCAGAGCCTGCGCTGAACGTCTGGTTCGATGGCAAAACGCGGCAATTGCATTCCCATCTTGACCTCGCCATTGCTGTTGACACGTCCGATGGGCTTTTTGCGCCGGTGCTGCGCAAGGTGGACATTCAAACCGACCTTGCCGCGCGCATTGCAGATCTGAAGGCGGCTGTAAAAGCACGGAGTATCCAACCCGAAGCCCTTCGCGGTGCCACATTCACCTTGTCGAATTTCGGTATGCTGGGCGGTGAACGCGCGTCACTGGTTGTCACGCCGCCACAAGTTGCGATCCTTGGCGCCGGGCGGATTGAGGAGGCCTGCCTTGCCGAAGACGGGAAACCTGTGGTGCGTCGGGTGCTGCCGCTGTCACTGACCTTCGATCACCGAGTGGTTACCGGCGGTGAAGCCGCGCGCTTTCTTTCGGCAGTGCGTGCTGATCTTGAACGGCCAACACATCATGCAAAGGATTAGACCATGTCGACTATTTTCGAAATGGTAGATGAAATCGGGCCGGAAAAGATCATTCACATCAGCAACCACAGCGCCGGATTGCAGGCCATCGTCGCAATCGATAATACCGCAATTGGTCCTGCCATTGGCGGTGTGCGGATGGCACCCGACGTGGACCTGACCGAATGTGTGCGGCTGGCGCGGGCGATGAGCCTGAAAAACGCAGCCGCAGGGTTGCAGCATGGCGGTGGCAAGTCGGTGATCATGGCCGACCCGTCCATGCCTGTGCCTGAAAAGGAACGCCTGATCCGCGCCTTTGCGCAGGCGATTGCCCAGATCAGGGATTACATTCCCGGGCCCGATATGGGTACCAACGAAACCTGCATGGCCTGGATCCGGGATGAAACGGGCCGCGCCGTCGGTTTACCGCGGGTCATCGGCGGCATTCCACTGGATGAGATAGGCGCAACCGGTCACGGGGTCGCGGTGGCGGCAGGGGTGGCGCAGGCGTTTGGTGGTATCGCTCTTGAAGGTGCGAGGGTGGCGATACAAGGATACGGCGCGGTTGGCAGGCATGCAGCCCATTGTCTGGCCAAGGAAGGCGCCCAAATTGTTGCCGTTGCTGACTCCCAAGGGGCTGCTTTCTATTCCAAGGGGTTTGATCTTGCGCGTCTCGACAGCTTCAAGGCCGCGGGGCAATCGGTGACGTCTTATCCCGGTGCCGATCGTGCCGACAGAGACGCGGTTATTATGGCGGATTGCGATATTCTGGTGCCCGCTGCCCGGCCCGACGTGATCACCAGTTCCAACGCCGCCAAAATCAAAGCAAAACTTGTCATTGAGGGTGCAAACATTCCTGCAACTGTTGAAGCCGAAGATGCGTTGCATCGCCGCGGTGTTCTGGTGATCCCGGATTTCATAGCGAATGCAGGCGGTGTGATCTGTGCCGCGGTCGAATATCGTGGTGGCACGCAGAAGCAGGCGATGACGACGATCGCGGAAAAGATCCGTGAAAACACGCAAGACGTGCTGAAAATCGTGACCGATGATGGCATCTTGCCCCGTGATGCCGCCAATAGACTGGCCAAAACGCGTTTGTGCGCGGCGATGGCGTTTCGGCGGGGGTTCTAGAGGTACTGCCCGCACCGGTTCAAACGTATCTCTGGTGACGCGGGTTACGATGGTTCGCCGTGGACAGACCAAGAAACGGATGCTCTTCGCTGCGCCTGAGATCGACCGGCCCAATTTTCAACTACGCCTCATCGCGCCACCAATGTCTGAGCCAGATAGATAGCGCGCCGAATGTCGTGATCCGCTCGCCAGCTTGACGTTCCGAGAAACGGGCCAACACCGCCGTTATCGGCTTCGCGACATTGGTGCGTTGCCAATTGGTGCGTACTCAAGTCAATCGGGCAATCCGCTCTGTTGACTTTGATCAATGGGCAGGCCGCCAAATCCGCCATGCTGGAATGGGGCTGCGCCCTGACATGCCTGCGCAGCCATATTCGAGGACCGCAATGGCACCAAGACCGACACGATATCTGGCGATCATCCGCACAGCTGCACTGCTCGTTCTGATCATGGGCGGGCTGGCTGCTGTGGTCGCCCAGCAACCGCCGCGCCAACAGGCGATCGTTACCGATCTTGACGGGGCCATTGGACCAGCGGCGGCTCGACAGGTCGCCGATGCCGTTGATCTTGCGCGCGAGCGATCAGCGGAAGTTCTTATCTTGAGGATCAACACGCCGGGCGGGTTGGCAACCAGCATGCGCGAAATCATTACGGACATTCTGGAATCTCCTGTCCCTGTTATAGGCTATGTCGCCCCTGCGGGCAGCCATGCTGCGAGTGCCGGTCTTTACGTGCTGTATGCCAGCCACGTCGCGGCCATGGCGCCGGGTACCAACACCGGATCGGCCACGCCGGTACAAATAGGCGGTCTGCCCATGCCCATACCGCGGCAGCCTTCGCAAGAAGACGGCGGCGCCGAAGCCGGCGGGCCAACGCAAGAGGCATCTGGCGAAGGGGACGAGGCAGTGGAGCGCAGAGCGCCCATGCCTGACGATCCGATGGCGGCCAAGATCGTGAACGATGCCGTGGCCTTTATCCGCAGTATTGCACAGTTGCGCGGGCGCAACGCCGATTGGGCGGAGACCGCTGTGCGCGAGGCTGCAAGCCTGCCCGCCGAGGAGGCCTTGCAAGCGGGCGTAATTGATTTCATGGCGCGCGACCTCAACGACCTGCTCGACCAGCTTGATGGCCGTTTGGTCATGGCTGGCGGGATAGAGCGGCAATTGGCGACCAAGGGACTGGTGATCGAGCGGACCGAACCGAGTGTTGTTTCCAACATCCTCAAACTGCTCTCGAACCCGAATGTCGCGCTGCTCCTTATCGTCGTGGGTGTTTATGGCCTGATCTTTGAGTTTTCCAACCCAGGTGTCGGTCCCGGCATTATCGGAGCGATTTGCCTTGTGCTTGGTCTTTACGCGCTCAACCAACTTCCCGTGAATTACGCGGGTCTCGCCCTCATGCTGCTGGGAATTGCCCTGATGGTTGCGGAGGCCGTAACGCCGACTTTTGGCGTTCTTGGTCTGGGCGGCATCGTGGCATTTTCCATCGGCGCGGCGATCCTGATCGACACCGACGTGCCGGAATACCAGGTCTCGTGGTCGACGATCATCGTCACAGCCGCACTCAGTTTTGCTGTCCTCAGCCTTTTGCTCGGATATGTCTGGCGCACCTTCCGCAAGCCCGTCCGAACCGGTGCAGCCGCGCTGTGTGGTGCGTCTGCCGAGGTGACCGACTGGACGAATGGTGTCGGCCACGTCTGGGTCCAGGGCGAACGCTGGGAGGCCGTCGGACCGCCGCAGCTCAGGCCCGGCGACCGCACCCATGTCGTCGGCCTGAAAGGCCTGAAACTCCAGATCAAGAAAACATCCAGTGACAACGTCAACGAGGGAGAAGATTGATGACACCACCTGTATTCGACCTTGCCACCTATGCAATTCTGTTTCTTGTGATTGCCGGTATCCTCGCATCGGCTATCCGAATTTTGCGGGAATATGAACGCGGCGTGCTTTTTACGCTTGGCAGATTTACCAAGGTTTCGGGGCCGGGGCTGATCATCGTCATCCCCGTGATCCAGCAGATCGTTCGAACCGACTTGCGGACATTTGTTGAGGACGTGCCAAGTCAGGATGTGATTTCGCGCGACAACGTCTCGGTTCAGGTGAACGCCGTTATCTATTTCCGGATTGTGGATCCTGAGCGTGCAATAATTGCAGTTGAAAACTATCGAGAGGCGACAAGCCAGCTTGCGCAAACCACTTTACGCTCAGTCCTGGGAAAACATGAGCTTGACGAGATGCTTGCAGAGCGGGATCAACTCAACGCCGACATTCAGGAGATCCTCGACAAACAGACCGACGCATGGGGCATAAAGGTCGCCAATGTCGAAATCAAACACGTGGATATCGATGAAAGCATGGTGCGTGCGATAGCCCGTCAGGCCGAGGCAGAACGTCAACGTCGCGCCAAGGTCATCAACGCCGAGGGAGAACGGCAGGCCGCCGAGAAACTGGTGGAAGCTGGAGCGATCCTTGCAGGCGAGCCCAACTCAATGCAGCTGCGGTATCTGGAAGCGTTGCACGATATCGCAGGCACACGAACGTCGACTATCGTTTTCCCGGTCCCCATGGATCTGTTGCGAGGATTGGTGCCCTACCGGGACCCAAAGCAAAGCCCCGATGAAGAGAACGGATAGGTTCTGCAGGTCAGCGATCTCCCCTTCTGACAAGGACGGGGCTGACCGCATGGTCAGGTTTGGCGGCGACGGACCCAGGCACGCATCCCGAAGGGGTTCCAAGGAGGAAAAATGAACGTTCAAGATGAAATGGCCCAAAACGTCCGGATCGGAGCAAAAGCCTTGGAAGGCTTTCTTCGCATCCCGGAAGGCGCCTTTTGTTTGGTGATCTTCGCCCACGGCGCTGGCAGTAGCCGCCTGAGCCCGCGCAACAACTTCGTTGCCGAGCAATTGGGCAAGCGTGGTATTGCGACCTTGCTCTTCGACCTGCTGACCGAATCCGAGGCGCAGGAGCGCGCGAACGTTTTCGACATCCCGTTGCTCAGCCAACGCGTGCTCGAGGCAGTGAACTGGGTGCGCGCGGAATCGCAGATCGCGCATTTTCCGCTTGGGCTGTTTGGTTCAAGCACGGGTGCTGCAGCGGCATTGGTTGCGGCGGCGTCGCAATCTGACGTGGTCGCGGCCGTCGTGTCGCGTGGCGGTCGGCCTGACCTCGCCGGTGGGGCGCTGCCTGAAGTCAGAGCACCCACACTGTTGATCGTTGGTAGTGCTGATCACGTGGTGATTGAACTGAACGAAAGCGCCGCCGAGGCGCTGAAGTGTGAAACCCGACTTGTTCTTGTGCCGGATGCCACACATCTGTTCGAAGAACCGGGCACGCTGGAGCAAGTCGTCTATCACGCGGCGGACTGGTTCACGACCCATCTTGGCGCAAAAGCAGCGACCTGACCGACTATGAAAACCGGGGATGGACCGATCAGGCCTTGGCCCTAGCGCTGATCGTCCCAGGCATCCTCGTCCTGACGTAACAAGGCCATTAGATCTTGCGCCTCGGGCGACAGATGCCCGATCTCGATCCCGTGGTCGGTATCCCCTGACAAGACAGCGGCAACCTTCTCCAGTTCCGCAGCAGAAAGGCCGCTGCCCTCGATTTCGGCAGCCTTGTGATCGGTGATATCGCCGAAAATTCGCTTGATCTCGCTGTAGTCAGTCATGGCTTTCTCCAAATTGCCCGGGCCTGCTGTGGGGCGTCACTCAGGCGTCTCAATCTCGTTCAATACGTCGTCCACGCCGAACACATACCAAGCGTCGTTTTCGGCCATCCTGGCCTGCTCTGCACTGGGCAGCATGCCGGTCAGCCGCACTGTTCTAAGGCGCACGCCCACCTTGACCTGCGCCGCGTCGATATAGGGGTCCTTTTCAAGGACAACGCGCACCGCATCGGCAATCCGGTCGGGGCCATCGCTTTCGTCCGAGGCCGCCACAATCCCGTTAATCACGTCCCGGGTCCCCGGGACCCACCAGGCCAGAACGCCGATATAGCGCTTGATGGCCAGGTCGCTGGTCGATCCATTCAGGGTCACAATCCCGTCAGAGACCGCATATTCCAAGGTCCCTGTCTCATTGTCCGGCTGCGAGATGTTCCGTGATGTCGCCGCTCCTGTTGTTTCGGTAATGCTGAGCCCGGCAAGACTTGGATCCCGCGCATAGGCCTCGCGAAGCCGCATTCGAATGGCTGCATCGCTCAATTGTTCAGCAGGCCGCACATGCAACCTGTCGATGATCGCGTCGATCCCGGGATGCGCCGCGGCCACCTCCAAGGCGATCTTTTTCTGCCCAACCCGGTCGACCTCACCCTCAAGTATCAAGGCGCCATCCGCCTCAATCTTAAGGCAGTCCGGTCTGAAGCTGCCGCCAAGCCGACGCTCCGCTGCAAATCGCTTGCGTAGATCGGCAATCAGACTCTGCACTGTGTTCATCTCTTTTCCAGACATGGCTGACCTCTGTAGACAACGCATTCAGCCTACATGGATCCACTTCGACCAAATTGACGAACATCAAGCTGCAGTGGCTTTATTCCTGCAAGATTTTGATGTCCGGAGTGGCTTGGACAGTCTGAGGATGCGGACGCAAACCGACCGCACAATCAGTCCTGTATACCCTCCTTGCTTGTCGTCTGCGCATTTGGAGATCGAGGGTGAATTGTTTTCTTAGTGAGCGATCTCTACGCGCTTGCGATGATGAAGGGCTACCTCGAAGCTGGAATGCCCTGACGGCCGTCCTTGAATTTTTCGTCCGCAAGCTGCCGGAAGGCCGGAATTTTCTCATGGCCGTAGGGCCTGATCAGTGCCTTGTTTTTCTTGAAGGGTTGGGCGTCACGGAAACCCAACAGGACTTTCTGCGTGCGGACGCTATCAGACTGCATGGCGTTAGGCTCAATCGTGGCGATATGGGCTCGTTGGCGAAATCCGTTCGGGCGATCCTTGGTGAAGGCGATTGTGAGGACGCGATTATTTTTGCCGGTGGCGGCCTGGACGAAGCGGAGATCGACCGGCTGCATGCAGCGGTCGCGCCACCGACGGCTTCCAGTAATTCCGCCTGCATCGGATTTTTTGCCGGTGTCGTGCATAACGGCGGGTCTCTTGTCGTCGCTGTGATTGCCACCCGGCTCCGGTATCATGGTGTCCCAACACGCCAGAATGGCACGCACCTTCAGGATTCGTTCCACGACCAAGTCAGGAGCACCGGAGAATTCATTCAGAAGTGTGTTCGTTGATACTGTGGCACCCGTCTCGACCCGATAGTCTTCAAGGTTCTGATTGATGTCGGTTGATCGCTGTGGTGCGACCAGCAAAGTGCGCGCCATCCACCCGTCATGGCGACGCGCTGGTATGCAGAGCATGGCGCGAGAATGTAAAAGTGCTCAGTCAGACATCCCTGCAACTTGACGAAACAGTCGATCTGATGGTCGAGCTGGACCTGTCACGGTTTGATGCCGCTCCTTTGATAGCATTTATTGCAGCAAAGGAGACGAACTATGGGAACGAAACGGACGGACGAATTCCGCGCTGATGCGGTGCGGATCGCGCTGACGAGCGGG
>NZ_JAABNT010000034.1 GCF_010667575.1 Sulfitobacter sediminilitoris
GTACAAGGTCTTCAGTCGTACCCGTAAACCCAGCCCGGATCAGCCCATCTGAATCACTTGTACCATTGAAGTTCCTCCCGTAACTCCCCGTCTCCAGAGCACCAAGAACAAGATCAAAATCAACGGCGGGAACCAAATCCCCGGCAACACTTAACGGGTCCATGTCAGAGTTCCACTCGACGGTGCCCAGAAGGCCGCCACCGTCGAGCCCGGTAAAGTCGACCAGCATCGTTGCATAGAGATCCCCGTCTGCCGGGCGCCCGTCCAGATTGACGATGTCGGAGTAGGTCACACCTACCGTTCCGGCCAGAGGTCCTTCCCCCGACACGAACTCAAATGGAAACCCATAGGAGGTGCCCGGCGTCGATGCTGCCAGCGGATCTTGAGTTTCATCTGCCGCTGTCGTGTCCCAGACAGAAGCGGACGGCTGCAGGTCGATTTCAAAGGAGGCGAGACGTTTGGTTGTCGTGAGCTGATGCGACTCGAAGCCGAATGACATATCGATCTCGGTGCCCGTCGCCCCGCCGAATGTGTAGGGGTCCAGAGCCTGCCATGTCAGCGTCTCAGACGTGCCATCGGTATATGTCGCGGTGACGATGGCGCCCGCCATGTCCACGCCACGAGAAATGGTCGTCCCCTCGCGCATCCCGTTGGGGCTGACATAGGACGTGCCATCGACACGCTGCACGTTAACAGAAAGATCGGGCTGCAGCGTAATCTCAACTGGCGCCGGACTCGCGTTGTTGGTCTCGTCGCTCTCCCCCGTTTCATCATTATCAACATCCGCAATAACGCCGATGTAGTATGTGCCTGCAGCAAGCTCTGGCAGCACCACCGACACAGACTCGGAATCCACCGCCCCTGCCAGGTTGCTGGCCGTCGAAACTTCCGTCCCCAGCAGCGTATCGCTTGATGTGATGATGTTATCCGTCGATAGATAGATGCCAGCGGTCGTGTCCACCGCTGCGGCATTGCCGGTATTGGTGATGTCATACGTAACCGTGATCGTGTCATTCACGGTTGGCGACGTATCTGACGCCGCCACATTACCCGCACTCAGATCAGGGTTTAGAAGCCCGTCAAAATCCGCCACCCCATCGAGGAAGGCAAAACTCTCAACAGTTGCATCGACAGTATCTGTCTCCCCGCCCGCCTGGACCAGAAGCGCGCCGCTGGTATTTAGCGAAAAGGCATAGGCCGACTGCGCCAGCGCAAAGCGCACCGTATCCGTGCCCTGCCCGCCGATATAGGTGTCACTGCCAAGGCCATCGATAAAGGTGTCGTCGCCGGTTTGCCCGTCGACGTCATCGTCGCCTTCGCCGCCGGTGATTTCATCATCGCCATCCCCGCCGAAGATCGTGTCGTTCCCAGAGCCGCCGAGAATGGTGTCATTTCCGGTGCGGCCGTTGTTGTAGGGGTCACTTGAGTCTCCGCCGTAGATCTCGTCGGCCCCACCTAGGCCCCATATCACCTCGTCAATCTGAATGCCGGTGAACACATCCGCGCCCTCGGTCCCCCGGAAAATCCCGTCCGTTGGCGGCGCAACATCGGCGACCATATCGGGGTAGGAGTCAAACCCAACAGCTTGAGTGTCGGTTATGCCAGTGGGCAGGTTGGTGTCCGGGTCCAGGCCAATGGCCTCCAACAAAGCGCCAATTGTGGCGTTTGAGTTGATGCCGTCGAGATCATAGTTGAAGGCCCTGTCATGCAAGTCCCACCCGTATTTCACAATGCGGGCCCAAGCTTCATCTGCGGTGAGAGCGCCAAGATCAAGCAAAGTGGAATTGCGCTCTTCTGGGGTCAAGTTGCCACGCGCATCAGAGGAGTCTTCGAGGGGCTCATTCACTTCTAAAATGAGATCGCCAAAATTGAAAATGTTCCCCTCAGGACCGCTCCGAGTATTCCACTCAACGCCGTAGGCGTCCCGGTAAACGAGATAAAGATGCACGGCCCCGAAGCCCCAGGGGACCGGCTTTGATTCAATATAGATCTGCGGCGCCCCTTGCGGCTCTGCCAGAACGCTCACACTCCCGTCTTCGACCATTGCGCCGACGTCTAGTCGGGCGCCTGTGACTGTGATGCCATCGAGAGAGGTCGTCGGGGCAGCGCGCGCGAGCAGCGTCTCCCGCAGCTGCGCGGGCGAGAGATCGGGGTATTCAGAGGAGAGCAAGGCAAGTGCACCCATGACATGAGGGGCCGCCATCGAGGTGCCGTCCAGATAGACGTAGGTGTATTCCCCGAAATAGTCATCGCCAGAGAAAACCGAGGCTATGCGTCCCCCCGGGGCGCCCAAATCGACGCTGGTGGCGCCGTAATTCGAGAAGGATGAGAGTGCGCCATCAGACTCGATCGAGGCCACGGAAATCACCGGGTCGTAAAGCTGCCCGTTGAAGACAGAGGTGATCTCGAAGTTGGCGGGATAGCTTCCGGCCGTATCGTTATTTTGCGTGTCGTTACCAGCAGCCGCGACAAAAAGATGCCCGAGGTTCCCAGCGGCTTGGATCGAAGTCTCAAGCGTCGTCAACGGCGTGGACCCGCCCCAGGAGTTATTGGTCCCAACAAAGTTGAGGCCCCCGTGCGCCTGACCCAGGCTGGCGTAATAGTTGAGCGCCATGACGGCGTCAGACGTGTTGCCGGTGCCGTTCGGTCCAATGAAGCGCAACGGCATCATTTGCACATCCCAGGTGACGCCAACGACACCCGCCCCATTGGCCGATGCACCTATCGTGCCCGCAACATGGGTGCCGTGATAGCTGTCAGACGGGTTTCGGTCAGGGAAGCGGGCCGGATCATCCCGATAGGCTTCAAACGGACGGTTGTCGTTGCCGTAGAAATCCCAGCCAAAGAGATCGTCGGTGTAGCCATTGCTGTCGTTGTCTACGCCGTTTGCCCAGCGACTGTCCCGCAAGATGTCATCGGCATCGATATAGCCGTTGCCATTGATGTCCGAGACCGTATTGACGTATGCGCCCGTCCCATCCGTCTGGTTGAGATCGCGGAAGGTGATGACCCCATCGCCATCGCCGTCGACAGCCAGACCCGTGGGGATTTCGTTCTGGTTGATCCAGATGTTGAGATAGAGATCGGGATGCAGCGGATCGATGCCAGAGTCGATCACCCCGACAACCGTATTCATATCCCCGACACGTCCATCCGCTGAGACCTGGGCGTTGGCCCAGGCCACATCCGCGCGGGACCCGAAAGTGTTGTCTGCGGCTCCTATGCCATCCCCTGCGGGACCGTACATGCCCCACATGATCCCGTCGGTGTAGAGCGTGTCGCTGCTCGCGAGCGACACCTGTACCTGACTGTCCAGTTCTGCCAGTTCGACATTGGGCCGCGCCTCCAGCATGCGCAACACGGCTGCTTCCGGAACCCTGTCGGGAAAAGACAGAACCAGCACCGCGCTGCCGTCCTCGGAAAGAATATCCGACGCGCGCAGGGCAAATTTCTCGAACCGTCCGTTGAACTGTTCGAGAACGGCCTCGGGGATGCCCGCCCGATCACCCGGCGCAAGTTTGACAAGTACCTGGTACCGCCCCGGGGCGTTACTTGGCCCCTGGTCAGGTTGGGGCAGCGTGCGGATAATATCCTGGGTCATGATCTGATTGGGCTCAACGCTAATGCTACGCGAGGACTAAAGGTTAAATCGAGCGAAAGTTAGCAGAGAAAAAGGCAACCACTCTCGATGGCGCCATATTTGACGCCGCACAGAGGGCCATTCGGCGCATTTCAATTCCGTAGCGAGCGCCTTCAACGGGGAGAAACTTGCCCATTTTCCCCTTTTTATAGAACTCCGCAAAACCCAGCGGAGCAAACCCCCGATAACGTAAGATTGCGGCGGACGGCTTGTGATTTGTGCGCACCGTAGAGACGCTCCATGGCAGTGACGCTTAATGCGCAGATTTCTCCGTCATGCACCTCAAACTGCTGACGAACCCCCTCAGGCTTGTTCTTGATGGTGTAGATCAGGATATTCGTATCTAACATGTAACGGAGCATCAGAGCACTGCGCGCTCTTGGTCAGCGGGCTGATCTCGCTCTGACATAAAGTCGTGACTGACGTCCTCACCATCAAACCACGCAGCCCAGCCTATCTCGGAGGGCGTGATGATCCAACTGCGGCCGCGGCGCTGGATATCCACACTCGTGACGCCGTCGGGCAGGCGCACCGATTTAGGGAAGCGGACGGCTTGCGTCTTGTTTGTCATGAATACCGAACCGCGTTCCATATCAAACCTCTCGATTCCGATCGAAGATGTACATTCACGAAGTATACACCACCACTGTCGTCAACCTACGCACGCCGGCGGAGTGCTGCTCGCCACCGCCGACGCCGGGCATTGGCGCGCTCGGAGCCAAAGTCCTAAGACGGTGAACAATCACTTCTTTATTTAGGTGCCGCGACCTTGTGCTACACAGCAGAACGCGTCAAAAATTTGCTTAGGACGCCTGATACTCAACTTCTTTCTGGTGGCGCACTGCAACGACCAAAGCTGAGTCCTGTTGCAAGCGGTAGAGCGCGACATAACCGCTGGCGCCAAAGCTAATCGGCCATTCCCGAAACTCTGGGTCCATGTCATCCACGGGGCGGCCGACATCTGGATGATCCGCAACGATCTGCATCCCGTCACGGATCGCGCTTGCCGCACGTCTGGCTGCATCAGGGTTCTTTTCAGAAAGAAAACGATAGAGGCGCTGAACATCTGCCAGCGCTTCAGGCGACCAGATTAGTTGTGGCACTCTGGCGGCTCTCGATCGTCACCGGCAGCAAGTTTGGCAAGCCAAGCATCGGCCTCGGCATGGGTCACGTGCAGACCCGTCTCCTGATAGTTGTCCCAGGCACGGAGACCATCACGACGGAAGGCTTCGCGCTTTTCCTCGCGCTCGACATATTGGGCAATTGCCTCTCGCATCACCCAATGCGGAGACCTGTCCCGCGCCTCTGCAAGTGCTTTCACACGTTTGTGGACGTCTGTGTCCAGTTTGACCGCAACAGGGGTTGGCATCGTTTTTCCTCCGCAAGTATAACAAAGTAATACCTACGATAATTAAGTAATGCCAGAGCTTTTCTGGGCGGATGATCCAAGAGGGAGTGGACCAGTGCTTGTTTCTGATCATGCCAACGGCCAGAATGCGCTGCTCGTCTGTGGCTCTTGCAGGGACCTCGATAAGGTAAGGATTATCCCAAAGGCTCTGTGCCCCACCCCCCGATAACGTAAACTCCAAAGAGAGACACCCCGACGCGCAGAGCCCTGTCACGCAGGCCTTCCAGCCGAGACCTCACGCCCGGCCCTCGCGCTCTCGCTGGGCGGCCAGCTCGACATCGAGGCTCTCGATTTCCGCCTTCAGCGCCTCATATTCCGCCAGCTTGCGCTTCAAAAACCCCGCCATCAGCCGCGCCTTGGCCTCGATCCCACGAGGCGTCAGGATATAGGCATAGCGCAGCTTGTTGTCCGAGGCGCGGAAGTTCTTGATCTTGACCTCACCCTTTTCGATGAGCGCCTTCAGCACATAGTTCACGGCCCCGAGACTGACGCCAAGCGCGTCGGAGATCTCGCGCTGAGAGGTCTCAGGGTGATGTTCAAGAAGCCGCAGCACCCGAAACTGAACGTCCCTGTCGATCGTCCTGGTCAAGCGAGCCGATCCACGGCTACCGCACCGGAGGTCGCGGCGGCGGTCCGGCACAAAACGCGTTCCTGAGACACTGCGTTCATGAATGAACTGCTATCATGCAAGCGAAACGGGCCACAACCCGTAATGGTGGAAGAGTGTCGTTTGACGTGAGGTTTCCTGAGATCAGCCCGAAGAGTACGCACAGAACAACGCGACTGGGACGGTTTGCCGGGTCAAACGGTGCCCCAAGGGTGCGGCCCCCCAACCAAAACCGCGAAAAATCATGTGTCCCGAGGCTCTCAAAACGGGGAACGTGATCTTTTTATGCAGCGTTCCAAAGCGTCCAAGACGAGAGCATGCCAGCTTCTCCCCGCCTACTCCTTGTCGGGAGGCGATGACGTCCCTTGTGGGCCACCCTGCCCCGCTTGCCGGTCCCTATTCTCAAACGTTGGCCTTGAGCTGTGTGCTCCACCGAGGCTCTCGTCAGCTTGACGGGAGCGCCTGGGCGAAGATCATTGCAGGAGTGGAGCGCAGTGGGGATGCAGCGCGGAGACGACACTGGTCGAAAAGACTTGGCCAGAACGCCTTCTGGCCAAATAAGTCCTTGAACTCCACACTTCGTCACAGCAGACTGAAACGATACCAGGACTGCGGTCAAGAAAGAACGAAATGCGAACTCTGTCGCCTTCTATTGGGACTCGGGTTCGTCATCCTCACCGACGTCATCGATCTCCAGCGGTTCTTCCGCGAGTTCCAGCCCCCCATAATCATCCGAAGGGACCAGCGGCTCATTAGAGCCAACAAAGAGCGGGTTAGGCGCTAGCGGGGCAGGTTCTGCGGCGGGCAGTGGGGTCACCGGGACTGCGCTATAAATGACGTCTCCGCCTGGGTTCGCTGTGTCAAACTCGATCCGATAGGGTAAGCCCAAATAATTGTCTTCCGCAAAATATGTGAGAACTCCGCCACTTAGAGCTGGTGCTTTGATGTCGTCGAAGTCAGGAATGCCGTGGTCCCGAAGTCGAAGAACACCTTCCTGCCAAGCCGCATTTGGATCTTCTTTCTCAAGCTTCGCTCTGTATCTCGCCTCGTATGACGCAGTATCGTCAATAACCCGATAATCAGTCCCGTGTTCTATGTGATTAACGGCCTGTGCCAGAGTAATCGCCGCCTCGGGGTGCAGCAGTCCGGGTGCAATTGAGATCAGTTGCCTCAGGCTATTGATTTGCTCCGAGCCTTCGACAAATACAACACTTTCTGTAGCTTCGCTAATACCCAAAACAAGATCTGGAATATCATCCGCCATTTTCAAATCCTTTCTTTGCCGCAGCCCTAGTCAATCATTGCCCATTCGTGATCTACCCAGTCCCTTCCGGCCTTCTGCAATTTTCCTGGCGGAATGGTCTTGGTCCACAACAATGGTTTTCCTGTCGCTGGATCTGGGGCGATAACAAAATAGGTGTGATCAGCACCACTTCCCCAATTGGAGTCGGCAATCATGAACTCCGGGGGCGCACAAAACTCGACAAGGTGCGACGCTAGTCTGTTGGAACTCTTGTCGTTTTTCTCTTCTGCAAGCTCTGTTTTCTTCTTGTCCAGATCGTCGTCAGAAACCGGATCTGACTGCTTGGCCTTCCATTCATCAGCCTCTTTCTCAGCACGTTTGTCGTTGGCCGGACCCAGTGCCGCACGTACGGCTTTATCAAGCTCAGCAGGGGTCATTCCGCCGGTCGGCTTCTGGGCGTTGAAACCCGCGACCAACAACCTTTTGATGTCTTCGTCTGTTTCCTTGTCGATCTGTGGCTGTATCAAGTCGGTGAACATTTTCACCACTCTCTCTTCAGAAATCTTGGTGTCACGAATTTTTTCACCTGGTTCAATCATATGGTCCTGAATATTCTGCTCCCGCTCTTCCGGTGTGTCACCCTTCAGCTCATCTAGTGAACTGTTGTTCGGCAAGGCATTGAAACCGTGTTGTCCGACGGTTCTGATCGTTATCATCTGAGCTGCTTTCCCGGACATGCCGCCCAACAGTCCCATCAGAACCTCTTTGGTTCGATCCCCCTCGTCGGGCGGAGGCTTGCCCGCCTCGGCTGTCATTTGTTGCTGCATCAGGGTGGCCCCATGGAGGGTCTGGGTCGCTTCACCAGTCTGCCCCCCACCCGCGAGGGACCAGGGCAAATAGGCATCTTTCTCGTCGTTTCCAAATACCTTCGTAACCGCGTCAATGAAGGCATCGGACTTAACGTGGTCTTTGATCGCCTCAGCTTCGGCATCGTCTTTGTCGATTCCCAGCGAAGCCAGTGCGATTTCCGTCATCGCATCGATGAATTCCTGCTTTGTCTTGATCTGCTTTTCCGGGCTGATCCGGACAAGAATGTAGTGACCGAACTTTGAACGGCCATCCGCGGACGTCTTGAATTCGTCCAAGGGATCGTAGACGAAAGTGAACGCCGCCGCAGCGTCTGCTTTAAGCTTGGCAAGCCGCACTGTTGCCGCGGCATTTTCCTCGGCGATTTTTTCTGCTTGCTGGTCCTCAGGCAGCTTTGCGATTTCTTCAAGATTTTTGGACTTTATTGCCGCACCAAGGGTGTCGATCCCGGCATTATTAGCAGATTCAACCACCCGCTTGTTATTGCTGTTCGCGCGCTGAGCTGTAGACGTCGCCAGAGAATACTCAAAGCTTCGCATGATCGGGTCGTCGCCCGGTTGTGTATTGGTAACGGCCTGGACTTCAGGTCCGAACGGCGGCTTGAATTTTCCTGTACCAGCGATCTGCGCGTAAAAGGACATCGCTGCGAGCGGGTCCGTTTCGCGAAGGCGGCGACTAGGAGCGGTGGCGAAACAGGAGCCAACGGGACCTTGATCAATTGACTTGAGCATTGTCGCCATAACTGCATCCTGGACATCGTTCTTGCCAACGTCATCAGTTTTACCTTTGCCCGTTGCGCGACGCACGATGCTTTTCGACGCGTCGTTGTCAGGCTCTTCGGCGCCCTGCAGGATTCTGTTCGCTTCCGTTGCATTTTCGGGTTTCTTCAGGAACTCAATCGTCTCCAACATATTCGACGTCAGCGCGGGTCGCGCATTCCGGAGCACTGTTGGATTGAAGAGCGCATCACCAATCGCGTTGTTGGCAGCGGCTGTTTCCAATGCCAGGTTGCCGTTCTCATCCAGCAATGCCTTGCCCACAGCCATCGTCCTGTGCTGCTCGAGCTCGCCGAATGTCTTTGACGAGCCCTCGCCCGTCGGATCGTTTATGAATTGCCGACCACTGGTAATGTAACCGTCAAGCCGCTCAAAATACTCGGGGCCCACATTGCCCCCCATTTTCAATAGTTTATTGGCGTAGTCGGCCGATGCGGCTGGGCTCGACTTTTTCCCATTTGCTGCGAATCCCCCCTCCTTGAGATCGATCATCTTTCCAAGATTTTTGGCCACGTCCTCAGGGAATTGGCCATCTCGGACGGAGTCGAAGGCCGTTGTTGTCAAATCAGGATCTCGCGACGCCCCTTTGACAAGCTCAAGCGCCGCACTCTGCGACAATTTTCTGTTCGAGTCCGGGGCCAACGCCCCCGTGACCATCTCCGTCTCGAGAAGCTTCTTACCCTTGGCAGCTTTCTCGTATTCAACTGCCTTTCTATGTGCGGCTTCGGCTTCGGCCAATGCCTTCAGAGCGGCCTTTACTGCCTTGTTCCTGCGCCCGCCTTTTTTCATCGCATTGGCGTCTTTTAGCGCTTTCTTCGCGTCCTTTACCGTCGCATTCGCTGTCGCAACATCGGTCGCTGCTTTTTCCAAAACTTCCGGCGTGATTTCGAGATCACTGCCGAGCGTTTCGTCAAATGCCTCTATTGCTGCATTGGCGGCGAGCGCTGCTTCAGGATAAGCGGAAGCCATCTTGATGAGATCGCCTTTGTCCTTCAGGAATTCTTTAACGTCATCGATTCCTTCGGAAATTGCCGTCTCGATACGGCCTAATATGCTGGTGAAAACCGAAGGTTCGTCTTCCTCGGCTTGCTCAGTTTCCTTGGGCTTGCCTACGATCGCTTCTTTGATGCGGCTAAAGATGCCTTCATCTTCATCGGTTTGCGGGGCCCCGTCGGACGGAGCGTTCGCCGTCAGCTTATCGAACTCCTTCGAGACGAAGTCTTTGGCAAGCGCCAAGACAGACGCTGCCTTCTTCATGTCTTCGCCATCGACAAGCGACTCAAACATCTTTTCGAGTTTAGCCGACTTGTCGGCGACACCCTTTTCGGCCTTGTCCTTTAACTCTGACAACTGATGGGCAAATGAGGCGTACTCGCGCTTGAGACTTTCGCGCAATTCATCAACATTCGGCACAGACGCAGTCATGGCGTCCACTGCCTTTTCCACTTTTTCCAGTAATCCCGCCGCCTTTTCGTAGCCCCCACCACTGATTTCTTTACCAATGCTCTTTAGCGCGTTTGCCAATTTGTCGGCACCGGCCTGCTTCTTTGCGATGAGGTCTTTTACCTGCGGGACCAAAGTAGCCATTCTCTCAGCGAGTTCGGATTTCAGCGGATCCTCAGCGGCCGGGGCGGCACTAGAAGGTTCAGGCGATTGAACCTCGGGGGTTTCGCCGTCACCGGAGACACCAGTATCTTGAACGTCTTCTTCTTCGTCGCCGTCTTCTTCGAGCACCCCGCCATCGGCGTCCTTCACGATGATTTTTGCGGGCAGACCAGCGTTCTTGAAAGCTTTTTTCGCTTTCTTGACAAACCCCGGTAGCATCTTGCCTTCAAGCGTAAAGATGAAATCCTTACCTTCGACTGTCATCAGACCAAAGGTGAATAGGGGTGTCCCACCCTCGGTCTTGACCTCCTTCCCGATCTTCTCAGGAGCACGGGTCTTGTGGGCGATAAAGAAGCAGTCGTCCGGTTTCTTGCCAAAACAAATCCCGAAAGGCAGTTCCCGGTTCTTGGCAATCGTAATGAAGCCCTTGAGTTCTTTTGTAGCCGACTTATCCAGTTTCATAGTGGCGACCTCAGAAAATGAAGTATTTCAAATCGCCAACAGGGTCGCACGCGTTTGCGATTCCAACAAGAGTTTTGCCCGTACCATATGGTACATTCCAGTATGTCAGCCCCCTGCCCCTTGCTTGATTCAACTGATCATTGCTGACTTCACGCGGTAATTCACAGGGTTAACCTGAGCGCCGATGCGGGAGCATCGGACACAGGCTGAAGGTACCGCACCGGCGCTCGCGTCAGTGAGGCCGTCAAAAGAGCTGCACGGAAGGGTGCGTTCATGAGTGAACGCCTATCAGATCATCTTCACAGGCAGAAGCCGAAACGACGAAGATTGCCAAGATTTGCTCTGTCAGACGATCATGCGCCTACTCTTTCAGCTTGCCGCTTATTCTCGTAAGGCCGGGCAAGATCCGAAAGGCCGCGATATACGACCCGAAGAACAGTCCAAAGAAGACAACGACGGCCCCAAAGGCCAGCCTATTTTGATCCCAGAGCAAAACCCCGACCAGCGGCGGCGCGATGACAAAGGGCGCCAGCAAGACTGTGCTGAGAGGGTTTGCAAAGCGACGACGACGACGGCCAAGAATGTAGATTTCGAGGGCCCGCATAACCAACTGGTGCACATGCAGACGGTCCGGCACCATGGACCCTTGCACGCGCCGTCTGCGCCGGACCATTGCGAGCAAGGTGTCCGCGATAGGCCAGAACACTGTCAGAAAAATGGCCCAAGGGGAGGCATCTGGCGCATTCAGCAAAATTGAAATGCCGAACCAACTGAGCACGAACCCTATCGTGTAAGCCCCCGCATCCCCGAGAAAAACCAAACCGAACGGGAAATTGAGAAGAAAAAATCCAAAAATGCCAGCGGCCAGCATCAGGGCCAGAGACACCATGTGCGGGTAGGCCGCTTGATGGGCAATCGCAGCAAAAGCAAGTGCCGCGACTAAGGAGGTGCCCGAGGCCAATCCATTGACGCCGTCGATCAAATTAAATCCATTTGCCACACCTGCTGTGATCAGGAGCGTCACAGGCACTCCGATGAACCACAGACCCATGCGACTGTCGATGCCCGGAATGCCAAGGCGCGGCAGCCAGACGCCGAGGAGCCAAATGACCAAAAGGCTTGCAATCACGCAGGCCAGGAGACGCTTCCAAGGTGAGATGTGAATGCCAAGATCCTCAAGAAGGCCCACGCAAAACAGGAACGAAGTCGCCAAAATAAAGTCACGGTAGGGCTGGGAGAGTTCAGTAGGCGCAAAGACGCCGCTCAAAGCGAACGCCGAGAAGATGGCGATCCCACCGATGCGCGGCGTTGGCGCATCGTGCATCGCCTGAACCGCTGTGAGGTCCTGTGGTCGACCGGTAAGCAGGGATGTGCGTTTTGCGAGTACGATAAACAGGATGCACAGCACGAAAGATAAGCTCGTAAGCCACAGAAGCTCTGATTGCAGATCAACGAGTGTTTGGAGTGTTACTTTCATCGATGATCTTCCCTCAGCGGATCATCAGATACACTGCAGGCCCCTGACCCTTACCTTGAGCGTTTGCGACATCGCCGGACGCACGATGAAACGCATTCGAAAAATGGCAACCACCAAAAGCCGCCAAATCGTAAACTATTTCAACCGCGAGTTCGTTAAAATTCTCATTTTGAGAGCTAACAGCATATAAATTAATGTCAACATGGGGACCTCCTCTTGCTCAAGAGGGGGTTTCTTGCTGTATGGGGTGGAACGAAGGGTCCAATCAGTATGTCAAAGAAAAACACAAACGCTCTGTCGGTGCTCTACGAGCTGCGCAGAATGATGCGCAAGATGGAGCAGGATGTGGGGCTAGGGGAGCTCTCAAACGCCGAACTCGACGTGCTGCTGGCTGCCCATGCTGTAACAAAGGGACTGGGAGAGGCCATCACCTCTGAGCAAATCCGGCGCCATGACTTGGCGTCAGATATTGCACCAGCCACGTACCACCGCGCCTTGCGGTCCCTTCTTGCACGGGGCCTGATTGACAAGGCTAACGGCTACAAGACGAGCCGGTACGTGGTACCTGGCGATTTACCCACAACGTAAAAAAGAATGTCGGACATTTCTCTTGCCCTTTCGGATTGCTCTGTAAAACTGAAGCACTCGACAGTGCGTTGTCTCAACGACTGTAGAGCCGCCGAATCGACAAGCGGAACATGACATTGAACTTCGTGATCATCGTCCTTGCCTATGTTCTCTGTCATGGTCTGACCGATCTGATCATCGCCCCAATACAACGCATTTTTCTCCCAGAAACGACGATCTTCGCTGCCCTCATTTATCTGCCGCATGGCGTTCGGGTCTTGGCAACATGGGCGTATGGGTGGAAAGCCGTCCCGCCCCTTCTCGCAGGCACCTTGCTTTCGGTTGGGCTGTTCAGTTCCGACCAAGAAGTGTCCTTCCTCTCGCCTCAGCTGCTGGAAGGCGTTTTTTTGGGTTCTGTGTCTGCTTTGCTCGCCTTTGAGTGTGCGCGCCTCGCTGGCCATAATCTGTACGCAGGTCAGGGACGTAAACTGTCCTGGCGCGGCATGATCGTTGTCGGCGCTTTGTCTTCGGTCATCAACTCCATTGGGCAAACCTTCATTTACGCGGGGCTCATCGGACTGGAGGACCTCGGCGAAGTTTTGATCGTGTATGCTATTGGGGACCTTTTTGGCGTCATCCTCGGCATGGTTGCCCTGATGTTTGTGTTTCGCTGGGTTCGATTGTTCTCATCGACGTAGGACTGACCCCCAAGAGCCAGCCAACGGTCAGGGCCTTTACACTGGCGACGATTTCCGCCTCCAAAGCCCGGATGTCTCAGACTGTCGCGTGTCACACCCGAGAACGTATGCTCTCAAGCAAGAAATGCTCATGTTGGTTTGAGTCGGTTTATCTCAGACAGATTTCGGCGGATGCCTTGTTTCGTTTGAAAACGTTGATAGCGTATCTGCGATTGACTTTGGACCGGGAAGGTGGGTCCCTCGACGTTTTGAAAGGATATTCATTGAAGCTACCATACAGATTTGGGGCCTTAATCCTGGGAATCGCGCTGTCGAGCCCTGCTTTGGCCCAAGAATTGGAGCACTGGGGCTCTTCAGACTACTGGGATGTGATGATTGACCCCTCCTTGGGAGACGGTTGCCTTATCCAGTCTGAATTCACCGACGGCTCTGTGGTTCGTATCGGCTTTGATCCCTCTGATGGTGGCGGCTACGTTACTGTGTTCAATATGGCATGGGGCGACATAGAGCAGGATGAGTGGTATTCGGTCCTTTTCGATCTCGATGGTGAGGAGTACGAAGCAGAGGCCCAGGGCATGTACCTAGAGGGCGTGCCCGGAGCTGATATACCATTCGATAATCCGGACTTCCTATTTGATATCGCAAAAAAATACACGATGACCCTCTACAATGAACAAGGTGAGGTGATGTCGATAGACCTCACTGGAAGTTATGCCGCGCTGGAAGCAGCAATTGAGTGCCAAGAAGACGTGGGCTGATGCTTGAAAACCTTGATTTATTTTGAGGCCTCGAACGTTGGTCTGGGGTGTTACCCGTGAACCACTATGCCCTTCCAGGTATGAGGACGTAGACACCGCTCGCGGAGTAGCGGAGTTTCTCTGCTGTCTCTGGCATCTTTCAGAACCGTTGTTGATGCTCTCTACAAATTAAATTCGCACTTTCCGCGTGACCTGCCCCCCGAAATCTCCCGCGTTCTGATGTAGAGTTTGCTCAACCTTTTGAAGGAGCAAACGAATGCGAAAGGGCCAAGCGGCCGTTGAGCTTGGGCCTGTTTATAGATCCTGAACTTCTAGAGGATCAGTGCACCCGCGGCGGCGCATCACGGACCTCAAGCGCCTCCGCCTCCGCTTCGTCGAAGGCTTCATGGACAATGTTTAGGACTTCCGTCTCCGCGACTCCGCTGCGCACCAGGCCAACAACAAACTCAAGGATCAAACGGTCGCTGAGGCAGTCTATGCATATCCCCTTTTCCTGGGCCCGCGCTGCCAGTCCCAAGAGCTCCTGTTCCACGAAATCCTCAAACGAGGCATCTCCCCAATGATGTCCGTCATCCTGCATACGCTCGCCCCCCAGATCGCGTTGGCGTCTCTCCACCTCAGTCGATACGGTATCGACCGTTCGGACGAGACAAGCCTATCAACAGAGCGCAGCTCTGTCCAAATGCCCGATAACGCATACTCTCAAGCCCGCCCTACCCGCTCTGCTCCCGGCCCGCCTCGGCCTCAATCGCTTGGGTCTCTGCTTTCAACGTCTCGTGCTCCGCCAGCTTGCGCTTGAGAAATGCCCCTGTCAGCTGGGGTTTCTCTGAGATGCCTTTTGGGGTCAAAACATAGGCGTACCGCATCTTGTTCTCAGCGCCGCGAACATTTCCAATTTGCACCTGCCCCTTCTCACCGAGCGCGAGAAGGCAAAAATTCACAGCCCCCGGACTCACACCCAATTCGCTGGCGAGCTGTCTTTGCGACAGATCCGGACTTTGTTCCAATAGGCGCAGCACCCGAAAGCGGCCCTCTTCAGCGACAGACATCGGCATGTCCCACAGAGCACCCGCACTGGAGGTCACTACAGACGTCCAGCTCAATGTGCAGTCATGATGACCTGCGTTCACTCTTGAACGCATATCAGGTATAACTTGTACTAAAAGGCACGAACTCCTACCTCGACGGGAAGCCCCTTAAATCCAAGCCCAGCTCAAAAAAGGACGTGATCACATGAAGGACCCAAGCGCACGCTCCTGGTTTGTCGTTCAGCTGCGCCCGCAAGGTCTGAGCCGCGCACAAGCACACCTGCACAGACAAGGGTTTGAAACTTTCGCCCCATACCTCACCACAACGGTCCGTCGCAGTGGGGTTCAGCGAGAGATGCGCAAACCGCTGTTTCCGGGATACCTTTTTGTCAGCTTTGACGTCGCCTCTGCCGGCTGGACTGCGATTAACGCCACGCGCGGCGTTGCCCGACTGATCCTCAATGACCCGCGCTCTCCCAAACCACTCCCACACCCGCTGATGGCAGGCCTTATGGCGCGATGCGACCCGACCGGGCTATTGCGTCCGCCAACAGACCTCGCGGTAGGTGACAAAATACGCGTCGTCGCGGGGCCATTCGCCGACGTGGTGACCCAAATTGACTCGGTACCCGAGCACGAACGGGTTGGTATTTTAATTGATCTAATGGGCCGTAAAGTGCGCACGTCACTTCCCAGAACACAAATCGAGAAACTCTCATAGTGGCATGCGATGCTGAGGTATCAATTCTTGTTGCTGTGACGCATGCGGCTCGTTTCACTCGAACTTTCCTATTTGGACGCGGCCGAAGGCAAGGAGCCAGGACAGGAAAAACCTCGCGATCATTCCGAACCCGACTCGCCGCAAATGCAAACATCGGATAATCTCAGGCTGCCTAGGTATTGTCGTAACCTGGGGCATCGCGATGCTCTTCAATGATGGAGAGATCGTGATGAGGATACTGTCGAAACGTCAGCTAAAGGAGCTGGTTTTGTACTCGCCGCAACACGTCGCACGCCTGGAGAAGGCCGGCCTATTCCCAAAACGGGTACAGCTGGGCCCAAACAGAGTGGGATGGGTCGAAGCCGAAGTGCTGGAATGGCTCGATGAGCGGCTGGCGAAACGGGACACCCCACCCGACACTCCTGAGTAAGGAGCAGGGTGGCCGGGGGTGCACACCTCGGTCACCCTATAGAATCTGTCCGAGAAAAGGCTGCGCCAAAGCACCATCTGAAGCGATTTGGACTGTCGAGACAGCGTTGATTTGGGTTCCTCACTCGCAGCCAATCGAGTAGTTCCCGCCTCGTCCTATCAACATGAACCTAGGTGCGTTTACTCTCCAGACGCCTTGCAGGACAGCTTCCTTGCTCGCGTCTTGCGAGACAATTCCAATATTGGCCCAAAAGTTCGGCCATGGCCCCGGACAGGGTCACCAAAGGAGATGAGGTTGCCGGAGACGGCCTCCTGCAACCAGCCAGACGGCTCTACAACAACATTTTTTCCAAACACTTTCCGGTTCGGCCAGACGTTCTGAATGAATTCCCGTTTTTCGTCGGACGTTGCCATTTCGTACGTCACAACAAGGCTTTTTTGTAGTTCGGCCAGATCCCGGTGCACCTGTTGAATTTGTGTGGCGCTCGGGAGCCTGGCGAGCTGTTGTTTGAGATCAAGCAAGCGTTGATCGCTCTTTGCTTTGCGGTCGGCATAAGTGGCACGTTCCAGCGTACCATCGATGAGAAGGTCAGTGAGGCGCTCCTGACGTGCCTCTTCGTCATTAATCTGGAGTTCAATTGCGGATCTCGCTTCCGACAGCTTGCCGTCCGTTGAAACTGTTTCACAGTCTGCATGGACTTTAGCGCTGGCCCGAGCTGTGAGCTCGAGACGTTGAAGCTCTTTCCGCAAAGCGGCTTGGATCATGTCCTCTCGAATGGTTTTGGTAGGGCAGAAATTACGTTTGCATCGGTAATAAACGCGCCCTTTCTGCAATTCTGGGATCATGCAGCCGTCACAATGCCCGCAAATAAAGAGGCGACGGAAGAGGTGCTGATGGCGCGTTTTGATCTGGCCGCGTCTTCCGGTTCGAACCGCTTCGACATCTTCGTAGAGTGAGACCGAAATGATGGGCTCGTGGATCCCGGGAAACGTCTGTCCTGTCCGCTTGATGCGGATCAGCCCCGCGTAGAACGGGTTGCCCAGAATTGTCTCAACCCCATGCAGCGATAATGGCCCACCTTTTTGATTGCGCAGGCCTTTGCCGCCCGTCCAATCAATGAGGGACATGTAGGTCTCCTGACCCGCAGCATAGCGTTCGAACATCTCGCGGATGATTGGAGCTATTCTCGGGTCTGGGATCTTTGGCTTCCCGCGTCCCTGATCCAGATACCCGACCGGCGCTCTAAAGGGATACAGCCCTTGCTTGAGCCGCCCTTGGATCCCCTTGATCGTTTCTTCGCGCAGATTGCGGATGTAGTCGGCGGCAATGACGGCCTGGATATCGGCCGTGAGACGTCCACCGCGGGAGGTAAAGTCGAGGCTCTCCGTGGCGACATAGACGTTCACGCCTGCATCAGGCAGCTCACTGAACATGGCCCAGTCTCGCAGGTTGCGTGCGGAGCGGTCGATTTTGTGGATGATGACGCCAGAGGCGCCACCGCGTCTGAGTTGCCTGAGCATTTGGTTGAAGATGGGTCGGCCCCCTTTGGCAGCCGTCTGCTTTTCTTCGAACCACTTGGTGATCGTCAGATCCTTCTGACGCGCAAAAGCCTGGATGGCGTCTTTTTGTGCCTCGAGTGAGACCCCTTCTCCTTGCTTCTGGGTCGACACCCGGATGTATCCAAAACAGGAGTTCATACATTGGTATTGGGGTTCTTTGACTCTACCATATCGTCGGATTTTGGCGACTCCGGTGCGTCTGGCATTGGCCAGGTGCCATCCGCCAGCATGCGCAAATAGATGCGGCGGCAAAGGTCGAGGTGGCGTTGCAAGTGTTTATCGTGATCCATGCCCCAAGAGTACCGGACCCATCTGCGCCGCCAAGACGCGCGCGCATGCAGGAGAAGCATAGCGGGTGAGTCTTGCAGAGTGATGCGCCTGGCGTAAGCTGTTCTTTAGACACTCCCGAGCAACGGACACAGACCTCACCACCGGGCTGGTCTCGCGGGGCACGGAGGGGTTTTACCCCTCCGACCTTGACCACACACGCGAGACCACCCCGGTGGAGGACGAGGCATGTATGGTGATCCGTGTCGGGTCGTAGAGCGCGGCTGGCGGCATTGGACGTCGTTGGCGGATTACCAGCTTAGTATACGTTTTTATGCAAGACTTCTCACAATGCCTGGTCGACTCCCGCCGCAAGGCCGGGCTCAACCAGGAAGACTGCGCACACCTGCTCGGTGTGTCGCAAAGCCATATCTCTCGCCTGGAGCTTGGACGGGCCGTCCCGAGCGTGTCCGATCTTTGTGGCATCGGTGTTCTCTTTGGGCGCACCATGGAGGGGATGGTTGAGCCCCTGTTCAGGGACCGGGCTGCCACCATCCGGGAACGGCTGTTTGACCTGCCAGAGCCGCGCCTGAAGTGGTTGACGCGCTTTGCTCGGCACAATGCCCTGCGCACTCTGGAAGCGCGGGTTGAGCGCATAGCCAGGTACTATGACCGCTAGGCGCAGTGTGCTGGCCTTTGCCGCCGCCAGCGGACGGGTGGCCCATGTCCTTGTGGTTCAGGGCACCGTCAAGAGTGTGGGCATGTCCCGGAAAGCGAGCGTTGGACCCAA
>NZ_JAABNT010000035.1 GCF_010667575.1 Sulfitobacter sediminilitoris
ATACATCAACGGCTTCTACAATCCGCGACGGCGGCATTCAGCATTGGGCTGGAAAAGCCCGGTCGCCTTCGAAAGGAAAGTGGCTTAAACGAGCACTTGGAGCGGCACGAAAACGGGACAGGTCCAACTGCATGGAACAACAGACACAGCGTCGCCTGGCCGCGATCGTGATGGCAGATGTTGTTGGCTATACGGGCCATATTCAGCGCGACGAGGTTGGAACGCGTGCCTTGTTCAGAAATTTAGAGAAGAACTTCGTTCTACCGCTGTGTCGCTTGTACGGCGGTCGCATCATTAAGACGATGGGGGATGCTTTCATGATGGAGTTCTCTTCAGTCGTCAACGCAGCGACCTGTGCCGTGGAGCTGCAACAACAGATGCCATTGCACGTGAACGAGGCCGAAAGTCTCGATCTACGAGGTATGCAGTTCCGCATCGCCGTCAATCTTGGCGATATAATTGTAGAAGACGAGGACATTCACGGCGATGGCGTTAACGTGGTTGCGCGGCTACAGGCGCTCGCCGACCCAGGCGGTGTCTGCATTTCGGATGCGGTCTATGCGCAAATCCGCGGGAAGTCCGATATTCCTTTCGCAAATGGCGGTCTGGTGAAATTGAGAGGCATCGACGGCGAGCATCAGATTTACCAATGGTCACCGGACCGAGCTGCCGAGCAGTCGACTGCCCTGACAATAAGAGAACCTATTGCACTTGAGGCGGCTCGCCAGGCGTCTATTGCCGTTCTACCATTTGAGAATCTGAGCGCTGATCCCGAGCAGGAGTTTTTTTCGGATGGCATTACAGAAGATATCATCACGGAACTGAGTCGATTTCGTGATCTGCATGTGAAATCCCGGAACTCTTCCTTTGCCTTCAAGGGCAAGCATACGGATGTGACCGAAATTGGCGCAGCCCTCGGGGTCAAATTCATTGTCGAAGGCAGCATCAGGAAAGCAGATCAAAGAGTACGTATTACGGTGCAATTGGTTGATGCGCTAGACGGCGGACAGATTTGGGCTGAGCGCTACGATCGCCAACTCGAGGATGTATTTGCGGTGCAGGATGAGGTCACCCAAACCATCGCCACTGTACTTCCCAGCAGACTGCGCAGCACGCTTTCAGAACGGACGCAACGAAAATCAACCACAAACTTCTCGGCTTACGAGCTCTACCTCCAGGGAAGATGGATATTTCTGACATCGGCGGGTACAGACCCCAGGGCCATCAGCTACCTTGAAAAAGCGCTCGCGATCGACCCAAACTACGCACACGCTCAGGCGGTCCTGGCCAATCTTTATGCCTACTCGCTCTTCAGTCTTGGTGTCTGGTACGGCGATCCGGAGAAGCGCGCCCGCAGCTATCTCAATGATGCCCTCAAGAACGGTAAGCAGGACCCGATCATTCTGACCTTGGTTGCAGAGACATACTATTGGCTCGGTGAAAGCGATCGCGCGCGACATCATATTGAAGCGGCTTTGAGGATCAATCCGCATGATATCCAGTCGCGCATTGTCTACGGCTCCGTCCTAAACGGCGCCGGGCAACATGAAGACGGCTTGCAGATTATGAATGAGGCTTTGGTCGCTGATCCGCAGATGTTGGATTTCACGCTCGAACCCAAGGCGGAATGCCTTTTCATGCTCAGGGGTTATGAAGACTGCTTGGCCATACTCCTATCATGGGAGGATCCGCCGCCTCATACTTATGGACAAATTGCGGCTTGCTACGCGCATTTGGGCAAGATGGACAAAGCAAATGAGGCCGCGGATTCTTTCCGTAAAGCCTGCGCGACCAGTTCCGACTTCGCCCGGTATGCCCGAAATCATGCGAGGATTTGCCAGCTCCCCGAAGATAAGGAGAATTGGCTGAGCGGATACCGAATGGCCGGCTTGTTGAATGAACCATGATCACATCGCGGGCAATATCCAAGAATGGTAAGAGTTACTCGTCAACTTGCGGAACCGAACGACCTAATTGGGCTCCTTCCAGACCTCGGATGCAGTGCAGTATCTGCTCATACGATGCCTCAACTCTCGTTGTGGAAGGCCCAAACCGGACACTCAGCGCAGTGTCGCTAATCTGCGACCGCAGCCCAAAAAGCCGCCGTTCGCTACGCGAGCAAGATACAAGGTTGGACGAACTCACAGTGTGCGAAACTGATCGGCCTTTGCTGCTTCCGATTTGAACGGGTACACTTTGCGACAGCAGCGAAAAGCAGCTTGGGCGGAAAGGGTCGCGCGAGAATGACATCGATCAATCCCTTACAAGCCCGACGGCTTACGCTCTTTATATGGGCGATGAACCTAGCATAATCAACGCAGGACCTGCCATTCCTCGCGCGTGGGCGCTGGTACTCGGCACATTCCTGGCTTTGGCAAGTCTCGCTTGGCTGGCAGTTATCCTTTTGCCCACTCTTCGGCTGCAACCTGGTCTTGGAACGGTGCTCGCGGTTTTGGGCACCGCGCTTTTCTTCGCCGGTCTGTCCCAGGTTCTGCTTGGACTGAGGAGCGGCGCCGGAAGGAATCGAAGTCTGATCCTGTTAAATGGAGGTTTCGCGCTGGCAGTCCCGCTGTCGGCGCTCGCTCACAATGCGCTCGCCGCCGTGTCTGGCGGTGCCATCGAGGAACCGATCTTCCTGCTTGCCACCGTGTTTCTGCCGACAGCAGTCATCGTGACTTCATTCCTACTGTGTCTCCGCGCCCTTCTGAACTCGACCGCGGAGGCGGGTCGTGTGTTCGACTTGATGCTCCACAAATTCCCCCAGATTCCAGACTTCTTTCCAACCGAACTGACCGACCTGGCACTGTTTCGGATCGAGCCAATCGTGATTTCACTCATCGACTACAAAAAGGGCTTCGCGCATGCCGACCTTGTTCAGGTATGACTCGGCACGGCATGCTGACGCTCTGGCGGTCGATCCTCGTCATAACGCTCGGCTTCAACTTCGCCCTCTGAGAAGGCGTGTTCGATATGGGTGATCCGATCCTGAGCTTTGCCTTTAATTTCGGGCGCTCAACGATCATCGCGCTTTGGTACACCCTCCCTTACTGGATCGACCGCTTGGTGACGGCGCGTCTAGCCCCTATTCGTGCAGGGTGCAGCATCAGTCACTTTGGGCTCGAAGCTGACGATGTCCGTATCGCGGAACTTCAAGACCAGCCCACTCGTTAGTGCGATCCGCACCGCATCTTTGCGGAATTCGTCCGTTCGTTTCAGTCCCATAATCAGTCTCCTTTGTTGCAGTAAATGCTATCAAAGGAGCGGCATCAAACCGCGACAGGTCCATTCTGAAGCAGAACGATCCACTCGCAATTATGAGGATCGGAAGTCCAACCACGCAAAAGCCATCGAAAATCTGGAAACCCGCTTTCTTGCTCTGCTAGGGTTTCAATCTCCCTATCTGTGACGCTCAACGCTTGGACAGTTATGCCAGACAGCGCGCACGCCATAGCCAGCCAGGCGCCTTTATCGCAGAGCGTAAAGCCGGACCTTCACAGCTTGTTTCTGACGCGCACCTACGCCCACAAACAGGGTTCTATTGACCCAATCATATCTTGGATCGCCGGTTTCTAGCCTTGCGTGAGTGCGCATGTAGTAGGACGAGGGATCAACATCCTCGCCCCGCGCGACCGCGTCCAGCACCTCTTGCGGGCCGTGACGGAAACCATAGTTGATGATCTCAATCACCGCACCGTCGTCTGTTTCCATGGCATACCGCGTGTCCAGTTCAGCCAGACCATCCGCAAAGATCGTCTGCCAGTCCGCACCCAAATTCAGAATCCGCCCGCTTAGCTGCGGACCGGAGACCTCTCCGCCAATGATGGGAATAATCCTTCTGTGCCCGCCACGGCCAGCGCCCATTTCTCGAATTGGATCAAGAGACACCAACAGGTCACAGACGTGTTCCAATGAAGGAGCAGGGAGGTCCATTATCAAAGCCTTTCGGGGATTAAACTGTTTACCAACATAACGACTTTGCCGTAGGGTGGCCATGCTTTCCTAAGGAACAGGGTCCATGGTTGCCAAACAAGCGAATTCGCCCGCACGAACCGACTATGCGCACGATATGTCTGATCTGGACGACTTGATCGGGTACAATCTGAAACGCGCTTACATGGTTGTGCAGGCAGATTTTCGCGAGGCTCTGGGTCAGGACGGGCTTTCGCCGCGCGTGTTCTCGGCTTTGTCTCTGACAATCCAGATGCCCAACATCACGCAAAGCAGTCTTGCCCGCGAACTGGGTATCGAACGCTCTGGTCTTGTTGCGATTGTGGACGAGTTGGAAAGCCGGCAGTATCTCGTGCGCACTGCGGTCCCGGGTGACCGTAGGGTTCAGGCGCTGGTGCCCACGGATGCGGGGCGTAAAGCCTACGCTGACGCCGTAGCCACCGTAAGGGCGCATGAAACGCGCCTGCTGTCATCGCTGACGCGGGGTGAACGCGATAGCCTTTTGCGCATGCTCCAGAAAATCAGGCGGATCGAAGCGGAATGATAACTTCGTGGTCACGCGCAAGGTGGGTCGCATTTGTCGGCACCCATTTCGTGCCTTTGACCTTGGTAGAACCGTTCTTGGTGAAAGCAGCACAATGACACTCAGCACCAACGACTTCTGGTCCCCGAGTTTCGACATCGAAACCCAAGCAGACGGCACCATCCTGATGGCCCAAAAAGCAGGTCTGCCGGATCATATGCCCACCCTTGCCGATTATCTGGACCATTGGGCAGACGCGACGCCGGAACAGCCATGGCTTGCCCAGCGAGGGACCGATGGGGAGTGGGACAGGATCACCTATGGGCAAGCGAGAGATCAAGCCCGCGCAATTGGCAGCGCTCTTTTGGATATGGGGTTGGGACCGGACAAGCCATTGCTGATCCTGTCAGAGAATAGCCTTGAACATGGATTGTTGGGGCTGGCCTGTCTTTATGTCGGCATCCCCTATGCACCGGTCTCGCCAGCGTATTCTCTGGTCTCCAAGGATCATGCGAAATTGAAAGGGATCGCCGCCCTGTTACGCCCTGGCGCAGTTTTTGCTGACGATGGGGCCGCCTTTGCGCCTGCGTGCAAAGCGATCAGACATGAGGGGTTGCAGGTGATCAACCAGCGCAACCTTATCGATGGTGCCGTTTCTTTTGATGATCTTCTTCAAGGCGACCCCGCAGCGGCCCAAGCCGCGCGCGCCGGTATCACCGGTGACACCTTGGTCAAATACCTTTTCACGTCAGGTTCGACCGGCTCGCCCAAGGCGGTGATCAACACAAATGCCATGATCTGTGCCATGCAGGCGATGGTTCGCGACTGCTACCGCTTTCTGACCAAAGAGCCACCGGTTGTTCTGGATTGGGCACCCTGGAACCATACCGCCGCTGGGAACAAGGTATCGTACCTCGTTCTGACCAACGGCGGCACCTATTACATCGATGGTGGGCGCCCGGTGCCGGGCAAGTTTGAAGAGACACTTCGCAACCTGCGCGACGTTGCCTGTACGTGGTACTTCAACGTGCCTGTCGGGTGGGACATGCTGGTGGACGAACTTGAGGCCGATCCGGCCCTGGCCAAGACCTTCTTTAGCCGTCTTGGTATGATGTTCTATGCAGGCGCAGGAATGGCCCAGCATACTTGGGACCGCCTGCGTGCCATTGGTCGAAAGACCACCGGGCATGAGGTCTTGCTGGCCACCAGCCTGGGCGCTACGGAAACAGCACCCTTCGCGCTTGCCTGTACAGAGGTGCAGGACAAATCCGGCAACGTTGGCGTGCCCGCTGCTGGCCTGACCCTGAAACTGGTGCCAAACGGCGGCAAGCTGGAACTGCGATTGAAGGGACCAAGCATCACGCCGGGGTACTTTGGTGACCCGGTCAAGACTGCAGATGCATTTGACGAAGACGGGTTTTACAAGATGGGCGATGCCCTGCGCCCAGCAGACCCGGATGACCTGACCAAGGGCTTCTTTTTTGACGGGCGCATTGCGGAGAATTTCAAACTCAACACCGGGACATGGGTTGCGGTAGGGGCGGTGCGATCCGCATTGGTGGATGCGATGGACGGGTTGATCCGTGATGCAGTGATCACCGGAGAGGACGAGGCCGAGCTGGGCGCGCTGTTGTTGTTGTCCGACAAGGCGCAGGCAATGGCCCCTGAGGTGCGCAGGCAGGCCATCGAAGAGGCGTTCAAGGCGGCGGCGGGCCGTGCAACAGGCTCATCCAGCCGTGTCAGGCGGGCGTTGGTGCTGGATGCCGCGCCAAGTTTTGACCGCGGCGAGATCACCGAGAAGGGGTCTTTGAACCAGCGGGCAATGCGCGCGAACAACGCAGACGTGATCTCGGCGCTTTATGCCGGAGAGGCTGAGATTTTTTCGGTCTGATCGAAAGCCTTGGGGCTGCGTGGTCGGCCCTCAGGCGCAGGGCAGAAAGAGGCCGTTGCAGAAACTTTCGAGGGCGTCCAAGGCATCCAGCGGCAGTATCTGCGCCACATACTGATCTGGCCGCACGACCACGACGCACCCTGTCTCACGATCAATGCCGCGCAAATCATAGATATTCTGGGCGGGACGTTGGTCTGCACAAAAGACTTTCTCATAGTCTTGCAGGCCAAGTTCGCCCTTCACAGGGCGCAAGGCCGCTGGCATGTCAGATATTTGCGCATCATGGTGATGTGCCTGAAGGATGGCGCGCAGATCAATAATCTGATCCGGGTCGGCCCCCGTGGGAGTAAAGCGATCCACTATCTGTGCTGCCTGGCCACTGAAGGTGTCCAGCTGCGCAATCTGTTCCGCAACCGAACCCTCGCCAGCGAAGGCGCAGATCAGCCAACGTGCATCTGCCTTTTGAACATGTCCCAAATGCATTTGTTTCGCGTCCGCCAACCGCACGACATGGGCAGAATGAAAGCGCATCCCGATCTCGAACCCTTGCGCAAGGTCCTGATAGGTGGTGTCCCCGGTCAGGCGTGAAGCCCCGTAGCGAACCGAAACGCCTGCCGTGTAGCGGCCATGTTCGATAAAGTACTGTTGGAATTTGGGCAGCGTTTGCCCGTCATGCTCGCGCTCTTGGGGGGGCGCGCTCATGATCCGGGCCCATTCGTGATCAAAGTCGATCAGGGCTTGCGCCACTGCCTGACGTTCACCCGAATAGCTGTGCAAAAGATCGTCCGGCATACGCCCCAGCAGGACTGTGACCAGTTTCCAGCCAAGGTTGAATGCGTCCCCCATGGACACGTTCATGCCCTGACCTGCCTTCGGACTGTGGGTGTGGCAGGCGTCGCCCGCGATAAAGACACGCGGTTTTTGAGCTGTTTCCGCCGTGACGTCATCAAACTTGTCCGTCAAGCGGTGCCCGATCTCATAAATCGACCACCATGCAACTTCTTTCACGTCCAGACTGTAGGGCGCCATGATGCGGCCTGCCGCAGCGATCAGATCATCCAAGGACAGGTCGCGATTTGCCACGCGTTCATCTTCGTTCAGCTTATCAAGTTCCACGTAGAGACGGGCCAGATAGCCACCCTCGCGCGGGATAATCAGCACGGTGCCTTCGGTGTCGGACTGGATCAGGCTCTTGAACCGGATGTCAGGAAAATCAGTGTTCAGCAGAACATCCATGACGCCCCATGCCTGATGCGCGGAATCGCCGTCAAGGCTCCGTCCGATGGCTTTGCGCACACCACTGCGGGCACCGTCACATCCCACCACATAGCGGGCGCGCAGCGTTTCTTTTGCCCCGGTGTCAGTGCGCTCCAGCGTGACCGAAACCGGGGCGTCTGGATCGTCTTCTTCAACGCTGAGATCAACAAATTGCCGGGAATAGAGCGGTTCCAGCCGGGTCGGCGATTTGCGCATGACATCAAGGTACATGTCGTGCACGCGGGCCTGATTGAGGATCACATGCGGCATTTCTGACAAACCATCTTCAACGTCCTGCACCCGTCCGTTGCGGATAATGCGGGATGGCTCCGCCGGGTCTGGCTTCCAGAAGGTAGCCTCGTTCACCCAGTACGCTTCGCGCATAACCTTTTCGGCGAACCCAAAGCAGTTGAACATCTCCATGGACCGGCAAGACACACCATCGGCCTGACCTTTTTCCATCGGTCCGTCTTTGCGTTCAACGATGACCGTTTTGATGTCCGGGAAATTCGACAGATAGGCCGCAAGGGTCAGACCGGCAGGGCCGCATCCGACGATGAGAACGTCGATGTCGGTGTCGGCACGGGCGGGAGCGGCTGGCTTGAGATTGGGGTCGCCCGGGCGAAAACCGTTAAGATGATACTGCATGCGAATTCCCTACTTCAGCGCATCCACAACCCAGACCAGCCAGAGTGTGATCGCCGGGAAACAGGCCAAGATGACGACGCGTATGATGTCAGTAATGACGAATGGTAGCACACCGCGGTACGTTGCGGAGATCGGTGTGTCCTTGGCCATCGAATTGATGATGAACAAATTGAGGCCCACTGGCGGCGTAATCAGTCCCACCTCGACCACGATCAGGACCAGGATACCGAACCACAGCCCGAAATCGTTGTAGGACATGCCAAAATCCAGCACCGACATGATTGGAAAGATGATCGGTACTGTCAGCAGCACCATGGAAAGGCTGTCCATGACGCAGCCGAACAGCAGGTACATCAACAACACGATGGTCAGAATGAACCATGGCGAATAGCCCTGATCCCCAACCCATGCGGATGTAATCTGTGGAATTTGGGTCAATGACAGGAAATTGTTGTAAATGCCCGCACCAAGGATGATGAGAAAGATCATTGCAGTCGAGGCGGCGGTCGACAGAACTGCCTCGCTCAGCCGGGGCATGTTCATCTCGCCACTCAGCAATGCGACCAGAAACGTGCCTGCGGCACCAACAGCCGCAGCTTCGGTCGGTGTAAAGATGCCGCCGTAGATGCCGCCAACGACAGCGACAAAGATCGCGATGACGGGCCATATTTTGCCCAGCGTGACCAGCCGTTCCGGCCAAGGTACCCGGGGGCTGACGGCCGCAGCATTGGGACGGACGCGCATCCAGATCGAAATGGCAAGCATATAGCCGAGGGCGGCCAGAATGCCGGGGATCAGGGCGGCGACGAACAGCTTGGCGATGTTCTGTTCAGCAAGGATGGCGTAGATCACCAGAATGACGGAAGGCGGGATCAGGATGCCCAGCGTACCGCCGGCCGCCAATGCGCCCGTGGAAAGGGAGTCCGGATACCCGTATCGCTTCAATTCTGGCAGGGCGACTTGACCCATCGTCGCCGCCGTTGCCAGCGACGATCCGCAGATCGCGCCGAACCCCGCACAAGCGCCTACCGCAGACATCGCAACGCCACCTTTCCGGTGGCCGAGGAAGCTTTCTGCAGCTTTGAACAGCGCAGCGGACATGCCCGACAGCGTTGCAAATTGTCCCATCAGCAGGAACAGCGGAATGATCGAAAAGGAGTAGTTGGAGAACGTCCCGTAGGTCAGTGTCTTGAGCTGGTTCAGCGTCATCATGGAATTGCCGATAACCAGATAAGTGCCGGTCACGCCTACGCCGATCATGGCAAGCGCGATTGGCATCCTAAGGAACACCAGCACCAGCAGAACGGGAAAGGACCAGATGGCAAGTTCGATGTTGCTCATGCGGGATACCCCATCAAGCGACGACCGGAGCGGAGCACACAGAAAGCCGCGACAATGACGAAACCCACCGCGCCGATCAGTCCCCCTGCATATCCGATCCAGACCGGGATTTGCGCGATCAGCGTTGTCTCACCATAAGACTGCTTGTCAAGCATCCCAAGGTACAGGCGCCATGTGCCGATGGCGGCAACAAGCGTCATGGCGAGGTTAAAGAGAAGATCAAGCGCGCCATTCATCCCGTTTGGGATGGCCCATTGAAACAGATCAACCCGCGCATGCGCTTCTTTCAACTGCGCCCATGGCAGGAAAGCAAAGATGGCAGCGGCCATGCCGATCTCTGTTATGTCGTAAATGCCGCGAATGGGACCAAGCCCGATGTTCAGGGACACGAATGCCCGACCCGCGATAGAAATGCAGGTCAGCAAGGTCAGAAACAGCAAGACCGCGCCGCCAGCCCAGGCAAGCCATCGGGCGAGTTTTTCGACCGCCGATTGAAGAGATTGGTACATCGCAGACCCCGAAAGACGAGAGAGGGCCGACAAGCCCTCCCTGCTTTTTGATTGCTGAAATCAGCCGCCGTGCTTGGTGATCAGGGATTTCGCCTTTTCGATCAGCGCGGCACCGTCGATGCCTTTGCCTTCCATGTCGGCAATCCACTGCGCCACAACCGGCTCGGCGGCAGCTTTCCAGCGGGCCACTTCAGCTTCATCCAGCACGGTGATCGTGTTGCCTGCGTCTTGCGCAATCTTGCGCGCGCCGGGGTCCATGTCCCACATCACCTGAGCGGCGAAGGTCGACAGTTTCGCACCGGATTCAGCGTCAAGGATCGCTTTGAGGTCATCGGGCAGGGCGTCATACTTCGCCTTGTTCATGACCAGAACGATCGCCGCCGTATAAAGCGCCTGATCGCCTGAGAATTCGGTGTGGTTCTCAACCAGCTCTGACAGGCGGATCGCGGTCGTGACTTCCCACGGGATCACGGTGCCTTTGACAACGCCCTTGGACAGCGCTTCGGGAATGGCGGGCAGTGGCATGCCTACAGGTTCCGCACCCAATTCGGACAGCAGGTTGTTGATGATCCGGGTTGGCCCGCGCATCGTCACGCCCTGCATGTCTTCCAGCTTGGTGATCCCGTCCTTGCTGTGCAGCACGCCGGGGCCGTGAACCCAAGCTCCCAGAACTTTTACGTCCTTGTATTCGGTCGCCTGCCAGTCTGTTTCGACCATTTCCCAATACGCGGCAGCTGTCGATACGGGGTTGGTCATCATGAAGGGCAGTTCGAACACTTCGGTGCTGGGGAAGCGACCGGGCGTGTAACCCACGACCGTCATGGACAGATCAACGACGCCATCGCGAGCCTGGTCCATGAGTTCAGGCGGACGACCGCCCAGAGACATGGCATCAAAATGTTCAATCTTGATACGTCCGTCAGAGGCTTTCTCGACCTGCTCGGCCCATGGCTTGAGGATCAGTTTTGGTACCGGGGCAGGGGGCGGCAGGAACTGATGCAGGCGCAAGGTGACTTCCTGCGCATAGGCATTGCCCGCAAGAGCGATTGTGGTAACCGCGCTCAAAAGCGCGCCTTTGAGAAGTGATTTGCGTTTCATATATTCCTCCCAGATTGAAACGAGCGGCGTCAGCGCGCCTGAAATTGGGCATTCTACCCTATCGGAACTTCGGTGGCCGCTTTTCGAGGAACGCCCGCAGGCCTTCCTTGGCACCATCAGATGTCTGCGACATCGCGGCGGCCATGCTTTCGGTAAACAGCCCATCCGCCTGGCTCATGTTGCTGATGCGCGGCAGGGCCTGGATCATCAGGTAGTTCGAGAACGGAGCGTTATCGGCGACTTTGCGGGCAAGTTTGCGGGCCAGCGGCAGCGCGTCGCCCTCTCCGACGGAGTAATGGGCAAGGCCAAGGGCAACCCCTTCATCGGCCCCGTACTTCCGCCCGGTCAGCATCATTTCGCGCATGCGGTCGGCGCCCAGTATATTGCCGACCCGCACTGTGGCTCCCCCGCCGACAAAAATCCCACGGCGGCCCTCCGGCAACTGGAACTGCACCGATGGCTCAGCGATCCGTACGTGGGTCGCGGTCGCGATCTCAAGCCCACCGCCGATCACCGCGCCGAACATGGCCGAAATCACCGGCAGACCGCCAAATTCGATCTGGTCCATCACCCGGTGCCAGTTGCGCGAATGATAAACCCCGGCAATCGGCGCGCGTTCTTCATGCTCTGCCAGATCAAGCCCGGCGCAATAATGGCCGCCACTGCCTGTCAGTATGACCGCGTTGATCCCTTCCGGCGGTGCCGAGAAAAATCCGTCCAGCGCATCGACAAAGGCCTCGTTGATCGCGTTCCTCTTGTCAGGCCGATTCAAGGTGACGATGGCGATATCGTCCTCGATATCTACTGTTATGACCTCGGATTTTTGGCTGGCGTCGGCCATGGTTTCGATCCCAAAACGCAAATTCAAAGATTGTTGTAGTGATTAACGGTTCTGTTGTATAGCAATTTATGTCAGCGCCATCCTGGGGGGAGCCATGGTCGATTTCAATAAAGTCACCGCGATTGATTTTCACACGCACGCGGAAGAACCGTGCAACACTTGCCGTGATGATGGCTACAACGAATTTCAGGCAGGCATGGCAAAGTACTTTCGCAACCCTGCTGGCGCCAAAGGCATGTTGCCGACGGTTCAGGATACCGCCGCCTACTACCGTGAGCGCAACATTGCCGCCGTGATCTTTCCTGTCGATGCAGAGCGCGAGACAGGTTTCCGCCGCTATTCCAACGAGGAAGTGGCGGGCCTTTGCGCTGAAAATGATGATATTCTGATCCCCTTCGCCAGTGTCGATCCGCACAAGGGCAAGGCAGGTGCGCGTGAAGTGAAACGTCTTGTGCGCGAATTCGGTGTGCGGGGATTCAAGTTTCACCCCACGATGCAGGGCTTTTACCCGAATGACCGCGAGGCCTGTTACACGGTGCTGGAAGCCTGTGCCGAAGAGGGCGTGATCACGCTTTTCCACACGGGCCAGACCGGTGTCGGATCTGGAATGAAGGGCGGCATGGGGATGCGGCTGAAATACTCCAACCCTATGTATTTGGACGATGTGGCAGTCGATTTTCCCGATATGCCTATCGTGTTGGCACACCCGTCGTTCCCGTGGACCGAAGAAGGGCTGGCCGTCTGCCAACACAAGCCAAATGTTTACTACGACATGTCCGGCTGGTCGCCAAAGTACTTCCCCGAAATTTTCGTGAAGTACGCGAATTCTATTCTGAAAAAGAAGATGCTGTTTGGCTCTGATTGGCCCGCGATCACGCCGGACCGCTGGCTTGCCGATTTTGAGGCGGCGCCGTTCAAGGACGAGGTCCGGCCACTTATCCTCAAGGAAAACGCGCTACGGATATTGGGAGAGGCTGCTGATGGTTGATCTCGCCCCTCAGGATGAGACGATCACGCTGGAACAGCTCGACCGTGACCCGTTTCCAATTTACCGCCGCCTTCGCGCCGAGACACCGGTGCTGCGGGTCAAGGCGGCAGGGCGGACATTCCTGACCAAAGCGGCGGATACGAAATACGTAAAGGACAATCCCGAACTCTTTAGTTCAGATGATCCCAACACGCCCATGAAACGTGCGTTCCGCGCCCATACACTGATGCGCAAGGACGGTGAGGCACATAAGCGCGAGCGCATGGCAATGGCACCTGCCTTTTCTCCTCGTGTGATTCAGGGTGAATGGGTGCCAGCCTACCAGCGCGTCGCAGAGGAATACGTTGCCCGCTTGCCAAGGGGAGAAGTTGTGGATTTGTTTCCGGCCCTGTCCGGTCCTTACGCGGCACGCGGGCTCGCGATCCTCTTGGGTATCCAAGAGGCCACGGATGCACAGATGCAGCGATGGAGCCAGATCCTGATCGAAGGGGCGGGCAATTTCGGCTGGCGTGACGATCTTTTCGCGCAATCCGATGCGGCCAATGATGAGATGGACGCGCTCTTTGACTCTCTTCAGGACCGTCATCGAGCCGACCCCAATAACTCTGCCTTGTCGGTGATGCTGAATGCGGATGACCCAATTGAGCAATCCCAGATTTACAGCAACATCAAGATCGCCATCGGCGGTGGCATAAATGAGCCACGCGATGCGTTGAACACCATCCTTTACGGTCTGCTGACAAACCGCGATCAGCTCGATGAGGTGAAGCGCAATGACGATTGGGACAAAGCCTTTGAGGAAGGAATACGTTGGGTCGCGCCTATTTCTGCTTCCTCGCGCCTGGTGATGGAAGATACCGAAATTCGGGGTCACGTGGTTCAGAAAGGTGAAACCGTCATGACCATTCAGGCCAGTGCCAATCGCGACGAGGAGCTGTTCGAGAATGGTGAGGATTTTATCGTCTACCGCGACAAGAACCCGCATCAGTCCTTCGGCAATGGTCCGCACTTCTGCCAAGGCACGCATGTGGCACGTCGTGCCATCGCGCATGTCATGCTGCCGCTCCTCTTTGACCGCTTCCCGAACATGTCGATACCGAACACAGATGACGTTATCTGGCGAGGTTTTGGGTTTCGTGGTCCGATCACCTTGCCTGTCCTGCTGAATTAACCAACCAGAACAAGTTACAACGGAGTTTTCATGACTGACCCAGTCATCATCGCCGGAGGCGGCATCGGTGGCCTCACGCTTGCCCTGACGCTGCACCAGATCGGTGTGCCCTGTCAGGTGATAGAAACCACGCCGCAGATGCGCCCCATGGGCGTGGGCATCAACCTTCAACCCAACGCGTTGCGCGAGCTTTTTGATCTTGGTATCACTGCCGAGCGGCTTGATGCCGTTGGATTGCCTGCCCGCGAATGGGCACTGGTTGGCCTGAACGGCAAGGAAATCTATGCTGAACCGCGCGGGAAGGACGCTGGGTACAATTGGCCGCAATACGCTGTGCATCGCGGCGCGCTCCACATGCTTTTGTTTGATCAGGTCGTCTCGCGGCTGGGGCCGGAAGCGGTGCGTTTGGGCACCAAGGTGACTGGCTACAAGGCGGTCGCCGGGGGCGTCGAAGTGACCTTGTCAGATGCTGCAGGCACAACGGAAATAACGAAGGGTGCGCTTCTAATCGGGGCTGATGGCATTCATTCCAGGGTGCGTGCACAGATGCATCCGGATCAACCGCCCATTCACTGGGGCGGGGCTGTAATGTGGCGCGGCACAGTCCGAGCGAAGCCGTTGCGGACAGGATCATCGTTTGTTGGCCTTGGTACGCATCGGCAGCGGATGGTGATCTATCCGATTTCCGCTCCGGATGAGGAGGGGCTGGCCCTCATCAACTGGATTGCCGAGGTGACTGTCGACCGTGATGGCGGGTGGCACCACGACGGCTGGTTCCGTCCCGTTGAGGTAAAGGATTTCATCCATCACTTTGATGATTTCAGATACGATTGGCTGGACGTACCAGCGATGCTCGCCCAGGCTGATTGCGCCTACGAAAACCCGATGATCGACCGTGATCCGATCCCGACATGGGTGGACGGCCCTGTTGCGCTGATGGGCGACGCGGCCCATGCGATGTATCCCACGGGGTCAAACGGGGCGAGTCAAGCTATTGTGGATGCCCGGGTGATCGGTGCGCAGATGGTCGCCCACGGAATGTCCGAGAAGGCGCTTGCCGCTTACGACGCGCAGCTTTGCAAACCGGTGTCTGAACTTGTGCTGCGCAACCGGGGCGCTGGGCCATTCGGATTGTTGAACCTGCTCGATGAACGGTGCGGCGGTCATTTTGAGAATATCGATGACATCATTCCGGCGGACGAACGGGCGCAGTTCATGTCCAAGTACAAGGCTGCCGCAGGGTTTGCGATTGAGAAACTTAATGCATCAGGCCCGACAATAGAGCCGGGGGCGAGGGTAAGCGCTTAGATCACTTTCTCGCGCGAGACAGCGTCTGGCCAGTGAACGCGCGCTTCGTGTCTTTGATCCACATTTCGGGGGTAGTCCCGACATCATCTCATTGAGTTCATGCGGACTTGGACGATACTTCAGACAGATCAAGAGGACGGTATCCTTGTAGAAAACCAGCAAGCTGGCTTTCCGGCATTGGGCGTGCCAGCGCATAACCCTGCAAGGTTTTGCAACCCATCGAACTGAGGACATGCGCATGTTCCAGTGTTTCAACGCCTTCTGCGGTCACGTCGATCTGGAGTGTCCGTCCGATGTCAACGATCGCCTGCACTAGACCGCAAACTGCGTCGTCTTCGACCATGGGTTGGATCAGTCGCCGGTCGATTTTGATCGTATTTGGGGCCACACGCATAACCCCGATGATAGATGCGCGACCAGAGCCAAAGTCATCAACTTCGATATCGACACCACATTCCTTGAGCAGGTCCAGATGGTGCTCGAACACTGCGCCTTCCTCCTCCAGCAGGATGGATTCGAGCAGTTCAAACGCGACCTGTGTTCCATTGATCTGCAATGAACGCACGGACCGAATGATATCAGGGTCAAGAATACGGCCCACGGATACGTTGAACGACATTTTGGGAAGCGTCAGGTCAACAGCTCGAAGTCGCTCCAGCGCATCCAACGCCTGAAGAAAAACCGTGCGATCAATATCCTGCACGACACGGATCTGCTCAGCAACAGGAATGAATTCGTCAGGTGGGATCAGACCCTCGTCCGGGTGGTTCCACCGTGCCAGAACTTCGCACCCGCTGATCATGCCTGTCCTTGCATCAACCTGCGGCTGAAAATACGGAATGAACTCACCCTTTTCCAAGCCATATTGAATCTGATCAGATCGCTTTCTGATGCGTTTTAGTTCAGCGTGAAGTGCCGGGGTGAAGGTCATGACACGCCCGCGGCCTGCCCGTTTTGCCTCATAAAGGGCAGCATCGGCAAAGCTGAGCAGTTCGCCCGGATCGTCTGGTAGCGGGGCGCTGGATGCCACACCAAAGCTGGAATCAAAACGGCAGTGACGACCCTGATACATGAAGGGTTCTTTCACGGCTTTGTGCACGCGCTTTATAACCTCCATCGCGTCATCGGTCGTTTGGTCCGGCGACATCAGAATAACAAATTCATCCCCTCCCACGCGGGCGGCTAGGGCCTGTGGACATTTAGGATTCCCATTTGGCCCGATTTCTGATTCAAGCTTCCAAAATGGAGGTTTGAATGAACGAGCAGCGATTTGTGGTGTCGGACGTCTTGTGGCAGCGGCTTGAGCCGC
>NZ_JAABNT010000036.1 GCF_010667575.1 Sulfitobacter sediminilitoris
AAATGGCGGAAGCTCGACGGCGCAAACCGCATGCCCGAGATCATCGAAGGGATTGCATTTAAGGACGGGATCAAACAACTTAACCAAGCCGCCTGATCACGCCGTCACCAACTTTTGAGCATAGCTCTTGGCTGCCTGACTAAACCAAGTAACGGCAGCAATGAAGCTAAGCTATTTGAAGATTTCCGCATAGCGAGGTGCAAAGTATTTGATGAAATCCTTAACCTCCGTTCGCCGATAAGCATCAGGCGAGATCAACATGAGCTGAGGAACTATTAGCTCTTGGATCTCGCTGAAACACCTCAATAAGGTCTCGTCATCCTCTACGAGCCTTATATTGCTGATGCCCAGGCCTTTGCCTGACCTGATAGCAGCATGCATCAGATCAATTTCGCTATAGGTTGCAACGATTTGTTCCGGCAATACGTTGCGACGCAACCATTCGTGAAAAACATTTGGCACATCTCCACGCTGAAAGGTTACAAACCGGTGCCCCCCCAATTCCTCAATAGACGATGGTAACCCAAATTTCTGCGCATAGCTTGCGCCGCCAAAAAGTGACCAGCGCGCATCGCTAATCTTTCTACAAATCAGATTGGGATCGGGCTCGGTTCTAGCCAAACGTAGGGCGATATCGGCTTCGCCTGCCATCAAATCTAACGACTTAACAGTGGGCAGGAACTCGAACGCGGCATTTGGATTGTAAGCTGAGAACTGGTCGACAATATCAAGCATGCGCGGCGAGAAATTCCCGGAGAAGGCTGTGATGCGGATTGGTTTTCCGGTTGCCAGTTCAGCGGCCTGATCAGAAAATTCCAATATTGTTCTTTCCACAGCTTCAGCGTGTTCTACAAGCCGCCGCCCGTTCTCAGTCGGCTTAAAGCCGCGAGTGTCACGCACGAACAGGTGCAACCCTAACGCATGTTCAAGCGCTTCGATGCGTCTTGCGACGGTAGGCTGGGCTACTCCAAGTTTCTGTGACGCTGCAAGGGTTGATCCCTCTCTGACAACTGCCAGAAAAACACGAATATCGGACCAGTTGCGAAATGCGCTCTTCATTTTTGTAGAACAACACAACGTTGCGACGGATACCAGAAAAATTGTCCCCCAGCTATCCTTGAGCAACATAGACAAACTCTGAAAGGGTCGAGCATGTCTACATTGTCTATCCCGCTTCACAACTGGATCAGCGTCTCTCGTTTTTGCGGCCTTTTTAGCAGACCCACTTCAAAAGCAGATCGCAAGGTGAGTTCGCATGCCGAAAGAAAAGCTGAACACGATGCCCTTAAGGACGTGATCTGGAGTAACCCGGAGGCGTTTGCCAGCGAAACGGATGTTCAATACCTGATGCAAATGTACCCTGGCGAATTTTGAAAAGGTGCGACAAAGTCTTTGTCCCAAACTGCTCGTGATCCAACGGCGGACTTCTCACCGCTTGCCGGATACTTCGCTTTCTACGCTACCTCGATGGACGCCTGTTTTGTCGGGGAGCATCAAGTTGTTCCACAGCCGGGCAACTTCTACGGGGGATGGGTTACAGACAACCTGCGCGGCCAAATCAAGGGCGCACCGGGAACGGAGCAGTGGTAGTGCGGATCTCTATCATGTTGCGGATCTTGCTGGCCTGACTGACGCAAGCGAACTCTGACGGAAAGGCCTTTAAACGGTCGTTTACGCTGGGGGGGGGGCGCAATTAGAGCCCAGGAAATTCAATCACAACTGCTGCGTGATCGCTGGCGTGAGGCCTGTGTCCTCCAACTTTGCGAAGCCGCCCCCCTTTGAAGCGGGATGCTTCGGTGCCTAGCCCGCGACAGATGACCTTGGGCTTGCTGGTGGGGTATTCCTCCGCAAGTGCTGGGGAGGCAAGCATGGCATCGGGGCAGTGATAGAGGTCGGAATGCGGGTCGTAATATGTCCAGCGATCCGCTTCTGGAATTCGCATCATTAGATCTACGGAAAACTCGGTCTCAAGTGGCGCTATTGCGCGGTCAACCTTTGGGCCAGAGGATCGCGGTTCGTTCAAGTCACCCAGGATTATCCACAGATCAGACTGCGGCATTCGAAACTTTTGTTCGATAAGGCGACGCGTTGCGACCGCCTCCATTCTGCGGATTTTCCATGCCTTGTCCGCGTTGGGATAGGGTGACTTGAAGTGGCATATGACACAGGTCAGCTGCCCGATCGTGACCATGAGACAGTCTCTTCGGAAAATTGGGCGTTCGGGGTCGATGCCGTCGGGCGCAACTATGTCCAGGTCAGCAAGCGTTACCGCGACGTGGCTTTCAACGGAGGCGACCCGGCGACGAGACATGATCGCGACATTGAGACCCCGACCGTCATTACCAGGCAAGCAAATTCGATGTTCGTAAAGCCCTGCCCCGGCGGGTTGCAGGTATTCCCGATGAAAATAGTCCAACGTCTGCAAATCAAAGACTTCTTGCAATGCGACGACATCTGCATCCAGTTCAGCCAAAAGTTCAGCAGTCAGTCTCCGATCGATCGGATCCAGCCTTTCATCCTCCGGCGCGTCCGCGTCCCACGCGCCGTGCAGTTTCTTCTGCCCATCTACCGTTTTGAGCCTGAGGTTCTGAACATTAAGTGTGGCAACGCGCATCGGTTTTCCAAGCTAGCTGGCCAAATCATTTTACCAGATAGCTTTCTTCGATGTCACCCATATCCCAGTTGTGAGCCGTCGGCTGAGAAGCAATAGTCGATTACACGGTCTTTGCTGAATGGCTCTCTTTGAGACGGGCAGGGGGCAAATCATTGGAACTTTGTGCCCGGCCCAAGGGTGCAGTCGAAACCGATTGCGCAAAGGCCGTGTGCTCTTGACGTCGATGGCCGGATGGGGGCGCCGTGCCGCCTGGATTTGCTACTGCCGCTATGCAGAACTACACTTAGCTTATGTCGCAGTTGTTGATCGTCTATCATTCTAAAACTGGTGGCAGTCGGCAAATGGCCGAGGCTGCCGCTAACGCAGCTCGTGTGGAAATTCCAACCGAACTTAAGCTGGCAGCAGAAGCCGAACCCACAGACATGCTGATGGCCGACGGGTACATCTTTTGCGCCCCAGAGAACTTGGCTGCTATTGCCGGCTTGATGAAAGACTTCTTCGATCGCTGCTATTACCCAGTACTAGGGAAGGTTGAAGGCAGGCCATACTCGCAGATGGTCTGTGCTGGCTCCGATGGTGAGAGCGCAGCGCGCCAGACAGCCCGTATCGCGCAAGGTTGGCGACTTCGTGAAGTTCAGCCACCGTTGATCGTTTGCACACACGCGCAAACGCCTGAAGCGATCCTGGCCAATAAGGTGATCCCCGAAGAGCAGTTGTCTCTATGTCGCGAACTTGGTTCCGCCATGGGCGCTGGTATCAGTATGGGAGTGTTCTAGGCGACTCATGCGTCTGCGGGAACCAGCGTCATGTCATAAACGGTTGACGGTTCGGGGGCTCTAAGCAGCCGATCGCTGCGCTTAGCGCGACGGCAAAGTGCAGAACATATAATCGCAGTCCTGAAAGCCTGATGTGAGAACTAAGTGCTTACAGCGTTGTCTGCTTTGGTTGATTTCATCGTCTTTGCGACCTTTTGAGATGGCCGCACCCCGGACTGTGCTACTTTAGAAGGTCTGTGTTTTTGGCTCGGCTTGGATTAGAAACAATAGCATCCTTTCGATATGGCCTTTCATTCGTAGCTGGTCGGGGGGATTGCGCTAAGGCCAGCGACCTTAGCGACTTGGCCATTGAGATGCCAGGTTCATGCACTGGGGGGTGCTTTTGATGACCAGATATCCACGACAAGATACGTCAGAGGTCGTGACGCCATTTCGCCGGCGCTTAGACACATCAAGAACGAGTGGCAGTCTTGGGGCAGAGAGGGGAGATATTGCTTCAAATTCCTTGGAGAAATTAGAGCTTTTCAGAGGTCATGTGAATTATGTTCGTTCTCGCGTCAAAAGCACGAAGACTAAGGACAGCTTGACCCTGAATGAAAAGAAGGCGAGCGACCCCAAGGAACAGGAAGATGTTGCGGTTTTGGTCAACAAGCTGAAGGACGATTTGAGTGATAGCAAGAGGCGGGCGGTCTTGGCGAAAGCCTTGGCAAAGCAACCGACGCGGCGCATCGTTGACATGCAGCGTATCTCTTCCGCACCGGTCACGCGTCACTGGTGGTGGCCTTTCAAGTGATGCACTTTGATAGCACTCCCTCGCTTGGGGGATGGAAAGAGCAATGATGACCAAAGACGAACAGATCGAACTCGTAAAGCGTTACTTTGCATCGGTAGATGATGAGGACCTTAACGGCGTTCTTTCAACGCTGGCAGGTGACTGCGCGTTTTCCGTCGAAACCCATAATGTCAGACTTGAAGGCCACGAGGCGATTTCCGGCATGCTCAAGCGGCTCTGGGCGAACCACGAAGCAGTGCGTCATTTTGATTTCGTCTTTATCCCTGATCCAGAGGCGGGTCGCATCGCTGTCCGCTTCAGGGTCGAGAACACCGAGCATGATGGGAGCGTGACGCGAAAGTCTAACTGTAACTTCTTTGAGACGCGCGCTGGGCAGTTCTCGGCGATCGCCGTCTACATGGCGGGTGCCAATACACTTCAACAAAGTGATTGAAGGATCAGTCAAAATGGACTGCAACACCCCTGTCGATGGCGAGCTCAAATAACCCACTCACTTGTCTTCATATGTAATTTGATATGATTGGCTGTTAATGGAGGCAGAGTATTGCTGAAAACATTAATCAATCGGATCGCAGGTTGATGGGGATCCAGCAAAACGGGCGGCCCCCGTATGAGACCGCCCGTTGCTTCTTTGATCAGTGGCAGGCTTGAGCTTGCCGCTGTATCTTATGCCAGCGCTAGGTTGCTGGCAGATTCGCGTCCGTCACGGCCAGCTTCGATGTCGAAGGTAACCTTCTGATCGTCTGCCAGACCTGTGAGGCCCGCCCGCTCAACAGCGGAAATGTGGACGAAAACGTCCTTGCTGCCGCCATCGGGTGCGATAAAGCCGAAGCCTTTAGTTGTGTTGAACCATTTGACTGTGCCTGTGGCCATAGTCGTGTCTCCTTGTGTGTGCCATCCGCGGAAGTGCGATGACCCGGCGTGGTCGGTCTAGTCGATCGTGGCGCCGGGTTAGGGAGACAGGGGGTCGAGGTAGAATAACTTTAGCAACCCATCGTTTGGCAGGTTTGTGAGCTTTACACAAGGGCAGGGCGATGTGCCCCTACAAACAGCCAGTGAACGGAATGTCATTCCCGGCGGACTTTTCAAACGTCCTCCAAAAGATGGTCAAGGTTCTCATGTCGGGACGCACCGACCCTTCGCTGTGACTTTGAGCCGTGTGTGGAACCAATGAGCGCTGATACGTCCCAATTCGGTGCGATGCTCCAGGAGAGATAGAGAAGAACGTCGTTCCGAAGAGGCTTTATGAGCGATTGGAAGTGCAGGTGCGAAGTCGAGCCCGAGGGGGGATGTGGCGTTGGGAGCGACATCCCTTAACCACGTGAGGCAATCATGAAATCTTGCCTCAGTTCGACTTCGCAGATCCGTACATAGAGAGTTTCTTTGCGTGCGGATAGCGAATAAGATTGTTACTTAAGACTTCTTTTCCTTATGGATAGAAGCATGGACATTACCCTCATCAAGACCTTTGTCGAGGTCGCCAATACCGGATCGTTCGTCGCCGCTTGTGACCGGCTCTTTGTGACGCAATCGGCCGTCAGCCTGCGCATCCAGAGGTTGGAGGACAGCTTGGGCCATCCTTTGTTTGTTCGTTCAAAAGCAGGTGCGGTTCTGACACCGGAGGGCAAACAGTTTGAGCGGTATGCTCTGAGCCTTCTGAAAATATGGGAAGAAGCCAAACAGCAGATCGCCGTTCCCGAAGGTTACAGCCGTGCCATTTCTCTTGGCGCGCAATATTCGCTTTGGCCGCGATTGGGGTTTCGGTGGATGGATGCACTGCAGGCCGAGATGCCGGAACTCAGTGTCCATTGCGAGTTGGGCATGAGCGACCGCATCATGCGTTTTCTGGTCGAAGGCGTGATCCAGGCAGCACTGCTCTATACACCGCAGCTCCGCCCCGGCCTGATCGCCGAACCGGCGTTGGATGATGAACTCATCCTCGTGGCGTCTTATCCAAACGCAACGCTTGACCTAAAGGACGCCTTTGTCTCGGTCGATTGGGGCCCGGAGTTCACGCATGCGCTCGCAATTGCCCTCCCACATCTCACGGATTCTGGACGCTCAATGGCACTGGGATCACTTGCAATGGAATATATCGTCAACCGTCGGGCAGCTGCTTACCTGCCTGCCAGGTCAGCCAGGCGCTATCTGGATGCGGGAAAGCTGCATCTTGTGGCGGACGCGCCACGGTTTCCGTATCCGTCCTGGGTGATCTGGCGAGATGACATGGATGCAAAGCTGTCTGATGTGGCACGGCGCACTTTGGCAGGGGTCGTGCAAGACGCTGCAAAAGAACAGGAAATACTCGTTTCTCCGATTGAAGCGATGGGCGACTTTACCCAGCAAGGCCTTCAATTCTTTCCAGACAAGCTCGGCGCGCTTTCCGAGTGTTTGCGGGTCATAAAGCCAGGTGGCCAGGCTGTGTTTTGCACCGCGCGTGGGTTGGAGGAAAATCCTTTAATGCAGGCACAGGTTGCCGCCTTTGGCAGGCATTTTGGCGAAGAAACAACCGGAGCGATCCGTGCCGTATGTGGCTTTCCTGATCCCGATGAGATGCGGTCTGTATTCGAAGGAGCAGGGTTCGGGCAGGTCGCAGTCGAGAAAGTTATTCTTGATCTTGAAGCTGAAGATGGGTCCGCATTTGTGAACGGATTGATGATGGCCACGCCAGTTGCCGACCGTATCGCGGCAATGAACCAGACAGAAAGAACGGCACTGCACAACGATATCCTAAAGGGGTTCGGAAACTGCTATGATGGTTTCGCGCTGCGTTTCCCCCATAGCGCCAACGTCGTTGTGGCTTCGCGTTCTGTGTAAACTCTGATGGGTCACCATTCATGGAATAATCTGTAACGAACGGCTGGTTTTGCAAAAGCCTATCGGCCGCCATAGGAATTTTCATTACCTTATCGCTGAATAGCGGCTTAGAACCAAAGTGACGTTTCCAGTTCGCAACTGCAGAAAACCAAAGTGCTGACGTGACCTGCGCCGCCAACGGCAGTTTTGCGCAGCATTCCGTCATCCGGGCGTAGTGCAGCATCGGTCACAATGGGCTCACTTGAGACCTTCGTCGCACTTTGCACCGATGACTGCAAAGCGGGACGAACCGGACGTTCGGGCAAGAGTCAGCTGACCAGTTTGTACAAGGGCCACTCTTCAGGAATTCCCTTCAGTGATACGGCTCCAAGGGGCGAAAACTCTCTACCCGACCCGACCACGAGGTCCCGAACGGTTCCAGAGACCCAAATCTCGTTCTCATATGCAATATCCGCTATTCGGGCGGAGATATTCACTGCAAGGCCAGTCAGATCATCTCCCCGCTTCAAACATTCGCCTGTGTGGATGCCCGCGCGAACGTCAAGGCCGATCTTCTCAGCCTCCGCCCGTATTGCAGAAGCAGCTGCCAAGGCGTTGCTTGGACCCCTGAATGACGCCATTACCCCATCGCCAAGGGACTTTATCAATGTGCCATTACACCTTGCTAAGGCACGCATGACCGCGCGGTCGTGCTCTTCGATAACTTCACGCCATTTGTCATCGCCGACAATTGCGGCGCGCTGTGTTGACCCTACAATATCTGTCACCAGAATACTGAGAAGCACTCGGTCGTTCTGCAAAGGCTTCTCAGGTTTGGACACAAAATCAACAATTAGATCGGCCACCTGATGTGCGTCCCCCACCCACGGAATGTGATCTACTCTAGTTATCTCCAGATACTCCGCATTCGGCAAATGGTCCGCCAAATACTTCGCTTCGACCGCTCCTACGCTCTGATCCCCGTCCGCGTGAATAATGCGTGTGGGAGATTGAATGGTCGGTAGGAGAACCCTCACGTCATGCTCATAATTCAATCTTGTCAGGCGCTCGGCGGTCTTGGGGCTGCCTGACTGTACGATCATTCTGTTGAAGAAGGCTAATTCATTCGGATCATCGGCTGCGCTTGGTGCAATGACATTGAAAAATTGGGAAAAGTCTCCCCAATTTCCCACCTCCGTTTCGATACCTTTTTCAAACTCGGCTCTTCTCTGACCGTATGGCCAATCTGGCTTCCATGCACGACAGGGTCGGCATCCGAACAGCACAATGGAATTGACGCGCTCCGGATAACTGGCGGCAAACATCAGAGCCATACTACCGCCTTCACTCACACCGAAAATAGAAGCCTTGTCTGCGCCAGCTGCATCCAGCACCGCCCGAATATCCTCCGCCCGTTCTTCTAGTGTTGGTACGCCTACATCACGGTCTGACATCCCTGTTCCCCGTTTGTCAAACAGGATGAGACGGCAATTCTCGGCCAGGCGGCTAAGAAATCTGTTGTAACCGGGGTTCTCCCAGAGGACGTCGATATTTGACAGCCATCCCGATGCGTAAATCAGATTTTGAGGTCCATCTCCAATCACTTGATAGGCAATTGCGACATCACCTGATCGGGTAAATCTCGTTTGAGGCTTCTGCAAAGTCATTCGGCGCCCTCTGAGTACACGTGCCGCAACTGTACCCAAACTATATTGGATGACAAATGTGTCTGGCTGCGCTGTCTGTTCAATCATAGGTGTGATGTCAACAAAGGGCTCGCCCTGGTCATCTGACTATTTCTGTCGGATGACAATGGGCTCGAAGCGGACTTGCGGCGATGCAGCGGGGTAAGCTTGGACTGCAAACCGAAAGCGGGCATTCCCGAAACACAGGAAGTTCAACGCCTTCAGGGGCGTGATCCGATGCTCGGACATTTGATGGATTGAAGCGGTCGTTAGACTGCAGGGCCCGAAACGACGGCACAGAGCCCAGAGTTGACGAAAATAGTTCGAGTCCTAGCGTCAGCTTGTCAAATCTGCCGTACGCAGGCCAGCGGCGAGGTGTTCAAAGTCCTCTGGTCGCTGCCACATCTTTCTAAAACCACGAGCGAGACTTGGAACGGAGTCTTCATCTACCTCGATGCCTCTGCTTGCAAATTCGTCGTGACGTTCAGCGATGAATTGATGTAGCGCTGCCGTAGCTTCCCTTTCTCGCCCAAGATGCGCATAAGACGCCGCCACAAATGCCGAGGCTAGGGAGTTTAGCCGGGCCTCACCGATCAGTAACCCAAGTGTCGCCTCCAGGTGGCCGTTGAAAAATTCGACCTGTCCCATGATCCAGTCGATAGCAGGCGGATGCAGAGGGTCCAGCCGCATCGCTTCGGACACTATCTCGCGCGCCTTTTCATGTCGCCCAAGCAAAAGGAACGCGTAGCCGCACCAAGCCATGGACTCAGCCTCGTTTTCGATCATCGAAAGTGTCTTTTCAAATTGTGCCTCAGCCTCATGCCAGAGACCGGCGCAGAGATAGGCGAAGCCGAGTTGGTCTTGGATGTAGACGTCACGGTTATCCAACGCAGCTCCCTTCCGGGCGATATCGAGCGCAAGGGTAGGGGCGTCAGACCCCGCCAGCCCCAGCCAGAGATCAACCACATAGGTATCCGACAGATACATGTACGCCCGTGCCACAGACGGGTCGAGTGCTACTGCACGCTCCAACAATGCCCGGGCGCTCGCCGTATCGCGGGCATTTAGCCCGTCGCGGAGCGACTTGGCTTTGAGCATCAACTCATATGCCTTCATCTCATTTGCAGGTTTTTGCGCCGAGCGACCCACAACGTCGTGCTGAACTCGTCCGGGCAGGACCGCTACTATGCTTCGCGTTACCTCGTCCTGAACCGCAAGAACATCTTCAAGTTCGTGGTCATATCGTTCTGACCAAAGCTGTGCGCCAGATTGAGCGTCGACCAATTGAACCGAAATTCTCACCCGATTTCCGACCTTTCGAACACTGCCCTCGACGAGATAACCGGCCCCTATCGCTGCTGCGATCTCAGAAGGATCAGTGTCCTGTGCCCGGAAACGGAAGGAGGCGTTCCGGGAGATAACTTTCAGGGTACGAAAACGCGACAAGCCTGTGATAATGTCTTCCGCGATACCATCGCTGAAGAAAGTCTGCTCGGGCTCGCTACTCATGTTTTTGAATGGTAGAACGGCGATGGTTGCCCTTTTGGGCGGTTCTGGCCGAATCGGCTCCGGGGGCGCGGAACTTAGCCCGCCAACTCGCCAGGCGCGCACTGGTTCTGCGACGTTCTTAAGGGCGTGTGCGCCTGTATCTTCCCATTCGATCCCAAGGCTGGCACCAAGTACTCGGTAAACGGTTTCAGAGACCAGAACACCGCCAGGCTCGGCAATTTGCTCCAACCTTGAGGCGAGATTGACTCCGGAGCCGAAGACATCTCCATTTTGAAGAATGATGTCGCCGAGGCTGACACCGATGCGGAAGCGGATGGGCTCGGCCTCGGCACTTGGTGTCTGCTGCCATTCTACAGCACAGGAAATGGCGTCAGCCGCGCTGTCGAAGCTAGCTAGTAGTCCGTCGCCCATTTGTTTGACGATGCGACCGTGGTGGCGGTGAATAAGCGGGGCGACGATGCCATCAAAATGAGCCGTCAATGAGGTGAGCGTGTCGGCTTCGTCCCGCTCCATCCGGCTGGTGTAGCCGACCATGTCGGCCGCCAGAATTGCCGCCAGTTTTCGATCCACGTACTTTCCTCCCTCCCACTTCATACTGTTCAGCGCGCAGTTGGGCCATGCCTATCGGAAAAGAAGAGTTGGTAAAGGGCGGCGTCAAGCGCAGCTAACAACTAGAACGAGCCCAAAACGGTTATCTTAACTTTTATTTGTGAACGACGCTTCAGGCAGGAAGCTTTCCACCAGACTGTAGCCATCGCGCGTCCTCTTCCGGAAGTAACTCCGAAAGTCGCTCCTGAAATGAGCGGAGGTCTTCGTCTGACAGCTTGCCCTCCCACTTTCGACTGCTTGCGCTATCGAAGAAGGCTGCCGGGTCTTTGAAGGTTGCGGATCGTTGAGTGTTTTCTCTAGCACCTGCTTGCGCATTGGCTTGCATGCTTTCGAACTGCATGCTGTCTTCGATCGCGACCAACGTTTCATCGTCAATTTCCAACCCAAGGACGGAAGCGAGCTTTCTGGTATGAGCGAGCAAGTCGCGCCGCATATCGGCATAATGGAGAATATGTACGTTGGAGTGTTGGATGTTTGACTTGAATGACTTGAAGTGATGGGCGATGGCCTCAAGGGTGATCCCATCGGCCATCTCCTCTCGAACGGTCTCACCAAGAAAAAGGGCGAATGAAGCTGTCGGCTCATCCGGGAATCTGTCCTGGATCAGGTCTTCCTTCAGGTTGGCCACATGTCGGCGCATCGAAAAATGGGCGTCGATTGGGTGTCTGTACACCGCAATGTAGGAGCAATCTGGATCGAAAGGAATGCCATCAAAGGGCGTGTGTGTCTTGATGCATCTTCTGTGGCTTTGAGCTTCGAACATTCGAGCTATGGGGAGTTGATCGCGAAATGCAGGATCGAGCCAAACCGACAGATCATTCATGACCTTGTCCATACCGGGCTTTTTAAACAGGAGCGACAGCACAAGGGCCTGTGTCCATGTGGTTCCGCACTTGGGCGGTGTTGCAACAATCACATCTCCTTGGCGCAGCAGGAATGTGTCCCAAATCCGGTTGTCGGTAAGACGTGTTCTGTACTCGAATGACTTTCTTGAAGGCGCTCTTAGTGTCATTCTGATTTCCGCCAATTGACCCTTGGATGAGACGATAGCAAGTTCAATACAATGAACATAGAGCTTTACTGGGACACGAGCCGGGCGGCTATTCAAAGTGCCAAACCAAAACATTGCAGGCGCCGTCGGACGGCCGTTTTGTCCGCATGTGAGACATAGAACGCCAGCGCAGCGGATGGCCGGTGTTGGCAAAAACGGTCCTTGCATCGCCGAGGCGGACGTTGCCGCGGCGCGGACCTGTTATGAGTGACTGGTTACGGTGGCTTCCCGGTCATCTGACAGAAAGACTCAGATGAATGCGTTGAGCCCAACGCTGACAAAGGTGCGCGAATTCATGCGGTATGTTTCTTATCAGCGGTTTGTGTTTCAATCCCTAAATGGCACGCCCCCTGTGCAGTCCAGACGCAGGTCATTGGGCAAAGCCCACGTCTCTGGATCGCAAATCAAACGCGCCACCGCTTCCGCCGCGGCTTCGAGCATTTTTTCACCCTTGTCCACATTTGACCGCGCGGGGTTTCCCGCGAGACCATTTTCGGTCACGTGCGCGAACGGCCTCCAGCGATACGATCCTTTTCCAGCTTGGAGGAATTTATTGCCGTCCATGGGGCTGGCCAGCCCACCAAGATCACTGTCGTCAACCAGTTCTGGTTCGCACACCATCATCATCGAGGTTTCCGCCTCGCCTGCGTGCATCACACCCGGTTGGTCCTCAAGATGTTGAGACAGCTCCTCGCCTGCCTCGGTGACATAGGTGGTCGCGACCAGTGTAGCTTCTGATAAAGGGGACAGTTCGTCCAAGATCTGCTGCATCGCGATGATGTTTCCGCCGTGGGAGTTGGAAATCAGAATATCGCGAAAACCGTGGCGAGTGATGGAATCGATCAAATCCCGCACGACCCGCCGGAACGTGTCATGACTGAGGATCAATGTGCCGCCAAACGGAATGTGATGTTCGGATAGGCCTGACCAAACCACAGGTGTCACCACGACCGGCCGGGTGCCATACGCTTTGCGCGCCGCGCGATGTGCAACTTCTTGACCAAGCCGAGTGTCGGTCATCACAGGCAAATGCGGCCCGTGCTGTTCGATCGATGCAATGGGCAAAATCACAACTGCGTTCTCATTTGCCAAAGCGCGCAGTTCATGCGCTTTCAGCCGCGCCCAGTCCACTTCAATCATTTGACCATCTCCCATTTTTCAAATGCTGTGACCGGTTTCACGGGTCGACGGATAACGATCACCGCGAATGGCACCAAAGGTCAATGTCGCTTGGGCGCTAATGTCTGGTTCGTCCGGAGGGTGTGTGAAAATTCGAAATTCGCGCCCTTTTGGTGCCGCTCATTTTCCCGAAGCGAGGTGTTTGTGGCTCAGCTCAACGAGAGAGGCCGCAAATCTTGCTGTTTTTGTCGTTTTGCCGCCGCGCAAATAGTTTTCACACAACCTCTCCGCATGTGACAGTAACCGGCTCAGCGTACGACCGGTTTGGATTTCGGCCAATTTGTACGAGTTCAATGGCCGCTTTCGGGAAACGGTGCTGCGCCGCCGCGTCTGGTTGATAAATTTGATTGTCGCGCGTAGGGAAGTTTCGCTGCACCAGCATCAAGCGGGAAAGTCCGCATGTGAGACGTCGAACGCAGTCGCAGCGAATGACATGGTGTGTTTGCGGCGGTCGCTCTCCGGAGGTTAACGAGGTTCTATAGTATCGGCCTCACAAAACCAGCCGTAAAGGAGAACGACCATGACCCATTATGTAGGTCTCGACGTGTCCGTC
>NZ_JAABNT010000037.1 GCF_010667575.1 Sulfitobacter sediminilitoris
CACTGTATCAAACTGCTTGGCCAATCCGTGATGGCCCGGGACTTCGACCGGCAGGTCGCGGAAATCCAAATCCGCATCGCCGTGCTCAACCGCTACACTGCTCTCGGCATTCCCGTCACAGAGCCCGCAGGATAAGTCCGTCCGGGGAAAGGGGAACTCTGCCCGTCACTGGATTTGTGCAACAAAGCCATGTTGCTTCACAACCTTATAAGCATTTGTAGAAAACGGAAAACGGCTTGCCTTTATTCAATCCACCAATTGAGCACAACTTAAGAGAGACTTTAAAATAATTTGACTCAACCATCTGATTAGACAACACAACCAATGCGATCTATTGCACAAAATATTTACATTGGAGGTCAGATAAATTTCTCTATTATCAGTTTACCCTAAAATAGAACGATCCAGGTTCTTGTTGAATTGTCAGACCCGGGCAGATGCGTTTCATGCTTTCAAACTCGTTATGCTTCAAGTAATTTAATGCGGCGACAACAGTGAACGATGGATTATTGCTTAACAACGCCTCTAACAAATACTGTTCATTCCAAAACCTCACATTCTTACGCAGCCAACTATCAGGGTAATGGTTAGGGGTAAAAATATCATGGACATGAACGTTCACTCCACTGCGGAGGGCTGGTACGATCTCAAGGTATTCAGTCAAAACATCACCGTTGGGCCTGATGATGTGAGATGAATCAATAAACAGTAAATCACCAGGAGACAGCAACTCGGTGATATGAGACAAGTCAGTGGACTCAACTCTCTCGCGAACCAGTTCAATGCCGGGAAAGTCTTCAAGCCAAGGCATCTCGAACGGCTCAATGCAAATGTGTCGCGCTGCTGCTCCTCCGCTCCGTTCATTCATTTTCAACGCAGCTTGGATGATCTTCGTGCTGGAACCGCAACCAATTTCGACTACAATCATTGGCTTGAGATACCTCACAAAGCTAAACAAGAACTCCGCGTCTCCTGTCTCAAAAGATCCATTTTCAATTTCGAACCTACTCAAACCCTCCACATATTCCTGCTCATTTAAAAACGCATCAAAGTCATCAACATAATCTAAATGCTGCAAAAGCTCCAGTTGCTCGCTTCGACGCAAGTCTATACCGGGCAACTTTCGGCGCTGTTTTCCGGCGTTTAATTCCTCATCGAACCGAAACTGAGGCTCGTAGTAATGGTCTCGGATAGGAAAAACACCGGCTTTTTGAAGGTGCCTTGTCGTCCGTGGCATACGAGCTGAACCAACCTTCCGATATAACTTCAGAGGCAAAGCAGCCAAGACTAATAGAGGGAAAACAAAAAAATCAACAACACGAACCAATTCTGTCATATTAGGTTTTTTCATTTTAGCTTTATCTCCTAGCCAAACATTCACGCAATTTGGTACCATATGCGCCATAAGTTGCAATTGAAATGAACCGTGCGATCAAACACCCCAAAATCATTCCGCTCAGGAAAAACTTTCAGAACAACATTGAACAAAACAACAACGTAAGACATTGCTTTATAACGGCTGATTTCATAGCTTCAACCCTTCCATCGTCGGTGCTATCGATAATCTGATGTCCATTGAAACAAGAGGCGCGTCTGATTTTTCTAACAAAGAATTAAGTGGTCCCACCTTTTTGGACAGCTCAGCGGTTGATCTAAGGTGTATCCGGGTTGGTTTTAATGCCGCCAATTTCTCTTCTCGACCGGCCCAGTATGCCTCCTTCGGCGTTCTGCGCTCAAGGGAAGAATAGGGCCGCTCGATGTTGTAGAATGTCATCCAGTTGTTGATCACCTGCCGGGCTTGGAAGCCGTCGGGATTTCCTCAAGGTAGACCGCCTCCTGCTTCAGGGATCGCCACAGGCGCTCGATGAAGATGTTGTCGAGATACCCTGCCGCGCCCCGTCCATTGAGATGCGCATCCCGACCTCGGTCAGCGTTGTGATCCAGGCCGATCCGGTGAACTGGCTGCCTTGACCCGTATTCATGATCTCAGGCGGCCCGTATCTGGCGATGGCCTCGTTCAGCGCCTCGACGCAGTGTAACATTAGGAACCAGCGTTCGCGCGACCATTTATGTTAGTCAAGTGTATCCTCATCTATTATCGGACCCAGTGCGTTGTACCAACTAGCGCTCCAATTCATGCGGCAAGCAGTATGCTATATACCGACTCCACTGAATATCTCTATTCGCCCATAATCTCACTTTAAAATTGCATCTTCGCGCCTGGCCTCTGCGACGCGTATTGCTAGCGACATTTCTGTTGCTTCGAAGATGGGCGTCAACCAGTTAGGAAGACCCAGAGAGGAATCGCCGCCTGGGTCAACGAGTGTGGACTCTGCATAATCCTCAAAGATTAGATCAGTACGTAACCCGAGAAACTTCTCGATACGCTTGGCCCAAGCGCGCGGTTCGGCACAGAGCTCCTCATATGGCACGTGCAAGGTGCCTTTTGGATCTAACGCCGCGAGCCGCATTCCTTCTCGCATCGCAACAATCCACTCCACCGCCGCGCGTCCCTCGTGATCTAATTCACTCATCACTTCAGTATGAGCGGCAAGGTCCGGGTGCTCTTTCACAACTTGCTCAACTAAAAGGTTCCATTTTCGGTCATTTGCCCCCCACCAGTCATGCACTTCAGAGCCGACGCGCTCACCGTGTCGTTCAGACCAAAGCTTTATGGAAGTACAGGTTCTTGAACCGCACCGCGAAAGAAATATGAATTTTGAATCCGAAAAAAGCTCACGAACGAATTCAGTTCGAAAGATTAGCTCAGGATATTTATCGACTATTCTCCGCGTGAAACTCAATCTCAAGTAGGCTCCATAAAGACGGCGTATTTGGCGCATCATCCTAGGTGAAGCATCTTCAGCTACAAGGCGATATCGCGCCCAGTTCCGATTATAGTTTCCGATTAGGTCCTCATTAGGATGTAGCTGCGCCCAAATTGCCTTTGGCTCATTGAGAAAGCCTACTTCATGATGCATTGATAACACTTTACCTAGAATCGTTGTGCCTGACCTGCCAGTTCCGAGAATAAATATTGGAGCTTCAACATTCTTCAACGCAGGCAATAATCTCACCATTTTTCCAATTCCGAAAACCAGGGGATTGATCCATTGCCCCCTCGTCGTAAGCGGACGTCCTTCAAAGAGCGCGTAACTGATCAGTCGCGCCCATACTCGGCTCGGTCGTCGGCGAGCATAGGAACGGTCAATCTGTGCTACCATTTAGGTTTCCTTTCAGAGGGTGGCTAATTGATCAAAATTCGTACGAAAAGCAGCGACTCATCCGGCCTCAGATACAAAAACCCAACCTGCCAGATCGAATTTAATAACTGAGGATATACGCAAAAGAAAGGGCATCTAACAATACATCCGGAAACGATGAAAGATCTATGTTCATCAAGTTTTGATTAACGTATGTCGTTCCAAAACTAAACCACTACCGACTGATGTCGGTAGGATTAGCGATATGCTGTTCCAGGTACTGAAGTTCGATGTCTTCCGTAATAGCGCCGTTGGTGGTTGAAAAGTAACCTCTGCCCCAAAAGCGACGGCCCCAGTAACGCTTTTTGATCTGCGGGAACTCGCGCTGGATTTTGTGGGACGACCGACCTTTCATCAGTCGTACAAGATCACTGATCGCCATTTTCGGCGGAACCGATACGAACATGTGGACATGGTCGCTGGACAGGACACCTTTGATGATGTCGACGCCGTTCTCCGCACAGACCTGCCGGCAAATGTCCCGGACGCGGACGCGCAATCGACCGTTGAGCACTTTGAAACGGTACTTCGTCGACCAGACCAGGTGGTATCTGTGATAGTACACGCAATGCTTGCCGCTTGAATATTGCATGATCGTATCCTCCCAAAATGAACCTTCAACCTGCGGCGGTTCATTTTGGGAGGATACGATCATAACCCGATTCTTCGTGCTGAAGCGCGCCCGTCTGGAAGACGGGGGATTTAGACCAATGAGTGGATATTAAAAAGGAGCATTTCCTACAACCAATAGAGGATAAATTGCAAAATGGCTGAAGAAAAATATACTCCGCAATATTTACATAGCCGCTCAAAAAAATCTCAGCCATTTCCAACCAACTTTTCAAAAACTGCTGCTGTGCGCTTTCCTATATCTTCCCAATCATTTAAGTTTTGCATATCAACATAAGCGGCATTGCTTAGTCGTGTCCGTAAGGTCTCATCTTCGATTAATTCTACGATCTTCTGAGCCAGGTCTTGTTCATTCTCTGACTTGAACAACACTCCGTTGCGGCCATCATCGATCACCTCGGCCATTCCCTCAATATCCGATACCAGCACAGGTGTGCGAAAGCTCATTGCCATAAGCAAAACGCCACTCTGATAAATTTTGCGGTACGGGAGCACAACTACATCTGCCGCGGCATAATAGTCCGGAACCTCATCTGGCGGGATGTACTCGAACCGAGTCGACACATTTTCCTTGACTCGGCTGGTCTCGATTTCCTTGATGATGTCTCCACCTTTCATTTTCCATGGCCTACCAGCAATCACTAGATGGGCATTAGAGTGACCGACAACAACCCGTTTCCAAGCATTAATAAGAACATCCAGCCCTTTGACCTTTTTGATCTGGCCAAAAAAAAGAAAAATTGGCGCAATAGGATCAAGACCCAACCGTCGCCTTGCGGAGAGCTTTGTTAAAGATGCTTCGTAGTACGAACAGTAGTTTCCATGAGGGATGACTACTACTCCGGGCACCTCCCCGATCAGCCCAGTGAGCTCTTTCCGGCTCACCTCATTATGGACAATAATTAAATCAGCACGTTTATAAAGGAAACGGGCTTTCTTTTGGCGGTTACCAAAATTCAAGAATGACTCGACGTCATGTACCGTTAATACGACCAGGAAACCGAATAGCTTGGACAAAAATAAATTGAGATATTCGAGCAAGCCGGTATTAAAAAGGTGAAAGTGAACGATCATCGCACCTTTGCGCCGCGCATCTATGAGAGCAAATAATGTTCCTCTGATGTAGCGTATTCCGCGTACAAAAGCACTGTCGCGCCCGAAGACGCGGTAGTATACATGCTTGACCTCGAACTCTGGATTTCTGGGTGGGATCGTCTTGTCTGACGTATAGAGTACGACGTCCACGGAAGCTAACGAAAGACCCTTACACAGACCAAAATCATAATAGTCCATACCACCGTGACCACCTACAGGCTCAACCTCAGCGACCATAATTCGCTCACCCTGCTTATGCACCCGTTTCACCTTTTTCCCACATGCTGATCATGTCATTTATTTGCGTAGACTCTGGGAAAGTCCATCACGTATACCAAGGCACACTGTTCGGACCGCCGAAAACCCCCGCCCTCTTGTCGCATTCAACGTTTTGAACGCCAGCCAAAATGGATAGACCAAAAAAATATTAACCAATTTGGAATACCGAACGTGTTTTCGAATATTAATAATGTTGTTTCGAACATTATGGTAAACTAAGAAATCAAAATTTGGATTCAGCGGCGACCAACGTGGAATGTGACCGGTATCGGAAGAAACGCTTTGGCTTCCGTGTACACGATGATAAAATTTCGCATCCCAGCAAACCCCAAGTGACCAACCAGCCTCTCGAATGCGAAGCGATAAATCGATGTCCTCCTCGTACATAAAGAAGACGGGATCGAATCCTCCAACAACTTCCAGAACGCTACGACGAATCATCATTACAGCACCCGACAGGAACTCAGACGGCACATAGTCAACTTGTCCAGGTTTCGAACTGCTGCAACGGCGCCCTCCGCCACGAGCGAAATCGACTTCACCAGAACCAAACCAGACCTCATCGCTGCCGTCGACTAGGATTAAGCCACCCACCGCACCAAGCTCAGCGTTGGCTTGTAGGCAATTCACGAGCTTATCGACAGCCCCTCGTTGGGCTCTTGCATCATTATTTAGCAGCAAAATATATTTACATTTCGTATTTTCCAAAATCCAATCTATGCCAAGATTATTGCCACCTCCAAAACCACGGTTAAGATCAGAATCAATGAATTTCACATAGCTAGAAAACTCGGCTTTGACACCTCTCAGCCCCGGATCGCTAGGCGAATTATCCACCACCACAATTCGCAGTTCCTTCGAATCAGATAGCATCGAGCCTAGACAGGCCCTCGTATCATCAGCACCGAAATAGTTCACAGAAACAACTGCCACCTCATTTAAATTGCTCACCACCGAACACCCCGCCTTAGAGTAGCACGACGCATCTCACCAACAAGGAAGATAAAAAAAAGCGTCGGCGCTGGACTAAAAATAAAAAAACCTGTGCTCACAGATAATGAAAATGAGTAGGTAAGCCATGCTACACTTGCTATATATGGGATCCTCAAAGGGCCAACTCGACAAGGAGTACAACGGGACACCTTCCACGCAAGATAAGGCACAAATAAATAAATAACCATACCGAGCATACCATATACGAACAACGCTCCAAGCAAGCCAATATCTGTGGGATAAAAATAGGTGAACTGCCCAAGAAATCCCTCATTCCATCGCGCACTAAGAAAGCCAACGCCTAGTAGCCAATGCTCAATTATCATCGGCCACGCCTCCATCGTCTGGAACAGGCGAGCATCGGCAGAAGGCTCTCCCGTTTCAATACCAAACAAGACAACATCAATTGCGTTCTGAAAAGGCTCTATAAGTGTCTGGAGGAACTCCGGAGCAAAAATCAGAAATGTCATAATTATGGGCATCGCAGATATCAGGGCAGTAACGCTAAAAACAGCAAGTCTGGTTAGCCGACCTAACTGATATTCAATCGACAAAACACCAATCAAGAAGGCAAGCAGCCCCGCTCTACCAACTCCAAGAAAAAAAAGTGAAAGGACCAAAAAGAGAAAGAACATTTTGCTTCTAAGAGTACCGTCTAGGCGACTAGATGTCCAAAAGTAGTACGTGAGAAAGACTAGAATATGAGTGGTAAAAACAAAGTATGCTGGGTTAACAGAACCGCCCTTAGCAAAAGTTACATATTCAAGGAAGTTGCCGGGATCCAAGAAGATTTTCGTAACTACGAAGATTAGGGCGGCAAACCAACTCACCACTAGAAGTCCGCGAACTATATCTTCTACTTCGATGCGACCTCTCTGACAAAGTTCGTAAAGAATTGCAACAGAAAGCATCAGAGCGTCCCCACGACGCGCCAAGACGCCAAAAATCATTGGTTGGCCCCATACTAAAGCAGCGGCGTATGCAAGTTGAAGAGGAATATAAATCACTAATATCAGAATATATAGAGAAAATATTGATACACTTTTCTTCGCAACTAAGTTCATGCCGATAATCACTAGAAAACCAGCGACAGAGAAGATGATACTTCCCTCATAAAGAGCACGCAAATAGGGATAATTCCAGAATACTTGTATTGCGATGTATATCCAGACGCAGGCGACCAAGACGCCGTATCGAAATCGGAGCAGATTCGTCATCACGTTATCCAGTAAATATGTTTAGTTATCTTATCAGTGCGTCTCGTATTCAAGTATTCCCACCCCGTACTTTCAAATTAGAATACTTATGAAGTTAACCAAGAGTCCATCAATATGATAGATGAGTGACATATAGGAAATCGTATGTGAAATCGGGCAAGAAGACTTCAGTAATTTAAGCTTCAATATTGATGCCCCCGAAAGACTTTAAACTATATTTGCAAACATGTCGTAATACATGAATAATCTCAACTAGAGTATTCCAGGTCTGAAACCCAATTTTCGCCTTACGAGTACGGCCAAAAAGATATTCAGTAAGAGCAAACCAATTGACATAGCCAATGCACCCCCAAAGGCTTGGTATTTTCCAACTAATGACACCAGTGCGATTGTAGTTGCGAGCGCTGCAAGTAGTTGGACCCAAATATGAAGTTTCTCATGCCCGGCAAATATGAGAAACATGCCAACTGATCCGAGTGTAGCCGACACGAATTGCGCTCCACACATTACGACAAGGGGTAAGTAGGCTTGATCCACGTAGTTGGGTCCGAATGTCAGAGCTATGAGCGGCTTACCAAAGAATATCAAGGTTAGAGCGACGGGTGCTGATGACGCAGCGGTCATCCTTGCAGCAGTGCGAGCAATTTTATGAAGATCATCTAGGTCACCATCACGCAAAGTGCGTACAATGTGGGGCCCTAGAATAGCATTGATGAAAAGCATCGGGAAGTTGACTAACTGTGCGCCGCGTTCGGCAACACGAAAGAATGCCACTTGGTCCTGGTTACCTAGTATCCCGAGCACAATGATGGCCACTTGAGCTCCGAACATAGATATTCCATTAATGGCAGTGAGGGAAAATAGAGCTTTCCCCCATGTTCCAAGACTTGCAGTGTCTGGGTACTCAACGTTAATTCGTTTTGGTACATACAAGTTCACAAGCCATACCGAAATTATCGAGACCAAGGTAAAGGATGCAATTTGTAGGAAAACTCCCATCATAGCCGTAGCCGTGGCCAAATACCAAAGTAAGGACATTCCGGAAATCATGACTATCGGGGGGATAATCCGGCTAGCGGCTTCGGCGATGGCAGGTCTTCCGATTCCCTTGAGAATTCCGTTACATATTGCGGTGATCCCTAAGAGGGGCAAAATAAAAATTGCGAAAGTTATGATTTCTCCGGTGCGCCATTCAACCACGCTGTTCAATGCAAAGATTCCGGCTATCACTACAGAAGACGATACCATCACCCAAAGTGTCGTCGCACAAATAACCCGATTAATTACAGAATAATTGCCTTCATGCATGGCTCCTGCGATTTCGCGAGTTAGCAAGAAAGGAATTCCCCCCGACACGGGGACTGAGAGAAAGTAAGCCGTTGTTATCGCAAAAGAGAATAAACCAAACTGCTCGACTGCAAGAGTGCGCGCAAGCAGCACATTCACAGCCAAAGCCAAAGCTAACCCAATAACAGATACAGAAGAAGTATTTAGAAATTGCTTAAACATTTGGGGGGAACTTCTGTAGATGCGGCACTATTTGAAAAACCTTTGGCTGGGGTCTGGACTTCGGTAACGGGGCCGTCCGAGTCAAGGGATTTGGGCAAACGAGTTAAGCCGCCAAAGCGGAGCTTTTTGTTCGTCTTGTCCGTTGTGCTTTATCTTGCGGCTTTCGGTTGAGGCCCTTCGGGTACATGCTTCGGTCCGTGGTCAACGCCTAGGTTGCCAACATGATGCTGGTTCGATGTAATTCCGATGTGCCCATCTCATAGGCGTGCTTGACAGAAGTCAGCGACGGTCCAGACCACGGCATCATCGGAACCACGTCCCTGTGGGACCTCGAAAGCCTGCGATTAAGCAGGCAACGGGTGGAGTATGATCCGGTCAGGCAACTTTTGGCGCGGCATCGGGCTGGAAAGTTGTGCCATCGACCCAAATTCGATGGAGTATGACGGCGATACGACGCGCCAGAGCAACCATCGCAATCTTTCGGCCACGCCGTTGTGCCAGTTGTGCGCCCCATGTTCTCAGCCATGTCGACCTGCCACGGTTCATCATCACGGTTGCGGCCTGGCACAATGCCCGCCGCAGGTTAACATCACCGGCTTTGGTAATGCCGCCGGATACATCACGCTCACCGGACTGGTTGCGCGATGGCGTTAAACCAACCCATGGACCGATCCTCTTTGAAGATCGGAAGCGCGCAGGATCATCGACCGCCGACCGATAAGTCAGCGCGACGACTGCGCCAATTCCGGGCATCGTCATCAGCCGCACACAGATTGGATCGTCCTGAGCGAGCTGGCGTACCTGCTTCTCAAGGGTTGCGAGTTCCAGACGAAGCGCCGCCTTGGCCCGCAGCATGGGAGATGTTGCCGTTTCAAGCATAGTGTTGCCCTCGGCCATTTCTCGAATGCGGCTCTCGAATCTGCCACGGGAGATTGCGCCGACCTTCAGACCAAAGTTCCGAAGAAGCCCTCGCAGCGACATCTCCAGTGCGATCATGTTTTGCTGAATGGCCTTCCGCGCACTGAGAACGGCGCGGGTTTCTTGAGCCGAGACCGATTTGCAGTGAACCGGGCGGAACCAGCCGAGATGAAGTAGGCGCGCAATCCCCTCAGCATCGCGCCGATCTGTCTTGATCGGCATCGCCTTTAGCGCACCCTTCACCTGTCGCGTCTCCATTAGAACGGCATCCAGGCCCGCTTCGGTCAGTCCGCGATGCAGCCATTGCGACAACGGTCCAGCCTCCAGCCCAATCGCGGCGACACTTCCGTCCAGACTGCCCAGCCAGCGCACCAGAACCTCGGGTTCGCTTATAACCTCTGTTTCCTTGATGACTTTGCCGTGTTCGCTGATCACGCAGATCGCGGTCTTGGCCACTGACACGTCCAGTCCGATAAACAGTCTCATCCCGTCGTCCTCCATGTGGGTTCAATACGGGAATGGCGACAGCACGGCGCTGATCTGGCAAGTGGCAAAGGCGATGCGCGACGCAGGCCCCGTTACGGCATCTCATAGCCAATAGATGACGGTTGCGGCGAGGGCGATGGCTGAGAGGAAGACCTTTGGGCACCTGTCGTAGCGAGTGGCGATCCGACGCCAATCCTTGAGCCTGCCGAACATGATCTCGATCAATGCCTGGCAGTGCGTCACGTGGTGATGTCACGAGAGGGGCGGTTGCGCAGCTTGTATCTCCGCTTGTCGTATTTGACAGTCTTCTTGCGTTGCTTTCGGCCGGGGGTGCATGCGCGTATCCCTTTGTCTTCCAACGCTTCTCTGAACCAATCTGCATCCTAGTCGCGGTCCCCGAGCAGCCACTCGACATTTGGCAAGCTGCTGAGCAGTGCTCGTGCTCCGATGTAATCGCTGACCTGATCCGCAGATCACCATACCGGCCAGCGGCGCGTGGAAAAGCCGCACATAAAGGCCTGACACAAGACCGCACTCGATCAAACGACCACAAAGTCAAAAACCTCTTGCTTCACGGGCGACAACCACACAAGTACGATGTCTTCCGTAATAGCGCCGTTGGTGGTTGAAAAATGCCCCCGGCCCCAAAACCGTCTGCCCCAGTAGCGTTTCTTCAGTTGCGGGAATTCGCGCTGCACCTTGTGGGAGGACCGACCTTTCATCAGCCGGACCAGATCGCTCACCGCCAGCTTCGGCGGCACCGACACGAACATATGGACATGATCCGCCGACAGCACACCACGAATGACGTCAACACCCTTTTCACGGCAAACCTGTCGGCAAATGTCCCGAACCCGCAGTCGAATGTCGCCCTGTAGAACTTTGTAGCGATACTTGGTCGACCATACGATGTGATAGCGGTGATAGAACACGCAGTGGCTGCCGGTGTCGTATTGCATGTCCTTACCCTCTGGAAAATGAGCCTTCGACCCGGCTGCGGCTCATTTTCCAGAGGGTAAGGACATCCGCTTCTCGATTCACGCTAAAGCGAAACCGACTGGAAGTCGGTGGGTTCGCTCCACGGCGTGGATACTAAATAGTGCAATATTATTGAAAAGGTTTGTGAAAATCCAGTTGATACTTAAGGTTTCTCTCTCGCTCCCCAATAACAACCGCCGGCACTCCAGCGACAATCGCAAATTGCGGGACATCTTTAGTGACGACGGCACCTGCTGCAACCACTGCTCCCCTGCCTATCCGGACATTAGGAAGAATTGTTACCCTGCAACTTATCCAAGCATAGTCTTCAATTCTAACACACCCCCCAGTAATTCCATAGTCTGGGTCTTGCGGATCATGTTGCATTGTCCAAATCCATACGCCCATAGACAACGAAACGTTATTACCGATAATTATGCCATTTCTTGCATCTAGCATTGCATCATTGCCAATAATTGTATTTCTTCCAATAATTAACTTTTGGGGGCTGTAGAAGCGCGTTCTCCAATGTACACTGCTGCTTGTTCCAATTTTGACCCCAAAAGATCTATAAACAAATTTTCGGAATACATGTATGGGGACATACCCTGTCACCGTTAGAATATACAACTGTAGACCATCTAACCAAAGAATCGAGGCTCTTAGAAAGCCCGATGTTCTCATGTATTGATATAGTGAACTCAACTTCATTTGAATCTAATTTCTATCTAATTGAGTATAACAAAGCTAAATATTGTTCGGACGAGATGTTGGATTTAGTACATGTGGTTTTCAATCCGTCAATTCATCTTATTTTCAGTTCAAAATCAACGCATTTTTTACTTAAATGCCTAGAAGCAACAATTTGCCATGTGCCATTTTTTCGCTAGATATTGGTCTCTCTCGCGCTGTCTGGCAATTTAAGGTTTATCCTACATATATCAGTTTTCTCATTCCGCCTCCGATATCTCGTAATCCGTTATCGGGGCACAAGTTCTCGGTATAGTAAGTTTACAAACCGCGAAACTAAAATTGGTTCTTGAGTTCTTGGTAAACTGCAATTACAGGAAATCGTACTCCGATATTAGAACATTTGTAATCCCCCAGGTATAGTTCGGATTGATATTCTGGAACTCGATGACGTTGTCGCCAACCTGCTGATCCGACGCCAGAATATCAAACTGGAACGTGCCCGTGCCGTTATCCCCGGTCATGCCAAGATACCCAAACCCCACCCCGTTCAGCAGTATCTCAACTTCTCGCGGATCATCCATATCGTAGCCTGTCAAACTCAGTACAAGGTCTTCAGTCGTGCCCGTAAACCCAGCCCGGATCAGCCCATCTGAATCACTTG
>NZ_JAABNT010000038.1 GCF_010667575.1 Sulfitobacter sediminilitoris
TCAAGCCAGTCTAAACCGGCCGGAGGAGCCAAAGCTCACTCCGCGAATGACATTTTGGCCGATCAGCTCCCGGACGCCATCAGGAAGCGGCAATGCTGACTTCGTAGAGAACCAGGTCCCCGAATGACCGAGAAACCCGCGCTTGACACTTACGCAAACAGAGAGCTGGTTTGGGCCGCCAGTGAAAGCGGTCCGACAGCTTTAGATTTCAATGGCTTCTGCAATACCCAATGCATCCTCGAATTCGACGCCGAGATATCGCACCGTGCTGTCCATCTTTGTGTGACCAAGAAGAAGCTGTACGGCTCTGAGATTTCCCGTCTTCTTGTAGATCTGGGTCACTTAAGTTCGCCGCATCGAATGCGTGCCGTAGGCAGTCGCTTCCAATCCAATTGAGGTAACACAGTCACGGACAATCCGCGCGTACTGGCGGGTTGAGAGATGGCGGCGCTCATGACATCGACAACCTTCATTGTCACCAGGTCACACCCGCGAAGCTTGCTGTCGATCGCCATATTGAACAGTGCGAGGTCGCGATGGTTCTCAGCTAGTTCAAGGCAAACACGGATTGCCCAGACATGCTTTGGCTTGAGCGATCGCTTCTGGCCGACGATGCGGCCCTTATTCCAGGCGGGGCGAAGCGCGCGAATGGCAGGTAAGTATGGTGTCTCCATGATTGATCCTCCGATCCGCCATGCCCTCCTACAACGACAACCCGACGTTGACCGAAACAACATACCGAAGGAGACTGCGTCGCCTCCGAGGTCCGTTGAGGACCCAAATTCTCAAATGCTGCGGTCCGCTTAACCGTGCGCTTTCGGCAGTAGACCAAGTATGCGCTTCATTCGGTGGCAGAATTGCGGTCACACAGGGTCGGAGGTTCGTTCGCTTCTCTCATTTCAAGACCGTGGGTGGCGTTCGAAACAAGATCAGGTCGGCTATCATTGTAATTCAGGCGCTAAGAGACTAGGTACAACATACAAAGTTGTGGTCTCCCGCGGCATAGGCGCATCGCCTGCCATAGTGAACTGCAATCATCTATCATGAAAATTCAATTTTCACTTCCCGTAGCTGGGATCTGATGCTTGGAGAGGTTGCCGATGTTATCGCGCGCGACCGCATCGCCCATGCGGTGTGTTCACGCGCGTTTGCGGCAGGAAAAGCCCATGCATAGCGACCGGACATGAACAGTGCCCTGTCGAACAATACAACTTAGAAACGGCCCTGACACGATATCTCGTCAGCGCATGAAAACAGTGAGGCGGCGCTTTCTCCGTCAAAGGATCAAAAAATGACTTTTCCAGAATGGACGAAACCCAGCATCTACGGTGCTTTGGGTGGTGCGATTGCGGTTTCTATCCTCGGGTTTACTTGGGGTGGCTGGACAACAGGCGGCAACGCCCAAGCCATGGCAAGGGAATTGGCAGCTGACGAAGTGACTTTGGCGATGGTGCCAGTGTGTCTCAATATTTCAGCGTCTGATCCAGGACGCACAGGGAAACTGGCAAATCTCCAGGAGCTTTCTGGCTTTGGCCGCCGCAATGCAATGATGGAAACAGGTTGGGCGACCCGCCCCGGTTCAGACAAGCCAGACCGTGACCTTGCAGACGCTTGCCTGGCGGGGCTTGAGCTGGATGAATCATAAGTCGAAGAAAGCGCGGCACTCGCTCCAAACACCTTGCGGGGCCCATATGGTGGCAGACACCCGATTGATCTGGGCTTTATTTTTCGGACCTATTCTCGCTCTGCTTCTCTTTGCAATGCCTGTGCTTGCCCAGACCATGCCGGAAAACGCCAGCGCAAGGAGTTATGGCGACGGCTGGGAATGCAATGTCGGGTATCGGCTTATTGGCGATAGCTGTGCAGCCGTCGCGGCACCGGAAAATGCATATGAAACGAACCGTACATATGGTTCCGGTTGGGAATGTCTTCGTGGTTTTCTCAACGTCGATGACACGACCTGTGTTGCAGTGGTTGTCCCCAATGGTGGGTTCCTGGACCCTTCAGGCGAACGCTGGCACTGCTTGCGCGGATTTCACAAAGTTGACGATACCTGCCAAAAGGTCGTCGTCCCCAAAAACGGCTTTCTGGTGGATACGTCCTTTGGGTCCGGGTGGGAATGTGACCGTGGGTTTGAGAAGGTGGATGACCTTTGCAATGCCATTGAGGTTCCCATCAACGGTTTTTTGAACGGATCTGGCTATGGTCAACCCTGGACATGTGAACGTGGTTTCTTTGAACAGGACGGTCGCTGCGAGGCCGTCGAAATCCCAGAATTCGCATACTTCGACGATGCTACCTACGGCAAGGGATGGAAATGCCAGAGGGGATATGAGGTCTCAGGTACAGGCTGCAAAGCGATAGACATCCCCGCGAACGCACATCTTGGCAGGTCGGGTAATAGCTGGAAATGCAACAGGAACTTCCAGAAGTCCAAGGGGCTGTGCGTTCTAAAGAACTAAGCCCATGGCACCGGGACTTCGGCTTCAACACCCATTGGCGAAGGTCCTGTCGCCCTCAAAAGGAAAATAGCATGAAAACCGAACTTCAATCGGTGGATACCATTCGTCGTCCCGTCAGAGGTGCGCAAGCGCCTCCTTTGACCCGTGGCGTATCTCCACCATCAACAGCCATCACACAGACCGCCGCGCAACCAACAGCGATTGTCTATTGCGAAGGTAATTTTGCCCGAATTGACGGCAAGACGGCCAACGGCCTAGTGCGCCATTCAGAGGCTTACAGGATCGTCTCAGTCATCGACAGCAACCATAGCGGTGACGATAGCGGGATGGTTCTTGATGAGGCGTTCAACAGCATACCAATCTTCGAAAGCCTGGATGCCGCTGTCGCCCACGAACCCACCGTCCCCGATACTTTCATCTATGGAATGGCCCCCTCAACTGGGCGGCTTTCGCCAGCTGATCGTGGTGTTGTCCTTGATGCAATAGCGTGCGGTATGAATATCGTCAGTGGCCTGCATGAATACCTGAGCGACGACACTGAAATTGCGCAAGCGGCACGGGAAAAGCACGTCACCATCCGCGACATCCGCAAACCGAAGCCCAGCAAGGACATGCGTTTGTTCGATGGCAGCGTCGCGAATGTACATGCGCTGCGCATCGCCGTTCTTGGGACCGATTGCGCCATCGGAAAGCGGACCACTGCGACAGTCCTGGCCCGTGCCCTCAACGCAAAGGGCATCAAGACTGTGCTGGTGGGTACAGGCCAGACGGGCCTGATGCAGGGCGCAAAATATGGTGTGGCTATGGACGCCGTACCGCCCCAATTCTGCTGTGGCGAACTTGAGGGGGCGATTGTTGCGGCCTCAGAGGCAGAGCAACCCGATGTCATCTTGATCGAGGGCCAAGGTGCGTTAAGCCATCCCGCGTTCTGTACATCGGCCTTTATCCTGCGCGGCAGCCAGCCGGACGCCGTTATCCTTCAGCACGCCCCAAAACGCGCCCATCGCTGCGATTTTCCCAACATGCCAATGCCCACCCCGGCAAGTGAAATTGCGTTGATCGAGGCATTTTCGGATACCAAGGTCATCGGCGTCACGCTCAATCACGAGGGTATGTCCGAAGCCGAAATCACAAACACGATTGCAGCACAAAGCGAAAAACTTGGGCTGCCCGTCACTGACGCACTGAGCCGACCGGCGGCACACCTGTTGGCGATGGTTGTTTCGGCCTATCCCGTCCTGCGGCAAGGGATACCCGTGGCTGCAATATGAGCAACCCGCGTATCGAAGTAGACCTAAGCAAGATACGCAGCAACACCCAGACTGTTGTTGGGCTGCTGAAGGCGCGTGGCATCGGTGTGACGGCTGTGACCAAGGCCGTTTGCGGCCATCCAGCCATCGCCCGTGCCATGCTCGACGGTGGCGCTGCCGGCCTTGCTGAGGCGCGTTTGAGCAACGTAAAGCGGTTACGCCAGGCTGGAATTACAGGTCCGGTCACCCTGATCCGAACACCCATGCTGAGCCAAGTTGATGACGTCGTGCAAGTCTGTGAGGCGAGCTACAACACAGAGATAGCTGTGATCGCAGCCTTAGCCGCTGCTGCACTCCGGCAGAACGCGGTTCACGGCATTATCCTGATGGTCGAAATGGGCGATCTGCGCGAAGGGATCATGCCTCAGGACCTTGGGGGCATGGCACTGCAAGTGGTGGACATGCCCGGCGTGGCGCTCAAAGGCATTGGTGCCAACTTCGCTTGTCTGAGTGGTCTTGCCCCGACGGCTGAAAAGATGCGGGCCCTGTCTGTTCTTGCCAATGATGTCGAGGGACAGTGTGGCCCATTCCTTCAGACGGTATCTGGCGGCAACTCTGCAAACCTGCCTTGGGCGTTTGGCGCGCGCGCTACTGGCCGGATCAACGATCTGCGCATTGGGGAAGCAATACTGCTTGGCGTCGATCCGATCACAGGGGATCAGATTGGTGGTATGTTTCGGGACGCCTTCACGCTTTTCGCCGAAGTGATTGAAACGGACTCCAAGTCTGTGCGGCCACTTGTGAACTGCGCTGATCACACCTTGGCAAGAATTCAGCTTGTCCCTGACACCTCAGAAACCAAGCGGATAATTCTTGCCATTGGGCACCAAGACACGGATGCGGCGGGGCTTTCGATGCCGCCGGGCAATACTCTTATCGGCGCAACAAGCGATCATCTTGTCATCGGCACGAAAGATGCGGCGCTCTGCGTTGGATCGGAAATGCCGTTTAACATGAACTATGGCGCTTTGATGCGCGCCATGGCCGCCCCGGAAATCCAGATAAATCTACGCAATGACCGACCCCTGCCAATCGCACGCGATGCCTATGGCCCAAGCAAACATCTGACATTGGTTTGAACGACCTTGTTCCAACACACGTGGATGCAACCAAAGAGGAGATTGCCACTTGGCAAAGCTGACAAAAACAAGCTTGTTCAAAGCGCAAGGTCCCAATGTGGAAACACCGGTGGAAAAGACATCCCGCATCGTTCGGAAGATGGTCGAAGAAGAGGCCGAGAACCGACAAGCCAAGAACGACCGACTCCGCAACACGCGCCTCGAACGAGAAGCCAACACTCCGACGAAGCCGTCGCGGTAGTGCATAGGACAGGTTCACCCAAGGCCGCCACGTAGCGACAACGCACTCTTCGCCTGCGCCTTTCAATCTTCTGGGGCGACCGGACGCACCTGAAGGAATTGCCCATGACGCACGCAGACGAGAGCTCCACAAAAGTTCACTATATCTGTCAGACATATGTGGAACAAAAGCCCGAGCGCGACGGGCAAGCAGGCTTGAAGATTGGCAAGCAATTTCAATATTCAACTGCAGCAGAAGCCCAGAATAGAGCCGAACGGGAAGCCCAGTCCGAGGATTGCGCCGGTGCTGATGCCTATATGATTAGTGAAGACCCAAACAGTGGCGAAGTCGGATCACCTAGCTTCCTTGTCAGGCTCGGTAATGTCCCGGAATTTGATGATTTCTGAAATTTGCAATCGGCTAAGTTCCACCCAAAAATGTATTCCGACCGCGACACACAAGACAGACTTTCTTGGTGTCTTTAGAACAGATTGCTCCATTACAAAGGGCCGAGTTCACAGTTGAGCGGCCACTGGCGCAGCCCCAGCAAAAGCACGGTGTGATTTCGCAACCCCAGAGATTTTGCGCGTGCAGCGAACGGCAGGTTCGCCGGGCCGCGCTGCGGCAACTTGAGCGATCGGTGGACGGCAGCTTTGGGCCTTTACCTATCCGGATGGCAGACAGTCCAACGCTACCCTATCGACGTCATGGGCAAACTGGGACAGCAAAGTCGAAGGCTTTCCCATGCGGGCGGATCAGTCTTCTCTGCGTAGTCGTTCAGCCATTGCGGTGAAGCCACGAGCTTCGGCATGCTCAAGTGGCGTGACGCCATCGCGGTCGGCAAGCGTTCGATCAGCTCCGGCGGACAAAAGCGCGTCAAGCACCGCCTCATGATCCGGGCCGCCATCACCAAGGACAACCGCCTCCATCACAGCCGTCCAATGCAGGTTGTTGATGTGGTCGAGCGGCGCGCCAGCGTCGATTAGGCGCCGTACCACTTCGGCATGACCGAGATGCGCCGCGGCGATCAGCGCGGTGCCAAGATAGGGGCTGGTTATGAGACCCGGATCGTTGCCGAGGCTGATGGCGAGTGACATCAGTTCGGGATCGTCCGCCACCGCGGCAATGGTGACGACATCGTAGGCCCGATATTCGAGCGCATTCATATCGGCATTGGCTTCGGCCAGTGCGCGCAGCGCCCCGTCCTCGGAGGCGAAGGCGGCGACATGCGCCGGAGTGCGCCCCCGGGAATCGCGGGCATTGACGTCGGCACCTTCCGCAACCAGCTGCTCAATTCCGTCGACGTCGCCTTCATGGGCGGCGCGGAACAGACCGTCATAGGCTGCAACTTCGCTTGGTGAAGGGGCAGTTTGTGCCGAGGCCGACCCGGCAAGTCCGATAAGAAAGGCAATCAGGGTAAGGAAGTGCATGGTTTCACCCTTCTAACAGTGTGCTTAAAGAATGGGCCGCGCACGGGACGCGACCCCAGTTTGACTTATTCGGCGCCAATCGTATCGAGACCAACACGGGCGCAGGCCTCGTCGAGGTGCCCGCCAGGTGCGCCTCCGACGCCAATACCGCCGACGAGGCCGCCTCCGATCCGTATCGGAAGCCCGCCGCCCTGGATGACCATCCGCGCATCCATGTAGCGAAGGCCGTCATGCTGCGGGTTCTCACCGATGAACTGTGCAAGCCCGGCTGTGTCGCGGCCCATTGAGGCTGACGTAAAGGCCTTGCCCTGAGCACTGCCGACAGTATGCGGACCCGAGTTATCGGCTTTCAGGTGCACCTTGGTCGCGCCGTCACGGGCAACGATTGCAACGCTCACATTGTAGCCGTCCTTGGCACAGGCCTCGAGGGCAGCGTTTGCGGCATCAAGTGCCATGGCAAGCGGCAGATAGGGGCTGGTTGGCAGATCCTGCGCCACCGCGGCCACGGGAGCGGCAAGGGCGGCGAGAAGAGCGGTTGTTCTGAGCATGTGGGTTCTCCTTTGCTGGTGACTGGGAGACACCTACGCCATCGCTGGATTTCGCCCCATTCGTAGGACGACCCGCCGCATCCGTAGAACTACGGAATGGATTCGGCCTCGATCCACAGACGCGTCATCTCTGCTGGCGACGTTGTGCCAAGTTTGGCCCCGATGGCCGCCCGATGGCTTTCCACGGTTCGGGGCGACACATCGAGAGCAGTGGCGATTTCTCGGGTCGCGAAGCCGCGCGCCACCAACGACAGGACTTCCCGCTCGCGCGGCGTCAGCCCGGCCATGAGTGCCATCGTTTCGCGGCGTTCAGCGTCGGCTTCGGCGGCCCGGCCGAGCACCGCCTGCCCCTTCTGAATGGCGTCGATGAGGTCCTGTTCGTCGACCGGTTTCGACAGGAAGTCGATGGCGCCGTTGCGGAACGCCTTGCGGCAGGCCTCGATATCGCCATGGCCCGAAATCACCACCGTTGGCCAGACCACGCCGCTCGCGGTCAGGTGTTCCTGCAGCTTCAACCCGGAGATCGCCGGCATCCGGATATCGAGGATCAGGCAGCCCGGATCGAGCTTGGGCAACGATGACAGAAAGTCCTCGGGCCCAGGAAAGCTCCTCACGTCGATCCCTACAGTTGAAAGAAGCAGACAGAGCGCCTCTCGGACCGCTGCATCGTCATCGACCAGATAGACTGGTGTGGTCATTCGGCGGCCTCTCGTTCTACGCGGGCCAGCGGCAGGCGTATCCTGAAGCGAGCGCCCTCACGGGCCTCGACCACAGTCAGATCGCCACCTGCCCGTTCGATCAGGCGATGACTGAGAGCGAGGCCGAGGCCAGTTCCGTTCTCCCGTGTCGTCACAAAGGGCGTGAACAACCGGTCCCGCACGTCCGGCTGGATGCCCGGGCCAGTGTCGCTGACGTCGATCACCGCCATCTCTCCGTCCAGAGCCGCGTCAACGGCAATCTTTCGCGATCCTGCACTCTCGGCAACCGCATCAAGGGCGTTCCGCATCAGGTTGAACAGAACCTGTTCCAGTTCCACGCGATCGCCCTCCACCGTCACCGGCGTCGGTGGCATCGTCAGGTTGAGCCGGGCGCCAAGATCCGCAGCTTGTCCCACGAGAAGGGTTTCGGCCACTCGGATGCACTCTCGCAGATCGATCGGCTCCGCATTGCGTTCCCGGGGCCGGGTCCAGGTGCGGAGGCGGTCCAGGATGGCGGATGCGCGCCGCGTCTGACCGACCACGTCCTCGAGGATCCCCGCAACGCGGTCCGTGTCGCCCCTTGCGGCCAGGTGCCGAGCCGCCTGCGCCTGCGCCAGGATCGCCGTCAGAGGTTGGGTCAATTCATGCGCCATGCCGCTTGCCATCTCGCCAAGCGCATTCACCCGGGACGCATGGCTGAGGCGGGTCTCAAGGCCGCTCAATTCGGCGCGGGCTTCGGCCGCGCGGATCTTGGCACGTTGCCGCCCCATCGCGCGCAGCGCAAAGCCGCCAAGTGCGATCAAGGCAAGGGCGATAGCCACCCGGCTCGGCGGCAAGATGTCCGTCGCCGTCATGCGGATCGCGGTCTTCAGCTCAAGCGGCTGGGTGCCGCTTGACAGCGCACGGCTGAAGTTTGGAGCGCGCCCGTCATCAGTGACACCGAATAGCGGTGTGCCATCGGGAAGGGCCAGCCAGCGCGTCGCCTCAACATGCGTCCAGTAGCGGGAATCTCCATCAAGCAGGGCAGCGGCGTCGACAATGAGGGCGAGACCGTAGCGCGCGGCCTGGGAATTGGGACTGCGTTTGACAATCAGGTAGGCCGGACGGGCGGACGGATAGCGCACAAGGACTGGAGCGCCGGTCGAGCGTCTGGCCGCAGCGCGGATCACGTCCCCAAGCTCGGCCTCTTTGATCCCGATTTCCAGCGCGCTGCCCTCGCCGTCGAGCGACACGAGGGAGATGCCGACAATGCGGGGATAGAACCGCATGATCGCGCCGGCGACCTCGCGAAAGAGATCTGGGCGCTGATCTGCACCAGCCACCGCGATGGCCGACAGGGCCGTGAGATGCGCGTCATGCTGGTCGGCCCGTTGTGATGCGACGGCATGAAGGCGCTCACTTTCGGTCGTCAATTCACTCAGCCGTGCGTTGCGTTCGAAACCGGCAAGTGCCGCAAGCGCAAGTATGCACAGCAGAAACCAAGCGCCCCCTTGAGCGAGGGGGCCGCGCAAATGATCTCTGACGTGTTGCGTTGTCTCTGCCACGTATCCGATTCCGGTGCGAGCGATGCGATCGAGGCATCGTTAAGTCGGGGTCAGCATAACCTCTTGTCGCGGTTTTGAAATCCGTTGGACTACAGAGGTCGGTCGGGGTTGCGCCGACAAACATCTCGTTTTGCCCCGCGGGCAATGTCAGCAAGGCAGGCTGCAACCGCAGATTGTCGCTTCGCCGCCAAGTGACCGCTCTGGGCCGGGGAGAGCAATTGCCGAGAAAGCATGCATTCCTATCCTGCAGCCCTTTCGACCAATCTGAAAACCTCGACCGGTTCTCGGATGCCTTTCAGCGTGACCTCTCCGGCCGAAAGTGAGGGAAAATCATCCTCCACCGCGATCGCGGCGCGGGTGCTCAGCAGGATCTCGCCATCCTCGGCCATGTCGCACAAGCGCGCGGCGACATTGACCGCTGTGCCGGAGGCGGTGTACTCAGAGCGCCCTTCATACCCGACCATGCCGACGGTCGCATATCCTAGCGAAACACCAACCCCAAAGCCCAGCCGATGGCCCATGCGCTTCCATGACCGGCACAGCTCGGACATCTTGGCCCGCATCGCCATGGCCAGTCGGACGGCATCCCCGGCCGGATCTTCGCAAGGCAAGGGATCGTTGAAAAGCACCATGATCCCGTCGCCCATTCGGTGGTCAACACCTGCGCTGTGTGCATTGATCAGCTTGCCCATCTCTTCGTGATAGGTTTGCAGGACCTCGATGGTTTCCTCAGGCTCGGCGGTTTCGCAAAACGCGGTAAATCCGCGAATATCGCAGAACAGGACACCCAGAAGCGCGCGGTGGCTTTTGAGCATGTCCTCGGACCCGGAGTTTACAACGGTGTCGGCTACAGCGGCGGGAAGGAAGCGCTTCAGCTTGCCCATGCGCTCGATCTCGCCGACCTGTTCTTCGACCCGCTCGCCCAGTTCGGCATTCAGCGTCTCCAGCGCCTTAAACAGCCGCACGTTTTCAATGGCGATGGCGGCCTGATCCGCAAAGGTTTCGACCAGCGCGATCTGTTCGGGACTGAAGGCGCGCACTTCACGTCGCGGCAGAACGATCAGCCCGACCCGTTCCTGCGTGGGCGAAAAGAGGGGAACGGCGAGCATCGTGCGGGTCTGCGTCATCCTGGTGAGCGGCAGCTGTGACAGCACGGGGTCGGCCTGCAGGTCATCGATATGGATTGTGTCCCGTGCGGCAAAAGCCTGCCCGGCGACCGAACCCTCGTCCACCGTGGGAGGATACTCCTTGAGCATCCGAACGCGCTCCGGCGTGTCCGGCAACGTCGCGGCAAGCTCGAACCCGTCAGCACCGATCTGCCAGATCACGACCGCCTCGGCATCGCAAAGGCGCATCGCTGTGGCGGCGATGACATCGAAAACGGGCCGGGCGTCCGACGGTGACTGGCTGATCACGTCCAGCACATTGGCGGTGGCGGTCTGACGCTCGAGCACGTCCGTCAACTCGGCATTACTTTCTTCCAGCGCCTTGAACTGACGCGCGTTCTCGATGGCGATCACCGCCTGCGCGGCGAAGGTTTTCACCAGTTCAATTTGACTGTCTGTAAAGGGTCGCACACCGCTTGGGTAAATCGCTATGGCGCCGATCGCGACGTCGTTTCTGATCAGCGGCACCGCTAGGAACGTTCGTACACCCTCTTGTTCGACCGCCCGGACCGTAGGCGGGTGCCCGTCGCGAAAGGCGGCTGTTTTGGTCAGGTCACTGACATGAACGACTTTCTTTTTCGCAACGGCTCGACACGGGGCTGAGGGGTCAGAGATCGACCATTTGGTTTGCTCTGCGAGAATATAGTCCGTGTTGCTGCCTTCCAGCGAGACAAGGTCCAATCCTTCGCCGGTCTCGTCGAGAAGGAAAAGCCCGGAAAACGGGGCGTCGCACAGACGGGTGATGTTTTTATGGATGATCTTGAATACCGGTTGCGCATCGTCGCGGCTTTGGCTGATCACCGACAACACGTCGCTGGTCGCTTTCTCGCGCTCCAGCCGCTCGCGGATCTCCCGGAATTGCCGCACGTTCTCGATGGCGATCACCGCCTGCGCGGCGAATGTCTGGACCAGCGCAACCTCGGCATCCGAAAATGGGGCCACCTCGCGACGATAGAGAAAGATGCAGCCGACACCTGTATCGCCGCTCACAAGAGGCACCACGAGCACGCTGCGCATGCCTTCCTCGTCCACCATGTTCACGCGGTATTCGTTGCCGTCTCGATAAAGATCGTTATCGGCAAGATCATCAATTCTGATGACCTTGCGCTCCAGCGGCGCCTTGACGGCCAACAGCCAGTCTTTTTCAACCGGTTCCCTAAACCGTGCAAGCCGTTCAGCGAACTCGCGCCGCGCACCGATCTGGGCCGGTACCGTTACATGTGTTCGATCAACATTGAGTAAGCAGATATAGGCCAGCGGAGCGCGGCACAGCCGCGATACGGCCTCCGTGATCACCCTGAAAACCGGCAGATCGTCATCGCGCGACCGGCTGATGATATCCAGAACGTCGCCAGAGGCTTTCTCGCGCTCCAGCCGTTCCGTGACTTCGCGGAACCGCCGGACGTTCTCGATGGCGATCAGGGCCTGGGCGGCGAAGGTCTGGACCAGCGCGATCTCCGACGGATCGAAGGGGCTGATTTCCCGGCGAAACAGTGTGATGTTCCCGATCCCCGCGCCATCTTTCACAAGGGGCACGAATAGAACGCTGCGGATGCCGGACTCGTCCACCATGGAGCAGACCACCGGGCTGCCCTGTTCGTAAAGCTCGCTTTTCCCCATGTCGTCGAACGCGATTAGACGGCCTTCGATGATGGAACGTGCGGCATAGGACAGTTCGGGATCCATCCGCATCTGGCCGGTCTCGAACAATTCGACCGCCGAGGCAAACATACCCTTGTGGGCCGCCAATGTTTGAATTTCATCGTCAGGAGTCCCGAGTATCAGGCAGGCAAGCGGCGCGTTGCAAAGCACGCAGGCGTTCTTGAGGATGGTTTCGAATACGGGCTGCTCGTCATCCCGGCTCTGGCTAATGATTTCGAGAATTTCCCGCGTTGCCGCCTCGCGTTCGCGGGCAAGCTCAAGCTCCGCGCGCAAACTGTCTCCGTCGTCTGTGTCTCGAGTTTTTTGCAAGAAATGCCCTACGGAATATTGCCTTATCTTCAACATTAGGCGCGAACGGTCAGACTGACTACCCAAATCCGGAAAGGCCTCTGAGCCACGGTCAACTTGGTAGGGCACGTTGGGAAAAGATCTTGCGGCCCGATTTCCTGGTCGCAGCGAATGTCTTGTGTGTGAGAACGCCGGTGGAATACTGCACCACGTGAGCGGCGAGATTGTCTTGTCGCAGATGGGCTGATTGGCCTGTCCTGTTAGGCTCTTCGTTTTGGCGGAGGGCGGGATTGAAGCACGTGGAATTGTA
>NZ_JAABNT010000039.1 GCF_010667575.1 Sulfitobacter sediminilitoris
CGGGCGAGTACCGATCCCGCGGCATCAACCACGCAGATCGATACGGATTTGACGGACACGTCGAGACCTACATAATGGGTCATGGTCGTTCTCCTTTACGGCTGGTTTTGTGAGGCCGATACTATAGAATCTCGTTAGCCTCCGGAGAGCGACCGCCGCAAACACACCATGTCATTCGCTGCGGTTGCGTTTGATGTCTCAGATGCGGACGAAGCGGCCACCGCGGGCAGATCACATTCGATACCAGTTTTCGACTGCTCGGGCGGCGGCGTCTGGGTCCATGACAGCTTCGATCGCTGCTATCGCTTCCTCGACTTCTCCGGGCGTCGCGAAGATTTCCGAAACGCCCCCCTGAATATTGTGGGCGGATCCGCTGCTTGCATAGAACATGTCCACGTCCAGCGCCCGAGCGTTCCGGTGTCGGAGCAGACGGTCGAAGAACCGGCGGTACAATGCCGCGTCATATGCGGGCGTCGTTTCGCCTTCCGCCGCTTGGACCAGCCCGAGTTCGATGGACTTCGCGCAGGTCAGCCTCCAGGCCAGCTCCATGGTGGCGGGAGGCGCATCCTTGGCCTCGTCCGGGTGCCTTGGGTTCGCGAAGGTCTCTCTCCGAAGGGCTTCCAGCTTTGCACGCATTTCACTGGTCGGCACAGGATAAACAAAGGCCGTCTTTTGCGATGCCAAGGCTGCCTCGACCGCGTCGGGAAGCACTTTCACCAATTCGGAAAACCTGTTTCCGACGATGGGGACCTCCCCGACAAGAAGCTCCGCGTGATCCGGATGCATGTCCCGCCAGCGCGCGACGGCCTTCCGTCCCCATAATCCGGCGGCCATTCGGACGATCGGATGGCTTCCGTCTGCGACATCCGGGTAACGTGCCAGGATTTCATCGGTCTGAAACGAGGCCAGGCCCGCATCCCAGCGCATCAGATGGACGCGGCGCCCGGCGGTCCCTGCCATCGAGATCAGCGCGCGGAGAAAGAACGATTTGCCGGACGCTGGCAGCCCGGTGAAAAAGATCATGCGGCAGTTTCGGGCCATCCCGGCCAGGATCCTGCCATTCCCGGTCTCGGCGAAACCGCGGTCCATCATAGCCTTTCCCCGCAGGCTGTCATCGCGCGAGCCAGGCCTGTGCGCCACAGGGCGTTGTCTTCTGCTGTCGCGATGGCCGGATCATGATCCCCCGAGTTGTGGCGGAGAGGCTGTTTGCCGAAACGCCCAATGCGCAAAGATCGCGAGCAGCATCATGCCAGCACCCAGAAAAAAGGCGACGCTAACATTGCCGACGTAATCGGCAAGGGCGCCCGCCAAAGCCGGAGCGATCATCATCAGCACATAGTAGATCGAGTAGAACACGCCGGTCCCGAAGGCGCGCATCTCGGGCGCAAGGATAAGGCCGGGCATGGAGACCACGGGCCCGGGTGCCAGCCCGGCCAGCAGGCCGCCCAGCACAAGTGCCGCGAGCAAGAAGCTGTTTGGCAGATAAAGAACTGCCGGAAATACGAGCATGCAACCAACCAAGCTTATAAGGATGATCCGATCAGGCTGTCCGGTCCGATCCGCCAGCCATCCTCCGACCGGGATCGAGATCGCGCCCGCAATGATGTAGAAGCTGATCGCGGAACTGGCCGCGATTACCGGCAAGCCGCGCTCGGCGAGAACAAGGCTGCCGAAGCTGAAGATCATCGAGAATGCGCAATTGTAGAGGCCCCAGAGAACTGCGGCGAATGCCAGTGGCGTCCAGGGGAGAGCGGAGAAGCTGATCCGCGCGTTACCGGGTACCGCGCCGGGCGGTACCTTGTAGACGGAGGCGAAGAGCAGAAGGGCCGCCCCGGTGAGGATCGTCAGCGCGATCCAGGCAGTCCGCAAATCCGCCGAATAATCAATCAAACCAGATGGGCCAGATACTCTCTTAAATCAGGCCGCTCTTAAGCCCAAAACCTCTGAAGACGGACAGAAGGGTGAGCTTCTGATCAGACGTGCACGGTCGCAAGTGCACTGCCCGCCTCAAAACCAGTTTGTCTGACAATGCCCTTTGCCGCAAAAACTAGCGTCCCACTGTTCAAAGTTCTCGCATATATAGAGATCGCGACCCACAGCATTCGTTTTACGCGAAGAATTCGGCCTGTGAAGCCTTATCTCGGGAGAATTCCGAGATTTCCTTTGAAATTCTGAGAGTTTCCTACAAGCTGTTCACAAGCTCGTGTCAGCCGACCTCAATTGAAGATGTATCTCAAGGATTCGTTAAACCTTTCTTTTTTCGGGATAGAAAACGTGATTATTGGACTTTTTCGTCAAACAATTTTTCTAGTTCTTTTGGGCTTATTGGTCACTTTTTCACCAGTATCAACGTCCGCTGAAACCCTTCAAAGTGCTGTCCGCAACGCAGTTACCAATAATCCTGCCCAACAGGCGGCCAATGCCGATGTGCGCGCAACACTGTTCGAAATGCTGGAGTTGCGGGGGGAATATCAACCCGAGGTCTTTCTATTTGGGGAAGTCGGCGGACAGATCGTGGATAATCCGTCAACGCTCTCCGCAGCCGAGAACAATACGTTCAAAGAAACGGCCCAGATCGGGATTGGCGTTGAGTACACACTCTTTGACGGATACCGCCGGGAAAATCTTGTCTACCGGAACGCCACGCGTTTGGATGCAAGCATCTTGAGGCAGCTTGATGCAACCGAAACCTTGGCGCTGAATGCCGTAGAAGCATACATTGATGTCATTCGTCTGCGAGAACTGTCGAGGCTGGCGTCTGAGAACATTGGCCGGCATGAGGAAATCGCGTTACAGATCCGGGACTTGGTGCAACTTGGACGGATCCCCTCGAGCGATGGATTTCTGGTGGATGACCGGATCGCCGCAGCAAGGGATGCAAAACTCGGGATCGATCAGTCATTGGCAAATGCCATTGCGAGGTATGAGCGTGTCGTCGGGCGGTCTCCCTCGGGCGCGATGAACGTGCCCGGTGTGAAGAACGTTCCAAAGAACCTCAGGGCGCTGCAGAACGAAGCAGTGCGACGTAGCTTCAGGGTACGGATCGCGGACAAGCTTGCAAGAGAGGCGCAGTTTGACGCGGGGATCAAGGAAGCCGATCGAAAACCGCGTGTGACCCTGAACGCCGGGCTGACATACGGCAAGAACCGAGACGGGAACCTTGGTAACAGGTCGGACGCCTTTGTCGGGGTTCGCATGAATTGGACTTTATATAACGGTCGTCGCCCGGCTCAATCAGCAGGGTTGCAAGAACGGATCAGGAAAGCCGAGCTGGACCGCCGTGTCGCGGCCGACGAGGTGCGTGAATTGGCTGCCAGAACCTGGAATGCATACGCCAAGAATGCCGAGCGCAGCGGAGTGCTTGGAAAGCAGCTTCGCGCCAACATCATGATCGTGCGACAGTACCGGGACGAGCTTACCGCTGCAAAAAGATCGCTGATTGATGTCCTGGAAGCAGAACGTGCGGCGTTTAACGCGCGGTTTCAAAAAATAAGCTCTGATGCAGCACTTACCTTCAGCAAGTACCAGCTTCTCGCGACACGCAGTCAGCTGACAGCGCACTTTGGACTGGCAGAAACCAACGCTGTGTTCGAAGTAAACTATGAGGAGCGTGCCCGGCAGTCACCTCGCTCGGCAGTTTTCAATACGGTCGTTGATCCACTGAAATGACGAAAGACGCGGCGCAATTAAAGACCGAGGCAAATCTTGCCTCTGGTAGGGCGTCGGAAAATCATCCTGCATTACGCGTGATAGCCTGGTTCGCGGAGGCACTTGACCAGCCATTTTCCGAAGCCGCCGTATTGGCCCGGCTTCCCGCTGATCCCGCCCCAAACGACAAAACCCTGTTGGCTCGGGCGCTGAGCACCGTTGGCCTGCGGACCAAACTGGCCACCCGCGATCTGCGGCGCCTTGATCCCATCGTCCTTCCATGCGTGGTATTTGAGCGCAAGACCGGCAAGCCGCTAATCTTGCAAAGCTACAGCAGAAACCGAAAAACAGCAGAAATACTTGATGTTTCGGAAGGCCTTCTTATCGAAGAAGTCAGCATGTCGATGCTGCGCAAACGAACGGATGGCAAGGTTCTATTCGTAACCGCGAATGCGTTACGCACTCAAAGCCTGCTCTCACCCGAAGCGCGCGCAAAAGCGGTGCCACAGCGCCATTGGTTCTGGTCTCCCTTCTTGGCCAACTGGACACTCTGGGCGCAGATCATTGTCGCAGTTTTCGTGATCAATGTGCTTAGTCTCGCGTTGCCCCTTTTTGTCATGAACGTCTATGACCGGGTCATTCCAAATCTGGCCTACGTGACCCTGTGGACCCTCGCGTTTGGCGTTTTGATTGCATTGATGCTCGACTTGTTCTTGCGCATGTTGCGAAACGGAATGCTCGAGACGATCGGTCGCCGCGTCGATGTGAAGGCGGCAGCAGAAATTTTCCGGCAAGCCATGAACGTAAAACTTCTGGCCAGACCGGGCGGCGCTGCCGGAATTATAAATACGGTCAGAGACTTCGAGATGGTGCGTGAATTCTTCGCATCATCCACCTTCGTGTCTCTCATCGACCTGCTATTTATCGGGGTGTTTATCGCGGTTCTCTTCGTTATCGTCGGCCCACTCGCCTATGTCCCGATGATCGCCGTGCCTGTCGTCCTCGTAATGGCCCTGTTCGCGCAGTACCCGATTGGAAGAACGGTAGACAGTTCCCAACAACTGGCAGTCAAAAGACATGTCGTTCTTGTTGAGTCGCTTCTCGGGATAGAAACCGTAAAAAGCATGAACGCCGAACCCGTCATGCAACGCGAATGGGAAAAAGCGATTTCACAGTCGGCGCGCATCAATGGTCGCACGCGGTTCTGGTCGAACTTTGCTGTTTCCACCACGATGCTGACACAACAGGCTGTGAGTGTTGGTATCATTGTCTGGGGGGTCTTTCTGGTTGCTGATGGGCGTATAACCATTGGCGCCCTGATCGCGGCCAACATCCTTGCGGGTCGGGTTCTCGCACCGCTGGGCAACATCGCCCAAACTCTTTTCCGTGCTCAACACGCGATCAAGGCCATGCGGTCGCTGTCAAACTTTATGAAACTACCCATCGAAAGCCCGCAAGAGCTGGAGACCGGGCTACAGGTCAAGAAAGGCGCACTTGAATTCAAAGACGTGAGTTTCAGCTACCCAGACTCACCGGTGCCTGCCCTGCAAAACATTAAACTGCGCTTCGAACCGGGCGAGACAGTCGCCCTTCTGGGGCGTGTTGGTTCAGGCAAAAGCACGTTGGGCAAGATGTGCAATGGGCTTTTGTCCCCCGATACCGGCATCATTCTTGTCGATGGCAAGGAGATCGCTCAATACGATCCGGCAGAACTGCGTGACGGGGTTGCTTTCCTCACGCAGGAAACAGAGCTTTTCACTGGCACAATCCGGGAAAACCTGATGATCGGCCGACCCCATGCGACAGAAGAAGAAATACGCCGCGCCCTTTACTATGCCGCGATGGATGTATTTATCGCGGAAAACCCGGCCGGTCTTCAGCAGTTCATAGGTGAGAAGGGAAACCGTCTTTCGGGCGGGCAACGACAGGGGCTTGCCATTGCCCGCATGGTTCTCAGGAACCCGAAGGTCGCATTTTTGGATGAACCGACAAGTGCGATGGACCGGCAGATGGAAAGTACGATTACCACGCGGCTGGCCGAATTGGCGCGCGAAGGCATGGGGCTTGTCCTTTGCACGCATCGCCAGTCCCTTGCAGAAATCGCAAACAGGGTTGTTGTCATGGAGAAAGGCCAGGTTGTTCTGGATGGTCCGCGGGCCGAAGTTGCGCAAAAGCTACGAGAGCTTTCGAACGCGAAGGCTGCGGAGTAGGCTATGTTCCAAACGGGTCAGGACAGCGATTTCATCAACGACATATCCAGCGCCGCGCTCAGAGACAAAAGCAACAGTCATTGGCGATTGCTGGTTGTGCTTCTGGTCGGAATCGGCGGCTTTTTCGTCTGGGCTTATTTCTATGAGATCGAGGAAGTGACACGAGGGCCCGGCCGCGTAATCCCGTCTTCGCAAATTCAGGTTGTTCAGTCGCTTGAGGGAGGCATTGTTCGATCTATCGACATCCGTGAGGGTGACATGGTCAACGCAGGGCAAGTCCTTATGCATTTGGACGATACCGGGTTTTCCTCACAGCTTGGCGAACTGCTGGAAAAGGAATCCGCCCTTCTGGCAGAGAAAGCACGACTTGAAGCCGAGGCGGGACTTGCTCAGGAACTTTCCTTCCCCGACGGGCTTGAAAGCCGAAACACGCTGGCAACGACTGCTGAGGCAGAAGTGTTTTTCTCAAGGCGGACGCAGCTGGATCAGGAGCTTTCTGTCCTTGCGAACAGGCTGGCGCAAAGACGGGCCGAATTGGCTGAATTGGAAGGCCTGAGAGAGAAAATCTCGATACGTCTGGCGCCGCTGGACGAAGAAATCCAATTGACCGAAGAACTGGTCTTGCGAGGTGCTGTACCCAGAATTGAGCTGCTGCGTCTAAAATCTCAGCGTGCGGAGTCGACAGGCGACTTGATCATCGCGAACGCATCCGAACCCAGGATCAAGGCCGGTATTCTTGAAGCAGAAACACAGATTCAGGCAGCTCGGGCTTCTTATGTCTCTTCTGCCCGCGAGCGGCTTGCGCGACTTCAAGTCGAGTTGGCCGTTGTGCAAGAAGGTCTGCGCGCTGCCAAAGACAGAGTGACTAGAACGACTGTGCGGTCACCAACGAAGGGCATCGTGAATACGGTGAACGTCTCGACAATCGGTGCGGTTGTTCAGCCGGGTGCCCCCCTTGCTGAAGTCGTACCCGCCGATGACCGATTGTTGGTAGAGGTCGACATACGGCCTCAGGACGTTGCCTTCATTCGTCCGGGCGAGCAGGCCAGCGTTAAGATCACCGCCTATGATTACCTCGTCTACGGCTCCCTGTCCGGCAAGGTGACACGTATCGGTGCCGACACGATAGAGAACGCTCAGGGAGACCAGTTTTTTCGCATCGTGGTCGAAACGGACAAGGCATATTTGGGGTCAGACGAGGAGCCACTGCAAATCATACCGGGTATGGTTGCAACAGTAGACATTCAGACGGGCCGAAAAACGGTATTGAGTTATCTCGGCAAACCCGTGTTAAGGGCAAGCGCCGAGGCGTTGCGGGAGCGCTGATCATTTGCTGGCGGCAACGAAAACGCCGTCCCAGCTTTGGCCCGGCGGGTTTTCTTTGAAGCCCTGCACTCTGTCACTGTACATCTCGATGTAGGTTTGAAGATCAAACGGCAAACCGCCAAGCACTTCTTGCATTGCTTTCAGATGGCCTTGGGCGTCTGACCATCTTTGTCCTCTGTAGGCGTCCAGCATTTCATTATTCAAAGTCTCCAAGCGCTGGAATTCTGGAGCCGCCCGAAGTGTCTCATCTCCGAACAGGCCAAAAACCTGTGCGGGTTCCGTCTTGCCTTTCACACGAATTAGATCGAGCTCCAGCACGGCAAAATCGTCCTTGACGTGGTTGGCAGTCTCTGGCCCAAGAATGATGCCAACTCCGTAGGTCTTTGACTGCCCCTCAAGCCTCGAAGCCAAGTTGACCGCGTCCCCCAATGCGGTGTAATCAAACCGAGTGTCAGAGCCCATATTTCCTACGATACAGTCACCAGTATTTATCCCAATCCCGACGTCAATCTGATGGAATTTTTTGTCCGGATTCCGTCTATTAACCTTCCGGAATTCATTCAACTCATTCACATCCGAAAGCATTTTCAGCGCCGCGCGACATGACAGACGAGCGTGGTCAGGTTCATCCAAGGGAGCATTCCAAAAAGCCATGACAGCATCCCCCATGAACTTGTCAATCGTTCCACCGAAAGACAGGATGCCGTCGGAAAGGACCGTAAGAAATCGGTTCATGAGCTGTGTCAATCCAGCCGGATCGTCCCTGAAACTCTCCGATATGGTGGTGAAGCCCCGTACATCGGAGAAAAGAATCGAAAGCGGGCGACGCTCACCGCCCAATATTAGGCGTTCAGGATTGTCCGAAAGTTGGGTGACAAGGTCCGGGGAGACGTATTGACCAAAGGCGCTGCGTATTCGCTGTCTTTCACGTTCTTCCCTAAGGTAATTCATGGTCGACATGAAGATCGCTAGAATTATCGCCGAAAAAGCAGGGTAAGTCGGATCAAGCAGGATTCGTTCGTTCTGGAACGCCACATAAGAAAACAAGACGTATCCGCTGATCAAAGTGCCGGTCAGCATGAGCACAAAGGCAGCGCCCATTTTCGGTACAAGCACAATGATGACGAGGCCCAGCAAAACGATTGTCAATAATTCCACGGCAATTGAGTAGTTGGGGCGAACAAGCATGGTCTTGCCGAGTATATTTTCGAGTACCTGCGCATGAATTTCCACCCCGGGCATTGGCGTACCAAGTGGTGTTGCCCGGAAATCCTCGAGACCGATCGCAGACGTTCCGACAAAGACAAGGTGACCGCGCAGGCGATTTGGAGGCAGCCGATCAAGTACCAAGTCGCTTGCCGAAACGAATCGGTCGCGCGATGAATGAGCAAAATAGGGCCATACTGTTCCGTCACTATCGGTCGAGATTAGTTGTCGCGCGACGATGACGCCGTCTACACCCGCATCATTTGATTTGATGGCAAATGCACCTCCCCCGGTTGCGATACGCAACAACTCGACCGACAACCCCATCCTGACCTGACCGTCTACCAGCATGACAAGCGGTACACGACGATAGACCCCATCACTGTCCGGACGAACCGTGAAAATACCGCGTCCAGCTGCCTTTGCATCTAGTGTCGGCATGTTCTGGACGAGATCGGGAAACTTCATCATGAATGGCTCTGGGTTCGGGCCAAGGAATGCGTATTCAACTTTGGGACCCTGCACGTCGTCTTGCCCTGAGGCCACCGATCGCCTGATGCTGGTTTCCCCTACAATGACGCGTGACCGCCCGATCGCGTCCGCAAGAATGCTGTCGTTGCTGGGCATTGCCCGCAAAGCTTTCTTAATTTCCTCGGGTAAACCCTTGTTGTCTAATGCTATATTTTCCGGTGACAGCCTGTCTGGATCCGCAAAGATCACATCGAAAGCCAACGCGACTGCCCCTGCGGCAGTAGCCTTATCCACGAGATCGGCAAGGGTTGTTCGCGGCCATGGCCATTGCCCTAACTCCTCTAAACTCTGATCGTCCACGTCAATAATGGTTACGGGGAACGGCTCCGGTGATCGAGGTTTCACCTGCTGATAGAAGTCGAAAGCGTTATATCGAAACGTCTGGATCAACTCATGGTCCACGACACGCACCAAAAGCAGCAACGCGAGCAGCCCCGTCGCAAGCGCGCGGGCCCAGTCAAACCTTCGAACGATCCGGAGAAAGAGTTTCATTCACATCTGCTTTTTTCAGATCAAGCTTAGAGCCGAATGGTATCCGCTGGCAACAACCGCGGCATGGGCAGTAACGAAATACGGGTAAGGGCAATAAACATTCTATCTCAGCGGGAATCTTGACAAATTCCCTAGGGAGTCTTGCAACAGGATGTTATATCTAAATGATAATTTTTATGGCATGAGGGATCCTCCGTGATTATCCAAGACGCCGAATTTTCTGCGCTGCATTCTGACAATAACCTCTCGTCAAATGCGAAGGGAGAGTTCATTTTTCCAGAAGAGTTTGCGTTATTTCGCGCAGACTTTATTCGCGACGGTAGTGATCTTTTGGTCAGATCTGCCGATGGCAATGGGCTCCGCCTTTCCGACTATTTCCTTGATCCGATACCTGCTGACCTTTTGTCCCATGACGGTGCCGTTCTGAAGGGGCACATTGTACTGCGATTGGCTGGCCCACCGTTTCCTGCACAATACGCTCAAGCCGGGGGCATCGACCTCGAGGATGCAATTGGACAGGTCGAGTTGCTCGAAGGCGTTGCATTCGTGCAGCGCACGGACGGTCAAACAGAAGAGCTGGAAGTAGGGACAAAGGTATTTGCGGGGGATGTTGTTCAGACACAGGATGGCAGCACCTTAGGGTTGACATTCGCCGATGGAACAATCTTTTCCCTTGCTGCGGCATCCCGGATGGTTCTGGATGAGCTTATCTACGACCCACAAGGCTCAGATAACTCAGGTGTTTTCAATTTAGTTCAGGGCAGTTTTGTCTTTATTGCCGGTCAGACGGCCAGAACGGGCGGTATTGAGATCAATACACCAGCCGCAACAATGGGCATACGTGGCACGACAGGTAAAATCGACATTCAGACGTTGGATGGGATTGCGACAGTAAGTGTTTCGCTCAATCCCGATCCTGACGGTGGTCTCGGCCTTATTCAGCTCTTCGATCTTGAAGGCAATTTGATATCGAATATCGCTGCAACGGACAGTAAATGGATTATCCGACCACCCTTCACGAATGAGCCCCCGATTGAAATAGCGCGCGATGCGGCAGACTTTGCAGATGATGCAGATCTATTATCTCAAGCCGCCGCAGCATTCCAGCTGGCTCTTACGCGGATTCAGAACGGTGAAACCTTCGTCGAACTTCCGGAAGGTTCACAAGTTGGTTCTCAAGACCTACAGGAAGAAGAAAACGATCTCAAAGATGGGCCGGGTCTCCAACCGCCACCACTTGATGAAACAGGAGAAGGCGGGGGGCCCGGTGGTCCTGGGCGGGGGAATCCAGAGCTTGATGGCAGTAATAGACCATCAATTCAGCAAGAAAATGGGAAAGAGGACGTTGAGGAAGCGTCGCTCTTCTTTCAGTCGACAGAGGATACGCCTCTAACTAGCCAGCTCCCGTTCAGGGGCTCGGGTGGAAACGTAGTCGAGGTGTCACTCTCGCGAGGGGCCGAAAATGGCCTGGTTGTTTTGGCTTCCGATGGCACTTTCACGTATACCCCTAACTCCAACTTTGAAGGCCAAGATTCCTTCGAAGTTTCTGGCATTGACGAAACGGGAGCAGAGCAGACCGCGCAGGTCACCGTGATAGTAGATCCGGTGAACGATGCACCCGTTATATCGACAGAATTGTCTCAGTTTCAGGGATCGCTTGCTCCGAGAAAGCTCGTTGCCGAAGAAGAAGCATATAACAGTGTCTCTGGTAGGCTTTTCTATAGCGACGTTGACGAGGGCGATATCGGCGCGACCTGGACAATTACATCAAACGGCAGCAACTTAACCGCCATTGGCAACATGTCCATCGATCCGATTACAGGTGCCTGGACGTATCTCATCCCTGACAATGCTGATGTGCCTCTCAGGGATGGTGAAACGGCTGTCGAAGTATTTACCGCCACTGTTACAGACGAATATGGCGCGACGGCTGAGCAATCGATTACCATTTCCATTACGGGCTCAAACACGGCACCCACTATTGTCCTAACTGCCAATGCCCTTACAGAAGACACAGTTGGGCAAGGCACTGTCGCAGCAACGTTTGTCACCGCGGACGAGGAAGTAGACGATCTGACCGTAACCTTCACGACGGGATCCAACTCCGACGGCTACTATGAACTTGACCTGGTCACTAACTCCGTCCGCCTGACCCAGGATGGCGCAGATTATGTGAATGGCGGCGGTGATACGCTGCCTGAAATCAGCCTAGCAGTCGACGATGGCAACGGTGGCACCGGCACCGCGACGGTCAATGTTGACGTAGTTCTTGTCAACGACGATCCGGAAGCCTCAGATGACGCAACGCGCACCGACGAGGACGTAGCTGTAATCATCAACGTTCTGGGCAACGATAGTGATCCCGACGGCGATGAGCTGACCGTTGCGGACGTCGGTGAGGCCTCGAACGGAACTGTGGAGAATAACAACGACGGCACAGTCACCTACACGCCAGACCCTGACTTTACTGGGCGCGACAGCTTCACCTACATGGTGGACGATGGCAACGGTGGCACCGGCACCGCGACGGTCAATGTCACCGTTGGTGCTCTCAACGATGACCCGGAAGCCTCGGATGACACGGCGAACACCAACGAGGACGTAGCTGTAATCATCGACGTCCTGGGCAACGACAGCGATCTCGACGGCGATGATCTGACTGTTGCGGACGTCGGTGAGGCCTCGAACGGGACTGTGGAGAATAACAACGACGGCACAGTCACCTACACGCCAGACGCTGATTACACTGGGACCGACAGCTTCACCTACACGGTGGATGATGGCAACGGTGGCACCGACACTGCGACCGTGACGGTGAATGTCGGCCAGGTCAACGACGCGGCGACCTTTGGCGGCGACACCAATGGCACTGGCAACGAGGATGACGCTGAGATCACCGGGACGCTAACCGTCACCGATGAGGTCGACGGCATGACCACCCCGAACTTCACGGTGAGCACTAACGGCACCAATGGCACCGCCAGCATCGATGCGGGGACCGGCGCCTGGAGCTATAGCCCGAATGCGGATTACAACGGCTCCGACAGCTTCACGGTCACTGTCACCGACGATGATGGCAATACCGAGACCCAGGTGATCAACGTCACCGTGGCCTCGGTGGTCGACATCACGGATGACACGCTGACGACCACGGAGGGCAACGCTGTCACGGCCAATGTGATCACGGGCACCAATGGCGCG
>NZ_JAABNT010000004.1 GCF_010667575.1 Sulfitobacter sediminilitoris
AAATGGCGGAAGCTCGACGGCGCAAACCGCATGCCCGAGATCATCGAAGGGATTGCATTTAAGGACGGGATCAAACAACTTAACCAAGCCGCCTGATCACGCCGTCACCAACTTTTGAGCATAGCTCGCCTTTTACTTTTTGACTGGAGAAAACCATGAGCGTTTATGTCGTCGGTCAATTGAACATTCACACCCCCGAGGACTACGAGGAGTATCTGGCTGGGTTCACACCAATTTTCGAACGCTACAACGGCGAGCTGCTCGCGACATCGCAGCAGGCGACTGAAGTCCTGGAAGGCACTTGGGGGATGCCACGAACGGTTCTGATGCGGTTCCCGAACGCTGAGACAGCACGTGCCTGGTATGACGATCCTGATTATCAGAAACTCGCTGAAATCCGTCGCCGCAATGCGGATACAAACTTGGTGATCGTGCACGGTGTCGAGTGATCGGATGTTGGCTAGGGTTCCATGACCAATTCATCGTGCGCAAGAAAATAGGTTTACCACTGCCGGAACCTTTACGTCATCTCCGTCGGAGAACTCCTCGAAGGCTGCCTTTACTGAGCTTTCAATCTCCGCCTCATCAGTTTCCGTCCCGGAATATGCTTTCATTATGCGAGCCGCCGGACCGACCTTGCTGGCTGCGCGCGCAGCACCTGCAACTCCGCCTGTAGGCGTGAGTACAATCTCGACCGGACGCGCTTCAATACTAGAAACGCCCGCCTCATCCATCAGATTGACCACCCGTTTGCAGTTCTGAAATGCAGTTGGACCAGGTGCATTTGGGTCTCCTTTCGGCTGTGCGCCCAGCCTTTCCTCCGCTGCTTTCTTCGGGATATCAAACCATGGGTTTTGCGCCACCGAAGCCCAGCAAACAAAGACCATTCTACCATGATCGCTCAGTGCACTGGACAGGTTCTTTAGCGCCGCAACGGTGTCTGAAAAGAAGCTCATTCCTAATCGTGAGACCAGAACATCGAAGTGCTGCGACGGAAAATCATGCGTTTGGGCATCAGCCAACAGGAATGACGCGTTCCGCACGCCCGCCGTTTTCGCCCTTTTGGCAGCGCGTGCAAGGAGCGGATCAGAAATATCTACCCCAAGAACTCTGCCCGCCGGAGCGCGTCGGGCGGCTTCAATGGTACTTGCTCCGGTTCCACATCCTATGTCGATGACACGGTCCGTCGAAACAATGTCTGCCATATCCAGCATCATGTCCAACATCCCAGCCATCGCGGTATCCAGAGCGCGTTCGTGTTCAATCCACTTCAGGCCCGCGGGTGAAGTCCAATAATCGGCCTGCGCTTTGTTTGCTTCCATGAAATGCCACCCCCGTTTCGGGCAACCTAGCAGGCATTCATGCTAAACGCAGCATTCGTTCAAAAGGGCTCCACAGAGACATCTCACTGAAACCATCAGATGACTGCTGCCTGCAGCGTTGCTGCCATTACCCAAAGTTATCGTGCAACACGCGGTCTTCGACTGCGTTCCAAAACACTGCGGGGAAGATCCTTTTGTAAAACACTGTGGGCAAACAGTGTGTTGCGAACAGTGTGTTCAACACCGCGATTCCAAACACTGTGTTCAACACAGCTTTTCAGCCCGCAAACCCACCCTGTAACACATGAAAAACTGTGCGATGACTGTGCAACGCAGGAAGTAAAAACTGTGCGATTCTGAAGTGCCTTACTTTTATGGCTAAAGTGGTGCCCGGGGGCGGAATCGAACCACCGACACGAGGATTTTCAAGACTTGTGTTTATTTTAAAGAATTGATTTTAAAGGGATATTTGGGGTAAATTTGAGGTGTGCGATAAACTGTGCGATGTGCTTTGGCTGCGCTGGATTGGGCAACCACTGTGTTCAACACAGTAACCTGAAACACTGTGCTTGAACACACTTTCGGCGCAACTGTTTAGAACACATGAGTTGGCTTTTGCTGGTTAAAGCCGACGTTAGTTCCGATAAGCACGAACTACTGCTAAGCAGACCAAGCGGAATTTCACAGATTGTCTTGATGATGCAATCAATTCGACCGTGTTTTGCGATCTGACAAGTATATTAAAGTTGCATTGTTTAGCAGTTCGACAAAAGCTCGGTTAATCCAGCAACGAAGTGCAAGGAGACCCCATGGCCAATCTGGGCGAACAACCGATCAGAACCCAAAGCGATATAAGCAAGTTCGAAGCGGAGATGACGCTTGACGAGCGGTTGCCCGAACAAAGTATTTTGGAGGTCTTTACCAACAGCGCGAAACGCGATCCGGACGCTACTGCGCTGACAATGCTGATGACCGGAGCAGAAGACGAACAGCCTCGGCGCGTAACTTATGCGCAGCTACTGGGACAGATCAGGCGCGCGGCCAATCTGTTTGCGGAAATCGGAGGCGAGGCGCCGGGCGTTGCGTATATGCTGCCATCTTTGATTGAAACTCACGTCACTTTGTGGGGCGCCGAAACAGCTGGTTATGCTGTTCCTATAAATTTCCTTTTACAGCCTGAGAGCATCGCAGAACTTCTCAAAACCTCCGGCGCAAAGATCCTTGTCGCACTTGGCCCTCATCCGCAACTGGACATATGGCAGAAAGCTTTGGCTCTGCGGGAACAGATTCCGGACCTTTTGATGGCGCGTGTGTCTCCGCCCGGCACACCGCCCGAAGATGGGGTTATCGATCTGGCGGATGCACTGGCGGCCCAGCCTGACGATCATTTGACGTTTGGAGAGGCACGCAGCGGTGACGATCTGGCGGCCTATTTTCACACCGGCGGCACAACAGGCGTGCCCAAGCTGGTTGCGCACACCCACCGCAGTCAGTTGGTCGCTGCGTTCGGGGGAGCGGTCATGTGCGGCTTTCGCTCGGATGATGTGTTTACCGCCACTTTTCCTCTTTTTCACGTCGCCGGTACCATTGTTGGCGGACTCAGTTGCTTCATGGCTGGTGTTGAGCTGCTGGTCATGACACCAGCTGGTCTGCGAAATCCTGCGGTTGTCGCGAGCTTCTGGCGACTTGTCGCGGATTACGACGTGACCCTTGTGGGCGGGGTTCCGACGGCAATCGGGGCGGTTTTGCAGACGCCGATCGGGGATCATGACATCTCGCGTGTGCGCGCGGGTGCGACGGGTGCATCTTTGCTACCCCCCGCGGTTGGGCAGAAGTTCAAAGAGGTCACTGGCTGCCCACTTTTTGAAATCCTCGGTATGACAGAGGCGTCCGGGCTGATCAGTATCGATCCCCTTAGCGGGTCTGGTACAACCGGCTCCGTTGGCTGGGCGTTGCCTTACACAGATGTCGACGTGCTGAAATTGGAAAGCGATGGAAGCTTGGGGGAGGTCTGTGATGTCGGAGAGATCGGCGTCATAGCAATTCGTGGCCTCCATATTTCTCCAGGCTATAGCGACCCCAGACACAACGATGACGTGTTTGCAAACGGCCTCCTGAATTCCGGCGATCTGGGATACAAGGATGAGAAGGGATGCCTGTATGTGGCCGGACGCTCGAAGGATCTGATTATTCGAAGCGGCCACAATATCGATCCGGCCATGATCGAAAACGCCATGAGCACCCATCCTGCAGTTGCGTTGGCGGCTGCGGTCGGGATGCCTGATCCCTATGCCGGAGAACTGCCCATGTGTTTCGTTCAGGTTCAGGCATCAGAAAATGTTTCGGTCGAAGACCTCATGGATCATGCCCGAAAAACCATCGACGAGAGACCAGCCTGGCCAAAGATCATTGAGGTTATCGATGAGATCCCCCTGACTTCAGTCGGCAAGATCTTCAAGCCAAGCCTGCGGTGCGATGCGGCAAAGCTCGTCGTATCAAATTTGCTCCGCGACGAACTGGAGTTGCCCGATGCCCAAGTTCAGGTGGAAGCCGGTGGACCGAGAGGGCTTTGCGTGACCGTCGGTTTGTCAGAGAGCGACGCGCCGTCGCTTTCTCGCGTGGAACAAAGGCTTCAAGATTTCCTTTTCGAGACGCGCGTTACAGTCGGATCGTAAGTTCAACTGCCCTCGCGCAACAGACCTCGGATCGCGAAATACCTTGAGTTGCCGATGATCTGTGTGCGAGCCTTATAGGGATCGTTTCGATTGGGGAGAACGAAATGACGGTACCACTTGGCGTTATGTCCGTCTTCGTTGGCTTGGTGATCTGGGCTTGTCTTGCTGTCTATGCAGTGCTTCGAGGAAGATTTTTGCCAGCCTTGCTCTTTGGCATTGCCCTGATGCTGTATTTGAATCTGGGCTATGTGATTAACGGTCCCGCGGCTGCGATTGCCAATTTTGTTGGCATCTATGACGTGTTGATCAATCTTGGCTTGAGCGATCCCGTGACAGCCAGCGCCGTGGCGACATGCCCCGACAATTCTTGCTCGGTCTGGGGCGAAACCTATACCAGCCATCCAGCATGGGGTGTTGCATTCTATGACCGTTTTGCAAATGGCCCAGAGATGCGATCGGCGCTGCTTCTGGGGCATGTTGTCTGCAACTCCATTGTGTTCGTACTCATGCACGTGCAGATGTTTTTTCCCGGTGGTCGAGCAAGCAATCATGCACTCGTCGGCCGTATCAGCTTTGCGATACTGACGGTCGGTGTCGGATGTGCCACGATCCTTGCAGCACAGCACGGATCCGTCGGAGAATATGGCGGCGCATTGTCGACCTGGGGCTTTTTCTCAATGTCGATGTTTGTCTATGCGACGGCGGTCTTGGGTGTGCTTGCGATCCGCAGGCGAGACGCTGCAGGGCACCGCATCTGGATGTGGCGTTTTGTCGGCTCAATGTGGGGGTCGTTCTGGCTGTTTCGCGTCTTGCTTTTTGTAATCGATCCGCTCTTTCGCGACATCGAAGCCCTCGCAATCCAGATCTGCATTTGGGGATCAGCACCCGCGGGTATCCTGATTGCGGAGATGATCCGCAGACGGGTTGACGCACGGAGTTCAACGATGCCAGTCGCAGCCGAATAGGCTATTTCCCTTGTGCCGATCTCATACACGGCAGGTCGCAAGACCCCTTTAAGGCAAGCGGCAGTGCCAAGGTACGCTCTTGGGTTAATCCTGCCGTTCGCTGCGACCGTCACCAATGACCGTTGTGCGGGACAAAACGGTCAATCAACTGAGCAAAGCTGACGTCTGCAATCCATCTTAGACCTGACTTCGGCCACCAGTTTTCAAAGTCTCGTGGGTTCAGGGGTGAATTCAATATTGCCACCACGCGTTACGAAATAACCAATCGTCCTGTGGTGGGCGGGATTAGGCAGATGTTGTCGCACTTGAGGCGGCTCTAGGTTTATGTGACCATCCCGTATTCTAGTATGGAGAAACGGGCAATGAATCGCCGCCTAGCCGCCATCCTTTCGGCAGACGTTGTCGGTTATACGCGACTTATGCGGGAAGACGAGGAAGGGGTTCTAGAGGGCATCAAATCAATTCGGAAGTTGATTATCGAGCCCGCGCTGAACTCCCGTGGCGGGCGCATCGTCAAGCTTATGGGCGACGGATTGCTGGTGGAGTTCCCTTCGGCCCTTGAAGCCGTTCGGGCGTCCTTGGATATCCAGAAAAACCTAGCAGAAGATCCGTCACCGGCCGGGATAACGTATCGGATTGGGATCAATCTGGGAGATGTTATCACTGAGGATGGCGACATCTTCGGCGATGGTGTGAACTTGGCCGCTAGATTGGAGGCCGCCGCGCCGCAGGGCGGTATCTGCGTCGCTGCCTCAGTCTTTGATCAGGTCAGGGATAAATTAGACATAGCATTTGAAGATATGGGCGAAATTGAGCTCAAGAACGTCGACCGCCCGATCCGCACCTTCCAATGGATGCCGCGCGTGTTCCCAAAGACTGAGCCGCAGGAACCAGCTCCGCTGGATCGCCCCTCTATCGCGGTGCTGGCATTTACGACAATGGGAGCCGACTCCGAACAGGATTTCTTTGGAGACGGGCTCGCCGAGGAGATCATAACCGGGCTTTCAAAGCTTGCCGGTCTGCTGGTCATCGCGCGGGACTCAAGTTTTGTTTATAAGGGGCGTTCTGTCGATGCGCGCGAAGTCGGACGGGAACTGGATGTCAGATATGTGCTTGTCGGCAGCGTTCGCGCGTCGGGAACGCGAATCCGTGTAAGCGCGCAACTCGTCGATTCCGAGCAAGGAGTTCATATCTGGGCCGACCGTTACGACCGTATTCTAGACGATATTTTTGAGATTCAGGACGAGATTACGCAGTGTGTGTGTGCGGCGATCGAGGGAGCCCTTTCGCTGGAGGAACAGCGTCGGGCGCAGCTACGCCGACCGGAGAGCCTCGATGCGTGGTCTGCATACCACCTTGGAATAGCTGCGCACTACGCCGCACAGCAAGCCGAGAGTTCCGAAGCCAAGCTGGAAGCAGAGCGAAAGGCAATTTCCCATTTTGAAAGAGCTACCGTGCTTGACCCACGTTTTGCACGGCCATTAGCCGCTCGCGCCCTAGTTTTGCGATCACTTGTCATTCAGAATGTGCTTCGCGGCGATGAGGCGCAATCGGCGATCGACGAGGCCATTCGCTTCTGCCGTGAAGCCATAGCACTCGATCCGCTGGACAGCGCCCCACATGTCACCAGGGGAATGCTGCTTGGCATAAGGGGGGATGATTGGAGCGGAGCCTTGCGCTCAATTGAAAATGGCATCTCGCTCAATCCGAACTCGGCTGCCGGCTTTTACGAGCGGGGACAGGTCAAGGCGCTCGGACTCGATCCGGAGGGCGCAATCGAGGATTTCGAAACCGGCGCTCGCCTATCTCCGCTTGATCCTAGGATGCTTTTTAGATTTCCGCTGGGCAGCTGGGCGTTGATGCGACTTGGAAGATACAGTGAAGCAGCTGAGTGGGGCGAGATTGGCGTTCAGGAGATTCGCTCGGTCATGTTTCCAGCGCTTGACGCTGCCGCGGCTCATGTCGCTTTGGGAAATAATCAACGCGCAGAGGGCTTAGTCGCTGAAGCAATGCGGCGCCAACCCGACCTTACCGTTGAGAACCTACGTCAGAACCTTTCCTACGCCGCGGACGAAGACTTCAAAGAGTGGTTCTTCGAATGTCTCGTGCAGTCGGGATTGCCCAAAAAGTGAGGCGTTATGACAGCTTGGCTCGACGCGCTAAAGGTACTGCTGATCAGGGTTCGATCTTATGCTACCTAGTCTTTTCACTCCGATTTCGAAAGATGGCTCACAGCAAGTGTGGATGATGCATTCACGCGTATGACGACTGGCCAAGTTTATCGTCGATAGCGGTCGTCGCAAATGCGGGGCTGTATGGCAACTCGGGGCTCAACCGAGACATCTGACTAAAACCATCAGATGACCGCCCATCTTAGCATTGCTGCCGTTCCCAAGCGCTATCGTTGAACATGTTGTCTTCAACTGTGTCCGCAAACACTGTGGGGAAGAAGTGTATTGCAGTTACTTTGGGCAAACACTGTGACCCAGCCCCCTGAAATCAGGCCACTGAGGTGTTAGTAATCCGTCCAAGCAAAGGATGGACTATGAAACGCAGATTTTCAGATGAGCAGATCATTGGGATGATCAAGGAGTACGAGGCAGGGGTGAAAGCGCAGGACCTGTGTCGGAAGTACGGGATCAGTGATGCTACGTTCTACAAATACAAGGCCAAGTTTGGCGGGATGAACGTGTCTGACGCCAAGAAGCTACGGGCGCTTGAGGATGAGAACAACCGTCTTAAGCGGATGCTGGCGGACGCGATGTTGGATAACGCCGCGCTGAAAGACCTCGCGACAAAAAACTACTGACGCCTGATGTGAAGCGCAGGGCCGTGTCGGACGTAATGGATCGGCACGGCCTGTCTGAGCGTCGGGCGTGTAAACTGGCTGATCTTCCCCGATCAGTCTTTCAATATAAGAAGCAGGATCAGGGCGATGAGGCCCTGCGCAAGCGGCTGCGTGAACTGGCGAATGAACGCCGCAGGTTCGGCTATCGCCGTTTGGGCATCCTGCTGGCTAGGGAAGGCTTTGAAGTGAACCACAAGAAGCTGTTCCGGCTGTATCGGGAAGAAGGGCTGGCGGTGCGCCGTAGGCGGTCGCGCAAGCGGGCTTTGGGCACGCGTAGACCTATTCTGGTTCCGGATCGCGCCAATCAGCGCTGGTCCTTGGACTTCGTGTCTGACGCCTTTGAGGATGGCCAGCGGTTCAGGGTGCTATGCGTCGTGGATGATTGTACGCGCGAGGCGCTGGCAACCGTCGTTGATCGTTCCCTGTCTGGTGCCCGCATGACACGTGAACTGGATACCCTGATCCGCAGGCGGGGCCAGCCGGACATGATTGTCAGCGATAATGGGACTGAAATGACTTCTCATGCCGTTCTGAGGTGGTGCCAGGACATCGGCCGTTCGCTGGCATTACATCGCGCCCGGCAAACCCATGCAAAACGCCTTCGTGGAAAGCTTCAATGGCCGATTACGGGATGAATGTTTGAACGAACACATCTTTAGCAGCCTCGCCGAAGCCCGGAAGATCATCGAGAACTGGAGGATCGATTACAACACACAGAGACCACACACATCGCTTGGCGGGCTGGCCCCGGCCGTCTACGCCAATCTCAACCGTGCCACTCGGCCTGCCTCGCTTGAGCTCCGCAAGGGCTCCGCTCAGCAGGCCTTGACCGCAACCGTATCAACAGAAAGAAACAGGAACGGATTCTACACCTGATCGGCCCGGATCAGGGGGCTGGGTCATCTTGAAATCGAAGTTCGAATTGGCTGCCGAAGGAGCGGTGTAGCGCGGTCCTGCGCGACATTGGTTGTGACCAGTGGTATCATCCGCCCTGTACAGCTGAGAGGGGTAGTGTGAGCATGCGCGATCGAGCGCTGACTTTCCTGGAGCGCTTCCTGGAAGTACCTGAGGATACGCCAGAAGAAATTCGAAGGTACTTTGCATATTGGAAGGTATTCTATGCCCTTGCGGCAGTGGCGCACGTTTCCGTTCTTGTGATGGCATGGGCGGCGGATATCGGCTTCCTCTTCTGGTTCAACTGCGTGAGCATTCCGCTCTTCATCGTCTGCTACGTCCTGCTCCATCGCCGCTACTACCGTCTTGCATTCTGGATGGCGAACGGAGAGCTAATCCTACATGGTGTCGCTGCGACCGTCTGCATTGGCACCTTGGCGGCGTTCAACGACTTTATCTTTCCAGTTGTCGTGATGGCCTTCGTTCAGCCATTCTACAGCATGGGTCGCTCAGCCTTTTTGGCGGGTGGGGCCTTGGCAGTGGCCGCCGCTCTCTCATATTTTATGCATGATCGCGCTCCGGTCTATGAGTTAAAGGCGCCGTTCGACACCATGTTCGAGGTCGTCAGTCCAATCGTTTTTGCGGTTGCCATGCTGGCTATGGTACTCCCATTCTTTGCCGAGGTGAGAAGAGCGGAGGCAAAACTTCGCGAGGCTTACCGCGAAAGTGAGGGTCTCCTACTCAACATTTTGCCCCGACCTATCGCTGACCGTCTGAAACGCTCTAAAGGCATGATTGCTGACGACCATGACAAGGTCGCGATCCTGTTTGCCGACATTGCAGGCTTCACAGATATTTCAGACAAGATGCCGCCCGCTGAAGTGGTTAAGCTTCTCAATGAAGTCTTTTCGACCTGCGATGCGCTAGCGGACAGGTATGGCGTGGAAAAGATTAAGACGATTGGCGATGCATACATGGTGGTAGCCGGATTGCCGGGATCGAAGGGTGATCCAGAGGAGGTGGCGGCGCGGCTGGCTTTGGACATTGAGAGGAAAATGTGGGAAATCCGAGCGCCCCACTCTGGCGAGCCAATCAAGATGCGGATCGGGATCAATAGCGGTCGCGTTGTGGCAGGTATCATTGGCCAGCGGAAGTTCGCATATGACTTATGGGGAGACGCGGTGAACGTGGCGGCTCGCATGGAAGCCACTGGCGAGCCGGGCCGCATCCAAACGCCCGAAGCTATGGCTCAAGCACTCGCCACTCGTTTCGAGTTCGAGCCAAGGGGGGAGATCGAAGTAAAGGGCAAAGGGCGCATGCGTACAAGTTTTCTTGTTGGGGAGCTCAGCCAAACCGGAATCTCCAATGCTCGCTAGGTGGGGTCACCTTTTAGACTGGCGCATAAACACTTTCTCCCAGGTGAGCGCCTAGCCTGAAGTACGGCTGTTCAGATTGGAAAAGTTGCGGTTTTTGAGCCATTTGACCGCTTCAGTCAGAAGCGGGCTGTGATTGATAGGGACGCGACGGCAGAGAGGTGTACATAGACAACGTTCGAAACACCTCGACACATCTTTGAATTGCGGGACGGTTTGGCAGTTCGAATTATCGGGTCAGGTGGCGGTAAGATCATGCAAAATCTACTATTCAGGCATTCCAACCCGGCCGAGGCCCTCACAAAACCGGCTAGCATCCGCTTCGTAAACGAACATGACACCATTTCGCGTGATAGTTTGCGTTACTCCAGGAGCTACTTCGAGCAATCGGGCGTAGCAATCCTTGGCTTCTACCAGACGCCCTAGATGCGCTAGAGCCGTCACTTCTCCTCGCAGTAAGGACGCGTTGCGTGGTGCGATGCGAAGGCCTTCCCTGAAGTAACTTAGGGCTGTCTCGTCATCGCCTTTGATGAAGGCGATCATTCCGCGATGGCCGACAAACATACTGGTCCAAACATCCCTCGGACTAAGACGTGCTGCACGTTTCAGCAAAGTGTCAGCGCGGTGATCATGCATGTAGGTAAGAACCATTCCGAGTGATCCCATCGCAGTCGCGTGGTTCGGATTGCTCTCTAGTACGCGTTCAAGGTGACGAGCGGCTTCTGAGTGCTGTTTGGCAATGAACAGTGCTATGGCCAAATGAACCTGCGCATTCTCGTCGTCTGGATCACACATCAGCGCCTGAGTTGCCGTTTCGATCGCTAACCGTATCGATTCAGGTTGTGGCCGCCCCCAGCCATATAAGCCATCGAAGACATAAGATTGCGCGATGAAGGCGAGAGCGGTTGCATTTCGTGGGCTCTCCTCGAGCGCAGACGTCAACACTGCCCGCGCAGCTTCCCCGTCTTCAGCTGTATATCGCTGCAAGTGCCACCAGGCGCGCGCTAGTTTTTCGCGCAAGCTAAGAGATCCTGGGTCTCGGTCAGCACTCGCAGTTATCTCCTCGGCACGAATGCTAGGTGCAACGGCCATAGCAATAGCCTGTGTCAGCTCATCTTGAATTGCGAAGATGTCATCGAGATTGCGATCATACTTCTCGGCCCATATATGCCGATCTGCGGTCGCATCGATAAGCTGGGCTGTGACCCGCACACGATCTCCCGCTCGCCGGACAGAGCCTTCGAGAACATACTGGACACCAAGCTCGCGACCGACGTCCGCGACGTTTATCGCTTTCCCACGATACGAGAAGGCTGTGTTGCGGGCGATGACGAAGAGTGAACGGAATCGAGAAAGCGCGGTAGTGACATCCTCGACCAAACCATCTGCCAAAAAACCACTATCAGCATCCTTGGACATGTCGTCGAAGGGCAACACAACGATGGAAGGCTTGTCGGCGAGAGGCAATGATGCCTTGCCTTGATCCGGCGCTGGGGAAGCGGCAACTGGCCCCTCAACCGGTATCAACCTGTGAAGGGCAACCTTCCGGGGGATGTTCTTAAGTTCCCTTAGACCGAGTTCTTCCGCTCGAACGTCAAGGCGTCCCTCGAGGTGATCCCAGACCGCACCGGAGACGAGGATTTCGCCGGGCGCGCAGAGAGCTTCGAGCCGGGCAGCGACGTTGACGCCATCGCCGTGAATGTCTCCATCCGCCTCAACCAGTACTTCGCCAAGATGCACTCCTATGCGCAGGATAAAGCGGCGATCTTCTGGATCGGCGTTTGCAATCTCGGCAAGTTGGCGCTGGACGTCGATCGCTCCTTCAACGGCGCCCACGACCGAAGAAAACTCTACCAGCGTGCCATCGCCCGTGCGCTTAACGATGCGACCACCAGCATTTTCGATGGCTGGCTCGGTGACCGTATCGCGGAGTTCGCGCATACGCTCGATCGTTCCGGCCTCATCCTCGGCGACCATGCGCGAGAAACCGGCAACATCAGCGATTACTATGGCTGCAAGACGACGTTCCACAGGATGAGCGTACCAGAGCGAATGAGCTCAAGGAAATGGCCGTTTTGGGCTCTTCTGGGACATCTGACTAAAACCATCAGATGACCGCCCATCGTAGCATTGCTGCCGTTCCCCAAAGTTGTCGCGCAACGCGCTGTCTTCGACCGTGTTCCGAAAACACTGTGGGGAAGAAGTGTGTTGCAGTTACTGCGGGCAAACAGTGTGTTGCGATGACAGATATTAGCTACCCAAGAGCTCATCGCCTCTTGGTTTATGCACAGGCTGAGAGATCGGCGAAAACTACCGCGATCTGGATCAACGGAATAGATGGTATAAAGTCCGACTTGTAGATGTAGTTTCGGTTTCCATCTAAAGGACAGGTAAGCCAATGAAGATAGCAATTATGGGTAGCGGCGGCATAGGTGGCTACTTCGGCGCACAGCTTGCTCAGAAGACGGATAGCGATGTTTGGTTTGTCGCTCGCGGCGACCATCTGCGGGCCATCCGAGAGAACGGGCTGCAGATTAAGAGTGATGTGGGTGGTACAGTCGTTTTTCCTGCTCAAGCCACGGACGATCCCAAGGAGATCGGACCAGTAGACATCGTTGTGCTCGCTGTAAAGCTATACAGTGTGAACGAAGCGGTGGAGCAATGTCGCCCATTGGTTTCTGAAGAAACAGGCGTAATCTCCTTCCAGAATGGTATCGGTACTGAAGAAAGAATTGATGAAATTCTTGGGGTTGGCCATGCTATTGGTGGCATTGCTTATGCTCCACTTGCAATCGAAGCTCCCGGCATCATCCGCCATACGGGCAATCTAGCGCGTCTTACTGTGGGTGAGATGTCCGGAGCGCGTAGTGAAAGATTAGAGGCGTTCGTTTCAGCTTGCCGCAAAGCGGAAATCGAAACTGCTATGAGCGAGAGCATAACAAGGGAGTTATGGGAGAAGTTTGTATTCTTGGCTAGCTTTTCTGGGATTACCTGTTTGACCAGGCAGCCAATCGGTTTCACCCAACAAGAGCAGTCCGCAAAAGAACTATTTGAACAAGCTTTGAAGGAGGCGGTCGCTGTTGCCGATGCCGAGGCTGTAAAACTAGAAGACGGTTTTGTAGGAAAAACAATGGCGTTTGCCATGGGCATGGGGGCGAGCGCGCAGTCTTCAATGCTGACAGATTTGCAAAATGGGAGACCTTTGGAAAACGCTTGGCTGTCCGGAAAGATCGTCGAACTGGCGAGAAAACACAAAATATGCACACCCGCGCACAAAGCGTTTTACGCGGCTATGAAGCCTTTCGAGACTGGCAGTGATTGAACCAACGCATCTATGGAGGGAGGAGGCGACTATAGATTGGGGTCCCGACCGTATCCTTCTTGTTGGACGTGACGGAGGTTGGTGTGGCGGCGCTAGCGCAGAGGTGTGCTATGAAGCGCTGGTTTGGAGCAACGGCAAGATATTGACCGTGGGCCCTGAACCCGAATGAACGCGCACCGATCTTCAAAAACTCTGGCGTGACACAATGAGTGATCTGAACATCATCCTTGAGAGCGAAATCACTTGCCCGAAGTGTGGACATAAGGCAGTGGAGACCATGCCGACCGATGCCTGTCAGTGGTTCTACGAGTGCACATCATGCAAGGCCATGATCAAGCCGTTGCCAGGCGATTGCTGTGTCTATTGCTCCTACGGAACCGTGCCTTGTCCACCGATCCAAGAAGGTGGGTCGTGTTGCGGCTGATCAATGTGCGTGATCCAAAACACTGTGGGGAAGAAGTGTGTTGCAGTTACTGTGGGCAAACCGTGTGTTGCGAACAGTGTGTCTAACACATTGATTCCAAACACTGTGTTCAACACAGTCTTTCAGCCCGTAAACCCACCCTGTAACACATGAAAAACTGTGCGATGACTGTGCAACGCAGGAAGTAAAAACTGTGCGATGCTGTAGTGGCTTATTTTTATGGCTTAAGTGGTGCCCGGGGGCGGAATCGAACCACCGACACGAGCATTTTCAATCCGCGCTCCGGCGAAATCGCCAAGATTTCGCTTTTCGTCCGCCTGATACCAAGGTTCATTCGCTAACTGGATGTCGACGAGCTCATTGCAGACATAGCGAAGTCCAAATGCCCGTCGGCATGGGTTTTCGCGACCACAGGCAGAAGATCACGCGCAAGCGAAGCCGCATCCTGAACATCGCCACGTAGCTGAGACAGACGCACCTGATCGGAAAGGATTTCTACTAGCAGCCCCGCATAGAGATCAGTCACCGAGCAGCATCTCTCCCTTGAATGCGCCAACCATTTACCCGCCTCAGAATAATTCTGAGCATCGATTTGGACGAGTGCAATGGATCGAGCGGTGGCCGCTTGCCAACAGGGATCACCCAGTTGGTTGCTGAGAGCGAGAGCTTCTTCCAAGCCATTTTGTGTTGAATTGCTTATTTCATGCAACGCCAGCCTAGCCTCTGCCAACAGGGCAACAGCCCAGGGTCGGAAGGCGAGCCAGCGCGTTTCATCGCAAAGATCCAAACACTGTTTCAGCCAGTCTCGGGCCTCATGTGCACGTCCTGCACGAAGCACTCCGCGCGCGCCAATACCCAAGGCCCAGATTTCGCGACGGCGATTGCCCGCGCTGCGAGCGAGCTCAAGCGCCTGTTGGAAATGTGAAATACCAAGCTCCACTTTCCCCCAGTCGACCAAATTAAACCCGATGAAAGCGTGTATGCTAGCCAAGCAATCTTGATTGTTCTTCGCATATCCCATTGCGTCCTCAAGGTATCGCGCGGCCGCTGGTCGCCGACCCGCAAGAGCTTCGCTATATCCCAATTCGCAAAGAGACTGCGCTGCGATCTCAGACGACCCAATCCCGACCGCAAGATCGGCCGCACTTTGCAGTGCAAGCGCGCCCTCGTCATCGAAACCGCGTATTGCATGTATCAACGCTGTTCCTAGCTCCTGAAGTGCCAATGCCTGCAAGTAGTCATTTCGAACTTCTTCGGCGTCTTCCGCGGCCCGTCTCAAACAATCGATGCCTGCGTCCACAGCGCCAGCTGAAACCGCGGCTTTCCCGGATTGGATCAACGCATCAATTGAGGCGTTCTTTGACACACCTTGCGGCACATCTGCGATAGACTTTCGGGCGGCTGCGCGCAGCGCCGGAGAGGGCTTATCGCCAGTCTCATTCAGGATGCGAGCTTCAGTTGCATCGACATGCGCAACTGCTGCAGCCATTTCGCCTGAGGCCGCCAGGCACTTGACGAGAATGATGTGAGCGGATTCGTCGAGAGGGCGACAAGTGACTGCCGTTTCGGCGAGAGCCCGGGCCTTTGGATGATTGCCTGCAGAAAGCGCTCGCATACTTTCTCGCCGAAGAGTGCCGTACAACTCGCTTGCAACGTGCTCACGTTCGATCATTAACCAAGTTTCGAATTCTGCTCCGGAAGCAGGTTCAATCCCGTCAAGGAACCGAGTTGAAGCCATGTCCGGCACCTCACCGGCATCCATGGCCCACACATCAACATAAGTCTCCGGAGGAAGATTTAGAGCGATTGGGTCACCCTGCAGCGTTTCTGAACCCAGAGCCTTCCGAAGAGAAGCGAGACACCATCGCAAGGCACCAAGCGGGTCGTCCACGTCAGCGAAAATCTCAGCGGCAAGTTCACGGCGTCCCATCGGTCGCTTGGTTCTAAGTAGCCGGGCCAATACTGCCCAAGGCTGATGCCCCGGAACCGCGCAATCTGTCCCATCGTTCGCGATGATCTTTGGCTTTCCAATCAGCTGTACATACAAAAGCCTACACCCTCCTCAGTCTCACGTTTGGTTTTACCACAAGAACCGTGTGGTGAGGCGTGAGAAAGAAACTTCAACTTTTTCTTCAATACAAACGAAGCCACTAACGGAACCTCGGCAGACTGTTTTTCGTTCAAACAAGCGATCGAAAGGAAGACCAATGCCGATGTTTCTCGTAGAACGGAATATCCCAGGTGCAGACACCCTCACGCAGGAGGAGCTCAGGGACATTTCCGCAAAGTCCAACAGTGTCGTGGAAAACCTGGGTGTCCCGTACACCTGGCATCGGACCTATGCAGCCGGTGACAAGCTATATTGCATCCATGAGGCCGACAACGCTGACGCGATCTATAACCATGCCAAGAACGGCGGATTTCCCGCAGACCTTGTGGTCGAGATCAAGAACACCTTTGGCCCAGAGACGGCGGCCGCATAGGCTACCAATCTTCAGCAGGAGGCGGACGCAAGTTGGCCTTCTGCAGCACTCACGAAGACCACCTATCAACAGATAATTCAGATGCCGTTTGCCCGCTATGGAGCAAGTTGTCGTGTGCAGGAATGCAAAGCGACGAAAAACGACTGCTTTCATTCTGGCATGGCCAGACTGCGTGAGTTAGCCTTCGTCCCCAAGGGAAGAGAGAATGGAACGTAGGCTTTCGGCAATTCTCGCGGCGGATGTTGTGGGCTACACGCGCTTGATGGGTGCGGACGAAATGGGCGTATTGACCGCGCTGCGTTCACATATTGATGACCTTATCGCTCCACTGGTTTCTGAACATGGCGGGCGCATCGTCAAGCTGATGGGTGACGGTCTTCTGATCGAATTCCCGAGTGCTGTAAGCGCTCTGCAATGCGCAGTTGGAATACAGAGCGGGATGGAAAATCGCAATGCCGGGACCGCGCAGCAGCAGCGCATCGATTTCCGCATCGGCATCAATATCGGAGATGTGATCGTCGAGGGCGACGACATATATGGCGACGGCGTGAATATTGCGGCACGTATTGAAAGCCTCTCAGAGCCTGGTGGGATACTTCTTTCCCAAAGCGCCCATGATCAAGTCAAGGGAAAGGTGAGTGGCGAACTTAGCGACCTTGGACTGCAATCGCTGAAGAATGTCGCTGATCCCATACGGGTCTTCGGTTTTCAAACTGCTGGCGTAGCCAGGAAGCGACCGATCCTGCTCGGACGACATCTGGCACGCCGCATCGGTTTGGTGTTCGCGGTTCTGATCCTGATCGCGATCACCGGCGTTGGAATATGGTGGAATAAAGATGACGCTTCTTCCGGAGAGCGTGCTGATTTTCAGCTACCCGACCGACCCTCAATCGCGGTCCTGCCGTTCGAAACATTCCGAGATGACGAAGACTATCGCTATCTCGCCGATGGCATGTCCGAAGACATCATTACGCAGCTTGCGCGCAATGCCGAGCTTACAGTGATGGCGCGGTCAGCATCTTTTGCTGTGGCAGAGAAAACGAGTGACGCCGCTGAGATTGCGCGAGAACTTGGCGTCTACTACTTGCTCACAGGCAGTGTCCGGCGCAGCGGCGATCACCTCCGGATCACAACACAGCTGGTCGACGGGAAAAGTGGGAGGAATGTTTGGGCTGAGGCCTATGAGAGCACAGCGGAAACCGTATTTGATACGCAGGACGACATCGTCGAACGGATTGTCGGTTCTCTTTTCTCCGAAGTTCGCGAAATCGAAAAGGGCGAGATTCTGAGGCGGCCGCCGGAAACCTTGGACGTCTATGAACTCGCTTTGCGTGGCGTCGCGCGGAAGCATCGGCTGAACCCTGTAGATTCGGAATTGGCGAGACAGGATCTTTCTCGCGCGATCGAACTGGACCCGGACTACGCACCGGCTTGGCTATACCTCGGTTGGGTTGAAGGTATAGCCATTGCCTTCGGTTGGGCTTCGGACCTCGGGCCAGCCGATCTGTCATCGGCGATTGCAAAGATCGAGAAGGCTTTTGAAATCGACCCGACGCTTGCGACCGCATTTCAGGCGCTTGGCATACTTCGATCTTGGGTTGGCGATACTGAAGGCGCGCTTCAAGCCGCGAGAAGGTCGGTGGAACTCGGGCCGGGAGATGCAGACAACATCCTGTTTCTTGGCCGTGCATATGCCAATATCGGTGAGTTCGACAAAGCGGTCGAAACAGCGCGGAAGGCTTTCGATCTGAACCCGATCAGACCCAGTTACTATGATGCTGCGATGAGTCGCGCGTTGTGGGGACAGGGTGAATACGATGCATCTCTAGAGGCCGCGAGCGACTGTCTTGCCAAGACGCCGGGTTATTCAGCCTGCCAAGTATTCCAGGTCGCCAGCAACATCGCACTCAACAAGCCAGATAGCGCGTCCGAAGCGGTTCGAAGACTCACTGAATTGTACCCAACTATGACAATCGGTGTTGCTGTCAGTGGTATGGGCTACGCTGGTGATCAGTCTGCAAATGCAAGGCTGGCCGAGCAATTGAAAGCCGCTGGACTTCCAGATTAAGTGCAAGCAACGGGCTGAAAAAGGCCGCTCCAGGCTTGATGAAGACATCTGACCGAAACTCTCAGATGACCGCACATCGCAGCATTGCTGCCGTTGCCGATGTCGCCACACAACACGCTGTCTTCGACCGCGTTCCCAAACACTGTGTTGTAGAGCCATGCACAAACACTGTGGGCAAACAGTGTGTTGCGAACACTGTGTTCAACACCGCGATTCCAAACACTGTGTTCAACACAGTCTTTCAGCCCGCAAATCCACCCAGCAACGCACGAAAAACTGTGCGATGAGTGTGCAACGCAGGAAGTGAAAACTGTGCGATGCTCAAGCGACTTATTTTTATGGCTAAAGTGGTGCCCGGGGGCGGAATCGAACCACCGACACGAGGATTTTCAATCCCAAGCTTGAAAAGTTGTGTCAGGACGCGGCCTGCAGGCTTAACGAAATCCAATACCGAGAAATGTCGTTGGCCGACGAATAACCACCCAAAAAAACTTCCAATGATTTCACGTCTCTTCTTTGACAATTTGGATCGTCCTGGTCGGGAATGCGAAGCTCACCCCGACCTGCTTCGCCAAATCCACAATGTCTGCAATGAGGGCAGAGCGCACCGCCACCTGATCGTCGTAGTTGGAGACGAATACAAAACACCGGCACTCGATCTCAATGGCGGACTCTCCAAAGTCCTTTAGCCCCACATAGCAGTCTTTGGCATCAGCGCTTGGTTGCCGCAAAATCATGGCGCGCAGTTCTTCGATGAACTGATCCAATTTCTGGCGCGGGGTGTCGTAGGTCAAACCAATCGAGAGGTCGATACGGCGGCGTACGCGCAATCCCCAGTTCACGATGACCTGATCGCTCAACTGGGCGTTTGGGATGATCATCACAGTGTCGTCGAGCCGCTTTAGCCGCGTGGAGCGTATGCCAACAGTCTCGACCGTTGCGAGTTGACCGTGAGTCTCGATCAGATCGCCACGCCGGAAGGGCCGATCGGTGAGGAGAAGTATCCCGCCGAGTACGTTCGACACCGTCTCGCGTGCTGCAAATGCCAGGGCGAGGCCACCAACACCCAAACCCGCCAGAACGCCCTCGTAAGGAAGATCGACGATTTCTGCGAGCAGAAGCAAACCTACCGTAATCAGGGCCAGCTTGATGATGCCGATCGCCATCGCGGTTACGATCTCATCGGCATAACCTACTGTAGACGCAGCCCTGCGCTGAAAGAAGGTTCCTATCATGCCGGTCGCGAGGACTGCGAACCAGGTCGCACCTATGACCGCCGCTACAGAGACGAGCGTGTGCAGCGCGGCGAGCGGCGTCTCAATGATCCCAATTATGCTGAAGCCCCAAACAAGGACCAGACTGCCGAGGGTCAGCCTTGCCGCCTGAACCAGGCCTTTGCTTTGAAGAGTAGGTGCATCGGCTGCGTCATCGTCGGCTTCGGCCCGTGTCTTTGGTGCCAGAAGACCGAGAAGTGCAGCCAAAACGGAGGCAGCCACAACCATCAGCAGGATCGCCAGCCATTGCCAGTTCTCTATCACCACAGCGCGGTTTAGTAGGGCTGGGGACGTATCCCGGATGCGCTCTCGCAGAGAGAAGAACTGTGTCAGCGGTTGGCTCGGCGGGATGCCTTCGGCCATTGGAAGGCTTTGCATAGCCGAATAGAGCGCAGGCAAGTTGCGCAGTGTTTCTGCATCGAAAGCCCATCGGTCGGGCGCATCTTCGTCCTCCGCCGGCATCCGCGCGATCACAATGTCCCCAACAGGATGCGCATAGTGGACATAGGGCGTTGTCCGATTTGGATTGTTGGGAATCTCCTGAAGGAAGACAAAACCGGCGCGGTCGAGGACGTTCTTCAGATAGTCCGCCAACAATGGTCCTTCCGCACTGTGCAGGTGGTCAGGCAGCATGGACAGGTCCAGCGTCGACAAAACCGCTTCCCGTCCCGCCCCGTCCCAATCATGAATCCCGAACAGGAACCTTTGCATGACGCCGCGCGGGGAATTCTCCATGGCGGTCTTGGCTGCAGCCACGTTGGGCTCACCAAGCGCGTTGAGATAGCGCCTGAGGGCAGCTGAAAGAGTTTCCGCGTCCTCTACAAGTAGTCGCCAACCGCCGTCACCAGCTCGCACGAACCGCAAATCGTAGGACGCCTCGGTTCCATCAAGCGCGATAGTGAACGCGGCAATGTCGGCTTCGAGACGCGCTGGCGCATCGTAAACCCGGAAGGTCGACAGATCGATGATATCCCAAAGCAGCGCTTGGCGATGGCGCAGCGTGTTCGCCGGGGCTTCGCCTCCTTCGAACTCGAGAAGAGTCCGGGCAAAGCGCAGAGCGTCCACATCTCCGCCGATCAGGAAATCACTCACAGATGCGACAATCGATTGGAGCGTCTCCCGTGGAGATGCATCGCCAGTAAGCAGGCGCTCACCTGCCCCGTCTGATCGGCGTCCGTTCCACCACTCTCCAGTGTCGAAGCGTCCTGTGAAACTCCCGCCATCGTCCGAGATTGCAAAGATTAGCTGCCCGCTGACCTGATCCTCAAACCAACGGCCACGCAAGATTTGCCCGTCGACCTGCCCCTCAATAAGACCGCTGCCAGGCTCATAAGTGCCGGTCACGGAGCTGCCTTCCTGCTGCAGCTCGACTACCGCCGCCCCGTCACGCCAGAACGTGTCCCAGCGACCCGACCAGTCGGGGGAGGACTGTGCGAGCACTGCGCTCGCAGATATCGTAACAAAGATACATGCTAGGAAGAGATAAAACGAAAGGCAAAGAGTCTTAAGAGGCTTTGCCGGATTACCCGCCTCTTTCACAAAGAACACAGCAGCGAGAAAGCGGAGCATGCGTTTCCTCTTCAGGAAGTGGGTCAGTATCTTTTCCGATTTCGATGTAATCTATCTCGAATAACCTGCCCCTCAAGCGTTGAGCTGTCCGGCTGCAGTCAATATCGCCGTGCGGCGGAAATTTCAGTCTTTCCGACTGACAACCTCCACCGCACGACTTCCACTTTCAGTACTCCGCTGAACTGATCGAGACGAGAGCAACGCCAAAATAGATCAATTTGCGGCAGCCTTTAGCGATTCCATCACCTCCGCACATTCAGCAGCTCCACCGACGACTGACGTGCCCTAGGGCAGCCCGTCAGTGCCGGCCAGTTCCTGCGCAGCCCGCATGAGAAGCTGATCGACCTGTTCGGCCGTCACGAGGCCCTCGGCCTGCGCTGCCTGCACCGTCGAGCAGATGCCAGCGCTGAGCCCTGTGCCAATCCCGATCCCGGCAGCCGTGCCCCCGATGAGCGATCCCCCGACGACCGCACCCCCGACTGCACCGACAACCAGTCCGATGAGTCCAACGATTACCTTATTCATAGAGTTCTTCCTTCTGTTTCAGTTTTTATGGGAGGTATGGCCCGTCGCGCGCTCCAGTGCACGGGCCACGGTCGTGAGCTTCAGTTCCGCATCGACATCGGACGCGTCGTGGAGCCGTCGCTATAGGCGATGCACTGCCACGGCGCGCGCTGCGGTCCGACACCCACCAACACCTCCGTGCCGGCTTGTGAGAAGGAGGAACCAAGCAGAACGACATCGGGATTGTTCGTCTCGATGGTCACGGCACGCAGACACGCCTGCTCTTGCACAGACACGGCCGGGGGCGAGTTTGGAGGAGATGTTGCCGCCGCGCTCAGGTAGCGGCCAGCGACCCAGCCGCGTTCGCGCATGTCCGTTATCATCTCGATCTCGCACCACCGCGTATTTCCCGCGCGTTGGCAGCCGATCACGTTGACTGGGTCACCATTGGCCAATGCACCCACGATTGGGTTCCCGGTACCCGGCCCGCTTCGTACGTTCAAGACGTCGTCCGAAGGCACGCCGGCAACACGCATCACGTTTGCGGAATCTACTGCAGGGCGGGTGGATGCCGACGGGGCAGCAGCCTCGCGCAGGTACTGGCTGGCTGCCCAGCCGGTCACACCTCCGCCCACCTGGCTGACCTGGCACCAAACGCGGCCTTCACTGCGCCGACATCCCATATTGCGAACGACGGTGCCGTTCAGCAGCCCCATCACCACTTGGGCGTTCGTGGAGGGCGCCGCGCGGACGTTGAGACTCTGCGACACGCCGAAGACCTCCCAGAAGTCAGGGCCCCCGGAGAGGCCGTCAGCGAAATCCTGACTCGGTGCTGCGCCCCCAATTCTAACGTTCAGCGTATAATTTGTGCTCTCGTTGCGGCGTGCCGCGTTCCGATTGATGAACACCTGCACCCTATAGTCACCATTGCTCGGCAGGACTCCGTCAAACCTCAGCCCATTCGTCGCGGCGACGTACATCGCAGCGCCTTGGCCAGGACGATTGCCTGGAGCGAAGATGTTGAAATAGGTCGACGGGTTCGACGGGAACATCTCGACGACCATGCGTTGCCCAGCACGTGCGCCAAGTAGGTATTCGACGCTTTCGTAGCCTGTCAGGCTCGCATTGATGGTCGTGCCGCTCTGTCCGGCCGGAAATTGAATCCTCTCGACGATAGCCTGCTGAGCAGCCGCCATCTGGACACATGCAAGAGTGAACGCGCATGCAAATAATTGAATTAGCTTCATGTTTCTCACCCAAAGTTGCGCATTTTTCTCGGGAGCACCGCAGTCGATCGGCACCAAAGCAAACGCTTCCGCATCAGTCGTGTTCAGGCCCCTTTACAGGGTGCCTTCGTTCGTTATCGACATAATGCCCGCCGTGGTCCCGTCCTGATATGCGATGCAGTTCCAAGTTCCTGTTCCTCCAACCAGCAGGATCACCTCGGTGCCTGCTTCTGAGAACGTGGAGCTCTGAACCACCGCATCCGTGTTACCCGTCACGCCACGGACGTCGCGCACGCAGGCGGCACGGGCCTGCGCATCCGGAGCATTGGCGGCGTTCAGGTCCGACGCACCAATGTCGGTCATGTCGATACAGCCTGACAGTCCAGAGACCGCGAATGCGGACGCCACAATCTTGAACTTGGCTCTCATATGTCATCTCTTCCTTGTCATGTTCGATATGTTCAGGAGCCAGCACATACCGAGGGGAAACGAACAGTCGAACGTCGCGGTAAAGCTGTTGACGACCCCGCGAATGCATACGCGCATCCTCAGTTAACAGCTTCCCGCGTCCTGATCGTTACATCAGAGTCTCACAATTCAGATTTGACGACCGGTCGCGCGCGGACCTAGCCCGTCGTTCGCGCGATGGCTTTGAGAGACCATCGCAAGGTGTCTTCGAGATCATTGGGATCGTTAACCGGCGCCAAGTCCGGGACCAATGTGCTGGGGATCAGCTTGCTGGCCTCGCTGGGTCGCACCCCGAAACGGTTCTGGAATGCGTCACTGAAATGCGCCGTAGAGCTGAAGCCCATCTCGGAGGCCAGTTCGCTCACATGGCCGCGCCGTTGCGGCTGACCAGCCAAGGCATCGTGGGCGCGGTCCAGCTTTACTCCCAATCTGAAACGTCCAAGCCCACCGTCATCCGCGAAGGCTCGGAAAACGCTGGCGCGCGACACTCCGAAGTCCCTCGCCACCGATTCCGCCGACACGTCTTGTGATATAGGGGTTTCCAAAGCAAAACGGCGCATGGCAGTGATGGTCGCCGCCCTTACGTCGGCCCTTCGACTCACACCCAGAGCGCCATTCAGTGCAGCCTCAAGGGCAGCCAAAAGGCCCGCATTGTCGGCGACGCCTTTCTCCAGAGACGCGTAATACGCCTTGATCGAATAATTCAAAATGCGGCCTGCTGGAGTTTTGCCTTTGATCGTGCGTGCGATCGGGTGCTCTGACGGGCGATAACCGATAAGTGCGTGGGGTATGATCAGCGTCTTTTGGCTATGCCTGGCATAGCGGGCGCTCCAGGGGCGTGATTGGTCAATGAAATGAACATCGCCCGGGCGCAAAAGATATTGTCCGGGCCCCGACGCCTCCTGGATTTCGGCATGACCGGCTTCATAAACCCGGACTTTGACATAGGGCGCTCTGCCCCTACCACGTGTTGCGGCCACAGCGTCAATGCGGTGCGCGCTAGCTGAAAATTGGCTAGCAACAATGTCATCCAGCACCCAAAGTTTGGATTTTAGGTCCAACCCGTTGCCGTTAGGCACACGGCCGACCCGATAGGAAGCAGGCGACACTTGCTGCCAATAGTCGTGCTGCATATCTGAGGGCGCTCCGCGGAGGTCGAGACTTATCAGCATGTCTTCAGTACTTCCCGCAGATGTCAGTTCCAGCAAGATGTGTCAGCGCAAGAAATATCCGGCGGACTTCGGGTATCAGCATTCCCCAAAAGAGTCGAGCTCCCCGCATAGCTCGATTTAGGATTGTCCAGGCACCCGTCCAGCGCCGAAGACTTGTCCCCAACGTGGCCGTAATCTGCAGTGCCATAGAATTGGGACGAGGTCTTCGTTGCGTCCCGCTGCTTTAAGATGCAGGCAGCTTTAACGCTCTCACTTCCTACGACATGAGATGTTGGACCAATCCTGATAGGACAGCGGCGCAGAAGACTGTGTGGGAAAACCGTGTTCGAGTTACTGTGGGGCAAAGGCTGTGTTCCACTTGCTGTGGCCAACACATTGATTCCAAACACTGTGTTCAACACAGCTTTCCTGCCAGCCCAGCGCCAGTTCAACGCACCACAAAACTGTGCGATGAGTGTGTAACGCATTAAGTGAAAACTGTGCGATGACTAAATTATTGATTTTGCTTTGAAAAGTGGTGCCCGGGGGCGGAATCGAACCACCGACACGAGGATTTTCAAGACTTGTGTTTATTTTAAAGCATTGATTTTAAATGGATATTTGGGGCAAATTTGAGGTGTGCGATAAACTGTGCGATGCGACAATGCTGCGGTAGTTTGGGCAAACACTGTGTTGAACACACTAACTTGAAACACTGTGCTTGAACACACTTTCAGCAACAGTGTTTGGAAGCATGTATCTGTGCCAGCATTCGCTGCGTGTGTCGCTCGAAAGCGGTGCTTCAGCTCACACTCGTCAGCGCAAACGACCTTCTTGTGTTATGATGCGGAATTGGTAGCGCTGAAGGGCCGTCATGAATGTCTTAGTCGTCTTCGATCATCCGAGACGGAAATCGCTGTCAGGCGCTGTGCTTGAACAGTTCGTGCTAGGCTTAGAGGAAAGCGGGAACACTCCAGAGATCGCGGACTTGCACGCTGAGCGATTTGATCCCCGCATGCCCGTTGAAGATGAGCCAAATCTAAGTGGTGGCGCACAATCCTATACCGAAGCCGTGCAACGCGAACAGGCCCGTGTGGAGAGAAACGATGCGGTTGCCTTCATCTTTCCAGTTTGGTGGTGGTCACTGCCTGCGACGACCAAGGGTTGGATTGACAGGGTCTGGAATGCCGATTGGGCTTACGGGAAGCAAAAGCTGACGCTTGACCGAGCACTGTTGGTTGGTCTCGCAGCTACTGGGTCCGCGTCGTTCAAGAAGCGCGGCTATACGACTGCTATGGAGACGCAGTTGGTTGTCGGAGTGATGAACTTTTGCGGTATCACGAACGCCAGATTGGAACTCCTCCACGATACCTTGGAAGGCGACGACGAAAGGCAGGCGCTTCTCGTGAAAGCGAGAGCTCTAGGGCGTACATTCGCAGACTGAGAGGATTTTGGACAAGGCCGCAGTGGAGACACATGCAATGCCGCCGACCTAAATGTCCAAGCGGTCAATCGCTGCGGTTTGCTCCAGTAGCTGCTTTGCGGACGAACCTGTCACTCGTGGAACGACTAACCTACAGCCTGACAGGCTGACCAGCATTGATACGAAATCACATTCAATAATTGACATATTTCCTTTTTGTGAAACGATAGCTCCACTCAAACAAGAAAAGGGGAGGTCTGTGATGAAGTTCATTCACAGTGTCGCATTCGCGGCATCAATCGCAATTATGGGATCAGTCTCGAATGCCCAGGACGATGCCGGATTGAACAAAGATTACCGGACGTTTCATTCAGACGGGACAATCGAATACGGCGAGATCGGAGACAGCTACAACTCGGACCTCGTAATGTATCTCGCCGGAAACCAGTTTATGGTGATGGAAGAACTCATCCAAGATTTCCAGTCGCTGAACTCCGACATCAAGACAATTTACGTAGAGACAATCCCACCGGGGCAAATCCTAAACGGTCAAATCCTGAAGCAGGGTCAGATCAACGATCAGGACACTGCGATGAACCCCGACCTCTACGCCTCGGTAAACCTCAATCACCTGAAGAAACTCGCAGGGATGGGGAAGATGAATGACTACATGATCTACATCCACAACAAGCTCGAACTCATGGTGGCTGCCGGGAACCCAAAAGGGATAAAAGGGCCTGAAGACCTTGCACGGGATGATCTTGTCCAGTCGCATCCCAATCCACTGACCGAGGGGATTTTCCGTTTCTATGGCTCTGAGATGCTCAAGGATATGGGGCTTTACGAGCAGGTCACTGCCAATGCCGAGTGTAAAAGTTGTTGGGCAATCGAAGGCAAGACATGGTTCACCTCACGTCACCACCGCGAGACGCCGCAGCGGATCGAAGACGGCGAAGCGGATGTGGGCATTGTATGGACAACGGAAGTGATCGAGGCCAAGGCGGAGGGTCGGGCGATCGAAGGTGTTGCTATCCCAGCGCCCCTGAACAAGCAGGACAAGGTCAGCTACGCTATTGGAGCGCTGAGTGAGGGACGCAACCCCTACAATGCCTACCGGTTCTTGTCCTATCTCGGCACCGACCGAGCGCAGGGAATCTACGCGTCTTACGGCTTTGTACCGGCCAGCACCGAAGAACTTAAACTGAAGCCACTCGTGACAAACTGAAAGGAGGCGGTGCGGTCTTTCACAGTTCGCACCCTCCGCCAAACAGATGAACAGGACCGGGGTCAATTCTGAGCTCCAACCGGTCATTCATCAAATGAAGCCCTTAGGGGCATTTTGGGAGGAAAACATGAACGTTACTCGTCTCTTCGTTGCCATATTGGCCATGTGTTGGTCATTAATCGCCATTCCCGTGTTGGCGCATGATGATGCGCCGCCCCACGAGACACATCGGATCGTTATCCAAGTCAGCGACAATAGCGAGGGTACATTTACCAAGGTCCTTAATAACGCGTCCAATATGTCGAACTTCTTCATGGAGCGTGGCGAGGAGTACGAAATTGAAATCGTTGCTTATAATGCCGGCCTGCATATGCTGCGCACCGATACCTCACCAGTCCTTGAGCGCGTCCAGAACTTTACCGTTAGCGTGCCGAATGTGACCATCTCTGCCTGTGGCAACACGATTAAGGGGATGAGTAAAAAGGCAGGAAAGGATATCGAAATCGTGCCCAATGCGCGGGTGGTTCCGGGTGGGATTATTCGCCTCATGGAGTTAAGCGACCAAGGCTACTTCATGATCCGTCCTTGACCCCCCCTGGCTCGCCTTGAAGTAAGGGTAGCCGTTCGCTGCAGGGCGGCACCCGTAAGCCACTAGGACAGGTCGGTCTGCGGAAAGAGTGCAGGAGATTTCGTCTGTATCTACGAACAGTATTTCTTCTTTGGAGGTTGCTGTCAGACCAATTCGAACTCGTCTCTGCAAGGACAGTGGCACTGTCCATTAATTCACGCCGAGACCGCGCCACTCAGCAAGAGCGGCGGCACGATTGAGTTTGAAATTGGGTCGAGTTGAGAGGCTGCGTTCCTGATTAAAGTGATTGTAGACGGAAGCGTGAACGGCGGCGAATTTCTGCAAACTTCGCATGCGCCGAAAGCGAAGCATGGCTCGTTCTCGTCGTCGAAACGGCAGATGTGAATTCTCCGCCCTGTTGTTCAGCCAACGGCCTGTTTCCTGCCTGTTGGCGGCGCCAATCTCTTTCAGCGCGGCACCGTAGGACCGCAGTCGGTCCGTGACGATGACTTCCGGGCGGCCATGCTTACGCATTGCTTTCTTTAAGAATTTCAATGCGGCCTTCTTATCACGGGTCTTCGTGACAAAGCTTTCCAGAACTTCGCCTTCATGATCAACTGCCGGCCAAAGATAGTGTTTCTCGCCGTTGATCTTCACGAACACCTCATCCAGATGCCAGCGCCAGCGACTGGATTTCATGCACGCAATTCGGCGCTTTCGGATCTCGGCAGCGAACAGCGGGCCAAACCGATGCCACCAATATCTCACAGCTTCATGGCTGACTTCGATGCCACGTTCGTGCAGTAGATCTTCCACATTGCGAAGGGACAGAGGGAAACGGACATACAACATCACAGCCAGGCGGATTATCTCACGGCTCGTTTTGAAATAGCGAAATGGGTCAGGTTTGCTCATATCCAGAAGCTACGAAACCACCCTGCCCGTCTCAAGCCAGTTTTGTCTGACAGAACCGTTCAAAGACATAATGGCTGGCCATCGCTTTGAAGCGCGCGTTGATGGCGCGCTGCTTACCTCGACCCACACGATCCACCGCCGTCTTCATGTTGTCGTAGATGCCGCGACCGGGAACACCACCAAAAACGCGGAAGGCATGCCAGTGGGCATCGAACAGCATCTCATGAGTTTGCAGAGGATAGGCACGCACCAAGAAGGCTCGACTGTGCGAGAGCTTGATATGGGCAACCTGCAGTTTGACCCGCTCTCCGGCAATATTGCCCCAGTCTTCGCTCCAATCGAACTGGAACGCTTCGCCAGGCTGGAACACCAAAGGCACGTAGGTGCCTCGTCCAGTTGTTTGTTCCGCACGATGCCGATCTGCCCGCCACGCCCGGGCAAATGCAGCCACACGTTCATAAGACCCATCGTAGCCAAGCTTCACCAAGTCTTCATGCATCAGTTTAACGGTGCGTCGGTCCTTGCGAGACTTCCGCGCCTGCGCCAAAAGCCATGCAGACAATCGATCCGCATAAGGATCCAGCTTGCTTGGCCGCGATGGCGTCTTAAACTTTGGCTCAACAGCGCCTTCGCGAAGGTACTTCTTGACGGTGTTACGAGACAGCCCCGTCCGGCGCGCAATCTCACGTATTGGCATTTTATCACGCAATGCCCAGCGTCGAATAACACTCAAAAATCCCATGTCGATCACTCCATGTCCCCCTGACCAAAACCGTCAGGGCAATGTGCTCACATGGGTCAATTCTCAGTGACAATTTTGGGGGATACCGGGTCAGTTCTCAGTGACATTCGACAAGCTTCAGATGATCGGAAATAAGCCGCGCCCATCGTTGGTCTCCGACAGCTTCCGCCAACGCAGAGCTGCCTACAATGTCAGTAAACATCACCGTAGCACTGCCTGACGCCTCAAGTTTGAGATCGTCCTTGGCTACCGTCGCCAAGAAATCGTCATAGGCTTTGTGCACGTAGCCAAAGACTTCTACGTTCGGCACCGGGTTTGAGTTGTGTACATGGGCGATCTTCCAAATCCCATCCTCTAGCAAGAAGACCATTGATTGGCGCAGCAATACAGGCTGGTCGGCATTCTGGAACAAAACCTCTGCCTTGGACCGAGCCCAACCGAAACTCCCACATTCCCAAGCATCTACATCAAGTGCTTTCATTACCGAAGGATCGGCTTCGCTCATATGAGCGCCGTATCCTCGTCGTAGATTATCTCCCGCCCAGTACTCTTTTTCATCTGTTCCGATGTAGCTAAGAGCATCGCTCTCTGAGAACAGATTGACCGCAGTTTTGGGCTGCTGGTTGAAGATGGCGTGAAGCCAGCGACGTACGATTGACTCCAATTCGTAAGATCGGCGTGGCGCGGCATCCATCGGCATAATTCAAAGCATTTTCTTGCTATTTCGGTGCTAGCGTATCTGCATCATGGCGGCCTGTCGATTGGTTGGGTATTGCAAGTGACAACGACTGCTTCATGGTGGGGCAGACATTGCCTGAAATCCTGCCGAAGACTGGGATGCGGGACATAGCTGACATCGGACCGAGGGTGATTGAACAGTTCAGCACCCCACCAAATGTGGCGATGTATGTACAGTCGGCTCAATCGGAGTCCCGTCGTTTTCGGTGGCATGGCGGTCAAAGGTCTTGAAGCCCGCTGGAAGGATAGTTCCAGGGAGTGCTTCCGAAACAAAAATGTGTTTGCTGTTTTCTGGCGAGGCCAAAACTGAACTCGGATGATCAAGGGTGCCGATGTAGATGCCCAACCGATCGGGCCAGCGCTCGAATGTCAGGGCAAGCTTGGTTCCGCATCTGGAGCAGAAATGAACGTTTACGTCTTTTCCGCTGCCTTCCGAAGGGAGTGTGTAGACGGACGGTTTGCCTTCGGTGAACACGAAGTGCTCGCGTTCGAAGATCGGTTCGATCATTCGGTCCGAACCCGCGGCACGCTGGCAGAACCGGCAGTAGCAGACCGTCACCCAGAGGGGTTCGCTGCCGGTAGTGTATGCCAAACTCCCGCAAAGACAGCGGCCAGCGTGTCCGTCCGACATATCAATTCCCGTTCCCATCACCCAAAGATGTTGCTTCCTAGCACATCCGGAGTTCGGTGACGCTATCATTGTTGAATGGGAGCTTTCAAGCGGGCATCCCTAATGCTGAAACGGTGATATTCGAAAACTCCGCGCATGTCGCGCATCTCGAAGAAACGGAAGCATATAACAGGTGGGTGTCGGAGTTCCTGAAACGTCATGATTGATAGGCCGCTGTGTCCGCAATTCGGACATCGATGCCCCGGAACTCGCTGCGCTGTGAACGAACGGCCGCTTTTCTCTCTGCTCCGCGGCTGAAAGCTCAGTCGATTTCACGCCGCATCTGCGAGCGTCACAGCCGGATCGGGTCCGGTAAGGGCTCAAAGCAGTCATTGCCCGCCAACACCCGCCTGATATCATGTTCAAAACACAAAGGAGATTGATATGCCTCAGATCGATATCCAGGTCCTTGAAGGCGTGTTTGACGCAGACGACAAGGAACGGATCATAATGTCAGTGATCCGCGCCTTCGGCGACGCAGCTGGTGAGAAAATGTTTGAAAACACGTCCTGTCGCATACACGAAGTTCAAAGTGGGGCGTGGGGGTTCGCTGACCAGGTCTTCACGACAGAAGTCGGACTGAGCATCAAGAACGACAAGACCTAGCCTTTGGGTGTACGGACAGAGGAGCGTCGATCACCACTCAGAGCTCCGGGCGATCGCTGCTGAGATTGGCTGAGTGATCGCGTTGCGGACAAAGACGCAATGCTCGCAGGAACTGAAGTTAGCGCAAGTCTTCGGGAACGGGATTATCTTCCCCTGCCGGTTCCCATGCGTGCGCTGCGATCGACCATCGGCCTTCCGACTTCACCAGAAGATAGCCACTGATGTCATGGTTCACTTCGGTCCCGTTTTCAGTCAGCTCAGACATGGCTAGCACCACGGCAATGTTCCCAAAGCGCATGATCTTCATGCCACGCGTATGTTCCTCGAAGCTGTGCAGGTTCTTTCGCGCGACATTCTCCATTCTGTCGATGAAGGCTTCGAGCGGTCGGACCTGCACTGGTCGGGCCGCACCGCATAGGATCGCCTCGGGCAAAAAGTCCTCCCGAAACTTGTCCCACTCGGGCACACTGTCCTCTCCCCAAGTCATCGGCTCGAAATGATTGCCGATCAGGGCCCGAATTTCCTCTTCATCAGTCATCGTTGTCCCTCCCAAGTCTTGAATGCAATTCCCATTCCCATGGGCTGTGATCTTTGCCCATCATCCTTCGCGTGCTTCTCTTCCCGGAAGTGTAGCATTGCCTAGCCGGTCATCCAAATTGCGACAGAGAACGTATAGACGCGCAAAAAAGCACCAACCGAAGCGCTCCAATTGGAGCAGCGTTCAAAACCGGGAAGGGTAGAACTGCATCAGGTATTGAACATCTAGATCACTTTGAAATGCATCCGGGTGGCCCTGCATCATTTCAAGAATGAGCTCTCGGCGTTGCAGTGCCGCTTCATGGGCATGCTCGGGCTCCCGTGAAGCAAAAGGGGCACGTTCAAATAGCTTGGGCAAATATCTGAGGGGGTTCCAGGTACCTGGTTGGGGGTCGGTGAGCGCGGTCATTGTTGGAACTCCTAGTCTATGAGATCTCCCTTTAGATTACTGGCCAGCACCAACCACTGGTATCGCAGTTGAAGCTGTGCTGTTCTACATAAATGCAGAGCGAAGCCTGGAACTGGTCGGATATACGCGTCTTCCTGATGGTTGTCAGGGAAGGATCGACGCTGGCCGCGTCTCGCAAACTCGGCTTGGCCCAACCCACCGTGGCCAGACGTATCGATGCATTGGAACATGCCACCGGCTTGGTACTTTTCGAGCGCGACACCCGAGGTTTCAAACTCACGAAAAACGGACACGATCTCATCAAGAGTGCCGAGACAGTCGAAGCTGCAGCAAATTCATTCGCCAGGCATGCAGTTGAATTGTCGGAGGCAAAACCTATCCGCATCACAGCATATGCGGCCAATTTTTCGCCGCGAATGGTCGATATTGTAAATGAGTTTTCCACAACAAACCCAGGCATCGCGTTTGAGTTCTTGCCGTCGGTCAGAGCACTCGACCTGATCGCGGGCGAAGCAGACATAGCTCTGAGATTGGTTCGAAGTGCACCTGACCCAAATCTGATTTCAAGGAAAATTAGTGATGCGAAGTGGTCTCTGTTTGGCGGAAAAACCTATGAGGAGCAGTTTGGATTGCCCATCTCATCAAAAGACTTGGAAGGCCACAGGTTCGTGACGTTCCAAAGAGGGGACGTTCCGAACGTATTTCATGATTGGTTGCTGGAGCGCATTGAGCCCGAACAGATTGTGGCGACCTACAGCGAATTGGATCTCATGCATGCGGCGATCAGAGCAGGTCATGGGTTGGGAATAAGCAACGTGAAGTTGCTTGAGCCGGACGAAACCCTCATCCGGTGCTTTGACGAGATCGAAGAACTCTCGGCTCCACATTTGTTGTTGGTTTCACCTGATGCATATCGACGTCCTGAAGTGAGAGCCTTTGTAAAATACTTCGCCCCACGTTATGCGGCGATTTACAAAGAATGACACACGTGAGGCGGAATGATGATGCCTCAGGATTAGTTTTGACGTCTCATCCGTGATAAGCTTGGCAACGTCCGTTGTGGGCTCTTCTGAGACATCTGAGCGGTTCAGTCAGATGTCCGCAAAGCAGCGCACAGTAGTCATTTGAGACGACTGGACCGCGTGGCGACGTCCGCTTTAGGGTCTGGACGACCGCTTCTCCCAGCACCTGCCATTCGGCACTGATGCCTCCGACGTCTCAGATGCGGGCCAAGCAGTCGTTGATATTTCACCTGGGCACCATGGTTTCCCACGTTCCCAGGTGAATGCGCTTATGCGGCTTGGTTGGCGGTCTCCGGACCGAACGTGTTCTTGATTTCAGATACCAGGTCCGCAGGGAATCCGCCCTCTTTGGCGTGACGGTAGATGTCGTCCGCGCTGTTGGCTTCGTGCACGCAGTAAAGCTTGTCGCCTGCTGCGTAGGTGTGGTGCCAGACATAGGGCACCCCCAGACCGTCAACCACAGCATTGGACTTGGCAGAGATGTCGCACAGTTCTGCCGCAGTCAGTTTATCCGCGCCAGGGATGTTTCTTTCAACGATGAATTTGGGCATTGGTTTCTCCTTTGGTTTGGATGAACACACCATGGCCCGAGGCACTCGCACCTGGATAGTTCAGATAATGAAGCGCCGCCGCTTCACAAAGTGAACTGGCTTGGTCTGACGTGTTTTGGTAGTTTGAGGGCGGAGGAGTACCCACCATGCCCAACAAGCCTTATGGGTTGATTTGCCCGATCTCACACGCCTGCGAAGTGCTTGAGCCTCGCTGGACCATTCCCATTCTGTCAGAAATGTGGGGCGGTTCGACCCGCTTCAACGACATTCGGCGTGGTGTTGGAAACATCTCGACGGCTTTGCTTTCGCGTCGTTTGAAAGAGCTGGCGGAACAGGGATTGATCGAACGAATTGAGGACCCGGCCACGGGCCAAGTCGATTATATCAGGACGCAACGCGCGATCGATCTCGAACCCACTTTGGAGGCAATGGGAAAATGGGCGCAATGTAACATCGAGGCTCAGGATGCCTTGGAGAACCTGACTGTCTCAAAGCTGATGTGGCAGATGCGGAACTACATTGATCCCGACCAGCTTCCAAATCGGCAGTTGGTCTTTCAGTTTCGCTTCACCGATCCGGGTCTTGACTATGACAAGTACTGGGCCCTGATCAGACCAGGTTTTCCCAACGAAATCTGCACCACCATCCCAGACTATGATGTCGATTTGTTTATTGAGACGAATTGCATGTCTCTTTCATCGATTATCCTGAACCGGACGACGATTGCTCGCGAACTGGAAAACGGGCGGCTTTTCCTGAGCGGCGACGCTATGATTTCCAGAACAATGAACAGATGGTTTTACCAACGGACCAAGGAAGACCTCTCAGAAGTGCCCCAGCTCCAAGATGATTGGTTTAATGGGCCAGACATGGGCGTAGCGGCAGCTGAGTAACCGCAAGGCCCACTTTGGGCTCTTCTGAGGCATCTGACCGAAACTCTCAGATGACTTCTAACTGCAGCATTGCTGCCGTTCCCCAATGTTGTCGCGCTACATGCTGTCTTCGACTGTGTTCGAAAACACTGTGGGGCAGGACCTTTTGTAAAACACTGTGGGCAAACAGTGTGTTGCGAACAGTGTGTTCAACACCGCGATTCCAAACACTGTGTTCAACACAGCTTTTCAGCCCTCAAACCAACCCAGCAACGCACGAAAAACTGTGCGATGACTGTGCAACGCAGGAAGTAAAAACTGTGCTATGCTGAAGTTCCTTATTTTTATGGCTAAAGTGGTGCCCGGGGGCGGAATCGAACCACCGACACGAGGATTTTCAATCCACTGCTCTACCCCTGAGCTACCCGGGCACGGGAGGCCACCGAAGTGGTCGGGTGAGCGGTTTCTAGGAGGTTGCGGTCAGGGTGTCCAGCCTCTTTTTGCGCTCAAACACGGGCTCTGACGCCGCGATGCTTCAGTGCGGCTTTTGCGCCGCATGCAGAGCGGCTTCGGTCGCGTCAACTGCCGCTTCAATATCCTCAGGATCGTCTGAGGCTACCGCGTAGGATCCATTCAGCCATTTCGCCAAGTCACGGTCAGCGCAGCGGCGCGAGCAGAAAGGCCGGTACTTCTGTACGACCTCTGCACCGCACATCGGGCAGCTCATGTCATCACCTCGCTGAGTGGGGCACGGACCCGTTTTCGCTGCAGCTCATAGTGGCCCAGCGGGGTCCAGCCGACCAGCGTGGTCTCAACCTGATCAGAGCGAAACGCGGCCCTCAGCGCGCTTTCGAAACTGCGACGGTCTTTTTTGGGCATTGGGGCCAAATCCAGGGTGATTTGCCCTGCCAGCCCCCTCAGCCGCAACGCCCTTGGAAGCGCTTTTGCACAGGCCATGTTGGCTTTAATGCCAGCCGCCAGAGAGGCATCGTTGCCCGTGTTCACATCAACGGCGACCAGCGCGCGGGTCGGCTCCACGAACATCGACGCGCCGCCGCCCAAGGCAACCTGCGCCTGCCGCGCCTCTTCCAGCGCATCCAGCACAGCGTGGGTGTCGAATGCGCCCGCCTCTGTCACGATCTCAGCCGGCCCCAACCACTCACGCCAAGCCAGCGCATGCGGGCCGTCGCCGTCAACCAAGGTCTCCATCTCACGCGACGGGTCTTCCATGACCGTATCGGCAAGCTCAAGCATTGCGACGATGTCATCGGCGACCTCATCTCGATCTGCACCGGCGCAGGACGAGCGCAGGATCAGCCCGTGCCCGGCTTCGCCCGCCGTATCATGAGCGATTTCCAGCAGACGATCGCGTTCATCCTCATTCTTGATGCTGCGCGAAATATTCAAACCCGGAGCATTCGGCGTCACGATGGCGTAGCGGCTCTTGAACAGAACTTTCGCAGTGACCGGAATAGCCTTGCCCGTTTCGGCATAACCGCCAACCTGCACCAGAATTGGCTGCCCCGGCGCCAACCCCTTGATCTGACGCAGGAAGGCTGATCCGTCAGGGGTTTTCAGGAACATGCCGCCCTGTCCTTTGACAGGCCTGTCGGCAATCGCGCGATAGATCGTGCCAGGGCGCGGGGCGTCACTGTCGATGAGCAGATCGTCAAGCTTGCCGTCGACCATGAGGGCAGCGGCTTCGGTCTCGCCCAAATGGTCAAGAATGATCGTGCGGCCTTTCATGCGGCACCTCCATATAACGGGTATCCGGCGGCGGTCAGCAGGTTCGCCGTTTCTGCCAATGGCAAGCCGACGATGGCCGTGAAAGACCCGCTGATCCAAGGGATAAAAGCACCCGCAGGTCCCTGAATGCCATAGCCGCCCGCCTTGCCCTGCCAATCATTACTGGCGAGGTACGGTTTGATTTCAGCATCCGACAAGACTTTCATTTTGACGCTGCTTTGCACATCACGTTCCCAAAAAATATTACCGCGTTTCACCGCGACGGCTGTGACAACCTTGTGACGCCGGCCTGACATCATCCGCAGGAACGCCTCAGCCTCGTTTACGTCAGAGGGTTTGCCAAGGATGCGGCGGCCCAGCGCAACCGTTGTATCTGCGCATAGCACGATGTCATCTGGCCCCGCCGGGACCGCCGCTACTTTTTCACGCGCCATGCGGGCGCAATAGGGACGCGGCAATTCGCCTGTCAGCGGTGTCTCATCAATGTTCGGTGCGCGCACGGCGTCTGGCACCACACCAATCTGGGCCAACAGCTCCAGACGACGTGGTGAACCTGATCCAAGAATGAATGTCATAGGTTCAATGCTCCGACTTGGCCCGCACCTGCGGTACGGACCAAACGCGGCTTGTCCATTTCAAGCGTTACTTGAAACGATAGTTGATCCGACCCTTGGTCAGATCATATGGCGTCATTTCGACTTGCACCTTGTCGCCTGCCAGAACACGGATGCGGTTTTTGCGCATCTTGCCTGCCGTATGCGCGATGATCTCATGGCCGTTTTCCAGCTCGACCCGAAACGTCGCGTTAGGCAGGAGTTCCTTCACGACACCGGGAAATTCGAGCGTATCTTCCTTGGCCATGGTCTCTCCTTGATTACTTCACCCCATATGCAGGGCTCAGGGTCTAAATGAGCGCATTTGCGCCCTTTTTCAAGGGTGATTCAGCGCAAGGGTACGTGTTTGGCTGGTTGATCGCGCCCGATCTGACCCTGCCAGTGGCTTCTGTTCAGCACAATGCCATCGGCGCGGACCTCAGCGATCTGGGACAGATCAGCATCGGCGTAGGTCCATCCGGGCCTATTCAACACTCCCGCCGCCAAAACCCCGGTGTCCGGAAACCCGCGATCAGGTGGCGCAAATATGCCGCCCGCACCAAACGATGTGCCCAAGGCATCTGACCAATCCGCATCGCCAACGCACGAGGACATCGCGGTAACACATTGATTTTCCAATGCTCGGGCCATGGACCCAATACGAACACGCCAGTAGCCCCCGAGCGTCTCGGTCACGCTGGGCACGCAGATCACATCACATTCCATCAACGCACGGCCCAGCAAGGGAAACTCGCTATCATAGCAAATCAGGATACCGATCTTGCCCAGCGCCGTCTCAAACACCTGCAGATCATTGCCCGGCACCACGTCCCAGACCTCTGCTTCAAAACGGGTCATAATCTGTTTGTCCTGAATGCCGATCTGGCCAGAGGGTGTGATCAGCCGTGCGCGGTTGACCGGGCGCGTATCGGAGGCCGCGGGGCCAGAGGCTGCCACGATGTGAACGCCATATTCCGCAGCCAGCTTTGCATGAACCTGATCTGCGTCAGCCATCCGGTCCGATACGGCAAAAAGGGATGCCTCAAGGTCTGCGGCCACCTCCAATCCTGCAAGGGTCGCAAGTTCCATTGCGCCGTATTCGGGAAAAACCAGCAGGTCAGCACCCTGCCCCGCTGCCTCTGACACCCATTGGGCGATCTTGTCCTCGTAGTGGTCCCAGGACGACAGGACATCAAGCGGATAGGCAGCAGTTGCGATTTTCATGGGGGATCCTTCCTGCACTTGCCACATATCGTGTCCGCCCCACGGGCGAACCGCAAGGCAAATCATGCAACAACCCAGACTGGAAAATCTCCAAAGCGGTTGTTATCTCTGGTCAAATGGCCGAACCGGTTGCTCACCTGCCGGTTGCCAAGGGCAAAGGAGGAACCCCATGAGCAAAATCGTCATACTCACCGGCGCAGGTATCTCTGCCGAAAGCGGGATCGAGACCTTTCGCGCGGACGACGGTTTGTGGGCGCAGCACCGGGTCGAGGATGTGGCCACGCCCGAAGGTTTCATGCGTGACCCTGAACTTGTGGTGAACTTCTATAACGCCCGCCGCGCCCAAGCAGCCGAGGTTGAGCCGAACGCCGCACATCTTGCGCTGGCGCTGCTTGAGGCAGAACATCATGGTGAAGTCGTGGTCATCACACAGAATGTGGATGATCTGCACGAGCGCGGCGGCACACAGAACCTCTATCACATGCACGGCCACCTGAAAGGGGCGCTATGCTATGCCTGCGATCACCGCTGGCCTGCCCCAATGGTCATGGCACCCGGTGACGCCTGCCCGTCCTGTACAGCCCCGGCTGCGCGGCCCGACATCGTCTGGTTCGGTGAGATGCCGTATGAGATGGACACGCTTTTCGACCATCTGAGCCAAGCGGACGTCTTTGCGGCAATCGGCACTTCGGGCAATGTTTACCCCGCCGCCGGGTTCGTGGCAGAAGCGCGCCGGGCGGGTGCGCATACGATCGAGTTCAATCTCGAGAAATCCGCCGTCGGCAATCAATTTGCCGAACATCGCATCGGCCCTGCATCGCAGACCGTCTCAAATTGGGTCAACGACCTTTTGCAACGCTAAAGAGCGGCGCACACCCTGCCAGCCATCCCAAGCTGACAAGGTGAACGCAGCGCCGTGCGCGCTTAGCTGTCGTTTGACTGGCTCATGCTGCCATGAGACGGTTTGCGCTCGCGGTCTACGGGGATCTGGACTTCCATCTCGCCTGCCTTTTCAAAGGTCAGCGTTACGGTGATTTCTTCGCCCTGCTCCAACGGGCGCTTCAGACCCATCAGCATGATGTGATCACCGCCGCGCTTCAGCTCATGCATACCGTTTGCTGGAACGACAAAGCCCTCCTCGACCTCCATCATCTGCATCACCCCGTTGGCGTCCTGTTTGTGGGTGTGCAGTTCGACCCTGTTCGCCACATCGGATGCGGCTGCAATCAAACGGTCATCGGTATCGGCTTCATTCATGAGGATCAAAAACGCCGCTCCCGTCACCGATGAGGGTGTCGAGCTGCGCGCATAGGCATCCTTGACCATGATGTCGCCCGCCAACAAAGGGGCAGCCATAAGCATAAGGGCCGTGGAACCGGCCGCGAAAAGTCGTGTGAGTTTCATGTAGTTCTTCCTTGTTTGATCTGTTGTGTTTCTTGGATCAAACAAAAGAAGGGGGCGCACGGGTGGGCGGCCTGAGGGCCTTGGGCGCCAGAGCAACCTGGTGTCGGAACGCCCGCGGCAGATCGGCCAGAGAAACATCCTGCGGCTGCACAGCCACAGGTACTGAGGGCACATACCCTTCGCTGAGTGCGCAGTCGGGACAGATGTGGGGGGCTGTTGTCGGTTGCCCCTGATCATCCACGTAGACCGAGACAATCTGATCCCCGACACACAGCACGACCCTGCCGGTCGCATCCGTGCTGACACGGGTGACGGCCATGACCTGACTTGTCAGTGCCAGCATCAACGCCAGCGATAATGCTATGAGACTGCGCAACGCCATAACTGTCGGGTTATCGCAAAGGGATGCGGGATACGAGGGGCAAAAACGACGCAACCCCGAAGGCAGAACCTTCGGGGTTGTCGCAAAACACTTGAGATAATGAGCGGATCAGCTCAGCGCGTCAGCTTCCATGCCGGACTTCTTGATCGCCTTCTTGATCTTCAGCGCGTTGGCGGACAGATCGCTGTCCTTGGCCTTTGCCAGGAACTTGTCCAGACCACCACGGTGGTCAACAGACCGCAGCGCATGCGCAGAGATACGCAGCTTGAAAGAACGGCCCAGTGCTTCGGACTGAAGCGTTGTGTCGTTCAGGTTCGGCAGAAAGCGGCGACGCGTCTTGTTGTTCGCGTGGCTCACGTTGTTGCCCGTCATCGGGCCTTTTCCGGTCAATTCGCAAACGCGCGACATGAGATCATCCTCTTGTTTTAGTGGTGCGGCACAGGAACCTGATGCAACACATAAAAGGGGCCGCGCGATGCGACCCTGAAACTTGTTCGCTGGCTTTAGTGGGAATCGTGTAGGGCGTCAAGCAGCGCGCGGTATTTTGCCAAGAATTGCACCATCGCGCCCCCAAGAAGCGCGACAGCTGCATGATACACGTCCTCAGGCCATCTCCATGCCATCAGAAATGAAGCGCCAATCGCCGGATGAACCTTCGAACAGGCTCATCAGAATCTCGGCGGAGCCTTGGGTGTTCTCGGGGCTAGTCGCGATATCTGCCAGCGCCAACGCTCGCGTGATCGATCCGTCGTCCAAAAGGTCAAGGTAGAATGCCTTGCCCGCCCCGTCGGAGGCCCGGTCAAGCACGTTGAGATAAATCTGCTCAAGGAACGCATCGTTGCTGAGTGTATTCACATCGCCAAATTTGGCCGTGAATTCCGGACTGGTCATCAGGTCGGCGGCCAAGAACTCAATGCTGAGACTGTCGCGCTCTGTCACCTCGATATAGAAGTTCAGGCCCGGCAGGTCGATTTCGCCGTTCCGGTCCAAAGCCGCCTCATAAAGCAGCGCCACCCGTTCATCGACCGTGAAGTCGTCACGCTGCGCATTATCAAGCGCGGACCCCTCACCAAGTTGCAAGATCGTGTCCTCGAAATGCAGGAACTCGATATTGAAAAGCTTGTCGCGCGATCCATCAGGCGCGATCACCACCGCGTAGGTCTGACCGCCGATCACCTCATAATCGGCCAAATCACCGTCAAAGCGTGCCGTGTCCCCGTCGACCGGATCGTCAATCGCTTCGTTGCCGACGATGAAATCATTGCCGCTGCCCCCTGTCATGTTGTCCTGCAATGCCCCACCAAGCAGGATGTCATTGCCCGACCCGCCCACAAGCGCATCCGGCCCGTTCTTTCCGGTCAACCAGTCGTCGCCGGCCAGACCACTGAAGTAATCGGCGTTATTGGTGCCTTCCTCCACGTTGTCCGTGGAATCGCCAATCCGTTCATAAAGCCCGACAACATTGATCGCATCCTGCGCAAGCCATGTGTTTAGCTCGACCCCGATGCCAAGGTATGTGTTGACCTCCGCCTCTGCGTAATCGTCTGCGTAAATCCGGTCAAAGGCCGCGTCGGCTGCGTTATCGATCCGGCTCTCAAACTGGGAATCGGGCTCAGGGTAAGGCAGCGGGATCAGCGTATCGGTAAAGAGCGTGCGCCGCGTCAGCTCCAGATCCTCGCTGCGGTTGCTGAACGTGCTTCTCATGCTGAACTCGACCTTGGTCTGGAGTAGGTTCACATCCAGATCGGTGGCCGAGATCCGCGACGAGATCGCCCGGGGAAACTCCGAATAGATGTCATTATCACCCACCTGATCGTAGATCAGCTGTGCCGCGGTCTTGACCTGCAGATGCAGCCCTGCAGCGCCATAGGGGCCGTCCTGCACCGTATCGGCCACTTTCATCCGCACGATGATGGCGTATTGCAATGCGCCAACCATGTAGGCCAGCGATTCCGCACTCGCCAGACCCTTCTGCGCGCTGACGATGAAAATCAGCTCGCTCAGCGTGTCCGTCGCCTCCAGCACCGCCGTTGTGGCAAAGGCAGCCCGGTCTTCGGCGCTTTCCGAATTCCGGTATTGTGTCAACTGATCAAGCGCGGTCGAGGCCCCGCCAAGCGATTGGGCAATGTCCCCATTCACCGTCGCGGTCGAGAGCGAATTGAGATCGCTAAGCGCATCCTGGATCTGGTTGAGCCTGAAATTCAGCGTAATCTCGTCTCTTTGATCGTCAAGAAACGAATAGATGCCGATAATGTCGGCGTAGACGCCCAAGGCGGCTGCGGGTCCTGGCATAATAAAAACCTTTCCCTTGTGAGGGTGAGTAAATGATAAAATACAAGCCCAAGGCTACAACTGACGCCGCGTCAGAGAAATCAGGTAATCACCCCAATTCGCAATTATGTCATTCGGCCACTGCCGTTTATCCTTTCCTAGCCCCCCCCAATTTGCGAGACACATTCCCATGTCGATCCATACGCGCGCCCTCCTCGTCCATCTTTTCACAGCCACGGGCGCGGTCTTTGCCATGCTGGCGATGCTTGCGGCCGTGGACGGCAAATGGGATCTGATGTTCCTTTGGTTGGTTGTGGCGTTCTTTGTCGATGGCATCGACGGACCGCTGGCGCGCCGCTATCACGTCAAGGTCAATGCACCTGAATTCGATGGGGTTCTTCTGGATCTGATCATTGACTATCTGACCTATGTGTTCATCCCCGCCTTCGCGCTATTCAAATCGGGCCTGATGGACGGATGGAGCGGTTGGGTCATGATCATCATCATCACCTTCACCTCGGCCATGTACTTTGCTGACACACGCATGAAAACAAAGGACAATTCCTTTTCGGGCTTTCCCGGATGCTGGAACATGCTGGTACTTGTGCTTTTCGCGCTTGAGCCTGCGTGGTGGATTTGCCTGATCATTGTCACCCTGCTGGCAATCGCGATGTTCGTACCGGTCAAATTCGTTCACCCCGTGCGCACGGAACGGTGGCGTATGATCACCTTGCCGATGGCGTTGGCATGGACCTTTTTTGCGGGATGGGCCGCGTGGGTCGATTTCCATCCTAAAAGCTGGGCACATTGGGGTCTGATCTTGTCGTCACTCTATCTGGTGACTGCGGGCGCGGTCCAGCAACTCACCGAACCCAAGGACTAGATCAGCAGTCCTGCCGCGCGCTCATGGCGCAAAAGCGCAACTTTGGTCTCGACCCCGCCACGTCCAGAAAATCCCGTAAGCCCCTTGGCCCCCATCACCCGGTGGCAAGGAATGATGACCGGAATAGGATTGCCACCACAAGCCTGCCCTACAGCCTGCGCTGGCACGCCAAGGTCCGATGCGATCTCACCATAGGTGCGGGTATAGCCGAAAGGGATCGCAGACATCGCCGCGCAGACATCGCGCTGGAATTCCGATCCCTTCACGCGTAACGGCAGATCGAAATCCTCCCGCTCTGCGGCCGCATAGGCCGCCAGTTGCGCCGCCGCTTCATCCAGCAACGCGGAATCGTCCTGCCGGTCAGACCAAAACCAATCAAGCGATACAATCGCTCCGTCCTCTTCGGTCAGGGTCAGATCGCCAAACTGCGTATGTACGGAACGTCGCTTCATGGACTTAGGATGCACCCACGGGGCGCGGCTCTCAATCCGAAACCTGCGCCAAAGGTGCCCGCGACAATCAACAAACCGGCACAGGCAAGGGGCGGACTGTCTTTCCCGCCCCCCGTGCACTCACTTGTGCGTTGATTTCCGCCTCAACCGATTTCCGATACAGCTTCATCGCAGCGATTGCAGACACCGGGATGGGCATGCGTGCCGACATCTGGCAGCACCTTCCAGCAACGCGCGCATTTCTCGCCCGACGCCTTCACAAAGGTCACCGCGACGCCATCGATCTCAGGCATGCGGAAGGCGTCTTCTGGCGCGGGATCGCCGGAAACGGTGATGTCCGACGTGATGCTTACATCCTCAAAAGACACCGACTCCAACGCTGCGCGCTGATCCGCATCCGCCACATATACGATCGGAGCGGCCTCAAGCGATGCACCGATAACCTTCTCGACCCGCTGCACTTCCAGCGCTGAGGTTACAACGCGCCGCGCCGCCCGGACCATGGCCCATTTCGCCGCCAGATTTGCGTCAAGCCAGGCGCCTGGCGTTTCAGGCATATCCACCAGATGCACCGAGCTGTCCTCGCCGGGGAAGCGCTCAAGCCAGACCTCTTCCATTGTGAAAACCAGCGCCGGGGCGAGCCATGTGGTCAGCCGATGGAACAGGATATCCAGCACCGTACGCGCCGCGCGACGCCGTAGCGTATTGCCATCGCAATAAAGCGCGTCCTTGCGGATGTCGAAGTAGAACGCCGAGAGGTCCACAGTCGCAAAGGTAAAGACCGCCTGGAACACACCCTGGAAATCAAACCGGGTGTAACCATCGCGCACGACCTTATCCAGCTCCGCGACCCGGTGCAGCACCCAGCGCTCCAGCTCCGGCATATCCGCCGGTTCCACCCGGTCCGCCTCGGTAAAGTCGCTCAAGGCACCCAGCATATAGCGCATGGTGTTGCGCAGCCGACGGTAGCTGTCCGCCACGCCTTTCAGGATCTCGTCCCCGATCCGCTGGTCAGCCGTATAATCGGTCTGCGCCACCCAAAGCCGCAGAATGTCAGCGCCGTATTGCTGAACGATTTTCTCGGGCACGATGGTGTTGCCGATGGACTTCGACATCTTCAGCCCCTTGGCATCCAAGGTAAAGCCATGCGTCACCACGTTGCGGTACGGCGCATGACCGGTCGTGCCAACCGATTGCAGCAGCGACGAATGGAACCAGCCACGGTGCTGATCCGTGCCTTCCATGTAAACGTCAGCGATGCCGTCCTCGGTCCCGTCGGGCCGGTCGCGCAGAGTAAAGGCGTGGGTCGATCCGGAATCGAACCAAACATCCAGAATGTCCGTGACCTGATCATAGGCCTCCGGGTCCACGATCCCGCTCAGGAACCGTTCCTTCGCGCCCTCCTCGTACCAGCAGTCCGCGCCTTCTTCCTCGAACGCCGCGACAACCCGCGCGTTCACCTCTGGATTGCGCAGCAGGAAATCCTCGTCCGTGGGCAGCGCCCCTTTCTTGGTAAAGCAGGTCAGCGGCACGCCCCAGGCGCGCTGGCGGCTCAGCACCCAGTCAGGGCGGGCTTCCATCATCGAGTGCAGCCGGTTACGGCCCGATTTCGGGGTCCAGTTGACCAGGTCGATTTCGCGCAAAGCACGTTCACGGATGGTGAATTCGTCATCGCCGATCTTCATCTTGCGGTCGATCGCCACGAACCACTGCGGCGTGTTGCGATAGATCACCGGCGCCTTGGAGCGCCACGAATGCGGGTAAGAGTGTTTGATCTTGCCACGCGCCAGCAGACCGTCCACTTCAACCAGCTTGTTAATTACGGCGGTATTTGCGTCTCCTTCACCGCCTTTGCGGGACAAGATGTACTTGCCGCCAAAGAACGGCAGGTCCTTGCGGAAACTGCCATCGTCCGTGACGTTGTAGGTGATGACCTCGGACAGCATGCCCAGATCACGGTAAAGCTCGTATTCCTCCATCCCGTGGGACGGCGCACAATGCACGAAACCGGTGCCTTCGTCATCGGTCACAAAATCGGCGGCGCGGAAGTCGCGCAGATCGTCCCACTCACCATTCGACCCTTCAGCCCCGGCCAGCGGATGCTTGAGCGACAGACTCGCCAGTTCATCCGCCGTCACGTCCCGCAGGCGTGTCCACTGGCCCTCTTCCAGCCGCGCACGCCCAAACACATCCGCCGCCAGATTGTCAGCCAACAAATAGCGGTCGCCAACCGACGCCCAGCATTCATCCGGCGTCCCCGTCACCTCGTAAAGCCCGTAGGAGATGTTTTCGCCGTACACGACAGCCTTGTTTGACGGCATTGTCCAGGGCGTCGTGGTCCAGATCACGACCTTGGCCCCTTCAAGATCGCCCCCGCCGACAACCTTGAACTTCACCCAGACGGTAAAGCTCTCTTTGTCGTGGTACTCCACCTCCGCCTCGGCCAGCGCCGTCTGCTCGATGGGCGACCACATGACAGGCTTGGAGCCCTGGTAGAGCGTCCCGTTCATCAGGAACTTCATGAATTCCTCGGCAATCACCCGCTCCGCGTGGAAATCCATCGTCAGGTACGGATCGGCCCAGTTGCCGGTCACGCCCAGCCGCTTGAACTCTTCACGCTGGATATCGACCCATTCCGCGGCAAAGGCCCGGCATTCGCCCCGGAACTCATTGATCGGCACGTCGTCCTTGGACTTGCCCTTCTTGCGGTATTGCTCTTCGATCTTCCATTCGATGGGCAGACCGTGACAGTCCCAGCCGGGGATATAACGGGCATCGAACCCCATCATCTGATGGCTGCGCACGATCATGTCCTTGATCGTCTTGTTCAGCGCATGCCCGATGTGCAGATGCCCGTTGGCATAAGGAGGCCCGTCATGCAGCGTGAACGGCGTCCGCCCTTCTTTCTCGCGCAAACGGTCATAAACACCGATCTTTTCCCACCGCGCCAGCCAGTCGGGCTCGCGCTTTGGCAATCCCGCACGCATCGGGAAATCGGTTTTCGGCAGGTTCAGTGTGTCTTTGTAATCGAGTGTCTCAGGCGTATCGGCGCACATGTCAGGCGTCCTTCGGATGGTATTTTCGGGATACAGGTTCAAACGGTGCGATGGGCTCAAACACCTTTGCCCGGCGTCTCATCAGATCAGAGCGCCGGGGAAATAATTCGAATAATGATCAGGCTGCGCTGCATCATGTCCGCGCTTATAGGCAGGCGGACCAAAGGCTACAAGACCTTCGTATCGGCGACACGGCACCCGCTGCTCTCAATCGCGGCCACCGAACAACCCACCCAAGGCACGCTTGATGATTGACCTCACCTTGGGGCGTTTGTCAGTGGCAAAGGGCAGCGGGCGGCACACCTCCATCGCGGCAACCCCGACCCGAGCAGTCAAGGCGCCATTCACCAAGCCCTCGCCGAAACGGCGGCTCAGCTTGCCTATAATCGTCCCGCCCAGCACCGGCTCCAACAGGTCATCGCCCACAGCGACCGCCCCTGTCGCGACCATATGGCTCAGCACCGCGCGCGTCAGACGCCAAGAGCCAAAGAAACCTGACCGCCCGCCATAGACTTCAGCCACCCGGCGGATCATCCGCAAGTTCGCGGTCAGTGCCGCCGCCACATCCGCCAGCGCCAGCGGCACAAGCGCAGTTATCGTCGCAACCTGCCGCGCGGCCGCCTCAACCTCGCGGCTGGCCGCCTGATCCAGCGGACCCAGCAGTTCCGCCTCCGCCAGTCCCAAAAGACCCAGCGCATCCAGCTGGTCCTTGCGCAGATCCGCCAGCCGGTCACGTCCCCAGCGGGTGTCCTCGCGCCCTTTGTACAGCCGCACGAGCCGGTCCGTCACGTCCCGTGCCGCCCCCAGATCCTCCTGCGCCAGCGCCTCCGCCGCCGCATGCCGCAACCCGTCCAACCGTGACAACCGGCCAAACGCCGCCGTCTCACGCAAGGCCAACAGCGTCAAAACCAGCAGAAAGGCCCCGAATAAAACTGTCATGCCCCAGCCCAAAAGCGGATAACGCGCCATTAGATCAGTCACGAATGTCCAGGCGGCGATTGACACAATGGCCCCGATCAAAGCCGTCGCCAACCACCAGAAAGCACGGCCCAGAAACGACGGTTTGCGCGCCGCCAAACGAGCCGCCATCTGCATCGCCTGACCCTGCGGTGGCGCTGGCACGAGATCGGGCACCGGCGGCGCGTCGGCCACCTGCGGACGCGGGTCGGCGTCGGTATCTAAATCGAAAAGAACCGGACCTTTGGCCATCTATGCTGCCTCTCTTTTCCATTGATAGCGGATGTCGGGCAACCGCTCGTCATTGTCCGCACCATCGGTGCGCCTGAGTTCGATAAAGCCATGCTTCAGATAGAAGCTCTGCGCCAGCATGTTGGCCTGAAATGTCCATAATTCAATAACTTCACACCCACTTTTGATGCGGTTCAACAACTGAGACCCGATGCCCTGACCACGCATCGCAGCACTGACATAAAGTGCGTCAAGGTCCTTGCCATCCTGTGCGGCAAATCCAGCGACTGCCCCTTCCAGTTCGGCCACGGTCACCCAGCCGCGCGCAATCAACGCGCCTGCATGTGCCAGGTCTTCTGCGCGCGTATGAATGCGCGGCATCCAGTCGGTGGTATCCACAAACTCTGACAGGATCGCACCAACTGCGCCCGCATCGGTGGCGCGTGCCCTGCGCAAGGCAATCACAGCCGATCCCCGAACAGAAACTCCGCCGCGCGGTCCAGCCGGATATGCGGCGGCCCATCACCGGGTTTCAGCACCAGCGGCGCGGGCGCAAACCGCATCACCTGATAATCCTGATCCAGCCATTTTTCCGCCCCCTGACGGGCGGGGTTTAGCAGGTGGGCCGGATCATCGGGCAAATCGCCGGGATAGAACGCGGCCTCTTTGCCGCTTTCCAGCAAGGTGCCACGCACCACATTAAGCGGTGTGCCTTCATGCTCCATCACGGCTTCGGTCGTCGCGCGCAGCGAAGCGATCGCCATTGCCGCAGTACCGGCACCTGCGTATTGCGCCCGGTCGCGGGCCTCGCGGGTCAGCGCCTCCATGATGGCGCTTAGCTTGCCGTGTTGGGTGTGGTGCAGGTGATCCGCCTTGGTCGCGGCGAACAGGATCTTCTCAACCCGCTTTCCGCCAAGAAGATTTGTCAAAAAGGAGTTCCTGCCGGGCCGAAACGCGCTCAATGTTTCTTGCATTGCGTGGCGCATGTCTTCAACGGCTTGCGGCCCTTGATGGATGGCGCCCAAAGCATCGATCAGCACGACCTGACGGTCGATACGGGCAAAATGATCGCGGAAAAATGGTTTGACGACACGGTCCTTGTACGCATCGAAGCGCCGCGACATTTCCCGGTGCAGCGTACCCCTGCGCGAATATCCCTCAACCGGCAGCGGAGCGAAGGTCAGCACGGGCGAGCCTGCCAAATCGCCGGGCAACAGGAACCGCCCCGGCGTACAGTCCGAGAAGCCTTCCGCGCGGGCTTGATTGAGGTAGCTCGCGAAATGTTTGGCAAGCTTCTGGGCGAGCACCTCGTCATGGTCAAGTGTAGGATCAACCTCCTGCGTCAACATCATGAAATCATGTGCCGAATCTCTATTGGCGATACGCGCCAAAGTATCCTTCGACCACTCTTCGTAGCTGTGATCCATCAGCCCCAGATCCAGCAGCCATTCCCCCGGATAATCCACGATATCCAGATGGATCGTGCGTGGCCCCTTCAACCCTGACAGCAGCCCCGTGGGCCGCACCCTTAATGACAGCCGCAATTCGGAAATCGCGCGTGTACTGTCGGGCCAGTGCGGCGTTTGCCCGGTCAAAGCGGCCAGATGCGCCTCGTATTCGAAGCGCGGCAAGGTATCGTCTGGCTGTGGCTGCAGAAACGCCGCCTCTATCCGCCCTTCAGCAGCCGCCACCAGTCCCGGCATCCGCCCCCGGTCCAGCATATTGGCCACCAGCGATGTGATGAAAACTGTCTTGCCGGAACGCGCGAGGCCCGTGACCCCCAGCCGGATCACCGGCTCAAAGAATGTCTCGGACACGGTGTCCTGAACCGCCTCAACCTGACGCCAGATGCCATCGGCAATACTTGAGATGACCAAAACCGCGCCCGCCTCTAAAAGTTCCGACCCTTAACATAGGGACCGCGCTGAGGGATTGCCAGACGCCAAGCCGCACGCTAAGGCGCAGCTCATGCCCCGTTATGCCCTGAAAATCGAATACCACGGCGCGCCCTTCGTTGGCTGGCAACGCCAGACTGATCTGCCGTCGGTGCAGGGTGCGGTTGAGACGGCACTCGCCAAGCTGGAACCGCGCGGCCATACCATTGCCGCGGCGGGTCGCACCGACGCCGGCGTACATGCGCTGGGACAGGTCGCACATTGCGACATGAAACAGGATTGGGACGCTTTCCGTCTGTCCGAGGCGCTGAATTACCACCTCAAGCCGCAGCCCGTCGCAATCACCGCCTGTGCTGCAGTCCCGGATGATTTCCACGCGCGTTTCTCTGCATGCGAGCGGCGCTATCTGTTCCGCATCCTGAGCCGCCGCGCACCTGCCACACATCAGGACGGGTTGGTCTGGCAAATCAAGCATGAGCTTGATCTCGAAGCGATGAACGAAGCCGTCAGCTTTCTGCAAGGAAAACATGACTTTACAACCTTTCGTTCAACCATTTGCCAAGCGGACAGCCCGGTAAAGACACTCGACCACCTCAGCGTGGCGCGTGTCGAAACCCTTGGCGGGCCAGAATATCACTTTGACGTCCGTGCCCGGTCTTTCTTGCACAACCAGGTACGCAGTTTCGTGGGTACGCTGGAACGGGTCGGCACCGGTTCGTGGTCACCTCAGGATGTGCAATCAGCGCTTGAAGCGCGGGATCGCTCCGCATGCGGCCCAGTTTGTCCGCCGCAGGGGCTTTACCTTGCGCATGTCACCTACCCGCAGGATCCGTTCGCCTAAAGCGCGTTCCAGTCCCCGTGATGCAATCCATCCGCATCCACACGCGCAAACCCATGTGCGCCAAAGAAATCACGCTGCGCCTGTATCAGGTTCGTCGTCCCCCGACCGCGGCGCATCGTATCATACCAGGCCAGAGACGCGGACAGCGCGGGCATCGCGACCCCGGCAGACACCGCCGCCGCCAAGGTGCGGCGCAGGGCTGGAACGCTTTGCGCCAAAAGGGCGCGCATCGCTGGTGCGAGGATCAAATGCCCACCTGGCAATTCATCGCGGAAGGCATCCGCAAAATCGTCCAGCAGGGCCGAGCGGATGATGCAGCCCGCCCTCCAGATCTCGGAAATACGGGCAAGGTCCAGCGACCAATCAAATTCCTCTGACGCAGCGGACAAGACCCGAAAGCCTTGCGCGTGGGCCAGAATGCGGCCAGCAAGCAGCGCCTGCTCAAGGTCAGCATCTGTGGGCAGTGCAGCACCAATGGCCCCCTCCACAAGCAGTGGCTCTGCCAGCTCGCGCACCGTCTTCTCCGATGACCAGCCGCGCGCGCCGACCGCTGCCTCGATCGTGCTTGCCGATTGCCCCATCTTCAGCGCTTCGATCAATGTCCAGCGACCTGTACCCTTTTGCCCGGCCTGATCAAGGATCACGTCCACCATCGGCTGCCCTGTTTGAGGGTCAACCGATTGCAGCGCCGCCGCCGACACCTCGATCAGGTAGGAACTGAGAGGTCCGTCCTGCCAATGTTCAAACAGCGCGCCGATATCCTGTGCAGCCCTACCACCAGAGTCCCGCAACATTCCGTAAACCTCAGCTATCATCTGCATGTCGGCTTACTCGATGCCGTTGTGCACCGTCTTGACGAAATGCCCTGCCCCGTCCGGCCCCAGGTGATCCACGCATGGGTCGCCCTCGAATTTCGCCGCAATCGCTTCGACCATCGGGCGCAGCGCGGTCCAGGAATGGTCCGTACCGCCCACCATCATCGACGGGCCGTGCCGCGCGCCCTCTTCGCTACCCGATACGCCCAAGCCAACGAAATGGCGCCCCGTTCCCTCGAAGGCTTGGGACCTGCGGCGCGTGGCGTTGAAATCGGCGTTGCCGCCGTCAATAAGCGTATCACCTTCCTCCAGAAGCGGACTGATCGCGTCAATCATGGCATCCATCGGTGCACCAGATGGGATCATGAAGAGGATATTGCGGGGCCGTGCGATGGCTTGCACAAAGGCCCGCAACTCCGCTTCACCGACCATACGCTCTGACAAGGGTCCGGCGTCCTGCAGAAAGCGGCTGATCCAATCAGCTTCGCGGTTGGATACAGCAACGTGAAACCCTTTATCGGCAAAATTCAGCGCGAGGGCAGAGCCCATTGTGCCAAGGCCATAAACCCCGATGTCTGCGCCTTTTGTCATAGCTCATCTGCTCCTGTTTATCGGCCCCAAAGTGCGTGCAGGGGCTCCACAACACAAGAGCGAGAGGAACTCGGTTAATACACTTGAAAAACGAATCACGTATGTTTATGTTAAGTTGCTAATAAAAATGAAAAATTGAGTGGTAGTTTTCAGTGATCCACGTTCTCAAACGTGCATGGGCAGATATGCTTATGCCTATTCTTCAGCGTCCCAAGCGCGTGCAGGTCGCCGCGTTGTGTTATAAAAACACGGAAGACGGGAAAAAGGTCCTGTTGATCACCAGCCGGGATACCGGACGCTGGATTCTGCCCAAAGGCTGGCCTGTTGAGGGCAAGGATGGACCCGGCTCTGCCCTGCAGGAGGCGTGGGAAGAGGCTGGCGTCAGCAAGGCTGATATCGAAGAAGAGCCGATGGGGTACTACGAATACGCGAAGGGCCTTGATAACGGCGTGAGCGTCCCCGTTGAAACCCAAGTTTATATGACCCGCGTGCGCGACCTTAAGAAATCCTACCCTGAAGTTGATGAACGCGAGCGGCAATGGTTCTCGCCTGGCGAAGCCGCCAATCTGGTCGACGAACCTGATCTCAAAGAGATCCTCAAGGCGCTCTGAGCCTTCCGCCCCACAGGCTGCGAAACTCTGCTGTCATGCCTTGTATTGACGCCCCCCTTATGCCACCCGTGCCGAAAGGGCGATAAGACAGGGGAGCCGGGCACGCATGGCACAGGGACCGCAAGGCAGCCAGTGGAAGACACTGGACACCGATCTTAATCGCATTTCTCAGGTAGAACTGGCCACAGCCTACGTGGCACGTCCACTGGTCGGACCGGGTATCGCGCTCGCCTTCATGGTGATCGCGGGTATCATGGCCGCCATTTTCTTTGGCCAGACACCGGTCAGTTTTGTCGTCGTCGCGGCGGCGGTCTTTGGGGCCTATATGGCCGTGAACATTGGCGCCAACGATGTCGCGAACAACATGGGACCTGCGGTCGGGGCGAACGCGCTGACCATGGGCGGTGCCATCGCAATTGCTGCTGTATGCGAAAGTGCAGGCGCGCTCTTGGCAGGCGGTGATGTGGTCTCGACCATCTCGAAAGGGATCATTGACCCGACCTCCATCGCGGATACGCAGATTTTCATCTGGGCGATGATGGCCGCCCTGATCTCTTCGGCACTTTGGGTCAACCTTGCCACTTGGGCGGGCGCACCGGTTTCGACCACCCACTCGGTTGTTGGCGGCGTGATGGGGGCCGGGATTGCCGCCGCTGGTCTGACCGCTGTGAACTGGCCATCCATGGGTCTAATTGCCGCCAGCTGGGTCATATCCCCGGTCCTTGGCGGCGCAATCGCTGCGCTGTTTCTGGCCTTCATCAAGGCCCGCATCCTGTATCAGGAGGACAAGATCGCCGCCGCACGGACCTGGGTGCCTGTACTGGTGGGCGTCATGGCGGGGGTTTTCGCAGCCTATCTGGCGCTCAAAGGTCTCAAACGGATCATCAAGATCGATCTGTTGACCGCCCTCATCATCGGGTCGGCGATCGGAGCGATGGCTTACGCCATATCAGCCCCGCTGATCAAACGCGCCTCCGAAGGCATGGAAAACCGCAACAAATCCGTCAAAATCCTGTTCGGCCTACCGCTCGTCCTCTCCGCCGGTTTGCTGAGTTTTGCCCATGGTGCCAATGACGTGGCGAATGCAGTTGGGCCGCTTGCCGCCATTGTCCACGCAACCGAATTCGGCGGGTTCGAAGCGAAGGTGGCGATCCCCACATGGGTCATGGTCATCGGTGCCTTCGGGATCTCATTTGGCCTGTTCCTTTTTGGTCCCAAGTTGATCCGCATGGTCGGCAGTCAGATTACCAAGCTGAACCCGATGCGGGCCTATTGCGTCGCACTGTCTGCAGCGATCACCGTGATCGTGGCAAGCTGGTTGGGATTGCCCGTCAGTTCCACTCATATCGCAGTGGGCGGGGTGTTTGGCGTCGGCTTTTACCGCGAATGGCATATGGAACGGCGGCTGCGCCGTCCGGGCGTGACCGCAGGCCAAGTGAAAACCATCGCCAACGAGGAACGTCGTCGCCGCAAACTGGTGCGTCGATCCCACTTCATGACGATCGTCGCGGCATGGGTGATCACGGTACCTGCGGCTGCGCTGCTGTCAGCTGTCGTGTTCCTGATCCTCAACGCGCTTGTGAGCTAGGATGGTCGATTCTGCGAAAGTTCTGCGCGCAGGCTCTCAGGCGTCAAGTTTGGCAGCCCCTCTTCCGCCAACTCAGCGGTCTTCATCACGTCCACGACCATCGCGTTGATGGGCGTAGGCACGCCAGCTTCTGCGCCCTTTCGCACGACCATACCCTGCAATGCATCAATCTCGGTGGGCCGCCCCTCCATCAGGTCATAGGACATCGACGCCCGCGCCTGCGGATCGATCTTTAGCATGGCCGACGCGAGGCGCAGGAAGATCGCATTGGGTAATCGCAACACCAACGGCAGCGCACCGACCGGCACAGGTGTGAAAGACTTTGGCTTTATGCCGCAAGCTTTCAGCACGCTATACGCCTCGGCCCACTGGTCGGCCATCAGCCTGCGCCACCCGCGATTTTTCAGCTGTTCCTGCAATGGCAATCCGCTGAGTGCGTTCAGCGCATTGTTAAGGTTCATCAGGAACTTACCCCATTGCACGCTTTCGATGTCGCGGCTTTCCACGCATTCCAAGCCGGGAGCCTGCATCACGGCCGCCAGATCGCCCGGTCCGGCCTCAACCACGACGTCGCCCTCTACCGCGCGATGATAGCACCCCTGCCCCATTGGCACGACGTTGAAGGCGACCATCCCGGCGCGCACATCGCGCCCCGGCAGGCGCTTGCGCAACACCTCGGCATTGGTCACGCCGTTTTGTAGGCTGACGACCGGCGCATGGCGCGGCGCGTATTGCGCGATCTCGCGACCCAATGCATCTGTGCTGCGTGACTTGACCGTGACCAGAACAACATCTGCCTCTTCCATGCAAGCCGGGTCTTCGGACAGCCCGATGGCATCCGCTCGGACCTGCACGGCCATGCCGTCCAGATCTGTCAGCGTCAGCCCATGCGCCCTGATCTCTGCGGCGATGCGCGGGCGCACCAGCAGGGTCACATTGCGCCCTGCCGCTGCCAATAGTCCCCCGACAAAACAGCCGATGGACCCCGCACCCGCTACCACGATATGCGGGTCGCTATCCAGTTGATCCGCATCAGCGTCCAAGGCAGTACCGCATGATGGCCTTTTGCGCGTGCAACCGGTTTTCGGCTTCATCGAAGATCACCGAATGCGGCCCGTCCATGACCGCGCTTGTCGCCTCATCCTCGCGGTGGGCAGGAAGGCAATGCATGAACAGCGCGTCTTCCTTCGCCTTGGCCATGAGCGCCTCGTTCACCTGATAGCCGCGCAATTGATTGTGGCGCCGTTCCCTTGCAGATTGGGGGTCGTGCATGGAAACCCACGTATCCGTCACCACCAGATCGGCGCCCTGCACAGCAAGATCCGGATTACGTTCGATCGAATAGAGGCCCTGCAGATCCGGATGTGGGTCCAAAGGTGGCGGGCCTGTAAACGTCAGGTCAAAATCAAATTGCTTGGCCGCGTGGGCAAAGCTTGCAAAGACATTGTTGCCGTCACCGGACCAGACGACCTTCCTGCCCTTGATCGGCCCGCTATGTTCTTCGAAGGTCATAACATCGGCCATGATCTGGCAAGGGTGGCTGGCGTTGGTCAGCCCGTTGATGACCGGCACGCTGGCGTACTCCGCCATTTCCAGCAGCGTCTGTTCTTCAAACGTGCGGATCATGATCAGGTCGACATAGCGGCTGAGCACGCGGGCCGTATCAGCGATGGTTTCACCATGGCCCAATTGCATGTCCGCACCTGACAGAACCATGGTCTGCCCGCCCATCTGGCGCACGCCTACGTCAAAGCTGACGCGGGTCCGGGTCGATGGTTTTTCAAAGATCAGCGCAACCATATGGTCCTTGAGGGGCTGCTCCTCATCAAGCGCCCCTTTGGGCCGTCCCGCCCGGGATTTCTTCATGCTGATTGCATTGTCGATGATGTGCCGCAAGTCGTCCTGCGGTGTGGTGTGGATATCAAGAAAATGTGTCATCTAAGTCTCTGAATGTCTGGCGCGGCCCTGCCAAGCAGGAGCTCCGCTGCGGAAATTTCGGGTCGAAAGGGATCAGGAAGCGCTCAGGCTGCCTGCCGCGGCGTCCAGTCTGGATACGGCCTCGGCAATCTCCTCATCGGAGATGGTCAGCGGTGGCAGCAGACGCACCACATTGTCGGCAGCAGGCACCGTGATCACCTCGTGGGCGTAGCCTGCATTGACCACATCACCCGGTGCGACCTTGCACTTCAGCCCCAGCATCAGCCCCGAACCACGCACAGCCTCGAAAACATCGGGGTGACCGGCAACCAGCCCCTCCAGTTTCTGGCGCAGCAGGCTTGCCTTGCGGTTCACCTCGGCCAGAAAATCCGGGTCGCTGACAATATCCATCACCGCACAGCCCACCGCGCACCCAAGTGGATTGCCGCCATAGGTTGATCCATGGGTGCCCGCCGTCATGCCTGACGCCGCATCTTCCGTCGCCAGCACCGCACCCAGTGGGAAACCCCCGCCGATACCCTTGGCGACCATCATGATATCAGGCGTCACACCGGCCCATTCATGGGCAAAAAGCTTGCCCGTTCGGCCCACGCCGCACTGCACCTCATCCAGAATCATCAGGATGCCGTGTTCGTCACACAGATCGCGCAGGCCCTTGAGACACTGGTCTGGAACAGCGCGAATACCGCCCTCCCCCTGTACCGGCTCCACCAGCACGGCGCAGGTCTTGTCATTGATCGCCGCATTCAGCGCGTCATGATCGCCAAAGCCCAGATGCACGAAACCGGGCAGCAACGGGCCAAAGCCCTTTGTCATTTTCTCGGACCCTGCCGCCGCGATACCCGCGGAGGAGCGGCCGTGGAACGACCCGTCGAAAGTGATGATCTCGATCCGCTCAGGCTGACCTTTGTCATAGAAATACTTGCGGGCCATCTTGACGGCCAGTTCACAGCTTTCCGTGCCGGAATTGGTGAAGAACACCGTGTCTGCGAACGTGTTGGCAACCAGCTTGTCCGCCAGCGCCTGCTGTTGCGGGATCTGGTACAGGTTCGAGGTGTGCCACAGCGCATTGGCCTGCGTGGTCAACGCCTCGACAAGCTTGGGATGGGCATGTCCCAGCGCGTTCACAGCGATGCCTGCGCCAAGGTCCAGAAAGCGTCGCCCGTCCGCCTCGGTCAGCCAGGAGCCTGCGCCGGAAACAAAGCTTAACGGTGCACGGTTGTAGGTCGGCAGAACGGAAGAGATCATCTGGATCATCCTTTTGATGGGCCGCTAAAGGCGCAAGAGGCCATGGGCGGCGCGTGTGGTCAAGTATGTTTGGGAAAGGTGCAGCGCACCGGGATCAGACCTGCGGCATGCAGGCCACGCGAAAGGGATCAGCCTTGGCGTCGTCGGGACAGGATATGTGTCGTCGTGATCATGTCGTCCCTCATAAGAGGATTGCGCAGGCTTGCATAGCCCTGAAATCGTCCCTTGTGGGTGGGCCGGCTTTGGACGCATAGGACCGTATGTATCAGGCCAAGCCCCCCAACAATGCCCTGGCCGCGCTGCTGATCGCCGCTGCGACGGCGTTCATTGCGGCGACGACCCTGTTGGCGAAGGCCCTTGGCAGTGACGCGCTTGGTCCTGCCCTTCACCCGCTGCAGATCAGTCATGGCAGGTTTCTTTTCGCGTTCATTGGCATAGCCACTGCCGCATCCATCCTGCGGCCCAAGCTGACCCGGCCCAATTGGCGATTGCATATCGCACGCACCAGTTTCGGCTGGGCTGGCGTGACGCTGATGTTTGCCTCCGTCGCCTATATCCCACTGGCCGACGCAACGGCGATTTCGTTCCTGAACCCGGTCTTTGCGATGATCCTTGCCATCCCGCTTCTGGGGGAAAGCGTGGGCCGCATTCGGTGGTTCGCCGCCGCACTCGCCTTTGCCGGCGCTCTGATCCTGCTGCGGCCGACGCCCGAAAGCTTCCAGCCTGCCGCGCTTCTTGCGCTGGGGGCGGCAATGATCATGGGAATGGAGCTGATTTTCATCAAAAAGCTCAGTCAGCGCGAGAACCCGTTTCAAATCCTGCTTTTTAACAATGCGATGGGCGTGATCATCGCCAGCGTGGCCGTGATTGCCTTCTGGCAGCCGCCAACCGCCGCGCAATGGGGCCTTCTGATCGCGGTGGGGCTTTGCATGAGCGTCGCGCAGGCGTTCTTTGTCAACGGCATGGCGCGCGCAGAGGCCAGCTTTGTCGCGCCTTTCAGCTATGGTACACTCATTTTTGCAACGCTATACGACAATCTCTTCTATCGCGTGGTGCCCGATGCTGTTACCCTGATCGGTGCAGGCATCATCATTGCAGGCGCCCTACTGCTTGCCTTCCGAGAGGCGCGCTTGCGCAAACCGATGCCGCCGCGTCCAACCACCTCGGTTTGACGCTTCCTCCCTTGCACGCAGGCCCGGAACGCTTAGTATAGGGGACTGAACAGAACAAGGCGGTCCAAGGGGGCCGCTTTTTGACCAAAGAGAGACCTGCGATGTCCTGGACCGATGACCGCGTTGAGACGCTGAAGAAAATGTGGGGCGAAGGCCAGTCGGCAAGCCAGATTGCCAAAGAGCTGGGCGGCGTGACCCGCAACGCCGTAATCGGCAAGGTGCACCGTCTGGGGCTGAGCAACCGTGCCACCAGCGGCGGTGCGGCAAAGGCGGATACCAAGCCCAAGGCCAAGGCGGCGCCCAAGGCCGAAGCCAAGCCAAAGTCAGAACCAAAAACAGAAAAGCCGGTGATGAAGACCGAAGCGGCCGCTCCGCCCAAGTCCACCCTGCCCGCGCGCAAGCAGATTATTCCGGCAGGCCAGCCCCTGCCACCGCAGCCTTCCGCGAACGAGATTTCGCCTGAAGCGCTGGCGAAAGTGAACGAAGTTGAAAAGAAGGCCAAGAAGATCGGCCTGATGGAATTGACAGAACGCACCTGCAAATGGCCCGTGGGTGACCCCGCGACCGAGGATTTCTGGTTCTGCGGCCTGCCAGTCAAGCAGGGCAAGCCCTATTGCGAAGCGCATGTTGGCGTGGCCTTCCAACCGATGTCATCCCGTCGCGACCGTCGGCGGTGACGCGTTCCTGAATAAGAGTTCTTGAAAGGCGATCCGGGTGGGTCGCCTTTTTCTTTGGTATAGTTTTTTGCCCCACGCAGCTAAATTCCTTGAGAGACATTTGCGCAATGTTTTGCAGAACACTGTCACCCTTTGCAACATTCCCAACAGAACAGTGAGTTGCACAAGACCGCCCCGCATGCTTCACCCTTGGGCAACATTTCCCGAAAGGCCCGCCCATGACCCAGACCATTCGCGCCGCAGATGCATTAGCCCGCCGCCTCTATGCTGTCGGATGCCGTACCGCCTTTGGCATGCCCGGCGGCGAGGTACTGACCTTGATCGATGCACTGGAAGCAGCAGGCATCCGGTTTATTCTTGCCAAGCACGAAAATGCCGCTGGGTTCATGGCCGAGGGCGTCCATCATCGTGACCACGCCCCTGCGATCCTCGTTGGGACCATTGGCCCCGGCACCCTGAACGGCGTGAACACGGTAGCCAACGCGCTGCAGGATCAGGTGCCACTGATCGTGTTGTCGGGCTGTATGGATCCGGCCGAGGTGCAGACCTACACCCATCAGGTCATTGATCAGCAGGCTGTCTTCCGACCGATTACCAAGGCAACATTTGCGCTTACCGCTGATGCCGCCCACGTGATTGCAGACAAGGCGGTGACCATCGCCACCGAGGGCCGCATGGGCCCTGTCCACATCGATGTGCCGATCACGGTCGCAGACGCGCAGATTTCAGCAGACGCCCCTCCACCGCGCAAACCAGCCAGTCCGACCGTACCCAGCGGCACTGATCTGGCCATCGCACGCGGCTGGCTCAAGACCACCACCCGCCCTGTCATGATTGTTGGTGTCGATGCATTGAACCAACATGCCGAAACCGCGATCATGGAATTTGTCGAGGATCACAACGTTCCCGTCATCACCACGTACAAGGCCAAGGGCATTTTGCCCGAAGATCATGCGCTGTCGCTGGGGGGCGCTGGCCTTTCACCATTGGCGGACAAGACATTGGTGCCTTTCGTACAATCGGCAGATCTGATCATCTGTGTGGGCTACGATCCGGTTGAAATGCGCCCCGGCTGGCGCGACGTCTGGCACCCCGACACCCAAAACGTCATCGACATCACAGCCGCGCCCAATCACCACTATATGCACCAGTCCACGTTGAATTTCATCACAGACTGCGCGGCAACACTGGGCGCGCTCAGCGATGGGTTGGACGGCAACGCCACATGGACCGACGGCGAAATCGACACAGCCAAGACTGCCCTCACCAAAGCCTTCCCTTCTGAAGAAGTTTGGGGCCCTGCCGCGATAATCGATACCTGCCGCAAGGTACTGCCCCGAAACACGCTTGCTTCTGCCGACAGCGGGGCACATCGCATCCTGCTCAGCCAGATGTGGGAATGTTACGCACCCCGTGACCTGATGCAGTCATCGGCTCTTTGTACGATGGGCTGCGCCGTGCCCATGGCGATTGGCGCGAAACTGGCCGCGCCGGATCGTCCTGTGATCTCGTTCTCCGGTGATGCAGGCTTCCTGATGGTGGCGGGCGAACTCGCGACGGCAGCGGAGCTGGACCTTGCCCCGATCTTTGTGGTGTTTGTGGATGCCTCGCTTGCGCTGATCGAAAAGAAACAACGCGAACGACAACTTTCCAACCATGGCGTTGATTTCGCCCAGCACAATTTTGCCGCCATGGGGGTGGCTTTCGGCGGTGCCGGCACAACCGTCCGCAACCGCGACGAACTGGAGAAAGCGCTTAACAAAGCGATGTCGGCCAACACGTTCACGGTCATCGCCGCGATCATCGAACGAGGGGCGTATGATGGACGCATCTAAAGGCGCATTGGACGGCCTCTTTGTCCTCGATCTCAGCCGTATCCTTGCCGGTCCGACCTGTACGCAACTTCTGGGCGACATGGGTGCCACTGTCATCAAAGTTGAAAACCCCAAGAGCGGCGGTGATGATACACGCGGCTGGGGGCCAAACTATGCGCGGGACAAGGAGGGCAACCCGACCGACCTGTCGGCTTATTTCATGGCCGCCAACCGCAACAAACGCTCCATCGCGGTTGATATCGCCACCGAAGAGGGCCAGCGTATCGTCCGCCACCTTGCCGCCCGCGCTGACATTGTGATCGAAAACTTCAAACCTGACGGGCTTAAGAAATATGGCCTTGACCACGCAACCATACTCAACGCTCATCCGTCACTGATCTATTGCTCTATCTCGGGCTACGGACAGACCGGCCCGAACCGCGACAAACCCGGATACGACCTGATGGCTCAGGGGTTCAGCGGGATCATGTCGATCACCGGAGATCCGGACGGTTCTCCGATGAAAGTCGGCGTCGGCATTGCTGACGTGATGTGCGGGATGTACGCGACCATCGGCATCCTTGCCGCGCTGCGCCATCGCGACCAAACCGGCGAAGGCCAACACATCGACCTTGCCCTTGTAGATGCCTCCATGGCCTGGCTGATTAACGAGGGCACCAACTTCCTCACCTCCGGCCAGTTGCCCGAACGACGCGGCAATGCGCACCCCAATATCGTGCCTTACGACGCCTTCGCATGCGCCGACGGTCATTTCCTTCTGGCAGTGGGAAACGATGCGCAGTTTGCGCGGTATGCGGATGTGATCGGCCTGCCGGAACTGGCCAACGATCCGCGTTTTGTCACAAATCTTAGCCGGATCGAAAACCGCGCGGCATTGATGGACCATATTCTGCCGGCCATGAAAGCCATGACAAAAGCCAATCTGTTGACAGCCCTTCAAGCCGCCAAGATCCCTTGCGGCCCGATTAACAACATTGAAGAGGCGCTGACCTCGGAACAGGCCCGCGCCCGCAATGCCGTTGTGGACGTACCCCGCGCCAACATTGACAAGGGACTGGTCCAACTGCTGGCCAACCCGCTGAACTTCTCTGCGACCCCCGTTCGGTATGACCGTGCACCGCCACACTTTGGGCAGGATACGAGCGAAGTGCTTGAAACATGGGGGCCAGACGCGAGAGATTTCGACGAGTAAGTCCGCCTGAGTTCAGCCCGTTGTGCGGATTTTAGCCTGCATTTCGGAATTTTCACGCGGTATTTGTCACAAATCCTCACGAAAGCTGCGCGCCGCTTCACGTTGGCGTGTGACGGGCGCCAAAGTCGTTCTTTGAAATGTCCAAACCGCGTACCCCTTATGTCAGGACGACTGACCTCGAAAGGGCCGCTCAATGAAAACAGACATATGCCATGCCCCTGTGACACTGGAATATGACGCGTCAATTGACAGCTGGAACGCCATGATACGGGCTTTCCTTGCCCACAAGCCCGCGACACCTGTGCATCTGGGCGAAGTGCTTGAGGCTGAGCCGGGTTTTGCCATGGGTCACGCCGCGCGTGGATTGTTTTCGCTGATGATGGGCAGGGCAGAGATGTGGCAGGTCGCTGAAGATGCCCGTGCCGCCGCCCATGCTGCCCGTGCGCAAAATGCGATGACCAGGCGTGAAGAGGGATGGCTCGACGCGCTTGACGCGTGGCTGGCCGATAGCCCGACAGGGGCGATCAGCGCGCTTGAAAGCATTCTGGATCACCTTCCATCCGACACGCTCACCGCCAAGGCCAGCCACGCCATCCGCTTTATCCTTGGCGATGCCGCTGGCATGCGCGCGTCGGTCGAACGTGTCCTGCCGGCCCATACCTGTGATCACCCTCTGCGGGGCTACCTCATGGGATGCCACGCTTTCACGCTTGAGGAAACCGGGGATTATGCGGCGGCTGAACTGGCCGGTCGCGCCGGGCTGACCTATGCGCCTGACGACGCATGGGGCCTGCACGCGGTGGCCCATGTCCATGACATGCGCGCAGAACCAAGCGCAGGCATCGCGTTGATTGAAGATCACAAGAGCGCGTGGGACGGTGCCAACAACTTTCGCTACCACGTCTGGTGGCACAAGGCCCTGCTGCATCTGGACCGGGGCGAAATGGACATTGCCCTTGACCTCTATGACAGCCAGATCCGTGCCGACAAGACCGACGACTACCGCGATATCGCCAATGCAACATCGCTGCTGATGCGACTGGAGCTTGAAGGCCGCGATGTAGGCAACCGGTGGGACGAACTGGGCCAATTGGCAGAAGCGCGGATCGACGATGGCTGTCTCGTCTTCGCCGACCTGCACTACCAACTGGCGCTGGCGGGCGCAGGCAAGGGAGAGCCAGCACAGGCAATGGCCACCAGATTTGCCCGCGATGCCAAGCAAACCGGCGATATGGCCGAACGTGTCGCAGACCCCGGCATCACCGCGCTTGCCGGCCTAAATGCTTTTGCCGAAGGGCGATACGGCGACGCCTTTATCCAACTGGCGGATGCCCGCCCAAAGATGCAGACCATCGGCGGCAGCCACGCCCAGCGGGATGTATTTGAACGCATGACCATTGACGCAGGCCTGCGTGCGGGCCATTTCGACGCAGCAGAACAGGTCTTGCTGGAAAGACTGGCACTGCGGGCAGGAAAAGAAGATCGCTTTGCCGCCACCCGGTTCGACCAGTTGTCGCGTGCGCGGCGCATCCCCGCGCAATAAGTCATAGGCCACTGCCAAATGAGCCTCGCTGATACCGCCTCCACGATGAAATCCCGCCCCGTTACAGCATTGGGCGAACAGTCTGGCACGCGCATCCGTGATCTGCGACTGGATTTCTTCCGTGGCCTCGCAATGTTCATTATCCTTTTTGCGCATACACCCGGCAACAAGTTCACGCTTTGGATCCCCGCACGCTGGGGCTTTTCCGACGCCACAGAGATCTTCGTTTTCTGCTCCGGCATGGCCTCTGCCATCGCCTTTGGCGGTGCCTTTGCCCGTTCAGGCTGGCTGCTAGGCACGGCACGCGTGCTGTTCCGCGTCTGGCAGGTCTATTGGGCGCATGTGGGGCTTTTCTTTGCCACGCTGGCACTGTGCGTCTTTCTGACCGATCTCGATATCATCGGACGAAATTACTGGGGGCAGCTCAATCTCTGGATGATTTTCGTCGAAAGCGACAAGTGGGATAATCCGGGTATGCTGCTCAGTTTCATGACGCTGCGCTGGGTCCCCAACTATTTCGACATCCTGCCGATGTACATGATTGTACTGCTGATGATGCCAATCGTTATGGCCTTGGCCCGGATTGACCTGCGCCTTGTGGCGGCGTTTGTGATCGGTGTTTGGCTGATGGGGCAGACGGCGCTATTGGCTGGGTTTGGTCTAGGACATCTGCACCTTGAATTCCCGGCCGAGCCGTGGACAGACCGCACGTGGTTTTTCAATCCTTTCGGCTGGCAGCTGATCTTTTTCACCGGTTTCGCCTTTATGCGTGGCTGGTTGCCCAAGCCGCCGGTGACGCCCACGCTGATGGTGTTTGCGGTGCTGTTGGTGGTGGCAAACATTCCGCTGTCCAGCATCGGCGTACGTGAATTTGGGTTCGAATGGGCCCGGGACTGGCGCGCGGCCTATCAGCCGCTGATCGACAAGTCAGATTTCGGAATTTTGCGCTACGTTCATTTTCTGAGCCTTGCCTACGTCGTCTGGGTTTTGGCGGGCGACAAGGGAAAAAACCTGCTGGCGTCCGGTGACGGCACGCTGGCACGCGGCTGGTCGCGGTTGTTGGCGGTGATCCTGAAAGTCGGTCAGCAAAGCCTCGCCGTATTCGTCGTCTCTATGTTTACGGCCCGTTTTCTGGGCTTCCTGATGGATATCTACGGGCGCGACTGGCCGACAACCATCTTGGTCAACCTATTCGGTGTCTGCGTGCTCATCAGCGTGGCTTACGCAGCAGGCTGGTTCAAGTCACAGCCCTGGCGGGCAAAGGTCGCATCATGATCCGCCGTGATGTCCTCAAATCCCTCGCCTCACTGGCCTTGGTCCCTGCCGCCGCATGGGCCAAGGAGTCGGGCTTGCAGCTTGGCGACGAGACCGGCGGCTTCAACTCGGATACAGTGATCCGGCGTGCGAAAGAGATGGCAACGCAGCCCTTCGCGCCGCGCCCGCTCATTCCGCAGAGTTGGCGCGATCTGACATATGACCAGTATCGCAAGATCTGGTTCGACAGCCGCAACGCGCTTTGGGAGGGCAGCGATGTGCCCCAGCGCGTAGATGTTTTCCCTCCGGGCCTCTACTTTCCGCAACCCGTTGCCCTGTACGTGGTGGATAACGGGGCGGCGCGTCCTATTGCCTTTGACATGGCCGTGTTCGACACAACGGACAAATTTCCAGACGTTAAAATTGACGGTACGCTGGGCTATTCCGGGCTGCGCCTGCGCGCTGAGCTAGAGAAAAAGGGCATCTTTCAGGAATATGCCGTGTTTCAGGGGGCCAGCTACTTCCGTGGCATCGGCACCGGGGAAATCTATGGGCTTTCCGCGCGTGGTCTCGCACTGAAAACCGGCGATCCAATGGGAGAGGAATTTCCTGACTTTACCGCCTTCTGGCTTGAAACGCCCCAGCCCGGCAGTGACACCATCATACTGCACGCGCTTCTTGATAGCCCGTCCTGCAGCGGCGCATATCGTTTTGAGATCACCCACGGCAGCGTGCTGGAGATGAAGGTCGCAGCAACACTTTTTGCGCGCGTGGACATCAGCCACGTCGGCATCGCGCCACTGACATCAATGTTCCTTTTTGACGACACCATGCGTGACAGGTTCTCGGACTTTCGACCGGCGGTCCATGACAGTGACGGCTTGCTGATGCACAACGGTGCAGGCGAGGTCATCTGGCGACCACTGGCAAACCCGAAAACCCTGCAGATCAGCGCCTTTTCCGACATGGGCCCGCGTGGCTTCGGACTTTGCCAGCGCAAGCGCCGCTTCTCCGATTTCAACGATCTTGAGGCGCTGTATCATGACCGCCCCGCCGTGTGGATAACTCCGGGAGAAGACTGGGGCCGGGGCGCTGTCACCCTTGTAGAAATCCCCACAGACTTAGAGATCTACGACAACATCGTAAGCTACTGGCGGCCATCGGACCTGATCCTTGCCGGTTCCGAACATAGCATGACTTACACACTGCACTGGGGCGCAGATCCCGTGGCTGCAACGGCAGATGTACCGGTGAAGGTCCTGAACACCGCTATGGGCGGACGTCCCGAAGGCGGGCAGATCATCGCCATTGACTTCGCAGCCTCGGACCGCGTTCCGCAGGACCTGAGCACGATTGAAACCCTCGTCCGTTCTTCCACTGGCACCGTTACGCCTGGAATCGTTCAGCGTAACCCGGAAACAGGCGGTCCGCGCCTTGCCTTCACCTTTATGCCCGAAGACGCCACCTTGGCCGAATTCCGCGCCCAGCTTCGTCTGGGGGGTGAGCCATTGAGTGAAGTCTGGCTATACCGGTGGACCGCGTGATGCTGGACACAAGCCCACTGCTCAATTCCATGCCGCCCCGCGAACCGCTGCAGATGCAGGTACAGGATCTGGGGGCTGCTCCGGCCAAACGGGCAAGCGCACGCACACCCGCAAGGCCGACAATCTGGCGCATCGCTACCTTTGCCCCTGCCCTGATTGGCACCGCGCTCTTGATGTACGGCATTTATGGTTGGCTCGCAGCGGCGGGGATGACAGGTCTGGAATGGGCGCTGCTGATGATGATCGGCGCAACCTTTGTTTGGGTCACGTTATCTGTCAGCACTGTCGGTGTCGCAATCGCAGGCTTGTTGGCACGGGAACAAGCAGACAGCCGTTCACCGCAAAGCATTATCCCCCTCGATGTTGCCCTCCTTGTGCCCATCTACAACGAAGTGCCTTGGGACGTTTTTGGCAATGCTTCAGCGATGCTGGATGATCTGGCCGCACACAAGGTGCCGCATCGCTACACGCTCTTTGTCCTGTCAGACACGCGTGATGAAACAATCGCGACGCAGGAATGGCAGGCTTATCAGCGCCTTGCGGCTACCGCCCCGTTCCCTGTTTACTATCGCCGCCGCAAGGCAAATACCGACAAAAAGGTTGGCAATATCCTTGACTGGATCACTGGCTGGGGGGCGGCCCACGAGGCGATGGTGATCCTTGATGCCGACAGCCTGATGTCAGGCCGCGCTATTGAGCGGCTGGCTTCGGAACTCTCCTCTGACCCTGACGCCGGTCTGATCCAAACGTTCCCGATGCTGATCGGTGCCGAAACCCTTTTCGCCCGGATTCAGCAATTCTCCAATATCGCCTACGGTTGGCTGCTGGCCGAGGGGCTCGCGCTCTGGTCGCGCTCCGAAGGAAACTATTGGGGGCATAACGCGATCATCCGCACCCGTGCCTTCGCGCAATGCGCGGGGCTGCCGCACCTGACCACCCGCGGCCGCGCCGACCTGATCCTCAGCCACGACTTTGTAGAGGCGGGCCTGCTGCGCCGCGCAGGCTGGGGCGTGCGATTTCTGCCGCGTGTAACAGGCAGCTTTGAAGAAACCCCCGGGACCCTGATTGACTACACATTGCGTGATCGGCGCTGGTGCCGGGGCAACCTGCAACACCTGCGACTCTTGCGCACCAAGGGGCTTCACCCTGTCTCGCGCTTTCACCTCTTCCACGGTGCGGTCAGCTATCTGCTGTCGCCTGCATGGTTCTTGCTACTGGTGATCTGGGCGCTGCTGGGCAAGGACGCAGATACCAACGTGATCCGCTATTTCAACGAGGCAAACCCTTTTTTCCCCGATTGGCCCCCGGCAATGAGCCATATCGACAGCGCCGTTTTCCTGATCATCATGTACGCCATGCTGCTAACCCCCAAGATTGCCGGAGCGGCCATCATCTCGGCCACGCCTGCCGCCTCCCGGATCTTTGGCGGCCATCGCGCCTTTCTGACGGCCTTCGGTACTGAGGTTTTGTTGTCCATCGCCTATGCGCCCATCATGATGATCCAGCAAACCAAGGCGGTGATACACGCGGCTTTCACCCGTTCCGAACCGTGGTCGCCGCAACGCCGTGATGCGCAGCACTACCCACTGATCACGCTGATCAAGTTTCACTGGCTTGAGACAGTGCTGGGGCTGATGCTCACGGTCGGTCTGGTGGGCGGCCTCATCTCTCTCTGGCTGCTGCCAATCGCGGCAGGTTTGCTGTTGGCGGTGCCGCTTTCTGCCCTGTCCGCACTTAACATCGCCGAATGCGCACCACGCAGCCTTGCCATGAACAGCCCCTATACCTTGCGTGAGCCGAAAATCGTAATGCGCGCCCGTCTGGCGCGGGCTCAAATCAAGGCGCAGCTAACCGTGAACGTACCAGCCGAATAGAAAACGCACGCCAGACCGACTGAAAGGTCTCGCCGGGGTACAGCGGTCTATTCGACCATTGCCACAGGCAAACCGCGATCAAGCCACCCCGGCCCGGCACCGGATCCCATCATCCCTTCGGGCACATCAAGAATGCTGGTAAAACCAGCATCAGACAACCGGCGGGCAAGCCGCGCAGACCGGACGCCACGCGCGCAGATCAAGGCGACAGGCACATCCCTGCGCCCATTCGTGACAGCCAGAAGACTATCGATGAAAGTCGGCGCGCGCATGTCAATCGGCAGCGCGTTCTGCCCCACACCGGTGCGCGCCCATTCATCAGGCCTGCGGATATCGATCAAAATGATCTCACCCGATGCAGCCGCCTCATAAGCTTCGGGTGCTGTCAGATCGCTGTCTGAGACCTCCGCGCCGATGTTGTACCATTGCGCCGCGGTCAGCGCTGCCAGCCCTGCCACCGCAAGGCCCGATAACAAAAACCCCCGCCGCGCGGCGCGCGGCGGGGAGAACGGTTTCTCCGACGGGGGAATGTCGGAGGGACCGGTCATTTGACAGGTGCAGCGGAGGTGAATTTCGGGATCGCCCGGTCAGAGCTGGGGGCAGGATCCAGCGAGGCCCAGTTGTTCTCTGCCTTGTTGATGTTGCCGGGAATATCCTCTTCCCAGAAACCCACGACGTTCTTGGTAATGTTCAGATACAGCTTGCCGTCCACGATCCGCCACAGGTTCGGATTGCCCGGGACCTTCCCGCCTTTGGACACACCGTAAGCGCAGTGTCCGTCGTATTGCGGCGCGTATTGCGCAGGGTTCGCAAGAAATGTGTCACGGTTTGCTTCCGACGAGAACGCGAACCTGGCCCCGTTGTACTCAGCCACAATATCCGCCTTGCCAGGTACAGCTGCAGGCTGGGCCGTGCCCAGCGGCGTCTGTGGCAAATCAAAATAGGCGACCACGTCATAGCCGGAGGCAGCGAACCCCGTGCCATCAACGTACTGCTCCCCGGCAAAGGTTTGACCGGCGAGGGTAAGGGCCGTTGCGGCGGCGGCAAGGGTGAGGGTAAAGCGGTTCATGGGGGTCTCTCCTTGGGGTGAGTATGCGTTCCAGGGAAAGCTAGGCAAAGCCCCGGTGACATACACGCCACGAAACCGTGACCTCCCGCCATCGTGAGCGGGTGGTGAGAAAAGTGCCCCCCATTCCACCGATTATTTCAAGATCGGCGGTTTTGACGGGTCGGAAGCGGGTGGCATTCGCGGCGTATGTTGCAGCCCCTCCCCCTGCGGCAGATCAAATCGCAGGCCCACCTTGGCCAGTTTCTCTACCGTCGGATCAGCCGGACCAAAGAATCCGACATCCATCGCCCCTGCCTCGATACCTGAAAACGTCAGCGCTTCGGATGCGGCGCGGACCAGCGCGTCTTGTGCACGCGGGATGGCCCCGATGAACGCCAACAGATGACCGCGGCCACCGCCATGGTATTCCACCGCTACCAGATAGGCGCCCGCCGCCATCGCTGTGGCGGTCGCCAGCTTGGCGTCAATCGCGGCGATCAGGGTTTCGGGCAACCCCTTTGGCGGCAACACCCGTTCAATCCGCGCCTCAACCTCCCCGGCCTCGTTCGCCAGCGTATCGCGGAGCCATGCGACCGCTCCCGCAGGCAAAAGTATCTCGGACGGCGCGACGCCAATGTTGACGGCCATTCCCAAGTCCTGCCCTTCGAGCATTCCTGCAACCGCCCTGCCGGACAAAGCGACGTAGGGCGCAGGCTCCCCGACATAGGTAGCCAGCCGCTCGGACCGGTCAAAAACAAGCACGTAACCTGCATCCAGCAAAACCGGTGACACCTGATCGTCGTCCGGCTCTGCCTCCAGCAGCAGGAACAGCTCTACATCCGCGATCCGCTCGTAAAATCGCAGGCGCGCGGCATCGTCGTCTTCTGCCGCCATCATCGCGGCGTGTGCTTCGTCCAATGGGGTCAGTTCAGTCATTCAGCACCTCACTTACCGCTGCGCGTAGCCGGGGCAGCACCTCGGCCTCGAACCACGGGTTCTTCTTCAGCCACCCGGTATTGCGCCACGACGGATGAGGCAAGGCAAAGACGCCGGGCGGATGGTCGCGCCAGCCTGCCACCGCCTCCGTGACCTTGGTGAAATCGGGCAAATGATACTTCATCGCGTAGCCACCGATCAGGATGGTCAGGCGCACATCCGGCACCATGTCCAGCGCCGCCTGTCGCCAAGTCTTCCAGCAGACGGGCGGCGGCGGAAGGTCACCGCCCTTTGCGTCATACCCCGGAAAGCAGAAGCCCATCGGTATGATCGCCACCTTCGATCTGTCATAGAAGGTAACTTCATCCACCCCCAACCAGTCACGCAACCGCTTGCCAGAGGCATCCCAGAACGGCGTATTCGCCTCATGCACCCGCAGTCCCGGGGCCTGAGACGCAATCAATATCCGTGCACCGGGGGCAAACCACACCACCGGGTTGGGCCGGTGCGCCGTTGCCGTCGCCGCAAATTTCTCGGCACAGATTGTACAGGCGCGCAGATCGTCTCGGATGTCTTTCATGGGCCAAGACCTACTGCAAGAAGCCAGAACGCCAACCCCCTGCGCCAGTCTTTTTCGCATTATCAGCACAGCTTTCCTGACTTAGCACCGTTCATTTCGACATTTATCGAAATAATACTTGCAAAGCTCAATCATTTCGATATTTCTAGAAATATGAAAAACAGACCACAAAACATCCCGCCCCTCACCCTTGCGGCAGCAAGTTTCGCAGCTCTCGGCTCAGAACAACGCCTGTCCGTGTTGCGAACGCTTGTGCGTGCTGGACCAGACGGCCTGACCATCGGGGCGCTTGGCGAACGGACTGGCGTGACAGGATCAACGCTGACCCATCACCTCAAGCTGCTGACCGCTACGGGCCTAGTGAAGCAGGAACGCCAAGGGCGCAGCACGATCTGCGCTGCTGTCGCCTACGAAGAGATCGAGGCGCTTTCGAACTTTCTTCTTACCGAATGCTGCGCCGATGCGCCCGCACCCTGCAAGGAACACGACCATGGCTGATACAACCCAAACCCTCGCGCGTTTTCAACAGCGCTGGAACCCCGGTGCATGGGGGATCATCCTTGGCATACTGGCCATTGTGGCTCTGCTGGCCCCCGACACACTTTGGGAAACCATCGCCTTTACCGCCACAGCGCTTGGTCACACCGCGCCCTTCATCGCCTTCGCGGTGCTCGCCGTTGCCTACCTCAAGGCCAGCGGGGCCGAGAGCCTTCTTGCCAAGGCATTTGAGGGTAATCCTGCGCGCATGATCGTCATGGCAGCCCTGCTGGGTGGACTGTCGCCGTTCTGCTCTTGCGAGGTCATCCCTTTCATCGCTGCCCTTCTGGCCGTCGGTGCGCCCTTGGGGGCTGTGATGGCCTTCTGGCTGGCCTCTCCATTGATGGATCCCGCGATGTTTGCAATCACTTCGGGTACGCTGGGCTATGACTTTGCGATTGCCAAAACCCTTGCAGCAGTCAGCATTGGCATGATGGGAGGTTTCGCCGTCATGCTTACGGCAAACACGCCCGTCTTTGTGAATCCATTGCGTGAGGCTCCTGCCGTAGGCAGTTGTTGTTCCGCGAAAAAACCCTTCTCTGGCGCACCGGTCTGGAAGTTCTGGCAGGTTGCCGAGCGGCGCCAGACATTTGGCAAGACAGCTTTTGACAATGCGCTTTTTCTCACCAAATGGCTGACCCTTGCCTACCTGATCGAAGCGCTGATGCTGCGTTATATCCCTGCCGAGATGATTGCCGGTGTGCTTGGCGGCGATGGCATTGTGCCGATCCTGCTGGGCGCGATCGTGGGCGCACCTGCCTACCTCAACGGCTACGCCGCCGTGCCGCTGGTTGATGCGCTGTTGCAGCAAGGCATGAGCCAGGGGGCTGCGATGTCCTTTGTCATCGCAGGCGGCGTCAGCTGTATCCCGGCGGCCATTGCGGTCTGGGCATTGGTCAAACCACGCGTCTTTGCCGCCTACCTTGGCTTTGCCCTGGCAGGGGCGATTGCGGCCGGGCTGATCTGGCAAACCGTCGCCTAAACGGTCACACCACTGCCAACGCGGCGTACAACGGGCAAACGCCCGTTGTACTTATGCAAAGAAATAAGCCATAATATCGTCAAAGTCGCGGTGTAGACCGCCCCCGAACCTCTGGCACAAGAGGATGAGGCAGACGACACCATAACAGCAACCGGAGCAGGCATGCTGGAATTCGAAAATGTATCCAAGTCCTTCTGGACGGGGACACAGCATAAGGTGATCCTTGACAAGGCATCGTTTCGCGTGCCTTTGGGTCGCTCTCTTGGCATTCTCGCTCCCAATGGCACTGGCAAGACAACGCTGATCAACATGATGGCAGGGCTGGAAAAACCCGACGAGGGCGAGATCCGGCGCAGCTGCAACATCTCTTTTCCGCTGGGCTTTATGGGCGGCGTGGTTGGCAAGGTCTCGGCCATGGAAAACGCCCGGTACATCGCGCGACTTTATGGCCTTGACCCTGATTATGTCGAAAGCTTCTGCCGCTGGCTGTGCAATTTGGGTGAATATTTCGATCAACCGCTTGGCACTTATTCCGCAGGAATGCGCGCGCGGTTTTCCTTTGCACTGATGCTGGCGCTTGATTTCGACATGTACCTGATTGACGAGGGCATGCCATCGACTACGGATGTGGAATTCAACCGCAAGGCGGGCGAAATCCTGCAGGAACGCCTGCGTACGACCACGATCATCATCGTCTCCCACCAACCTGAAGTGCTTGAGAAATTTGCCCGCTCTGCGGCCGTTCTTGTGAACGGCCAGTTCATCATGTTCGACACCTTGGAAGAAGCGAAACAGCTCTATGACTACGAAACCCAAGGCTAGAAAATTCCGCATCAAGCGGAGCACGCCGACATCCGCCAGCCCAAACGCTGCCGCGGCTGAGAGTTCAGAGGCGCGCGCGCCGGCTGCGAAAGAAACGCCCAAGCCGCAAGCGCCGCGTCCTGTACCGTCTGAGTCTACCAAGCCCGCCGCTGCGAAGCCGAAAGACCCAAAGCCTGAAGCTGCACCAGAACAGACGGTCCGGGCTGGCGAAGTGTCTTCGGCCAAGGAAGTGGTTGGCGAAACCGACATGGACGCCATCCGCCACGAGGGTCTTACCGGACGACAGCTGCGCATGGCGCGTCGGGTGGCACAAAAGCACAACCTTGCACCAACGTCCGACTTCGACGCGGTACGCTTGCTGCGTGATAAGGGGATCGACCCGTTCCAGCGCTCCAACATGCTTGAACTGGTTGTTCCACAGAACGAGGGTGATCAACAGATCGCGCCGCCGGCCAACCAGCCCCAGATCGGCCGTGTGCAATTGCCACAGACCGTGCCTGCGGGCAGCATGAACCTGCCCTCGACAGAGCTGAACCCGGCAGAACGACGCCAGCGCGAAATCTCGGAAATCCAGCGCGACATCACAAGCCGCCGCCGCCGCAAGCTTGGCTTGCTCATGGTGCGGCTTGCGTTCTTTGTCATGCTGCCCACTTTCGCGGCTGCGTATTATTTCTACAACCTAGCCACCCCCATGTACGCCACCAACAGCCAGTTCCTGATCATTCAGAGCGAGGGCGGCGGCGGCACCAGCCCCTTTGGCAACATCCTGCCAACACAGTTCGCCAACTCTGCGGATAGCATCGCAACACAAGCCTATCTGCAATCCAAGGACGCAATGTTGCGCCTTGATCAGGACGTCGGATTCAAGAGCCACTTTGCAACGGCCGACATCGACCCGATTCAACGTCTGGCGGAAGATGCGACAAACGAAGAAGCCTATAAAATCTACAAGAAGAATGTGAAAATTGGCTACGATCCTACCGAAGGTGTGATCCGCCTTGAGGTGATTGCCTCCGATCCGAATATCTCGGCTTCCTTCTCAGAAAGCCTCATTGATTACGCCGAACAGCGCGTGAATGACCTGAGCAAGCAAAAGCGTGAAGACGGAATGAGGGACGCGCTTGAAGGATTTGAAAAAGCACAACAAAAAAGGCGCGACGCACAAGAGGCCCTGATCCGCCTTCAGGTTGAGAACGGCGTCGACCCAGAGGCCGAGATCGCTGCCATCCGGGGTCAGATCAGCAACTACGAAACGCTGCTGATCGAAAAGGAACTGGAACTGGCAGCACTGCTCGACAACGCACGCCCCAACCGCGCCAAGGTGGACGGGGCACGCGGTGATGTGCGCCGCCTGAACGACCAGCTTGCAAAGCTCAAGGAGCGGATGAACACCGCGACGGAGGGCGAAAATTCGCTGGCGAAGAAGGCTGTAACGATGCAGCTGGCCCAAGCCGATCTGGCCGCCGCCGATATGGTCCTGCAATCAGCACAAACCGCGATGGAACAGGCCCGTACAGAGGCGAACCGTCAGGTTCGCTACCTGACGGTTGCCGTACAGCCCGTGGCCCCCGAAGAGGCCACATATCCACGCAAGTTTGAAAACACGATCTTGGCATTCCTTATCTTTGCAGGCATCTACCTTATGTTGTCCCTGACAGCATCGATCCTCAGAGAACAGGTAACTTCATGACCCAAGTCACAGTCGGTGACGTGATCATCGGAAACGACCGCCCGCTGACAGTGATTGCGGGGCCGTGCCAGCTGGAAAGCGAAGACCACGCCCAGATGATCGCAGGCCGCATGAAAGAGGCCTGCAAGGCAGTTGGGGCGCAATACGTCTTCAAGGCCAGCTACGACAAAGCCAACCGCACATCGCTTGCAGGCACGCGCGGTTTGGGGATCGACGAAGGATTGAAAGTGCTGCAATCGGTAGCCAGGGCCAATGATCTGCCTGTCCTGACCGACGTCCACACCGAAGCCCAATGCGCCATCGCAGCCGAGGCCGTCGACATCCTGCAAATCCCTGCGTTCTTGTGCCGCCAGACTGACATCCTGCTGGCCGCAGGCGAAACCGGCAAGGTCGTGAACGTCAAGAAAGGCCAGTGGCTCGCCCCTTGGGAAATGGGCAATATCGTCGACAAGATCGAAAGCACCGGCAACAAACGCATTCTGCTGACCGAACGCGGCACCGCCTTCGGCTACAATACCCTCGTGGCCGACATGCGCGCCCTGCCCCAGATGGCACAGACGGGCTATCCGGTGGTGATGGACGCCACCCATTCCGTCGCCCAGCCCGGCGGGCAAGGCACGTCTTCCGGCGGACAGCGTGAATTCGCCCCCGTGATGGCACGCGCGGCGGTCGCCATCGGCGTGGCGGCGGTCTTTATCGAGACCCATGAGGATCCGGACAACGCCCCCAGCGATGGCCCCAATATGATCTACCTCGATCAGATGCCCGATCTCATCGCAACGCTGATGAAGTTCGACGCGCTGGCCAAGGAACACCCCCTCACCTTCTAAAGACCAAAGGCGATACCTGTGACCAAACCCGTTTCTTCCGTTTCCCAGAACACCTGGGAATTCCTGCGCGACGCGATGATCACGCCTACCGGTTTCCGCGAATATGATGCACGCTGGAAATACCCCGATGACATCAACCTGCCCGGCATCACCGCGCTTGGCCTCGGCCTTGGCACACAGATGCAGCAGCGCGGGATCGAACCCGTCATTGCCGTCGGCAACGACTACCGCGACTATTCGCTTTCGATCAAGAATGCCTTGATCATCGGCCTGATGCAGGCTGGCATTCATGTAAAGGACATAGGCCCGGCCCTGAGCCCCATGGCCTATTTCGCGCAATTTCACCTTGGTGCCCCGGCGGTTGCCATGGTCACCGCCAGCCACAATCCGAACGGCTGGACCGGCGTGAAGATGGGCTTCGAACGCCCCCTTACCCACGGCCCCGATGAGATGGCGGAGCTGCGCGATATCGTACTGAACGGCTTGGGCAAGCCGCTGTCTGGCGGCGGCTACGAGTTCATCGATGGCGTGCGCGAGGCTTACCTCGATGACCTCGTGGGGGACTTCAAGATGACCCGCAAGCTCAAGGTGGTCTGCGCCACCGGCAACGGCACCGCGTCAGCTTTTGCGCCGGAACTTTTCAAACGCATTGGGGTGGAGGTTGTCGAAAGCCACAACCGCCTCGACTACACGTTCCCGCATTACAATCCCAATCCCGAAGCCATGGAGATGCTCCATGACATGAGCGCGAGCGTCAAAGCCTCCGGCGCGGATTTCGCACTGGGGTTTGATGGCGATGGCGACCGCTGCGGCGTGGTGGACGATGAGGGCGAAGAGATATTTGCCGACAAGGTGGGCGTGATCATGGCCCGCGATCTGGCCAAACTCTACCCCGGCGCCACCTTTGTGGCCGACGTCAAATCCACCGGCCTTTTCGCCTCCGATCCCGAGCTTCTGAAACATGGCGTCAAAGCAGACTACTGGAAGACCGGCCATTCGCACATGAAACGCCGCGTCAAGGAAATTGGCGCGCTGGCTGGGTTCGAAAAATCAGGCCACTACTTCCTCGCTGAACCCATCGGACGGGGCTATGACTGCGGCATGCGGGTCGCCGTGGAAATCTGCAAACTGATGGACCGCAACCCGGATAAATCCATGTCAGACCTGCGCAAGGCGTTGCCCCGGACATGGTCCACACCCACCATGTCCCCCTATGCCTCTGACGAGGAAAAGTACGACATCCTCGCCCGGCTTGTGGACAAGCTGGTGGCCAAGCACGAAGCCGGTGAAAAGATCGCCGGCCGCGCTATCAAAGAGGTTGTCACCGTAAACGGGGCGCGCGTGATCCTCGACAATGGCGGCTGGGGTCTGGTTCGGGCGTCATCCAACACGCCCAACCTTGTTGTGGTCTGCGAAAGCCCAACGTCAGAGGATGAATTGCGCGCGATCTTCAAAGACATTGATGCTGTCATTCGCACCGAACCCGGCGTTGGCGACTACGATCAGACCATCTGAGCTTCATCTTTCTACTACAATTCTGCCGGGGAGTTTGAGGGGGTGCAAAACCCCCCCATCCGATTTGGCGGAACCAAATCAATAAAATCGAATGCGCGCCCCGCGCGCTCAATCGGGCAGTGCTGCCCGGCAAAAACCCTGGATCAAGGCCGCATCCTTCACACCAGGCGCAGACTCGACAGCAGATGACACGTCCACCTGCCGCGCCCCCGTCACGCGAATGGCCTCTGCCACCGTCTCGGAAGTAAGACCGCCCGCGAGCATCCAGGGCACCGGCCAACGTCTCCCGGCAATGAGTGTCCAGTCAAAGGCCAGCCCATTGCCGCCGGGCAGGTCCGCGCCCTTTGGCGGCTTCGTGTCCACCAACAACTGATCCGCCACGCGACCGTAGGCATCCAATGCGGCCAGATCCTCTGGTCCGCCCACCCCCACAGCCTTCATCACAGGAAGGCCATAGCGCGCCTTGATCTCGGCCACGCGCTCTGGCGTCTCACTGCCGTGAAGCTGGAGCATGTCGATCGGCACCACGGCGGTCAGCGCGTCCAATTCAGCGTCGGTAGGATTGACGACAAGCGCAACCTTGCAGATCCCCTCAGGTGTCAGCGCAGCCAGTTCAGCGGCCTTCTCAGGCGTCACATAGCGCGGAGATTTCGGAAAAAAGTTCAATCCGATATACCGCGCACCAGCATCCACCACAGCAGTGATGTCCTGAGGGCGTGTGACCCCGCAAATCTTTACATTAACGTCAGAGGGCATGCGCGTGGCTTAGCTGGCCTCGTCAAGCAGCGCAAGGACCTCGTCTTTGCCCTTGTGCTTCTCGCCCTTCAGGCGCGCCACTTCGCGTTCCAGACGCCGTGTCTCGCGGGCCAGACGTGCTTTCTCGGCCCGCTCACCGTATTCGCGGATCCATTCCCAGATGAAACCGACCAGCAAACCCGCGACGATGCTGCCCAAGATCACCAGAAACAGCGGCAGTTGCACCGAAGGGTTCACTGCGAACCAGCCCGCTACCTCCTGCGGCAGCACCTGCAGGGTCACCATCGCACGGTTCGCCAAAGCGACCGAAATCAGCGCCACCGCAAAAATGGCGATACAAAGGTAACGAACATAGCGCATCAGCTTTTCCCGTTCAGCCTGTCCCGAAGCAATTTGCCGGTCTTAAAGAACGGCACGTGCTTCTCTTCCACATGAACGGTTTCACCCGTCCGTGGGTTCCGGCCTACCCTTGCATCCCGCTTCTTGACGGAAAAGGCGCCAAATCCGCGCAGCTCCACCCGGTTGCCCTTGGCCATAGCGCCGGTAATCTCGTCAAAGATGGTGTTCACAATCCGCTCGACATCCCGCTGGTAGAGGTGTGGGTTGTCATCCGCAATTTTCTGGATGAGTTCTGACCGGATCATCTTGGTATCCCCCCCGCGAGACATTTTTTTCTGTAGAGCACACCCAACTATAGCAAAATCCTCGCATTCGGGAAGTCAGTGGTTTCACCCCGCTTCCGATTTTTATGCGAGAAGTGGCTGTTTTTCTGTGTTTTTTTGGAGGTTTGTTCGCCGGCCCTCGGGGCTGATGCAGATTCCTCCGCCAAGCCAGCAAAAGCGGGTAACCCGATTCGCAACGAAAAGGGCCCCACGCTTGATGCGCGGGGCCCTCCAAATTTCAAACCAATCAAGGCTTACTTCTCGTCGTCGCCCTTCAGCGCCGCACCAAGGATATCGCCCAGAGACGCACCGGAGTCAGAAGAGCCATACTGCTGAACCGCTTCCTTCTCTTCGGCGATTTCGCGCGCCTTGATGGAAACGCCCAGACGGTGCGCTTTCGCGTCCACGTTCGTGATGCGCACGTCGACCTTGTCACCGATAGAGAAACGCTCTGGGCGCTGCTCGGCACGGTCACGGGAAAGGTCGGAGCGGCGGATGAAGGATTTCATGCCTTCGTATTCCACCTCGATGCCGCCTTCCTCGATGGAGGTCACGGTCACGGTCACGATGGAGCCACGCTTCACGCCGCCAACGGCTTCGGCGAACTTGTCACCGCCAACGCCCTTGATGGAGAGCGAGATACGCTCTTTCTCGACGTCAACCTCGGAGACAACTGCCTGAACGACGTCGCCTTTGCGGTAGTCCTGAATGGCTTCTTCGCCACGCTGGTCCCAGCTGAGGTCGGAAAGGTGCACCATACCGTCGATGTCGCCGGGCAGGCCCACGAACAGACCGAATTCGGTGATGTTCTTGACTTCGCCTTCGACTTCCGTGCCCTCGGGGTGTGTTTCTGCGAACACTTCCCATGGGTTGCGCATGGTCTGCTTAAGGCCAAGGGAAACGCGGCGCTTGGCACCGTCGATCTCCAGAACCATGACTTCCACTTCCTGAGAGGTGGAGACGATCTTGCCGGGGTGCACGTTCTTCTTGGTCCAGGACATCTCGGAGACGTGGACCAGACCTTCGACACCGGGCTCCAGCTCAACAAAGGCACCGTAGTCGGTGATGTTGGTCACGCGGCCTGTGTGTACTGATTCCAGCGGATACTTCGCGGCCACCAGATCCCATGGATCTTCCTGCAGCTGCTTCATGCCAAGGCTGATGCGGTGTGTCTCTTTGTTGATCTTGATGACCTGCACCTTGATCGTCTCACCGATAGAGAGGATCTCGGATGGGTGGTTCACGCGGCGCCATGCCATGTCTGTGACGTGCAGCAGGCCGTCGACACCGCCCAGATCAACGAACGCACCGTATTCGGTGATGTTCTTGACCACACCGTCAACGGTCTGTCCTTCGGTAAGGTTACCGATGACTTCAGCACGCTGTTCGGCACGGCTCTCTTCAAGGATCGCACGACGGGACACAACGATGTTGCCACGGCGGCGGTCCATCTTGAGGATTTGGAACGGCTGCTTGAGACCCATCAGCGGGCCAGCGTCGCGCACGGGGCGTACATCGACCTGAGAGCCGGGCAGGAACGCGACAGCGCCGCCAAGGTCCACGGTGAAACCACCTTTGACACGGCCAAAGATCGCACCTTCGACGCGCTCTTCTGCGGCGTATGCTTTTTCCAGACGGTCCCATGCTTCTTCGCGACGGGCCATCTCGCGAGAGATAACAGCTTCACCGCGGGAGTTTTCAACCTGACGCAGGAAAACTTCGACTTCGTCGCCGACTTCGATCTTGGGTGCTTCACCCGGATCGGCAAATTCTTTCAACTCGACGCGGCCTTCCATCTTGTAGCCTACGTCGATGATGGCCTGGCCCGCTTCGATCGCGATAACCTTGCCTTTGACAACAGACCCTTCTTCGGGTGTGTCCATTTCGAAGCTTTCTTCAAGGAGTGCTTCAAACTCGTCCATCATGTTCGCCATGTAGCGTATCGTATCCTTATCAATGTGTTTCTGGCCGTGCGGTTGTCTCCGCCGGTCTGGGGTGTGCATTGGTCCGCTAGTTGGCCCTTGATCCGCAAAAGAAAGAGGGCCGGAAGACTCCGACCCTGCTCAGGATTGCGTCTCAAGGCTTGTATCCGCCCTTTAGACAGGGGGCGTATAGGACACTTTGGTCAACGCTGCAAGGGCTTCGCGCTGCGATGCCCCTAAATGGCGGCACTCCGCCTTTGCGCGGCCTCTTGGCTTCGCATTGCCAGCCAGTCAAAGCAGCAACACGCTTGCTCTCATTGTCATTTGCATCACGTTTGCAGCGTCTGCGGCCAGCGCAATTTCGGGGCTTTGCGGCGACCGTGGGTGTCGCGCTTGCCTTGGACAGACATCAACTGGGCTGACCGGCATGCGCGACACTGTCGCTTCAGATTTCCTCAGTCGGTCCGCCCGCTTCTTTCCAGCCGGGGAAGCCGCCGATGTTTGTCACATTGGTATAGCCCATATCCTTGAGCGTCTTACCCGACAAAGCAGCCTGCCCGCCCGCACCGCAGATCAGGTAGAGCGGCGCGTCTTTCTGAAAGATTGGATTATAGAAACCTTCCATGTTCGGATCGGCATGAAATTCGATCATGCCACGTGGCACATGATGCGCGCCCTTGATTGTACCGCTTTCCTTGATCGACGCGATGTCGCGCACGTCGATAAATGTGCCTTCGCCCTCTGCATGTTTGGCAATGGCATCCTTTGCATCCATCTTGGGGACAACGGCGTGGGCCTCTTCGAGGAAATCTTTTGCTGTCTTCATGGTGATCGTCCTTTCTAAATGGTCAGGCCCCGTGAAACGGGACCGCTGGTTCAGACATAGAACGCGCCAGCAAGAGCACCAGTTCCGGCACGGCGCAAAAGATCAAAGAGGTTCGCCCTTCTTGCGGAGCTTTTCCAACAGCTCACGGTAAATCTTGTTGCTGTCTCCACCGCCAAAGACTGCACCTCCTCCGGTGTAGCCCGTCCCGTAGGTTCGTGCGACAGTGATGGTCTGCACCAGCCCGGAAAGGAATTCATCCTTCTCCAGCGGTGACAACGGATGAATAAACACCCCCCAAAGCTTGCCATGCGCCACAGCATACCGCGCATCAAGGGCAGCATCGAAATTGGCTTGCATCAAGCGCATCAGGTCCGCTTCTTTCAATCCGTCAGCACTGGCGATCGGGACCATGGCACGCATGCGGTCTGCGCGGGGGTCCGCGATGACGATGACCGGTATGTCCTCAAGCGTGAATTCAAGCGCGGGGCCACGCGCTATTACATCAGGGTCCAACGCCTGCACTATACTGCCCAGACGCGCCATCGTCATCGGCGGCTCTGCTGCGGGGGGGACCTCGGATTGAGGCCTGTCTGCCTCCTGCGATAAGGCAGCAACAGGCAAAAGGAACAACAAGGCGAAGAGGATACGGATCATGGCAGCACTCCTTTGCCCTCAGACTAACTCTGAAACCTTTTGAAACGCGACACACCTTTGGGTGAGCAGCGGACGCGCCTCTCACGCTCCCTTAATGAATGAAGTCTACATCTCTGCCCCGGTTAACCAATCCCGCGATGTGACGGTCGCGGCATATCAGTGGTCCAATGTCCGATCCCGGACACCTGAACCGCGCGCATCACCGGGGACACCCGGACAGGAACAGGACCCACCCATCGGGGCGGCGCCGCTTCTTTCAGATGTTTACCAAGGTTGGCTTTCTTGCCATCCGACAATCAGGTACCGGTATCCCGCTTGGCCTCGATCAGGGCCACAGCGGCCGCAACCGCGTCCGCGATCTTCATCTCAGTTGTGTCAATCTCCACAGCATCGTCGGCAGCGCGCAATGGGGCGTCAACGCGGCCCATGTCCCGCTCATCCCGCGCATGCACGTCGGCCAGCACATCCTCAAAAGTTGTCTGGATCCCCTTTTCCGTCAATTCGGCAAAGCGCCGGCGCGCACGTACCACCGCATCCGCAATCACGAAAAGCTTCACCTGCGCCGCAGGACAAATGACCGTGCCGATGTCGCGCCCGTCCAACACAGCCCCCCCTGCACGCGCGGCAAAGCTGCGCTGAAAATCCACCAGCGCCGCGCGTACCTCCGGCAATGCCGCAACCTTGCTTGCCTCCTGTGCGATTTCGGGCGTGCGCAGGGCATCGCTGTCCAGATCTTCGGGGACCAGCGCCCGTGCTGCCGCCACCGGTTCAATCCCAAGCAAGACCTTGGCCCCGACCGCACGATAAAGCAGCCCGGTATCCAGATGCGCAAAGCCAAAATGTTCTGCAACTGCTTTGGAAATCGTGCCCTTGCCAGACGCCGCTGGCCCATCGATGGCTACGGTGAATCCCCGCGTCGTACTCATGTGGTTACCTCATTCTTCGGGACCATGCGCCATGCCCAAATACATACCAGCGCGGCAAGGCCCAGCGAAATCCACTTGCCCATGGTATAGGTGCTGGCCTGCTTGATCGCAGCCTCTGCCACCTCAGGCCCGGACCACAACAGATAAGCGACCGCAGCGTTCTCCGACAGATCAAAAACCAGATACACACCGGGCGAGACCGCAGCCAGAACTCGCAATGGCTTGGCGGCCCCACTTGCCTGCGTCCAGATGAACCCGCCCAAGGTCAGCGCCAGGATGATCGGAAACACCGTGTCGAGCCAGCGAAACAGCCCCAGATAAAGCGCTGTCTGCTCAGACGTCAAAGCCGTCAGATAGGCGCGGGCGGTTTCGGCCGAATAGCCAGTGAGATAGCTATCGAAAACAGAATGCCCCGATGGCTCAAGCCATCCCTTCGTCAACAGCCCAAGGGCGACAAACAGACCAACCGACAGGGCTGTCAGTATGGGCAGAAGGCGGCTCACCCTGCTTCGCGGCTGACATCTGCGCCCAGATCGCGCATCAGAGGTTCGAAAATCGGGAAGGACGTCGCGATCGGTCCGCCATCATCCACATGCACCGGATTTTGCGCAGCCATGCCCAGGATCAGGAATGACATTGCGATGCGGTGATCAAGGTGGCTGGCGCAGGTTGCCCCACCGGGCACATTGCCGTGGCCCTTGCCTGTGACGATCCACCAGTCGGGCCCGTCTTCGACCTCGATCCCGTTCGCACGCAAGCCCGTCGCCATGGCATCGATGCGGTCGCTTTCCTTGACACGCAGTTCCTTGACGCCGCGCATCACGGTCTGGCCGCTCGCGTAAGACGCGACAACCGATAGCACGGGATATTCGTCGATCATCGATGCGGCCCGTTCTGGCGGCACCTCAATACCTTTCAGATCGGGAGAGAACCGTGCGCGCAAGTCAGCCACCGGCTCGCCCCCCTCCTCGCGCTCGTTCTCGTACACAAGGTCCGCGCCCATTTCGCGGAGCATGGTGAACAGGCCCGCACGCGTCGGGTTCAGACCGATGCCCGGCACCAGCACGTCGGAGCCCGGCACGATCAGTGCCGCACAGACCGGGAACGCCGCCGAAGACGGGTCGCGCGGCACTTCGATGTGCTGTGCCGTCAGCTCCGGTTGCCCGGTAAGCGTGATCACCCGACCTTCTTCAGTCTCTTCCACCGATATCTCTGCGCCAAAACCGGCCAACATGCGTTCGGTATGATCGCGTGTCGCCTCTGCCTCGATCACGACAGTCTGGCCCGGCGCGTTCAAGCCCGCCAGCAGCACCGCCGATTTCACCTGCGCCGAAGGCACCGGCACGGTATAGCGCACCGGCACCGGTTCGCGCGCACCGACCAGCGTCATCGGCAGCCGCCCGCCGCTGCGCCCCACCGCCTGACAGCCAAACAGCGCCAGGGGGTCGGTGACCCGCGCCATGGGGCGGCCGTTCAGGCTGGCATCACCCGTGAAGGTCGCCGTGATTGGTGAGGTCGCCATTGACCCCATGATCAGCCGCACACCAGTGCCTGAATTGCCGCAATCGATCACCTGATCGGGTTCGGCAAATCCGCCGACACCGACACCCTGCACGGACCAGCGCCCGCCACCATGATTAGTCACCTCGGCACCAAAGGCCCGCATCGCCTTGGCCGTGTCCAATACGTCCTGCCCTTCCAGCAACCCCTCGATGGTGGTCTCGCCCACGCACATCGCACCAAGGATCAACGACCGATGCGAGATCGACTTGTCGCCCGGTACTTCTGCAGTCCCGGTAAGCGGCCCACAGGCCACAGATTTCATTGGAATTGGATCACCGTGGCCCGACATGTTAGCGCCCTCACTTCGTTCACCAGCCTTCTAGACCAGCCGAAAGGCACCGTCCATGCCAAGGCGCACAGGCACGGCGCTCTTTTTGGCCGAACTGCTGCGTGGTGTTGCCAGACACTCACATTCCGATCTCTCAGAAAAGATCGGTAATATCGCGCTCGCAACGGCCCGCTTAATCGGGTTCCACGCGCCTAAAGGTCAGGTAGTGCGGCACCCGCCCTTCGCGCAGCGCCTTTTGTTCGTACCGCGTGGACAGCCAGTCATCCCATGGTTCGCGCCAGTCTCCGGGCCGTTCGGCCAACCACTCAAAACCAAAGCGCGGCACCTCTTCCAGCGTCTGCCGCACGTAGTCCTCGATATCCGTGGCGACCCTGAAAATCGCACCGGGTTTCAGCACGCGCGCCAGCGGCACCAGATGTTCTTCGGTCACAAAGCGGCGTCGGTGATGCCGCGCCTTGGGCCACGGATCGGGGTAAAGCAGGAAGGCGCGGTCAATCGATGCTTCCGGCAGCACGTCCATCAGATCACGGGCATCGCCGGGATGCACCGCCACGTTCTCAACACCCGCACGGCGCAGCTTGCCCAGCAGCATCGCCACACCGTTGATATAGGGCTCACAGCCGATGATCCCGACATCCGGGTTCTGTGCGGCCTGGTGCACCATGTGCTCCCCTCCGCCAAAGCCGACCTCAAGCCAGACCGGCTTACCCCCAAAGAGCTGGTCCAGATCCAGCGGTGTGCGTTCGGGGTTCTCTTCCCAACTCACAGGGCCGGGCGACAGGCCTGCCAGGTCCTCCTCAAGATAGCCCCTTTGGGATTGCTTGAGGGTCTTGCCTTTGAGGCGTCCATAGAAATTGCGGCGGGGGCGGTTCGGTGTGTTCATGGCCGGGGCTTTACCCCGCTGGCACAGGCGCTGCAATGGCACGGAATTAAGTTGCGATTAAGAAGCTGGCGCTAAGCTGTGCCAGACCCCAAGAACAGGATGCCTTAATGCCCGCTGCCCTCTCCAAACCGCTTCTTTTGTCGGGAAAGTCCGGCAAGGGGCAGCCGGTCCCCGTGCTGATCCTCGATGATGAACGATTTGACCGGCATCGGCTGGCACGGCTTTGTTCCGGGCTCGAATTTCCCTGCGCCGTCAGCAACGCCAAAACGCTGGACGAATTCGCACTGCATCTGGAACAGGTCAGCTTCCACCTTATCCTTGTGGATTACATGTTGCCCGATGGCACCGGTCTTGATGCGCTACACATGGTCAGGCTGAACTCTCGCAATCTCAATGCCGCGACACTGATGATATCCGGTCAAGCCAAAGCAGGTGTCACACAAGAGGCTGAGGCCCTCGGTTGCGCGGGCTATCTGACCAAGGATGATCTTTCACCAAGCAGATTTGCCGCAGCTGTGAAAAAAGCACTGGCCTCTGTTGCCACGCCGATCCCCACGTCCAAGCAGAACTATCCGGTTGATGAGGTGGAGCAGCTGATGTCGATCTGTGCGGCCCATTGCGCACGGGACGTCAAACCGATGATCAGCCGAATGATGCGCCAGATTCGCGACATGCGCAGCAGCCGCGACAATGCGGATGCACCAGACCTCCAGGCGCTGGAACAGAACTGCCTGACCCTTTGGGCCTACCTGATCAAGATGGAACGGGAAGACGGGGCCGAACTGATGTCAGAACTCGTCCACAACCTGCTTGTTACTGAGGCACCCGCACCCTCGGGCAAACCTTCCAAGCCTCCCTCGCCCTTTGGCCGTCGGCCGCATTAGCGTGAGATGACTTTGCCTCACTCTGTCAGCACCCCTGCGGCCATCAACACCGCGCGGTACGGGAACCAGAGCGTCGTGTCCGGTTTGCGGATTGTCCGTATGGCAAATTCGGCATCGACCCCGCGAGATACCATATAGGCAAGCCTGTTATAGGTCTCGGTCTGCGTGTCCTGATACATCCATTCGGCAAACTCGAACGGGGTCTCCCATTCGTAGCGTTCGCGGTTGTCGTCATAGTATTGCTGAACCGCCTCTGCATCCCACGACAACTGGTGAAAGCCGATCCGCGCGCCACGCGCCATCGTGCGTTTGGCACCACCCAGAAAAACCGGCACACAAGAGCTTTCGCAGGTCTCTGCGATATGCGTGTCCAGTTCGAAGTCTATGACCAGCGCGGCCAATTCCATCGACGCATAATGCCCGCCACCGGTTGAGTGTATCACCAGCTCAGACACCTCCGGATGGTCGCGCAGCAAGCTGCGCATCTCATCCACATCATCGCCACGGATGTCCTGCTGTTCTCCGTCAACCGGGGTCACAGTGTCATAGACCAACTGCTGACCCGCGACTGTGAAACGGTCTGCCCGGGCATCAGCAGGGAAGAATAGACACATCAACAGCGCGAGGGAGACACTCCATTGCGCTGCCGATCTGCCATAGACCATGTGTCAGACCGCTGACCTGAGCGCGTCGGCCAGATCTGTCTTCTCCCAAGAGAAACCACCGTCCTCGTCCGGTTCCCGGCCAAAGTGACCGTAGGCTGCCGTGCGTTGATAAATTGGCTTGTTCAACTGAAGGTGCTCGCGGATGCCCCTTGGTGTCAGGCTCATCACCTTGCGGATCGCCAGTTCGACCTCTGCATCATCAACCTCGCCGGTGCCGAAGGTATCGCAGTAGATCGACAGCGGCTCGCTCACCCCGATCGCATAGCTCAGCTGGATGGTGCACTTTTTAGCCATGCCAGCCGCGACCACGTTCTTGGCCAGATAGCGCGCCGCATAGGCGGCGGAGCGGTCCACCTTGGTCGGGTCTTTGCCCGAAAAGGCGCCCCCGCCGTGCGGCGCGGCACCACCATAGGTATCAACGATAATCTTGCGCCCGGTCAGGCCCGCATCGCCGTCAGGTCCGCCAATCACGAAAACGCCTGTCGGGTTCACATGCCATTTGGTGTCGCTGTCGATCCAGCCATCGGGCAGTACGTCGCGGATGTAAGGTTCCACGATGGCGCGGATGTCATCACTGGTCTGATCTTCGCTTTCGTGCTGAGTGGACAGGACGATTGAGGATACACCAACGGGTTTGCCCCCCTCGTAACGCACCGAAAGCTGGCTTTTGGCATCGGGCCGAAGCGTGGGTTCGGTGCCATCCTTGCGGACCTCTGCAAGACGGCGCAGGATGGCATGGGCATAGTGGATAGGCGCTGGCATCAATTGCTCGGTTTCATCCGTCGCATAGCCAAACATGATGCCCTGATCGCCTGCGCCCTCATCCTTGTTCTCGGCCGCGTTTACGCCTTGAGCAATATGCGCAGACTGCTCGTGCAGCAGGTTCGTGATCTCGCAGGTCGCGTGGTGAAACTTGTCCTGCTCGTACCCGATATCCTTGATACAGGCGCGCGCAATGTCCTCGATCTTGTCCATGTATTCGGCAAGCTTGGCCTGATCGCTTAGGCCCACCTCACCACCGATGACCACGCGGTCAGTGGTGGCAAATGTCTCTGCCGCGACACGCGCCTCCGGTTCTTCGCTCAGGAAGGTGTCGAGGATCGCGTCCGAGATGCGATCACATACCTTGTCAGGGTGTCCTTCCGAGACGGACTCGGAGGTGAAAACGTAGTTCTGTCGGGACATATCTGCTCCAATAAAAATGACGTGCCACGTCAGGAAGCCGTTGTGGCACCGATGCGCTCTGGCTTACCCAGAGCATTTAAGGGGGTCAATCGTTAAACCCCGCTGAATGACGGCGAATCCTGATAACGGCAAAGCCGAATCCCAAAAGCAACAGGACAGCAAAGGCCATATCGCCCGTCCGGCTGTAGACCGTGGGTGGCAATGGCCTTGGCAGGGCCGCATCGACAAAGCCCGCGGTGTTCAGCGGAAGCGATGCCAATATACGACCATATGGGTCTATCATCGCCGAAATTCCAGTGTTGGCCGACCGCGCAAGCGGCAGACCCTTTTCAATTGCACGCATCCGGGCCTGTGCCAGATGCTGGCGGGGACCCGCGCCTTTGCCAAACCACGCGTCATTGGTGATCTGGATCAGGAAATCAGGACGTTTCGGCGCGGCGTTCACATCATGTGGAAAGACCGCTTCGTAGCAAATCAGCGGCAACGCCCGGCCCAATGGGCCAAAGTTCAGCAATTTTGCGCCGACGCCCGAAGAATAGCCTGCCGGGATACGTTGTGCCAATCCGAAGATCCCAAGCTTGTTCAGAGTATCCGCAAAAGGGACGTATTCGCCGAAGGGAACAAGGTGATGCTTGTCATAGACCTGCGCCACCGTGCCATCCTGATCTAGAACGACCATGGAATTGTAGAAACGCTCTGCCGCGCTCCGCTGCAAGCCCAAGGCCACCGTGGCATTTGCACCCGCCTTCGCGATCTCAACAAGGGCAGTCCCCGCATAGTCAAGCTGCCATGGAATTGCGGTTTCGGACCACAACACCAGATCAGGGACTTTGCTGCCGTCCTCTGGCGGGGCCGTCGTGAACTGAAGCTGTCTGTCAAAAAAGACCGGAATTTTATCTGGATCCCACTTATCCCGCTGCGCCGCGTTCGGCTGGACCAGCCGCACCGTATGATCCGTCATTGCGGCCTCTGGCACCATCGGCGGCAGAACAAATGCACCAAGGCCGAACAGGATCACGCCGTATTGCATCACCCGCTGCGGCCCCGTACGGGCGGCGAAACCCAAGGCAACAGCGATGGCGATCATAACGGCGTTCAGCGCATAGGGACCAGTCCACGCAAGCGCCTGACCACCCAGCTTATCCACCAACGCCTGCGATGGCATGGCCCAGGGAAAGCCGGTAAAGACATAGGCCCGAACCAGTTCCGCTGAAGAGAGGCAAAGGATGAGCGGCCACGCGCGATGCGCGTCCAACCGGCGCGCAGCCCAGAAAGCAGCCCCCCAGAACAGCGCCAGACCTGCGGACAGAAATGCGACTGCAAATGGTGCCATCCAGCCGTGCCGCGCCACATCGACCAGAAAGGGCGAGACGATCCACTGCAGGGCGTGGGCAAAATACCCGGTCCCCAACGCCCAGCCAAAAAGCGCAGCCTGTCTGCCCGTCTCTGCCCCGCGATATACATAGACCGCCCCGACAAGGGCGGCCATCAGGATCAGCGGCTGGTCATAAGGTGCCTGCCCAAAGCCGGCCAGCACGCCCAGCGCACCCCCCAGCCCCGCCAGGCGCCAGCCCGCCAAGCGTGGTGTCATCCACTGGCCCCGGTCGTCCGCACGCGCAGACGCTTGATGCGTCTGGGATCGGCATCGATCACCTCGAATTCCGGCCCGTCAGGGTGCAACACCACCTCGCCCCGCGTCGGCACGCGGCCCGACAGCATGAAGACCAGACCGCCCAACGTGTCGATTTCTTCTTCGTCCACATCGTCGTGATCGGTCAGAGAATGACCGATCTCGGCCTCGAAATCTTCGAGCGGGGTTTTGGCAAGAGCAAGATAGGTGCCGGGTTTTTCCACGGACCAGAAGGTGTCTTCGTCCTGATCGTGTTCATCCTCGATCTCACCGATGACCTGTTCGATGAGGTCTTCGATGGTCACAAGCCCATCAACACCGCCATATTCGTCGATCACCAGCGCCATGTGCCGCCGTTCGGCCTGCATCTTGGTCAGCAGCACTCCGATGCTCATCGATGGCGGGACGAACAAGAGCGGGCGCAACAACGCCTTGAGATCGAATTCTTTCGGTTTGCCGTTAAACCCGTATTGCAGGGCAAAGTCTTTGAGGTGTGCCATACCAACGGGCGTATCAAGCGTGCCGTCATAGACTGGCAGGCGGGTCAGACCGCTGTCCTTGAAGACGGCGACCAGTTCCTCCATGTCGGCAGTCACCGGCACGGCCACGATATCTGCCTTGGGAATCGCCACGTCATCGACCCGCATGCGGCGCAGGTTCATCATGCCGCGCGCGCTAAGTCGATCCTCCGACGGTGGAGTGAAATCCGTGTCCTGATCTGTGTCCGAGGGGCTGAGCGCCCCGATCACGCGAGAGAAAAATCCGCCGGTTTTGGATGCGGCGTCCTCTTGCTGTTCTATGTCCTCATCCGGATGCGCGCGTTGCGCCGCGTCAGATGATCCTTCTTTGTCGCCCATTTGGTCCTGTGTACGTGAAGCGGCGATAATCTCGCCCGATCTCACCTATATGGGTCATCAAGACCCAAATTGCCAAGTATTTTGCGCTCAAGCCCCTCCATCAAGGCGGCATCCGGCTCAGTCTCGTGATCGTAGCCCAACAGATGCAGGGTGCCGTGCACGATCAGATGCGTCACATGATCAGCGATGGGCTTGCCAGCGGCCGCTGCTTCGGCCGCGCAGGTATCATAGGCGATGGCGATATCGCCAAGTACCGTCAGACCGTCGGGGCCGGGCTCAGGCGGGAGAGGTTTGCTGCCGGGGCTCATCGCCGCACGCTCTTCGCTGGGCCAGCTCAAGATGTTGGTCGGTGTCGGCTTGCCCCGGAAATCAGCGTTAAGACCGGCAATGCGGGCATCGTCGCACCCAAGCAGACTGACCTCCGCAGTGTCGGGATCAAGGGCAAGATAATTGAGCGTTGCAGTGACCGCACGTGTCACCAGCGCAGACAAATCCAGTATTTCCCAGCGCGGGTCTTCAATTGAGATGTCGAGCGTGTCCATCAACCAGTACATTTCGGAGGCTCTGCCTCCGGACCTCCGCGAGATATCGGGCCAAAAAGGGAAAGCGGCTAGGCTTGGCCGCTGTCTGCCTCATAAGCCTCAATGATCGCGGCAACCAGAGGGTGGCGCACGACGTCCTTCGAGGTGAAGTAATTAAAGCTGATCTTGGGGATCGTTTTCAACAAGCGCTCGGCGTCTGCCAGACCCGATTGCGTACCGCGCGGCAGGTCAATCTGGGTGCGGTCGCCGGTGATCACCATCCGAGAGCCTTCGCCCAGACGCGTCAAAAACATCTTCATCTGCATCGACGTAGCGTTCTGCGCCTCGTCCAGCACGACAAACGCGTTCGACAGCGTGCGGCCGCGCATAAAGGCCAGAGGCGCGATTTCGATGCGCTTTTCCTCGATCAGTTTGGCCAGTTGCTTGCCCGGCAAGAAGTCGTTCAGCGCATCATAAAGCGGCTGCATGTAGGGATCGACCTTGTCCTTCATATCACCGGGCAGGTAGCCCAGCTTTTCGCCCGCCTCGACGGCAGGGCGGGAAAGGATGATCCGGTCTACATGGCCGCCGATGAACATGCTGACGCCGACAGCCACGGCGAGGTAGGTTTTGCCGGTACCTGCCGGGCCGATACCGAAGGCCAATTCGTTGTCAAAAAGCGATTTGACGTAGGCCTTTTGCGCTTCGGTCCGTGGCTCTACCCGTTTCTTGCGGGTGTGAATTTCCACCGTCTCGCCGATATTCATCTCAATCTGGTCACCGGCGCGGGTGCCTGTGTCCACGTCCGAGCCGCCCATGCGCAGCAGGCTGTCGACTTCTGCCTGTTCAACCGTGCGGCCCCCTTCAAGGCGGGCGTAAAGCGTGTTCAGGACCGATGCTGCCTGCGTGCTTGCGTCAGGATCACCCATGATGCTGACCTGATTTCCGCGCCGCACGATCTGAACTTCCAGCGCCTTTTCGATCGCGGCAAGATGCGCGTCATAAGCGCCGCAGAGATCAATCAGCAGGCGGTTGTCTGGGAATTCAAGCACAACGGGGTCAGCCACGGGGGCGGCTGTCATCAGATCGCTTGGGGGCAAGGGAGGCTCCTTGTGTTACGGGCTATGAGATTGAGATAGGGTGCTGTGCGGCGAAATGCACCCATGCGACGCAAAAAGGGCCGGAGCGTGAAACACTCCGGCCCGCATATGCTGAGATGCTCAGACAAGATCAGTTAGGGTCCGAAATGTTGGAGCCACCTTTGAAGTCGCCCACGGTATGTTTTGGCGGTCCCACGCCCGAACAGACGGGCTTGCCATATTTGTCCAGCCTTGCTGAGAGATAGCCCTCGACACCGTCGTCGATGATCCAGTGATCACAGCCGTTCGGATCGACCCAGATGCCCGCCTGCAACGTGCTCAGGTGATGGCTGTTGATGCCACGGTCGACAGATTTATCCGACGGGAACCCCCCACCCAGTGTTTCGAAATCGCCACATGCGGTCAGGCCAAAGGCGCAGGCCGTGACAAGAAGAATTTTTGCTTTGATCACGTGACGTCCCCTTAGCGAATGCAGATGATTTCGACGCGGCGGTTCTTGGCCATGCCGGCGGCAGTATTGTTGGCAGCAGCCGGCATGCGCTCTCCGTAGCCGCGGATATCCGCGACACGCGCACCATTGGCGGCAGCGATAGCGGCAACCGCATTTGCACGGTTGTAGCTCAGGCGCATGTTGTAGGCGTCAGAGGCGCGGCTGTCGGTGTGACCTGTAATGATGTAGCTGACAGCGCCAGTGGTCTGAAAGAAGTCCGCCAGACGCGCCTTGCCCGCCTTGTGGATACGGTAGCTGTCGGTTGCAAAGAACTGATCGGTGTTCATCACGCCGCAAACGTTGCCCCGGCGGCAGACCGGGATGCCCTGACGGGTGGTGTGCGGTGTCATGTAACCTTCGGAACCGTCATCCATCACCCAGTGCTCACAGCCATCGGGGTCCACCCAGATGGTTGGCGTGTAAATACCCTTGTCCCGTCCCTGCTGAGAGCGCGTTTGCGCGTCCGACGGTGTTGGCGCGATCATCGTCGTCAGCGCGATCACCGCAGCAAGCGCCAAGCGCGCCACCGCGTGGATCGCTTTGGAGATTGTGTTCACCACAGCATTTTCCTTTTGTCTGCCCCCACGAAAGGCATGCCCCAGTCCCGAAGACAGCTGCCTTTGATATATCGCCACGTTAGGTAAAATTTAGCAGCCTGTGAAGCACAGAAATCTACATTTAGTGTTTAATTTCGCGGCAGACACATGGAAATGCGGCAGAATTGTGGCAAAGCGGCATCATTCAACGACTCGCCTTTTGGTTGTTTCGAGGCTTAACAATGCCGCGCGCCAAGGGAATTGGTTTTGGAATCCACGATTCTCACTTTGGCTATCTCACCGACCTGCGCGTCTGATGCCTCAATATGCACCGCGTGCAGGTATTCCGACTTGCCAAGCATTTGCCCGGCCTCGCGGCCTGCGCGCTCCACCAGCACCGAAACTTCACGTCCAATCATGCTCTGCTGCACCTCTTGCTGGTGCTGCGTGATCAGGGCCTGAAGGCGCTGCAAACGGTCGTCGGCCACCTGCGGGTCAACCAAGGGACGCTCGGCTGCGGGAGTACCGGGGCGCGTGGAATACTTGAAGGAATAGGCGTAGCCGTATTTCACCTCGCGCACCAATTCCATTGTGGCCTCGAAATCGGCGTCCGTTTCTTCGGGGAAACCCACGATGAAATCACCGGACATCACAATGTCCGGCCGTGCGGCACGGATCCGTTCGATCAAGCGTAGATAGCTTTCAGCCGTGTGGCTGCGGTTCATCCGTTTTAGGATGTGGTCCGAGCCGGACTGGACAGGCAAATGCAGATACGGCATCAGTTCAGGCACCTCGCCATGAGCGGCGATCAGATCGTCGTCCATGTCGTTCGGGTGGCTTGTGGTATAGCGAATGCGTTCCAGACCATCCACTTTTGCAAGCTCACGGATAAGGCCGGCGAGGGTCACATCCCCTTTATCTCCTTGCCCGTGGTAGGCATTGACGTTCTGCCCCAACAGGGTGATCTCGCGCACACCGCGCTCGACCAGATCGCGCGCTTCGTCCAGCACGCGGGTTGCCGGGCGGCTGACCTCGGCCCCGCGGGTGTAGGGCACCACGCAGAAGGCACAGAATTTGTCGCAGCCTTCCTGAACCGTCAGAAACGCGGCCGGCGCGCGTTTTGCTTTGGGACGGGCCTTGAGGTGCTCGAACTTGTCCTCTTCAGGGAAATCCGTGTCGAGCGCGGTTTTCCCTTCGCGCAGACGCTCCTCCATCGCCGGCAGGCGGTGATAGCTTTGCGGGCCGACAACAAGATCGACAGCAGGCTGGCGGCGCATGATCTCTTCGCCTTCGGCTTGCGCAACACATCCCGCAACGCCGATCTTCAGGTCAGGTTTGTCTGCCTTCAGCTTTTTCAGCCGCCCCAATTCGGAATAGACCTTTTCGGCAGCCTTCTCGCGAATATGGCAGGTGTTGAGCAGGATCATATCAGCATCTGCAGCATCGGACGTTTCAACATAGCCCTGTCCGCCCATGGCCTCGGCCATACGTTCACTGTCATAGACGTTCATTTGACAGCCGTAGGTCTTGATAAAGAGCTTCTTGGGCGCGGTCATGGCAGGTTTCCGGGTCTGAAAGGATCACCGGGGCGTCTATCAGGCGGCCCCGAAGCTTGCAATGCACGGCGATTTAACCGATTCTGTGGAAAAACAAAAATCCATGCGAGGGCCCATGCAGTATTCCAGCCTGACCGAGATGATCGCGGCCGAACGGGCGGCATTGGCCAAGGGGCCTATCGCCCTCATTCTGGTCGAGGATGATGTCGAAGTGGCGACGACCCTGCGCCACCATCAGCAGATGGGATTCAAATCGACCATCGTGCTGATGCCTGCCGTCTTTGATCTGCCGCGTGACCTCCAGGAAACGGTGATCCGTGTCGATTACGACATGTATGTGGAACAGGCGCTAGAAACGGCTATCAATGCGCTGATGGAGCCTGCGGCGGGTCAGTGGATCTATTACTGCTACAGTGCGGAGTATTTCTTTTTCCCGTTCAGTGAGACGCGCAATATCATCGAGATGCTTGCCTTCCACACAGAAGAGCGGCGCGATGCAATGCTGGCCTATGTGATCGACCTTTATGCAGACGATTTGCACCAGTTTCCTGATGCAGTGTCTTTGGACAACGCGCATATGGACCGGTCGGGATATTACGCGCTGGCCCGCCCGGATGCCGAAAATCATAGCCACCCCAAGGAACGACAGCTTGATTTCTTTGGTGGGTTGCGCTGGCGATACGAGGAACACGTGCCCATAGTGCGCCGAAAGATCGACCGGATCCCCCTTTTCCGCGCCAAAAAAGGATTGAAAATCCGCTGGGACCACACTTTCAGCGATGAGGAATACAATACCTACGCCTGTCCGTGGCACCACAATATCACCGGCGCCATCTGTTCATTCCGAACCGCCAAGGCGCTGAAGACAAATCCAGGCAGCAAATTCGAGATCGACACCTTCAAGTGGCACAACTCGGCCCCATTCGAATGGCATTCGCGCCAGTTGCTTGATCTTGGATTGATGGAACCTGGGCAATGGTTTTGAAAAGAACCGTCATACCCCGTCAGGCGAGCGGGATAGTGCCCTCTTCATCGGCCTGACCCTGTTGTGATTTCGTCACCGGAAGGACCTCGACCAGTTCGGCCCCAGAACGGGTGATACGCACCACACGGCGCCGACCACTGGGCGACGGGCGGATCATGAAGGCTTCCTTCTCATCCTTGAAAAGTTTCTCCATCGAATCCTCGAAAACCGCTTTGATCATCCCGCCATTCGCAACGACGTTCAGCAACAACAGTTGGTCTCCGCTGCGCCAGGCTTCGATGTTGGGCAAAAGCCCATACTTGAAATAGAACTCTTTGCTTTCATCATTCAAATAAGCCCAGATCAGGCCAGCGGTCTGCTTGCCGTCGGCATCGACGTAGATTCAGTAGGTATTGTTTGTCAAAGCAGCATGAGTCTTTGACAGGCCTACGTCCATTTGCACCCGCGAAAACTGTGGGGTGGTTCCGATCAGCAGCGCCAGTTTACCGAATTGGTTGAAATAGGCTTCTGTGTCGTTGGCAACATCCATTGTCTGATGTTCAAGCTTCATGATCGGCTCCGTTCCTCTTTTGGCCACGTTATTCTGCGCATCCCCGCAGGCCAAGCCAACAGACAAATCGCCGCCAGTACGGAGGATCGGCGCAATGAATAAATGGCGCTTTGATACTAACTATTATACAGCACTACGGAATGACAAAAGGACGCCGCAAGGCGTCCTCTTGGAGCAGTTTGGCATCGCTCATGCCATTGCGCACTCGCAGTTCGGCGTCCTCCTCAGGACAAGAAAACCTCTTCGAACGTATCCTGCAAGGTTGCGATCGCTGCCTTGACCCGCTGGGTCTGAAGCGTATCCGGGTGCACGTGTAGATGCAGAGTGCGCGTCAGCTGAGGCTCGGGCCCGGCAATGGTGCGCAACTGTGGATCGCTTTCGCCCAAGCACATCGGCAACAACCCCTTCCCCGCACCACTTCTTATGGCAGCAAGGATTAATCCCGCATCTGTCACCGTCACACGCAGTCGGTCCGCCGTGCGTCGGTGCCTGTTCCAGTACCGTACCGGTGCCCGGTCCGGCGCGTCCTCATCGAAAAAGGACACCCAGTCGAGGGCGTCAGGGTCAGTATCCTTATGAGCATAAAGAGCGAAAGGCACTTCGCCCAGTCGCATAGAGATATCACCGTGCTTTGGCGGGGCCTCGAACCACAGCGACAGCGTCGCGTCAGAGCGGGCCGGCGATTGCGGCACTTGAGCCAGCAGGCGCACGTCAACCAGAGGATATTGCGCCAGAAACGCCGGGAGCATCCGTTCAGAGAGCCGGTTCAATATCCACGCGTTGCCCAGAATCCGGACCAGACCCGAAGGACCTTTTGCACGCCCTGCGGCCACTCCTTCAACGAACTGCTCAGCCGCATGTTCGACCTCTTCCGCCAACGGCAGTAGACGTTCGCCTGCATCCGTGATCTGCAAACCATTCTTTGATCGCTTGAACAGCACCGTATCCAGTGCCGCCTCAAGGCCCGACAAACGACGGCTGACGGTAGACTGGTCGATCTGGAGCATGACTGCCGCACGTGAGAGCGATCCGCCGCGTGCCGCAGCCAGAAGTATCTTCAGATCGTCCCAAAGCAATGGCATGTTATCGGCCCGTTTGTGGCGGTGTGCGCACAACCCATACCATAAAAATATCCCATCGCGGCCCGCAATGGCAGTGAGGTCTTGTCTTGCCATCCACAAGCCAAACGCACCCTGCACTTTCCCACCTGACCACGCTCACCTTTCTTGCCACATCAGCCTCCGGCCTGCGTGATTTGTCTTTCATCCCGGCCATGCCAGACCTCAAGAAGCTGATCCTTTTGTCAGAAGGCGTTACCGATCTTTCGCCACTGCGCCACGCCTCGAACCTGACATTCCTGAATATGCAAGGCACCGCCGCTATAGATTTCTCAGCCCTCTCCTCTTTGACCCAGATGAAAGAGCTTGGCCTGAACGGGACCCAGGTCACGGATATTTCTCCGTTGGCCGCGATGATGGACCTGTCCTACCTTGCACTGACCGGCACTGCCGTATCGGACACCGACCCGGTCGCGCATATCGAAGGCTTGAACATCCGGTTCTGAAAACCCTGAAGTCAGGGATATCAAGAAATTCACATCGAACGAAAGCATCGGGCCTGGAATTCAAAAAACCTATTGACCCACCGGTTAAAGCTGCGATCAAGCCACCATGACATTGCGGCCGCCAAAAACGTCAGATGCGTCCAGCATCGCTGCGATTTTGATCGAAGTGTGGATCGGCACGTACCTCAAGCGTGGGGTAAATGCATTCTTCGCTGATTACGCTTTGCAAGAGTTCACGCCCGCCAAGATCGAAGCGCTGATGTCTGATCCGGCACATTTCATACTGGTGTCCGAAAACGAGGAAGGCATTGATGGGTTTGTCCGCGTTTCATCAGGGTGCAAAGCGCCGGTAGAGGGCTGGTCAGACATGGAGATCTCGACGCTTTACGTGCAGCCGCGTCATCATGGCAAGGGAATAGGCAAACGTCTGCTGAACGCCGCATTTCAGTATTGTCGGGATAAAGGCATGACGTCCGTCTGGCTTGCGACCAATGCCGAGAACGCTCCGGCGATTGCCTTTTATCTTGCCCAAGGATTTGAGCAAGTTGGCGAAACCCATTTCCGGATCGATGACAAAGGTTACCTCAACAATGTCTATGCATTCAGGTTGAGTGATCGGGACTGATTACTGTCGAAATGGCGACAGGCCGACAGCCGTGCTTAACCTTGCCAGATGACCGGAAACCAGTCTTCGCGCAGTTTCTGGCCCGCAACTATATCATGGCCAGGAAACGGCGGCGATGTCGGTCCCGGCCGCTCAACATAACGCGCATCATCGCCCACCAGCCTGAGCGAGAACGCCCGTCGCCGCGCATTGGCCGTGTTTCCGCGCGCGCCGTGCAGAATGGCATAGTTGAACGCCACCGCATCGCCCGGTGCCATCTCCCATTCGCGGATGTCCATGCCTTCGGCGTCGGGGTCGGGAACGGGCATATAGGGTGCGGGATCAAAAAACGCGTCACCCTTGGCCCAGCGCGTAGGCAATACGGGCTTTTCCCACAGATGAGAGCCCGCCACGCAACGCAAGGTCGCATCAGTTACCGGATCAAGCGGCGACCAGAAGCTGACGGTCTGCTGCCCATCAACAAAGTAATAGGGACCGTCCTGATGCCACGGCGTGGCCATCGAGGTTCCCGGCTCCTTGACCAGCACATGATCATGGAACAACTGGGCTGAGTGACTGCCCATCAGTTCGGCACCGACCTGTGCGGCATCCGATGACATGATCACCTCTTCGAATTCCGGTATGCGCTGCCAATTGCAGTAGTCGTCAAAAAATCGGCCAGTCTCACCCGCTTTATCGTTGTTGGAGGCATACGGACCTGGCTGGTCCATGTTACGCTCAATACCTTCGCGCAGCTTGTCCACGTGATCGGCGAACAGCCCTTTGACCAGCACGACACCGTCGCGCTGGTAAGTGTCGATATCGTCCTTAGAGATCAGCGGATGTGGCATTGACCCGAAACTGGGCTCAGCCCTTGGCGCTTTTGCGGCGCAGGCGGATGACGACGTCTACACTGGCAATTTCCGCACCATCGGGAGCATCGGGCAATTCTGCGATGACCAGCTGTTCCGACGGGGCGTCGGTCAGCCTTCCGTCGTCTTCCCAGAAGAAGTGAGGGTGATCATGCGTGTTCGTATCAAAATAGCTTTTGGAGCCGTCAACTGTCACTTCCTGCAACAGCCCGGCTTCGCAGAACGCGCGCAGGGTGTTGTAGACGGTGGCGAGCGAAACTGCATCGCCTTGCCCCTTGGCCGCTTCGAACAGGCTTTCGGCTGTCACGTGCCGGTGTTGACCATCCCCAACCAGCAAACTGGCCAGCGTCACCCTTTGCCGGGTCGGACGGACACCCGCCTGCTCCAGCCAGCGTGTGCCGTTTTCAACATGGGTATGCGTCATGGATCACTCCGTTACCGTGCTGCCTTTAATATAGGGGCCTTTGCGAACGGTTTTCAATTCCAAAAGGGAAAAGTGGCACTAGAGTGCATGTTTGCCGCAGCCAAAAGCCCCGGTCGAAGCCGATCCGGGGCCGTTGTAAGCGCGCTTTATGCAGAAAGAGGCTATTCTTTCAGTTCTTTCTTCAAATCAACCCGACGGTGCTTGGCTGCCTTGAATTTCGAAGCCGCGTCGCTGGCGGCCTTGGTCGCTTTCTCGTATTTGATCGCCGTGGCATCGACCGTCTTGTCAGAGGTCCGCATGGCTGCCTCAAGCTTCTTGTAGCGCTTTTGCGTATCTGCCAGATTTTTCCTGACCTTTTTCAGTGTCTTCTCGGCTGTGCCGATCTCCTTGCCATCAGCGATAAGCGCGTCAATCGCGCCTGCCGCGGACACCAGCTTGCCGCTGCCCTTGCCCAGCAGATCAAACGCCCCGCCGTATTCACCGGCCGCCGTCTTGGCCGCTGCCCCCGCCGTGGGACCGGTCGGGCCAAGCGCCGCATCGGCAGCCAGACGCGTTGCGGCGGCACCGAGAACCAAAATCGCCAATTGCGCCCCCTTGAGCGCGGGCATCACGGAGGTAACGCCGGTGATCGCCACATTGACGGCGCGCTGAGCCTTGGCCCCGGTCACATCTCGCTTAGCCTTCTTGAGGTCTTTTTCCAACTTCGGGATGTCTGCGAGCAATTTCTTGACCTGCTCCTGCTGGCTTTTGACAATCATCCCGAACAGCAACAAGATGCCTGCCGCCTGCGAGGCTGTCTTGTGCTTGTTATGGGCCGAAAACATTGCGTTGCTTTCTTCCAGCACCATGATCGACGTGTTGAACGCATCCATCGCCGCCTGTGCTTTCTTGACGCGGCTGGTCGTCAGGTCCTTTTTCTCGATTTCTTCGAATGCGGCATCGCATTTGTCATATAGTTTCTCGACCGTGGCATAGTCCTTTTTATAGCCCGAAATCAGATGCTTGGGGTAATGCGCCATCTCGCTGCTTTTGAGGTTGGCGTCCGTGACGTCGGTGACGTCGCTGTAGTATTCCTCGATGCCTTCACGAAAGAAATTGAGGGCTCTTGATTTGAGATCGAAGCTCATTGGATTGGCCTCCAAAAGTGTGGTGTGAACAAAATATATTCTTGGATCAACGCACGTGTGGTGCTGGGTTTGACGTAATCTGCCCGAAGCCAAGCCTTGGGTGTTCAAACCGCGCATCCGTCAGCGCAGGCGCTAATTGCCTGCTGATGATTTAGCCACACACCTCGCCTCAGAGAACCGGCACCGCTGCAAGATATCCATGCAAATCTGCAGGTACCCGGTTTTGCAGCCTCGCTGACGAAATGATTCAGAACCCGGCGCGGGCCTGAGTAGCCGCCTGCCCCGATGCAACCAGTTTGCTCTGCCAAAGCACCAAACCTGATCTGAACGTGATCGCGAAACAGCGATGTGCTACCACAATGCCACTAGACCCGCTGCGGAAGAGGACCAAGGAATGCCTACGCCAGAAGAACGATTGAAAAGTCTTGGACTGACACTGCCCGCTCCGACACAGGTACCGGCAGGCCTGCATCTGCCCTTCACGTTTGTGAATACTCGCGGCGGTCGTGTGATGTTCTCGGGTCATCCCAAGAGCACCATGGACGGCGGGATCGGAGGGCCTTTCGGCGTTGTCGGGTCAGACCTCACGACGGAAGAAGCGTATCAGGAAGCACGCGATGTTGGGCTGTCGGTATTGGCCAACCTCAAATCAGAGATTGGCGACTTGGCCCGCATCACTGGATGGGTTCGCGTATTCGGGATGGTAACTTCGGCCACAGGGTATTCTGAACAGCATCTTGTCGTGAACGGCTTCAGCGACCTGATTCTGGATGTCTTTGGTCAAGACATCGGTCGTCATGCGCGGTCCGCCATCGGGGTGTCGGGGCTGCCCATGGGCTTTGCGATGGAGATTGAAGGCGAGGTGTTGATCCGCACATGACACCGCAGGCAATCATTGGCCGGGTCAGTGACGTCCGCTCCCTCCCCTTGCGATAGAACCTCACCCCATGTAGACCGCTCCGAAAACCAGATACCCCGCAGGAGCGCACCCCGATGGCCGACTATCCCAACAGCTTTGACAAAGACGATCTGCTGAAATGCGCACGGGGCGAACTTTTTGGCCCCGGAAATGCGCAGTTGCCCGCACCGCCGATGCTGATGATGGATCGGATCACGGACGTCTCTGCGGATGGTGGCGCACATGGCAAGGGCCACATCACGGCTGAGTTTGATATCAACCCCGACCTGTGGTTTTTTGAGTGTCATTTTCCCGGCAATCCAATCATGCCCGGCTGCCTTGGTCTTGATGGCCTGTGGCAACTGACCGGCTTCAACCTTGGCTGGCGTGGTTGGCAGGGCCGCGGTTACGCACTGGGCGTGGGAGAGGTAAAGCTGACCGGCATGGTGCGCCCTGATCGCAAGATGCTGACCTACAAGATCGATTTCACCAAGGCGATCCAGACGCGCCGTCTGACCATGGGCGTGGCCGATGGCATCGTCGAAGCGGACGGCGAAGTGATCTATCAGGTCAAGGATATGAAAGTCGCGCTGAGCGAAAGCTGATCTGCTTGGCCGGCTGGCGCGGCGTAACCGGGCATTGCGCCAACCACCCACTGGCCCAAAACGCGACGACCCTTTAACCAACGATCAGCGTACGTAATTACGCGTTTTACCCCGCAATGCTGATCGGCAGGACGGTTGGGTCATGAATATGGGCTGCAACCACCCAAGCTCTGTGGGCCGCAGCATCATGCGCGGCTCAGACAGCTTCAACAGATGATTCTGCTTGACTGTTGCGTCAGCTGCGCACCCGTTAACCAAAAGTTTACTTCGTTTGGCCTACGGTCAGCGGATTGTGAATGAGACAGATTGCCTTGCGGGGGGCACGCACGACGTGGGAACCGAGAATTACCTTCAGCAAGAACTTAACAAACTGATCCAAAACGACGTTTCGACCTGGAAATTCCTACAGGAAGGGTCGCTTGACGGCGTCTGGTACTGGGACCTTGAAAACGTTGACAACGAGTGGATGAGCCCGGAATTCTGGCGCACCTTCGGCGTGGATCCCGATACGATGCGCCACGACCCGGCAGAATGGCAGCACCTGATCTTTCCTGATGATCTGGCTGTTGCGCTCAAGAATTTCGAGGCGCATTGCGCGGACCCTGATCATCCCTACGATCAGGTGGTGCGCTACCTTCACGCCGATGGCTCGACCGTATGGATCCGATGTCGTGGTCTCGCGATCCGGGACAAGACGGGCAAGCCGATCCGTATGTTGGGTGCGCACACCAACATCACCGCCGTCAAAAAGTCCGAAGAGAACGCCAAGGCTGGCTGGCGTGCCGCAGAGGCCGCCAACGCAGAATTGCGGTCCTTTGCCTATTCAGTGTCGCACGACATGAAGGCACCGGCCAACACGCTGAGCCTGCTGCTGAGCGAATTTGAACACCATATAGACGGGCGGATCGATGCCGACGGACAAGAAATGCTCGACATGTGCAGCCAGACTGTCGCACGCATGCAGACACTGATCGAATACGTGCTCGACTATACGCGGATCATTGGAATGGAGCCGAAGTTCGAGACCGTCTCGGTTCGGGACACGGTTCAGAGTGCCGTATGCAGCCTTAAGGCCGACATTGATGCGCGCGGGGCGCAGATAGAAATCGGCCCTATGCCACGGATCAAGGCCGTGCGGGAACAGATGACAATCCTTTTCCAGAACCTGATCAGCAATGCCATCAAATTCTGCCCCGTGGAACGCACTCCGCATATTGAGATCGCCCAGATTGGCAAGGCGCATAGGGATACCATAGAAATTACTGTAAAAGACAATGGGATGGGCATACCCGAGCAGAGCAAAGAGCGTATCTTCAAGCTGTTTCAACGGCTCCATGGCCATGATGAAATCAAAGGCACCGGGATTGGCTTGCCGATGTGCCAGCATATCGCCTTGAACCATCAGGGCGAAATTACGCTGACATCGACCCCCGGTAAAGGATCGGCGTTTTCGCTGCTTTTGCCTAAGAGCATGATCGCATGAAAGACCAGCAAAGCGACAGTCCCATCCAGCTGGCCCTGCTGATCGACGATGAGGCGATTGATCAGAAGATGTACATGAGGATCATGGAACGCTCAGGTGTCGTGGGGCGGATCATGGGGTTTCTGGCTGCCGATCACGCGCTGGACTACCTTAAATCCAACCCTGATCAGGCGGTTGATGCGATTTTTCTGGACATCAACATGCCGCGAATGGACGGGTTTGAATTCCTCGAAGCCGCAACCGCCGCGCTCGGACCAAGCTTTGCCAAGGTTTGTATCGTCATGTTGACCACCTCGCTTGACCCGTATGATCATGAAAGGGCTGCGGCGTTTGAGGTCGTAAAAGACTTCATCAATAAACCTCTGACCATTGATGTAATACACCATGTTGCCGAACTTGTTCGGCAAACCGCGAATGGCAAAGGCTAGACGAAAAAAACTGGCTGCCGAGGTCGCGAACTAAGGAGAAGTATTGGAAAGGGGCGGCAGACCCGCCCCAATCGCCTGAACGCATTGCGCCAGTTAGGGCAGGAAAACCGCCTTGGTGTTGACGAACTCTTTCGTACCGAAGCCGCCGTGTTCGCGCCCGTATCCTGAGTCTTTGACACCACCGAACGGCATATTCGGATCAGCCGCACCAAATGAATTGATCCGCACCATGCCGGTGTCAAAGTGCTCTCTTGCCAGTTTCAGCGCACGTTCCTCATCTTGGCAAAAGATGCCACCGCCCAAACCGTAACGGCTGTCATTGGCGATACGCATCGCGTCCTCATCATCCTTTGCGCGGATGACGGCAGCCACCGGACCAAAGATTTCATCATCATACGCCGGCATACCAGGGGTTACATCGCCCAGCACGGTGGCCGGATAATAGGCCCCGGTACGAACCGGCACTTCGCCCCCGCACAGCACCTTGGCGCCGTTCTTGACGCTTTCATCGACCTGATCGCGCACCGTCTCGAACTGTTCCTGACTGGAAAGCGGTCCCAGCTTGACGCCATCAGCCATTGGATCACCCATTTCGATCTGCTTCATCTGTTCAACGAAAGCGTCCACGAAGGCATCATAGACCTTGTCGGTGACCACGAACCGCTTGGCCGACACGCATGTTTCACCATTATTATAGATCCGGCCCATCACCGAGAATTTCACCGCCGTTTCAATATCGGCGTCCTCCAACACAAGGTAGGCGTCATTCGAGCCAAGCTCCAAAACGGTCTTTTTAAGCGCCTTGGCCGCTGTCGCGCCAATGTGACGGCCCGCACCGTCGGACCCGGTCATGGTCACGCCGCGCACCAGTTTGTGCTCGATCAGTTTGTCGCTGACATCGTGACCGATCAGCACGACCTTGAAGATGTCCTCTGGCAGGCCTGCCTCAACGCAAAGCTCCTGTAGACGCAGGCCGCTGCCGGTACAGATAGATGCATGTTTCAGGACACACCTGTTGCCTGCCATCAGATTTGCAGCAAGCACGCGGACCGGCTGATACAGCGGGAAGTTCCATGGCTGGATCGAATAGATCACGCCGATAGGCTGATAGGTGACAACGCCGCGCTTGTCGCCGCCTGAATGGGTGCGCTCTTCGTCGGCCAGCTTTTCCGGGCCATGTTCGGCGGTGTAATCGAAAATCGCGGCGCAAATGTCGACTTCGCGCTTGCCGTCCTTTAACAGCTTGCCGGTTTCGCGGGTCATCAGTTCGGCCAGTGCGTCGCGGTGCTCGCGCAGCTTTTCAGCAATCGCTGTCAGATGGGTCGCCCGTTCGGCGTGGGATGTCTTGCGCCAGTCCAGGAAAGCCGCATGGCAGGCCTCTACTGCGGCAATCGCCTCGGCTTCTGACATCTTGTCATATGTGGCGATGGTCTCTTCGGTGGCGGGGTTGATCGTTGTGATCTGTGACATGTGAACTCCTCAATCCGTTGGAAGAGTAACCACTGAAGTGCCAACCAGTTCCCCTTGTTGCCATTATGAGAGGAAATTCTGCGCAAACTCCCACCGTCTAACCGCTTGCGCCGCCTTGCTCCGCTGTCCTAGATAGACCCAACAGATCAAAGGGAGTGCTGCGTATGCGCCGCGTCGTCGTCACAGGACTTGGGATTGTCTCGTCCATCGGAAACAACGCCGAAGAAGTCACCGCCGCGCTGAAAGCAGGCAAATCCGGGATCGAAGCCTCATCCGAGATGGCCGAGCACGGGTTTCGCAGCCAGGTGGCCGGAACGCTCAAAATCGATGTGGCTGAACACATCGACAAGCGAACGCTGCGGTTCATGGGACCGGGTGCCGCTTATGCCTATATCGCGATGGAGCAGGCGATTGCAGATGCGGGACTGGGCGAGGATCAGATCAGCAATCCGCGCACCGGCTTGATTGCCGGGTCTGGCGGCCCGTCGACATCTGCCATGAAGACCGCTCACGACATCGTGGACAAGACCGGCGCGACCAAGCGGATCGGACCCTTCGCCGTGCCCAAGTGCATGTCATCGACCGTCAGCGCGAACCTGTCGACCGCCTTCAAGATCAAGGGCATCAACTATTCCATCACCTCGGCCTGTTCGACCTCTCTGCATTGCATCGGATCAGCGGCCGAACAGATCATGCTTGGCAAGCAGGACGTGATGTTCGCAGGCGGCGGCGAAGAGCTGGACTGGACGCTGTCGTGCCTATTCGACGCGATGGGTGCGATGTCATCCAAGTATAACGACACACCAGAGAGGGCGAGCCGCGCCTTTGATGCCAACCGGGACGGATTTGTCATCACCGGCGGCGGCGGCATCGTGGTGCTGGAAGATCTGGAACACGCCAAAGCGCGCGGCGCTAAGATCTACGCCGAAGTGACCGGTTTCGCGGCCACCTCCGACGGACACGATATGGTGGCCCCCTCCGGTGAGGGCGGCACACGCGCGATGCAACTGGCGCTGGAGACACTGCCAGAGGGCCGCAAGGTCAGCTATATCAACGCGCATGGCACATCGACACCTGTGGGCGACGTGGGCGAGATCGAAGCGGTCCGCCGTGTCTTTGGCGAGGGATCGACACCACCCGTCAGCTCGACCAAGAGCATGACAGGCCACGGCCAAGGGGCCGCAGGCGCGATGGAGGCGATCTTCTGCCTTTTGATGCTGGATCAGGATTTCATCACGCCCTCGATCAACGTCGAAACGCTGGACCCGGCCCTCAAACCCGAAGAAATCGCGACCGAACTGGTTGAGAATGCAGGGCTGGATTCAGTGATGACCAATTCTTTCGGATTTGGCGGCACGAACGGATCGATGATCCTGTCGAAGTATCAGGGGTAACGCATCATGTCAGACCTTCTCAAGGGCAAACGCGGCCTGATCATGGGTGTCGCCAACGAACGCTCCATCGCGTGGGGCATTTCCAAGGCCATGGCCGAGGCAGGGGCGGAGCTGGCCTTTACCTATCAGGGTGAGGCATTCGGCTCGCGATTGAAGCCGCTGGCAGAGAGCGTCGGCTCTGACTTCATGGTCGATGTGGATGTAACCGACGATGCGTCACTTGATGCCGCGTTCGAGGCCTTGTCTGCGCGCTGGCCCACGATTGACTTCGTGGTTCACGCAATTGCCTTTTCGGACAAGGCTGAACTGACGGGGCGGTTCCTGAACACCAGTCGTGCGAATTTCAAGCATTCCTTGGACATTTCCGCCTACAGCTTTATCGAGATCGCCCGCCGGGCCCATCCGATGATGGTCGAGAATGGTGGCACGCTGATGACGCTGACCTATCAGGGATCAAACCGTGTGGTGCCGAATTATAACGTAATGGGCGTCGCCAAGGCCGCGCTGGAAAGTGCAACGCGCTATCTGGCCAATGATCTGGGCCCCGAGGGCATCCGCGTGAACGCAATTTCGCCCGGCCCCATGAAAACCCTTGCCGGTGCTGCGATCGGCGGTGCGCGCAAGACCTACAAGCACACCGACATGAACGCCCCTCTGCGCGCGAATGCGACGCTTGAAGCGGTCGGTGGCACGGCGGTCTACCTCGCGTCGGATGCTGGCGCCTGCACAACGGGTGAGATCATCAGAGTGGATGGCGGTTTCCACATTCTGGGGATGCCGCAGCAGGAAAACCTCTGAGAGCCATCTGCTTGCGGCGCTTGGCACACGAGTGCCGCGCAGGAGGGGCTTGATCGTTTCCTGTTGGTCGGACCTGTGAAGACCTATTTCAGCGGCGGCGTTTGCCAAAGCCAGACTTTCATTCCGCCATGGGCGACAGGCGCCCCTTGCGGTTTCCACGGCAGGCCGCTTGCCTTGGCCAAGGCAGGTTCGCTGGTCACCATGCCGACGCGCCATCCCCGAAAATGCTCTTTCATGGTCTGGCCGAAAGATCCGTACAGCGCGTAAAGCAGCTTCTTGTTACCGATCCGCCCGCCATAAGGTGGGTTCACCATGACCAACCCCGGCGGTCCTTCGGGGGGCCTGATTTCTGCCGCCCCGTGACAGGCAAAGGCGCACCACTCCGCGACCCCTGCCCGTTTGGCATTGGCCGTGGCCATCGCCACCGCGCCCTGATCCCGGTCTGATCCATAGAAACGGACCTCAGGCGATACGCCAGACCCGTCCCTGCGCAGCGCTTCAAAGGCGTCACGATCAAAGCTTGCCAAGTTCTCGAACGCAAAACTGCGCGACCGCCCCGGCTGTAGCCCTGCCGCGATTTCCGCTGCTTCGATCACAAACGTGCCTGACCCACACATGGGGTCCACAACTGGCACGCTGCCATCAAATCCCATCTGACGCAGAAACATTGCCGCCATATTCTCGCGCAACGGCGCTTTTCCCACGGCCTCTTTGTGGCCCCGGCGATGCAATGCCTCACCCGTCGTATCGAGGCTGATCGTCACCTGATTATCAAGCAGGCGCACCTTGATCACCATCTCCGCCTCGGCAGAGAGGGTGATACCGTGGCTTTCTGTCAAAGCTGTCTCGATCCGCTGGGTTGCGGCCTTGGCATGATAAATCTTTGAGGCTTTGCAGGTCACCTGCACTTTCACAGGTACATCCTGAAGCAGCACATCACCCCAGGGAAATTTCCGCGCCCGCTTGTCAAGCTGCGCCAGATGAAACGCCATGAATGTCCCGATCCGGGCCAAGACCCGCACAGCGCCCCGCAGCTCCAGATTGGCGCGCCATACTTCTGGCCAGCCCCCCTGAAATGTGACCCCACCGGATACGGCAACCGGGTCGGGAAAACCCTTTTCCTCCGCTTCCGCGCACAGGAATGGCTCCAGCCCCGGAGGACAGACAAGAAAGATTTCAAATGGTTCAGCGCGGGTCATTCCGCCTGCATAAAGCGAAGGGAGCGCACTGGCGAGAGGCGTTTGACCGTGACGGTCGTTAAGGCTGGGGAAATCCAGCAATTCCTCACTCCCGACACGATATTGCCCTCTTCGTTAATTATTTCCGAGTGAATGACGTTTTGTAACACATATACCGAAGAAGTCCTGCAATCGCGCCGGACCCGATCGCAGCGCGCGGGGTTCTGGGCAAAGGTTGTCAGTGTTCTTTTGGCTGTGACATTGATTGCAACGTTTCGAAGCGAATCGGAACTGCGGCAGGAACTGACACTGGCCGCCAGCGACGCGGTCTTGAAACTGACCGGCAGGCAGGCAGCCCTAAGCGCCGCCGCGAACCAACAGCAATCCGGTGCCAGCGTGCCGTCATGGCAGGCGAAGATGCGGGACACGCAGTCGCAAATGATGCAAGAAATGCACGATGGGGGCGCGTCGCCCCAGCCTGACACAGCCCGCGCGAACACCATCAAAGTGAACCGTCAAAGCCTTGATCAAACCCGTGGGCACGGTTTCAAGCGTGTCACACCGCCGGTTTCTGCGCCGCAGGATCTGGAATCTCGCGGCGCACAGGGCACTGATAGCCAGCAGGTGGCCGATCAACCCGGCCGCATGCTGCGCAGTATGCAGCCGGGGCTTTGAGCCCTAGCCGATCTTCATCAGCTCAATGTCGAACTGCAGGTCCTTGCCAGCGAGCGGGTGATTGGCATCAAGCGTGACTGTTGCCTCATCAACTTCCACGACCATGACGGGCAAGGTCTGCCCTTCCGGTGTCTGCATCTGCAACTGAGTGCCGACTTCCAGCGGAATGTCCGCCGGGATACCTTCGCGCGGGACTGCCTGACGCATTTCGGGGTTCAGCGGACCGTAGGCGTCCGCACTGGCGATCTTGACTGTTTTCTTGTCGCCTACTTCCATGCCGGGCATCGCGGCATCCAGTCCGGGAATGATGTGGCCGGACCCAACCTCATACTCCAGCGGCTCGCGGCCTTCGGAACTGTCGAACTGCGTTCCGTCAAGAAGGGTACCTGTGTAATGAATAGCAACTGTGTCGCCTGACTTCACCTGAGTCATGGTCGTCTCCAAATTTTGGGGGGAAAGAGGGGGAGGCCGCGTATCTGCGCGGGTGCTCCGGGTTTGGTTGTACCCTCTCAAAGCTGCGCTAGGATGTAAACCCTCCCTCTTTGGTACAATTTCGGGCCTTTTCCATGGGTCAATGGCGTGACAATCTGCCCCCAACTACGGGAGGATTTTCATGCCTATCACCACCTGCGTCTTTGACGCCTACGGCACGCTTTTCGATGTCGGCGCCGCCGCACGGCAGGCTGCGTCAGAGCCCGACTTTGCCGCCATCAAGGACGACTGGATGGTGCTGGCCGAACATTGGCGGCAAAAGCAGCTGTCCTATTCATGGCTGCGGGCCGTCGCTGGCGCACACACCGACTTCTGGGAAGTCACGCAGAACGGGCTGGACTGGGCGCTGGAAAAGACAGGTCACGGTGGCGATCCGGCGCTGCGCGAAAGGCTGCTGGCGCTTTACTGGGAACTGCAGGCCTACCCGGAAGTGCCCGGAATGCTGGCCGCGCTCAAAGCGGCGGGCATGAACACGGCCATCCTGTCGAACGGATCGCCCGAGATGCTGGAAGGGGCCGTCTCCTCGGCGGGAATCGGGGAGGTGCTGGACGTATCGCTTTCGGTGCAAAGCGTCGGCATCTTCAAACCGGATGCGCGGGTCTATGACCTTGTGGGACAGCATTTCGGCTGTGACAAGGCAGAGGTGCTCTTCGTGTCATCCAATGGCTGGGATGCGGCGGCAGCGACGGGATACGGGTTTACGACAGCCTGGGTGAACAGAAGCGGCGAGCCGATGGACCGGCTGCCCTGGACCCCGGCACATCAATTGCGGGATCTGACCGGGATCCCTGAACTGGCGGGGGTCTGATGCCACATTTCACCACATCCGATGGACTGAACATCTACTATGAAGACGAGGGCGACGGCCTGCCGATCCTGTGTCTGCCGGGGCTGACACGGACCACGGCGGACTTTGAATATGTCACGCCCCATCTGGCGGGCAACCGTGTGATCAAGGTGGATTATCGCGGTCGCGGGCAATCCGATTTCGATCCCAAATGGGAGAATTACTCCCTGCAGGTCGAAGGCCGTGACGTGATGGAATTGCTGGCTCATCTTGGTATCCCCAAGGCCGCGCTGCTGGGGACGTCCCGTGGCGGGATGATCGCTATGGGATTGTCAGCGATGGTCAAGGATCACCTGCTGGGCGTAGCGCTGAATGACATTGGCCCCGCCCTCGACCCTAAGGGGATCGAGTTCATCATGGTCTATCTCGGTCGCAACCCTGCCGCTAAAACCCATGCCGAAGCAGCGGCGGCCTTACAGCATGTGTTCTCTGACTTTGACGGCGTGCCGGCAGAGCGCTGGCTGCGCGAGGCGGAAAAAAACTACACCCAGACAGACGATGGTCTAGAAATCACCTATGATCCCAAGCTGCGGGATGCGGTCGAATTGGGCCGGGGGCAGCCCATGCCAGATCTGTGGCCTTTCTTTGACGCGATGGCCGGTCTGCCGCTGGCCTGTATCCGTGGAGCGAATTCAGTGCTGTTCACCCAAGACACGCTTGACGAGATGCAGCGCCGCCGCCCTGATATGATCACGGCAGTCGTGCCGGACCGGGGCCATGTCCCTTTCCTTGACGAACCCGAAGCCGTGACAGCCTTGCAAACCTGGGTGGAGCAGATGAAGTGAATATTGAAATGATCCGTGCCGCCAACACGCGGCTTGAGGGCCATGTGCGCCGCACGCCGCTGCTAAATTCGTCCTTCATCGACGATATCGCGGGACGGCGCGTTTGGGTCAAACCGGAATGTCTGCAACACACCGGCAGCTTCAAATTTCGCGGTGCGTGGTCGGCATTGTCGGCGCTGGACCCTGAAGTGCGCAAGAGTGGCGTGATCGCCTTTTCCAGCGGGAACCACGCGCAGGGCGTGGCGCTCGCCGCTAAGATGCACGGCGTGCCGTCGGTCATTGTGATGCCCGCAGACAGTCCCGTGCTGAAGATCGAGAACACCCGGGCCTACGGCGCTGAGGTTGTCCTGTACGACCGCGACACGGAAAGCCGCGAAGAGATAGGCGCGCGCCTGAGCGAAGAGCGTGGCCTGACCCTGATCAAACCTTTCGATGAGCCGCAGGTCATCGCCGGGCAAGGCACCTGTGGATTGGAGATTGCCGCTCAGGCAACGGAGCAAGGCATTGAAAAAGCTGACGTCATTGTCTGCTGTGGTGGCGGCGGATTGACCTCTGGCATCGCGCTCGCGCTTGAGGCTGACGCCCCTGGACTGCGGGCGCGCCCGGTTGAGCCGGAGGGTTTCGACGATGTGGCGCGATCCCTTCGCTCTGGTGAGATTGAGCGGAACAAAAAGACTTCTGGCAATATCTGTGACGCAATCATCACGCCGCAATCGGGCGATATCACCTTTCCGATCATGTATCGGTTGTGTGGTCCCGGTCTGGTCATATCCGAACAGGAGGCGCTGCAGGCCATGGGCCACGCGTTCAACCGCCTCAAGGTGGTCGCGGAACCCGGCGGCGCGGCGGCGCTGGCCGCAGCGCTTTATCGCCGGGATCAGATCGAAGGTGATGATGTGATCGTCACCATCTCGGGTGGAAATGTCGATGCGCCGATGTTCATCCGTGCACTAGAAACGTTAACGTAACTTGCGGCGGCCTGACTGGGCCAGCCCTTGATAGGCGGGAAGATACAAGATGAAAATGTTTGATACCGGAGAGGTGCGTCTGCACTACCGCGTGGATGGCCCTGAGGATGGACCGCCCGTGGTCTTCTCAAACTCATTGGGTACGGACATGCGGCTATGGGACCCGATCCTGCCGCTACTGCCCAAGGGGCTGCGGATCATCCGCTATGACAAGCGCGGTCATGGGCTGTCGTCTTGCCCGCCTGCCCCTTATGCGATGGGGTCACTGGTCACGGACGTTGAACGGCTGATGGATCATCTGGGCGTGAAGGACAGCGTTTTCGTGGGCCTGTCCATCGGCGGGATGACGGCGCAGGGGCTGGCGGTCAAACGGCTGGACCTTGTGCGTGCGCTGGTGCTGTCGAACACGGCCGCCAAGATTGGCACGCCAGAAATGTGGGACGAACGTATCGCGGCGGTCGAGAAAGACGGGATTGAGGCGCTTGCGGATGCGGTGATGGAGCGCTGGTTTTCCGCAGGGTTCCGCGCCACGCCAGAGCTTGAGCTGTGGCGCAACATGCTGGTACGGGGCGAGGACGCAGGATATGCCGGATGCTCTGCCGCGATATCCGGCACCGATTTCTACGCCACCACGGCAACGTTGCGCCTGCCAGCGCTTGGCATTGCAGGGTCCGAAGACGGCTCAACCCCGCCCGATCTGGTGCGCGAAATGATGGACCTGATCCCCGGCTCCAAATTCCACCTGATCCGCAAGGCGGGCCATCTGCCCTGCGTTGAACAGCCGGAAGAATACGCACAGGTGCTGACCGATTTCCTTAAAGGGGTTGGCCATGTCTGAACGCTATGACCGGGGCATGCAGGTGCGGCGCGAAGTGCTGGGCAATCAACACGTGGACCGCGCAGAAAAGCTGAAAACCGCAGAAGACCAGCCGTTTCAGGACCTTATCACAGAGGGCGCCTGGGGCACGGTTTGGGCGTCGGACGCGATCACGCGGCGCGAGCGGTCAATGCTGACGCTTGCGTTGTTGGCAGCAACCGGGAATTTCGAAGAGATCGAGATGCACGTACGCGCCGCCCAGCGCACCGGTGCGAGCAAGCGTGACATCATGGAGGCCTTTCAACACGTCGCAATCTACGCTGGCGTGCCAAAGGCAAATCACGCCATCAAGATCGCCAAACGGGTCTGGGAAGCCCAGGAAACATCGGACAGGTAAATGGCCGCAAGCGTATTTGACAGCCCGCTTTTTGCGCATCTTTTCGACACTGGCGAGGCCGGGCGCCTGTTCTCGGACAGCGCAGCGATCCGTGCGATGCTGCTGGTCGAGGGTGCGCTGGCAAAGGTGCAAGGCGGTCTGGGTGTGATCCCTGAAATCTCCGCCGCAGCCATTCACCGGGCCAGTATGGAAATTGCCGTTGATCCCGGTGCCATCGCCAAAGCGACCGGCGAAAATGGGGTAAGCGTACCCGGCTTGGTGGCCGCATTCAGGGCCGAGATAAATGCACCCGAACACGCCCAATACGTGCATTGGGGGGCAACCTCGCAAGACATCATCGACACTGGGTTGATGTTGCGGTTGCGTCAGGCGCTGGCCTTGGCCGAGGCCGACCTGCGCGAAATTGCAAAAGCATTGGGTGAAAAGGCCGAGGAGCACGCGCATTTGCCGATGGCCGCACGCACCTATGGCCAACATGCCACACCCACATCCTGGGGCGCGGTACTCGCTCAATTCGGTGCACCGCTTCTGGATGCACTTGACGCTCTTGAGCCCTTGCGGGCTTCATCGCTCTTTGTCTCACTCTCCGGGGCGGCAGGCACCGGCTCGGCGTTGGGAGCACACGTGGCCGAGACGCGTGCCGGCCTGGCCGGGGCGCTGGGTTTGGGCGATCCGGGCAGAAGCTGGCACACGGATCGTGGGCCAGTTTTGCGGATTGCAGACTGGCAGGGTCAGGTGACAGCGGCGCTTGCGCATATGGGCCAGACGCTCATCGGGCTGGCGACCAGCGAAGTGGCCGAGATTACGCTTGGAGCGGCAGGCGCATCTTCCACGATGCCGCAAAAGCAAAACCCGGTGGGGCCGTCAGCCATGGTGGCGCTGGGCCACCAATTCACCGGGTTGCGCGCAGGCCTGCAGAATGCCGCCGCGCATCAGCACCAGCGTGACGGTGTCGCGTGGTTTGCTGAATGGATGGTGGTGCCGCAATTGGCCCTGTCGCTGGCCGCAGCCCTCCAGCACGCCAAGGTGCTGAGCAAGGGCATCGCACCGCAACCCCTGCAGATGCATGCCACTCTGGAAAGCAATCTGGGCCTGATCCATGCCGAAGCGCTCAGTTTCGCGCTGGCCGAGATGATGCCGCGCCCCGAAGCACAGGCGAAAGCCAAGGCGCTGTGCCTTGAGGCGCGCGACAAGCGGGTACCATTGCAACGGCTGGCGCAGGCCGATTACCCCGACCTGGCCGATGTGGTCTTTGATCCTGCGCAGGGCATGGGACAGGCCGCGCATGATGCGCTGACCTTCGCCACCCGCACCAAGTCGCTCTGACCGGATGCGCCCGGCTGTCATCTTTATCATGATTACCGTGATGATCGATGCCATGGGCATTGGTCTGATGATCCCGGTGATGCCCGACCTCATTCGGGAGGTGAACGGCGGTGACCTCAGCCAGGCTGCAGTCTGGGGCGGCATTCTGGCCACCACCTTTGCCGCGATGCAATTCCTGTTCGGCCCCATTATCGGGGGGCTCTCTGACAGGTACGGACGGCGCAAGATCCTGCTGATCTCGCTTGTGGTGATGGCGGCGGATTACGTCGTGATGGCGCTGGCAGGCAGCATCTGGTTGCTGCTGGCAGGTCGCGTGGTGGGTGGCATCACCGCTGCAACGCAGGCCACGGCCTCGGCCTATATGGCCGACATCTCGACGGCAGAGCAGCGCACAAAGAGCTTTGGGCTGATCGGGGCTGCCTTTGGCATGGGGTTCGTTCTGGGCCCCCTCATCGGCGGAGTGCTTGCGGAATATGGCACGCGCGCACCGTTCTGGGCGGCAGCGTTCCTGGCCACGTCAAACGTGATTTTCGGCTGGTTCGTGCTGAAAGAAACCCTGGCGCCGGAAAAGGCACGCGCGTTCAACTGGCGTCGGGCAAACCCCTTTGGGGCAGTCAAACAACTGGGGAAACTGCCCGGCGTTCACCAGCTGTTGATGGTTTATTTCCTGTATAATGTGGCCTTTGCCGTCTACCCATCTGTCTGGGCCTATTTCGGACAGGAAAGGTTTGACTGGGCGCCGACGACCATAGGTCTGTCTTTGGGGCTGTTCGGCATCACGATGGCCTTTGTGCAAGGTTACTTCATCCGCGTCGCACTGCGCGTGTTTGGCGAGCGCAGGACTGTCGTGGTCGGCTTGCTGTTTGCGTTGGGCACCTACACTGCCATCGGTTCTATCACTGCGGGATGGCTCATCTTGTTGCTGACACCCATCGCAGCGCTTGGTGGTATCACGCCGATTGCCTTGCAGGGGATCATGTCGCAACGGGTTGCGGACAACGCTCAGGGAGAATTGCAGGGTGCGCTGACCTCGGCGGTGTCGCTGGCGATGATCGTGACGCCCTTGGTCATGACCGCAACGTTCTCCTATTTCACGCAGGCTGGCACCCCATTTTACATGCCAGGCGCACCGTTTTTGCTCTCCGCCATGCTGATCCTTTTGGGCTTGCTGATCTTTGCACTGCGCCGCCGTGCGGGCAGCGAGGCGTCAGTAAACGGATAAACCCGCGCTTCCCTACTTGCACAGCCAGCACTTTCGGGGTCAGTTTGCAGCAAATACCAACCGGGAGAAAAGACCGTGCAAAAGATCAAAGCCGCCGTGGCCCATGCCTTCGGAGAGCCGCTTGTCATCGAGGATGTGCAACTGCGGGCGCCGGAAGGCAGCGAGGTTGAGGTAACACTGGACGCCGTGGCGATCTGCCATTCGGACATCTCCTTTGCCGAAGGCGCGTGGGGCGGGTCATTGCCTGCCGTTTATGGCCATGAGGCCGCCGGGCGTGTGTCGGCGGTGGGCTCCAATGTGCGCGGGCTTGAGCCGGGCGACAGTGTGGTTGTGACCCTGATCAGGGCCTGCGGCAGTTGCCCGTCGTGTTCCAGCGGGAAACCGACAGTATGTGAAACGCCTTACGACGGCGACAAGGGGCCGCTGAAGACCGCCGATGGAGGCATGCTGCATCAGGCGATGGCATCGGGCGCTTTTGCCGAAAAGGTTGTGGTGGAACAATCGCAAGTGGTCAAAATCAGCGACGATATCCCCAAAGAGGCCGCCGCTTTGATCGCCTGCGGTGTGATCACGGGCGTGGGCGCAGTTGTGAATGCGGCAGGCCTGCGTGCTGGGCAGGACGTTGTTGTGATCGGTGCAGGTGGCGTTGGCCTGAATGCCATTCAGGGTGCCCGGATCGCGGGCGCACGCCGCATCGTGGCCGTGGACATGAGCGAAGACAAGCTTGCCGTTGCCAAGGAGTTTGGGGCCACCGATGGCGTGCTGGCCAGTGAGGCCAAGCCGTGGCGCGCGGCACAAAAAGCAATGGGACGCGGAGCCGACGCCGTGATCGTGACCGTCGGGGCGATCCCTGCCTATGACGCAGCCCCCCGGTATCTTGCAGGTGCAGGCAAGGTGATCATGGTCGGCATGCCGCATTCGGGTGCCATGTCATCCTATGAGCCTGTCACGATGGCTTTTATGGGTCAGGGCATGGTCGGCTCCAAGATGGGCGATGTGGTCATTCAACGCGACATTCCGTGGATGGTGGACCTGTATCTGCAAGGCCGATTGAAGCTGGATGAACTGATTTCGGGCCGGTGGACCTTGGACCAGATCAACGAGGCGATCGCCGATACCAAGACCGGCGCAGCGCGGCGCAACGTCATCCTGTTTGATCACTAAAAGGGGTCTGCCCTGCGCGGCCGGGGTCTTTTGACATTTTGGTTGCACGTCTTTGCAGGCGATCCGATGAAAACACAAATGGGGCAATCCCTGATCCGGGTGGCCCGCGCGTTGCAAGAGGCATCTTATGAAACTGCAAGATCTTGACGTGATCATCACGGCCCCCCCGGCCCCCGGCTGGGGCGGCCGGTATTGGATATTGGTCAAAGTCACGACCGACACCGGCATTGAGGGTTGGGGCGAGTGTTATGCCTCTTCCGTTGGGCCGGAGGCGATGCGGCATGTGATTGAGGATGTGTTTTCACGCCACATGTTGGGCGAGTCCCCCGAGAATATCGAACGGATGTTCCGGCGCGCCTATTCCTCCGGTTTCACCCAGCGGCCTGACCTTACAGTCATGGGGGCGTTTTCAGGTTTGGAGATTGCCTGTTGGGATATTCTGGGCAAAGACCGGGATCGCCCCGTGTATGCGTTGCTGGGCGGGGTGATGAACGAAAGGGTGCGTGCCTACACGTACCTTTACCCCCTGCCCCAGCATGATCTGACTGCCTTTTGGACATCGCCGGAAATGGCAGCGGAGGCTGCTGCCGATTGTGTGGCCCGTGGATTTACGGCTGTTAAATTTGACCCCGCTGGCCCCTACACCATGCGCGGAGGACATATGCCCGCGATGTCGGACATCTCGCAATCGGTAGCTTTTTGCAGGGCTATCCGCGAGGCCGTAGGCGACAAGGCCGATCTGCTGTTCGGCACTCATGGGCAATTCACGACCGCAGGTGCCATCCGTTTGGGACAGGCTTTGGAGCCTTATTCCCCATTGTGGTTTGAAGAACCTGTTCCACCGGACAATCTGGCGGAAATGGCCAAGGTGGCAGGCGCAGTACGCATCCCCGTGGCCACCGGAGAGCGGCTGACCACCAAGGCAGAATTCGCGCCCGTCCTGCGCTCAGGCGCCGCCACGATCCTGCAGCCTGCCTTGGGACGTGCGGGCGGCATTTGGGAGATGAAGAAGGTCGCCGCCATGGCCGAGGTTTATAACGCGCAGATGGCACCGCATCTTTACGCGGGCCCCGTTGAATGGGCCGCGAACATTCATCTTGCTGTCAGCATCCCCAATCTGCTGATGGCAGAGACGATCGAGACGCCGTTCCATGATCAGCTGATCAAGGGCAGCATCCGGGTAGAGGACGGGTTCATCCCCGCGCCAACGGCACCCGGCCTGGGTATCGAGGTCGATGAGGATCTGGCCCGCGCGCATCCCTACACGGGCGACGGGTTGCATTTGCAGATGCAGGATGCGCCCTGCGACTATGTCAACGGAAACGCCTTTGAAGGTGGGGCACCTGCGCCAAAGGATTAAGACACCACCGCGCTGGAACTGATCTGGGGCGACCCTTAGAGACGGAAATGGCATGATCCTCGACCCAACGCTGACTGCTGCCTACGTTCTGCTTGCAATCGCTCTTGCCGTCGCACCCGGTCCGGATGTGCTTTTCGTGGTGGCCAACGGCATGCGTCACCGGGTCAAAGGCGCCATCGCGTCGGCGCTTGGGATCGGATGCGGTTCGATCCTTCATGCCACCGCGGCCGCATTGGGCATCTCGGCCCTGATCGCCGCGTCCACCGCCGCCTTCGAAGTCCTTCGGTATGCGGGGGCGGTTTATTTGGCCTATCTTGGATTACAGGCCCTCAGATCATGGTGGCGCTATTCTAATACGCTTGATCCGCACCACGCCCTGGCAGAGATTTCCGGCTGGAACATCTTCAGGCGCGGCGTCCTCACCAATATCCTGAACCCAAAGATGATCGTATTCTACATCGCATTGCTCCCGCAATTTGTCAGTCTGGATTTGGGCCACGTGGGCGTGCAGATTTTTTTGCTCGGTTGCATCCATAACCTGATTGGAACGGCTTTCCTGATCTGCATCGGTCTTGCTGCGGGCAAAACTTCCGGCTGGCTGTCGAAAACCCATATCGGTAAATGGCTTGATGGCATCGCGGGCCTGTTCTTTCTGGGTCTTGCCCTGCGTCTTTTCCTGTCAGGCAAGCCCGATCACTAGGGAAGGCCCTTTTTTCTGTGTCGCTCAGACTCAACATGCATGAAGCGCCGCCACTGCCATCTTGAATACCCTGCAACCAATACACATGGCTTTGACCGAACCCAGAAATCACTCTCAAAGACTTAAGACCCGAATACGCCGCTTCCAGACCTCGCTGCACTAGGTCATCAATAACGGCCACGACGGGGTGGAAGTGTTTGGACATCTAGCATGTCCTGCCATGCCCAGAGCGTGGATGATCCTTGGCGATTTCTTTTTCCCATTGTCGCCGCTAACGGGCAAACTCCGTCCCGTTCCACAGCATCACCGCAAAGCAATCGATCTGCGCACAAACACTGGCCGTCCCACCGATTTCCAGTCCAAGAAGACCCGACGGATGGGGCCTAGTCCGCACGCCAACGCCCAGAACACTATAGCTGTTCGCGTACCCCCGAGAGGACAGGAACACATTTATCGAACAATTGGCCGCACCACAAAAGCCGCTGCGCGTTTCGCCGGGGCACAGTACATCACTCCAGTCCATCACAACATCCGGCTGGCCATCGCGGTCAAGGTCTCCTGCCTGCAAAGCTGACGCGCCAATACGTGCCGGTCCGTTGCACTGGCGGTTTGCAAAAGACTGAACCTGCGTGGGTATTTCGAAGGCTCCTGACGGTGGTGCGGTTTCCGGGACCGGGGCGAAACCTGCCGGTGCAGGGTACCCACGTTGCGCCCAGATCGGCGCGCAGTATTGTCGCACGGCTTGCAAGGCCGCCCCCATATCTTGCGTTGGAAACTCCCATGCTTTTTCGGAACCAATTTGCAGCACCAGCCGGGAGGCAGACTGCATCGCCGTGAACATGGCGTCGGTCACCGGCAGGATCAGATCCCATTCGCCCACCAGTTCACTCCATTGTATCGTTGGCAGGCGATAGCCTGTCTGATCAACGAACAGCGTGATGTCATTGCGCCGATACGGATCAGGACGGATCAGCGCCTGAGAAAAACCGATGTGAAAATGATAAGGGGGCGCGATCGTGCTTTCATGCCAGCCGGTCTGGACTAAAGGCAGGTTTTGAAGCGACCGGGCGTGGCAAGTGATGCCCATCCCAGTGCCAAAGACGGCGGCGGTCGCAGTTGCATACCCGCCATTGTCGGAGGTTCTGACCTCCCAGCTTTGGGGGGATGCTGCACTGGCCCAAATTAGCAGTGTCAGAAAAATCAGCGCCCGCATCATTTCCCCTTAGCCAAGCTGGCGGTCCAGAAAATCAAGCCAGTTCTCATGGGTCAGTTTGGCGATCAGCGCGTCGCCATAGCCGTGCTGGCGCATCCCCTCGATAAGATGCGGCAGCTCGCCCGCATGGGCAATTCCATCAGGCAGGGGGGCGCCGTCGAAATCCGACCCAAGGCCGACATGATCCTCGCCCGCGACCAAAATCATATGGTCAAGCTGACGCAGGCAGTCTTCGATCCCGGCTTTGCCTGTGCGCCATCCAGTATCGCTGAGGAACACCGTGGCAAAATTCAGCCCCACCATACCATTGGTATCACGGATGGCGGCCAGTTGCGCGTCGGTCAGATTGCGGGCGTTATTCGCCACGGCGCAGGCGTTGGAATGGGTGGCGACCATGGCCGCACCAGCTTCTGCAACATCCCAGAACCCTTTGAGGGTCAGGTGACTGGTGTCGATTATCAGGCCCAATTCGAGGCACCGCGCCACCAGTCGCCTCCCATCTTCGGTCAGTCCAGGCCCGGTATCACCGTCGCTCTCGTGCCGGAACGGGACGCCGTGACCGAATATTGTCGGACGCGACCAAACCAGCCCAAGTGAACGCATGCCAAGGGCGTAAAGTGTCTCCAGTGCAAGCAGGTCAGGCCCGATGCAGTCCGCCCCTTCAAGATGAAGAACACAAGCCAGCCGATCAGAGACAAAGCTGCGCGCCAGCGTCTCGGCGTCTGTGCAAATGTCGATGTGCCCCGCTTGTTCAAGCTGATGCGCAATTCCGGCCTGCCCCATGGCCGCAATCAACGCCTTTCCTTCATCCAGCATGGGCGGCAGCGGAATGTCGAGATCGCCGACCGAGAACGCGCTAAAGTCAAATGGGGCGCGTTTCTGAGGGGAGTACATGGCAAAAAAGCCACCCCCAAGTCCGCCAGCCTGCGCGTGGGGCGTATTGATATGGCCGATAGGCTTGGCAAAATCGGCAATGGGATCTTTGCTGGCGCACCAAAGCCGACCCAGCGCGTCATTATGGCCGTCAAAAACGAGTGTCATCGGGTCATCTCTCTCATGATACAAGCGGCAGCATTCGTAGCGACCCTCAGGCGATGCGGGGTCCTTTGCCTGAACGACCGCGTTGCGCTGTGTTTTTGTTTCGCTGACATAGCTTTTCGTCTTTTGAGCGCGGCGGTTTCATTCGGGACAGCGTGTGCCATCAGCGGTTGGATCACCGTGGGCCGCGATATCCGTCCGTGACTTGGCTCTTCCATCGCTGCGCTCCTTGCCGACCTTCCCGCGTTTTGAATAGGTAAGTGTCACACCACTCCGTGTGCCAATCTGGGCGCAACTGTCCTTGCCAACAGAAACAGGTGCCACCCCAGTCTTGCCCATAAGATGCACTTACGCCACGTTGAACGAGGGCGTCGCAAAAGTCGACCACCACCTGAAGCACCCCGACCTTGTCATTGAGTGTTGAAGATCTATCAACCCGACGACGTCCGTATACCGGTGGAACTTCCACATCAAATTTTCTGACAGAGCCGCCTTTTGCCTATCTGAGAAAGATGCGCATTTTCTCATGGACGCTATCGCCCATTCAGGCGGTATCGTCCTGAGGTCTGCAAAGAAAAAGTTGGTACAGCCCTGATTTTCCTCGACCACAATCAGCGTGACAGCAACGCCTTTGCCACCTTGACGATGCTATCGCGAGATGGCAACGTAGCCCCATAGGCAGGACCGGTTGCGATGAAGCTGTCTTCGGCGGTCAGGCGCGCGAATTTGGCTAAACCATGCTCTGCCATCACGGCCATCAGCGCCTCTGCCTGCCCACCTGTGCGGCGACATTCATCTACGATCAATACAGGGCGTTTTCCGATGGCCTGCAGCAACGCTTCTGTCGGGAGGGGTGCAAGCCAGCGCAAATCGATCACGCGGGCATTGATGCCGCTTTGTGACAGATCGTGCTGCGCCTGTCGGCTGAGGTAGTGACCGTTGCCGTAGGTCACGATGGCCATATCTGTCCCGTCCCCGTGTACACCGACCGTGTCCAGTTGAATACGCTGGTCCGGAGCCGGATAGTGGCGCATCCAGCCGCCGTCACCTGGTTCAAGCAGATCACGCATCGGGTAAATGGCGATGGGTTCAAGGAAAATCACGACGCGCTGTTCTTCGCGGGCCAGCCGGTGGCATTCACGCAGCATTGCAGCCGCTTCGTCGCCAGAGGAGGGACAAGCGATGATCAGGCCGGGGATATCGCGCAAAACAGCCAGTGAATTGTCATTGTGGAAATGGCCGCCAAATCCCTTCTGGTAGCCTAGCGCAGAGATGCGCACGACCATCGGGTTTGTCCACTGGCCGCGGCTGAAGAACGGCAGCGTTGCCGCCTCGCCGCGCAACTGGTCTTCGGCGTTATGGAGATAGGCGAGGAATTGAATTTCCGGCATCGGAACAAAGCCATTGTGCGCAAGGCCAATGGCAAGGCCAAGAATGCTCTGCTCATCCAGCAGAGTGTCGATAACGCGCGCCGGACCAAACCGCGCATGCAATTTCTGCGTGACACCATAGTTGCCGCCCTTCCGTCCAACGTCCTCGCCCATCAACAGTGTTTCCGGGTGCTCGAGCATCAGATCGTGCAGCGCCCAGTTGATCAGGCGGGACATGGGTTGTGGCTGGTCGATCTGGGCATAGTCCGAGCCAAAGACCTTGGCGCGCTGTTCCGGGCTGGGGCCGTTGCTGGACGCAACCGCGCGTTTGGGGGGAATGAGGCTCGACATGACTTCGGCAGCGTTTTTCAGGCGCGGCGTATCGGCAATCTGGTCTGCGGCCTGCGCCACGTGTTCAAGTGTATCGGTATAAATTGACACGATGGCGTCCGGGTCCATCCCCTGCGCGGCAAGGCCACGGGCCGTGTAAAGCAGCGGATCATGCGCTTCATCGGCCTCCACTTCGGCCTTTGGCAGATAGGACGTCACGACATCCGGCCCCGCGTGCCCATACAGACGCACGGTCCGCAGATGCACAAACGCAGGCTTGCGATGTGTGCGGACCCAGTCTGCCGCCTGTTTCGCAGCTGCGACGGCAGAAAAGATATCAAGGCCATCCGCCTCGAAATACTTCAGGCCGGGGCGCGCAGACATGCTTGCCTTGACCCAGCCGGTGGGCGTCTTGGTGGAAATACCAATGCCGTTGTCTTCACACACGAAAAGCAGTGGCAGCGGCACGCCTTGAACGGCGGTCCAGCAGGCCGCGTTGATCGCCCCCTGCGCGGTAGAATGATTGAGAGACGCATCCCCAAAAGAGCACATCACGATGCCGTCACGCGGCAGGATCGCATGTTCGGGCCGGTTGCGGCGGGCCAGCGTGATGGAATGGGCCGCACCGACCGCCTTTGGCAGATGGCTGGCGATGGTCGATGTTTGCGGCGGGATCATCAACGGGCGCGAGCCAAGCACCTTGTGGCGGCCACCACTGGTGGGATCCTCAGATGAGCAGGCAAAGCTCAGCAGCATGTCGCGCATGATACCGTCATGGCCTGCCTTGGATGCGCGGGCGATCTGGAACGCGGCATCACGGTAGTGGAGGAACGCGATATCGTCTGTGCGCAACGCATGGCCCAAGGCGGCCATGCCTTCATGGCCGGAAGAGCCGATCGTGTAGAACCCCTGCCCCTGCTTCTGCATAATGCGGCTTTGCAGGTCGAGCGCGCGCGACAGCACCTGCGCACGATACAGGCTCAGCGCGTCATCGCGCCCCAGTTCTTTGCCCGTGCTTTGGGCCTGAGGGAAATCCTGCGCAGCGACACGGCGCAGGAAATTTTCGTGAACGATACTGACGCGGTCCAAATCCAGCAGTGCTCCAAGTATGATACGTGCCTGTTGCGGCAGGAATCAAAACCAAAAAGAGGGGGCCGTGTAGCCCCCTGTTTCATCTTACTGACTGGCCTGCGCTTTAAAAGAACGCCTGCAGACCTGTCTGCGCACGCCCCAGGATCAGGGCGTGGACGTCGTGTGTACCTTCGTAGGTATTCACCGTCTCAAGATTCATCATGTGGCGGATGACCTGGAATTCACCTGAAATGCCGTTGCCGCCATGCATGTCGCGGGCGTTGCGGGCGACGTCCAGCGCCTTTCCACAGTTGTTGCGCTTGACGATGGAAATCATTTCAGGCGCGGCGTTGGCCTGATCCATCAGGCGGCCCACCTGCAAGGAACCTTGGAGACCGAGCGAAATTTCGGTCATCATATCCGCGAGTTTCTTTTGAAAGAGCTGAGTCTGCGCCAGTGGCTTGTTGAACTGCTTACGGTCCAGACCGTACTGACGCGCGGCGTGCCAGCAGAACTCCGCCGCACCCATCGCACCCCAAGAGATGCCATAGCGGGCACGGTTCAAACAGCCAAACGGACCTTTCAGGCCGGAGACATGCGGCAGCAGGGCGTCTTCACCAACTTCAACACCGTCCATGACGATCTCACCGGTAATGGAGGCGCGCAGGGACAGCTTGTTACCAACCTTGGGGGCTGAAAGACCCTTCATGCCTTTCTCAAGCACAAAGCCCTTGATCTTGCCGCCATGCTCTTCGGATTTCGCCCATACGACGAACACATCAGCGATGGGCGCGTTAGAAATCCACATCTTGGAGCCGGTGAGCTTGTAGCCATTTGCGGTCTTTTCGGCCCGTGTCTTCATGCCCGCAGGGTCAGAACCCGCGTCAGGCTCTGTCAGCCCGAAACAGCCAATCCATTCGCCAGAGGCAAGTTTCGGCAGGTACTTTTTGCGCTGTGCCTCGGACCCGTAGGCGTAGATCGGGTACATCACGAGGCTGGATTGAACGGACATCATGGAGCGGTAGCCGCTGTCCACCCGCTCGACCTCGCGCGCGACAAGACCGTAGGAGACATAATTGCCGCCCAGCCCGCCATATTCTTCCGGCGTAGTCACACCAAGAAGACCCATTTCGCCCATTTCGCGAAAAATCTCAGGGTCGGTCTTTTCTTCGGCGAAGGCTTCGATCACGCGAGGCTGCAGCTTTTCCTGCGCATAGGCCTTGGCGCTATCGCGGATCATGCGTTCGTCTTCTGTCAGCTGGCTGTCCAGACGGAACGGGTCTGACCATTCAAATGTACCCAGATCGGGTGCGTCTTTGGCTTTGAGGATGGGTGCTTCGGCATTCATGGCAGTTCCTTTCGGTTGAAGGCGTGCATTTGACGCGCTTATTGCAAATTTCGGGGCAAAAGACTATCGCTGCTTTGTTCTAGATATATGAGAAAAAGTCATATGATCGCCCCGCGCCGATTTCTGCCGTCAATCTCTGCCCTGCTGGCCTTCGAGGCGGTTGCCCGGTTGGGCAGCGCCACTGCAGCCGCGCAAGAACTATCGCTGACCCAGAGCGCCATCAGTCGACAACTAAAAACGCTGGAAGAACAGTTGGGTGTGGCCCTGATCGCGCGGCAAGGGCGACAATTGACCCTGACGGACGCGGGACAGTCCTACGTGGGGCAAGTGCGCGAGATACTCAACCGGTTGGCTCAGGCTTCGGTCAATGTGCGGACAAATCCCACTGGTGGGTCGCTGAACCTTGCTATCTTGCCCGCCTTCGGGATGCACTGGCTGGCACCACGCCTGCGTGATTTTGCGCGTGCGCATCCTGAGGTCACGGTGAACCTGAGCACCCGCCTGAAACCCTTTGCGATTCAGGACAGCGCTTTTGATGCTGCTATACATTTCGGTCACGAGGACTGGCCGGGCGTACAATATCTGCCCTTGATGCCGGAAACAGTGGTGCCGGTCTGTGCGCCCGACCTGCTGGAAGCACCGTTGGCCGATTCGCGCGAGATGTTATCGCATCCGCTTTTGCATCTAGAGACCCGCCCAAAAGGCTGGCAGCGCTGGCTGGCAACCCTTGGCGTAGAGACCGAACCACCGGCAGGTATGGTGTTCGACCAATTCTCAACAATGGCACAGGCCGCCATTCATGGCTTGGGCGTCGCACTTTTGCCAACTTTCTTTGCTGAACCTTACCTTCGCGGCGGACAGCTTAGTTTGGCGTCAGCCCAAACGACGGAAAGTATCGGCAGCTACTATCTGGTCTGGCCAGAAGGCCCTGACGAAAGCGCTGCGATGTCGTCGTTTCGCAAATGGCTGGCGGGCCAAGCCGAGACGGTTGAGGGGTAAGATCGCTATCCCGCAGTAATTGAATCATGGCAGATGTCAAATTTCTGCCGCATTTACCATCTATTCCCTTGGAGCGTGACCGGGTGGGGCCGTTACAAGGAGCATTTCCATGCTTGTTAAATACTGTAAAGGCGCTTGCGCTATTACTGCTGCACTAACACTGATGGCCGGTGTTGCGCAGGCCGACAATCAACTGGTGATGATTGTGGATGGCGGATACTTTCCAGCCGTGACCTATGCCCAACCTGGCGACAACATCGTGTTCGAGAACAAGAGCGCCGGTGATCACGTCATGCGTGGGCCAAACGATAGCTGGGTCTCTGATCCGATTGCCGTTGACGGGAGATATGTCCTGAACCTCACCCACAGCACGCCACTGACGTTTACCGGGACCGGAACCGACGGCATCGAAGTGGCAGGCGAGATCAGCTACGACGAGCCACCGCTTACCGAATAAGCGCCTGATTTCAGACCGATGCTGACATGCCTTTGGTGGAAGATGCCAATGGCTGTATAAGCTGTGCCCCGCTTGCGCGGTTTGAATTCACAGCGCGATCCACACGGTACCACTCCAGCAGGTCGTCTGCTGCGGGTTGCATCAGTGCGGCCGCTCCCTTGCCCTCTTCGCCCAGCCACAAGGGCCAATCGGGGACCTCCAGAATAACAGGCATCCTGTGATGGATGGCCTGCATGTTTTTGTTTGCGCCGATGGTCACTACGGCGCAGGTTGAAATCACATCGCCATCCGGGTCATTCCAATCCTGCCAGACCGCAGCAAAAGCAATGGGGGCGCTGTCTTTTCGAAAGATGTACCATGGGTCGCGCCCGCCTTCAGCATCCTTGGTCCATTCATAAAATCCATTCGCAATGACCAGCCCACGACGTGTGCGCGCCGCGTCGCGAAAGGCCGGCTTTTCCGCGATTGTCTCTGCACGTGCGTTGATCAGCAATGGACCGCCAGAGGCTTTCTTGTACCAACGCGGAATGAAACCCCAGCGCATTGCCTGCAATCGACGTCCCGCATCCGGGTCACTGGTCACGATATGCACGTTGTTCGTTGGGCAAACGTTGTAGTTTGGTACGGGCGGCAGGTCATTCGCCGGGGCCGCCGCAAACAGCTGCGCCATGGCATCAGGGGGCAAGGTCACGGCCATACGTCCGCACATTGAAGGTCTTCCTTTGATCAACCAGCCCGGCAAACCTATCGATCTACCGGACGTATGGCAAAAGCCTTTGCCAAAAAGACCTGCGCAGATCTGTTTCAACATCTCGTCTGATCTGGCAGACTGACCCAAAGGATCGTTCAGAGGACTGCCCCATCCGACAATTATTACCTATCTCGGCCCTTTTGCTTGGCTCAGCGTTTCTGCTTTTCGCTGGGGGCATCAACAGTCTAATTCTGCCAGTCCGTGGCAATCTGGAAGGGTTTTCCAGTATGTCGCTCGGGCTTTTGGGCACAGGCTGGGCTTTGGGATACGTCGCGGGCTGTATTCTGAGCGCGACAGTGGTGGCCCGCGTCGGCCATATTCGGGCTTTCGGTGTGCTGTGTTCAATAGCAGCAGTATCGATGCTGGGCAGTGCGATCCTGATCACGCCCTGGACATGGATCATATTGCGCGGACTTTGCGGATTTTGTTTCGCGGGGACGGCCATGATTGTCGAAAGCTGGCTCAGCGAACGGACCGAGCCGGGCGCACGCGGACGGGTTTTTGGCGTCTACACAATGGTCAACCTGGGGGCCAGCACAGCAGGCTACATGATGCTTACGCTGGGCGATCCGTCCGGGTTTTTCTTTTTCGCGCTGGCCGCGATTTTCTACTGTCTTGCCTTGGTGCCCACAGCGCTCAGCAATACGTCAACACCAACGCCCATGGTCAGTGTGAAGCTGAATATGCATGCGCTTTGGCATAATTCACCTGTCGCGGTTTTCGCTGTTTTCTGGGTCGGCGTGTCAAACGCCGCGTTTGGCACCTTGGCGGCGGTCTATGCACAGAATGTCGGACTTACCCTTACCGCTGTGGCCTTCTTTACCTCGATCCCCATTCTGGCAGGTGCCGTGATCCAGATGCCCGTGGGCCTTTTGTCGGACAAGATGGACAGGCGCAAAGTGTTGCTGGGGATCGCAGCATTGGCGTTGTTGGCTGATCTGGCGTTCATCCTGCTCGCCCCTGAAGGCCGCACGCTCAACCTTGCGCTTGCTGCGCTGCTTGGTGGATCAATCTATGCGATGTATCCGGTGATCGTAGCCCATGCCAATGACCACGCAGAGCCGGGCACAGCAATCCAGATATCGGGCGGTCTTTTGCTCACGTTCGGTGTAGGGTCCATAATTGGGCCGACGGTCGCGGGCTGGGCGATGTCCGAGGTAGGCATTCGCGCCCTGTTTTACGTCACATCCGCCGCCCATGGCTTCGTCATTTTGTACACGCTCTGGCGGATCAGCCGCCGCGAGGCGGTGGCTGATGACGACAAGTCCACATTCCAACCAATCAACGCCGGTCGGACATCAAACCTACAAACAGCGAAACTGTCTCAGAATGAGCAGCCCGAAACACCGCAGGACGGCGACAAGGTTGTTCCCCCTGACGCCGCCCATTGAGCCCCCTACCGAAAGCTGGCCGCCACGATAGCTGCGATCATCGCATGCTCTGCTGCACGCTCTGCCTGTCCATGCTGGCAAACGAAAACATCGTCTGGCTCTTCTTCGGCAAGAAGGGCCTCTGCTTTGTCAGTACACACGCCAAGGAAATCGAAGTGCGACAGCGTGGCGGGCTCAAGGTAGGTGACCTGGTCCATCGGCAAGGCCGCGACCAACGCCCGGGATTCAATATCCAGATCAAGCCCCTGAATGTCACGCGGCGCGCCAAAGATCAGCATCGGCTCATCGATGCCCGCCAGACTTTCCCGCGCAAACGTCTGGGTCCCGCCAAGGTCAAAGACTGCAAAGCCTTTTATGCGATCATCTGACAGATCGGCCTGCATTGCGACTTTGTCCTCTGGTGTCCTGGCTACCTGCCAGCGATCGAAGATGCCACACACCAGCTCGGCCGGATGACTGTCACAGAATGCTTCAAATCCATCGGCATCATAGCGACCCCCGGCCTGCGCCACAGCAGTGAAGCCCCCCAGAGAGTGCCCTGCCATGTAGATCTTGTCATCGTCGATCAGGTTCGCATAAGCGGGATCGGTCAGCATATGATCTATCACCCGCGACACATCACGGGGCCGATCCCACATTTGCCGTGCCTGATCGGCGTCACGCATCCAAGTAGAAGTGCCCGGATGGTGAACGGCCGCCACGACAAAGCCCTCTGCTACCAACGCATCGGCCAACCAGCTTTGGTTCATGGCGTTGCCATACATACCATGAGACAGCACAACGAGAGGGTACTTCCCCGGTATCGCATCCGCGTCTTTCGCCGCCTCAATCCCCTGCCAAACTGGGTTGCCATGATATGTTTGCACAGCCTGTGTATCGGCCGTGGGATACCACACAAAACCTTCGAGCGGTCGGTCGATCCGGTCGTCTGTTACCCGCAGATCGGCAAGAGCGGTGACAGGGTTGTCAGCAACAACCGCTGAAGCTGTCATTGCCAAAGCAAGAGCAGTCATATGCAAAATGTGTTTCATCGTTCGCGTTCCTTTTCGGGGTGTTGATGACATCGAGATTGCCTATAGTCCCTGTACAAACAATGGGTTGAGCCCCGCTGAGCTGTCCTGCATCACGTTCGAGGACAGGTTCTGCCGAAAAGAGGACAGGATTTGGGACAGAACATGCTGCACCTCCCGTTGCCGATGCTGTCGGCGCTGCTCTGTCTGGTGATCGCGGCCCTGCTCTGGCGGCTTGATCTGGGGCGTGGTGCGGCGCGGGTGTGTTTTGTAGGGTTATTCCTGACATTCGCCTTGGCGGCCGTACTGGTGGGTCTGCGCTTTGGCTACGGCATTGACAGGTTCACCGTGGTACAGCGGATGCTGCCGCTCTTTACTGGACCACTGATGTATCTGGGTTTTCTGTCCCTTGCGGTTTCGGCGCAAATCCTGCGCCAGCAGGCCGCGGTTCATCTGGGCGTGGCGATTATCGCGAATATCGTCTTTCTGCTGTTGCCGTCCGATATGCCCGGTTTCGACTGGGCGATTACGACCAGCTACCTTTTTTACCTTGCTGCGCTTATCCGACTGTGGCGCAAAGGACCGGACCACCTGATCCACGCCCGTCTCGACATTGCCCCGCATATCACACGCTGGATGCTGTCAGCCGCGGGGTTGCTGGCAGTGATCTTGCTGATGGACACCGCGATTGCGCTCAGCTTTGCGATGGATGCAGAACTCCGCGCTTCGGCATTGATCACCTTTGGCAGCGTTCTTTTGATCGGTTTTTTATTGGTGATGCTGGCAAGTCTGCCGACCCTTCTGGCCGCTACCGGATCCGCAAAACCACAGACAGCACGACCTGCATCAAGCGACGCTGACGCGGTCGACGCGAACGCCCGCGCACTCTTGGAGCGCACCAAGCTTTATCTTGATCCAGACTTGTCCGTGCAGCGTCTTGCCCGTCGACTTCACGTCCCTGAACGTACGCTGTCAGCAGCGATAAATCAGAGCCAGGGCACAAACATCTCGCAGTACGTCAACCGGTTTCGCCTTGAACATGCGGCAGAACTTTTGCGGGAAACGGATGCACCGGTGACCAAGATCATGACGCAATCGGGGTTCCTGACCCGTTCGAATTTCTACCGGGAATTTCAGCGGGTCTATGGGCAGTCACCGGCGAGTTATCGCGACAGGCATTAAGAAAGGGCGCAGCCCTGCGGCAACGCCCTTCCTGAATTCACTCGAACTGGCCTACTTCACCGTTATCCGGCCATCCGTGTAGGGCTTGTAGGGCGCATTCTCGGCCAGGTATTCCGCCGTAACATCCGCCAGATCGGGGCCGAAGTCATATGCATTTTCCGCATCGCGGAACATCTTGTAGCCGTCGCCACCATTGCGGACGTAGTTGTTGGACACAACGCCGTAGGTCTTGTCCATCTCGATGGGCGCGCCACCGACCATCACGTCACTGATGCGGCTGCCCGCGGGTTGGCTTGAGTCAAAGGCATAGGACATGCCCGCCACCTGCGGAAAGCGGCCAGCGCCTTCCTCGATCTGGCTTACCCCGTTTTCAAGCGCCTCGACCAGCGTAGCGCCCGTCACCTGGAAGGTCGAAAGCGTGTTCTGGAACGGCAGCACGGTCAGCACTTCGCCCATTGTCACTTCGCCTGCGTCGATGGAGGCGCGGATACCCCCGCCGTTCTGGATTGCAACCTGAATGCCCTGATCGGCCACACGCGCCAGCATTGCATCGGCAATCAGGTTGCCCATGGTGCATTCTATCGCGCGGCAGACAGCACGGTCTCCGCCGATGGCCTCATTCGTCTGCGCCACGACCCTGTTGCGAATTTCCTCCAGCGGGCCAGCAGCTTCTGAGATACGCGCGACGGTGCCTTCATCCTCGGTCACGGCGGCATCCATCACCAGTGGCTCACCCACGGCTTCGGTGATCTCGCCCGCGTCGTTGAAGGTGACGTTCAGCTCTCCCAGGAACTTGCCATAGGCATATGCCTGTACGATGGCCGTATTGCCGACCATGGTTGGATATGGTCCCTCGGCGCGTTCATTAGTGTTGCTGAGCAGCGTATTGGAGTGCCCACCCACGATCACGTCAACACCTGTCGTCTCGGCAGCGACGCGCTGATCCACCGCGTAGGAAGAGTGGCTGAGAACGATGATCTTGTTCACGCCTTCGGCGGTCAGCTTGTCGACCTCGCCCTGAACGGCCTGAACGGGATCGGTAAAGGTGATGTTGGGACCGGGGGAAGCCAGTTCATCCGTGTCCTGTGGCGTCAGGCCAATCAGACCCAGTTTTTCGCCACCACGCTCGATGATCGTGGATTTCGCGAGCTTTCCGGCCAGCAGCGGCTCGCCAGAGACATCGGCGTTGGACATCAGGACCGGAAAGTTGACCGCATCCATGAATCCCTTCAGCACCTCGGGGCCATCATCGAATTCGTGGTTGCCCACAGTCATCGCATCATAACCCATCTGGTTCATCATCTCGGCCGCCAGTGCGCCCTTGTAATAGGTGTAGAAAAGCGTGCCCTGAAACTGGTCCCCGCCATCGACAAGGATGGAATTGTTTGTCCGGCTGCGCGCCTCTTCGATGGCTGTCATCAGTCGGGCGGAGCCGCCAAAGCACTTGCCCTCGCCATTGTCCTCAGCCGAGCAGGGTCCGTCATATTTGCTGATCGGTTCGAACCGCGCATGGAAGTCGTTGGTGTGCAGAATCGTAAGGGTGTAGTCAGCAGCGGCGGCACCGGCCATCAGGCCTAGGGCGGCAACGCTTGTCAGGAATCGTTTCATTGGTTTTCCCCATCAGGTTGTAATCAAACCATCGTGGCGCGGGGGTTCGGGGCTGTCAAAGAAGTTATGCCCTCCGTGCCGTGGCGTTAGCCGATATTTTGCCCAAGCGGTGCCTGCGTGAGCAGCGCGCGGCACCTCGCGCAAATTGACCTGCGCGAAAAACTGCAAAGGCAGGGTCAGCCATCGAAGGTGGATGATCTTTGACATCTTGACCCCCAACGGGGCGCGGGGCATCACGTCATTATGTTGATCTACAAGATTTTCCGTACCGTGGAATGGCAGGACCTGCGCCGTACCGGCGAAACCGCGGGCGCGCCGATTGACCTCGCGGACGGCTACGTGCACTTTTCGACCGCAGCGCAGGCCGCTGAAACAGCGGCCAAGCACTTCGCCGGAGCCGAGGGCCTCTTCCTCATCGCCGTGGATGCCGAAGCCGCGGGCGATGCGCTGAAATGGGAAAAGTCCCGCAACGATGACCTTTTCCCGCACCTCTACCGGAAATTGTCGATGGAAGATGTCGTCTGGGCCCAGCCCTTGCCCCTGAAAGGCGGCGGGCATCAATTCCCGCCCGGACTGGAGGACGCCAGCCGATGACCCGCTACATTGACCCCGACCGCGCGCAGTTCGAGGCTTTCAAGGCGCTCGACCGCGAGACCGAGCTGAACATGCTCAACCTCGTGCGCTTCAACGATCTGGCGAATTACGACGGCGATCACGAACTTGCCCGTGACGGGCTGACCGGGGCCGAAGCATACGGGCTTTATGGCAAGGAAACTGCGCCTATTCTCAAAAAGGTCGGCGGCGACATCATCTGGCGGGGACAGTTTGAGACGACGCTGATCGGCCCACAGGATGAAACGTGGGACGCCATGTTCATCGCGCGTTATCCCAACGCCCATGCGTTTTTGGCCATGATATCCGACCCCGACTATCGCAAAGCGGTGGTGCATCGTCAGGCGGCTGTTAAAACCTCGCGCCTCATCCGAACGCAGAATGCAGGTGCCGGGGACCGTTTTGCATGAACGCCCTGCTGGAGCGTCTAGGTCTTTCCGCGCTGCGCAGGCTTGATCCCGAAGCAGCGCATGGGCTGGCGATCCGGGCCTTGCAGGCTGGGCTGGCACCCGCACCCGGCCCGGTCACGTCTCCACGCCTCAAGACAACATTGGCAGGGATGGAGCTGTTGAACCCCGTTGGCCTTGCTGCCGGGTTTGACAAGAATGCAACGGCTGTGGCGCCGCTCTCGCGGTCGGGATTTGGATTTATCGAAGTGGGCGCTGCCACGCCCCTGCCCCAACCCGGCAACCCAAAGCCAAGGTTGTTCAGACTGACCGAAGATCAGGCTGCCATCAACCGGTTCGGCTTTAACAACGACGGTGCCGACGCAATTTGCGCGCGGTTGGCCTCTCGCGGGGCGGGGATACCGGTGGGACTGAACCTTGGCGCGAACAAGACCAGCACGGACCGAGCGGCAGATTTCGCAAAGGTGATGGTCGCGGCACGCGATCACGTGGATTTCGCGACGGTCAATGTATCCTCCCCCAACACAGAAAAGCTGCGCGATTTGCAGGGCAAGGCGGCCCTTGGTGCTTTGCTTGAAGGGGTGATGGAGGTCCGGGGCGCGACACCGGTGTTCCTCAAGATCGCCCCCGACCTGACCGAAGCCGAGATTGCTGATGTGGCCGAGGTCGCGGAGGCGGCGGGCGTTGCCGCGATCATCGCCACCAATACGACACTGGATCGCGAAGGGCTGCGCAGCGGGCACCGGAACGAGGCAGGCGGGTTGTCCGGCGCGCCGCTGTTTGAGAAATCAACCCGCGTGCTGGCACGGCTATCCACGCTCACGGAAATCCCGCTGGTCGGTGTGGGCGGCGTTGGGTCGGCTGAACAGGCCTATGCGAAAATCTGTGCGGGGGCGTGTGCGGTGCAGCTTTACACCGCCTTGGTGTACGGGGGCATATCGCTGGTGGCCGACATCGCGCGGGGCCTTGACCGCTTGCTGGCACGCGACGGGTTTGAGACTGTCGCGGAGGCGGTCGGCAGCAAGAAGGAAGACTGGCTATGATCACGCTTTGGCACAACCCGCGCTGTTCGAAATCACGGCAGGCGCTTGCGCTGCTGGAAGAGGCGGGCGCAGAGATTACCGTGCGCCGCTATCTTGAGGACGCGCCCAACCGGACAGAGATCGAAGCAGTTCGCGCAGCGATGGGCACCCCGCCTGTGATTGACATGATGCGTGCCGGCGAAAAAATCATCAAAGAGCTTGGGCTGACCAAAACCTCGGACGAGGATGCATTGATCGCGGCAATGGCGGCCCACCCGATCCTGATCGAACGGCCCGTCGCGATCTGCGGCGATCGTGCGGTCATCGGGCGTCCGCCGGAACGTGTGCGCGACCTGCTCTAGGCGGCGCTCACGGACCGCTCAAGTCCAGGGTATTTCAGCCCAAGGGTCACACCTCGCGCCACGAAGGCGATCAGCATCGCTGCCCACAGGCCATGATTGCCAAAGAGCGGCACCAGCGAGAGCACCGCAATCACGTAAATCACGAACGAGACGGCCATCATATTGCGCATGTCACGCGAGCGGGTGGCCCCGATGAATATCCCATCAAGCATGAATGCCGCACTGCCGGTCAGCGGGACCAGCAGGATATAGGGCAGATAGATGCGTGCCGCTGCCTGCACGTCAGGGGCCTTGGCCATCAGGTCGATGATAAGTGGCCCCGCCAATGCGAATACCGCGACCAGAGCCAGCGACATGACACCAGCCCAGAATGAAGCCAGCAGCGCGCCGCGCCTAAGCACCTGTCGCTGGCGCGCGCCAAAGGCCTTGCCCACCAATGCTTCGGCGGCAAATGCAAAGCCGTCAAGTCCATAGGCGGTGATCATCAGGAATTGCATCAGCACCTGATTGGCAGCCAGCGTCACATCGCCCATGTCCGCGCCGATGAAAAGGAACGACACGAACATCGCCTCCAGCAACAGCGACCGGATCAGGATATCGGTGTTCAGCCGCATCATCCGCACCCAGCGCAACCGGTCAAAGACCTGTGCCCAGGTGCGCCAATAGGCCTCGCGAAATACCGCACGGCAGAACCAAAGGCCCAGCGCCGCGCCGCTCCACTCGGCGATGAAGGTTGCTATGGCCACGCCTTCGACGCCCCAGCCAAGGCCAAGGACAAACCACAGATCAAGCCCGATGTTCAGCCCGTTCATACAAAGCTGGATCACCAGCACGGCGCGCGTGCGTTCCTGCGCGATCAACCAGCCAGTTATTGCGTACATGGCAATCGCAGCGGGTGCAGACCAGATGCGGATAGACATGTAGGTCCGGGCCAATTGCTCGACCTCCGCTGACGCCGGAGAGACCCAGAAAGCCGCCCAAAGCAGCGGGATCTGCAAGGTGATCACGACAAGTCCGGCACCCAGACCAATCATCAAACCACGGGTCAGAAGCGCGGCGACTTCGGCTTTATCCCCTTCGCCTGATGCTTGGGCGGTAAGGCCCACGGTGCCCATGCGCAGGAACCCGAAGAACCAGTAGAACGCAGACAGGATGATGGCACCGATACCGACAGCGCCGATTGGTGCAGCAGCGCCCATCTGACCCACGACACCGGTGTCCACTGCGCCAAGTATCGGAACGGTGGCGTTCGAGATGACGATCGGCAGGGCAATATTCAGCACCCGGCGGTGCGTGACGACATCTTTGGCTTCCAGCGCGCCCGTCTTGATCGCCCGCACTTCCGTGTCGTCGATGGCCTCGGTCACCTCAACTCTTTCGTTGCGGCATTACGAAGTGGCCCGTGGCTTGGGCATAAGGGCGCATCCGGTTGTCCTGCCATGCCTGCACGCGCACACTTGCATAGCGGCGCCCGGCGCGGGTGATCTCTGCCCGTGCATACCCGTCGCGCGGCAGGCCAGAACGCAGGTAGTCGACGGTGAAATCAATCGTCTTGGGCAGGCGCGGCAGATGATCGCGGTCCAGATTCTCGATATCGAGTGCGCCGCTTTCCATGTCTTCCCAAAGAAAGCTCCAACTGAGGCAGATAATGGCTGTAACCTCTAGAAACGCTGCAGTTGCACCTCCGTGCAAGGCGGGCAGCATCGGGTTCCCGATCAGCTCGTCCTTGAAGGGCAGAATACCGGTCAGCTCATCTCCGCGCCGCTCGAACTCTATGCCGAGGAACTGAATATACGGGACTTTTTCGACCAGTGTGCGCAGCACTGCATCACGCCGCTGTTTGACCACCTGTACGTGCTCTGGACGTTTTTTCATGGCTCAGCTCCCCACCGTGAAGGTGCCGGTGGCCATTGCGACCGGGGTCTTGTCGTCTTCGTCGGAGGCTGTCGCGCGGACGAAAGCGACAGACCGGGTCACGTGGTAACACGTTGCCGTTGTCGTGATGCGTTGGCCGGGAGTTGCCGGACGCAGATACTCGATGCGCAGGTCAATTGTCGCAGTATGCGCAAGGTTATTGGGATGGCTCATTACCGCCGCGCCGCAACAGGTATCCATCAGAGCCGAGACAGCACCACCGTGCACCACACCCGTGGCCGGATCACCTATCAGCTTTTCGGAATAGGGCATCGAGATGGTCGCCACCCCACCTTCGAGCTTTTCCAGCTCCATGCCAAGGGCGCGGGCGTGTGGCAGAGCCTGAATGAACTGGCTGGCTATCTTGATCTTGTCAGCCATGTTGCATTGGGTCCTTTGGGCGATTTTTTTCCTTTATCTGCATAAGCCTTGCAAAGGGCAAGGCCACCTGTTGCGCTTGGCTCGGCATCGTCTTAGCTTGCGGGTAAGGGAGTGAATGACCATGGCTGACGACCGCCTCACATTCAAAGAGATGTGTGCCGAATTCGATGTCACACCGCGCACGCTGCGGTACTATGAGTACATCGAACTGCTGCAACCAGATCGCGAAGGCCGTGCACGTTATTACGGCGCGCGGGAACGGGGCCGGATGCAGCTGATCCTGCGGGGCCGAAAGTTTGGGTTTCCGTTGGAGACAATCCGCCAGTGGCTGCTGATCCGCGAAAAAGAAGGAACCGTCAGTCAGATCGAGGCGTGGATGACGCTTTCAGGTGAGCAGTTGGAAGAGCTAGCCGAACAGCGCGCACAGCTTGATGAGGCCATCGACGAGCTACAGGCGCTTCGGGCCGAGTCGGCAAAGTTCCTCGAAAGCCAGAAAAGCAAGACCTGATCCCTACTGAGCGCGGACAAAGTAACGCTCGATTTCGAGGGCCACCTCTTTGATCCCTGCCGCAATATTCACCAGCTGTCCAATCATTTCGCTGGGCAGTTTATCGGCGAGTTCATAAACCGAGACTTCAACCAACTGCTCGGCTTGTGACAAGGCCTTTACGCCCTCAAGGGACGCAGCATCGGCTGTAGGACAAATAGTGTTCGAAACGGGCATCAAGCACCTCGGGCGCATAGAAGTTGAAAAACTGGGGGTCTTTGCCTGCCTTATTGTCACGATTAAAGCGTTTTGCATGTCACGCAGTTGCGTGACGCTTCAACCCGCCTGCTGGTGTCTGTAGTGCAAAAGACCCGATCCAAGCCCCCGGACTGCCGCCGACGTGCGGTCGTGGACCTCAAGCTTTTCGAACATGCGCCGCGTCATCGTATCCACAGTATGGCGCGAGATACCCAGAATGTCGGCAATAACCGAGTTGCTCTTACCTTCCGCGATCCATCGCAAAACTTCCAGCTCTATGGGAGAAAGCTCTGCACGGTGCTGACGGTCTGCGGTGATTTCGCAATAGCGCAGATGCGCCATCTGTGCGGCACATCGCAGTTCTGATATATCCTGCGCGCTCAGCTCAGCCGTATTGGCGCCAAAGCCAAGTTCGATGTAGGCATTCCGCATATTGGGCCCATAAACCTGCATTGCCAGCCCGTCGCCTAGTTTCGCCGCCGCCAAAAGCTGCATGTAGTGTTTCTGATCTTCAGTCAGCGCGGCAAGCTCGCCAGCCTCGGACCAACGGAAAGGGCGGTTCAGCTTGGCCGCAAGTTCAGGAATGGGGTCAATACGGCTCAGATTACCATCAATGTACTTGCTGACCCAGTCGCGGGGAAAACCGTCTTCCACAATAGCCAGAGGCGCCGCGCCGGGCGCCTCTGCGTCATCGCTGTGATAGCTGACCATTGCGATGCCGCGGCTATGAAAGAAATCCAACGCTGCGCACCATAGATCCCGCAGGCGTTCGATATCTTTACAGTGTGCGATGAATTCTTGCAGCGGAATCCCCTGCATCATGCAGCCCTTAGAATTACAGTCGTTCCAACAATAGCAGAACAATTTAACCTCGTCATTTGTTGCCGAAAACACTCCTTTGACCTCATTTCTACCGCTATTTGGCCCATGTCGTCGTGACCGGCCATTTCTTGCTCATTCCATCAAAGTTCAGGAATTCCCGCCTTACCAAGGGTCTAGCTACGTAAACTTTAGAAGTGACGTTACGTATTGGTTACGTCAACCTTATGGGGTGTTGTAAGAATCTCTGAAACGTCACACATGACCGTCAATACGATGTTCCAAGTGACGAAAGTAGATGAGATGACCAGCGATATGATGACAATTCGCGAAATGTGTGACGCCTTTGATGTCACCCCACGAACGCTTCGGTTTTACGAAGCAAAAGAGCTGCTGTTTCCCAAGCGGGAGGGCCAGAAGCGCCTGTTCACCAAGCGTGATCGTGCGCGGCTCAAGCTGATCCTGCGCGGCAAGCGCTTCGGCTTTAGCCTTGAGGAAATTCGCCAGCTTCTGGACCTGTATCACATGGGTGACCAGCAGCAGACTCAGATTGCCCGCGCCTACGATATTGCGCGCGAACGTCTGGCCGATATGGAAACCCAGCGCGCAGAGCTGGATCAGGCCATCGACGACCTGAAGGAACAACTGAAATGGGGGGAAAAGATGATCGCCTCCATGAAGCAAACCCGTAGCGCGGCGGAGTAACCGCCGGCCGCTTTCCTGAAAACATGCGAACAGAACCTTAGGGAGAAACCTATGCCATCTTACACCCCTCCGACCAAAGACATGCAGTTCGTCCTTCACGACGTGCTGAAGGTGAACGAAGCCAAGATCCCCGGCTACGAAGATCTTGAGCCAGATTTCACGTCCGCCATCCTCGAAGAGGCCGGCAAGCTGACCGCCGAGGTCGTCGCGCCCCTGAACATGGTCGGCGACAAGGAAGGCTGCCGTCTCGAAAATGGCGTGGTCTACACGCCCAAAGGTTTCAAGGAAGCCTTTGACCAGGTCCGCGAAGGCGGCTGGACCGGCCTCGACATGCCAGAGCAATACGGCGGTCAGGGCATGCCCTACGTGATGGGCACCGCGGTGGGCGAGTATTTCTCCTCTGCCAATCAGGCGTTCACCATGTATCAGGGGCTTACCCACGGTGCGGCCTCTGCGATCCTCGCCCACGGCACTGACCAGCAGAAAGATACCTACCTGCCCAAGATGGTGTCCTGCGAATGGACCGGCACCATGAATCTGACAGAGCCACATTGCGGCACCGATCTGGGTCTGATGCGCACCAAGGCGGTTCCGCAGGCGGATGGTTCCTACAAGATTACAGGCCAGAAGATCTTCATCTCGTCGGGCGAGCATGACATGGCCGACAACATCATCCATCTGGTGCTGGCCAAGATCGAAGGCGGCCCGGAAGGCATCAAGGGTGTATCGCTGTTCATTGTGCCAAAGTTCGCTGTGAACGAGGATGGCTCTTTGGGCGAGCGTAATGGCGCCACCGTTGGTTCCATCGAGGAAAAGATGGGCATTCACGGCAACTCCACCTGCGTGATGAACTACGACGACGCGACCGGCTACCTTTTGGGCGAAGAGCACAAGGGCATGCGGGCGATGTTCACCATGATGAACGAAGCGCGTCTGGGCGTGGGCATGCAGGGTCTCGCGCAGGCCGAAGTCGCGTATCAGAACGCGCTGGAATATGCCAAGGACCGCCTGCAGGGTCGTGCGGTAACAGGAGCGGAAGCACCTGACAAACCTGCCGATCCGCTGATCGTACATCCCGATATCCGCCGCTCACTCATGGATCAGAAGTCCTTTGCCGAAGGCGCGCGTGCGTTCATCCTGTGGGGTGCTACTATGATCGACGCGGCCCACCGGTCCGAGGACAAGGACGCGGACGGTCTGGTCTCGCTGCTGACGCCTGTGATCAAGGGTTTCCTGACCGACGTCGGCTACGACATGACCGTGAAGGCACAGCAGGTCTACGGCGGACACGGCTACGTGGAAGAATGGGGTATGTCACAGTTCACCCGCGACGCCCGTATTGCAATGATCTACGAAGGGGCGAACGGCGTTCAGGCGCTTGACCTTGTAGGGCGCAAGCTGGCGCAGGACGGCGGCAAGCACGTGATGGCGTTCTTTGATCTGGTCAAATCCTTTATCAAGGACAACTCAGGCAAGGATGCAGAGTTCGACAAGGCATTCATGGAGCCGCTCAAAGCAGCAAGCAAGGATCTGCAGGCCGCTGGTATGTTCTTCATGCAGAACGGCATGAAGAACCCCAACCACGCGCTGGCAGGTTCAAACGACTTCATGCACATGTTCGGTCACGTCTGCCTTGGCCTGATGTGGGCTAAGATGGGCATTGCCGCCAAGGAAGCTTTGGCAAATGGTGCCAGTGACGTCGCGTTCTACGAGACAAAGCTGAACACCGGTCGCTACTACATGGCACGTCAACTGCCTGCGACGGCGCTGCACCTGACCCGTATCCAATCTGGTGCGGACACGGTGATGGCACTGGATGCCGCGAACTTCTAAAATCTGCGGTGGGGAACGTCCCCACCCAACACAAACGCCGGAGGGACAATGCCCAAACGCTTTCGACTGACCCGCCGTTTTCCTGTCGCCATGACAGAAGACGGCTACCGCGCGCTGAAGAAATTCAGCGCCGACGCAGGTCTGGACGAGGGCGAGGCATTGTCCTTTCTTTTTGAGAACTTCAATTCCGTGACCCACGAGGAGAACCTGATTGCGCGTTTGCGCCTGTTCAACTCGGAACTTGAAGACCGCAAGAAATGATCAAACGAGGGAGCACCAGATGAAAGACCTGGCACCGATCGCATCCAGCTGGATGACCGAAGAACACCAGATGATCGCGGACATGGCCGCTAATTTCATCAACACGGAATGGGCCCCCAAGTTCGAGAAGTGGCGCAAGCAGTCCGAGATGGACCGCGACACCTGGAACCAGGCTGGCGAACTGGGTCTGCTTTGCGCGTCGATCCCCGAGGAATACGGCGGCGCGGGCGGCGATTTCGGACATGAGGCCGCCATTTACATCGAAGCCGCGCGGGCCAATCTGGCAAGCTGGGGCAACGGCATCCATTCCGGCATCGTGGCGCATTATGTGCTGGCCTATGGAACGGAAGAGCAGAAAAAACGCTGGCTGCCCAAGATGGTCTCGGGCGAGATGGTCGGCGCGCTGGCCATGACCGAACCTTCCACCGGATCAGATGTGCAGAACATCAAGACCAAGGCGATCAAGGACGGAAACGCCTACCGCCTGTCTGGTCAGAAAACATTCATCACCAATGGCCAACACGCCGATCTGATCATCGTCGCGGCCAAAACAGACCCTAAGGAAGGCTCAAAAGGCGTGAGCCTTGTGGTCGTCGAGACTGAGGGCGCGGAAGGTTTCCAGCGCGGTCGAAACCTTGAGAAAATCGGCAAGCACGCCTCTGACACCTCGGAGCTTTTCTTCGACAACGTCGAAATCCCGCCAGAAAATATCCTTGGCGGTGAAGAAGGCAAAGGCTTTTACCAGATGATGCAGCAGTTGCCGCAGGAACGCCTGATCATTGCCTGCGAAGCCGTGGGCGCGATGGAAGGTGCCGTTGAGCGGACGATCAAATACTGCAAAGAGCGCGAGGCTTTTGGCGGCCCGCTCACGCAATTCCAAAACACCCGGTTCAAACTCGCCGAGTCCAAGACCAAGACGACCGTCGCGCGTGCCTTTCTAGATCAGTGCATTGCCGAGCATCTGCGCGGTGAGCTGACAGTGGACCGCGCGGCGATGGCGAAATACTGGCTGACCGATACGCAGGGCGAGGTGCTGGATGAGTGTCTGCAACTGCACGGCGGCTACGGTTTCATGCAGGAATACGCCATCGGCGAGATGTGGACCGATGCCCGTGTGCAGCGCATCTACGGCGGTACCAACGAGATCATGAAGGAACTGATTGCGCGCAACCTTTGACGGTGCGCGCGGGGAGATGTCGCAATTGAATTGTATTGGCAAGATGAAGCCGGACGGTGGAGTCCACCCCGCCACGCCGCACCAAAAAGAGGTCTGCGGCGCAGCAGGGCTTCACCTTTCACCCGGGTTATCTTTCCAGCATGCCGGGCCCTGTCAGCTTGCGCCATCAAAGTTAATGATATCTGAATCGCGCTTCATCTTTCCAATACAATTCCACGGGGGTCCGGGGGTGTGAAACCCCCGAATAGGACAGTCCAGAAAGGAACCACCCAATGACCATTAAATTGCACTGCTTCGGCGAATCCGGGCATTCATACAAGGCCGCGCTCGCGCTTGAGCTTTCCGGGCTGGATTGGGAGCCGGTCAAGATAGACTTTTTCGGCGGTCAGGGCCGAACGTCTGAATTCCGCAATGAGCTCAATGTTATGGGTGAAGCGCCGGTGATGATCGACGGTGATGTGCGGCTGACGCAGTCGGGTGTCATTCAGGACTATGTTTCGGAAAAATCCGGCAAGTTCGGCGGCAAGGATGCGGCTGAACGGCGCGAGATCCTGCGCTGGATCCTTTGGGACAATCACAAGCTTAGTTCGATGGCCGGAATGACCCGTTTCCTGATGAACTTTCTGCCAGAAGACAAACAGCCCAAGGAAGTCATCGGCTTCAATCTTGGCCGCCTCAAGGCCGCCTACGAAGTGTTGAACAGCCACCTTCAGGGCCGCGACTGGATCGTCGGCGACAGCATCACCAATGCTGACCTGACCTGCTGTGGCTATCTTTTTTATCCCGAACCCTTCGGGTTTAACCGTGCCGAATGGCACAACATCGACGCGTGGCTTTCACGCATCGCAGAACAACCGGGCTGGAAAGCCCCCTATGACCTGATGCCCGGCAGCCCCGCTGACCGCGCCTGATACACAAGAAAAATCGGAGTATCCCAATGACCGACGCCTATATCTACGACGCCCTGCGCACACCGCGCGGCAAGGGCCGCAAGGACGGTTCTTTGCACGAAGTCACTGCCCTGCGCCTGTCGGCCCAGACGCTGAACGCCGTGAAGGAACGCAACAACCTTCAAGGTCACGCCGTTGAGGATGTGATCTGGGGCAACGTCACGCAGGTGATGGAACAGGGCGGCTGTCTCGCGCGCTCCGCCGTGCTGGCTTCCGATCTGGATGAGAGCATTCCGGGCCTTGCCATCAACCGTTTCTGTGCCTCCGGTATGGAAGCTGTGAACCTTGCTGCGAACCAGGTGAAGGGCGGTGCCGGGATGGCCTATATCGCAGGGGGCGTTGAGATGATGGGCCGCGTTGCGATGGGCTCAGACGGGGCGGCCATTGCCGTGGACCCGACGCTGGCGATGGAGCAGTACTTCGTCCCGCAGGGTATCTCCGCTGACATCATCGCGACAGAGTACGGCTATTCCCGCGACGACGCGGATGCGCTGGCCGTCGAAAGCCAGAAGCGCGCCAAGGCCGCTTGGGATGATGGCCGCTTTGCGAAATCCGTCATCCAGATCAAGGACCAGAACGGTCTCACAATCCTTGATCACGACGAATACATGCGCCCGCAGACCGACATGCAATCGCTCGGCTCTCTCAACCCTGCGTTCCAGCAGATGGGCGAGGTCATGCCGGGCTTCGACAAGGTGGCGATGCTGAAGTACCCGCACCTTGAGCGGATCAACCACATCCACCACGCGGGCAATTCCAGCGGCATCGTGGACGGGGCCGCTGCCGTGCTGATCGGCAACAAGGAATTCGGGGAGAAATACGGGCTGAAGCCCCGCGCTCGGATCAAGGCCACCGCCAAGATCGGCACCGACCCTACAATCATGTTGACCGGACCTGTGCCCGTGACAGAAAAGGTGCTGGCCGAGAACGGTATGAACATTAAGGACATCGACCTGTTCGAGGTGAACGAGGCCTTTGCCTCTGTCGTGATGCGCTTCATGGATGCTTTCAACGTTGAGCATGAAAAGGTCAACGTGAACGGCGGCTCGATCGCCATGGGCCACCCGCTGGGCGCGACCGGTGCGATGATCATCGGCACGCTGCTGGACGAGTTGGAGCGTGCGGACAAGGAAGTCGGTCTCGCCACGCTTTGCATCGCCTCCGGTATGGGCGCCGCGACCGTAATCGAGCGGGTATAAGACAGTGACTTCGGACGTTTCATCAAACGCGCAGGCCAAGGATTTCTATCAGGATCTCCTTGACCGACTTTCTAGCGCTTATGAAGCGGACGATTTCGACGCATATGCGCAGATGATCCGGGTGCCACATGAGGCGTCGAGCTATGGACCGAAGGTTCAGGTCAACACCATGGGCGAACTGCGAGTGCTATTTGACAGTATTCGCTGGCATTTCGCCAAAACCGGCGTCACCGATTATGTGCGCACCTGTATTTCGGCAGAATTCCTGTCTGCGACTGAAATCGTAGGAACGCATGAGACGCGGATGCTGGCTGGCACGCAGGTTGTTGAAACACCCTATCCCGTCAAATCCTATTTGCAGCTGATCGACGGCAATTGGTGGGTCTGCAAATCCGACAACGCGGTGCAACCGGATAATGGTTTTGGCCGCGTTCTTTCACAAAACGCACGGGGGACGGACGGTAGATCCGACCCCGATCCAAATTGAAACCGGCGACAGCCGGGCAACTGAGACACAGGAGACCTCTCCAATGACCGATTTCACCATGAAGACCGACGCAGACGGCGTTGCCCTAATCACCTGGGACGTGGCCGACAAGTCAATGAACGTGATGTCCATTGACGGGCTGAGCGAGCTTGACGCCCTGATCGATGAGGCACTGGCAGACGAGGCGATCAAAGGCATCGTCATCACTTCCGGCAAGGAAGGGTCATTTGCCGGTGGCATGGACCTGAACCTGCTTGCCAAGCTCAAGGCGGACGCAGGCGACGATCCTGCCAAGGGTCTTTTCGAAGGCACGATGCGGATGCATCACTTGCTGCGCAAGATCGAGCGGGCGGGTATGGACCCCAAGACAAACAAGGGCGGCAAGCCGATTGCCGCAGCCCTGCCAGGCACCGCTGCGGGTATCGGTCTGGAACTGCCGCTGGCCACGCACCGGATCTTTTGCGCCGACAATGCCAAGGCGCGTATCGGCCTGCCTGAAATTCTTGTTGGCATTTTCCCTGGTGCCGGCGGCACCACGCGCCTGTCGTTCAAACTGGGCGCGATGGCCGCGTCGGGCTTCTTGCTGGAAGGCAAGATGGTCGCCCCGGCCGCTGCCGCCAAAGCCGGTCTCATCGACGAGGTCGTCGCAGACCCGGTCGCCGCCGCCAAGGAATGGGTGCTGAACGCCAAGGACACCGATCTGGTCAAGCCATGGGATGCCAAAGGCTACAAGATGCCCGGCGGTGCGCCGTATCATCCTGCAGGCTTCATGACTTTTGTGGGTGCCAACGCCATGGTGAACGGCAAAACCAAGGGCGCCTTTCCAGCGGCCAAGGCACTGCTGTCGGCGGTCTACGAAGGCGCGCTGGTGCCTTTCGATACCGCGCTCAAGATCGAGGCACGCTGGTTCACGTCAATCCTGATGAACCCAAGCTCTTCTGCGATGATCCGGTCCTTGTTCCTGAACAAGGAAGCACTGGAAAAGGGTGCTGTGCGTCCTGAAGGTATCCCTGATCAACGCGTCAAGAAACTGGGCGTGCTGGGTGCCGGTATGATGGGTGCGGGCATCGCACTGGTCTCTGCTCAGGCTGGCATCGAAGTGGTGCTGGTTGACCGCGATCAGGCCGCCGCTGACAAGGGCAAGGCCTATTCAGAAGCCTACATGGACAAGGGCATCGCACGTAAGAAAGCAACGCCGGAGAAGAAAGAGGCGCTGCTGAACCTGATCACCGCGACACCTGATCTGAATGCGCTGAAAGACTGTGACCTGATCATTGAGGCGGTGTTCGAGGACACAGAAGTCAAAGCTGAAATGACCAAGAAGGTTGAGGCGATCATTTCCGAAGACTGCATCTTTGCCTCAAACACATCTACCCTGCCGATCACAGATCTGGCCAAGGCGTCCTCACGTCAGGACCAATTCATCGGCATCCACTTCTTCTCACCTGTAGAACGGATGCTGCTGGTTGAGATCATCAAGGGCAAGCAAACCGGCGACCGCGCAGTGGCCAAGGCGCTCGACTATGTCCGCCAGATCCGCAAGACACCGATCGTCGTGAACGATGCGCGGTTCTTCTATGCCAACCGTTGCATCATCCCATACGGTGGCGAGGCGACGCGCATGGTGACCGAGGGTGTGGCCCCAGTGTTGATCGACAATGCGGCACAGATGCTGGGCTTCCCCGTGGGGCCAATCCAGTTGGGCGATGAGACCTCGATCGATCTGGCGACCAAGATCATGCGCGCCTCAAAGGCGGCGATGGGCAACGAATATCCTGCCTCTGAAGCTGACGATCTGATCGTCTGGATGGAAGACATCGGGCGTCTGGGCCGCAAGGCCAAGGCTGGCTACTTTGAGTATGACGAAAAGGGCAAGCGCCTGGGGTATTGGAAAGGTATTCACGACAAATATCCGCTGGCCGAAAATCAGCCCGAGCTGCAGGAAGTGCAGGACCGTCTGATGTTCGTGCAAGCGCTTGAGGCCGTACGCGCACTGGAAGAAGGCGTTCTGATGGACATCCGCGAAGGTGACGTTGGCGCGATCCTTGGCTGGGGTTTTGCACCATGGACCGGCGGGCCGCTATCATGGCTCGACATCATCGGCACACCCTACGCGGTGGAGCGCTGCGAAGAGCTGGCCGAGAAATTTGGCCCCCGCTTTGAGCCGCCCGCGCTGCTACGCGAGATGGCTGCCAAGAATCAGACGTTCTACGGGCGTTTCGGCGGCGAGGCACAGGCAGCAGCCTGATAGCAATGAGAATGCACTGATCAGGGGCGCTTCGGCGCCCCTTTTCCTTCTGATCCAGCCTTGAGCACCCTGTGCCGATTCCGCATTTCCATTGACTTGGCCTGTTTCTATTCGCCCCTTGCCCCGCCAACGACCCTGCGGTGCACCCGGTCACGGCGTTATTGGATGATTGTTACCAATTGGGAAACAATCCTACGGCATCTGAAGCGGTTAGACCGGAAACAGAAACAATAGACCATCAAGACGCTAAAACCATTGAAAGAACCGGCTACTCAAACTGATAGCCGAACCGTGCAATATCCGCTGCGCAGCACGCCGCCACGATGTCGCGCAGTTTGGGGGTGTAGTAGGACTGGTAGCTTTCAAAGCGACTGGACTGGTTTTCGTGTGGCAGGGCCAATTCAAACCCCAGATGATCGAACAAGGGCGCGGCGTCGGTCTTGAAGTGTTCAAGTCGAATATAGGCACTGCTTCGCTCCGTCCCGGTGACATCGGTCATATACCGGGCAGCGGGCCAGCTACGTTGCCCCTCTTGACTGGTCGGATCAGACAAAAACCGCTCGAACGGCAGCGACTTGGCCAGTCGCACAGCTGGATGATCGAAAGTCTGCTCTCTGAGCCAATGATAATAGCTGACCATCCGGTCCCACGGATTGCGCACCATGGTAAAGGTGAACATCCCGGCAATTTCATCCGCGCTGACCAGCCCATCAATGTCCGCGAGCGTTGAGTGTTTCCAAAGCCGCCCGGAGGAGGCTTGCACTTTGATCCGTCGCCGCCTGTTGCGTGCCTTGGGTGTATCGCCCAACATGATGTCGTCCTTCATCGCCCGCCCCTCAAGCGCCAGCGCCATCGAGGTGCCCCCGGTCTTGGGAATATGCACAAAGATATACGAACGGCCTCTGCTGATGATCACGGGTTCGGCTCCGGCACGCGCCCTGCGGGCACCGGCGTGCTGCTGCGAAAGGCGATGATGCTACCGGCCACCGCGATCAGCACCATTCCGGCAAGGCCAAGGACAGGCACTGTCTGATCCCACAGCACCCAAGCCCAGAAACTGGCAAAGACCAGAAGGGAGTATTCAAAAACCGCCACGTGGCTGGCTTCGCCGATCAGGTAGCCGCGAAAGATCAGCGCGATTCCGATAAGCGATCCCACCGCTTGCACCGCGAACCAGAACACCATTGCGACATCAAGCGGTCCCCAGTTTCGCAACACAAAGCCTGCATGTCCTTCTGGCGCGTCACCGGTCACGGTGAAGATGCCAATCAGCCCAAATACTCCCAGCATGCCAAAGAACCCGGCGGTAAGGGTCATGGTGGTTTCGCCTTCGCACCACGCGCGCGTCGCGACAGCACCGATCGCATAAAGCAGCCCAGCGCCGATAGGCAGGAATGACACCGGATCAAGAGCGGCGGGATCAGGGCGGATCACCATCAAAGCGCCAACAAAGCCAATCACGACCGCTGTCCAACGGAAGGCTCCGACAGACTTGCCCTGAAACAGGATAGAGATCAGCACGACAAACAAAGGTGCGGTAAACAGGCCTGCGACCACGACACCAATGGGCAACAGAGACAGGCAGCCAAAATAGATCAGCATCGCACCGGCCTGAAAGAAGCTGCGCCCGATCACGGCAAGGGGCCGATTGGCCCGCAGGCTGCCGTAGCCAAGTGCGATGACGATCGCGAGAATACCAAAGGCCATGATCGACCGGACGAAATGAAACTGCCAAAGGGATCCGCGCTCGGAAATGTAGGGGACAAAATTGTCGGTCAGGCCAAGCGTTGCCATACCGCCCAAGATAGAGACCGCGGCCAAGCCCGGTTTGATGCTGTCTGCGCTCACGTGTGCTCCCTTGTTTTCAAAATCACCCTTCCAAAGTCACGCCCATGCCGCAATACTCAACCGCCAGAACGACATCAATTCGGGAAGGATGCGACATGGGATGGATGCCTGACGAGACGGGGCTGGATAAATGCACCGCCAACTACGTACCACTTACACCATTATCGCATTTACGCCGGGCGCGGGACGTTTTCGCCAATCGCACGGCCGTAATCTATGGCGACCACCGCGTCACCTATGCCGAATACTATGATCGTTGCTCGCGGCTGGCCTCCGCCCTGGCCGATATGGGTGTGAAATCAGGCGATGTGGTTGCCACCTTGCTGCCCAACACCCCTGCTCAGGCCGAGGCGCACTTTGGAGTGCCAGCCTGCGGGGCGGTGCTGAACACGATTAACACGCGCCTCGACGTTGGGACCGTCACCTACATCTTTGAGCATGGCGGCGCAAAGGTGGTGCTGGTCGATACAGAATTTATGGATCTGGCCGAAGCTGCCTGTCGGGAAATGGACGGCACCGCCCCGGCGATCATTGAAGTCACCGACCCTGCGTTGCTTAAAACCGGCCGTCATCAGACCTATGATGAATTGCTGGCACGCGGCGATATCGGCTTTGACTGGCAGATGCCGCAGGACGAATGGGAGAGCCTTGCGCTTAACTATACCTCCGGCACAACCGGGCGACCCAAAGGTGTCGTCTATCACCACCGTGGTGCGTATCTGATGACAATGGGTACCGTCATCTCTTGGCGAATGGTGCTGCACCCGGTGTTTATGCAGATTGTGCCGCTGTTTCATTGCAACGGCTGGAACCATACGTGGATGATGCCTCTGATTGGCGGCACGCTTGTCTGCTGCCGCGATATCACCGCAACCAATATTTATAACGCAATTGCGGACGAAGGGGTCACTCATTTTGGCGGCGCACCTATCGTTCTCAACATGCTGGTCAATGCGCCCGATACCGAACGCCGTCCTTTCGATCACACGGTCGAAGTGTTCACGGCGGGGGCACCGCCTGCCCCGGCCACGCTGTCAAAGATTGAAAAGCTGGGTTTCAACGTCACGCAGGTTTATGGGCTGACAGAAACCTACGGCCATGTGACCGAATGCATCTGGCGGGCGGAGGACTGGGACGGGCTTGATCAAGCCGACCGCGCGGCCGTCAAGGCGCGCCAGGGCGTCGCCATGCCAATGATGGAACACATCACTGTGACGGATGCCGACATGCAAGAGACACCGAATGACGGCACGACCCAAGGGGAGATCATGATCCGGGGCAATTCGGTTATGAAAGGCTACCTGAAGAATCCTCAGGCCACACAGGAGGCATTTGCGGGCGGCTACTTTCACTCCGGCGACATCGCCGTGCAGCATCCGGATGGCTACATCCAGATTGCAGATCGTGCCAAAGACATCATCATTTCCGGCGGAGAGAACATCTCATCCGTGGAAGTCGAGGGCGTGTTGATGGGCCATCCGGACGTCAACCTTGCTGCCGTCGTGGCCAAGCCGGATGAAAAGTGGGGCGAAGTGCCTTGCGCGTTTGTGGAGCTGAAGCCCGGATCGCAAACAGAAGAAGCGGACCTTATCGCCTTTGCCCGCGAAACGCTCGCCGGTTTCAAGGCCCCCAAAAAGGTTTTCTTCCAAGAGCTTCCCAAAACCTCAACCGGCAAGATACAGAAGTTCGAGTTGCGCAAATTCGCGGTCGATCTTTGATCAGCGCAGATCTTTCTCAAACCGCCAAATGGTGACGCTTTGCGCACCTTTGGCGGTTTCGACCTGATAGACTTCTTCACCCCGCCGCACCCATCCGGCTTTCTCATAAAATCGGGCCGCCCGATCGTTGCCAACGCTGCACGCCAGCCACGCTGCACGGCCTGCAAGCGTGTTCTCAACCGATGCCATCATCGCAGCTGCAATGCCCTGCCCCTGAAACCCTGCGGCCACATAAAACTGATAGAGCTCATCGCCCTCCAGCACATAGAATCCGGCCACCTGTCCGTCGTTTCGCGCCAGAAACGTGTGATCCAGATGGGCCGCCGTCCGTTCAGTGAATTCCGCCATCACACGGGAAGCAACCAATGTGGGCGATACAATCGCCGCATGCGCCTGATGCCAGCCATCATGCCAAAGCTTCGCAATAGCAGGAACATCAGTGGTGCGGGCCTGAACTATCTCCAACTCACTCATACCGTCCACTTTCGATTGCCCCGACGTCGCTGAATGCTAAACTACGCACAAAACGAGAGGCAGGCCAGCAACCCCAATGACGGCGCTCAAGAAATATGCCCGGCTTGAGGCAACAGGCCTGTGGCGTGCCAGCCCGGATGACCAACGCCGCGAGGTGATTGTGTCGATTGGCGACGCAACGCTGGTGATTAGCGATCTCAAGGATCAGGCGCTTGCCCATTGGTCGCTGGCCGCCGTTGAACGTGCAAACCCGAACGAAACACCAGCGATCTTTCATCCCGATGGTGACCCCTCCGAGACTGTTGAACTGCCTGAGAACGAGACAGAGATGGTCGAGGCCATCGAAACTCTGCGTCGTGTTATCGAAAAGTCGCGACCCAAGCCCGGGCGTCTGCGTTGGCTGGGCGTTGTGACGTCCATTCTTTTGGTCGCATGGCTGGCATTCTTCTGGCTGCCCGGTGCGCTTCAGGATCATACGTTGACCGTGGTACCCAAAGTGAAGCGGGACGCCATTGGCGCAGCCCTACTGAAACGCATAGAACGGGTGTCTGGCCCGGTCTGCGCCGATCCCGGTGGTCTGGCTGCCCTTGCTTTGCTTTCGTCCCGGCTTCAGGCGGGGGCATTGGCCGTCTTGCCCGAAATGACGCAGGAAAGCCTGCATTTGCCGGGCAACCTGATTGTCCTGGATCGAAGTGTTATTGAAGACTTCGAAGAGCCCGACGTCGTGGCGGGGTATGTTCTGACGGAATTGACGCGTCGCGATGCTTCTGACCCGTTGCGCGATCTTTTGCAGGTTGCAGGCCTGCGTGAGAATTTCAGGTTGTTGACCACTGGCGAGATTTCACCCCGGGCCCTTGATGCCTATGCCGAACACTTGATGACCACGCCCGCGACCGCGCCAGACCTTGCCTCCCAGCTTGCACGGTTTGAAAATGCCGCGTTGCGCAGCACACCCTATGCCTATGCCCGCGATATCACAGGCGAGACAACGCTGGCCCTGATCGAAGGTGACCCGATGAACGGCAAGCTAACGGAACCGCTGATCTCGGATGCGAACTGGCTCCGAATGCAAGCGATCTGTGGCGGCTGAGCAATGCTCGACACCGCTGCACGGCTTGCCCTGTCTCCTTTGCTGATTGCCCAAGCATTGCAGATCCGGCGCATCGCTCAACGCCTGCCCGAAGCCGCAGGTCCGCGTGAAGGTGTCATTGGCAGTGGCCCGCCTCTGCGCCTTGGCATTGTCGGGGACAGTTCTGCTGCAGGCGTTGGCGTGTCTCACCAGTCGCAGGCGCTTGCAGGACAGCTGACGGATGCCTTGTCGCGACATTTTGAGGTAAGCTGGTATCTCGACGCTCTCACCGGGGCTACGACAAGCAGCACGCTGGCGCGGCTTGAGAGCGCCAAGCCAAAGCCTTTGGATGTTGTGGTTATCGCGCTGGGTGTAAACGATGTGACCCGATTGGTTCCTGCCCCTGTCTGGCTGCGCCAACAGCAACGCCTGCTGGCCCGGCTGCGTGTTATGTACAGCCCAAAGCAGTTCTATATCTCAGGAATGCCTCCGTTGCAGCATTTTCCCCTGCTCCCCCACCCCCTGCGCTGGACGCTTGGCCGCCACGCAACCAAGCTTGAGACACACCGCATCGCCTATCTGGATACACGCGCCGATTGCACTCATGCCCAGTTTGATCTGGAACTTGACCCAGACCTGATGGCGAGTGACGGTTTTCACCCGTCAGCGAAACTCTATGCGGTCTGAGGAAAAGAAATGGCCAGCCGGATGATCTCCGACTGGCCCAAATTCAAAGATTGAGAATACATTACCGGGCAAAAGCATCCCGGTAGCCCGCACCGCGCAGACGGTTCAGGGCTGATTGCATGGCACCGGACCCATTGAATGGACCGGCCTGCACCGTCATGTAGCTCTGGCCGCCCTTCCGGTGCTTTCCGATCCGGGCGGGCATACCCATCAGGGCGATTGATTGCGCCGCACGCCGCGCATTGGCTTCGTCACGGAAGGTCCCAATCTGAACATACCGCTTGCCAGCATCGGCTTTGCTCGATGCTGCAGCCTTCGAAGCCAGAGGCTTTTCAGGTGTGGAGCGGCTGGAGTAGAACGGCTTGCGCACCACAGGCTTTGCTCCGGCGTGACGCACGATCCGCTTCATCGTCTGTCCATCGCGCTGGACGATCGTCACCTCGCCGAACTCACGACGTTGTTGTTCGATGCTGGTGTAGGGGTAGATCAGGGGGACTGACGCAGTCATGTCACGACCGTTCGTCTGGTTGACCAGACGGCGCGGCACTGTCTGTGTCCAGACCAGCAACATTTGCTCACGACCAGCCAGATTTTGTTCCGCGCGATAGGGGTTCAGACGGTCATCGTCCCATGCCAATCTGTAGCCCTTGGGAGCGGCACCATTACGTGTGTTCAACCGGTTCTGCGCCACGTGCTTGGGCACGATCCGGGTCGTTGATGTCACCTCAGCGGCATAGCCGGTGCCGGAGTGTGGTTGGATCGTCGCCGCGCCACTTGGCACCTGAGCATGGGCTTGTGGCACCACAACACGCGGTGCCGTCGCCATGCGCGGCGCGACAATTGGTTCAGCTTGTGGACCGCAGCGAACGCCTGATCCCCGCAGATACTGTTGGGAAAGTGGTGAAGCACCGGGACAAGCGGTTGCGCCTTCGGACGCGCTGCGCGCCTGAACCACAGGTGCGGCCATCGTTGGCTTTACGATGACCCGTTGTGCCGATGCGCGTTTTGGTGCGGTCTGACGCACCACGGCAGGGGTCGCGCGGCGCGGCTTGGCCGCAACGCGGCGCGGCGCTGGTTTGGCACTTGTGGTCGGCGCAGGAGAAGCCGTGCCGTCAAGCGTGATCTGCACCGGCGCTGGGGCAGGTGCCTCTGCCACCTGTCCTGCCAGTGACGGCCTGAAACCGCAGACGGTCTTGCGGTCACGCGTCACACGCGGCACCCAAGTAACATTCCCATCAATGCCGGCACGTATGAACACGCAGCCATTGCTGTCCACGTATTGCTTGCCTTTGTAGGAGGTGGGCGGAAACTCTGCCGGTTGTTGCTCGCGGATCTGCGCTTGACCCGTGCCGACGTTGAGCGCGACCCCGAGACTGCCTGCGACGGCCACAACGGCTAGTATTCTCGATAGCTTCATTTCATGCCCCCACACAATATGTAGTCAAGATGCCTCAGCCCGCTGAGCAAGTCTAGCACCCGCGTGATGTCCAACCCGAATTTGGGGCGATTATTTGGTCCCGTACATCCGGTCTCCGGCATCACCCAATCCAGGGACGATATAACCAACGTCGTTTAACGCGTGGTCAACGGCCGCCGTGACAATCGGGACATCGGGATGCGCCTCTTTCATCCGAGCGACGCCCTCTGGTGCGGCCAGCAGGCACAGAAACCGAATGTGGTTGGCCCCTGCTTTTTTCAACAGGTCAATCGCCGCTACAGATGAATTGCCCGTCGCCAGCATAGGATCGACGCAGATCACCAGCCGGTCATCCAGCCCTTCGGGCACCTTGAAGTAATACTGGACCGGCTGAAGCGTCTTTTCATCCCGGTAAAGACCGACAAACCCCACCCGTGCCGAAGGGATCAGTTCCAGCACACCATCCAGCAATCCATTGCCTGCGCGCAGGATCGAAATCAGCGCAAGCTTCTTGCCTGCCAGCGTGGGCGCTTCCATTTCTTGCATGGGTGTTTCGATGCCCTTGGTCGTCATTGGCAAGCCGCGGGTCACTTCATACGCTAAAAGCTGTGAAATCTCACGCAGGACCTGTCGGAATACGGCGGTGGGCGTGTTCTTGTCACGCATGATGGTCAGCTTGTGCTGTACCAAGGGGTGGTCCACGACTGTCAGGTGATCATCAGGGTAGGACATGGTGGCGGCTCCTTAATTTCAGCGATGTTGTCGCCCGAAAACGCCCACCTTGCAAGCACCACTGCCTTGCCTTCCTGCCCCTTGCGCCGCTTTAGGGCTACAGCCGTCCGGGCACGTCTGCTTAGGAAGTTAACTTGGACCCACACCCAGATGGCGCGCAACAAGCGTTGCCACATCAATGAACCCGATTTGTCCCAAAGCTCCGGTTTCCGTGCCCGCGACCAAAACGGGCACCCTTTCGCGGGTGTGATCCGTGCCGACCCAAGTGGGGTCATTTCCATGGTCCGCCGTCAATATCATCATGTCACCGGGTCTCAGGTGCCGCAGCACCTTGCCAATCTCAGCATCGAACCATTCCAACGCTCGGGCATAACCCGAGACGTCGCGCCGATGACCGTAGAGGCTGTCAAATTCTACGAAATTGGCAAAGGTCAAAGACCCCTCTGCCGCCTCTTCTACCAGCGTGCCCAAATGCCCCATCAGGGTGGCGTCACCCCCTTTGCGGACCTCATCAATGCCTTGCATCGAAAAGATATCGCCAATTTTCCCAACGGCATAGACGGGGCGGCCTGCATTCTGAACCCAGTTGGTAAGGACCGGCGCAGGCGGGGTAATTGCGTAGTCGCGGCGATTGGAGGTGCGGGTAAACCCCTGCGCGGCATCGCCGACGAAGGGGCGCGCAATGACACGACCAACCTTCATGTCGTGAAGGCGCGGGGCAATGGCCTCACACAGGGCAAGCAATCGTTCGAGCCCAAATTGTTCCTCATGGGCGGCAATCTGGAAAACACTGTCGGCAGAGGTATAGCAGATCGGCCAGCCGCTTTGCATGTGTTGCTGCCCCAATTCCGCGATGATCGCAGTACCGGATGCGTGGCAATCACCAAGGATACCATCAGTGCCAGCAGCCTGTGCAACATAACGGCTTAATTCGGTCGGAAAGGCAGGCTTGGTATCTGGAAAATAATGCCAATCCCATGGCACTGGCAGGCCCGCCAGTTCCCAATGCCCTGACGGCGTGTCCTTGCCTTTTGATACCTCTGTCGCAGCCCCGAAACAGGCACCTGGATCGGCGTGCAGCCCCGGCACGTCCATCCCGCTAGCCAGCTCTAGCGCCGCACCAAGTCCAAGCTTTGCCAAATGAGGCACTTTCAATGGGCCAGTTCGTCCCTCTTCGGCCTGACCAGCCGCACAGGCTTGCGCGATGTGGCCAAAGGTATTCGCGCCTGTATCGGGGGTGTCGCCGTTAAAAAACTGATCCGCATCCGGTGCGCCACCAATGCCAACCGAATCCATCACCACCAGAAAGGCCCTTGGCATCAGCCGACCCTTTCGATGATCAGGTCGGGCACCTTGGGGCGCGACCCGCTCAGCTTGATGGCCTGTAAAACCGCTTGCGCGGCGGCATCGCCCTGATCGGAACGCACAGCATGTACAACAGCAAGCGTTTGGCCGCGTGTGACCTTTGTCCCCAATCGCACAACATCAGACAGGCCGACGGCCGGATTGATACGATCGTTTTCCACAACTCTGCCACCACCCAAGCCAACGACAGCCAGGCCCAACGCCTCTCCGTCGATTTTGGCGACATAGCCGTCATGGGGGGCGGAGACCTGTCTGATTACCGTCGCCTCTGGCAAGAAACGCCGCCAATTCTCATTAAAGTTCACGGGGCCGCCAAGCGCCGACAACATCCGCGCAAAACGTTCTGCCGCAAAACCCTTGCGGATCGCATGGGCAATCGCATCAGCGCCTTCCTGTACATCCTGCGCCAGACCTGCGTTGGCCAGCAGCACCCCGCCAAGTGCGGCCGCAACATCCACGATCGGCCCCCTGCCCGACCCGGTCAAAACCTGCATGACTTCGGCGACTTCCAGCGTGTTACCAAGGCTGGGAACCAAGGGCTGGCTCATGTCACTGATCACTGCTGTTGTCCGGCACTTGGCGGCATTTGCTGTCTTGGTAAGCGCCTCCGCCAGCGCCTGTGCTTCGGGCAGGGATTTCATGAAAGCACCGCTGCCGACCTTCACGTCAAGCACCAGACCATCAAGCCCGGCTGCCAGTTTCTTGGACAGGATAGACGCCGTGATCAGATCCAGCGAGTCCACGGTCGAGGACACATCGCGTATCGCGTAGAGCCGCCGGTCAGCCGGGGCGATGTCGGCAGTGGCGCCAACAATGGCACAGCCGACCTGCCCGACGATTTGTTTGAAATGGCCTTCAGACAGCTGCGTTGTAACGCCGGGAATGGCCTCAAGCTTGTCCAGTGTCCCGCCCGTATGGCCCAGACCGCGGCCAGATATCATCGGCACGAAAGCTCCGCAGGCAGCCAGCGCCGGGGCCAGAACAAGACTTACGCAGTCACCAACCCCACCCGTTGAATGTTTATCAAGCACGGGTCCATCAAGGTTCCATGACAGCACACGCCCTGAATCGCGCATCGCAAGGGTCAGGGCCACGCGACCGACGTCCGACAATCCATTCAGGCAAACCCCCATGGCAAAGGCCCCGGCCTGCGCATCGCTCACTTCGCCATCGGCCAACGCATGCGCCATCCAAGCCAGTTCTTCGCGGGTCGGCGTTTGACGGTGGCGCAGCTTTGCAAGGATCGACCGTGCGTTCATCTGGTGCTGTTCTTCATTGCATGGCTGGCAAACGCACCGGGTAGCAACTCAGCCAGCGTGGCGCGCTGTTCCGCCCCTTGGACCGTTGCCATGGTCACCAGGATATCGCCAGCACCGAATTCTGCCAATTTCTGGCGGCATCCACCGCAAGGTGTCACTGGCTCGGAACTTTCGGCGACGACATAGACTTCGCTCAGCGTTGTCTCACCCGCTGCGACCATGGCCGCGATGGCGCCTGCTTCGGCACAAGTACCTTCGGGATATGCTGCATTTTCGACGTTACACCCAACATAGACCGCGCCGGATGCCCCCCGTACGGCGGCCCCTACCTTGAAATTGGAATAGGGAGCGTAGGCGCGCGCGCGCACATCTATTGCCTTGTCTCTCAACTCTTTGCCCATAAGCCCCCCTTAGACAATCAACTATAGAAAGTGGAATCGGAAGTTTCGAGTGGCAAAAGACACGGCTTCTTCCCCTTCAATCGTTTTCCCAATACCCTGCCCTGACAACAAAACGCCATTGCGACCGCTGGACATCAGCGCGGCAAAGACCTTGGCGACAAATAAAAAGTAGTTTAACGCTAAACTATATTTCTCTGGGAGGTTCTTTCACCATGTCCGATACGCCCAATCTGCGTCAGGCGGCACTTGATTATCACGCGTTTCCAAAGCCCGGAAAACTTGAGATTCGCGCGACCAAGCCACTGGCCAACGGACGCGACCTTGCCCGCGCCTATTCGCCCGGCGTGGCCGAAGCCTGTCTTGAAATCAAGGCCGATCCCGGCACAGCGGCCACCTACACCGCACGCGGAAATCTAGTGGCCGTAGTCACGAATGGCACTGCAGTACTGGGCCTTGGCAACATCGGCGCGCTCGCTTCCAAGCCGGTGATGGAGGGCAAAGCGGTCCTGTTCAAGAAGTTCGCGAACATTGATTGTTTTGATATAGAATTGGATGAACCCGATCCTGAAAAGCTGGCTGATATCGTCTGCGCACTTGGCCCAACCTTTGGCGCGATCAATCTCGAAGACATCAAGGCGCCGGATTGTTTTACCGTTGAACGACTTTGTCGCGAACGGATGAACATCCCCGTTTTTCACGATGATCAGCACGGCACCGCGATCGTCGTTGGTGCGGCGGTTACAAATGCGCTGCATGTCACGGGGAAAAAGTTCGAAGACATCAAAATTGTCTCAACGGGGGGCGGCGCAGCGGGGATTGCCTGCCTCAACATGTTGCTGAAGCTTGGCGTAAAGCGCGAGAACGTCTGGCTGTGCGATATCAACGGTCTTGTCTATGAGGGCCGTGAGGTCGATATGAACCCGATCAAATCAGAGTACGCCCAGAAAACGGATCTGCGCACGCTTGATGATGTGATTTCCGGTGCCGACCTTTTCCTTGGCCTGTCAGGCCCCGGGGTACTGACGCCCGAGATGGTTGGGAAAATGGCAGATAGACCGATCATTTTTGCATTGGCAAACCCGACGCCAGAGATCCTGCCCGACCTCGCGCGTGCGGTTGCTCCCGACGCGATCATCGCGACCGGGCGATCTGATTTTCCCAATCAGGTCAACAACGTGCTCTGCTTTCCGTTCATCTTCCGCGGCGCGCTAGATGTGGGGGCGACCACCATCAACGATGAAATGCAGTTGGCGTGCATCGAAGGGATCGCTGCACTTGCGCGCGCAACCACATCCGCCGAAGCTGCCGCCGCCTATCAAGGGGAACAGCTGACCTTTGGGGCTGACTACCTGATCCCCAAACCCTTTGATCCACGTCTGATTGGTGTGGTGTCGTCTGCCGTCGCGAAGGCTGCAATGGAAACCGGTGTTGCGACACGCCCGCTTGACGATCTGGATGCCTACAAGCACAAGCTTGATGGGTCAGTGTTCAAATCCGCGTTGTTGATGCGGCCTGTGTTCGAGGCCGCACGCGCATCTCCCCGACGTCTGGTCTTTGCCGAAGGTGAAGATGAACGCGTGTTGCGGGCTGCCCAGGCGATCATTGAGGAAACTGTCGAAACTCCGATCCTCATTGGCCGCCCGGAGGTCATCCAAAGGCGCATTGAACAGGCAGGCCTGAACCTGCGCCTGGGTGACAATGTCGATCTGGTGAACCCCGAAAACGACCCACGTTACCGTGATTACTGGGAGACTTACCATAATCTGATGTGTCGACGCGGGGTGTCGCCTGATATCGCAAAGGCGATCATGCGCACCAACACCACTGCCATCGGTGCGGTCATGGTGCACCGCGAGGAAGCCGATAGCATGATCTGCGGCACCTTCGGGGAATTCGGCTGGCATCTGAACTACGTCAATCAGGTACTGGGCCGTGGCGATCTGCGCCCCCACGGTGCGCTAAGTATGATGATCCTTGAAGATGGGCCGCTCTTTATTGCGGACACGCAAGTGCATCTGCATCCCAACCCGGAACAGATCGCCGAAATCGCACGCGGTGCCGCGCGCCACGTACGCCGCTTCGGGATCGAGCCCAAGATTGCGTTCTGTTCGCAATCGCAATTCGGCAATCAGGGCGAAGGTACAGGTGGCCGCCTCCGCGCGGCCATTCGCATGCTAGACGCCGAAGGTGCGGACTTTTGTTACGAGGGCGAAATGAATATCGACACCGCGCTGGACCCGGAACTGCGCGAACGGCTGTTGCCCGGCAACCGGATGCCGGGTGCCGCGAATGTGCTGATCTTTGCTCATGCGGATGCGGCCTCTGGCGTGCGCAACATCTTGAAAATGAAGGGGGACGGCCTTGAGGTTGGCCCGATCCTGATGGGCATGGGCAACAAGGCCCATATCGTATCACCCTCGATCACCGCACGTGGATTGCTCAATATGGGCGCCATCGCCGGCACTCCAGTGGCGCACTACGGGTAACGCAAGAATACAATAACGCCGCCCTGAAATGCCTCGGGGCGGCGTTCCTATCTGGTCTGAGCGATCTACTTACGCGGTGTGGCGGTCTTGATCTCCGCGACAGTCATTGGCGCTTTTACAGTCGGTTTGGCAGACCTTTTGGCCTGCTTTTTCTGGTTGGCGATCTTGTCACCCATTATCGTGAACCTTGTCATGTCCCGGCGCGGACAGCATGCCCGGCCATACACTGAGGCTCGCACGAAATGCCTGGCGTTACTGATACGGATTCGACAGCAATGCAGATTTCCCACACCCGCAAAACATCATGAACAGCGCTGCGAATTCAAGACTTTAGAAATTCAGCGTGAACGCTCGGCTAAGCCCGATTGAGATGCGCCACTGATCCTCTGAACCGGCTTGTGTGATTGGGCTGTCGGCAGCAGAATTCTGCAGCCGTTCGTAGCTCAGTGTGCTTTCCACGCCCCAAAGCCTGTTGATCCGGTAGATACCTTCCACCTCGAAACCCGCGCCCAGAACGCCACCGTCAGCATCATACGCGCCAAAGCTCGACGCCGCCGCCTCAGCAGCGCTTACACCGAAATACGTCGAGGCATAGTCGGCGTTGCCAAGGTTCACGCGGGGGCCGGCCGTGATGGTCCAGCGGTCGCTCGGGCGAAAGATCACGTCAGCGCCCAGCGTACCCGTCACACCTTCATGCCCGCCAAACCCCTGACGCACCTCGCCGAAGGCCTGCCAGTTGGTTTCACGGTATATGACGCCAAAGCCAAGTTCGACTGCAGCATCAATATCCTCAAGCCCGGCCAGTTCAGGGTTGTCATCATCATCCCGTTCGCCAACGAACTTGAACGCGCCCCGAAATGCCAAACCGTTGTCGGGCAGATTGCCGGCACCATTCCCAAAGCTCCGCCCGCCCCATTTGAGCGCACCGAAGGTAAAGCCGATATCAGGTGCGGCCTCATATTCATCAGAACCAGGATAGGATGGGACCGCAGCAATGCCGCCGCGCAGGGCGAAATCAAAGGACCGCTCCTGCGCCATTACAGGCAGTGACACGCCGATGGCGGTCGTAAGGGTCAAGGCAAAAGCGGCAGACTGGCGCATGATCAGGAGGCTCCGGGTTCGGATTACGTTTGGACTGGCACATAGCACTAACCTTGGCTTTGAAAAGATGAGTCGCGCCTTGGCGCTGTAAATAATTCCACCGCACGGCAGGAATATGTGAAAAGTTCCTATCACGTGATGCCCCCGAGCCCCCATGCGGGCTTGCCCCGGCGCACTGCTCTGCCTAACAAAAGAGCAGGGGTTGAGGAGGAAAACCATGGGATACCGCGAAACATACGAAAGCTGGCAGAACGATCCGGAAGGCTTCTGGATGGAAGAGGCCAAGGCGATCGACTGGGCGGTGCCCCCGACAAAGGCGTTGACCGATCACGGGGACAACCTCTTTGAATGGTTCGCCGATGGCATGGTCAACACCTGTTACAACGCTGTGGACCGGCACGTTGAACAGGGGCGCGGCGATCAGGTTGCCATCATCCACGACAGCCCGATCACCGGCACCAAGGAAAAAATCACCTACGCTGAATTGCAAAGGCGCGTCGCGTTTCTGGCTGGCGCCCTCGCCGAACGCGGCATCCGCAAAGGCGAGACGGTTATCATCTACATGCCGATGGTACCCGAAGCGCTTGAGGCGATGTTGGCCTGCGCGCGCCTAGGCGCGATCCACTCTGTCGTGTTCGGCGGCTTTGCTGCGCACGAACTTGCGGTGCGTATCGACGATTGCAAACCCCGTGCCATCATCGCCGCCTCCTGCGGATTGGAACCGGGCCGTACCGTAGAATACAAACCCCTGCTTGACGGTGCGATTGAGCAATCCGCGCACAAGCCGGAGTTCTGCATGATCCTTCAGCGCGAGCAGCACCGCTGCGACATGATAGAAGGCCGCGACGTGGATTGGCACGAGGCTCAAAAAGAAGCCAAGCCTGCCCCTTACGTACCCGTCGAAGGAAACTGGCCTGCATATATCCTTTATACGTCTGGCACTACGGGCGCACCAAAGGGAGTTGTGCGCCCGACCGGCGGCCATCTGGTGGCACTGAACTGGACGATGAAAAACATCTACAACGTTGATCCCGGTGACGTTTTCTGGGCCGCGTCAGATGTGGGCTGGGTCGTGGGGCACTCCTACATCTGTTATGCGCCGCTGATCCACGGAAACACCACCATCGTCTTTGAAGGCAAACCCATCGGCACCCCGGACGCAGGTACCTTCTGGCGCGTGATCGAAGAACACAATGTGCGCAGTTTCTTTACCGCACCCACCGCGATCCGTGCCGTGAAACGCGAGGACCCCAAGGGCGAATTCGTCAAGAAATATGACCTGTCCGGCCTGCGCGCGCTCTACCTCGCCGGTGAACGCGCTGACCCTGACACCATCGTATGGGCACAGGAAATGCTGGGCAAGCCGGTCTATGATCACTGGTGGCAGACAGAAACCGGATGGACCATTGCGGGCAACCCTGCGGGGCTTGAGGCGCTGCCTGTCAAAATCGGTTCACCGACCGTGCCGATGCCCGGCTACGAGGTACATATTCTTGATGAGGCAGGCCACCCGCAAAAGCCCGGCGAATTGGGTGCCATTGCGGTGAAACTGCCACTGCCTCCCGGCACCTTGCCGACGCTTTGGAATGCAACCGAACGCTTTGTCAAATCCTACCTGACCACCTTCCCCGGCTATTACGAAACCGGCGACGCAGGCATGATGGATGAGGACGGATACCTCTACATCATGGCGCGTACCGATGACGTCATCAACGTCGCGGGCCACCGCCTGTCGACGGGAGCCATGGAAGAAGTTCTGGCCGGACATCCCGACGTTGCCGAATGCGCGGTGATCGGCGTCAGTGATGCGCTCAAGGGTCAATCGCCCATCGGCTTTGTCTGCCTGTCCAAAGGCGTGAACCGCCCGCATGAGGAGATCGAGAAAGAATGCGTCCAGCGCATACGCGATCAAATCGGCCCGGTGGCCGCGTTCAAGAAGGCCCTTGTCGTGGACCGTCTACCCAAGACCCGCTCTGGCAAGATCTTGCGCGCCACCATGGTAAAAATCGCGGACGGGGATCCGTTCAAGATGCCCGCCACCATCGACGATCCGGCAATCCTTGATGAAATCAAGACAGCCCTGCAGAGAATCGGCTATGCTCAGGACTAGAACCCGCTAAGATAAGGAGCCTGACATGGCCGCGCCGACCCTCGACAAGTTTGAGATGACCGCGGCCCTGTCGGACCTCACCGGCTGGCTGATCCAGCAGGGGCTTGAGAACACACCGATCAACGCCTGGCTAGAGACGATGTGCCACCGCATCAACGAGGCGGGCATCCCCATCTCGCGCGTCAATCTCAGCACCCGGGCGCATCACCCCGAGATTGGTGCAGTGGCCTTCCGCTGGCACCGTGACCAGGAAAGCGAGCAGTTCGAATACAGCCGCACCAGTAACACCGACGATGTGGTTGAGGAATACAGGCGCAGCCCGCTCTATCACCTTATGACATCACCGGTCTCGGAGATCCGCCAGCGGCTGGATGTGCCCGATCCCGAGCTGGATTTTCCCATTTTCGAGGAACTACGTGAGCAAGGTGCCACGGACTACTACGCCGCCAAGCGTTTCTTTCTGCACAAGAATCAGAAACGGCCCTCCGACCCTTTCGCGCTCGAGGAAGGCATGACCATCTCCATGACCACGGACGCGCCCGGCGGCTTCACCGAAGCACAGCTCGACGGTCTGCGGGCCCTGCTGGCGCCGATCAGCCTGACACTCAAGAGCGGTGCGAACCGAAAAATGGCCGAGGACATCACTGCGGCCTACCTCGGTGCCGACGCCAGCCGACGTGTGCTTTCGGGTGATATCATGCGTGGCTCTTCCGAGACCATTTCGGCGGTGATCTGGTACTTCGATTTGCGCGGCTTCACCTCGCTCTCCGAGACATTGGGGGCCGAGGCGATCATCGGCCTTCTCAACGATTACTTCGCACTGGCTGTCGAAGTGGTCGAGCGATACGGCGGCAACGTGCTGAAGTTCATGGGCGACGGGATGCTGGCGATCTTTGATCTCACGGACATCCCCGAAGCACGGCTCAAGGCTGTCGAGGCCGCCTGCGCCTTGCGCGAGGCTTTTGCGGAGATCAACGCGGCTCGCGAAAAAGAAGGCCTGCCGACCACCGGTTTCACCCTCGGGCTCCACGCGGGCGATGTGCTTTATGGTAACATCGGCGGAAAGACACGGCTCGATTTTACCGTGATCGGCCCCGCCGTGAACACCACTGCCCGTATTCTCGGAATGTCGGGTCCGGTCGGGCAGGATATTGTCATCTCATCCAAGGTCGCCCTGCCGGTCAAAGATCAGCGACCGGATCTGGTTTCTCTGGGTCAATACCGGCTGCGTGGCGTGACCGAGCGACAGGAACTTTTTACCGTCGATTGAGCGGCCAATGAAATGGAAAAAGGCGATCCATAAGACCGCCTTTTGATTCTCATTAGCCTTGCCGATCAGTGCTTGGCGAGAAACTCGTCTACTTGCTTTTCAGCCTCTTCTTTCGCAATGCCGTAATTTTCCTGGATCTTGCCCACCAGCTGCTCGCGGTCGCCTTCGGCTTGCTGTACTTCATCATCTGTCAACTTGCCCCATTGCTCTTTGATAGAGCCGGTCATCTGTTTCCAGTTGCCTTTTACTTCATCCCAATTCACCGCAATTCTCCTTGTCGTACGCTTGTATGGCGACAAACCTTCGCGCTGCCGCCTTGTTCAAAGTATCAACGCGTCAGCGCGGTTCTGGTTCCCGCAACAAGCAGAATTCCCCGCAGCAGACCGCTCACGGGAAATGTGATTTGCTAAATGGAAAAACGCCCTCCTAGACTGATTGTATTCATAAAAAGGATTTTGGCATGCGCAGATTTTGGCTTGGTTTGATGGGGCTTTTGGCGGCCCCAGCGATTGCGGCAGAAGGCCAACGCATCACCGTCACCGGAGAGATCATCGACACATGGTGCTATTATTCGGGCGTCATGGGTGGCCCCGACAGCGTCGTGGGATCGGCACATCATACCTGCGCGCTCTGGTGCTCTGCCTCTGGCATTCCTATCGGTCTGCTGACCGAGGATGGTACCGTTTACACGGTCCTCAAACTTGGTCCCCAAGACAACGCCACAGGCGGTGATACCGCGCTCACCCTTGCGTCTCATACGGTGACGGCAGACGGGATGTTTTATGAGCGCGACGGTATCAATTACATCATTGTCGAAGAGGTGCTCGAAGATAAGGGCATCGTGAACCTCAGCCACGAGGATTACGACGTTGTCCCCTCATTTGCGATCCCGGAGCCCAAGGAATGAAGCGCCTTGCCGCATCCGCCCTCGCCCTGCTTGCTGCTCCGCTCGCGGCACAGGATTTCTCTGAAGGATCAGAAGCCAGAACATGGAACCTCTACGCCGAAGTCCCCGCGCTCTTTGACGCGAAGGTCGTTGATGTGATGTGTGAACTGACCGGCAATTGTCCCGCCAACTGCGGCGACGGCGAACGCCAGCTTGGCCTTTTGCGCAGCGCCGACAATGTGCTGGTGATGGCAACGAAGAACAACCAGCCTGCCTTTACCGGTGCTGTCGTAGACTTGCTGCCTTATTGCGGACAGCAGGTCACCGTCGACGGCCTGATGATCAATGACGAGGATTTTCCGATCAACAACATCTACCTTGTCCAGCGTGTCAAAGCAGGTGATGCCGACTGGGCCAAGGCCAGCCAGTTTACCAAGGTCTGGGCCGCTGAGAACCCTGACGCCAAGGGCAAAGGCCCGTGGTTCCGCCGTGACCCGCGCATTCTGGCAGAGATCGAAAAGGTTGGCTATCTGGGGCTTGGAAAAGAGACCGACGCAGCCTTTATCGAGTATTACTTCGAATGATCCTGCGCTTCGCGATCCTCTTGATGCTCTTCAATGCGTCGTCGGTTCTCGCACAATCACCGCTTCCATTTGACGTAGGAGGTCCTTTCACCCTGACAAACCAGCACGGTGAACGCCGAACACAATCTGACCCCGATGGCCTGCCACAACTATTGTTCTTTGGTTACGCAAACTGCCCCGGCGTCTGCACTGCGGCGCTGCCGCTGATGGCCGAAGTTACCGACAGCCTCGCCAAGCAGGACATCACTGTCCGCCCGGTGATGATCACCGTCGATCCTGCGCGCGACACGGTTGAAACCATGGCCGAACCGCTTGTCAGACATCACCCCAGCTTCATTGGCCTCACTGGTGATCGTGATGCACTTGGCGCCGCCTACGCCGCTTTCTCGGTTGAACATGCTCTGGCCTATGAAGACCCGACCTATGGTCCGGTCTACAGCCACGGCTCCCTTATCTATCTGATGGATGCCAACGGAAAGGTGCTGACCCTGATCCCACCTGTGATGGACGCAAATCACGCAGCAGAGACAGCGCTAAAATACCTCACGCCCGGGAAATGAAACAGATCAGGTAAACTGTTCGGAGATCAGCCGCTCTTCCAATCCATGACCCGGATCGAACAGGATCGCGTGCTTTATGGAAGGCTCTGACATGATCTCGACCGACACCACGTCGCGGTAGCTGTTGCCATCCGCGTCTGCCATCACCGGACGTTTCTCCTGTTCCAGCACGTCAAAGCGCACCTTGGCAGATTTCGGCAATAGCGCCCCACGCCATCGACGCGGACGGAAGGCGGACATCGCCGTGAGCGCCAGCACGTCCGAGCCAATCGGTAAGATCGGCCCGTGTGCGGAATAATTGTAGGCAGTCGATCCCGCTGGCGTGGCGACCAGCGCACCGTCACAAACCAGTTCTTGCATGCGCAAGCGCCCGTCCACTGTAATTTGCAATTTCGCGGCCTGCGGGCCTGCGCGCAGCAAAGATACTTCGTTGATTGCCAAGGCCTCGGAAACTGATCCATCCACATGGGTCGCACGCATTCTCAGCGGGTTGATGACCTCACGCTCTGCCGCATTCAGCCGTTCAATGAGATCGGATTCGCTATAGGCATTCATCAGGAAACCGATGGTACCCCTGTTCATGCCATAAACCGGAGCGGGCAGATGTTGGGTGTCATGCAGTGTTTGCAGCATGAAGCCGTCACCGCCAAGTGCTACGATCACATCCGCCTCTTCGACAGGGACGTTGCCATAGCGCCCGATCAACGCCGCGCGCGCGGTCTGGGCCACGGTGGCGCGGCTGGCCGCGAAAGCGATTTTCATGGACTGGGACATTTGTTTCCGATGCGCCGCAATTTCCCGTCAGACAAGCACATTACGCCAATGGCCGCCAGCGCTGCCGCCAATATCTTTGACTGCGTCGCTTTCACGCCTTTCCGCAAAGCCCGGTTTCCGATACGAAACGGCCAAACTTGACCCAGAGGAATCGCCCCCATGAGAGACTTCTTCACCACCGCACTGGCTGAAACCGACCCTGAACTGCTCGCCTCTATCGAAGGCGAACTTGGCCGTCAGCGCAATGAGATCGAACTGATCGCCTCCGAAAACATCGTCTCTGCCGCTGTGCTTGAGGCGCAAGGGTCGATCATGACCAACAAATATGCCGAAGGTTACCCTGGCCGACGCTACTACGGTGGCTGCGAATACGTGGACATCGCAGAGAACCTCGCGATTGAACGCGCCTGCAAGCTTTTTGACTGCGGTTTCGCAAACGTGCAGCCGAATTCTGGCTCTCAGGCCAACCAAGCGGTTTTCCTTGCCTTGCTGCAACCCGGCGACACGATCCTTGGCATGTCACTTGATGCGGGTGGTCACCTGACCCACGGGGCGAAGCCAAACCAATCCGGCAAATGGTTCAACGCGATCCAGTACGGCGTGCGCAAGCAGGACAACCTGCTGGACTACGATCAGGTGCAGGAACTGGCGAACGAACATAAGCCCAAGCTGATCATCGCCGGCGGCTCTGCCGTGCCGCGCCAGATTGATTTCAAGCGCATGCGTGAGATTGCGGACAGCGTAGGGGCCTACCTGCACGTAGACATGGCGCATTTTGCAGGCCTCGTGGCGGCAGGCGAGCACCCCTCTCCCTTCCCGCACGCGCATGTGGCAACGACAACCACGCACAAAACCCTGCGCGGTCCACGTGGCGGCATGATCGTGACCAACGACGAAGATCTGGCAAAGAAGTTCAATTCCGCCATCTTCCCCGGCATTCAGGGCGGTCCGCTAATGCATGTCATCGCGGCAAAAGCCGTCGCCTTCCGCGAGGCGCTTCAGCCTGAATTCAAGACGTACATCAAGCAGGTCATCACGAATGCGCAGGCGCTTTCTGATCAGTTGATCAAGGGTGGCCTTGACACTGTGACCCACGGCACAGACACGCATGTCGTCCTCGTCGACCTGCGCCCCAAGGGCGTCAAAGGCAACGCGACCGAGAAAGCCCTTGGGCGTGCCCACATCACCTGCAACAAGAACGGTGTGCCGTTTGACCCCGAAAAGCCGATGGTCACCTCCGGTATTCGTCTTGGTTCTCCCGCAGGCACCACACGCGGCTTCGGTGAGGCCGAGTTCCGCCAGATCGCGGACTGGATCATCGAGGTTGTCGATGGATTGGCGGCTAACGGCGAAGACGGAAACGCCGAGGTCGAGGCCCGCGTGAAGGCCGAGGTTGAGGCGCTTTGCGCGAAGTTCCCGATTTATCCAAACCTCTGATTAAGCGGGCTTAGGTCCATGACAACCGAAGGGTCTGCACGGCTGTGCAGGCCCTTTTTTTTGAACCTCAGAATCTCAGGCATTTGGCACCGCACTCCGTGCGCGTAAATATCGCATAAAATGGCCATTTTTAGCCGAATTGCCGCAAAATATTGCATTCCTGCAAGATCAATGCGCACAAGACGCGCGATCGCGGGGCTACGGTCATGCAAACCCAAACAAACGAGAACCGCATGTCCGCAGATCCTTACGTCTACCAATCCATTGCAAAAGCCATCGCAGCCCACCGGGTGGACACGCTTTTCGGCCTCATGGGCGACGCCAACCTCTTCATGGTCGACAGCTTTGTGCGTGAATGCGAGGGCCGCCTGATCCCGGCAGCTTACGAAGGGGGTGCCGTGCTGATGGCGCTGGCCTACACGCGCACCACTGGCCAGGTCGGCGTGGCGACGGTCACCCATGGTCCGGCCCTCACCAATTGCGTAACCGCGCTGACGGAAGGCGCGCGCGCCAAACTGCCGGTGGTCCTCTTGGCCGGGGATACACCGGCTGACAACCCGCGCCACCTGCAAAGCATCGACCAGCGCGAGTTGGTCAAGACCACAGGTGCCGGGTTTGAGCAGCTTCGTACACCCGACACTGTGGCGATGGATGTGGCGCGCGCCTTCTACCGCGCAAGGGTCGAGCGGCGTCCCATCGTGCTGAACATGCCCGCTGATTTCATGTGGCAACAGGCACCCTTCGCGCCCAAAGTGCTTGATGTCTTTTCCACGCCTGGAGGTGTTGCCGAAGGCGACAGCCTTGATCAGGCCATCGGGATGATCGCCTCGGCGCGGCGGCCGCTGATCCTTGCAGGGGGAGGTGCCATCAAGGCGCGGGATGAAATCATTGCCCTCGCGGACCGGCTGGAAGCTCCGCTTGCCACCACCCTGATGGCCAAGGGACTTTTCAACGATCACCCCTATAACATCGATATCTTCGGGACGCTTTCGACCCCGGCGGCCTACGAGCTGATCGCGCAATCTGACTGTATCATCTGTTTCGGCACCAGCCTGCATGACTTTACCACCGATCGCGGCAAGCTGATGAAGGGCAAGCGGATCGTTCAGATCGACATGGAACCCACGGCTATCGGTGGCGCCCTGCACCCCGATGCCGCGCTGATCGCCGATGCCGGGCTGACGGCCAAGACGATCCAATACTGGCTGGATGAGGCCGAAGTGCCGCCAAGCGGTGTGACCAAGGATCTGGACATAGAAGCGCTGACCGCACATCCGGTTCCCACAAGCAAGACAGCTGCGGGACGGGTGAATTTCGTCGAGGCGCTTGAGTATCTTGAAACGGCACTGCCCAAAGACCGCGTGCTTGTCACCGACGGAGGCCGCTTCATGACCGAAGTTTGGTGCCGGCTTTCAGTCCCTGATCCGCAAAGTTTCGTTGCGACCGTATCATTCGGGTCTATTGGGCTGGGCCTGCAAGAGGCAATCGGCGCGGGCGTAGCGCGGCCGGATCGGCCTGTGATCCTGTTCTCAGGTGACGGCGGTTTCATGATGGGCGGGATCAATGAATTCAATACAGCGGTGCGACTGGGGCTGAACCTGATCGTCATCATCGCGAACGACTCAGCCTACGGTGCCGAGCATATCCAATTCCTTGACCGCAAGATGGACCCCAGCCTGTCGGAATTCCAATGGCCAAGCTTTGCAGAAGTCGGCACGGCGCTGGGGGGGCAAGGTTTCACGGTCACGTCAATGGAGGAACTGGAGACAGCCGTTGCCGCACTTGCCGACAGATCCGGGCCGAAACTGATCGAATTGCGTCTGGACCCGAATGACGTACCACGGATGCGGGCGTGATGACCGGGCGCGAAGTGCGCACCCTCATTTTGCCTGCATGTTCTCCACCAGCTTGAGAACCGTTTTCCGTGGCAGAAGCGGGATGACCCAGTTCACCATGAAGCCCAGAAGGTTTTCATTAACGGTCACCAACTCGCCCCGCCGCATCGCGTCATAACCATGCTTGGCAACTGAGCGCGGGGTCTTGCCACCGCCGGACACCAGTTTCGTCCCGTTCAGCCCGCTACGCTCGGCGAACTCGGTCTCTACGTATCCCGGTGCCAGCACGGTGACGGTCACACCAGTACCTTTCAGTTCCTGCGCCAATGCTTCGGAAAAGGATTTCACGAACGCCTTGGTTGCGAAATAGATCGCCTGATTGGGCCCCGGCATAAAACCGGCAGTGGACCCGACATTCAGAATCTTGCCCTTGCCACGCGCGACCATCCCCTGGGCCACCATGTGGCTGAGCGAGACGAGCGATTTCACATTCAGGTCGATCATCGCCAATTCTTCGCCTAACGATCGGTCCAAATGCCTGCCCTGCCCGCCGAAACCCACGTTATATATCAGGATATCGACATTCAGTCCTGCCGCCTCGATCTTGTCGTGCAGCGCTTTGGCCCCGTCCGCAGAGCCAAGATCCAGCGCGAAGACATGAACATTGATGCCGTGCTCTTTCTTAAGGTCCGCTTTGAGCGCCTCAAGCTCTTCTTCGCGGCGGGCGGTGATGATCAGATCGCCACCTTTCTCTGCGTGATAGCGGACAAATTCGCGTCCAATGCCCGATGATGCGCCGGTCACCAGTGCCGTATTGCTCATGTCGTATCCTCTTTCTGTTTCGTAAAAGTGTTGTACGGTCGGACATGATTTCAACCCCACCGGCCGCAAGGCCTTGGCGAAAGAACCGTTTATGATCATTCACCGCGTAGGCTCCCGCCCCTCTACACGGCCAAGCCCGGACTATTTCGTGGGCACCGTTCGCATGGATCCGTTGATCACCGGCCCCTCGGTGAACAACGTCCGCGCCTTGTCAGTGACGTTCGAACCGGGTGCACGCACCAATTGGCACACGCACCCTTTGGGTCAGACGCTGATTGTTACTGCGGGGGCCGGACTGACGCAAAAAGAGGGCGAAGAAATTCAGAAGATTTTTCCCGGTGACGTGATCACCTTCGCCCCGGGTGAAAGGCACTGGCACGGGGCCAGCGCCGATTGCGCCATGACACATATCGCCTTGCAGCAAGAAGAAGACGGCCGCACCGCCGATTGGATGGAGCCGGTGACGGACGCGCAATATGGCGGCTAGGAGTGGGTTAGAACGTTCACGATCTTGCCGGTCGGATCACGCAGAAAGAACCTATGCAGACCCCATGGCTCTCTTGTCAGAGGATAGATGATCTCGACCTCATTTTGTGTGGCGCGTTGGAACACAGCCTCGACATCATCCACTTCGATGGACAGGTGTGGAACCGGTGCGCCAGAGCCGCCTTCAGCAGCGATACTGATCTGGACGGGTCCTGTCCCGGCGCCAAGTGTGACGATCCAGCTCTGATCCATCAGGACGTCGAGGTCAAAGAGAGTACGGTAAAATGCCGCGACCTCTTTGGGATCACGTGCCGCAAGATCAGGAACAATGCGACGGACCTTTACCATCGCAAATCAGGATCAGACATAGCCAGCCCACCACAGCCAAAAGACGAACGCGGCACCCACCACCAGCAGGTTGAATGCCAGCGTGCCCGCAAGGCTGAGTAACCTGGCCTTGCGCCGCTCGGCCACGTCGATCGCCTGCAAATGAGCGGTCAGCGCGTCATAGGCCTTGTTCAAACTGTCATGGTTCAGTCGCATCGCCAGTTTCGGGTGACCTGCCAGCTTTTGCGCATCGACAAGCTGCTGCGCCTTCTTGTGCATCCCACGCGGCAGGCGCCGGCCTGTGCGGTGCAGCATCTTGCCCAGCGGCCGCTTTTTCACGCCGAATTTTTCCGTCAGCAAATCCTGAACGGTTGCGACTTTCGCATCTATGTCCTGCACTTTGGCCATGTCGCGTTCTAAACGTACTGGTAGGCTTGCTGCAATAACGATACCCATAAGACCATGCTGAACCTTATCGAATACGGCGAAGAACAATCTAATCACCCGCCGCTGATCATCGCCCACGGTCTCTTTGGCTCTGGTCGCAATTGGGGTGTCATTGCCAAGCGGCTCTCGGACACGCGCAAGGTCATCACGCCTGACATGCGCAACCACGGCCAAAGTCCGCGTACCAGCACCCACAGCTACACGGACATGGCCAATGATCTGGCCGAAGTGGTGGAGCACATCGGTGGCCCTGTGGATCTGTGCGGTCACTCCATGGGTGGCAAGGCTGCGATGGCGCTGGCCCTGACCCGTCCGACCCTGATCCGGCGGCTTGTGATCGCGGACATCGCGCCGATAGCTTACGGACACACGCAGCAAATGATGATCGACGCCATGCGCCAGGTCGATCTGTCCGCTGTGACCCGCCGGTCAGATGCCGAAGCGCAGCTGGGCACTGCCGGGATCGACCCCAGCCTGCAAAGCTTCTTCACCCAGTCGCTGGATGTGCCGAACAAGCGCTGGCGGCTGAACCTCGATGTGCTTCAGTCCGAGATGGACAATATCATGGGCTGGCCCGGTGAACTGACAGGACCGTTCGAGGGGACAACCCTGTTCCTGTCCGGCGGCGCCTCTGACTACGTGCGCCCCGATCAACGCGCAGGGATCAAAAAAATGTTTCCCAACGCACATTTTGCCAAAATTCCGGGCGCAGGCCACTGGCTGCATGCGGAAAAACCCCGCGAGTTCGAGGCGACCCTGCGCGCCTTCCTTGACGCAGGCGAATAGTTAATGAATTCTTAACGGGTTAACCTGTCGCGCCGGTTCCGGTGTCAGGAACCGCCGACTCATATGCGGGTAGAACGCTGATGTGGGAAAAGGCACTCGACAGAATTCTCAGCCAGCTGATGGTGCGCGATCAGCTGCGTGTCCGTTTCCCTGATGGGCAGACCCGCATTTACGGACCGAACACCGGCGAAACTGCCTCCCTCGAAATCGCAGATATCGCGGCGCTGCGTGCGCTCTGCGTGAACCCCTCTCTGGGACTGGGCGAAGGCTTCATGAACGGGACGCTGACCTTCAACGAGCGCGGCCTCGAAGACAGCCTCGTGCTTCTCTTGAGAAACCGAGAGGCGGGCCAGCTTCCTGCCTGGCTGCGGGCGGCCCACCATATGCGCTACCATGCGCGCAATTTCATTCAACGGAACAATCCGATCAGATCCCGGCAGAACGTCGCCCATCATTATGATATTTCGGACGACCTTTACCGCCTCTTCCTTGACGCGGACATGCAGTATTCCTGCGCGTATTTCACCGATCCGGACATGTCTCTCGAAGCCGCGCAAGAGGCCAAGAAAGCCCACATCGGCCGCAAGCTGCGGATCGAACCGGGCTGTCACGTCCTAGACATCGGCTGCGGCTGGGGCGGTATGGCCCTGACGCTTGCCAGGGATTTTGACGCCCGTGTGACCGGGATCACCCTGTCCGAAAACCAGCTGAAGACTGCGCAGAGGCGCGCAGAGGAAGCCGGTCTATCAGACCGTGTCACCTTCAAACTTGAGGACTACCGCCACATCAGGGGCACCTTCGACCGTATCGTCAGCGTCGGCATGCTTGAGCATGTGGGTGTTCCTAACTACGGAACCTATTTCCAACGTGTCAATGAACTGCTGAGCCCTGATGGCATCGCGCTGATCCACACCATCGGACGCAGCGCGCCGCCCATGCCGCACGACCCGTGGATCAACAAGTACATCTTCCCCGGCGGCTATGTGCCCTCTCTCTCTGAACTCGCGGGTCCGCTTGAGCAGGCAAAACTCTGGCAAAGTGACATCGAGGTCTGGCGACTGCATTACGCCCGTACCCTGCGCCACTGGCGTTCCCGCTTTGAAACACACCGTGATCAGGTGCTGGCGATGTACGACGACCGTTTTGTACGTATGTTCCAGTACTACTTTACCGTCTGCATCATCGCGTTTGAGCACCAGATGCAGGCGGTCTATCATTTTCAATTAGCCCATGAGCGCAATGCCGTGCCTGTGACCCGTGGCTACCTCTATTCCGGCAACGTGCAGGGCGAAGGCTGATGTGGACGTAATCTGAACCGGGGTGTAGGAACTGATCCTGCTCAATTATGCATACGGATCGCCTTCACACCCAATCCCCCCTTGCACCCGGACGCCCCATCCCTATAACGCTGACAATTTGCAAAATCACCGGGGGCCGTCACCATGCCAAAGCGCACCGACATTCAGTCGATCATGATCATCGGCGCAGGCCCCATTGTGATTGGTCAGGCCTGCGAGTTTGACTATTCGGGCGCTCAGGCCTGCAAGGCGCTGAAGGAGGAAGGCTACCGTGTCATCCTCGTCAACTCCAACCCGGCGACCATCATGACCGATCCGGGGCTGGCCGACGCCACATACATCGAACCGATCACTCCCGAGATCGTGGCCAAGATCATCGAAAAAGAACGCCCCGACGCGCTGCTGCCCACGATGGGCGGACAGACCGGCCTGAACACGTCGCTGGCGCTGGAAGAAATGGGTGTGCTCGACAAGTACAATGTCGAAATGATCGGTGCCAAACGCGAAGCCATCGAAATGGCCGAGGACCGCAAGCTGTTCCGCGAGGCCATGGACCGGCTGGGCATTGAAAACCCAAAGGCCACGATCTGTACCGCCCCCATGAAGAACGGCAAGAAAGACCTCGCCGCAGGCGTCGCCATCGCCCTCGAAGCGCTCGAAGAAGTTGGCCTGCCTGCGATCATCCGCCCTGCTTTCACCATGGGCGGCACCGGCGGCGGCGTGGCCTATAATCGCGATGACTACGAGGCGATCTGCCGGAGCGGCATGGATGCCTCACCGATGGGGCAAATCCTGATCGACGAATCCCTGCTGGGTTGGAAAGAATTCGAGATGGAGGTCGTCCGCGACACTGCCGACAACGCAATCATCGTCTGTTCCATCGAAAACGTGGACCCGATGGGCGTACACACGGGCGACAGTATTACCGTTGCCCCAGCGCTGACGCTGACCGACAAGGAATACCAGATCATGCGCAACCACTCCATCGCGGTTCTGCGCGAGATTGGGGTGGAAACGGGCGGTTCCAACGTACAATGGGCCGTGAACCCCGTTGATGGGCGCATGGTCGTGATCGAAATGAATCCCCGTGTATCACGGTCCTCCGCGCTCGCATCCAAGGCGACGGGCTTTCCCATTGCCAAGATAGCCGCGAAACTCGCCGTTGGCTTTACGCTGGATGAGCTGGATAACGACATCACAGGCGTCACCCCTGCCTCCTTTGAGCCGACAATCGACTACGTCGTCACCAAGATCCCAAAATTCGCCTTTGAGAAATTCCCCGGCTCAGAGCCGAACCTGACGACCGCCATGAAATCCGTCGGCGAAGCGATGTCCATTGGCCGGACCATCCACGAGAGCATGCAAAAGGCGCTGGCAAGCATGGAATCCGGCCTCACTGGCTTCGACGAAATCGACATAAGTGGTTTTTCAGCCGACCTCCCTCCGGACGCCCCCCAGAACAAGGCTGCGTTAATCAAGGCTATCTCGCAGCAGACCCCAGACCGTCTGCGCACCATCGCGCAAGCGATGCGTCACGGAATGAACAACGACGACATCCACGGCGTCACCATGTTCGACCCTTGGTTCCTCGACCGCATTCGCGAGATCATCGAGACCGAAGAAAACGTGCGCAAGAATGGCCTCCCCCTCACCGAAGTCGGCATGCGCCACCTCAAGATGATGGGCTTCACCGATGCCCGGCTTGCCACCCTCACCGGTCGGGACGAAGACAATGTCCGTCGGGCCCGTCTGAACCTTGGCGTGCAGGCCGTCTTTAAACGCATTGACACCTGTGCCGCCGAATTCGAAGCGCAAACCCCCTACATGTACTCGACCTACGAAGCGCCCATGATGGGCGAGGTCGAATGCGAGGCCCGGCCTTCGGACCGCAAAAAAGTTGTCATCCTCGGCGGGGGGCCCAACCGGATCGGGCAAGGTATCGAATTTGACTACTGCTGCTGCCACGCTTGCTACGCGCTGACGGACGCGGGCTATGAAACCATCATGGTCAACTGCAACCCCGAGACCGTCTCGACGGACTACGACACCTCTGATCGCCTCTATTTCGAGCCGCTCACGTTTGAGCATGTGATGGAGATCCTGCGTGTTGAGCAGGAGAACGGTACCCTGCACGGGGTCATCGTTCAGTTCGGTGGCCAGACGCCCCTGAAACTTGCAAATGGGCTAGAGGCTGCAGGCATTCCAATCCTCGGAACCACGCCAGATGCCATCGACCTTGCTGAAGACCGGGAACGTTTTCAACAGCTTGTGCAAAAACTTGGCCTCAAGCAGCCAAAGAACGGCATCGCCCATTCCGACGCCGAAGCCTTGGCCATCGCCGAAGACATCGGCTTTCCTCTTGTCATCCGTCCGTCCTATGTCCTTGGCGGCCGGGCGATGGAAATCGTGCGCGATATGGCCAGCCTTGAGCGCTACATCACCTCTGCGGTCGTCGTTTCGGGGGACAGCCCCGTCCTGCTGGACAGCTACCTTTCCGGCGCGGTGGAACTCGACGTAGACGCGCTGTGTGACGGCACGGATGTCCATCTCGCTGGCATCATGCAGCATATCGAAGAGGCTGGCGTTCATTCGGGCGACAGCGCTTGTTCCTTGCCACCCTACTCTCTGGATCAATCCATCATCGACGAGGTCACGAAACAGACCCGCGCCCTTGCTCTCGCGCTCAACGTCGTGGGCCTGATGAACATCCAATTTGCCGTCAAGGACGGCGAGGTCTACCTGATCGAGGTCAACCCGCGCGCCTCGCGCACCGTGCCCTTCGTTGCCAAGGCAACGGATAGCGCCATCGCCTCGATCGCTGCACGGATCATGGCTGGTGAAAAGCTCTCCGCTTTCCCGATGCGCGCGCCCTACCCGGCACAGGCAGCCTATTCGGATGTACTGCCGCTGGGTGATCCCATGACACTGGCCGACCCCAACATGCCGTGGTTCTCGGTCAAAGAGGCGGTGCTGCCCTTCGCCCGTTTCCCTGGTGTCGATACTCTGCTTGGCCCCGAAATGCGCTCAACCGGTGAGGTCATGGGCTGGGACCGCGATTTCCCCCGCGCGTTCCTCAAGGCACAAATGGGTGCAGGTACGATGCTGCCCCGCAGCGGCTGTGCGTTCCTGTCGATCAAGGACATGGACAAGACCGACGACATGCTTGAAGCCGCGCGCATTCTGATTGGCCAAGGCTTCACCATTCTCGCCACCCGCGGCACCGCAACGTGGCTCGGCTCTCATGACATTCCATGCCAGACCGTGAACAAGGTCTACGAAGGTCGTCCCGACATCACTGACATGATGAAAGACGGTGCCGTGCATCTGGTCATGAACACCACCGAAGGCGCACAAGCCGTCGAGGACAGCAAGTCCATCCGCAGCATCGCGCTGTATGACAAGATCCCCTATTTCACGACGGCCGCAGGCAGCTATGCGGCTGCACTTGCGATCAAGGCGCAGGCAGAGGACGAGATCGGGGTGAAAAGCTTGCAAGGGTAATCCCCGGCTTTTGCTTCTACACGTCAAAGGCTTGAACGGCGGGTTCGAGGTGCGAAAAAGCAGCTATTGGCAAGCAATGGATATCCTGCGCACGCGCCTGCAAATCAGCGAGAGTCTTGCTATTTACGGTATACCTCGTGGCAGGCTTTGCAGGCCGTTCCGATGCGCGCCAAACCACTTCGCAAATCCGCTTCGGCCTGCATCGACACCGCCAGATCGGCAGCCACGGTCTCCAGCGCTTCGGATTTCGCTACGAATGAGGTAAAGTCTTCCCAGATCACTGGGAGTGCCTCGCTCTTGGGATCGGTTTCCGGGGCCTCAAACAGGGTTGGAGTCTCTCTGGCATGGCGAGCGATCGCTTCTGCCGCCGCACGGGCTTCCGCCGCATCAAAGGCCTGATTGCCTTTCACCATTTCGCCAAGCACTTTCACGCTATCGCCCAGCGCCGACATCGACTGCATCCGCGCCATAACCGTCATGTTCTTCACGCCCGTATGGGCCAAGGCCAGCGTTCCGATGCAAAGCGCAGAGACGCTGAAAACAAAGAGAAATTTAGACTTCACGTATCTCATCCTTTCGACAAGCCAGAACCGTTATTACGCAGCAGCGTAGCTGGTAAAGATTTCCGTGGACCCATCGCGTAGGATCAGATGCACGTCATATGCTTCGCGGCTGCTCTCTGGTCCCATCCCCGGCGACCCATATGGCATCCCCGGCACAGCCAGACCCACCGCGTCGGGCCGTTCTGCCAGCAACCGCCGAATGTCAGCGACCGGCACATGCCCTTCCACAACATATCCCTCAACGTCCGCAGTGTGACACGATGCCATGTCTTGCGGGATATGTCGTGCCGTTTTTTCGCGGAAAAGGGCCGTACCCGCGCTTGCTTGCGTTGTTACCTGAAAACCGTCGGCTTCAAGAATATCAATCCACGCACTACAACATCCGCAATTGGGGTCTTTGAGTACATGAATTGAAGGTCCGCCAGCTGCACTCAATTGCCCCGGCGCAGCCAACAGTGCGGCTGCTCCAACTAAGAATTCTCGCCGAAGGATCCGGGCATCGCGCATTTCTTTGTCCTCTTCCTCATCTATGTGTCGACCTCACGGGTAAGGGTTCCAGCAAGGGCAAGGTCAACAGCTCCAAATCAAGATAACGAAAACTTGACTGCGACCGCGAGCCGCCGTCAGGCACGCCATCGCCAGTCGCAGAAACTGACGGTCGCAGTGTCACGCCTATTAGGCTTTCTGCTACCCCCACTGCCCTCCGCCATCCATATCAATCACCGTCCCGGACAAGTACTCAACACTGGGTGAACATAGCATGGCCGCCAACGCGCCCACCTCTTCGGGTTTTTTCAACCGGCCGAATGGCATCGTGCTTTCGTCCAGCAGTTCCTTCCAACGGCTCTCGTCTCCGAACTTTGACGCCGCACGGGATTTGTACAGCCCGACAACCCGGTCCGTCAGTGTTGGGGACGGATTGATTCCGAACACGCGCACCCCGTAGCTTGGTGTCTCGGCGCCAAGCGCGTTGGTAAAACCGATGAGCGCTGCATTCCCGGCTGCCCCGCAAATATAGTCGGGCCGCACCGCGCGCCCGCCCATGCCAATGATGTTCACGATTACACCAGATTGGCGTTCTTTCATCTGCGCAAGGTAGAGTTGGCTTAGGTGAATGTAGCCAAAAACTTTGAGCGCCCAGGCCTCATGCCACCTCGCCATCGAGATATCGGCCAGACCACCGCCGGGGATCGCGCCCGCGTTGTTCACCAGAATATCAATATCAGAATGCGCACCCGCCAACCGATCACGGTCCTCTTGGATGCCAAGATCCCCGGCGAAAACCTCACACTGCGTTCCGGTTTCAGCGTGAATTTTTTCCGATGCCCTAGCCAGAGATTCGGCGTCACGTGAGGCAAGGACGACCTCTGCCCCTTCACGCGCAAAGGCCAGCGCCGTTTCAAAGCCGATACCGCGCGAACCGCCGGTCACCAGGACCTTTTTTCCCGTTAAGCCCAAATCCATATTCATGTCCCCCATTATTATGCCGATCCGCAAGGCATGCTCTAATTTGTTTGGCATGCTTTACTTTGTCTGACGTGAAGCAGCTTGGCCGCCAAGGACCATTTGCCAAAAGTAGAGTGCATTCGTTCACCGCCAAGGCAATACGTGCCGTCCCAGCCTTTCGTTCACCACACATCTTACCCATAGCGACTGTGCAAAACTTTGGTTAAAACCGCTGGGAGCCATTCCATGCAAACCTGCGCAGAATGTTCGTTTTCTACGGTTCGATGCCTGCACGACGGCTTCAGCAGAACTAAGACCGGCCAAGTCTTTGGCAAAATTGAAGGATTAACCATGTACACTCCCGCCATCACCGGCACCGGCGTTTTCACCCCGGATCAGGTCATCACAAACGCCGAACTGGTCAAAGCCTTCAACGCTAACGTGGACCTCTATAATGCCGAAAATGCCGCCGCGATCGAGGCCGGGGAACTGCCTGCCAAGGAATATTCTTCGGAAGAATTCATCTTCAAAGCCAGCGGAATTGAACAACGTTACGTAATCGACAAGACCGGCGTTCTTGACCCAAAAGTCATGCACCCCCTGCTGCGGCAACGCAGCGACGAGGAACCCAGCCTGATGGCTGAGATGGCTCTGGATGCTGCGCACAAGGCGCTCGCGGCTGCGGGCAAGACACCTGCCGACGTTGGCGCGGTGATCTGTGCCGCCTCTAATCTGGAACGCGCCTATCCCGCCGTTGCCATCGAGATTCAAAGTCTTCTGGGAACGGGCGGCTTTGCATTCGATATGAATGTCGCCTGCTCCTCGGCCACCTTTGGCATTCAGGCCGCCGCCGACATGGTGCGCAGTGGCTCCATCCGCTCAGCCCTTGTGGTAAATCCCGAGATCTGCTCCGCCCACCTGGAATGGCGCGACCGGGATTGTCACTTCATATTTGGCGACGTTGCCACGGCCACGCTGATTGAACGCGCGGAAGATGCAACAGGCCCATATTTTGAAATCAAATCCACGCGGTGCGCGACCGAGTTTTCCAACAACATTCGCAACAACAACGGATTCCTGCGCCGCTCCCGCCCGGACGGCGTCAAGGACCGCCGCGACATGCAATTCATGCAGAACGGGCGCAAGGTGTTCAAGGAAGTCGTGCCCATGGTCTCGGATCACATCGCACAGCATATGGCGGACGAAGGCGTTCAGGCGACCGATCTCAAGCGTTTGTGGCTGCATCAGGCCAACAAGTCGATGAACGATTTCATCGGTCGCAAGGTACTGGGCCGAACACCTGAGCCGGGCGAGCAGCCCAATATTTTGCAGGACTACGCCAACACATCCTCGGCCGGGTCGATTATCGCTTTTTCAAAGAATTCCAGCGACCTGAACGATGGCGACAAGGGTTTGATCTGTTCATTTGGGGCGGGCTATTCAGTGGGTTCCGTGATCGTGGAGAAGCACGGTTAGAGGCATAATCAGCCGCTTTTCTTGGACACGCGTTGATGGACTTCCTCTGCGCTTTCGACCCGCTCTGAGTAACGGTCTACCAGATAATCGGCACGGCCACGTACCAACCATGTGAATTTCACCAGTTCTTCCATCACATCCACGATACGGCGGTAGAATGGCCCTTCGGGCAGCCGTCCTTCAGCGTCGAATTCCAGCCATGCCTTGGGAATTGATGACTGATTAGGGATCGTTACCATCCGCATCCAGCGCCCCAGAATACGCATCTGGTTTACCGCATTGAACGATTGCGAGCCGCCAGACACCTGCATGACCGCCAACGTCTTGCCTTGTGTCGGACGGATCCCGCCCTTGAGCGACAAGGGAAGCCAATCGATCTGGCATTTCATAATTCCCGTCATCGCGCCATGCCGTTCGGGGCTGGACCAGACCATGCCTTCGGACCAGACAGCCAAGTCACGCAATTCAACCACCTTTGGGTGATCCGGCTCTGCTCCATCGGGCAAAGGCAGCCCGGTGGGGTCAAACATCCGCGTTTCACAGCCCAAAAACTGAAGGATACGCGCTGCTTCCTCCGCCGCACGACGTGAATAGCTTTGCGGACGCAAAGAGCCGTACAGCAACAGAATCCGTGGCTTGTGCCCCAGATCACCAGCCGCTTTCAGCGCATCTATATCAATTGCCGGTAGCTGATCCGCCTGAAGACTGGGCAGATCGTCAGACACTTTCATCCTCAAGGTTCAATTTCATATCGACCAAGACCTGCTGGAGCATCGTTGTCTCTTTTAGCAGGCGTTTGGCCTCGTTCACGCTGATCTGGCCGTCCTCCATGGACTGCTGGTATTCTGCCATCAGCATGGCAAAGCGCTGGCTCAGCGCGATCACGTCTGAATTCACACCGCCCTTGCGTTCTGCATTCGGACGGCGCCCTTCAAAATTCAGCCCGATACCCCGCAACTCTGCCAGGGCCGCCGTCACATGCGGATAACTGGCAACCTCCTCCAACTGCGCCACGGCGTCGATGGGCATGAAGCGGTCCGAGTGCTCATCATTGTCAGAATAGTACCGTCCCAGAGTTGCCTTGGATTTACCGGTGACGCCGCACGCAGGTTCGATGCCCACATCCTTAACCAAAGCTTCAGTGTGCTTTTTCAGATAGCTGCCAATAATGGCCATATCGTTTGATCCTCAAATCGCTGTACCCATCGCCGGTCCGCACACCGGGGGAAAGGTCGTTGGCTTTTCCCATTAATCGGTCGACGCACAAATGTCATTTAGAAATCATCCTGACTACGTTGGCAGGATTTACGAGTGCCACTTCCCTCGGGTGGTGGTTGTTAGAGGTTCGTACGCCCCCTCGCATGATTGATGCCGCACACATTGGTCAGACGGAGGGTGGCGTACGGGCTTTGCTTGATCTTGATCGTTCTGTGCCGATTGGCGTAACAGACCGCATGGCAAAGCTTTACTTTCATTACTCAACCATGAACGCAGGCAAATCGACTGTGCTTTTGCAGGCGGCGCATAACTACGAAGAGCGGGGAATGCAGCCCTATCTGCTGACTGCTCAATTCGACCGGCGTGCCGGTGACGGGCGGATCGGATCGCGGATCGGGATCGGCAAGGATGCCGATACCTACGCGCCGGGCGAGGATCTGTTTGCCAAGCTGGAAACGCGGTTGAATGTCGGGCCCTGCGCCTGTGTTTTCGTGGATGAGGCCCAGTTTCTTGAGGCGGAACAGGTCTGGCAACTGGCCCGCGCGGTCGATGATTTACGGGTGCCGGTGATGTGCTTTGGCCTGCGAGTTGATTTTCGTGGCCAGCTTTTCCCCGGATCGGCGACGTTGCTGGCCTTGGCGGATGAGATGCGCGAGGTGCGCACAATCTGTTATTGCGGCAAAAAGGCCACGATGGTGGTGCGGATGGATCAGGATGGCGAGGTATTGATGGACGGCGCGCAAGTTCAGATTGGCGGAAACGAAACCTACGTATCGCTGTGCCGGGTCCATTGGCGCGAGGCTGTTGGGGACCGCGCGAAGCCTTAGTGCATGCGCCCGCCGTCAGGCACGGCACGGTCTGGCGATAGCAAGACGATATCACTACCATCATCCGGCACGCCAAGGACCAGCACATCGGACATGAACGGGCCGATTTGGCGCGGCGGAAAGTTCACGACGGCCATGACCTGTCGGCCCACAAGCGTTTCAGGATCATAGTGGGCCGTGATCTGGGCAGAAGTTTTGCGCTCCCCAATCTCTGGTCCAAAGTCGACCCAAAGCTTGATCGCGGGTTTGCGTGCTTCGGGAAAGGGTTCGGCGCGGACCACCGTACCGACGCGAATATCGACCTTTGCAAAGTCATCGAACGAAATCTCAGCCACGGGCGAGTTCCTTGGATCTGTCTGTCGCCGCTTTCACGGCCCGTTTGACCAGCGCAGGAAAGCCGTTTTCCTCGTCCATCAACACCTCTAACGCCGCCTGTGTCGTGCCGTTGGGCGAGGTCACGTTGATGCGCAGTTGCGTGGGGCTTTCATCAGATTCCATCGCCAACGCACCAGCCCCCGCAACCGTCGCCTTTGCCAGTTGCATTGACAGCCCGGGGGGCAGGCCCTGCGCCTCTCCGGCGGCAGCCATGGTTTCGATCATGTGGAAAACATACGCTGGGCCGGAGCCGCTCACACCTGTTACCGCGTCGATCTGGGATTCTTGATCCAGCCGGACAACCTCGCCCACGGCACTGAGCAGCGTTTCGGCCTCATCGAGGGCGGCCTCTCCGGCTGTGTCATTGGCCACGATGGCGGTGATTCCCCGTGAGATTGCCGCTGGCGTATTAGGCATTGCGCGCACAACCGGTGTGTTCACGCCAAGCGTTTCCTCAAAATAGCGGATCGGGGTGCCTGCGGCGACACTGACAAAGAGGGTCGATCCGTTCCCCATCGCCTTGAGCGTCGGGAGGGCTTCGGCCATCATCTGCGGTTTGACAGCAACAAGAACGATGGCAGGAGCTGCGGGCAATTCGGCATTCAGGTGCACACCTTGTGCCTTGAGCCACTCGGATGGAAACGGATCGACAACCCAAACGGATGTCGGCGGCAATCCCCGTGCCAACCAGCCTTCCAGCATGGCCGACCCCATCTTGCCGCATCCCAAGAGCACAAGGCCATTGGCGGCGATCCTGCTGTCTTTCATCTTGATCCCCCGGTTACCATCCGGGGGCAGTGTTACGCCCGGCCGTAGGCCTCTGCAATGGCGACCTGCAGGGCGTCTTCGGGCGTCTTGTCCCCCCAGACCTGCAATTGGAGTGCAGGATAATAACGCTCTGCCGACATCACGGCAGCGCCGATCATCGTGTCGATCTGCTCTGCGCTGGCATCCTGTCCGCCCGCGCAGACAAGCCCGTAGCGGTAGACCATCAGTTTTTGTTCAGCCCAATAGGTAAAGGCACCAGCCCAGCATTGATCGTTCACACGGTTCAAAAGGTCGTATAGGCCCGACAGCTTTTCCTCCGGCGGATCCATCTCGAATGTGCAGATCAGGCGGAGCGTTTCGTCATAGCCGGACCACGCCAGAGTGATCGAATAGGTGCGCCATTGGCCTTCGACTGCCATCGCGATCTGTTCATCGGAAATGCGGTCAAAGTCCCACTCATGATAGGCGGCGAGATTCTCAACGATATCAATGGGGTGGATTGCTTCTTCAAGGTACTGCTCGGTCAGGGCCATTTCGACACCTCTTTTTGTAAGTCCATCCCTTCGTGACGCAGCGCCCTACAAGGAATGGATGCCTGCACAATAGGCCGTTGGGCGAGCAACCGCCTATACAAGATATGGTGGGCGCAAAGGGGGGCATCTGGCAACCCCTTTTCTTGGGGATAACCGCAATTGATGGGGGATAACTGCGATATATTGTGGATGAGACGCAGAATAGGGCAATCTATGGCCACACCGTGACGGCTTAAATAGTCTCTGGGGCAGCTGATTTGCTGGCCTGGCGCTTCACGGTCTGAGCCATCAAAGGTCGGTCATGACATCATACTTCAGCTTTTCGCGCTACTTGCAGTCAGGCGCAACCAACAAGTCAAAGCACACTGAGGCGAGCATCGTGCGATTTGATGCTCCGCAGACTGCCGTCTTCAAACGAGCACGGCAGATCAATTTGGGGACTGGCGCGAAACGCCCATAAGAGTCAGCATGATCAGCGAAACCAACTGAAAGACCAAATTGAGATGCTTCCCACACTCGCGCTTCTTCTTTCGTGCCAATTGCTTGGAGAGGTCGCCGCGCGCGGTCTTGGCCTGTCGGTTCCGGGTCCGGTACTCGGGCTTGCACTGCTCATTTTTCTGCTGCGCGTGGCACCCGCACTTGCCGAACATCTAAGGCCAACAACCGGCGTTATTCTTGCAAACCTGTCCCTAATGTTCGTGCCTGCGGGCGTCGGTGTGATCGGCAATCTGGATGTGCTGTCCAAAGACTGGCTCGCCCTGCTGGTCATCCTTGTTGTCTCAACACTGCTGGCCATGCTGACGGCCGTCGGCACATTCATCGGCGTGCAGCATCTGAGAAAGGGGCCGACACCGTGAATGGCGTTGCAAACCTGTGGAGCTATCTGTCCACGACACCGTTGTTATGGCTGACTGCAACCATATTGGGATACCTTGCTGCGGATGCGCTGGCGCGGCGGCTGAATAACCCGCCATGGGCCAATCCTGTCTTGATGTCAGTTTTACTGATCGCGCCAGTTCTGTGGCTGACGCAGACGGATTACGCGACGTATTTTGAGGGGGCGCAGTTCATACATTTTCTTTTGGGTCCGGCGACAGTGGCGCTGGCACTGCCCCTTTGGGACAATCGCGATACCATCCGCCGTTCAATCGCCCCGATAGTGCTGGCTTTGCTCACAGGCTCAATCGTTGCGGCAGGGTCGGCCATTCTCCTTGCACGCGCCTTCGGTCTGCCGACCGAAGTGATCCTGTCGCTTGCTCCGAAATCCACGACGGCGCCCGTCGCATTGGGCATATCCGAAGCAGTGGGCGGTATTCCCACCCTGACAGCTGTCCTGGTCATCTTAACAGGTATCATCGGTGCAATGACTGTAACACCTCTTATGACCTTGCTGCGCATCCAAGACTGGCGCGCACGGGGATTTGCAGTCGGTGTTGCTGCTCATGGTATCGGGACTGCGCGGGCATTTCAGGTGAACCCGACGGCAGGGGCCTATGCGGGCATCGCCATGGCACTCAATGCATTGCTGACCAGCATGATAGTGCCACCGCTGGTGCGATGGCTAATGTAATGTCGGAACGGCTGACAGGCGACGGTTGATGCCTATGGCACAACCTTCAACACTTCACCGGGCGTCAGCCCTTCTTGGCTTCCAGCTTGTCCAGCCGCGCCTTGAGCGCTTCATTCTCTTCTCGCGCTTTCTGCGCCATGGCGCGGACCGCGTCGAACTCTTCTCGCGTGACGAAATCGCGATCGGCCAGCCAACGATCGACCAAACCTTTCATCGCGTTCTCGGCTTCGTCCTTGGCACCCTGCGCCACGCCCATGGCATTGGTCATCATTTGGGACACATCATCGAAAAATTTGTTACGGGTTTGCATATCTGGCTCCGATCTCTGCTTGGCATCTATATGGGGCCTTGATCCCCCGCAGGCAAGGTTGACTTCCGGGCCTATCCCGGCTCAATCAGCGCCATGAGAGCCGTGCTTCCCTTTCCCGACATCTCGCCAGAGATTTTTTCGATCACCGTGTTCGGTATGGAGTTTGCGCTGCGCTGGTATGCGCTGGCCTACATCGTGGGCATTCTGCTGGGCTGGCGTCTGGTGGTGCGCGCCGCGCGCACCCCACGGCTGTGGAGGAATGAGCGTCCCGTGATGACGCCCAACCAGATCGAAGATCTGCTGTTCTGGGTCATCCTGGGTGTGATCCTTGGCGGGCGTTTAGGCTATGTGCTGTTTTATCAGGCGGGCTATTACCTCTCAAATCCGCTGCGCATCCTGCAACTGTGGGAGGGCGGCATGTCCTTTCACGGCGGAGCGATTGGCGTCATTCTGGCCGCGTTTCTCTATACCAAGCGGCACAGCATCAATACGGTTTCGGCCGGAGACCTTGTCTCGCTCGGACTTGCGCCCGGCCTGTTTCTTGGCCGCGTTGCCAATTTCATCAACGCCGAGCTTTGGGGCAGGCCCACGGACCTGCCGTGGGGCGTCGCCTTTCCAACTGAGGCGGCGCAATACTGCCCGGACGTGGCCGGTATTTGCGCCCGGCACCCGTCGCAACTCTATGAGGCATTGCTTGAGGGGCTGGTTCTGGGCGGCATCCTGATCTGGATGGCGTGGCGGCGGGGCGACTTGAAACGCGAGGGGCTGCTGATGGGGACTTTCCTTGCAGGCTATGGTGCGGCCCGGTTTATCGTTGAGTTCGTGCGCCAACCAGATACGCAGTTTATCACTGAAGGCAACCCACTGGGTCTCGCGCTCCAAACAGGCGGTTATGGCCTGACCATGGGGCAGCTTCTGTGCATCCCGATGATGCTGGTCGGCGCGCTATTTATCCTGCGCGCCCGCCGCACCGCATGAACCTGCGCGACCATATCGCATCGCGCATCGCGTCAACCGGACCAATGCGGATCGATGAATATATGACAACCTGCCTGCTTCATCCGACGCTGGGCTATTACACCACCCGCGATCCACTGGGCGCTGATGGCGATTTCATCACGGCACCGGAAATCAGCCAGATGTTCGGTGAACTTATCGGCCTTTCACTTGCCCAGCACTGGTTGGAGAATGGCGCACCCGCGCCGTTCACACTTGCTGAACTGGGCCCCGGACGCGGTACACTCATGGCTGATGCCCTGCGCGCGTGTCGCGGGGTTCCGGGGTTTGTCGAAGCGGCAGACATTACATTGGTTGAGGTGTCACCCGCGCTGCGCAAGATTCAGGCTGACGCACTAGCAGGCTTTGATGTTTCATGGACTGACACGGTCGATGCCCTGCCGGACCAGCCGCTTTACCTTGTCGCGAACGAATTCTTTGACGCCCTGCCGATCCGTCAATTCCTGCGCGATGGTAGCCTTTGGCGCGAACGGCAAGTGGGGCTTGAGCAGAACGACCTTGTCTTTGGGCTTGGTCCCGCGCAACCGCAACCGGCGCTGAATGCCCGGCTAGAAGACACAAAAGACGGCGATCTTGTGGAAAGCTGTGCGGCCGCTGGCCCGATCATGGCAGCACTTGCGACGCGGATAGAGACCTATGGCGGCTGCGCAATAATCATTGACTACGGAGACTGGCGGCCACTGGGAGACACCTTTCAGGCGGTCAAGAACCATCAAAAGGTCAATCCGCTTGCCGCGCCCGGCTTGGCAGACCTCACCGCGCATGTGGATTTCGAAGCGCTTGCTCAGGCTGCGGCGCCCTGCGCCCACAGCCAAGTCACCCCGCAAGGTGTGTTTCTAGAACGTCTTGGCATCACCCAGCGTGCGCAGGCTCTTGCAGACAAAATGTCCGGTAGCACGCTGGATGCGCATATCGCCGCGCATCGCCGGTTGACGCACCCCGAAGAAATGGGAAATCTGTTCAAGGTAATGGCGCTGACGCAATCGGGCAGCGCCCCTCCCCCGGGACTGGAAGCATGACGCTTGAGATACTGACATCTGACAGCCTCTCCGACACCCGCCACGGGTTCTTCACCCGACGGGGCGGCGCATCATCGGGTGTCTACGCGGGGCTGAACTGTGGCCATGGCAGCACCGACCAGACTGAAATTGTGACCATCAATCGAAACCGCGTTGCCGATGCCATGGGGGTGTCCGCCGAACATTTGGCAGGCGTCAATCAAGTGCATTCAGCTGATGTCATTACGATCACGGAACCATCCCGAGACAAGCCAAAGGCTGATGCCTTGGTTACAAAAACGCCTGGTATTGCCCTTTCTGTTTTGACGGCCGATTGCCAGCCAGTCCTCTTTGCCGACAGCAAAGCAGGGGTCATCGGCGCGGCCCATGCCGGATGGCGCGGTGCGCTGGATGGGGTGCTGGAGGCAACCGTCGACGCCATGGAGGCCCTTGGCGCCGCACGCGAAAGGATCACAGCCGTGATCGGCCCCTGCATCAGCCAACGCGCCTATGAAGTCGGCCCGGAATTTTTTGAAGACTTCCTCGCAGAGGACCCCGCCTTCGACCGGTTCTTTGTGCAGGGTCAGGGCGACCGTCTGCTTTTTGACCTTCCCGGATTTGGCCTGAGCCGTCTGCGCAACGCAGGCGTCGCTCATGCGGAATGGACACGGCACTGCACATATAGCGATCCAGAGAGATTCTATTCCTATCGCCGCACGACCCATGCGAAGGAAGCAGATTATGGACGCCTGATTTCTGTCATCACGCTTTGATCTTGGCACGAATGGGGCAGGCCTTGCCCACTTGATGCCCAATTGCGCCTTCTCTTTTTGGAAACAATCAGCCCGATTTTCGGTGATTGATCAGATACCAATCGGTTTCGTCTATAAAAACAAAGGCTTTGGCGAATTTGGGCACCCCGGCCACAAATCAGGTACATCAGCGCGTCAAATTTTCTGAAAAAGTTTCTGGTTGCCAAAAACCGGCCCAAATGGCCCGTCATATTCATCCTCAAGCAAGGGCAACAACGCCCGCACACAAACAACCGAGGAAAAGAGCCATGAAAACCAACAAGCGCTTTATCAAAGGCATCGTCGCAGCAGCCGCCAAAGAAGACACCGTCATGCCATGGGCACGCGGCAGCCGGCGTGCGACTTTTATTGCCAAGCGCAACAACGCCGAAAAGCAACGCAAAACCGCCTGATCCCCCCTCCTCCCCCAAGGTGTTCTGACAGGTAACAAGTACGATGATAATTGAGATGCCCCGGAAGCGTTGATTCGCTTTCGGGGTAACTTCATTTGTCAGAAATGTGGCAAAGCACGGCGAAATAAGGAAACAGAAAGGCATAACAAACTTGAATTGGGGCTAAATAAGGCACCAATGTTGTTCAAACTTTGACAAACCCCGGCAGATCGGGCGATTTTGTCTCCATCGAAGACATGAAATGACATCCCGTTATTTCCGTGCTTGTCGGTGGGGGCCGACACGGATGTGACCAACCTGAACAAAGGTGATCGCATGACACTGACTGCTTCCATGGGCCAACGCCCGACCACACCAACCGCCAACCTGCGTGGCTATACTCCGTCTGCACCTTCGGCACGCGGAGTGAATGCAGCCCCCCAAATGCCGATGCGCAGCTATGAGGTTGCTGCCCTGCGCGCGGATGGCTCTCTTTACATCGGGCAGGACAAGGCACCGGCCATCCCTCTTTTTGAAAGCGCTTTTTCCGCTTTCGCACGCGGCACCCTTATCGCGACGCCGCAAGGCGATGTAGCCATTGAGGATCTGCAACCCGGCGACATGGTCAACACCTCAACAGGAGAGCCCGCACGCCTGATCTGGATCGGCTCAAGCAGCTTTGTGCCCGCCGACGCTGGCCGCCGGGTCCCGCTGATACGGATCATGCCCGATACATTTGGTCGGGGCCGTCCCAGTTCATTTCTGACCCTAGGCCCTTCGGCACGGATTCTGCATACGCCGCATCGTCTGCGCTCTGAGGCCGGTGAACAGCGGCTTTTGACCCCCGTGCGGGAGTTCGTTGACGGTGTAAACGTGATTGAGGTGGTCCCACCCACGCCCGTGCGACTGTTCCATTTTTGTCTGGATCGCCACGCGACCATCAGCGCGGGCGGCATTGAAATGGAAACGTTTCATCCGGGCGCAAATGCGACCATATCAGTCTCGCACAATCTGCGCGACCGGTTTATGGGCATGTTCCCCCGGATCGGGCATATGACGGACTTTGGACCGCTGGCACACCCGCGCGCGGCCGAAGCCAGAACAAACGCGGACGCTATCTGAAACAACCCCAAAGCGTGGGATGTGATAGCCCCCGCGCTTTTGAACGTGTCCCTCTGGCTTTTCCTCGTCAGGGGGACACTTGCAAGCGTTTTTCCAGCACGTCAAAGGGCACGCCCGGATCATCCTTTGCGCCCCGGATAACAAGGCTGGTCTTGACGCTTTCCACGTTCGGTGTGGTCAAAAGCTCTCCGGTCAGAAAGCTTTGAAAGGACGACAAGTCAGGCGCCACGCATTTCAGGATGAAATCCACCTCACCGTTCAACATGTGGCACTCGCGCACCAACGGCCATTCCCGGCACTTCTGTTCAAATGCACTAAGGTCCACTTCGGCCTGACTGGCAAGACCGACCATGGCGAAAACCTGCACTTCAAACCCTAGCTCACGTGCGTCGACATCGGCATGATATCCCCTGATGTACCCCTGCTCTTCCAAGGTACGCACACGGCGCAGACAGGGTGGCGCGGATATACCGACCCGCTTAGCGAGTTCGACGTTGGTCATCCGCCCGTCAGCCTGAAGCTCAGCTAGAATCTTCCGATCAATCGGATCAAGCCGTGTTCCCGCCATTGAAAGTCCCCTCTAATTTGCGATTCTTATAGCAGCGCCAAAGATAGGCGCAATAATGTTTCGCGGTAGCGCAAGAATCTTTCTGCCATTCTGATAGATTGCCCGATTTTCCTGCCGAGGTATGCCTTGAGAAAGGGTTTAAGATGCCGCGCTCCGGGTCTATAACGGGCGTGCTGCAAACAGATCAATCGGGGGTGCCACATGGCCGATACACGCAAGACCAAGGTTCTGATCATCGGCTCGGGCCCAGCGGGATATACCGCCGGCGTCTATGCAAGCCGCGCCATGCTGGAACCCATTCTGGTACAGGGGATTGAGCCAGGTGGCCAGCTGACCACAACCACCGAGGTCGAGAATTGGCCCGGCGATACCGAGGTACAGGGTCCTGACTTGATGGTGCGCATGGAAGCCCACGCCAAGGCCATGGGCACCGAGATCATAAGCGATATCATCACCGATCTGGACCTATCGTCGCGACCTTTCCACGCCAAGGGTGACAGCGGCACCACCTACATCGCTGATGCCGTGATCCTCGCAACAGGCGCACGGGCCAAGTGGCTGGGGCTGGACAGCGAAGAGAAATTCAAGGGCTTCGGTGTGTCGGCCTGCGCCACCTGCGATGGCTTTTTCTATCGTGGACAGGAGATCGTTGTGATCGGCGGCGGCAACACCGCTGTCGAAGAAGCACTCTTCCTGACCAATTTCGCCTCCAAGGTCACGTTGATCCACCGCCGCGATGAGCTGCGCGCCGAGAAAATCCTGATCAACCGCCTGATGAAAAACCCCAAGATTGAACCGCTGTGGTTTCACACGCTCGAGGAAGTCTACGGTACCGATAACCCGCTGGGCGTCGAAGGGGTGAAGGTCAAGCATACAGAAACCGGCGAGATTACAGATATACCCTGCAAGGGCGTTTTCGTAGCAATTGGCCATGCTCCCGCAAACGAGTTGGTGAAAGATACGCTTGAAACCCACATGGGCGGCTACGTGGTCACCAAACCCGACAGCACAGAAACCTCTATTCCCGGTGTATTTGCCGCAGGCGACCTGACCGACCACAAGTACCGGCAGGCGGTGACCTCCGCTGGAATGGGCTGTATGGCCGCCCTTGAGGCAGAACGGTTTCTTGCCGAAGTGGGTGACGACGCTGACGTCGAAGGCGGCAAAGACACCTCTTTGCCTTTGGGTTATGGCGCGCAGGTGGCTGAGTAAATCTGCCCCCTGCTTGACCTGCACTGCACTGCCGCCCAAAGTCAGGTGGCAACAAGGGGCAGGACATGAAGGATCTTTGGCGCGGCAGTTGGTCCACACGCCTGCGCATCGCAAGCGGGCTGGTGTTGTTCACCTATGCCCTCACACATTTCTTGAATATCGGGCTGGGCCTACTGTCTCCTGACTGGATGGACCGGGCGCAGGACTGGCGGCAGGTAATCACCCGGAGCCTTCTCGGCTCTGTCGTGCTTTACGGTGCTTTCCTTGTCCACATGACGCTGGCGCTGGTCAGACTCGCAGGGCGCGGCACCTTGCGGATGCCCTTCTGGGAGGCCACCCAGATCGCACTTGGCGTTGTCATCCCTATTTTGCTGGTAGCCCACCTCATTCACACCCGCACTGCACATGAGGTCTACGGCGTCAATGATGAGATGGGCTATGTCATGCTGTTGCTGCACGACAGCTGGGATGGCTGGAAACAAAGCCTGCTGCTGCTGATTGTCTGGGTGCATGGTTGCGCCGGCCTGCATTTCTGGCTGCGGGGCCGACAATGGTGGCGCAACTGGCTGCCTTCGCTGATCGGTTTCGCGGTGCTTGTTCCTGCCTTTGCACTTGCGGGTTTCCTGACAGAGGGACGGCGCATGAAGACGCTTTTCGCCGATCCTGAAGAACGCGAAAGCCTCATCTCTTTATTCAATTTTCCCGACCGCGAGACGTTTGGCACCCTGATCACCTTGACCGAACAAATGCGGTGGGTGTTCGGGGGCATCATGTTGATCGTCGCCATCGCCTACCTTGTCAAATACCTCCGCTCGCGGAAACTGTCGGTCCGCATCCGTTATGCAAATGGTACAGAGATCACGGCACCTAAGGGGCTGACCTTGCTGGAAATGGCGCGACTGCGCGGCATTCCTCATGCCTCGCTTTGCGGCGGCCGGGGTCGGTGCACAACCTGCCGCGTAGTGATAGAGGAAGGGGCCGAATTGTTGCACCCACCAAGTGAAGCCGAGGCACGCAGCCTTGCCGCAGTGGGGGCCGAGCCGAACACAAGGCTGGCCTGTCAGATCACCCCGATGCACCCGACAACCGTTTTTCGCGTCTTCCAACCAGACGGACGCCGCAAGGAACGCAACCACGCCAGTCAGGGCGAAGAACGAAAACTTGCCCTCCTATTCCTCGACATGCGTGGCTTTACCGCGCGAACGACCGGGCAACTGCCCTACGATGTGGTTTTTCTTCTAAACCGGTTCTTCGATGCGATCGTTCCCGCCATCACGGATCAAGGCGGGACAGTAGACAAATACCTCGGGGATGGGTTTCTGGCAGTATTCGAAACCATGGATGAGGCCACCTCAGCCAAGGCCGCGCTCAATGCTATTGAGGGGATCGCCCGCAAACTCAACGGTTTTAACGAAACCTTGAAGCGCGAAGGGCAAAGCCCCGTCGCCATAGGAATCGGCGCGCATTTGGGGGAGGTGGTGCTGGGAGAAATCGGCGCCGCAGGGAACGCACCTCGTACCTTGATCGGTGATACGGTGAATACCGCCTCGCGTATTGAGGGCGTCACCAAGGAATACAAAGTACAGGCCTTCGTCTCCGCTCCACTGCTCTCAGCTGCGGGTCACGACCTTCCCATGGCGGCAATGGCAGCCCTTGAACTTCGCGGGCTAAGCGAACCTTTGCACGCCTGGCCAATAAAGGACGCGACAGATCTTTGGGAGCAACTGGCCACACTTCAGCAAGCCGAACCCGCCTGAACTGACAAAACCCGGCATTACTGCATCAAAGCCGCATTTTTTACTGCGGAATAACCAAGCTTTGCTAGACTTTCGCCTTATTGAGACGGCATAGGCGGACAAAAGGCCGCGAATGGCCAGAGGCAAAAACGAGACAGATATGACGATGCTTGCAAATCTCGCTCCGATTCCGGAGCTTTTCGTATCCTACGATTCAGCCCAGAAAATGAAGTTGGAGGCAGCAGAACTGGTTAGTCATGATCTGACGCCACGCCAGATTTGTGACCTCGAATTGCTAATGAACGGCGGCTTCAACCCTCTGAAAGGCTTCCTTTCCGAAGAAGATTACAATGGGGTCGTCGATAATATGCGACTGGCCGACGGCACGCTTTGGCCGATACCAATTACCCTTGATGTATCTGAAGACTTTGCATCCTCGGTTGAGATCGGTCAGGACATTGCCCTGCGCGACCAGGAGGGTGTGATCCTTGGCACCATGACCATCACGGACCGCTGGGAACCGAACAAGGCGCATGAGGGGGAGAAAGTCTTTGGCGCGGACGATGACGCGCATCCGGCAGTGAACTATCTGCACAATCAGGCGGGCAAGATTTATCTGGGCGGTCCTGTCACCGGCATCCAGCAACCCGTCCACTACGATTTCCGCGGGCGGCGCGACACCCCGAATGAACTGCGCGCCTTTTTCCGCAAGCTGGGCTGGCGCAAAGTTGTGGCCTTTCAAACCCGTAACCCTTTGCACCGCGCGCATCAGGAACTGACATTCCGCGCCGCGCGCGAGGCGCAGGCAAACCTGCTCATTCATCCGGTTGTCGGCATGACCAAGCCTGGTGACGTGGATCACTTCACCCGCGTGCGCTGCTACGAGGCGGTGCTGGACAAGTATCCGCAAGCCACGACAAACATGAGCCTGTTGAACCTTGCCATGCGCATGGCCGGCCCGCGCGAGGCCGTCTGGCACGGGCTGATCCGCAAGAACCACGGCTGCACGCATTTCATCGTCGGCCGCGATCACGCGGGGCCGGGCAAGAATTCCAAGGGCGAAGATTTCTATGGCCCTTACGACGCGCAGGACCTCTTCCGCGAACACCAGGAAGAGATGGGCATCGAAATGGTGGACTTTAAACACATGGTCTACGTGCAGGAACGCGCGCAATACGAACCCGCGGATGAGATTCACGACAAGGACGACGTGACGATCCTGAACATCTCTGGCACCGAGTTGCGCCGCCGTTTGCAGGAAGGTCTGGAGATCCCTGAATGGTTCTCTTTCCCTGAGGTCGTGCGCGAGTTGCGCCGTACGCGCCCACCACGCTCGCAGCAAGGGTTTACCGTTTTCTTCACCGGTTTTTCCGGCTCGGGCAAATCGACAATCGCCAACGCGTTGATGGTCAAGCTGATGGAGATGGGCGGGCGTCCGGTGACGCTGCTGGATGGGGACATCGTGCGCAAGAACCTCAGCTCGGAACTTGGGTTTTCCAAGGAACACCGAGATTTGAACATCCGCCGCATTGGTTATGTCGCGAGCGAGATCACCAAGAACGGCGGCATCGCGATCTGCGCGCCCATCGCACCCTATGCAACAACCCGCCGCGCGGTGCGCGAAGATGTGGAAAGCTTTGGCGCCTTCGTCGAAGTGCATGTCGCAACCAGTATCGAGGAATGCGAACGACGCGACCGCAAGGGTCTTTATAAGCTTGCTCGCGAAGGCAAAATCAAGGAATTCACCGGAATTTCAGACCCATACGATGTGCCGGACAGCCCGGAACTTCGGGTTGAGACCGAGAATGTAGACGTGGACAACTGCGCCCATCAGGTGCTGCTGAAGCTGGAAAGTATGGGGCTGATCGCAGGCTGAGCCGCAATTCCGAAAAGCTGAAACAGTGACGCGCCCATGATTGAACTTGGGCGCGTTTGCATTTTCAGTCTGGAAAGTACGCCGTTCCCGACATCACCACGACACCACGCCCGGCAACGCGGACGCCGGTGATTGCTTGGGGTGGCCCCAAGACTTGGACCTGTGCCATGCCCGCGCGTCCCATGCTATGCCCCTGCTCAGCGACATATGTGGGTTCGCTGATCAAACCCCGCGCCCACAGATAACTTGCGGCGGCACCGGTGGCCGATCCGGTAAACGGGTCTTCGGGCGGCGACGGGGGTGCAAGCAGCAGACGTGCATAGGTATCCCCTGCGTCTGTCGCCCCCTCCAACGTGATCCAATAAGGTTCCAGCACGTCGGTGCCCTCTTGACCAAGATGGGCAAAGTAGTCGTTCAGCGCCTTGGCATTAAGGCACACACGGTCCAATGTTTCGCGGTCTTTCACGACCGTGATGCAAAAGGGCAAGCCGGTGGACATAATCTGCGGGGGCGAGATGATGTCTTGCGGGTCAATGCCCCCCACGGGTGCAACGATATCGGACGGCACTTCCGCGCCGAACGTAGGGGCGACCTGTGTCATCGTAATAAGGTCGCCTGCAACGTTGATCTTGACGATGCCTGCGCCCGTCTCCAAAGTCAGGCTCCCCTCGCCGATCTTGTCCCGGTGTCTTAGGGCAGCCACGGTGGCAATCGTTGGGTGTCCGGCAAAGGGTATCTCGCGACTGGCCAGGTAATACTTGACCCGAAAATCGGCAACTTCTGATGGGCCGGTGAACGTGCATTCGACGAGAGAGGTCTCTCGGACGTAGCTTATACAGGCCGCATCGCTGAGGACCGCGCCATCATGCACGACAGCGCATCCGTTGCCACCGAACGCCGTACTGGCAAAGGCGTCTACCCAGTCAAATTGAAATTCCACAGCGCGGGCTCCTGGATACAACAAAGGCCGCAGGATCATCTGCGGCCTTATGATTAATTCATGATACGATGGCCAGATTCCAGCCTAATGCACCATGACAGGTGCGTAATCATGCTGTCGTGCCAGTACGAATGCCAGCTTGCGGTCACCGACGAGGGCCAATTGCTGGCCCTGCGCATCGTGTACGGCATAAAGCTGATCCAACCCTTCCGCCTGATCTCGCACTTCTTGCGGCAAATCGGTGACGGCAATGGTTTTCACATATACTGTTCGATCCCCTGATTGGGCGTTCATGTCATGCATCGTCCTACCCTTTCTTGATCTTGATGGTTTGTACAACTGTCTCAGGTTTGGCCCGGGTCAAGTCCACGTGCAGCAGACCGTTCTCCATTTTCGCCTCGCCCACGTCCACGCCATCGGCGATGACGAATGACCTCTGGAATTGCCGCGCCGCTATTCCGCGGTGCAGAAACACCCGGTCGGCACTGTCATCGGTCTGGCGACCGCGGATCACCAATTGGCGATCCTCAACGGTAATGGCCAGATCATCCTCGGCAAACCCTGCCACCGCCAGCGTAATCCGGTAACTAAAGTCAGAGGTCTGTTCGATGTTGAACGGAGGATACCCTTCGTTGCCGGATTTGGCTGTGCGTTCCAGCACACGCTCCAACTGTTCAAACCCCAGCATGTGAGGATAGGAAGCAAGCGTCATTTTCGTCATACGACACGTCCTTACGATATCAAGCGACAGTCATGGTGGGCCCCGTTATGGCAACCCATGATGTGAATATGGGGGCAGGAATGAGACCATGCAAGGGCTTTGCCGGATCACGGTGAACGCCTATATAGATAAATGAGCAAAGCTGAACGGAATCATGCTGATATGAATGCCCCGACTGATCTGGCGATGAAAACCGATGAGGTTTTGCGCGTGGAGCTTGAAGTTTTCCGACGCGAACATCGTGATCTGGACGAGGCTATCGCTGCGCTGAATGAGCGTGGCACAGCCGATCAATTGACGATCCAGCGCCTGAAAAAGCGCAAACTGCGGCTGAAAGATCTGATTTCGGTGATCGAGGATCGCCTGACACCCGATATCATTGCCTGACGCGTTAATCCGTTGCTCTGCGAGGCAGTCTGGCTATAGTGCGCGCTCCGATCATCAGCCAAAGGCCCGCGCGTTATGACCACCCCTCCTGTCGGTATTATCATGGGGTCCCAGTCCGACTGGGCCACAATGCGCGAAGCGGCAATGCTGCTGGATGAATTGGCCATCGCATACGAAAGCAAGATCGTCTCTGCCCATCGCACACCGGACCGCCTGTGGGAATATGGCAAGACCGCCGTGGACCGGGGTTTGCAGGTGATCATTGCGGGTGCCGGCGGTGCGGCGCACTTGCCCGGCATGATGGCGTCAAAGACACGCGTGCCGGTGATTGGGGTCCCTGTCCAGACCAAGGCCTTGTCCGGTGTGGATTCGCTTTATTCCATTCTGCAAATGCCCAAGGGTTTCCCTGTCGCGACCATGGCAATCGGGTCGGCAGGCGCGGCCAATGCAGCCCTGATGGCGGCCTCTATTCTGGCGCTGCAAGACGCGGATGTCGCCGCGCGTCTGGACGCCTGGCGCGAAGCATTAAGTGCATCAATCCCAGAGGAGCCGACCGATGACTAAACCGCTTGCCCTGGGCAGTACCATTGGCATTCTGGGCGGTGGTCAGCTGGGTCGCATGCTGTCAGTCGCGGCGTCGCGGCTTGGCTTCAAAACTCATATCTTTGAGCCGGGTGCGAACCCGCCCGCTGGTCACGTGGCAGATGCCGTCACCACGGCGCCATACGAGGATGAAAATGCTCTGCGCGCCTTTGCAAACAGCTGTGATGTGGTGACCTTCGAGTTTGAGAACGTGCCTACCGCAGCCCTTGACCTGATCGAAGCGCAGGTCGCCATCAGACCCGGTCGCGAGGCCCTGCGCATTTCTCAGGACCGGCTGACCGAAAAGACATTCCTGCAAGAACTTGGCCTGAACGTCGCCCCTTTCGCCGACATCCCTGACCGTGCAGCAATGGAAGGGGCCGTTGCTGAAATTGGCGCACCTTCGATCCTCAAAACCCGTCGCTTTGGATATGATGGCAAGGGGCAGGCACGCCTGCGCACACCCCAGGACGCCGATCAGGCCTTGGCCGACATGAACGGCGCCCCCGCGATACTGGAAGGTTTTGTCGACTTCAGCCATGAGGTTTCCGTCATCGCAGCGCGCAGCTTCGCTGGCGAAGTCGCGTGTTTCGATCCCGGCGAAAACGTCCATCGCAACGGCATCCTGCATACGACGACTGTGCCTGCCCGCCTGAGTGCCGCACAGCGCACGGATGCCGTTCTGATGGCAGCCAGGATATTGAATGCGCTTGACTATATCGGTGTTCTGGGTGTCGAGCTATTCGTCACGCCACGCGGTCTGATTGTGAATGAGATCGCACCGCGCGTCCATAACTCGGGCCATTGGACGCAGAACGGCTGCACCGTCGACCAGTTTGAACAACATATTCGCGCTATCAGCGGCTGGCCGTTGGGCGACGGCACGCGCTACGCCGATGTCACGATGGAGAACCTTATCGGTGACGACATGGACCGAGTGCCGGAACTGGCGAGGGAAGCCACCACAGCGATCCACCTTTACGGAAAAGCTGAAACAAAACCGCGTCGCAAGATGGGGCACGTGAACCGCATAATGCGCTGAACGGCAACACTGGCGGCAGGCGCTGACAATGCCGCCCTAGCGGACGAACCGCTCTGCGATGGGACCGGACATGTAGGACACACGTCCCTCGACAAAGGTCGCCGCCACGCGACGTGTCTCCGCATCAAGCACCACGATATCAGCACGCTTGCCCGGTGTCAGGACCCCGCGATCATGTAGCCCCAGCACGGCGGCGGGTCCTGCGGATACCAGGTGCCAGGCCTGCGCAAGATCACAAACACCTGCGTCTGCCAGCATCAGCGCTGCGCGGCGTGGCGACGGGTAGTGGTAGTCAGACGCAAGCGCATCACAGTACCCCATCGCAATCAAATCTATCGCTGAAAGGTTGCCGTTGTGAGACCCGCCCCGCACCACATTGGGCGATCCCATCAGCACTGCATCCCCCGCGTTGTGAGCAGCCTCCGCCGCTTCGATCGTTTCAGGGAATTCGGCCACGTGCGCACCCCGCCCGCGCCATCGGGCACGACCTTCTGCGGTTGCGTCATCGTGGCTGCCCATGCGTATTCCCTGCCTGGTCAGACGCGCACATAAGTCATCCAGCGCCGCAGGAACATCGGCGCGGCGACTATGAAGCTCAAGCATATAGTTATGATGCTTTTCAGGACTGCGCCCGGCTTTCAAAGCCTGCCCGTTCAGCCGCCGCGGCAGCTTGCCAGCCTCCAAACGATCATGCGGCAGATGGTCATTGAAGACGACGTATCCCACGCCCCAATCCGCAATTCTATTTGGCAGTTCATCGAAGAGGTCCAGCAGATGCGTCTCGAACCGAAGCTGTGCATGCAGATCTGTCACCAAGGTGCTGTTCACGTCCCGGATCGCGGCAAAGACCCGATCAGCGAAATCCAATCCGCGCATCCCGCCTTCCCAGCTGACGAACTGTGCAAGCACCGCAGTTGTAATACCATTCGCAGCCAGCTCTGCCTCGCAGGCCACCAGCCCTTGGTCCATCTGCTTCATCGCGCCGCGGCGCTGAGCGAGGTGACGTTCAAACCCGTCTCCGTGCAAATCAACGATACCGGGCAGCACTAGAAAACCATTCAGATCGACGGCTCGGCCTGTAGGCGCATCCACGATCCGACCTTGTGCAATTGAAACGGGCGCATCCGACAGGCCATCCGGAAGCAAAACCTGCGCCCCGGTCAGGTCAAGGTTTGGCATTGTCTGCCTCCACCCCCGGTATGCACTCAGCTTCGGGGCAGCCCAACGATTCGAGCACACCGTCAATCCAGCCGATGCTTCGATCAAATTCCCCAGTCTGCAAAAATGCCATGGTTTGGGCAATCACACGCGGATTGTTCATCATGAAAGTATGCGTAACGGGCAGCGTAAAGTGATCCTTCATCCCCTCGACCTTGGTTGACGTTACTGACACCTTGCCATCGTCCAATCCCGGCAAGATGGTCGAAAAATAGGGGTTGAGCGACTGCGAACCGGCAATAATGCCAAGCTCGAAATCAACAGGTGGCAGACTGCGTGGCAGCGAATCTGTTCCGGTCCCCATCTGCTGCCCAGCTGGCCCGTTGATCCAGTCAAAGGCGGCGATGTCATCCATCTGGTCAACCACTTCGCTGCCCTGATTTGGAGGGCCAAGCATAACAACACGACCGACGCGGTCAGCACCCGCTTCGGCCACCCATTGCCGCACAAGAATGCCGCCCATGGAATGGGTCACGAAGTCAACCTTGGGTGTTCCACATGCCGCTACGGCTTCGGGGATGGTGCGGCGGGTCAGGTCTTCAATCGGAGCCTCCGTTGACGGATAGCCCGGTCGCACAACCAGGTAGCCACCATTTTCCAGCGCCGCTTCCATCAGGGCAAAAGATGTCTCGGTCCGTGCCAGCCCATGCAATAGAATAGCGCACCGTTCCTGCGCCTGAGTTTGGCAGGCGGTAAGACCGATAAAGGCCGCCAGGAAAAAGATACGATAGTTCATACCGCATCAGATAGACTGATTTGCCGGTCTATGAAATGCTGCGGCGACGTAACCTTACGAAAGTTCGCCGATGCGCCCGAAATCCCCCCGGCTGGCCGTGCGCGCCGTTCTGATCCATCAAGACCGGCTGCTCTTGGTCAACGCCTATCCCGATGGCCAAAGCGATCTGCTTTGCGCGCCCGGCGGCGAGGTCGAGGTTGGGGCCTCGTTACCCGACAACCTTGTGCGCGAAGTATTCGAAGAGACGGGTCTAATGATCGAGGTTGGTGCGCCCTGTCTTGTGAATGAGTTCCATGACCCGGGCAGCAGCTTTCATCAGGTGGATGTCTATTTCCGTTGCACTCTTACGGGCAGCGCAGAGATCGACCCAAACTGGCAGGACAGCGAAAAGATCGTGACCCAGTGGCATTGGGTGACGCAGGCTGACCTTACTCGTTTGCCCCATAAACCCGATAGCCTTGGCACTGTTGCTTTTGGGGGGATCGATGCGCCTACCTATGACCCACTGGAGCCGATCGTGCGGTAACCGCCCAGCCGATCCCGCCCACAACCAGAAGCGTCGCCAGTATCACTATTGGCCCGATGGACTCTTCCAGGATCAGGGCGCCTGCCAGTATCGCGATGACAGGCACGCTGAGTTGGACCACCGCAGCCGTGGCCGCCTCGATACGGGGCAAGACGCTGTACCAAAGCGCATAGCCCAGGCCAGAGGTCAGACCGCCGCAGACCAGACCCAGCGCAATGCCGGTAATGCTGAAACGCAGCCCGGTACCCGTGAGCAAGATCAGCAAGATCGGGACACACAAAAGAAAATTGGCCGAGGTCGCGGCGAGAGGGTCAGCCGCATTTCGCCCAATAATGCTGTAGGCCGCCCAGCCAAGGCCAGCAAAGATCATCAATGCCGCCCCACCGGGGTCAGCGGCGCCCCCCGGACCGGGCCAAAGTGCGATCAGCAAACCAAGGAAAGCGATAGCGCCCCCTGTGATTTGGCGTGCCGACGGGGACGTGCCGCGCATGGCGCTGTGGGCAAACATGGTGATTTGCACAACGCCAAACAGGATCAGCGCACCAAGACCCGCGTCCAAAGTCAGATAGGCGAGTGAGAACCCAACCAAGTACACCGCAAGGCTAAGCGCACCGGGAATGCGGTTTCGTCTGAGAAGAGGAAGGCTGCCCCCGCGAACGGTGATGATCATTCCCAATATCAATGCACCAGACACAACGCGGACAATCGCAAACCCGGAGGGATCAATGTGGCCACCCTCAATCGCCATTCGCGTCAGGATCGAGTTCGCCGCAAAGGCGATCATGGTCAAGGCAGTGGCAATAACAAGACGCATGACAGTGGCTTAGCGCCTGTGCGCTCATCCGCCAAGGGTGAAGCTGCGGGAAATGGCGCTTCACCTGATCAGCGCAAACAGGTGTGTTCGGGCCTAATGAAAGATGAAATCATCCTCGTCCCGGAAAGCAGCCAGCAACGCATACATATCCGCCGCGTTTGACCGGTTGCGCAATTCGGCGCCGAAACGATCCGATTGGCGCAGCTCCTGCCGAACCAACGAGATGACATTGCCTTGGACTTCACTATCCTGCATGGCCGCGACGAGGCCCTGGCGAATGATTTCTTTCTGCTGTGGTTCATGCAGGCTCAGCTGTTGGCGTTTTTTTGCGGCATTAAGCGCGTTGATCATGGCCGTGCGCAACGCCTCCACACTCATTTCTTCTTTTGTCAGGAAATCGTGGCAACCGCCGCGCATCGCCTCCACAATCGTTGTGCTGGCGCTGTCGCCGGTGATCATGATCTTGCCTGCGTCGCGGTTCAGATCATTCTTAAGCACATGGTCCAGCGCTTCCATCCCGTTGCCAACAGGCAGCCGGTAGTCGATGAGAAAAAGATCATAATTCTCGCGCTCAACTGCCTCATCCAATTGCGCGATGCTGTCCACTTCATCGAGTTGCACTGCCAGATTGGTTTTTTTTGCTCAGCCGCCGAATACGCGCCCGGTCAAAATTGCTGTCATCAAGAAGCAGTGCCCGAATTTCGCGGGGCAAAGGCATAGCTGTTGGAAACGAAGATGGGGTGGAGGTTGCGTGTAACATGGGGCCACATCCTTGATCTGATCTGTTCATCCAAGAATTGCGCGAAATTACTGACCAATCCTTAAGGCGAAGCGCTCAATTGAGGTAAATTGACCCAATCTAACTTATTGCGGTTGCTGCATAGGCGCATCGCTCAAGCGCACCTCAACAAGGCACCCCCGACCAAACGGCGATTCCGTTAACCGCGCACAGCCACCATAGAGCGTTGAAATCTTTTGGACATTCACCAAGCCCATTCCGCTGCCTTCGACCTCATCACGGGGCCTCAGTGTGCGCATGGCACCGAATGCCTTTTCTCTCAAATTTTCTTCCACACCGGGACCATCATCCGCAACACTCAATACTATCTCTGCACCTTCGTGGATGGCGCTCACCACAATGCGTCCGGCCGGTTTGTCGTGATGTTTGATGGCGTTCTGAACAAGAGCATCCAGAAGTGTCAGCAGATCGCGCTCTCCCATCGTCACCCTTGTGCATTCAAGCTTGCGCAAGACTTCAAAACCGTTTGGAACCTGTACCGCCTCAAGCACGTGATTCAGCGCCGCGACCAGATCGTTCTCACGCACATCCTGCATCCGACCGATACGTGAGAAGGTCAAAAGTTCAACAAGCATGCGGTCCAACCGGCCCGCATGGCGGTTCATCATGTCAATAGAAGCGGCGACCGACCCTGCAACCGGAAACCCCTCTTCTTCCAGGTCTTCAGCAATCCATTGTGGCAATTCAATCAGGGCACGCACCGAACTGCGCACGTCATGGCTGATCAGGTAAATGAATTCATCAAAATCCTGAGAGCTTGCGCCCGCAGGCGCTATTGGCGCTGGATTTTGTTCTATGATGGTTTTGGGTGCATGCATGGCCTCAACATGGTTGAAGCCCAAAGTATCATCCGGTGCGTTTAAGATGTGTAAACGCCGCCTGCCAAGACGTCGGCAGCTGCGATTTCCAACTGCAGGATCCCATCGACAATGACGACTTGCAGACATGACAAAGGGCCCCGCAGGGCCCTTTGCACTCAGATCAATCCCGGTCGGACAGCTTACATCATGCCGCCCATGCCGCCCATGTCGGGCATGCCGCCGCCCATGCCGCCAGCACCTTCCTTGGCAGGACGGTCTGCGACCATCGCCTCGGTGGTGATCAGCAGACCAGCGATGGAAGCTGCGTCCTGCAGAGCAGTGCGCACAACTTTCGCAGGGTCGATAACGCCGAACTTGAACATGTCGCCATATTCTTCGGTCTGAGCGTTAAAGCCGAACTTCAGGTCGTCGCTTTCGCGGATTTTGCCAGCAACGACGGAACCGTCGACGCCTGCGTTTTCAGCGATCTGGCGCAGCGGTGCTTCGAGCGCCTTGCGCACGATGCCGATGCCGACGTTCTGGTCGTTGTTGTCGCCTGTCAGGCCCTCAAGCTTCTTGCCAGCCTGAACCAGAGCAACACCACCACCAACGACGATGCCTTCCTGAACAGCGGCACGTGTCGCGTTCAGTGCGTCGTCAACGCGGTCCTTGCGCTCTTTCACTTCGACTTCGGTCATGCCACCAACGCGGATGACGGCAACGCCGCCTGCCAGCTTGGCAACACGTTCCTGCAGCTTCTCACGGTCGTAGTCGGACGTTGTCTCTTCGATCTGGTTACGGATCTGAGCCACGCGTGCTTCGATCTCGCCCTTCTCACCAGCGCCGTCCACAACAGTGGTTTCGTCCTTGGTGATAGAGACCTTCTTGGCAGAACCCAGCATGTCCATTGTGACGGACTCAAGCTTCATGCCCAGATCTTCGGAGATCACCTGACCGCCTGTCAGGATCGCGAGGTCCTGCAGCATCGCCTTGCGACGATCACCGAAACCAGGTGCCTTTACTGCTGCGATTTTCAGACCGCCGCGCAGCTTGTTCACAACCAGTGTTGCCAGCGCTTCGCCTTCGACATCCTCTGCAATGATCAGCAGAGGCTTCTGGGACTGAATGACCTGTTCAAGCAGTGGGACCATTGGCTGCAGCGAAGACAGTTTCTTCTCGTGCAGCAGGATGATCGCGTCTTCCAGCTCAACAGTCATTTTGTCAGAGTTTGTGACAAAGTATGGTGACAGGTAGCCACGGTCAAACTGCATGCCTTCGACGACGTCTGTCTCTGTTTCCAGACCTTTGTTCTCTTCGACGGTGATCACACCCTCGTTGCCAACCTTCTGCATCGCGTCCGCGATCTGACGGCCGATCTCTTTTTCGCCGTTGGCAGAGATTGTACCGACCTGTGCAACTTCGTCGCTGTCGGAAACTTCGCGTGCAGCGGCCTTGATCGCCTCAACAACCTTGAGCGTGGCCATGTCGATGCCGCGCTTGAGGTCCATTGGGTTCATACCGGCGGCAACAGACTTCATGCCTTCCTTGACAATGGCTTGCGCCAGCACGGTTGCGGTTGTTGTACCGTCGCCTGCTTCGTCGTTGGTGCGGGAAGCAACTTCCTTGACCATCTGCGCGCCCATGTTCTCGAACTTGTCCTCAAGCTCGATCTCTTTGGCGACAGAAACACCGTCTTTGGTGATGCGTGGGGCACCGAACGATTTGTCCAGAACCACGTTGCGGCCCTTGGGACCCAGGGTGACTTTTACCGCGTCTGCCAGGATGTTCACACCCTTGAGCATCTTATTGCGGGCATCGGTGTCAAATTTGACGTCCTTAGCTGCCATTTATCTTCTCCTTATTTTCGAATGGATGGTGAGCGTTGTCGTGAGGTTTCCTGCGGATCAAGAAATGACCCCCATGATGTCGCTCTCTTTCATCATCAGCATTTCTTCGCCGTCGATGGTGACTTCTGTGCCGGACCACTTGCCGAACAGGATCTTGTCGCCTGGCTTGACTGCCATTTCGATCAGCTCGCCGCTGTCCTTACGCGCGCCTTCGCCGCAAGCAACGACTTCGCCTTCGGAAGGCTTTTCTTTTGCGCTATCGGGAATGATAAGCCCGCCAGCAGTTTTCTCTTCGCTTTCTGTGCGCTTTACCAGCACTCGGTCATGAAGCGGTTTCAATGCCATCTTTGCAGCTCCTTAAGGCTCAAAGTTTACTCCCAGCCTGCCGCCCTTTCGTGAGCAGATCAGGCATTAGCACTCAACTACTCTGAGTGCTAACGGCGCTTAGCTAAGGAACAGATCCGGCTCTGTCAACCAAAGGGTTTGAAAAAATTCTACGCATATTTTTCGCGCAATCCTGCCCGCGGGGTCTGATTTCCAGGTTAGAAATCAGCGGATCCTAGCCCGCCCCAAGCACCCGTGCCGACGTGCCCACCGCTTCCGCGCCGCTGGGTGAAAGTCCATAAACACCCTTATCGACCTTTTCAAACCAGCCATAATGGTTGTCGCGCATCATCGTCGTGGCCCGCGCAACACCGGTTTCCCGAGCGACATCCGCGCCCTTGCTCGCGCCAACCTCGAACAAGAACAGCGCCAGTTTCAAAGCATCCTGCCGGTACGCAGTGATCAACCCCGCCCGTGTCTGACCACCATCGTTCGGATCACCCTGCCGTCGCGCAAACTCGCGCAGCAACTGCTGCCCGCGCTTTGGCGACTTGCGTGGCGCATAAGGCCCCGGATCGCAATGCACCTCTACCAGCCCATCTTTCAAACGCACGGTGATCAATCCCAGCCCCAGCCGCCGTGCCAGCGCGGTGTTCTCCTTGACGGCCTTTGCAAACCGTTTGCCCGGCTGTCGGGCCACGGCCAGATACACCTCCTCGCTTACCTTCAGCCGGGCCACACATTGATGGAACAGGGCCAGCGAGAACCCCAGTTTCAGTTCAACAACCACCGGCGGCTCTGCCCCACGAACGGCGACCACGTCCGCCGCACCAACCTCTGCCTTCACAACATATCCCTGATTTTCAAGGAACGCCTTGATCGGCGGATAAAGGTCCGTTTCGCGCGGTTTCGTCATGTCGGCATCATTGCCGATTTGCAGGGCGGCTCCAAGCCTTTAGACTTTCGGCAATGACCCGCGACGACCTTAACATCTACTGCATAAGCCTTCCCCAAGCGACGCATGTCGTTCAATGGGGGAACTCGGACGTCTACAAGATCGGGGGCAAGGTCTTTGCCATCATCGGCACTGCCGACAGCGGTCCCACGGTCACGTTCAAAGCCTCCGACCTCGCCTTTGAAATTCTGTCAGACAGCCCCGGACTGCGCCCTGCCCCCTACATGGCCTCCCGTGGATTGAAGTGGATACAGCACTTTGCCCAACCCGGCCTGTCAGACGACAGCCTGCGCGATCACATCCGCGCTTCCTACGACATGGTTGCCGCCGCCTTGACCAGGAAAAAGCGAGCCGATCTGGGGATCTGACGCAGGGTCGTGACATTGGCACGCACCGCTCCTATAAGGCGCGCAAATCGACACATCCGCACCCAAGGACGCACCCCATGACCACACTCGTTTTCGGCCACAAATCCCCTGACACCGACAGCACCGGCAGCCCAATCGTCTGGGCGTGGTACCTCAACAACATCAAGGGGATCGAGGCAAAGCCCGTCCTTCTGGGAGAGCCGAACACCGAGGCGCTCTTCGTGCTGGATCAGTGGAACCTCGACAAGCCAGAGATCATGACCGATCTGCCTGCTGATGCGGACGTGGTCATTGTGGACACCAACAACCCAGCCGAACTGCCCGCCAACATCAACGATGCCAATATCACCGGTATCATCGACCATCACCGGCTGGTGGCCGGTCTGGAAACGCGCGGCCCGATCGAGATCGACATTCAACCGCTGGCCTGCACAGCCACGATCATGTGGAAGAAGATCGGCAAGGACTGGGCCCAAGCCCCACGCGAGATCAAGGGTGCCGCCCTGTCCTGCATCCTCTCCGATACGCTGGAATTCCGCAGCCCCACCACCACGCAGGAAGACAAAGCCATCGCCTATTCCATCGCCGAGGAACTGGGCGTGGACATGACGGAGTATGCCGAGCAGATGTTCGCCGCGAAATCCGATGTCTCCTCCTTTTCCGAAGAAGAGCTGCTGCGCATGGACAGCAAGGAATTCGACCTGAACGGAACCGGCCTGCGCGTCTCCGTGTTGGAAACCACCTCACCCGCACCGCTGCTGGATCGCAAGGACGCGCTGATGGCGGCCATGCCGGGCGTCGCTGCCGCCGATGGTGCCGCCGAAGTCCTGCTTTTCATCGTGGATATCCTCAAGGAAGAGGCCACGCTTTTGGTGCCCAACGAGACGGTCAAGAAAATTGCGGAAAAGAGCTTTGACGCGACTGTCAGCGGCGACACTGTTGTTCTGCCGGGCATCATGAGCCGGAAAAAGCAGATCATTCCAAATCTGACGATGTGATCGGCGCCATATCTGCTTTCGGCCATCCTTCGCGCAGCGTCGCCATCGTTCTGAATTTCATGATGACGCCAGTTGCTGGCGCCATTAACCTAGTTTGCGTGCAGCAAGAACGCCAAAGAGGCCTGATCAGAACGCAGCCATGCAGAATACTAACCAAGAACACTGGGACAGTGTCTACGCTGAGAAAGACGAGGTCCAGCTAAGCTGGCATAAGGACGACCCCTCAGTCTCGCTTGAATTGGCGGCTCTCGCAGGCGTGTCCCCTTCTTCGTCTGTCATCGATATCGGCGGTGGCAGATCACGTTTCGCGGCTTGTCTTTCCGCGAAAGGCTTTACCGACATCTCAGTCCTCGACATATCGCCCGTCGCGCTTGAAAAGGCACGCCGCGCGTTTGGCGATACCGGTGCCTCCATTAACTTTTTGGCCGCTGACGTGACACCTTGGACACCAGCAAGCACCTTTGACCTTTGGCATGACCGGGCGGTTTTCCATTTTATGGTCACCTCAGAGGACCAGACTGCATACATCGACAGGATGACCAAGGCGATCAAGACTGGTGGACACGCCATCATTGGGACATTCGCCCTTGATGGCCCTGAGAAATGTAGCGGTTTGCCAGTTGTGCGATACAGCCCCCAAAGCCTGAGCGAGCGCCTAGGGGGTGAGTTCACACGTGTCGCAGCGCGACAGATCAAGCATGAAACACCTTGGGGAAGCGTCCAGTCCTTCCAATTTTGTCTGTTTCGCAAGGTGGGCTGAGCAGACAAGGCCGAACATCCGACGGCGCGTCTCCGGCCCCATTCGATCACACCCGCAACAGGCAAACACCAGGGAACCGCGATTGACCGGAGCGCCGGCTGTTCCATCTTGTCTCCCGATCCCCTAAGCCTGCCCGAAACAGCCGGAGCGCCACATGACCCAGATTATCGAATCCCTGTCCGAGATTTCAGACCGCTATGACGCGCTTTTCGTCGATCTCTGGGGCTGCGTGCATAACGGGGTCAAGGCACTGCCCGGCGCGGTTTCTGCCCTCCAACAGTACCGCAAGGGCGGCGGCAAGGTGATCCTTGTCACCAACGCGCCCCGCCCTCACGCAAGCGTGCAAAGGCAACTCACCCGGTTCAATGTTCCCGAAGATAGCTGGGACGCCATTGCGACCTCTGGCGATTCCGCCCGTGCGGCCATGTTCCGGGGCACCGTCGGCAGCAAGGTCTGGTTCATCGGTCAGCCTCACGACCAGAATTTCTTTGAACCCCTCCAACTGATCGAAGACCCGGTTGACATCACACAGGTGCCACTCGACGAGGCCGAAGGCATCGTCTGCACTGGCCCTGAAGATCCACTTGCAGATCCGGACGTCATGCGGCCACAGTTCCTCTATGCCAAGCAGAAGGGATTGAAACTGCTCTGCGCCAACCCCGATATCGTAGTGGACCGGGGCGAAACACGCGAATGGTGCGCGGGCGCGCTGGCCAAACTCTACACCGAGATGGGCGGCGAGAGCCTGTACTTCGGCAAACCCCACCCCCCGATATACGATCTGGCTCGACGCAGGCTTTTTGCTCAAGGGTCGGACGTGCCGGATGACCGCATCCTATGCATCGGTGACGGCGTTCTGACGGACATAAAAGGCGCGATGGGCGAGGATATTGATTCTCTATTCATCTCAGGTGGCCTTGCTGCGTCTGAGACAAAAACGAACCATCAACCTGATCCAGATACCTTAAGTGACTATCTGGAAAGGGAAATGTCATCTCCAACCTACACAATTGGTTTCCTCCGCTAGTCATTTTTTGCTTGCCTTTCTGCGCTTGCGAAGTAATTAAGTTACAACTTTCGCATGCTAGACAGCATTTTATTGCTCAGAGGATGAATCATGTTGGACAACCTACCCCGCGGCACGATCTGCATCGAAGACATCGAAATCGGCATGTCACGCTATCTGCAAAAGGTAGTGACGGATGAGGATATCGAGATGTTTGCCCAGATCTCGACCGATCATAATCCTGTCCATCTCGATGATGATTATGCGCAGGACACGATCTTTCAGGGCCGTATCGCGCATGGCATGCTGACCGCTGGTCTGATCTCGGCCGTGATTGGTGAACAACTGCCCGGCCACGGCACCGTTTACATGGGCCAGTCGCTCAAGTTTCTGGCCCCCGTGCGACCCGGCGATTTGGTCTATGCCGAAGTGAAAGTGACTGACATCGAATTCTCCAAGCGACGGGTGAAGATGGATTGCCATTGTTCCGTTGACGGCAAGAAAGTCCTGATCGGCGAGGCCACGGTGCTGGCCCCCTCGCGCAAGTTCGACTGATCCTTTTGAATTCCAGGCAAAGCGCGCGGTCTCTGGATCGCGCGCTTTTATTCTGATGCGACTGCCGCACGTTCGGTTCTTGTCTCTGCTTGCATCGCCCGCTACGCAAGGGCCATGCTGATTATCCGGGATTACCAGTTTGTAAGTGCAGAAGATCGCGGTGCAACCGCCGCGATTGGCAACTTTGATGGCGTTCATCAGGGCCACCTGTCTGTCATCGAACTGGCCCGTTCAGCCGCACCCGATGCACCGCTTGGCGTGGTCACGTTTGAACCGCACCCGCGCGAATTCTTTGCGCCTGAAGCCCCACCCTTTCGATTAATGGGCCCAGAGGCGCGCGCGCACCGCCTGGAGAAAGTCGGCGTCAAGAAACTCTATGAGTTGAGTTTTAACAAAGGCCTCGCCTCTCTGACGCCCGAAGAATTCGCCCGCGATGTCATCAAAGACGGGCTTGGCTTGCGCCACGTCGTTGTTGGTGCAGATTTTTGTTTCGGCAAGAACCGCGCCGGAACCGCTGCAGACCTTCAGTCTTTTGGCAAGACTTACGGATTTGGCGTCACCATCGCACCCCTGATGGAAAAAGGCGCGCAAACCGTGTCCTCGACCGCCATCCGCGCTGCATTGAGTGCGGGCAATCCACGTCTGGCCGCAGAAATGCTCGGCCACTGGCACCGTATCGATGGCCCAGTCATCACCGGAGAGCAACGCGGTCGCGAACTAGGCTATCCGACAGCAAACATGTCCATCGACGGGCTGCACCAGCCCGCGTTCGGTGTCTACGCGGTGTTGGTGGATGTTTTGGACGGACCCCACAAAGGAAGCTATCATGGTGTAGCAAGCCTTGGCGTGCGGCCCATGTTCGGCGAGAACAAAGCAAATCTTGAGACATTCATCTTTGATTTCAAAGGCGACCTGTACGGTGCCAATCTCTCCGTGGCGCTGATTGAGCATCTGCGCGGAGAAGAAAAGTTCGACAGCCTTGAAGCGCTAATCAGCCAAATGGATGCCGACAGCGCAAAAGCCCGGACAGTATTGGCAAACCTATGATCGATCCGATTTCACGCGGCGGCCTTAGCCCACGGTTTTGGGAAAAAAAGCCGCTGTCAAAGATGTCGCCCAAGGAATGGGAAGCTCTTTGCGATGGCTGCGGCAAATGCTGTCTGAATAAACTCGAAGACGAGGACACCGAAGAAGTCGTTCTCACACGCGTAGCCTGTCGCCTTCTGGATGATACGACCTGCCGCTGCACACACTACGAAAACCGTCACCAGTTTGTCCCGGACTGCATTGTGCTGAAGCCAGACAACCTTGACAGCCACGCCTATTGGATGCCGCAAACCTGCGCGTACCGGTTGCTGTGGCAGGGAAAAGACCTTCCGGACTGGCACCCCCTCATCACTGGGACCCCTGAAAGCGTGCATGACGCGGGCATCTCGGTTTGCGGTCAAACGGTCTCGGAATTCGACACCCCATTCGAGGAATGGGAAGACTACATCATTGAGGAGCCCGTGTGATGTTTTTTGCTTCTGACAATTCCGGCCCCGCGCATCCATCCGTCATGAACCGGGTGGTCGCCGCCAACACCGGTCACCAGATGGCCTATGGCAATGACACGATCATGGATGAGGTGCGCACGCGCATCCGCGAGGTCTTTGAAGCTCCCGAAGCGGCCGTCTACCTGGTGGCGACAGGCACAGCCGCCAATGTTCTGGCGTTGGCCTGTTATGTGCAGCCATGGCAAACCATCTATTGCTCCAAGGTTGCGCATATCGAAGTTGACGAGTGCAATGCGCCGGAATTCTACAGCGGTGGTGCAAAGCTGAAACTGATCGATACCGACAACAAAATGATGCCTGACGCACTGGAGGCGGCCATTCAGGGCACGCCGCGCGGTGATGTCCACTCAGCCCAACCGGGGGCGGTGTCGATCACACAGGTGACTGAACGCGGCTCGGTCCATTCACTCGAAGAGTTGCGCAACCTGACAGCCGTCGCCAAGCGACACGATCTCCCTGTTCACCTCGACGGCGCACGCTTTGCCAACGCAATGGTAGCCTTGGGTTGTTCAGCGGCTGACATGTCTTGGAAGTCAGGTGTGGACGTTGTCAGCTTTGGCGGCACCAAGAACGGATGCATGGGGGTCGAGGCCGTCGTTTTCTTTGATCCGGCCAAGGCGTGGGAGTTCGAGTTGCGCCGCAAGCGGGGCGCGCATCTGTTCTCGAAGCACCGCTTTCTGTCAGCGCAGATGGCTGGCTACCTTGAGGATGACACCTTCATCCAGATTGCCCGGCAGGCGAATGAGAATGCCACATATCTGGCCGCAGGGTTGAAGGCGGCCGGGGCAACGTTCCTGCATGAACCACAAGCGAACATGCTTTTCGTCAGCTTCCCGCGCCGGGTCCACCGGACTCTTGCGGCGGCTGGTGCACGCTATGAACGTCACGGCGGTATGGAAGGGCCGGACGACACACTGATCTCATCCCGACTGGTCTGCGACTGGTCAATCGGGCGCGATCAAATCGACACCTTTCTGAGCCATTTCCAAGTCCCCTAGACGCATCAACCTCAACCAAGTTGACGGTCCCTTTGATCAGCTCCGCGCCAGCAAATCGCGCAGGACTTCCGCAACCGCGTCGGGATGGGAAATCGGGGCCATATGCCCTGCCCCTGCGATCACAGATTGCACCGCATTCGGCATTCGGGCTGTCAGACCGTCGTTCTTCGCGCTGATCGCCGGGTGCGCATGTTCGCCACGCATGACAACAGTTGGAATCGTGCAGGCATCCAGTGCTCCGGGTTCAAGCAAACCAGCGGTATCATCGTACAAGAAGGCATGCGTGTCCGGCACAACATGAATGGCGCGTACCATCGCCGCACGATTACGCTCGGGCATATCATCCCATTTCGGGGCCTCCGCACTCCACATGCGGTTAAACGTGCGTGCGGCTGTCTCGCGGTCTCCCACGTCTATCGCATCGCGAAAGGGCTTCGCGTCAACGTCATGTTGCGCCAAGGTTTCCGGCGCGTCCTGCATTGCGACGGCGAAAAAGACCGGCTCGATCACCGTCAGACTGCGCACCCGTTAAGGATGGGCCACGGCCAGCCGCAGAGCGGTCACCGCGCCGAAGGAATGGCCAATCACATCCATCGGCGTCTCGTCCATTACAGCGAGCGTCCCGGCATAGACCGTATCGCTGAAATCGCTCACCTCGTCCCAATCGGCGCTCCGGCCGTGGCTGGGCATGTCAGGCGCAAGCATGGTCAGTTCCGGCAACGCGTTGGAAAGCCCCTTCCACGCGCCACCAAATGCCATCGTGCAATGCAGCGCCAATGCGCGCCTGTCGCCCTTGCCCAGCGTCATCACATTGGGGTTAAACCCCCTTTGTGGCCTCACAATTCACCCGCCAGATACAGATCGATGTCGGCGATCCGGTCCTGCCCCCAGAACCGCTGATCATCGACGAAATAGAAGGGCGCACCAAAGACGCCGCGCTCGACCGCCTCTTCAAGATTGGCCGCATAGGTTTCCGCACCGATCAGCAAACCGCTGTCCGCCAAACCCGGATCGAACCCGGCTTCCTCAAGACACGCGCGGATCACGTCATCCTGCGCAATATCTTTCTCGTCAGCCCAGACGGAGCGAAAGATGGCATGCGCCAGCTTGCCCAGGTCCCCGCCACCGGCGTTCTGCGCGGCAATGAACGCATAGGCCGCAGGGGCCCCATTGGTGGGCCAATGTGCAGGCTGAAGGTTGAACTTCATACCCAGTTTCCTTGCCTGCCGGGGAAGTTCCTGTGCGCGGTATTCCTGCCGGCTGGGATGGCGGTCCTTGGGTGGCGTGCCCCCCGTGCGCGAGAATGCAGCAATGATGTCGAAGGGTTTGTAGTTGATGGTCGCACCATGCTTGGCGGCGACTTCCTCCAACCGTAACCCGGCCAGGTAGCAATACGGCGATAGTGTCGCGAAAAAGTAGTCGATCTGGGCCATTTGGACCTCCCTGTCTTTGCCGCACCGTAGACCCGTGTTAAGCGAGGTTCAACGTCACGAATCTGTCATATACCGCTGCCACGGAGCCTCCCCCATGCCGCAAACATCCGAGCCGAAGCTGATCTCCGGCAACGCCAACATGCCCTTGGCCAAAGCAATCGCCCGGCGCATGTCGCTGCATCGGGGCGTCAACGTCGGGTTGGTAGACACGCGGGTCGAACGGTTCAACGATGGCGAAATCTTTGTCGAGGTGTTCGAGAACGTGCGCGGTGAGGATATGTTCATCATCCAATCCACGTCGAACCCCGCGAACGACAATCTGATGGAACTGCTGATCATGGCCGACGCATTGCGTCGGTCTTCTGCATCACGGGTTACTGCAGTGCTGCCCTACTTCGGCTACGCACGTCAGGACCGCCGCACCAAGGCACGCACGCCGATCACGGCCAAGCTGGTTGCCAACATGCTGGTGGGCACCGGGATCGAGCGGGTTCTGACGATGGACCTGCACGCTGCACAAATTCAGGGTTTCTTCGATATCCCCGTGGATAACCTTTATGCCTCCCCCGTCTTCGCGCTGGATATCAAGAGCCATTTCAAGGACCGGATGGGCGACCTTATGGTTGTCTCTCCCGACGTCGGTGGCGTGGCCCGCGCTCGCGAACTGGCGAAACGGATCAACTCGCCCCTGGCGATCGTGGACAAGCGCCGCGAAAAGCCGGGCGAAGTCGCCGAAATGACCGTGATCGGGGACGTGACGGACAAGACCTGTCTGATCGTCGACGACATCTGCGATACGGCAGGCACGCTGTGCAAGGCGGCCGAAGTCTTGCTGGAAAACGGCGCGAAGGAAGTTCACTCCTACATCACGCACGGCGTCATGTCTGGCCCCGCAGTGGACCGGGTTACAAAGTCCGTGATGAAATCGCTGGTGATCACAGACAGCATCGCCCCCACTGACGCGATCAAGAATGCGCCAAACATTCGTATCGTGCCGACCGCGCCGATGTTTGCGCAGGCAATCCTGAACATCTGGAACGGGACAAGCGTGTCGTCGCTATTTGAAGCAGACACGCTTGAGCCGATTTACGATGGGATGTATCGCGTTTCGTAAGGTCGGCTGTGCGGACAAAGCGACGCTTTGCCGATCACCTGTGATCAACCAAACAAGACGCAGCAAGTCAGCTAGAGCAAGGAATAGATTGTGGCCGAAATACCAATCAGGTCATTCATTGCATCGCTCGTCGCTGTTCGAGAAACTCAAGTACGGCATGAGGTTCTACTACTAAAGCGAACACAGACTTTGTTAGGTGAGTGGTGTCAGGTCGCGGGTAGCATTGAGGAGGGTGAAACAGCTTGGCAAACAGCTTTACGTGAACTCGATGAAGAGACTGGTTTAAAGCCTTACGCTTTGTATTCGGCTGATACCTGCGAGCAATTCTACGAAGCGGATCGTGATGCGATAACCATTGCTCCAGTCTTTGTCGCGTTCATCGACAACACCGCCGAGGTCTTACTCAATCATGAGCACAGCGCATTTCGGTGGGTCAGTTTTGAGGAAGCTGCCGAACTCGTAGCATTTGGCGGTCAGCGACGTGTCCTTCGCTGGATTGAAGAAGAATTCATCGAAAGAACTCCAAGCAAACACCTCTTGATTGACTTCAGTTAAGGTTGGCGACCCTTTTAAGTTTGGGCTCCAACCAGACGCTCAACCACGAGTTCACCCTCTCTACAGTACATCCCAATCATCCAGTTCGGACATTTCGCCGATTGCCATCCATGCAATCCGTATCCGTGCAACGCGGGTGTCACCCCACGTGCGAAACACCATGTCAAAGCCAGACTTGGTCACAGACTCAGCAGCGATGTCCGCCCGCATGATCGTCGTGGCATCCAGATCCCAAAGGGACGGCGATAACTGGACCGTCGGGGGCTTTTTGTACTTCTCCGAAAACTTGATATGACGCCGGCGCTCGCGCTGGCCACGGCCGGTCCACATTTCGCCACCGTCTTCGTAATCCGTAAAAAGGATCACATCGCCACTGTCGACACCCACGGTATGGCTTCTGAGTTTCTGCATGTCAGAGAAAGGCGCCCTTGTTCAATTCGCATAGTGGCTTGGGGAATAGCCGACGCAGCCGCACCAGAAAAGGGGGACCTGCGCAGAAACACAGGGGGATTTGATGTTCTTTCAAAGGTTCGACTTGATCCCGCGGTCGCGACCAAAGGCACGACAATAGCCTGTCCAATCCCGAAATTCCTCGCTCAGGAAGAACGAAGGGCCCTTGGCTTCCCAGTTTTCCGTCTTTGCATCAATCTTATCCCACATGACGTCAGAACTGACCGGGCGACCTTCTGAATGAGACTGTTCAACAGCCGCAGCCGCCCATGTCCGTGCGGCATGCATAAGCTTGTCGGAATTCTCATCTGATTGCACCCATTGCGCCGCATTCTGAAATAGTGCGGCACAGTCCGCCATGCTTTCACTGTAAGGCTGCGCAATAGCCGTCAGAGGCGTCACAAGCGCGGCTGCCAAAACCAGCTTTTTCATCTCTGTTTCTCCCGATTTCACATTCAGGCACAGATCTTATTCGAGACCGCTGTTCGGATTTGGACGTAAAAGAGGCAATTATCGTTCAGGTCCCCTCCAAAGACGAAAGGCCCCGCACACTGCGGGGCCTTTCAAAACTTGCTTGAGATAGGATCAGAGGTTCGGGGACTGTGGGTCCAAACCGATGTGCGTACCCATGGCCACCATGTCCGAAAGCATCTTGGCTGCATCATCCACCGGGCCCGGCTCATTTTCAAAAGCCTCTTTCGCCTGCGCATAGGTATGTTGCGCCTCTTGCATCATCTCGTCGAGATGCGCCTGGGTCATATCACCCTTGGGCAGCGCACGCTCGGCCAGAACGGAAACGCCGTCGCTTCTGATCTCGGCAAAGCCGCCTGTCACGACATAGTCCTCGGTCCCTTCGGGTCCTTCGACCGTCAGAACACCGGGACGCAGAGTGGTGATGGTGGGGGCATGCCCCTCCATCGCCGTCATGTCACCGTCAGCGCCGGGGATCTGGACGGATGTGACCTGCATCGAGGCCAGCCGCCGCTCGGGCGACACCAGATCGAATTGCATCGTGTCTGCCATTGCTCAAGGCTCCCTTAGGCTGCGTCTGCCGCCATCTTTTCGGCTTTCGCCTTCACTTCGTCGATGCCGCCCACCATGTAGAAGGCACCTTCTGGCAGGTGGTCATACTCACCGGCCACGACTGCTTTGAAGGATGCGATCGTGTCTTCCAAAGGCACCTGCACACCGTCAGAACCGGTGAAGACCTTCGCAACGTCGAACGGCTGGCTCAGGAAACGCTCGATCTTGCGCGCACGGGCCACTGCCAGTTTGTCGTCTTCTGACAGTTCGTCCATACCAAGGATCGCGATGATATCCTGAAGCGACTTGTAGCGCTGCAGAACCTGCTGCACGTCGGTCGCAACCTTGTAGTGCTCTTCACCGATGATCAGCGGATCAAGCAGACGGGAAGTGGAGCCCAGCGGGTCCACGGCAGGATAGATACCCTTTTCCGAGATCGCACGGTCCAGAACGGTTGTCGCGTCGAGGTGCGCAAAGGATGTCGCTGGCGCAGGGTCGGTCAAGTCGTCCGCAGGCACATAAACGGCCTGAACGGAGGTGATCGAACCGTTCTTGGTGGAGGAGATGCGTTCCTGCATCGCGCCCATATCGGTGGCCAGCGTTGGCTGGTAGCCCACGGCGGAGGGGATACGACCCAAGAGAGCGGACACCTCGGAACCGGCCTGTGTGAAGCGGAAGATGTTGTCCACGAAGAACAGAACGTCGGAACCGGATTCGTCGCGGAACTGTTCGGCCAAAGTCAGACCAGACAAAGCAACACGCATACGCGCACCTGGAGGCTCGTTCATCTGGCCGTAGACCAGAGCAATTTTCGAGGACGCCATATCGTCAGGGACGATAACGCCGGATTCGATCATCTCGTGATAGAGGTCGTTGCCCTCACGGGTACGTTCGCCCACGCCCGCGAACACGGACAGACCGGAGTGCACCTTGGCGATGTTGTTGATCAGCTCCATGATCAGAACTGTCTTGCCCACGCCGGCACCACCGAAGAGGCCAATCTTGCCGCCCTTGGTGTAGGGGGCCAGCAGGTCGATCACCTTGATGCCGGTGGTCAGAATCTCGGTCTCGGTCGACTGTTCCGCGAAGGAGGGCGCTTCGCCGTGAATGGCGCGGGTCTCGTCTGTCTCAACAGGGCCCTTTTCGTCCACGGGGTCGCCGGTGACGTTCAGGATGCGGCCCAGTGTAGCCTTGCCGACGGGCACCTGAATTGGGGCGCCGGTGTCGGTGACTTTCGCACCGCGCACCAGACCTTCTGTCGCGTCCATCGCAATCGCGCGGACGGTGTTTTCGCCAAGGTGCTGCGCCACTTCCAGAACCAGTGTCTTGCCCTGGTTCGGTGTGTGAAGAGCGTTCAGGATCTCTGGCAGGTTTTCTTCGAACTGCACGTCAACGACGGCGCCGATGACCTGAGTGATTTTGCCGACTGCATTTGCCATGTCGTTTCTCCGGTTTTGCTTACAGCGCTTCCGCGCCGGAAATGATTTCGATCAGCTCGTTCGTGATGACGGCCTGACGCGAACGGTTGTATTCAATTGTCAGGTTCTCGATCATCTCGCCCGCGTTACGTGTGGCGTTATCCATTGCGGACATCCGTGCGCCCTGCTCAGAGGCTGCGTTTTCAAGCAGACCCGAGAAGATCGCCGTGGCAACGCCACGCGGCAGAAGATCCGCCAGAATGGCTTCTTCGGAAGGCTCGTAGTCGAACAGGGTCGATGCCCCTTCGTCTTCGCCTTTGTCCTCGAACTTGGCCGGGATGATCTGCTGTGCCTGTGGCACCTGGCTGACCACGTTCACGAATTCTGCGTAGAACAGCGTTGCCACGTCAAATTCGCCCGCGTCGAAGCGACCCAAGATGTCTTTGGCAACACCCTGCGCATCAGCATATCCCAGACGCTTAACGTCGGACATATCAACGTGACCGACAAGGTGATTGCTGTAATCCCGCTTGAGCTGGTCACGGCCTTTCTTGCCAACGGTCAGGATCTTCACTGTCTTGCCAGCGGCAAGCAGCTCCTGCGCCTTCACCTTGGCCTTCTTCACGATGTTCGTGTTGAAGCCACCGCACAATCCGCGCTCCGAGGTCATGACAACCAACAGATGCACATCATCCGATCCGGTGCCAGACAGCAGCTTGGGTGCTGAATCCGACCCACCGACCGACGCGGCAAGCCCCGCCATCACGGCATTGAACCGCTCAGCGTAGGGGCGTGCCATTTCGGCAGCTTCCTGCGCGCGGCGAAGTTTCGCCGCGGCAACCATTTGCATGGCCTTTGTGATCTTGCGGGTCGATTTGACCGACGCGATCCTGTTTTTAAGGTCCTTGAGATTTGCCACTGGGCTATCTCCCCTTAAACGTGGTCAGCGGCGTATGAATCGAGCGCTGCTTTGATCTTGTCTTCCAGCTCGTCCTTCACCTTGCGATCGTTGTTGGTGATGTCCTTGAGCAGGTCCGCATGCTTGGAACGCAGGTGGTTCAGCAGGCCTTGCTCCCATGCACCAACCGCAGACACCTCAAGCTTGTCGAGGTAGCCGTGCGTACCTGCGTAGATGACGCAGACGATCTCGGCGTTGGACAGCGGCGAATACTGCGGCTGCTTCATCAGCTCGGTCAGACGGGCACCACGGTTCAGCAGCTGCTGAGTGGCGGCGTCAAGGTCAGAACCGAACTGTGCGAAGGCAGCCATCTCGCGGTACTGGGCAAGCGACAGCTTCACCGGACCGGCGACCGAGGACATCGCCTTGGTCTGGGCCGAGGAGCCCACGCGCGAAACCGACAGACCGGTGTTCACAGCAGGACGGATACCCTGATAGAAAAGTTCGGTCTCAAGGAAGATCTGACCGTCGGTGATCGAAATCACGTTTGTCGGAATAAACGCCGAAACGTCACCACCCTGTGTTTCGATCACGGGCAGCGCTGTCAGCGAACCCGAGCCAAACTCTTCGCTCAGCTTCGCGGAACGCTCAAGCAGGCGGGAGTGCAGATAGAAAACGTCACCAGGATAGGCTTCGCGGCCTGGTGGGCGGCGCAGCAGCAGGGACATCTGACGATAGGAAACCGCCTGCTTGGAAAGGTCATCATAGATGATCAGCGCGTGACGGCCGTTGTCGCGGAAGTACTCGGCCATCGCTGTCGCGGCGTAGGGCGCGAGGAACTGCATCGGCGCTGGCTCAGACGCAGTAGCGGCCACAATGATTGAGTAATCAATGGCACCGGATTCTTCGAGCTTCTTAACCAGCTGCGCAACAGTGGAGCGCTTCTGGCCGATCGCAACGTACACACAGTACATTTTCTTGCTTTCGTCACCGTCAGCGGCCTCGTTCACCTGCTGCTGATTCAGCATCGCGTCAAGCGCAACGGCGGTTTTACCTGTCTGGCGGTCACCAATGATCAACTCTCGCTGACCACGACCGATAGGGATCATCGCATCCACGGACTTCAGGCCGGTTGCCATCGGCTCGTGCACGGACTTGCGGGGGATAATGCCCGGCGCCTTAACATCGGCGATGCCACGCTCTGTTGAATTGATCGGGCCTTTGCCATCAATCGGGTTACCCAGACCGTCAACAACACGACCCAGCAGCGCATCACCGATTGGCACGTCCACGATGGAGTTGGTGCGCTTGACGGTGTCACCTTCTTTGATGTCGCGGTCGTTACCGAAGATAACAACACCAACGTTGTCCGCTTCAAGGTTCAGGGCCATGCCCTGAATACCACCGGGGAATTCGACCATTTCACCGGCCTGAACGTTGTCCAGACCGTAAACGCGGGCAATACCGTCACCGACGGAGAGCACACGGCCAACTTCGGCCACTTCAGCTTCTTGACCGAAATTCTTGATCTGGTCCTTCAGGATCGCAGAAATCTCTGCAGCTTGGATACCCATTTATCCGACCTCTTTCATTGCATTCTGGAGGGAATTGAGCTTCGAGCGGATCGACGTGTCGATCATCTTGGAGCCCACTTTGACGATAAGACCGCCGATGAGAGATTCATCAACGGTCGTTTGAAGCGATACGGTTTTGCCGGTGGTCGCCTTGAGCGACTTGGCAAGCTTGTCTGATTGCGCCTTGGTCAGCGCTTTGGCGGACGTAACCTCTGCGGTGACCTCGCCCTTGTCTTCGGCGATTTTCTCGCGAAGGGTTTTCACCAGTTGCGGCAGCACGAACAGGCGGCGCTTGGAGGCCATCAGTGACAGCGTGTTCGCCATCGTTGGCGACAGCTTCATCTTCTTGGCCAGCGCATCGACGGCGTTGCCCTGCTGCTCACGGGTGTAGATCGGCGAATGGATCAGGTTGCGGAAATCTTCGCTGTCGCTCAATGCGCCCTGCAGGGCGTCTAGATCGGTTTCGATGTCTTTGACCTTCGAGGCCTCTTTGGCCAGTTCAAAAACAGCAGATGCGTAGCGGTGTGCGATGCCGGTGGATATCGAAGCAGTTTCGGACACGTCCATCCTCTCGTTCAGTCAGGCCGGACATACGCGAAGAAGTCGCGTCACCGGATCGTTGGCGCGGCTTGAAATGGTTCAAGACGTCTAAATCAGGGGCCATGTAGCAGAGGGTTTGCCGCACCGCAACACAGTAACGTGCGGTGATGTGACCCCCGACCCCTTTATTTACTGCCGTTAGCGCAAGCGGCCTGCCCCCACATCAAATGTGGCGCTGCGGACCAGATATTCGAAACAATAATCCGATTCTTGCCTCGCTGTCGCCGCGTTTCGCCTCACTGGTGTCAGAATTCTCAGCGAGACAGATAAAAATTGATTCAACCGGCCTGCGCACTGTGGGCTGCCATACGAGGATGAGCATGATGTTCGCCATTGGTTTTCTGTCTCTTTTGTCCGTTGGTTTCGTCGCGATGGCGATGGGAGGCGAGGATGATGTGTCTGACGTCGATCAGACAGAGGACATGCAGGATGACCTTGCGCCCTCCACTCAAGGCGTCGGTCTCGCTGACCCCGGCGCGAACCAATCGCTTGATCTGTCTGATTTCGGTATCGAGGTATCCGAGAACATCGCCGCGGAGGACCTGGTCCGCATAAACGCATTCATTTCCGAGCTTGAGGCCACACCCACCGAAGAAATGGCAAGCCTGATCCAAGAATTCATTGCTGAGCTTGAAGCCTCGCAAGAGGAAGTCGTTGAAGAAGAAGTCAGCGAAGAGAGCACAGAGCAGGAATTTGAAGATACTGCAGAAGACAATGTTGAAGCTGATGCCGAAGAAGCACCCGCGACTTATGAACCCGAGAGCGAAGAAGAAGATGTCCGGCCTCCCATGGGCAATGAATTCCGTGATCCGCTGAAGGTTGCCGAGGAACTTGAACAACAGCGCATTCTTGATGAGTTCGCGGCAGAGGAAGCCCGCCAGCCAGAAAACCTTGTGACGGTGAGCGACAAGGAAGGCGCGGAAATCGCAGATGAATTGGTACTGGCCGAACGGGACGACGACGCACCTGAAACCGACCCGTCCTTCACCGTCACGGCGCCAGACGCTGCAAACTCAATCGAGGTTGGTTTTGATAGCGAGCATACGTTCCAAATTCACCATAATGGTCAGACGACCTCAGTCACAGCTGGTCTCAACAGTGATATCGAAGGCGAAGACGTTCTGCGGACACGCACGATCACAAACGAAGAGGACGAGACCGGCGCGAGCGTACGCACCATCTATTGGACGAAAGAATACGGCACCAGCACTGACATCACGATGGAAGTCGCTCAGGATCATATCGGCACACATGTTGCTCAGATTGATCTGACCAACCCAAATGATGATTTGACGTTCGACTTTGCCTCTGACGTCACGGGCAACCTGCACCTCGTATACGTTGAGAATGAGGAGGGCGGTGAAGGTGAAACAGTAGCGGTCAAACGCGCCTTCGTCATTCAGACTGCAGCGGATGTAAGCAACCTGTCCTCGAGCGACATCGCAGACCTGATTGCCAGCGAAAGCGGTCAGACGGAAGACGGAAGCGTATTGGCAGAAATCTACCTTGGCGAGGATTCACTCCTCATCAATGGTGAACCGGGCAGCGGTGAACCTTACGAGGTGCGGATCAGTAACTTTATCAATGATGAGGCCACCATCACATCCAGCATCGGCTGGTCCTCCATCACCGACCACGACGATGACATCACGGATCAGGGCGCGGAACAGCCGTCAGGTGATGGAATGGGCGGCGGCGAAGAAGACGATATCGCAGAATTGTTCGAGGATTTGGGCCTCAACCCCGGCTTCTTCGGCTTCTGATAGTCAGCCTCTTTGTCTCCAAGAGCCCAGCCGATTAGCCGGGCTCTTACTCGCGACTCGTCCTTCTGCGCGACAACTCTCCGCTCAGCTATCGTATCCCGGATTGCTCCGGTTCAGTTTCCGCATCAAGCCCGGCCAGACCAGATTGTCCCCTGTCCCCGGCTGGAAAGCCGCCGCAGACTGGCGCTGTACGGTATCAGCCATGCTTTGCGGCTCTTCATGCAGCGCGTCTGTCCCCGCGCTTTGCGCGAAAATCTGAGTCTTGCAGGCGTTCTCAAGAAAATACATGCGCAGGAAGGCAATCGCGCAATTCGGCCCCAGCGTCAGTGTACCGTGGTTGCGCAGCATCAGCAGGCTCTTGTCCCCCAGATCGTTCACGATGCGCTCACGCTCATCCAGTTCCAGTGCGATACCCTCATAGTCATGATATGCCAGGTCGTTGTTCACGATCATAGAGAACTGCGTATAGCGGCGCAGCCCTTCGTTCTGCACCGACACCGCGACTCCGTAAGGGGTATGCACGTGGATCACGCACCCCGCATCTTCGCGTGCCGAATGGATTGCCGAATGGATCGTGAAACCTGCTGGGTTGATGAAATAAGGGGTTTCCTGACAGATATTACCGTGCAGATCGATCTTGACCAGACAAGATGCCGTCATCTCATCAAACATGATGCCGTAGGGGTTGATCAGAAAACGCTCCTCTCCGTCCTCATCAGGCAGCCGGGCTGAGATATGAGTGAAAACCAGATCGGTCCAGCCATGCAGCGCACAAAGCCGGTAGGTCGCGGCGAGTTGCACGCGAAGACCCCATTCGGTTTCAGATACCTTGCCCTTGAGCGTCGGCAGATCAGCCGGATCAGGAATGTCGAAACCCGTGCCAAGGCCGGTCGTGGTCGATTGATCGTTCATGTGGTAGGTCCTCCTCTTTGGCGGGAGGTTATTTGAATAATCGGCAAACGTCTTCCCCCTGGTTCAAAAGGATCGGCCGACGTACTTGGCGGGTCATCGTGTCAGAGGACTTATGTCGCCTTCCCTTGCTTTGGGATCGTTGGTAATCACAGGCATGTCGAACTCATATACCCTTTCATCGGATGGCACCCGCATTGCATTCACTTCTGTCGGTGATCCGAAACTGCCCCCCATCCTGTTGATCCATGGCTGGGCCCAGCAGTTCATGTGTTGGCATCCCTTACTGGAGCGCATGCGAGACCGCTTTCACCTCGTTGCCATGGACCTTCGCGGGCACGGTGCCTCCGACAAGCCGGAGAGCGAAGCCGCCTATACTGACACCGCCCTTTGGGCTGACGATGTGACGGCTGTGATCAAAGCTGCTGAGCTTGAAAAACCTGTTCTCGTTGGTTGGTCGTATGGCGCCCGCGTGATCGCCGCCTATCTTGCCACGCACGGAGATGCGGACATCGCGGGAATTGCGTTGGCAGGGGGCATTCTTGCCATCGGTACCGAGCGCGAGAGTTGGATGGCCGGAACCGCCAGCCCCGGCCTAGACCGGGAGCTTTATACGGATGACGTGCCGCGTCGTCTTGCTGCCACGGCGCGCTTCGTGGAGGCATGCACGGCCCAGCCGCTGGACCGGGTATCATACGCCGAACTGGTTGGGTCAAACATGCTCTGCCCGGCGCATGTCCGTCGGGCCTTGTTCAGGGCCAATGTCGATTTGCGGCCAGTCTACGAAAAGCTAGGCTGCCCTGGCCTGATCATTCACGGCACACGGGACGATGTGGTCACCCCGGCAACCGGGCAGGCGGCGGCCAACGCCATCAAAAACGGCCGTTACGTCCCATACGAGGGGGTCGGTCACGCGCCGTTTCTAGAAGCACCTGACCACTTTGCCGAAGATCTTTCGGAGTTCACGACCGCTTGTCAGGGGTAAGGCCTCCCTTTTTCCGCCAGCTATCACCCTTTCCCGTATGTTCGCGCACGTCCGACTGCGGGTTCGGTCAACCCCTCCAGCACGCTCACGCGCTTGCGCTTGCGCTCGCGGGTGCCCTTGGGCGGATATACCAGCTTGGTTGCCTCAACCATGAACGCACCGCCGGCCATCATCGCGGGCACGTGCCGCCCGATGCGCTCAAACAGACCGGCTGATTTCATCCAAACCCGCTGTTGTGACGGAAACTGGTAAAGCGCGCCAACATGACGTTCCGGCAGAAACTGATGCTTGCGCAATTGCGCATCCAGCTGTCCCGGCGAATAGGGACGACCGTAGCCAAAGGGCGTCACATCACGCCGCGCCCACAGGCCGCCACGGTTCGGCACGATAAACAGCACCCTGCCCCCCGGTCCCAGCACACGCCAACATTCCTCAAGCAGATCCGAAGGCCGCTCACTGGTCTCAAGCCCGTGCAGCAGCACCAGCTTGTCAACGTGTCCTGTCTCTATCGGCCAAAGAGTTTCCTCGGTGAGCACCGATGTATTGGGCATGCCCGCTGGCCACGGCATCACCCCCTGCGGTCCCGGCATCAGGGTCACCACCCGGCGCGCATCTTTGAGATAGGGACGCAGCAATGGTGCCGCGAAGCCAAAACCGACGACGGTCTGGCCCTTGGCCTCTGGCCAAAGCTCCAGCATCCGTCCCCGCAAGGATTTCTGCGCCGCACGGCCCAGCGCGCTGCGGTAGTAGAAATTGCGCAGATCCTGCACATCAAGGTGCATTGCGGCCCAGCCTTACCAATGTCAGTCTGAACAGAGCATACCAACGAATGAGGAGAGCGCCATGCCCTTTGATCTGATCACCATTCCCTGCCTGAGCGATAATTACGCATTCCTGCTGCGCGACGAGGAGAGCGGGGAAGTCGCTGTGATCGACGTGCCAGAGGCCGGACCAATCAAGGCCGCTCTGGCGGAACGCGGCTGGACGCTGAGCCAGGTCTGGCTCACCCATCACCACTGGGACCATGTGGATGGGCTGGCGGATCTGTTGGCTGATCACCCGGCCAAGGTTGTTGGCGCAAAGGCGGACGAACATCGCCTTCCCGCCCTTGATCTGGCAGTGGCCAAAGGCGACAAGGTCACGCTCGGCAGTCTTGAGGCAGAAGTTTACGATGTCTCGGGCCATACAGTCGGCCACATCGCCTATTATGTACCGGGAGCCAAAGCCTGTTTCACCGCCGACAGCCTGATGGCCTTGGGGTGCGGGCGGCTTTTCGAGGGCACCGCCGCGCAAATGTGGTCCAGCATGCAAAAGCTCATGGCTTTGCCAGCGGACACGACGATCTGTTCGGGCCATGAATATACAGCGTCAAACGCGAAGTTTGCGCTCACGGTTGATCCTGAGAATACGGCGCTTATATCAAGATCAAACGACATTGACGCGGCCCGGAAAAAGGGCATGCCGACGGTCCCATCGACACTTTCAACCGAACTTGCAACCAATCCCTTCCTGCGCCCCGCCGATCCCGGCATTCGAGCACACCTAGGGATGCCAACCGCCCCGGATGCCGACGTTTTTGCTGAAATACGCAAACGGAAAGACAACTTTTGACTGCGACAAATGGGTGCAAAAAAAGCAGATCACGGACTTTGTGAGCAGTTTTTAGAAGAAAATGCTTGAAGCTGGGCCGCGATCAACCAAACTCTAATACTATGAGGCCATGGTCGGACCGGGGCCCTGTTATCCCACAGCACCTCCCCGACCCCGAAGGATAAGGAGCACACCCGTGCCTTCATTCTCAACTACACTGGAGCAGGCAATCCACGCAGCTTTGGCTTTGGCCAATGCGCGCAGACACGAGTTCGCCACGCTGGAGCATTTGCTGCTGGCGCTGATCGACGAACCGGATGCCGTACAGGTGATGAAAGCCTGTTCCGTTGACGTGGACGAACTGCGCGACACGCTGGTCGAATTCGTGGACGAGGACCTGAGCAATCTGGTCACCGACGTCGACGGATCAGAGGCCGTGCCGACCGCCGCCTTCCAGCGCGTGATCCAGCGCGCCGCGATCCATGTGCAATCATCCGGCCGTACGGAAGTGACCGGCGCAAATGTGCTCGTCGCGATCTTTGCTGAACGCGAAAGCAACGCGGCGTATTTCCTGCAGGAACAGGACATGACGCGCTATGACGCGGTCAACTACATCGCCCACGGCGTGGCCAAAGACCCCGCTTATGGTGAGGCCCGCCCTGTCGCCGGTGCACCAGAGCACGAAGAAGAGGCTCAGGGCGTCACCGATGGCGAAAAGAAGGAAACCGCGCTTGAGAAATACTGCGTAGATCTGAACGCCAAGTCCCGCGAAGGCGACATTGACCCGCTGATCGGACGCGACCTCGAGGTGGAGCGCTGCATCCAGGTGCTGTGCCGCCGTCGCAAGAATAACCCGCTTTTGGTGGGCGATCCCGGCGTGGGTAAAACCGCCATCGCCGAAGGTCTGGCGCGCAAGATCGTAGCGGGCGAAACCCCCGAGGTTCTTGCAAACACCACGATCTATTCACTGGATATGGGTGCGTTGCTTGCCGGTACACGGTATCGCGGCGATTTCGAGGAACGGCTGAAAGCGGTCGTTTCCGAACTCGAAGAACACGAAGATGCGGTTCTGTTCATCGACGAAATTCACACCGTGATCGGCGCTGGTGCAACATCCGGCGGCGCAATGGACGCATCCAACCTGCTGAAACCTGCTTTGGCGGGCGGCAAGCTGCGCACGATGGGGTCAACCACCTACAAGGAGTTCCGTCAGCACTTTGAAAAGGACCGCGCGCTTTCGCGCCGGTTCCAGAAGATCGACGTGAACGAACCATCGGTGGAAGACGCGGTGAAGATCCTCAAGGGCCTCAAGCCCTACTTCGAGGATCACCATTCGGTAAAATACACATCCGATGCGATCAAATCGTCGGTGGAGCTGGCGTCGCGGTACATCAATGACCGTAAATTGCCGGACTCTGCCATCGACGTGATCGACGAAGCGGGTGCAGCGCAGCATCTTGTCGCCGCTTCCAAGCGCCGCAAGACCATCGGCACTAAAGAGGTCGAGGCCGTAGTGGCCAAGATTGCCCGCATCCCGCCCAAGAACGTCTCCAAGGACGATGTCGTGGTCCTCAAGGACCTCGAAGCATCGCTCAAGCGGGTGGTCTTTGGTCAGGACAAAGCGATCGAGGCACTGGCCTCGGCGATCAAGCTGGCACGCGCAGGTCTGCGCGAACCTGAAAAGCCCATCGGCAACTACCTCTTCGCCGGTCCAACCGGTGTGGGTAAAACCGAAGTGGCCAAGCAACTGGCGGATACGCTGGGTGTGGAACTGCTGCGCTTTGATATGTCCGAGTACATGGAGAAACACGCAGTTTCCCGTCTGATCGGCGCACCTCCGGGCTATGTCGGCTTTGACCAGGGTGGCATGCTCACCGATGGCGTAGACCAGCATCCGCACTGCGTGCTGCTGCTGGACGAAATGGAGAAGGCGCACCCGGATGTCTACAACATCCTGTTGCAGGTGATGGACCACGGCAAACTGACGGATCACAATGGCCGCACGGTCGATTTCCGTAACGTTGTCCTGATCATGACCTCCAACGCCGGTGCCGCAGAGCAGGCCAAAGAAGCCATCGGCTTTGGCCGCGACCGCCGCACGGGCGAGGATACGGCAGCGATCGAACGCACCTTCACGCCGGAATTCCGCAACCGTCTGGACGCGGTGATTTCCTTTGCGCCTCTCAGCAAGGACGTCATCCTGCGGGTCGTTGAGAAGTTCGTGCTTCAGCTTGAAGCACAGCTGATGGACCGCAACGTGACCTTTGAGCTGACCAAGAAAGCCGCCGAATGGCTGGCCGAGAAAGGCTATGATGACAAGATGGGTGCGCGCCCTCTTGGCCGCGTGATCCAGGAGCACATCAAGAAACCGCTGGCCGAGGAGCTGCTCTTTGGCAAACTGGCCAAGGGTGGCGTCGTCAAGGTGGGTGTGAAAAAGGGCGATCTGGATCTGACCATTCTCGACCCCGAAACGCCCAAGATCTCAGGCGACAAGCCACCGCTGCTGACAGCGGAATGAGCCTGAGGGCCTTTGCGGCTCTGATATTGTCCTCCGCCAGCTCCGTGCTGGCGGAGGATTTGCTTTTGTCCTTCCCCGTCGACTGCACGCTTGGGCAGGACTGCTACATTCAGCAATACATGGACCGTGACCCCGGCGACGGCTACAGCGATTACCAGTGTCGCGGGCTCAGCTATGATGGCCACAAAGGCACCGATTTCGCCCTCCCCACACGTGCGGACATGCAGGCCGGCGTTGATGTCTTTGCCGCTGCACCCGGTCGCGTGCGCGGCTTTCGTGACGGCATGCCTGACACCGGGTGGACCAGGGAAACCGTTGCCGAAGTTGAAGGGCGCGAATGCGGAAACGGCGTTGTTCTGTTCCATCCCGGCGGCTGGGAAACGCAGTACTGCCACCTGATGCAGGGCTCGATCACCGTCCGCAACGGACAAGAGGTCAAGGCAGGCGACGTTCTGGGACAGATTGGCCAGTCCGGCCGCGCCGAATTTCCGCACCTCCATCTGTCCGTGCGCAAGGATGGCATACCCGTTGATCCTTTCGATCCCGATGGCACCCTCGCCTGTGATAGCCCCGGTGACAGCACTCTTTGGGCAGACACCCCGCCCTACCAGCCCGGCGGCCTTGTTGATGTCGGCCTGACTGACATCATTCCTGAATATGCTGATGTCAAAGCAGGCATCGCGGGTGCAGATACCCTTCCCGCGACCGCACCTGCGCTGGTGGTGTACGGCTTTAGCTTTGGCACCCAGAAAGATGACGTCATGCGCCTGTCCCTGACCGGGCCAGAGGGCGAAGTCATCAGCAGGGACACAAAACTAGAACGAAATCACGCGCAGGCATTCCGCGCCGTCGGAAAGCGGCTTCGCGGTCGCGCCACTTGGCCAGAAGGAACGTATGCCGGCACCGCCACGCTGATCCGCGGGGACACCGTAATCAGCATTTTGCGCACCGAAATCACCATCGCTGGCTCCGACTGAAGCCCATCAATCCGCCTTCGAATAAAGGCCGACGCCGCCCAATCCTCTGCGCAATATCCTTAGTTACAAAAAGCTCACAGTTGCTTTGACGGCCAAGCGTGTCGAAGCATCTTCTGTGTCCGACAGTATCAAAACCCCGCTATTTCTCGGTGAACTTCAGCTCGATGCGCCGGTTCTGTGCCCGCGCATCAGGACTGTCTCCAAGCGCGACCGGCTGATACTGGCCAAATCCATTTGCGGCCAGCCGATCAGGCGGAATGCCTAAGAAATTAATCATGTACTTTACGACGGACAATGCCCGGCCTTGGCTGAGCTCCCAGTTGTCCGCGAACTCACCACCGCCCAAAAGTGGGACGTTATCTGTATGCCCATCAACGCGGATCACCCAGTCAATTTCTGGAGGGATATCACCAGCGACAGACCGCAGAATGTCCGCCACCTTGGCAATCTCCTGACGTCCCTCAGGTGACAGGATTGCCCCGCCGGGCGGAAACAACACCTCGGATGAGAACACGAACCGATCCCCTTCGATGCGCACGCCTTCCTGATTGCCCAAAACATCGCGCAGCCGACCAAAGAACTCCGAACGATACTGCTCAAGATCCTTGGTCTGCTCCTGCAGCGCCTTGGCCTCCGCCTCAAGCCGTGCCCGCTCTGCCGCTTCCAATTCCGCACGACGCCGTTCTTCCGCAGCCACGCGGGCCAGTGCAGTGTTCAAATCAGACCCAAGCGACTGCAACTGAATGTCCTTGGCAGCATCGCGGGCGACCGCATCGTCCAGCAGGGCCTGCAAACTGCCCAATTGGGTGCGCAATGCAGCAACTTGCTGGTTTAACAATTCCGTTTGGCGCTGCGCCTCGGCACTTGCCGCTTCTTCCTGGGCCAAGGCCTCACGGGCAGACGCCAGCAACGCCGCCTGCCGCTCTGCGTCGGTACTCTGATCTCCTGCAAGCGTTTCTGCCGCAAGCCGCGCAGCGACGGCTGCCGCCAACCTTGCGCGCAATGCATCGCGGTCAGCCATCAACTCCGCCGCCGCTGCTTCCTGCGCTTGGACGTTTGCCTGCAAACGCGCCAGTTCTTCGGCACTCTGGGCCTCCTCGGCGGCTGCCGCTGCCCTTTGCCGCTCCAATTCCTTCTGCGCCTGTGTCAATGCGGCTTGCGCCTGAGCTCCTGTTTCAGCCTGCTGCTCAACGGTCTGCAGTCGGATCAATGCCTCGGACAGACGCGCATCCAGTTGTTCTTCCGCCGCTCGCGCTGCAGCCAGCAACGTCAACGTATTTTCTGCCTCCTTACGCTGCGCCTCCAACGCCAGCGTCATCGCGGTCAACTCCGCATCAGCGTCTGCCAGCCTGGCCCGCAAGGCTTCCGCCGCCGCGGCTTCAACCAGCCGCGCCGCTTCCTCAGCACTCAGCGCCTCTGTTGTTGCGTCCACCTGACCCTGCAAACCCGCAACCTGTGCTTCAGCCTCAGCGTTTCGGGCACGTAGCTCTGCAACCTGCGCGTCGGTCTCAGCCTTAAGCGCACGTAGATCAGCGAGTTGTCCTTCCGTCTCGGCGTTCCGCGCACGCAGATCGGCGATCAGGGCATCCAACGCTTCGCGACGTGCCGCTGCAAGGCGGGCAGTTTCAGCCTGCGCATCGATTTCATCGCGCGCTGTGGCCAGCGCCAGGTTAAGTGCTTCCTGTTCACTCAGTAACGACTGCTCCCGATATTCGAGATCTGCAATCTGCCCTTGCGCTGTCTCTTGATCCGCCAGCAGCCCCGCCACCTGCGCCTCAAATCGTGTGATCTGTGCGCCTGCGTCCTCCAACGCAGCCGCCTGCGCGTCGCGCTCTGACGTCAGCGACGCAATCAGCGCGTCCTGCTGAGAAAGCCGCCCCTGTGCGGCATCCAATTGATCCTGCGTCGTATTCAAGGATGCATTCAGCGCGCCCAATCGTGCCTCAAGCTGCGCGTTTGACTGCTCTTCCAATCCCAATGCTTGCGCCAGGGCAGCGACTTCACCTGCCAGCGCGTCCAGCTCGCTCTCTTGTCCGGTGATCCGTTCTGTCAGAACAAATTGCACAACCATGAAAATGGTCAAAACAAACATCAGGACCAGCAAAAGCCCCGTCATCGCATCCACAAAACCGGGCCAGATGGAGCCCTGAAACCGCGTGCCCGTCCTGCGGGAAAGGGCCATCTACCGCTCCCCTCCGCCCGGTTTTTCAGGCGTGCGCACACGGCGGGGGACCAGCGGCTGGCGTCCCGTCGACATTGTCTTGGCCAGCATCGCAATGTCCTGACGCAGCTCCGCCATGGTTTCTTGTCGCCCGGCAGAAATCTCCTCAAGGATACGCAGCATCTGCACGTCAATCGACCGCAGGCGCATCCGGCTTTCGGCATCCATGCCTTCGCCCTGATCCTGCCCCTCAAGAGTGGTGATCAGCTTTTCCTGACCCGCTGCCATGCGTTCCTGACCCGCGGCAATCCGTTCCAGCACAGCCGTCGATGCGGTGTCGATCTGCATCCGTTCGGTCATCCGGTCCACGGCATCTGCCAGCCGGTTCAATTTCTCATCCACCGCCGCACGGCTGACGTTCGACGCCGCGAACATCTGGGTCAGGCTCTCCATCTGCTCGGCCATGTGATCCACCACGCCGGCCATGATGTTCTGCTCTGCTGTGGCGTCTTCGCCTGCGCTGAAACCGACGCGGGTGATGGAGCTAAGCCAGTCTTCAAGCTCTTGATAAAACCGGTTTTGACCATGCCCGGCAAACAACTCCAACAGTCCGACGACCAGCGATCCCGCAAGTCCCAACAAGGAAGACCCAAAGGCGACACCCATGCCACCCAACTGTGCCTCCAGCCCGGTCATCAGACGGCTGAAGACATCCACGCCGCCTTCCCCTTCGGACGGGGCAAGGCTGCGGATCGTGTCCACAACCGCAGGCACGGTTGTCGCAAGACCATAAAACGTCCCCAGAAGGCCAAGGAAAATCAGCATGTTGACGATGTAGCGCGTGATCTCACGCGCCTCATCAATACGGGTCGATACCGAATCCAGGATCGACCGTGTCGAACTTGCCGATACCTGCATCCGTGCCCCACGGGTGCGCAGTAGGGCCGCCAGGGGGGCCAGCATCGGTGGTGCGACCGTCGTCGGATCGGGCTTGTCTGAGGCAAAGTTTTCGATCCACCGGACCGAGCCAATCAACTGAAAAACCTGATAAAAACAGGCCAACACGCCGATGATGAACACGAAAATGATGAAGCCATTCAGATAGGGATTGGCCGCAAAGATCGGGTAGACCGAGGGCAGTGCCAGAAAGGCACCGAACCCAGTCAGCCCCAGCACAATCAGCATCAATGAGATCTGACGGACCGGCTGAGAAAACTGTGGTCGTTGTGTGCGCTCTGACTGCGCCATTAGGCCGTTGCTCCTGACCCATTATGCCTGCTCTGCGCAGACGTTACACTGAAAACAAGCGGCTTTGCCATGGAATTATGTGCAAAGCGCCTTCACCCGAAGGCTGAGCCACTCAAGGTCTGGGTCATGCAGGCCCACTTCATGCAAATGGTCTGCCGTATTGTACAAATATTCGGTGTTCGGCCCCCGTCCGCCCACGGCCTGCGCGATGATCTGCGCCTGTTCTTCAAGCGGCAGACCACCACAATATTGTTCATGGTCTTCATCGATCACATAGACCACCGCCTCGACGACGCGCCCGTCTTCAAGCGAGACCTGCAACGTCTTCTCAATATATGCCGATGAAATCAGTTCCCGCTCACGAAGGTAAGCCAGCGTCTGTTCTTCCTGCCCCGGAGCAACGCGCAGCGCCATGCCGGCACAGGCATGATCCGCCTGCCGGTCCAGCGCCAGCACCAGACCCGGTTCTTCTTCGGTGCCCCGATGGTGGATTGAGCGCATACAGAACGACCGCGCGTACCCCGGCAGCGTGCCAATCACGCTCTCCGCCACCTCGAAACCGGGGTTCCACAGAAGCGATCCATAGCCGAATACCCACATTGCCATCGCGCTGGTCCTTTGTTGCTGTCATCGGTAAACCGCATCTGAACTCCGAGTTAAAGAGGCATAAAATGCGCAGGCTGACGTGGATCATCGTCACAGCGGGATTGCTGTGGTCCTTCCTGTGGCTCACTGCCTCTTTGATGATCAGGAACGGCATCATTGACTGGGCTGCGACCAAACGCGCAGAAGGTTGGGTGGCGCAGATCATGAAGGTTGACGTAGATGGCTACCCGTTTCGGTTCGAGACGCATTTGTCGCCGGTCAGTTTACAGGACGACACGTCGGGTGTGCGGGTCTTCAGCCCCGCCCTCTCTTTTGCAACGCCTGCGTGGTGGCCCGGCTATGCCACACTGACCCTGCCCCAAGACCGGATCGACATTACTGCAGGCGCCTATGCCGTGAAGCTGATGGCGGAGGACGCGCAAGCCGGACTTAGGATACATCCCCGTACGGCGCTCGAACTGGAAAGCCTGCGTCTGGACAGCGCCCAGTGGGACCTCCAGACAGCAAAAGGACGGCTGTTCACTGGCAACACGCTTCAGGCGTTCTTTGACCAAAGCACCACCCAGCCTTCGCTATACGACTTTCAGTTCAGTATTGATGATCTGGCGTTCGGCGATGTGCCTCGCGCTCTGCTTAATATCCCACAGAACTGGCCCTACTATTTCGATACGGCTACAGCGACCGGGGCTGCGGGGTTTTCAGCGCCTCTCGACAGACATTCTGTTCAGGGTGGCATGCCCCCGCCAAACCGGATCGAAATCGTGGACGCACAGGCGATCTGGGGCAGCGTCGAAATCTCGGCGCAAGGCGTTCTGGATATTGACCCGGATGGGAGACCAAAGGGAGATGTCAGCCTGTTCGTGGACAATTGGCGCATCCTATTTGACGTGGCAAAAGCAAGCGACCTTGCCATCCCTGCGCAGGCAGACCTGATGCTGAACGCGCTGGCCAATATCGGCGGGGATCCGGACACTCTAGAGCTCACTCTCAATTTTGCGGACGGCTTGATGTCACTCAGCGGGATCGCCCTCGGCCCGGCCCCGCGCCTGAGAGCACGCCAATAACTCTAAAGCTCTTTCGATATGACGCCTTTAGATAGCGCTGCCTTACATTAAAGATTTCAAAGCGTTAACTGATATCCGGAGGGACGCCCTGATCCAGAAATGCCCTAGCGGCAAAAACTGCCTGAGCGGTAGCGGGCCGTATCAAAATGGAAATGATCCTTGTGAAACCGGTTCGCGTTTGGCCCCAATACGGTGCCAAAAGGTCCGCACGCACCTTTGTGCATCCGCCGCATCGCGTCACTGAACCGTTGCGCATTCCAGCCCGTCAGCACGCTGACTTCGGTCCCATCAGCCAGCTTGAACGCTGAAATGTCGATGGCGCGGCCCTTGCCATGTTCAGACAGCTTTGCGCCTTTCTCATTGTTCCGCGTCCGGCAAGCGTAATGCGCGGCAACCCGGACTGTCCTGAGCCCACCACCCTTTTTCGCCATTGCCGGTTTGGCAGCACTTTCCATCCATGATTTCAACGCGCTGGCCGTGGTGCAATCCATCACGGCCTTCTGACTTAACCCCACACCGGAAACCGAACGTACACGCACGGCATTTTCAACCACACACCCACGCAGCCTACCGGTCACCCGACCAACGGCTTCACCCTGTATGTCCAGATCGCCGCAAACGGCACCCTTTTCACGCAGGCGCTTCTGCGCGCGCCCTTCCTTGGCAACCTTGTTCGTCCGGAACAAGGGACGAAGCGAGGACAGCAAGCCGTTGCGTTGCTTGGCCTCCTGTTGCTCTGTGCTTTGTTCGGGCTGGGCGATAGCGCCCGATTGATCAAGCGTCACAGGCTGGATCGACGCCTCACCGCCACGCGGAACGGGCCTAAGCGATGATGTGGGATCGTCGGCCAACGCCATCTGCGCTGTTGCCAAAAAAAAACCCGGTCACCGCCGCCCTGATCATTCTTTGCGCCCTCCACCGCGACCGAAGTCCGGTGCATCTGTATCCTGTCCCGCCTCGATAATGCCACGTCTAATGGCCCGGGTCCGGGTGAAATAGGCGTGAAGATGCTCACCATCGCCCTGCCGGATGGCGCGCTGCAGGGCAAAAAGTTCTTCGGTAAAGCGTCCAAGGATTTCAAGCGTGGCTTCCTTGTTCGTCAAGAAGACGTCTCGCCACATGGTTGGATCAGACGCTGCAATCCGCGTGAAATCACGGAAACCACCCGCAGAATATTTGATGACCTCGCTATCGGTTACCCGACGCAAGTCATCTGCAACGCCGACCATTGTGTAAGCGATCAGGTGTGGCGCATGGGACGTGACAGCAACCACAAGGTCATGATGCTCTGCATCCATTTCCTCGACAAGCGCGCCAAAGCCCTCCCACAATGCGCGTAGTCGTGCGATGGCGTCCGGATCGGTACCCTCAACGGGAACCAGCAAGCACCAGCGGTTTTCAAAAAGCTCGGGAAAACCTGAACGCGGGCCAGAATGCTCGGTCCCGGCAAGAGGGTGGGCAGGCACGAAATGAACATTGTCGGGCAGGTGCGGCGAGACCTTTTCAATCACGTCGCGCTTGACTGATCCAACATCTGACACCGTCGCGCCAGGCTTGAGATGCGGCGCCATTTCCGCCGCGACATCGCCCATGACACCCACGGGCACACACAGCACAATGAGGTCCGCGCCATCAACCGCCTCCGCGATGCTGTCGCACACACGGTCACAAAGACCAATTTCACGCGCCGTTTCCCGGGTTTCGGCAGATCGGGCATAGCCCGTAACCTCACCCGCCAGCCCGTCACGTTTCATCGCCCAGAACATTGACGATGCGATAAGGCCCAGCCCGATCAGAGCGACGCGTTCATACACTTGTGCCATCTGCGTCTCCGTCCTTGAACTGGCGAATGGCATGAACCACGCGGCGGCAGCTTGCCTCGTCACCCACGGTGATCCGCAGACAGTTGGGCAGATTATAGCTGGCCACCAGCCGGATAATCAGCCCTTGGGATTTAAGATAGGCGTCACAGGCTTCGGCCTCTTTCTGCGATGCCATGCGCGCCAGAACGAAATTGGTGCAGGATACATCCGACGGGATGCCCATCGCCGCCAGTGCATCCGCCAGCCATGTCCGCCAGCGGGCGTTTTCGGCCCGGCAATGATCCACATAAGATGTGTCACGCACCGCTGCCTCCGCGGCGTTGAGCGCCGCTTGGCTCAGGTTGAACGGCCCGCGCACGCGGTTCAGCACGTCAATAACGTCCTTGCTGCCATATCCCCATCCGATGCGCAGACCGCCAAGCCCGTAGATCTTGGAAAAGGTGCGCGTCATCACGACATTCTCGCGCGCCTCTACCAAGGTAACACCGCCATCATAGCCTTCAACGTATTCGGCATAGGCCCCGTCCAGCACGAGCAATGCCTGTGGTGGCAACCCATCCGCAAGCCGCGCAACCTCTGCCGCGCCAATCATCGTGCCGGTGGGATTATTCGGGTTGGCCATGAAAACAAGCGTCGTCTTGTCGGTGCAGGCAGCCAGTATGGCATCCACATCCGTGACGCGCTCGCGCTCTTTCACCTCTACAGGGGTCGCCCCGGCGGCCAGGGCGCTGATCTTGTACATGCCGAACCCGTGTTCGGTATGGATCACCTCTGTGCCCAGCCCCGCATAGGCCTGACAAAGAAACGCAATAATCTCATCCGATCCGGCGCCACAGATGATGCGATCTGCGTGCAGCCCGTACACGTCGGCAATTGCTGTACGCAAGCCGCCGTGGTCAGAAGACGGATAACGATGCAGATCAAGCGCGGCCCGGCGAAACGCTTCCTTGGCTGCCTCCGACGGTCCAAGTGGGTTTTCATTGGACGACAGCTTGATGACGTTCTCTACACCCGTCACATGCGCCGCCCCACCCTGATAGAGCTTAATGTCCATGATGCCCGGTTGCGGCGTGATCTTGTTCATATCCAGACCTTTGCGATTTTGGTGTGTTCTAGCGGCGTGATCCGCTCGCTGCCAGCGCCAAAAGCAAAAGGCTGCGGCGGTTTCCCGTCGCAGCCTTTGTATTCTGGCTTGGAATGGCAGGCGAAGTTTAGTTCTTCGCGTAGAATTCCACGACGAGGTTGGGTTCCATCATGACCGGATAAGGCACATCGCCCAGCGCGGGCGAGCGCACAAATTTTGCGGTCATCTTGGAATGGTCAACTTCGATGTAGTCAGGCACGTCGCGCTCTGGCAGCTGTGTCGCTTCCAGCAGGGCAACCATCTGCTTGGAACGGTCACGCACTTCAACAACGTCGCCTTCTTTGACGCGGTAGGAGGGGATGTTCACTTTCTTGCCGTTCACACGGACATGGCCGTGGTTCACGAACTGGCGCGCTGCAAAAACGGTTGCCACGAACTTGGCACGGTACACAACAGCGTCCAGACGGCGCTCAAGCAAACCAATCAGGTTTTCACCAGTGTCGCCTTTAACACGCTCGGCTTCGGCGTAGATGCGGCGGAATTGCTTCTCGGTCAGATCGCCGTAGTAGCCCTTGAGCTTTTGCTTGGCGCGCAACTGAATACCGAAGTCGGACAGTTTGCCCTTGCGGCGCTGGCCGTGCTGGCCGGGGCCATATTCGCGGCGGTTGACCGGGGACTTTGGACGGCCCCAGATATTTTCGCCCATGCGGCGGTCGATCTTGTGCTTGGCAGCTGTGCGTTTTGTCACGGCTGATCTCCTTCATGTAATGTTAATGAGTAACCCGTGGGTTACTCGATTGAAGGGCGTTGTCCTTTGGGGTTTCCCCCTGACAGGCATCCCCTTGCGAGGGCCACCAACACCAACAGACGGCGCTTATACGGGTAGAATCGGCAGAGTCAATGCAAGTACCGCAGACCCAGTCAAAGTTTGGCATCCGCAGTTGGCGTATCCGTACGATCCTCACAATGGCGGGTCACAGCCTGACCAACACGAAAAAATGTCGCATTTGCGCTTGCTATCAGCTTCTCTTGCCCTGCCGGTTCATCCGCAAATGCCTGCAATGCACCTTTCAACTTGCGCCAAAGGATCGGAGATGTGCCCAAGGCAAAGTAGTTCCGAGGAACCGCAGGCAGGTTTCGTGCAATCGAGGCATTCAGGACGCGCGCGCCAAAGCCTGAACCGTGCAAAACATAAAGCGCGCCCAAAATCTCAACTGGCTCCGTCCAAGCAGCAGAAACCGGACACCAGCGCGTTGCCCTGCGCTTTCCCAGCGCAGAGATGTCGGCAGCCAAAGCGGATACCGCCGGCCCAAGACCAAGCCCGGCAAAAACATCCGCCGCCACACGCCGGGCCTCCACCTCAGTGTATATGCTGTAGTAGGCCAACAGAATTTGCCCGTAGACCTGCACGCTTAGGTCAGGTGCGTTCAGGCGTGCAATCCATGGGTGCACATGCAACGCTCGGTGTGCAGGCGCCGTGGCCTCCGCCAAAGCTTGCCTGACGTCAAAAGCCGAAGAGGCATGCACTGACTGATCAGCCCTCATGGGTCGGCAATCGCACCACAAAACAAGCACCATCCTGGTATTCGGTGTCCAGATGAAGCGTCCCACCGTGGGCATTCACGATCCGCTGACAGATCGCAAGGCCAAGTCCTGCGCCCTCAATCTCATCCTTGGAATGCAGCCTTTGCAATGGCTCGAAAATCCGCTCGGCACCTTTGGCCGCGATACCCATTCCATTGTCAGCGACTGCGATCTCGACAAAGCCGTTCTGTTCCGTGCGCGCAGAGATGGTGATACGCAGGGCACGGTCTGGCTGGCGATACTTGATCGCGTTGGACACCAGATTAAGAAACAGGCGCAGCAGCAGCCGTTCTGTTCCCGAAAGTACCGGCGCGCTTTGCAGGTCAATCTGCGCGCCAGCCTCTTCAATCTGAATGGCCAACAGATGCCAAACGTCCTGGATGATGTCCTGCATCGCCACAGGTTCGAAAACCTGTGTTTGGTTCTCAAGCACCACCAGTTCCAGCAAACCTTCGGTCAAATCCTGCATCCGCTGCGAAGACCGCTGTGCCATCGCATGGGTTTCTTTGACGGAATCTGCTTTAAAGCCGTCCTCGCTCATCCACTCAAGAGCGACGTTGAGCCCGATCAGCGGGGCGCGCAGATCGTGCGCTGCAGTTGCTGCGAATTGGCGCAGCGTTGCGTTCTCTTCTTTCAGCAACAACTGTGCGGCCATAATATCCAAAAATTCCTGAAAAATTTCCCGCGCACTCTGCAATTCCGCCTCTCGCCACGGCAGACTCTGATCCTCGTGTAGCTGTACCCACTTTTCAAATGATGCGCGTGGCCCCAGTGCGCGCGTATCTTCTTTTTCCTCAGGCCGACCTGCCCAGTTGACAGTCCGGGTGATCGGACCGCGGAACCAGATCAACTGGCAGACACGATGCACCACGATAGGTTGGATCAACACGCCACAGGCTGTGTCGATATGCGCCTTGGCAGGGGCCCACTCCTTGTGCAGTGAAATCGTCTGGAACTGATCTGAGGTCACGTGCTTGCGGACCGCCCAGTTTATAAATTCCGAAATGAACTCCGGCGGTGGTGTCTGTCCGGTAACATGAAGATTGTTACCGAACTGGAACGCAAAACCGTCTGCTCCCAGAAATTCGCAAAGCACGGGCATGAGTTTTGACAGGACGGATTCGACGTCACCATCCTTGCGCAAAGCGGCCGCAAATCCGTTTTCAACCTGCCGCAGGCGCGCGATCATGTCTACGACATCGGTTCTTTGTTGCTGAGCGTGTCGCAGCATGACCGCAGTGCCGATCTCTTGCACGAGGCTCCAACAATCGAAAGGCAGGATACCTTCGTTCACATCGTGGATCGCGATCAGCCCCCAAAGTTTGCCGTCATACATCAGACTACTTGAGAACGCTGCGCCAACGTTGATATTGCGCAAATATGCTGTGTGCATTTTCGAGACTGACCGCAAAACAGACCATGTCAGGTCGAGCTGCCCGCCAACGCCAGATTTGCTGTGTATCGGCACCGTGTCATTACGGCTGGACCCAATCGCCCTGTACGGGACGATCGACATGATCTGACGCACCTGTTTCGGTATGTCCCCCGGAGGAAAGCACAGGCCCAGACATGAGGGCAGCGCGTCACTCCGGCTTTCTGCGATGACTTCGCCAGACCAGTCGACATGAAATCGGTAGATTTTGGCCCGGCTATAACCGGTGATATCTCGGACCGCATCCACCGCAATATTCAATGCCTCTTCAAAGCTGGCCGCATGCAGGATGCGAGCGCAAGCCTTGGAGCAAATCCGCATTTTCTTGCGCGCTTCATTGGGCGACGGGCTGTTGTTTGGAATGAATTCGATAATCCGTCGGCCATCGTGCAAATGAGTGACGGTATCATGCGTGATGTCATTGTGCGTGAAGGTATAGTCCAGAACTTCATGCAAAATCTGGGTGTCATCGAGAGCCTCTGCAACTTGCGTTGCAAGGTCGGGGTCAACCGCGTGCAGATTGCATTCCAGCAGGCTGCGCATCGGAATTCCCAGAAATTCAGACGCATTCGCGGAGGCACCGATAATGCTGCCCGTTTCGGGGTCCGCGACAAGTAATGCGCCGTTGGCCTGAACCTCACCAGAGAGGTGGATTTCCTTGCGGTCGCAGTCATGCAGCGAAGTATCGTCAATCTGGTCAAAAAACTGCGTGAGCGATGTCAATCCACTGGTTTGTTGCTGATGTTCCATCGGTAACGTCCTTTCAAACCATCGCTGTGCGCGACCGGAGGCCGGCCACTTTTCCAGACCGGGCGCGTTTTCTTGCCTCTTTGCAGCAACATCGGAGATATTTGTGAACTGGCGCTTAACGCCGGCAGGGCTGACCGCTGCAGAAGCGGACTAAATCCCGCCCTGTATTAGGCTGACTCGGATCAAGCAGGAGAGCCGCGATACCCTGCCTGCCGTAAATAATGCGAGGCCCCAGAGGATGCGAAGAGTATATGAAGACCATATCAAGTGTGAGGTCGGCTGGATCATTCCGTCAAATTCTTCGCTAGCCCGGCGCATTGCGCATGTTGCGGGCAAGAGATCAGATGATCGTTGAACAACCCGCAAGCCTGCATCCACGCGTAAACAATCGTCGGACCGCAGAACTTGAACCCCTGCTTTTTGAGGTCTTTCGAAATCTGCTCTGTCAGTTGCGTTTTGGCTGGCACGTCGGCCAGACGTGTCCAGCGGTTCTGCATCGGCGTGCCGTCCACGTATCCCCACATGAAACGGTCAAAGCCCTCGCGCGCCTCAACCTTTTGCCAGGCTCTGGCGTTATGGATCGTTGCTTCGATCTTGCCACGGTGCCGGATGATGCCCGCATCCGTTAGCAGGCGAGCGACCTCGGGTTCGCCCCATTCGGCAATGACATTCGGATCAAAACCTTCGAAAGCCGCGCGAAAGTTGTCGCGCTTTTTGAGGATCGTGATCCAGCTGAGCCCTGCCTGAAAGCCATCAAGGATAAGTTTTTCCCACAGTGCGCGGCTGTCCCATTCAGGCACGCCCCATTCGGTGTCGTGGTAGTCCTTGTAGATCTGTTCAGGCCCAGCCCAACCACAACGTTCCATCCGTTCCCCCTACCGCCCGGTTTCGAGCAAATACAATTCGTACCAAATTTCCGCTTTAACAGGCGGTTATGATTTTGATGCCCATGCTCTCTCAAGCCCCAGTGAAAGTAAATTGCCGTGATCAACCGTTTCAAAGCACGTCGTGTCGACGTCCCTCCGGGTGCGGACAACCCGAACAACTATGCCGTGACACAGCGTGACAAGGATACGCCCGACATGGTTCGAGATGCGGTGGTACACAAGCAAATGCTGTTGGCCTATCAGCCAGTCATGCGCGCAAGCAACCCCGCGAAGGTCGCCTTTTACGAGGGGTTGATTCGCGTGCTTGACGCCACCGGTCGCGTCATCCCGGCCAGCGATTTTATGCCAAAGGTCGAGGGTACGGATCTGGGCCGCGAAATTGATGTGCAGGCCCTGCGCATGGGTTTGCAGACCCTTAGGGCCAATCCGGGATTGCGGTTGTCGATCAATATGTCGGCCCGCTCTATCGGGTATACGGATTGGAACAAGACGTTGCGCCGCCACCTGAAACAGGATGACACGCTAGGAGAGCGGTTGATCCTTGAGATCACCGAGAATTCGGCAATGCTGGTGCCGGAGCTTGTTGTGAATTTCATGGACGAGTTACAGCCTCATGGCGTCTGTTTCGCCCTGGACAACTACGGTGCCGGCAATACCGCCATCCGGTATTTCAAAGACTTCTTTTTTGACATTCTCAAGATCGACGGCCAATTCGTGCGCGGCATCGCCCAGAACCCCGACAACCGGGCGATCACAGCAGCGCTTTTGTCAGTGGCGGGCCATTTTGACATGCTGACGGTTGCAGAAAACGTAGAAAACGCAGAGGACGCTGCATTGCTGACCCAAATGGGTGTGGATTGCTTGCAAGGGTACTTTTTCAGTGCGCCAACCGTTCAACCCGCGTGGTTGCGCCAGAACCAGCCCAGCGAGCAAGCCAGATCGGGCTAATACGCCTGCACATAGCTGCCATTCCGTCGCGTCAGTTGCCGCGATGCAGCGCATGATGTAAGACCGCCTCCAGAAGGCGGGGGAGTCGCGCTGTGCGTGGAGGCATAGGCGTCACATCATCCCTTGCCACCAGCAAGAGGATTGTCCCCTTATGACCAACGTCGTCATCGCATCCGCCGCACGTACAGCAGTCGGCAGCTTCGGAGGCTCATTCGCCAACACACCCGCCCATGATCTGGGTGCTGCCGTTCTCAAGGAAATCATCGCCCGTGCGGGTGTGGACGCCTCCGAGGTGTCCGAGACGATCCTCGGTCAGGTACTGACAGCCGCTCAGGGCCAGAACCCTGCACGTCAAGCGCATATCAACGCCGGTCTGCCACAAGAGTCTGCTGCCTGGTCCATCAACCAGGTTTGCGGCTCTGGTCTGCGTGCCGTCGCATTGGGCGCACAGCACATTCAGCTGGGCGATGCGAACATCGTGGCTGCTGGCGGTCAGGAAAACATGACGATGTCCCCCCACGCCCAAGCCATGCGCGCCGGACAAAAGATGGGCGACATGAAGCTGATCGATACGATGATCAAGGACGGTCTGTGGGATGCCTTCAACGGCTATCACATGGGTCAAACCGCTGAAAACGTTGCCGAAAAGTGGCAGATCAGCCGCGACCAGCAGGACGAATTCGCTGTCGCATCCCAGAACAAAGCCGAAGCCGCGCAGAAGGCGGGCAAGTTTGCAGACGAGATCGTTGCCTACACGGTACCCGGCCGCAAGGGCGACACCATTGTCGATCAGGACGAATACATCCGTCACGGGGCAACCATGGAAGCGATGCAGAAACTGCGTCCCGCATTCACCAAGGACGGCTCTGTCACCGCCGCGAATGCGTCTGGCCTGAATGACGGTGCCGCCGGTGCCCTGCTGATGAGCGCGGATGAAGCCGAAAAGCGCGGCATTGAGCCGCTGGCCCGCATCGCGTCCTACGCAACCGCTGGTCTGGATCCGTCGATCATGGGCGTGGGCCCGATCTATGCATCGCGAAAAGCGCTTGAGAAGGCAGGCTGGAGGGCCGAAGACCTTGATCTGGTCGAGGCCAACGAAGCCTTTGCCGCGCAGGCCTGTGCAGTGAACAAGGACATGGGTTGGGATCCGGCAATCGTGAACGTGAACGGCGGCGCCATCGCCATCGGTCACCCTATCGGCGCATCGGGTGCGCGCATCCTGAACACGCTCCTGTTCGAAATGCAGCGCCGTGGCGCCAAGAAGGGTCTTGCGACACTGTGTATTGGTGGCGGCATGGGTGTTGCCATGTGCCTTGAGCGCCCCTAAAGAGATCGGGCGCGCAAGAATATTGCGCACCCAGATTCGAATACGACCAAAAATTACCTGAAGGATAGGAGGATATCATGTCCCGCGTCGCACTTGTTACCGGAGGCAGCCGAGGCATCGGTGCCGCCATTTCCAAAGAACTCAAAGAAGCAGGCTATACCGTTGCGGCAACCTACGCCGGCAATGACGAAGCCGCGGCAAAGTTCACCGAAGAGACAGGCATCAAGACCTACAAATGGAACGTAGCTGACTACGATTCCTCCAAGGAGGGTATCGCAAAGGTCGAGGCAGACCTTGGCCCCATCGAGATTGTCGTGGCCAATGCGGGCATCACCCGTGACGCACCTTTCCACAAGATGACGCCAGAGCAGTGGCACGAGGTGATCGACACCAACCTCACCGGCGTATTCAACACCATCCACCCTGTCTGGCCCGGCATGCGCGAGCGCAAGTTCGGCCGTATCGTTGTTATCTCCTCGATCAATGGTCAGAAAGGCCAGTTCGCACAGGTGAACTATGCCGCGACCAAGGCGGGTGATCTGGGTATCGTAAAGTCTTTGGCGCAGGAAGGCGCGCGCGCCAACATTACTGCAAACGCCATCTGTCCCGGCTACATCGCGACGGACATGGTGATGGCAGTGCCTGAGAAAGTACGTGAGAGCATCATCGCGCAGATCCCAGCCGGGCGTCTGGGGGAGCCAGAGGAAATCGCACGTGCGGTCAAGTTCCTGGTCGCCGATGACGCGGGCTTTATTAATGGCTCGACCATCTCGGCCAACGGTGCGCAGTTCTTCGTCTGATCGATTGTTCTTTTTGAAACAACAAAGGGCGGCTCAATCGAGCCGCCCTTTCTTTATGCCGTAAGAAAGCTGCAGTCTTTCAGCTGGAAGTCGAACCGCGCAACCACGCCCATGCGGCTTTCATAGCGGCGGCGCGTTCTTCGTGCGCGTTCAGCATTGCGTTGCGGGTGGTGCGGTTTGTTGTGGCTTCGGTCATGGCTTTGATCCTTTTTCAGTGTGGCTTTAGTGCTTCTGTCTTGAGACAAATATGGGCCTTTGAATCAAAGCTGACAAACGAGACTTTTCAAACCTTCAGTTAAGTTATACTTAATCGAACATGGCGACATCACTTCCCCCTCTCACGGCTCTGCGGGCATTTGACGCTGCTGCCCGGCATATGTCCTTTGCCAAGGCGGCGGAGGAATTGAACGTCACCCCTGCCGCGCTCAGCTTTCAGATCAAATCCCTTGAAGAGCATCTGGGCGCGCCGTTGTTTCGGCGACTGAACCGTGCGGTCGAACTGACAGATGCCGGCCATGCGCTGGCACCGGATGCAAAGGCTGCGTTCGAGATGTTGACGAACGGCTGGCGCGCGGCGCAGCGCATGCAGGATCATCAGTCACTCACCGTGACTGCGGGGCCTGCGTTCACAGCAAAATGGCTGGCCCCGCGCCTGTTTCAGTTTGCCCATGAACACCCTGAGATAGAGCTGCGTTTTTCAGCAACGCTGCGGGCCATGGATTTCGCGCGCGATGATATCGACGTGGCAATTCGGTTTGGCTATGGCCCTGATCCCGGGCTTTATTCACTGCCTCTGGCCGAAGAATGGGTGACGCCCGTCATGTTGCCGGAGATGGCAGAGCGATATCCCACGCCGGAAAGCCTGCGTGAAGCCGTGTTAATCATCGACGATTCTGTTGCGTTTCTGGACCCACCCGCAGATTGGGAGGCATGGTCGGAGGCAATGGGAATTGCGCCTTTGGTACCCACGGGGCCGAGGTTCTCACAGGCGGACCACGCGCTTGACGCCGTTCTTGCCGGGACTGGTGTGGCTTTGGGGCGGCGGGCACTGGTCATCAAGGATTTGGCCGAAGGGCGGCTGGTTGCCCCCTATGGCAAGGTACTAAGCACTGGCGCACGTTTCCGGTTCCTGTGTCCCGAAGGGGCCGAGACACGGCTACAGATCGAGGCATTCAAGAATTGGATGCTCCGCGAAATTGACAAGACGGCGCATATCGCCGAGAGCTTTGAGATGCTTGAAAGACCGATCAAGAAATGAGCCGCAGCCGCGCTACTGCCACCGGATTTGTTGCAGTGCTGCTATGGGCGCTCCTGGCGCTTTTCACTGTCGGGTCAGCCCCGACACCGCCTTTATTGCTGAACACGCTTTGCTTTGCCTTGGGGGGCACACTTGGTCTGATCTGGGCAGCGCGGACCGGAGCGTTGCCAAATCTGCGTAAAATCCCTTTGAAAGTTTATGTTTTCGGCACCCTCGGCCTTTTTGGGTATCACGCGCTGTACTTTTCAGCGCTCAGGTTGGCGCCAGCGGCAGAGGCGGGATTGATTGCCTATCTCTGGCCATTGCTCATCGTCGTGCTCTCGGGCCTGCTCCCCGGAGAACGGCTGCGCGCCGGTCATCTGATTGGAGCATTGATTGGATTTTCCGGCGCCGCACTGATCATTATGGGCGGAAGCGACGGGTTCTCGCCCCAGTACGCCTTGGGCTATGGACTGGCGTTTCTATGTGCGCTGACCTGGTCGAGCTATTCGGTGCTGTCGCGGCTGGTGGGGACCGCGCCTACGGCGACCGTGGCAGTGTTTTGCCTTGCGACTGCAGCGCTTTCGCTACCCCTGCATCTTATGTTCGAGCAAACCGTCTGGCCGCAAAGCGCGCTTGCATGGGCTTCTGTCGCCGGGCTGGGGCTGGGCCCTGTGGGTCTGGCGTTTTTCGTTTGGGATATTGGGGTCAAGCAGGGTGACATTCAGCTTTTGGGTACCAGCTCTTACGCGGCGCCGCTGTTGTCTACGCTTGTGTTGGTCGGAGCAGGAGTAGCCGCCCCAAGCTATACGCTGCTTTGGGCGGCGATCTTGATCACTGGCGGTGCTGTGGCTGCAGCACGCGCCAGCCTTCGCTAAACGGGGGCAACTCCCCTACGTTGAGGCTAACTAGAAAGCCGCGTGATCTCCTCTTTCAAACGCAGTTTTTCTTTCTTCATCGTTGCAACTTCCAGATCATCAACCCCGGGTGACCGTTGGGCGTGTTCAACCGCTTCGCTCATCTCTTGGTGCTTGCGCTTGAGGGTCTCCAGATGTGCAGTGAGAGCCATGTATTCCTCCTTCAATGGATGTAGATCTTGAGTGGATCACAGTTCAGCGTTTGTGTCACGCCGCCCTGCAGCATACCCTCTAAACTAGTAAAGGATTGCTTAACGCCGCCTAGAATTGCAGCGCAGCACCGTCGCGCAAGACTGCCGAAATCGCCGGGACATAGCTGTCACCATCTTGCTGATGGCTGTCGCCTTGGTGCAAAATCAACGGTGGGTGCAGGCGAAACGCGCCCCGCCCGTTCTTGCGTGCACGCAGGATGATCCGTTCCGGAGCGCGGGTAGCGCGCGCTGTGAGCGGCAGCACCTCGATCGACCCCATTTCATGCGGGAGTGCACGGATAATATCTGGCAAGCTTTCCACACGGTGAATGAAATGGGCCATCCCCTTGGGCGCAAGGCGCTTGGCCGCGATGCGGACCCATTTTTCAAGCGAGGTTTCTGCTCCGTGTGCTGCCTCGCGGGCGGGATCATCCGACGCGACAGAAGCGCCACGATCATAGTACGGAGGATTGGCCAGAACGTGGTCAAATTGTCGCTGACGCAAATGCAACGGCATATCCGTCAGGTCCGTTTCGACCACCTCCAGCCTAGCCCCGCCGTTGCGCCGGGCGAGCGCGGCAAACGCTGCATCCCGTTCGACCCCGGTTAAATCAACACCCTCAACGCGCGTCCCAAGACATAAGATCGCCGTGCCGACACCGCAGCCAAGCTCAAGGACACGCTCACCTTTATTCGCAGGAACTGAAGCACTTAGCAGAACCGCATCCATCCCCGCACGGTACCCCTGACGGGGTTGCCACAGGCGCAGGCGCCCACCCAGAAACGCATCATGCGTCAGGTCGGTTTCCGCCTGCCCGCTCACATCCCCAGTTCTATGTTGTTGTCGCGCAAAACCCGTTCGGCAGCGGCATGGTCATCGGGGTGCACCATCAGACGGCGCGGGAAAATCCCGATGCCCCCTTCAAGGACGCTCATGTTTACGTCCATCTCGAAGCAGTCTATATCCTCACCCTCAAGGAGGGCCTGTGCAAAGGCAATGACGGTCATGTCCGTGGTGCGCAAAAGTTCCTTCATATCAGTGGTGTGGGCCAGTTCCGCCAGATTGTCGAGCCTCATTAGCGGGCGAAGAATAAGGTCGAGTCGATGAACATCGAAACAATCATGAAACCACATGACAGGCTGGCCGCCTATCTGGCGGAAGATATGGAGAGGGTCGGCACCCTAATTCGCGAGCGGATGGCCTCGGAACACGCGCCACGCATTCCAGAGGTCACGGCGCATCTGGTTGAGGCAGGCGGCAAGCGCTTGCGCCCCCTGCTGACATTGGCCGCTGCGCGGATGTGCGGCTATGACGGGCCTTACCATGTGCATCTGGCCGCGACGGTTGAGTTTATTCACACTGCCACGCTGCTGCATGATGACGTCGTGGACGAAAGCCAGCAGCGACGGGGGCGGCCCACGGCAAATCTGTTGTGGGACAATCAGTCTTCGGTGCTGGTGGGTGATTATCTGTTCGCTCGGTCTTTCCAGTTGATGACCGAACCTGGATCAATGCGGGTGATGCGCATCCTGTCAAATGCGGCGGCGACCATTGCCGAAGGTGAGGTGTTGCAGCTCACAGCGGCACAGAATCTTGCAACCGATGAGAGCGTATATCTGCAGGTGATCCGGGGCAAAACGGCTGCGCTTTTCTCTGCCGCGACTGAAGTTGGCGGGGTGATCGCAGATGCAGACGATGCGCAGGTGCAGGCGTTATTTGACTATGGCGATGCCTTGGGAATTGCGTTTCAGATCGTCGATGATCTGCTGGATTATCAGGGCGAAACCGGGACCACCGGCAAGAATGTCGGCGATGATTTCCGTGAGCGGAAACTGACGTTGCCGGTGATCAAGGCGGTGGCGAAGGCAGACGCCGAAGAACGCACATTCTGGGTGCGGACGATTGAAAAGGGCCGTCAGGAAGACGGAGATTTGGATCATGCACTGGGTCTGATGCGAAAGCATGGCACCTTGAGTGCGACACAAGCGGATGCACTTAGTTGGGCGGCCAAGGCCAAGATCGCGATTGACTTATTGCCCCAGCACGACGTCAAAGACATGCTGCTTGATCTTGCGGACTACGTGGTCAGCCGGATCAGCTAAGTCGGCAAGGCTGTACCCACCAGTCGGGATGATCGGCGGCAAGTATGGAAGCTGCAGACTGAGCCTGCTCAAGTGTTTCACACAATCCGAAACAGGTCGCGCCGGAGCCGGACATGCGGGCCATAAGTGTGTGCGGACAGGCGTGCAGTGCGTCTATCGCATCAGAGATTGGAGAGGCGCGGGCGATGGCGGGATCCTGCAAGTCGTTCCGTTGGGTTGCCAGCCAGTCAATAAAGGTCTGAGTAGTGGAGAAATGAGGCAGGTCGAGAGGCATCGGAGCGTTATCACGGCTTTGCAATGCCTTGAAAACCTCCGGCGTGGGAACATGAATCCTTGGGTTCACTAGCACGGCGAAAAGATCGGGTAGTCCATTAACCGGGGCAAGGATATCCCCGATCCCCTGCATCCGCTGGGCCGAAGATGCAAGACACACAGGCACATCCGCGCCCAAGCGCGAGGCGCCTGCGCTGACCCCGTAATGGCGCAAGACGGATGCCGCATCCGACGATCCGCCGCCGATCCCGGCCCCGTGGGGCAGATTCTTTTCAACAGTGATATGCGCAGTCTGCCCTGCCATTTCGGCGGCCTGCCAGATCAGGTTACGTCTATCCGTGGGGACACCCTCTGCAAAGGGGCCGGTAACCGTCAGCGAAAGCTGCGCATCAGGTTCGAACCACAGCCGGTCACCGATATCTGCAAACATCACAAACGAGTCTAGCAGATGATAACCATCGTCGCGCCGGCCTGTCACATGCAGGGTCAGATTGATCTTGGCCGGGGCAAAGCCCTCAGATGTCATTGGCGACCTTCAAGGGTGGCGCGCCCTCTTGTTCCAGCACCTTGTCCAGACCGATCTGGAGCTTGCGGCGGATGCGGACCGGGTTTGCTTCGCTGTCATTATCATCCTCTTCGATGAACGACAGGGCACGGCTCCACTGAAACTCTGCCTCGCGGTGACGGCCTACGGCCCAATACACGTCACCAAGGTGGTCGTTGACCACGGGATCGACCGCCAGCAATTCCACGGCACGTTCCATTTGCACGACCGCTTCCTCGTAGCGGCCAAGGCGGTAGAAGGCCCACCCCAGCGAATCCACAATATAGCCGCTGTCAGGGCTTGCCGCGACAGCGCGTTCGATCATGTCCAGCGCCTCATCCAGATTGCGCTTCTGTTCGACCATCGAATAGCCCAGATAGTTCAGGACCTGTGGCTGTTCGGGGTTCAGCTTCAAAGCTGCACGAAAATCGGCTTCCATAGCCTCGTCGTTGCCTGAGCGTTCGTGTGCAATGCCACGAGAGTAATAAAGCACCCAACGGACTGGCGCGGTTTCAGCGGCAAGCTCAATCGCGCGGTCATATGCGGCGATCGCACCTTTGTAATCACCCTGTGCGCGCAGCACATCGCCCAGCGTGGAATGCACCACGGCCAGATCACCATGGGTCCGGGTCAGGTTTTCAAGCACTTCGACGGCCTGACCTTCTTTTCCAGAGCGCCGCAGCGCATCCGCGCGGCCCAATTCAGAGACATGAAACGCCGGGTCGTCAGCCGCCACATCCTTATATTCAAGAATGGCCAGGTCATATTGGCCGAGGCTTTCGAGCAGATCGGCTGTCAGCAACAAGGCATCTACGTGATCAGGGCGCAGATAGCGGGCGATGCGGGAATAGAGCAGCACGTAATAGTCGCCTGCCGCCTCTGACTTCAGGACAGCGGCAAACGTAAAGAACACTTCGGCGATGCCAGCCTGCGCACCGCGCACGTGCGTGAACGGCTTCGCCTCCTTTGCTTCGAGGCGTGCAATCAGCTGGTCCAGTTCCGGATCCGTAGCCTCACCAAAGCTGGCGCGCACCACGGCAAGCGCGTCTTCGTATCGGTCCAATTGCGCAAGTATCTCGGCATGGGCCAGAACCCCGCGCCGCGTTTGACCTGCGGCACCTGCGCCGGCCTGAGAGAAAATCGCCTCGGCACCTTCAAAGTCGCCCACGCTCGCCAGTGCCAAGGCTTTGTGATACATCACAAAACCCTGCATGCCGGCTTCTTGGCTCAGGGTATCAAAAGCAGTCATTGCAGAGGTGACATCACCCGCCCCGACATGGGCCCAGGCCTTGACCAAACCATCCACCCAAGGGCCAATGCCACTTGTGTCAGGTTCGCGTTCAACCAGAGCCTTGTAATCTTCCTGTTTGGCCAGATCGGCGGTGATCACCATGCGCGCGACCTGAGAGCTTTGGTTTTTTTGCTCAAGTAATCGTGCCAGCGGGGCGGCCTTGGCCACGTTGCCCAGCGACAACTGCGCCAGAACCGTGCTTTCCATCAGTTCCACATTGCCCGGATCACGTGCCAGCGCATCCGAGTAATACCGGGCCGCTTGGGCGTAGTCGCTGTTTACGGCAGCGTTGCGCCCAGCAAGGTAGGAACCGGCAACAGATTGCGCGGTGGCAGGGGGCACGAAGGCACCACTTAACAGAAGTGCGGCCATACCAGTAAGGACATTTCGGAGCATCTTGGACTGCCTCATATGCTTTTGTCAGAAGCTATCAGGTCTGTTGGCAAGCGCAATGGGCGGCCATATCGCATGACAGATGTGTGAGCGCGGTCCGCAGGATATCGCGCAAGAAAAAGGCGGGGTAGTCCCCGCCTTCATCTCGGTTGGTCTGCGCAACCGATCACATGTTCGGGTAATTCGGCCCGTCGCCACCTTGAGGCGTGGTCCAGACGATGTTCTGGCTGGGGTCCTTGATGTCGCAGGTCTTGCAATGGACGCAGTTCTGAAAGTTGATCTGAAAGCGTGGCTCTTTGCCGTCTTCCTGAACGAACTCATAAACGCCTGCAGGACAGTACCGCGCCGAAGGGCCTGCGTATTTGGGCAGGTTCACGCTGACCGGAATGCTGGGGTCTTTTAGCGTCAGGTGTGCCGGCTGGCTTTCCTCGTGATTGGTGAAAGAGAAAGCGACGTTGGTCAGACGGTCAAAGCTCAGCTTGCCATCCGGCTTAGGGTAATCGATTTCCTTATGCTTGGAGGCAGGCTCTGTCGCGTCGGCGTCAGACTTGCCATGCTGCATCGTGCCAAAGATCGAGCCACCAAAGAGCGTGTTGCACCACATGTCGAAACCGCCGAAGGCAAGCGACGCGGTGAGGCCCCACTTGGACCACATCGGCTTGACGTTGCGCACCTTTTTGAGGTCAGCACCGATGGCACCTTCACGCACTTCCTTCTCATACTCCGTCAGTTCATCGCCGGAACGATCCGCCTGAATCGCAGCATAGGCAGCCTCGGCAGCCGCTTTGCCGGACAGCATCGCGTTGTGGTTGCCCTTGATGCGCGGCACGTTGACCATCCCGACCGAACAGCCCAGCAGCGCCACACCGGGGGCCACCATCTTGGGCATGGACTGGTACCCGCCTTCGGTGATCGCGCGCGCGCCGTAAGCCACGCGCTTACCGCCTTCCAGCAGATCCGCGACGATAGGATGATGCTTGAAACGCTGGAATTCCATGTAAGGGAAGACATGCGGGTTCTTGTAGCCAAGGTGGACGACGAAGCCCACATAGACCTGATTGTTATCAAGGTGATAGATGAACGATCCGCCGCCAGCGTTCTTGTTCAGTGGCCAGCCCATCGTGTGGGTTACAGAGCCTTCCTTGTGCTTGGCAGGATCGATTTCCCAGATCTCTTTCATGCCGATGCCGTATTTCTGCGGCTCCTTGCCCTTGTCCAATTCGTATTTCGCGATGACCTGCTTGGACAGCGATCCACGCACCCCTTCCGACAGGAAGACGTACTTGCCGTGCAACTCCATCCCCGGCTCATAGCTGTCGCCGATTGAACCATCAGGGTTTTTGCCGAATTCACCGGCCACCACGCCTTTGACTTCGCCGTTATCGCCGTAAACGATTTCAGAGCACGCCATGCCTGGGAAAATCTCGACCCCCAGTTCCTCGGCCTGTTCGGCCATCCAGCGGCAGACGTTGCCCATGGAAACGATATAGTTGCCGTGGTTGTTCATCAGCGGCGGCATGGGGAAGTTCGGCACGCGCAGCTGCCCCGCCTCACCCAGCATGTAGAACTTGTCTTCTTTCACCGGCACCGTGATCGGGGCACCTTTTTCTCTCCAGTCAGGCATCAGCGCGTCGATGCCGCAGGGATCAAGCACCGCACCGGACAGAATGTGAGCGCCCACTTCGGAGCCTTTTTCCAACACCACGACGTTGCAATCAGCGTCCAGTTGCTTGAGGCGGATAGCAGCAGACAGGCCTGCGGGGCCTGCGCCGACAATCACCACATCATATTCCATTGCTTCGCGTTCAATATCGGCCATGGCTGGGCTTTCCTCCGGACAAAAACGGTTTGGATTTCGCTAAACCACGCAGGCGTGCAATGCAATCGGGACGTTGGGTGAAAATCAGCGCGTATCGTCGCGGTTGGCCTGTGCAAATTGCCGCAATGCGATCGCATAAGTGATTGCCCAAACCACTGTAATCACCCCAAGAGCTCGTTCCCAGAGGCCATCCCACTCGGTTGGAAGGATGAAAAAGATCGGCGCGGCGATAGACCATAAGGCAAGGCAGCCCCAAGACACGGTGCTTAGAAATCCAGCAATGCGCCCGCCTTCCAGTGCCATCAACGCAAAGACAGCCGTGAACAGGATACCCAGCGCGTAAACGATATAGATGTGGATCACGATGCCTTCGTTGTCGCCATCGCCATATTCGTTCCGTGCGCCAATGATCACCACGCAAAGAGCCAGCAGCACAAGGGCGAAGGTCAGAAGGCTCCAACGGGTCACGCCGCTATGAACGTGAGAAGATGCAAGGCCGAGGGCAATCAGGGACACGGCAAAGCCATATAGAGAGACATCCTGAATGATCTCATATCGACCTGCGGCCAGATCGCTTACCGTATCAGCGACGAAATCGTGATTGGGCACAACGATCGATCCGACGATGTTTCCGCCAACCAGACCGATCGACCCGATGATCGTGAGCCATACCAAGGTGCGCATGAAGCCGGGGGCGAGGTACTGATGATTGGCCTGGGTCACGGGATTTCCTTTACTTGGGTTACAGATCAACCCCGCGACGCGCACTGATGTTCCAAATGAGGAGCGTGCGAAAAACCTGAATGGTCCAAATGCCAGCGGAAATTTCCCGGAAAGTTTCCCAGCTGCTTTCAATCAGACGCCCGGCGCGTCCCCCATTAGATAGCGGGGTCCCTGCCCTTTTTTGGCCGCCCGGTCCGTGGGATTATAAAGCGCACATGCCTCAAGACTGAGGCAACCGCAGCCGATGCAACCGTCAAGATTATCGCGCAGCTTGGTCAGGGTGTTTATCCGCTCGTCCAAAGCATCGCGAAAGCCTTCGCTGATCATCGCCCAATCCGCCTTGGTCGGAGTACGCCCCCCCGGCAAACGATCCAGCTCTGCCTTGATCTGCGGCAGCGTAAAGCCAAACTGCTGGGCAATCATCACAAAACTCAGCCGCCGCAGGTCCGCCCGTTCAAACCGCCGTTGCCCACCTGCGTTGCGCCAGGGTTTGATCAGCCCCTGCGCCTCGTAATAGCGGATTGCAGACACGGCAAGACCCGTGCGGTCCGCGAGCGCACCAATGGAAAGTCCGTCGTTCAGTGGCATCAGAAATCCCAAAAAATACCTTGACCTAAAGTTAGGTTTAGGAATTACACCGAAAAAGTAAGCACTGCAACAGAAAGGAAATGCCATGCCAGCGATACTCGAACACGTGAACTTCACTGTCTCTGATCCAAGGGCCACCGCCGCCTGGATGGAGAAGCTTTTTGGCTGGCATATTCGCTGGCAAGGCGATGCCATCGCGGGCGGACATACGATCCATGTTGGCAGCGATGACCATTATCTTGCGTTGTATACGCCCGGAAAGTCGATGGCGGCAGAAGGATCAAACTATACGACGGTGGGCGGATTGAACCACATCGCGGTCACGGTGGATGATTTGGACGCGACAGAAAAGGCAATCAAGGATCACGGCTTTGTCACGGGCAACCACGCCGATTATGAACCGGGGCGCCGGTTCTATTTCCACGATACGGACGGAATTGAATACGAAGTTGTGCAATACGACTGACGGCCAGCCTTTGCCGGGCTGTCCAAACCCCTCTTGCAATTCCACGCCACTTTGGGTCAGGTAACCGTCAGCCTGATATGAAAAACGGCTGCGCACAAACATGTTGCGTGCGCGGCCCAGATGACGTGGACTATTGCCCATGGAAAAGATTCCAATGACCCGTGCAGGGCATACCGCCCTCGAGACGGAACTAAAGCACCTCAAATCCGAGGAACGCCCCGCGATCATCAGGGCGATCGCCGAGGCGCGCGAGCATGGCGATCTGTCGGAAAACGCCGAATATCACTCCGCCAAGGAAAAGCAGTCGTTCATTGAGGGCCGTATCAAGGAACTTGAAGGGGCTATTTCGCTGGCTGAAGTGATTGATCCGGCAAAGCTTTCCGGGCCGATCAAGTTTGGTGCAAAAGTCACGCTGGTGGATGAAGACACTGATGAGGAAAAGACCTATCAGATCGTTGGCGAATACGAGGCCAAGATCGAAGACGGGCTTTTGAATGTCAAGTCGCCCATCGCGCGGGCATTGATCGGCAAGGAAGAAGGCGATTCCGTCGAAGTCCGCACACCGGGGGGCGACAAATCCTATGAGGTACTCAAGATCGTCTATGCCTGAGCGGGGAATTGGCCATGGCTGAGACATCGCAGCAACCCCAAGAGACCGAAGACGCCTCCGTGCAAGGTGCTGGCGCGGCCACCCGGCCAACCTCGCTTGGTATCTATGACCGGCCCAAGCCTGAAACGATCTCTAGTATTGAGATCGTCGCCCTTGTCCTGAGTGCCATCTGGCTTTTGGGAGCGGTCTTTTTCTTTCTGCTCCTGCGCGATGACAGCGCGGCAGGCGACAGCGCAGAGAGCCTTCGTTTCCTGATGACCATGCTGGCAATCTTCATGCCCGTGGCGATGATCTGGGTCGCGGCCACAGCCGCCAAGGCCAGCCGGGTGATGCGCGAAGAAAGCCAGCGGCTGCAGGCGGCGATTGATGCCATACGGCAAGCCTATCTCAGCCAGCAGCAGGGGCACCATCTGCGGACCGAGCCTTCGGTAACGCGAAAATTGGATGAGATTGCCGCCGCTGCGCGCAAAACAGAGACCGCGCTGGCGACCTTTCATTCACGCCGGGAAGAAGGTGCGCGGTCCGTCGTGGCGCCCACACAACAGCCAGTTGACGACCAGCCCACCCTTGCCCTTGGCACACAGGCCAGCGATTTGGCGCCGCAGCTGTCGAATGAAGATTTCATCCGGGCGCTGAATTTTCCTGAAACGGCAGAGGATGAGATTGGATTTGCCGCGTTGCGCCGGGCGCTCAGGGACCGTTCAACTTCGCAACTGGTGCAGGCCGCGCAGGACGTGCTGACGCTGATGAGTCAGGATGGCATTTATATGGATGACCTGCGCCCGGATCGGGCACGCCCCGAAATCTGGCGGCACTTTGCGCAAGGTGCGCGGGGGCGGCCGATTGCGCCCCTTGGGGGAATTCGGGACCGGTCTTCTCTGGCGCTGACCAACGCGCGGATGAAGCAGGACCCGATCTTCCGTGATGCGGCACATCATTTCCTGCGGCGCTTTGACAAAACCTTTGCGGAATTTGAAAAGAACGCAACAGACAGCGAGATTTCAGCACTGGCCGATACGCGCACAGCACGGGCGTTTATGTTGCTGGGGCGCTGTGCGGGAACCTTTGACTAAGAGCTTTGTTTCGAAACTCGATTCAGCACTCACCCTGTCGTGAGAAACTGCGCACGAACCGCTGTGCAGACCCGCCCAGATGGATCGCAACTAGACGCCAAAACTGCCGTAAGGGATAAAGCGCACCATATCGCCGGGTGAAATCTCGGCTGCGGGCTCTGGCAATTCAACCAGACCTTCTGCCCAGCTGAGCCCGCTGATCCGCCCTGAGCCTTCAGAGGCAAAAACTTCCGCCTTTCCATCGCGCATGCGTGCCCGCAGATACTCGCGGCGTCCGGCTTTCTTGCGCTTGGTAAAGGCGGCGGGCACGTCAAAACCCTGTGGCTCTGACCAGCCTGCACCGGCAAGCACACCCATCGCGGGGCGTGCGAAAACCAGTGTGCAAACCATGGCTGCGACCGGATTTCCGGGCAGGCCGAACACCGGCACCCCCCGCCAGAGGCCCAGTGCCAAGGGCCTTCCTGGCTTGATCGCGATGCGCCAGAGTGACATGGCCCCAGCCTCTTGCAACAAGGCCGACACATGATCCTCATCCCCGGCAGAGGCGCCCCCGCTGGTCAGGATCACGTCCACCTCAGCACTTGCCGCGTCGAACCGGTTGCGCAGCGCCTCCCGGTCATCGGGCGCACGGCCAAGGTCGATCGCCTCGTGTCCAAAGCGCCTGATCAGGCCCAAGAGCATCGGACGGTTGGCATCAAAAATCTGGCCATCATTTGCCGTCTGTCCCGGTTCAACCAGTTCGTCCCCCGTGGACAACACACCGACCTTCAGCGCTTTGCGCACCGTCACCTCGCTTACGCCCGTGGCGGCCAGCAACGCCAGATCGGCAGCGGTCAGCCTGCGTCCGGCAGTGACAATTACCTCGCTTGCACGCACGTCCTCGCCTGCTTTTCGGGTGTTTGCCCCCTGTTTTACGGGTCCTGAGAACCGAATGCTGTCGCCGTCGCGAACAACATCTTCTTGCAAGACAACTGTATCAACGCCGTCGGGAAGCGCTGCTCCGGTCAACACGCGGATGGCAAACCCGTCCGGCACGGCACCCGGCGCATCCCCCGCAGCAGCACGGCCCTCAATCAAAGGCAGGCTGTGCGCACCCGCAGCGCGCCCCCCTGAGAAACCATAACCATCCACGGCAGTATTGGGGAGCGGCGGGTTGTCCCGTTTGGCGACGATATCCGTTGCGGCGATATGATCCAGCGCATCACCAAGCGAAACGCTTGCTGTGGGTGTCACTGGGCCAAGACGGTCCCGGAGCATGGCAAGGGCCTCATCCACCGGGGTCCAGTGCACACCGGGCGGCAAGGCAAAACAGTCGTTGCGCAAGGGCGGCGCAGTGAGTTCCTCTTCGAAGCCCAGACCAAATATCCACCCCTCTTCAGAGGCTTGCACGTCAAGCATCCTTGCCAGCCGGTCCACCGGCAGCGCTGCGATCTGGCGCGCCACCTCGGCAACCTGCCAGGCGTCCTTGATCATCCCTTCGGGAGGGTCGCCGACCGTGAGCGAGGGCCAGATTTCAACCAGAGCGACATCCCGGTTCAGTTCATCAAAGGGCCATACGGCGGCGGCAAACTGGCGTCTGAGCCGCGCAAGTACGGGCAGACCGGTGAAGACCTGCCCCCCCACGGCCCCTGCCCCGCCCATCTGCCAGCAGGTGAATGCGCCCTTGGCCAAGGTCTCGCTTTGGCGTTTCTCGGAGAATGGGTTGACGTAGTCTTTCTTGTTCGGGGGCAACCCTTCAACCTGTTTGCCATGCGGCGTGAACCAAAATGGACCCCGTCCATGGCCGACGGCGCAGTTGATCTGCCCTGCCAATTCGAACCGGTTATTGTCCGTCGGAGTGTCAGCCAGACGCTCTTCGAACCAGTGCCAAAGGTCGATGGGGTTATCCGATCCCGTCAGCGCGCGGGCGAACCCGGCAGGATAGCCAAAGGGGAAGTCGAAGCCCGCCAGCACGCGCCGACCGGCGGCACGTTCCTGGCTCAAAAGGTTGGTCAGCCAGGTTTCGGCGACCTGTCGGTTGCGCAGATAAACGGGGTCTTCTGCAACGCCGCCGCGATTTACGCCGGCCCAGATTGCATCTTTTTTCGGGGCAGCACCCCGGTCATTGCCACCCGACCAATCGACCATGACGATTGTGTCGAAAGCCGTCACAGGCCGACCTCTGCGAGGATGAAATCCGCGACGGCGGTGGTGTCGTTCAAATCAAAGACCGGGCGGTCAAGATCCAGCGGCACGTCACTTGCCACGGCACGCACGGTGAGATCGTCAGGCGCGATCAGCGGATTACCGGTTTCGGCACGATGCGCTTCGACCTTGGGGTGGCTGTCTCTTTTGTATCCTTCGACCAGCACAAGATCGACGGGGCTCAGTCGCGCCAGCAGCGTCGTCAGGTCCGGTTCCTCCGCGCCGCGCAATTCCTGCATCAACGCGATACGATTGCGCGAGGCCAGCAGAACCTCGCTTGCCCCGGCGGCGCGGTGCCGGAAACTGTCCTTGCCGGGGTGATCCACATCGAATGTATGGTGGGCGTGCTTGACGGTCGAGACGGTGAAACCGCGCCCCGTGATTTCGGTCACCAGACGCTCCATCAATCCGGTCTTTCCCGCGTTCTTCCAGCCGACGATACCGTATAGCCTCATAGCATTGTCTCCGCGCGGGTCAGGTCCTGTGGTGTGTTGACGTTAAAAAACGCATCCTCATCGGGAAACAGGGCCTCGCGCCCGTCGTGCTTTTCGGTCCACAGAACCACCTTGCGCAACCCTCCCTTCAAGGCCGCGCGCAAATCATCGCGCAACGCCACCGGCCAGAGGCCAAATGTCGGGTGGCGCGCGGTGCCGCGCTTGGGGTCTGGGGTCGCCGCAAGGACCAGAGGGTGCGCCATGCCTTCACCTTTCAGCAGCAGTTGCGGGACCAGATCGCAAGGGAAAAACGGGGTGTCGGCAGCGGCTGTGACAAGGGTTTCCCCGCCTTGCGCGGCCACCCAGTCAAGCCCGGCGAGAACACCGGCAAGCGGCCCGGCAAAGCCTTCGATGCTGTCGGCAATAACGGGCATTTCAAACTGTGCAAACCGCGACGGATCCCCGTTGGCGTTCAGGGCCAGACCCGCAACTTGCGGGGCAAGCCGATCGATCACGCGCGACAAGAGCGTTTGCCCGCCAAGCGTCAGCATACCCTTGTCGCCCCCGCCCATGCGGGTGGCCAATCCGCCCGCAAGGATCACACCGTACGGCTGTTTCATGTCTTCGACCCCTTTCGGCCTGCCCGTCTGGGTTCCTCGGCGACTTGTGCCGGATCTGCGTCGCGGATCAGCCGTTCTTCACCGCTGAGGCAGACAAACCGCTGCCCCTTCATGCGACCGATCAAGGTCAATCCGACCTGTTGGGCAATCTCCACGCCCCAGGCGGTGAACCCGGAGCGGGAAGCCAGCACCGGGATGCCCATCATCGCGGTCTTGATCACCATTTCAGAGGTCAGGCGACCCGTGGTATAAAGGATCTTATCTTCCGAAGTTGCCTTTTCGGACAGCATCCAGCCAGCGATCTTGTCCACCGCGTTGTGCCGCCCGACGTCTTCCATGTAGACAAGCGGGCGGTCACCCTGACAAAGCACCGTGCCGTGAATCGCGCCCGCCTCGAGATAAAGCGATGGTGTGCGATTGATCTTGGCGGACAGCACGTAAAGCCAGGAGGTGCGTACGGGTGTATCGGCCAGAACGACGTCGCCAAGCCCTTCCATCATATCGCCAAACACGGTTCCCACGGCGCATCCACTGGTGCGGGTCTTGCGGCGCATCTTTTCTTCATAGTCGGTGCTACGTGCGGTGCGCACGACGACTGTCTCAAGCTCTTCGTCGTAATCGACGCGCGTGATCTCATCATCATCGCGCACCATGTGCTGGTTGCGCAGAAAGCCGAGCGCGAGATATTCGGGATAATCGCCAATGGTCATGGCTGTTACGATTTCCTGCTTGTTCAGGAAAATCGTCAAGGGGCGCTCTTCAACGACGCGGATGGTTGTTTCATCACCATTGTGGTCAACGCCCTGCACCGCACGCGTCAGCCGCGTCGCACTTGGCTCAGGTGCGATCAGGTAATCGCCGATATCAAGGTTCTGCGCCAATTGTATCCCTCTGCCGATGCCGTTACGAGTACATCGTAATCTAGGGATTTCCCATGGCCACCACCACACCGAAATCAGCCTATTTGCGGGGCGTTGTCGACGGATTGCCGTTCATTTTGGTGATCATTCCATTTGCCACCTTGTTCGGGCTGCTGGCAGTCGAGGCGGGACTCAATGTAATCGAAGCGCTCGTGTTCTCTTTGGTTGTCATTGCGGGGGCCGCGCAATTCACAGCGCTGCAACTGATGCAGGAGGATGCCCCGACAATCATCGTCCTTGCCTCGGCATTGGCGGTGAACCTGCGCATGGCGATGTATTCGGCGTCGCTGACACCCTACATCGGGTCAGCCCCGCTGTGGCAGCGGGCCTTGGCCGCCTATTTGACGGTGGACCAGTCCTATATGGTCTCCGTCGCGCAGTTTGAAAAAGAACCGCAGATGACGGTGCCGCAGCGGATCGCGTATTTCTTTGGTGCTGTCACGCCGGTCGTCCCGCTTTGGTACATCTTCACTGTGGTCGGTGCGATGTTGGGGTCGCGGGTCCCCGACAGCTGGGCGCTCGATTTCGCGCTGCCCATCACGTTTCTGGCGATGATCGCACCCATGTTTCGCACATTGGCCCATGTCGTTGCGGCCTTTGTCGCCGTGGTGGTGAGCCTTTTGGCCGTCGGCGTTCCGTTTTCCCTTGGCATCATCATCGCAGGCGTGGCGGGAATGGTGGCAGGTGCCCAGGCAGAGCTGTGGCTGGAACGGCGCAGGGAACTGAGCCAATGATCGACAGGACAACCCTATGGATCGTGATCATTGGACTGGGTTTGGGCAGCTTTTTCCTGCGTTTTGTCTTTACCGGCCTGGTTGGCAATCGCCCCATGCCCGCATGGCTGCTCAGGCATCTGCGCTACACAGCGGTTGCCGTGCTGCCAGCGCTTGTGGCCCCGCAAGTCCTTTGGCCCGCAGCGACAGGTGGCGAACCTGATCCGGCACGCCTTGCCGCGGCTGCAGCGGCCTTGTCAGTGGGGTTGATCACAAAGAACGTATTGGCGGCGATGCTGGCCGGGGGCGTCACGCTTTATGGAATGCTTTACTTATTCCTGTGACTGAACAGCGGCGCGCACGCCCGCGACGATATCGCCGTCATCGTTTTCGTAAAGCTTGGTGGTGATCACGTTGGGATGTTTCGCGATCTGATCCATCAGCTTGACCGGAAAGAACGTCCGCTGCGTATTTTCCAACCCCTCAATCTGGGCAAGGATCGAAGAGGTAGATTGCGCACAGAACCCACCGCCGACAGACCCGTTGGCCTGAACAAGACGCAGCGCCTGTTCAGCCTGCGCATTGGTCAGGGGGATTTCCTGCGCGACAACGTGGAATGTGGATCGGGCATGGGCCGATTTGTAGGCCTGCAGCCAACCCGGCGTGATCCCGTATAGCACATCACCGCGTTCAACCACGCGTTCATCTCGGAAAGATCCGGCAGGGTCAAAGATCACCCGCTGCGAGGCGTTCACCATCAGCGCGCTGTGCCCGCCCTCGCCCGTACGGTTGTTGATCATGGTAAAGAGCGTGATGCTTGGTGGATCAGACGCACGATAGGCCGCTGTTGTCACCGCTATGGGCGAACTGTCCGGGCTGTTATCAACCGAACAGGCCGCAACAAAGGTCAGAGCAGCAAACAGTGCCAGCAGTCTTTTCACAGGGGTCACCCCTTTTGTCACGACCGCCCTAAAGATCAGCGGATGAAGAGCGCCATCAGCACCAGCAGAACAAGAATCACTACAGTGGTCTTGGTGACGAAGGACATGAACCCTTCAAAGGTCTTTTCCTGGGTCTTGATGTCCATGCTGCCATGTTCGTGATCGGCCATTTTTTTGTCCCTCAAATGCGTCGTTTGCGGCTGATTATCTTATTTCCACATCGCTGTCACGCGGTCAAACCACTTGACGACCCTACCGGTCAGGATGTCGCGCCCTGCGCTTTCTCAAGGTCTTCAACCAGCCTGAATCCAATGCGATTTGGGGCCTTGCCGGGGGCCGCTTTGGGCAGCGCGCGAAAAATGACGCTGAGCTGGCTGACGTGTTGCACCAGTTGCGTGCGGGCACCGTCCGAATCTGATCCGTAAAAGGTCACGATATCGGGATCAAAATATCCCATGCCTTCGATCCGCAAAACGCCCGCGTTGCCGCCTGCAAAGCCCATGGCGACCTCATGCTCGTTATCAAGCTGCTCTTCGAAGTTCTTTAGGTAAAGAACCGTGCGCTCATACGCCCATTGGGCAGGGCTTTTCTGACTGACCGGTTTGTCAGTGACACACTTGGGGATCGCCTGCTGGACCACGTTTCGCTGATCAGGATCAGAATGGGCCTCATACATGCGCGGCAGAGCGTCAGCCTCGATCGCTTCGGCCGCCGTCTTGATCATGTCGTCCATGTCCGATCACCCCTTGCGCTGGTAAACCCACGCGCCGTCTGTCTCGCGCAGCGTGCGGCTGGCGTCGCCTGTTTGGTAAAGGTGGCTCAAATGCGCGACCGCTTCAACCAGAGCAAGCCCGTATTCTGCCTCGCCTATTGTTCTTTTGAAGAGCGGGGCAAAGCATTCCGAGGCTGCCTTGGGCGACTCGATATAGCCCAACAATCGCTTTAATGCGCCGTGGTGGTTGTCGATCAGCTGCTCCATCCGCTTGGGCAGACCTGTGAAGGGAAGCTTGTGACCACCCAGCACCAGATGATCCGCACGCGCCAGCGGGGCAAGGCGTTCGCAGGCCTCAAGCCATTCCCCGATGGGGTCGGCCATGGGCTCGGTCGGGTAAACACCGACGTTGGGGCTGATCGACGGGAGGATCTGATCGCCCGCGATCACCAGATTGTCATCCCTGCTCCAGAACGTCGCGTGTTCCGGGGCGTGGCCGTTACCGATGTGAATATCCCATGTACGGCCACCCATCTTGATCGTGTCGTCCTGCTTGATCCGGGTATAGCCCAGCGGCAGTGGAGACACGATGTCGGCGAAATTGAAGGGGCGGTCGGTGCTGCGCTTTTCAAGGATCGCGTTGTCCATCCCGGACTGACGGTAAAAGCTGAGCGTCTCGGCCGGGGCCACTTCCTGTTCGTCAAGCGTCAGCATACGCGCGGTCAGCCACGCGGTTCGGGTCGTTACCAGTTCGGCACCATGTTCGGTCTGAAACCAGCCTGCCAAGCCGACGTGATCGGGATGGTGGTGCGTGACCACGACACGGCTCACAGGCTTGCCACCCAAAGGACCGGCAATGGCTTCCCCCCAGATCGCCTTGGACTTCTTGGATGCAAATCCCGTGTCGATGATGGTCCAGCTATCGCCTTCGTCCAGCGCATAGATATTCACATGATCGAGCTTCATCGGCAGCGGCATCCGCAGCCACAGAACGCCATCGGCCACTTCGATGACCTCGCTGCCATGGGCAGGCGGCGTTTCCCACGGATAGCGCAGACCGGCTGGTGCTTGAGTATTCATCAGGCTGACAACTCGTCTAGGTCCATGGCGTAAAGGTCATCTTGACCGATCCGCACCGTTTCCAGTAGCGCCGCGTGCTCCGGCAGCAGCCGGTTCACGTAGAACCGCGCCAGCTTCTCACGCGGGCCACCCTGGTCAGCCATGGCGGCCTGCAGATGGAAATGTGCGCCCAGCACGCGGGCAAAGGAGTTCAGATAGGGAACCGCCCCCGCAAAGCGATCCGTGAGATCGTCCCGCGAGATAAGCCAGTCGGTCGTTTCCCGCAGCGTCTCGCTCGCTTGCCATACTGCCTCAGCCATCTCGGGCAGATCAGCACGGGCAGCCTCGGCGCCCTCTTCGATTTCGTCCAAGATGCGCGACGCCATTTCACCGCCGTCCATCATCTTGCGCGCGACAAGGTCCATTGCCTGAATGCCGTTGGTGCCCTCGTAGATCGCAGTGACCCGTACATCGCGCAGGAACTGTGCGGCACCCGTCTCCTCGACGAAACCCATACCACCATGCACCTGAATGCCGATATCAGCCACGCGGATACCAACCTCAGTGCCGAAAGCCTTGGCGATGGGGGTGAAAAAGGCTGCGCGAGCCGCCCAGCCAGCATCACCGGTTGCTTCCTCCATATCGATGGCCATTGCACAGCTAAGCGCGATCGCCCGCGCGGCAAAGACATCCGCCTTCATCGTCATCAGCATCCGCCGCACATCCGCATGGGCGGCGATGGTGAACCCGTGGATCGACTTGCCCTGCTTGCGCTCCAGCGCATAGGCCATCGCGTGCTGAAACGCGGCCTCGGCCACGCCGATGCCCTGTCCACCCACGCCAAGACGCGCGTTGTTCATCATCGTGAACATCGCGGCCATGCCTCCCTGCTCCGGGCCGATCAACCAGCCCCTGGCGTTTTCGTATTGCAGCACCGCAGTAGGCGAGCCGTGAATACCCATCTTGTGCTCAAGGCTCACAGTTGTCACGCCGTTGCGCGGGCCGACTGAACCGTCTTCGTTCGGCACGAATTTAGGAACAATGAACAGGCTGATGCCCTTCGTCCCCTCAGGCGCATCTGGCAGACGCGCCAGAACAAGGTGGCAGACGTTCTCCGCAAGGTCATGATCGCCCCAGGTGATGTAGATCTTCTGCCCTGAGATGTTGTAGGTGCCGTCGCCGTTCGCCTCCGCCTTGGTCTTCAGGGCGCCGACATCCGAACCGGCCTGCGGCTCAGTCAGGTTCATGGTGCCGGTCCATTCGCCCGAGATCAGCTTGGGCAGGTAAAGCGCCTTGATCTCGTCGCTGGCGTGGTGCTCCAGCGCCTCGATCTGGCCCTGACCCATCAGGGGCGCAAGCTGAAGCGACAGGCAGGCTCCCGACATCATCTCGTTCACCGCACTCGTCAGGATCATCGGCAGGCCCATGCCCCCGTATTCGGGGTCGGCCGACATCCCGATCCAACCACCTTCCGCGATGGCCTTCCACCCTTCGTCAAAACCGGGGGACGTGCGCACCACCCCATTCTCAAGCCGTGCCGGATGCAGGTCACCCGCCCGTTGCAGCGGTGCCAGAACTTCGTCACAGAGCTTGCCCGCCTCAGACAGGATGGCGTTCGTGACGTCGCTTGTGGCCTCTGCGAATTTCTCCGTCTTCCGAAGCGCTGGCGCGTCCAGAAGGTGGTCGAACATGAAGCTAAACTCATCAACAGCAGCACGGTAAGGCATGCGGGGTCTCCTGTGGAAAGGGGTCGGATGGCTTGGCAAGCCGGACATAGCCCTGCTAAGGGCAACTTGCGAAGTAGCATGAAACGACACGCTTGCCACCCGCAATCAAAACGCCGCGTCACGAGGGCAAAGAGCCGATGAAGACACGCAGACTTTCACCGAACACAGGTGGGATCGAGGAAGCGGCAGCGCTTTTGCGCCAAGGGTTGCTGGTATCGTTCCCCACTGAAACGGTTTACGGCCTTGGGGCAGATGCCTGCAACGGCACGGCAGTGGCGCAGGTTTTTGAAGCCAAAGGCAGACCCACTTTCAATCCGCTGATCGTTCACGTGGCGGATATCGCACAGGCGCGCAGCTATGTGCACTGGTCGGATGTGGCCGAGGTTCTGGCAAGCGCCTTTTGGCCTGGTCCGCTGACATTGGTCTTGCCGCTGAAGGACGGACACGGGCTGTCTGGTCTGGTCACCGCCGGTCTGGACACGGTAGCGATCCGGGTGCCAGCGCATCCAACAGCACATGCGCTGTTGCAGAACTTTGATGGACCGGTGGCAGCCCCCTCTGCAAATCCATCGGGGCGGATCAGCGCGACCACGGCCGATCACGTGCTGTCAGGGCTGGATGGCAAGATTGCGGCAGTGCTGGATGACGGCCCCTGCCCTGTCGGGTTGGAGAGCACCATCGTCGGACTTGTCGGGCCAGAGCCGGTATTGCTTCGTGCAGGCGGCTTGCCTGAGGAAGTGATTGAGCAAGCTTTGGGCCACCCCTTGGGTCAGGCGACCGGGTCAGAAATCACCGCGCCGGGTCAATTGACATCGCACTATGCGCCCGGCGCAACCGTTCGGCTGAACGCAAAAAATCGACGGCCCGGTGAAGTGATGTTGGGTTTTGGCGCGGTTGCTGGTGATCTGAACCTGTCGCCAACAGGTGACCTCACCGAAGCAGCGGCAAATCTGTTCGAATTCCTGCACCAGTTGGATGCACGGCAACTGCCCATCGCCGTGGCGCCCATACCAAACACCGGCTTGGGTCGTGCGATCAATGATCGGCTGAAACGCGCAGCGGCACCGCGATAGCCGTCATGCCCGTCCCGCAGAGGCCGACAGTACCAAGGGGTCAATCCCGAGCGAGCGCAGCGCGGCTTCCCATTTCTCGGCATCGGGCAGGTCAAAGACCAGTTCCTGCGTGGCGTCGGCTGTAAGCCAGCCATTCTGGGCAATCTCTCCGTCAAGCTGTCCCGGCCCCCAGCCTGCATAGCCGAGCGTCAAAAGTGCATGTGCCGGCCCACGGTCTTCTGCAATATCCTCTAACACATCCAGCGTCGCAGTCAGGGCGAAACCGCCCGGAATGACCAGCGTCTGCATGGCAGAGCGGTATTCGTCCGAATGCAGGACAAAGCCGCGCCCCGTCTCAACCGGACCGCCAAAGTGAACGGCAAGTTGGCGTTTAGCCGGACTGGCCTCTTCTGAGAGTTGGTCGAGTACGTTAGACAGGCTGACACCGGTGGCTGGCTTATTGATCACAAGCCCCATCGTGCCTTCTTCTGAATGGGAGGTCAGAAAGACAACCGTATGCGCAAAGCGTGGATCGCCCATGCCGGGCATCGCGATCAACAGTTTACCGGTCAGAGAAAGCGCCTCTTGGCTCATTGGGTCGCCCGTGTTTGGGAACATCTTTGCGCCAAGGATGCCTGTCCCAGCTGCACCATGCAAGGCCATTGGCATCGGTCTTTCGATCCGATGCGAAACATGGCTGATGCAAACGTGACTTGGCAGAGTGCGTCAGATAGCCCATCTAGGGGTCATGATAACCCGTTTCCTAACAGCCCTTGCCCTTGGATGCGCCACGGCCCTGCCGCTTGCCGCTGGCGACCGTTTCGAGACGCCCGTGAAGGGCGAAATACTGACCGGCTGGCAGCAGCCTGATGGCACGCGGATAGCAGCCTTGCGGCTGACACTGGCCCCCGGATGGAAGACGTATTGGCGCACGCCCGGTGATGCGGGCATCCCGCCATATTTTGACTGGTCAGGCTCTGACAACCTTCGCGGTGTGGGCATCACCTGGCCTGCCCCAGAGGTGTTTCTGACCGCGGGAATGCGCACCATCGGATATTCTGGTGATTTGATCCTGCCGATTACATTGGCCCCTTCACGCGCGGGCCTGCCCATGACGATCACAGCGAACCTCGACATCGGCGTGTGCAGCGACATTTGCGTGCCACATCAGATGACACTGACCGCTGTCATAGACGACACTAATACCAAGCCAACGCCAGCCATTGCGGCGGCGCTCGCGGCACAGCCCTATACCGCAAAGGAAGCGGGCGTGACCTCGGCCACCTGCGCGTTGAGCGTTACGGCGGACGGGATGTCCATTCGGGCCACACTTGCCCTGCCGTCCACAGGTGGTGACGAGGTCGTTATCATTGAGCCCGGCCAGCCGGGCCTCTGGATGAGTGAAACACGTACCAAACGCAGCGGCAAAACACTGACAGCGCAGGGCGAGATGATGGCAAGCGGGAACGGGCCAGTTGCTCTTGACCGCTCTGAAATCCGGATCACCGTGCTGGGCAGGAAACACGCAGTCGATATCAAGGGCTGCCCGCCCGAGTGATCAGCTTATGCTGCGGCCACGCAAGATCGCAAAGGACAGCGCGGCAATCACATAACCAGCTAACGCAACGCCTGCCGTACCGGCGATAAATAGCAACAGAGCTCCCGTCATCGGAGACAGGCTTTGCAGCAATGGCAGCGCGGCAGCAAATGCAGGGTGCAGCGCATCATACCAAGCCGCCCAACCCAATGTCAGTGCGCCCCATCCGATAATCATCGCCCACAACAAAACCAATCCAAACCGCATCGCGTTCACCGGGGCGCGCACCCCGCGCCGCATGGCCGCAATCTGACGCGAGAAATCGTGCTGCGTCGCAACCAGCGCAGGCACGACCAAAAGTACCAGCACCATGCCAAATCCCAGACCGTAGACCAGCGTGATCACCGTGGGTTTAAGGAACTGGGCCTGCTGGCTTTGCTCGTAAAGCAGGGGCGCCATGCCCAGCACGGTCGTCATCGTGGTCAGCATGACCGGTCGCAACCGGTCTGCTGCGCCATCGATGATCGAAGGAATGAGGCCGCGCGTTTCTGCGTATTCGTCGATGGTCGTTACCAGCACGATTGAATCGTTGATGATAATGCCCGTCATGCCCACGAGCCCCACGACCGTGAACATACTCAGCGGAACATCCCATAGATTATGACCGTAAATCGTGCCGACCAGCCCGAAAGGAATGATCGCCATCACCACCAGCGGGCGCGTCCAGCTGCCAAAGACCCAAGCCAATACAAAGTAGATGCCGGTCAGACACAGGATCAGACCGGTCATGGCATCATTGAGGAATTCGTCCTCCTGTTCGCTTAACCCAGCCAGCCGGAATTCCACCTGACGTTCCGACGCAATGCGCGGCAGGATATCATTTTGCAGGGCATCCTGAACTTCGGTCGCACGGGACGGATCGTCTTCGGAGATATCACCAGTGACCGAAATCAGGCGGATACCATTCTCGCGCCGCACCGTTGAAAATCCGGTGCGGCGTTCCACGCTCACGATATCTGCCAGCGGCACATACAGACCATCCGGCGTCCGCATCTGCGTACGGTCGAGGAAATCGGCGGTCAATTCTCCTTCGGGCAGTTCCACCCGAATCGTGGCTGAACGCGGTCCTTCGGGATAGGTCGCCGCCTCGATCCCGCCCAAGCGGTGGCGCAGCGCCCGACCCAGCGTGTCGATGGTAAAGCCCAGCGCCTGCCCCTGCGGGGTCAGATCAAGGATCAGTTCCTCCTTGTCATATGCCAGATTGTCCTGCACCGCGCTGACCTCCGGGTAGAGCCTTAGCGCGTCTTGCAGGTCTTCTGAGGCCGCCTTGAGCGTATCAGTATCCGCCCCGTAGAACTGAACGTCGAGTGCATCACCGCCAGGCCCGGAACGCCAGCCCCGGAAGCTGACGGTTTCAGCCAGCGGATGCTGCACCACGCGGTCCTGCAATTCCCCCACGAAGGCAAAACTGGAATAGGGGCGCAGGTCAGCGTCAATCAATTCAATCGAGATCCCGCCAAGCAGATCGTTGTCCTTGTTGTCCGCGCCTGCAAGGCCGTAGCCGGAATTGCCGCCGATTTGCGCGATCACGTAATCAAGCGGGTTGGTGCCATGGCGTTCTTCATATTCCGCGCCCAATTCTTCGGTCGCACGCTGCATTTCGCGCATCATGGCAAGGGTATCGCTGCGTGTAGCCCCTTCGGCCATGATGAAGTTACCCGTGACCGACCCGCGCTCAGGCGCATTGAAAAAGCGCCATTGGACATCGCCCTTAATGAAAAGCGCAGCTTGTGAAGCGAGGACGACAACAACGCTCGCCAAAACCACATATCGCGCCTTGATCACCCCGGCCATGAAAGGTCGAAACGCCTTTTCCCGGAGCCAGACGAAACCCGTGTTCACCACACGGCTTGGCACATCATACCAATGCCGCTTGTCTGCCGCCTTCATTGCGTGGGCCATGTGGTTGGGCAAAATGAGGAAACATTCGACCAGTGATGCCGCCAGAACCGCAATCACGGTGAAAGGGATATCGCGGATCAGATCGCCAAAACGCCCCCCCACGGCAACCAGACCGAAAAACGCAATGATTGTTGTCAGCGTGGCGGCAAAGACCGGCATGGCCATCCGATTGGCGGCATTCTCTGCCGCCTGCATCGCAGTTTCGCCCATGCGAAAACGATGGTCAGTGTGTTCGCCCACAACAATTGCGTCATCCACCACGATGCCCAGCGTGATGATCAACCCAAAAAGAGAGACCATATTGATCGTCAGCCCGCCCAGATACATCAGGGCAATCGCGGCCCCCATCGCAACCGGGATCCCTGCGGCGACCCAGAACGCGGTCCGCGCATTTAGGAATAGAAACAGCAGGCAAATCACAAGGCCAAGGCCCATCAATCCATTGTCGATAAGGATGTCGAGGCGGCCTGTAATCGCAGCAGCCCGCGTGCGGATCAGCTCCAGCGTGACACTGGCAGGCAGACTTGCCTGCAACTCAGCGGCGACACGTTCGACGTCTTCCTGAATGCCGATGGCGTCACCCCGGTCAGAACGGTCCACGCGAACGGATATCGCCGGATCAGGCCCAACAAAGAAACTGCGTTCGCGGTCGACACCTTCCTGACGAACGATCGCGATATCGCCAACCGTCAGCTTGGATCCGTCAGGGTTGGAGCGCAGCACAATGCTTGCAATCTCTCGGGCGGACCTCTTGGCGATGCCGGTGCGCACCCGCGCGTTGGCCCCGGTCACATCACCAGCGGGGTCGGCATCTACTTCTTCGGCAATGGCAGCCGCGATGTCGGCCATGCTGACGTCATAAGCGATCAGCTTGGCTGAAGGCACTTCGACGAGAGTCTGTGGCGCGGCGACGCCCTGTATCGTTGTCCGGGTTACACCTGCCGCGAAAAGGCGCGTGACAAATTCGTCGGCAAACCGTCCCAACTGTTCTGGCGCAAGCGGCCCGGTGATCACCACATCCGTCACCCGGTCGCGCCACGCACCCCGTCTGACGGAGGGGTCTTCGGCCTCTTCCGGCAATGTGGTGATGGCATCCACTGCCGTTTGCACATCGTTGGCCGCCCGCGCCATGTCCCAGCCCGGCTCAAAATCCAGGGACACGATACCCCGGCCCTCGCGCGAGGTACTTGAAGAGCTCTCCACGCCCTCGACCGACAGCAGCGCCGGCTCCAGGACTTGCACGATTGCCGCGTCAACGTCCTCGGCCCCGGCCCCGGTCCACACGGTTGTGACCGTCACGTTATCAACGATCACATCGGGAAAGAACTGCGCCCGCATATTCGGCGCGGAAACGACCCCCGCTACCAGCAACACCAGCAAAAGAAGGTTTGCCGCCGTTCGGTGACGCACGAAGTAGGATAGAACCCCGCCTGCGGCACCGGGAATTTTGCGTATCACGCCCTAGCCCCCCATCCGGCTTTCGATACGGGCGACCATGTTTGCGGGCACCCGTGGCTGCGCCAGTCTTGCTAGCACCCGCGCCTTGGCCTCTTCAGGCATTCTATCGTTGGCTTCCACAAAGGCCACGAGGCGAGCACGGCGCTCCTCTGAAAGCTCCAGCATCTCGGGTTCGCTGGAAATCGGGGTGTCGCGCTGCAATGGTTTTACCGCGATGCCGGCCCCCAGCAGGGGCGAGCGTGCCTCTACCAACTGACGTCCGACGATTGGGCCACGGACCAACACGTCATCCCCCTGTCGGCGCAACATCTCAACAGGGATCGCTTCCAGCCGGTTCTCGCTGTCGAGCACCAGAACCTGACTGTCGGCCCCGATGGCTGAGGCAGGCAAACGCACTACGTTTTCAAGCACCGGTTCCTGCACGCGGACCGTGACGAAGTCACCGGGCTTGAAGCCCTTGGCGCTGTCCAGGAGGGCGAATATCAGCCGCCCCGTCGCGCCTTCGCCCGCGGCAGCGCTTGCACGGCTGATGCGCCCCTTGGCCACAAGGTCCACACCCGCTGCATCCAGCGTGGCGTTTATATCCGCACGGATCAACTGCCCGTCTTCATCCAGCAAACGCGCATATTGCGCGTTGGAAAGACGAAATGACACCTCCAGATCGTTGGGATCAATCAATTCAGCCAAACGCTCATTGGGGGAAACCAGACGACCGACGATCACATCCGTGGCGGACAGGGTCCCGTCGAAAGGTGCTCTCAGCACTGTGTCTTCAAGACGCCGTTCAGCCTCGCCGCGTGCAATCTTGGCTCGCGCCAGACGGGTTGCGGCCTGATCCACCCGCGCCTCTGCCTGCGCAACCGCCTGGCGGCGGGAAACAACGGCCTGCCGCGCTTGCGATGCCGCAAGCTCTGCGGTCTCGGTCAGGCTGGCCGTGCCAACGCCGCGTTCAGCAAGATCGCGTTGCCGCTCAAAAGCACGCTCGCGCAGGGCCGCCTGTTCTGCAGAGGCGGCCAATTCGTCACGCGCCAGCACCAGCGACCGCGCCGCATCGCGCCCCTCAGCCTCGGCATCCAGAACATCGCTGGCAGCACGGTCCACGGCAGATTGTGCATCTGCGGGATCAAGCCGAACCAGCACCTGACCGGCCATCACGGTACCCCCGTCCTCAAACCCATCAGCCAGCTCGATCACGCGACCGCCATCTGCCGCGCGCAGTTCAAGCTGGCGGCGGCTTTGAACCTCTCCAAAAGTCTCAAGCACCGGCATCACATCAGATGCGCTGGCGTTGATCACGTTGACTGCAAAAATACGTTCCCGCGCTGTCGGCCCCTTTGGACCATCCGCCATGCGTTCACGCACCGCGTCACCAATCAGCGTAATAGCAAAAACCAGCAGGCCCAGCGTCATTGCCGCCAGGAAAAGGCCAATCATGCTTTGACGCAGAAACCGCATCTTCGTCCTATCTTTCAAAGAAGTCTCAGCAAACTAACTTAATAGCCCGTCAGAAAATACCAAGTCATAGCTATTGAACGGGGATGGGGCATTTTTCCGTCGCCGCATAGCAAATTTTATTATTTGCGACGCCGATGTTCATCCAGTCGCGGCATGATTTCCACGAAATTGCAGGGGCGGTGGCGGTAATCAAGCTGCTTTTGCAGGATTTCATCCCACGCGTCCTTGCAGGCACCCGGCGATCCGGGCAAGGCAAAGAGGTAGGTGCCGTTAGCGACGCCACCGGTAGCGCGACTTTGTACCGCAGAGGTGCCGATCTTTTGCATGGAAACGATCGTGAACACCGTACCGAACGCGTCGATCTCTTTCTCATAGACATCACGGTGTGCCTCGACCGACACATCGCGGCCCGTCAAACCGGTGCCGCCTGCGCTGATCACCACATCGATACCGTCATCCGCACACCACAAGCGCAATTGATCAGCGATCTGATCCCGCTCGTCAGGCAGAATGTGCCGTTCAACAAGCGTGTGACCCGCGTCCTCGATCCGCGATTGCAGCACATCGCCAGATTTGTCCTGAGACCGGTCGCGCGTGTCTGAAACGGTCAGAACCGCGATGCGGACCGGAATGAATTCCATCGTTTCATCAATGCGGCTCATGGGGTCTCCTTCTCATTCAGTTTGGCCTGAAGGTTCAGCAAATCGGCCCATGCCTCGCGTTTGAACTCTGGTGAGCGCAGCAGGTAGGCCGGGTGGAACATCGGTATCGCCGGGCGGCCTGCCGCTTCGGTCCAGATGCCGCGCAGGCGGGTGATGCCGCGTTTGCCCAGCAGGGCCTGACACGACCAATTTCCGACGATGACCAGCACCTCGGGCGCGGCTAGTTCAATATGGCGCAGCAGAAACGGTTTCATCATCGCGATTTCATCAGGCTTGGGATCGCGGTTCTGGGGCGGGCGCCATGGCAGGACGTTGGTGATATAGACCGGGGCCTGTTCATCGGCACGACCCATGTTGATCGCGGCAAGCATCTTGTCCAGCAGTTGTCCGGCCCGGCCCACGAAAGGACGGCCTTCGCGGTCCTCATCGCGGCCCGGCGCTTCGCCCACCAGCATGACGCGCGCGCCCGGCACACCATCAGAGAAAACAAGATTGCGCGCGCCTTTCTTGAGGTCACAATGCTCGTAAGCCGCCATCGCCGCACGCAGTTCCTCTAGTGTTTGTGCAGCCATTGCAGCCTGTTCGGCAACGGCGACAGCATCCACCTTTGCGGGCTCAGCATTCATCGGCGTGGCCGCAGGCGAGGATGCTTTCTTTGGCTTTTCCACTGCCGCGGGCACATCATAGCGGTTGACTGGTGCATCCCCGATCGCCTCGGTCGCGCCAAGTTCAATCTGCCAGTCAAGCAGGGCAAGGTCATGATGAAAACTGGTTGATTCCATACATGCAGCGTACCGCCCAACGCAGCCGAGCTAAATCCCTCATCGCGCGAGACCGTAAACTGTCGCGGCGCCTTGCCGCCGCTGCATCCGGACCTTTATAAGACCTCAACAGCATCAGGGGTTGCGCTTTCATGACTTTCGCTCACCGCCATCTGCTTGGCATCGAACACCTTAGCCAAAGCGATATCACCGCGATCCTTGATCTGGCCGATACCTACGCCGATCTGAACCGCCGCCCCGATAAACATGCGGACGCGCTGACGGGGCTGACGCAGATCAACATGTTCTTTGAGAACTCCACCCGCACGCAGGCCAGCTTTGAAATCGCGGGCAAACGGCTGGGCGCGGATGTGATGAACATGGCGATGCAGGCGTCCTCCATCAAGAAGGGTGAAACTCTGATCGACACGGCCCTGACGCTGAACGCCATGCACCTGGACCTGCTGGTGGTCCGCCATCCGCAGTCGGGTGCAGTGGACCTGCTGGCGCAAAAGGTAAATTGCGCTGTGCTGAATGCGGGCGACGGGCGACACGAGCATCCCACGCAGGCGTTGCTGGATGCGCTGACAATCCGGCGTGCGAAGGGCCGTTTGCACCGCCTGAGCATCGCGATTTGCGGCGATATCGCGCACAGCCGGGTGGCGCGGTCAAACATCATGTTGCTGGGCAAGATGGAGAACCGCATCCGGCTGATTGGTCCGCCGACGCTTATGCCATCAGGCATTTCCGAGTTCGGCGTAGAAGTCTTTGACAATATGGAAGAAGGCCTGAAGGACGTCGATGTGGTCATGATGCTGCGCTTGCAGCGCGAACGCATGGATGGCGGGTTTATCCCGTCAGAGCGTGAGTATTACCACCGCTACGGGCTGGACGCGGAAAAACTGGCCCATGCGGCGGATGACGCGATTGTCATGCACCCCGGCCCGATGAACCGCGGGATTGAGATTGACGGAACGCTTGCCGACGACATCAATCGCAGCGTTATTCAGGATCAGGTAGAAATGGGTGTGGCGGTGCGTATGGCCGTTATGGACCTTTTGGCCCGCAATCTGCGTTCCTCTACGATGGAACCAGCCTGAAAGGACCACGGCCATGATAAAGATACCGCGTCACGAACAAGGGACCACCCGGCTGTTCAGCCTATCTATGCCAGAAGACAAGGCGCGTGCCCTGGGAGATGACCCGGACCAGCAGCAGGCTCTGCTGGGGGTCGAGACACTGAACAGCAGCGGTGTCGAGGTTTTTTCCCTTTCAGATTTGGGTGATTTGGGACTGGCGGGATACCTGCGCGAAGGAATTGATGCGCAGGAAGAGCAACTGAAGCGTGACCGAACCAAGCTCTCTGCGCTGAGCGGTTGGGTGATGCTGGTGCATTCATCTGCTTTCGGTGGTCAGGGCGTCACTCTGTCCCCTGCACCGGAGCTCACCTTGATCGGGACCTACTCGCAAACGCCTACGAATGATGACGTCATCGACCTGCAAGCCGAAAGCGCCCAACCCTACACCGGAGAGCCAGACGTCACACCGGCAAAGGCACCGGATCGTCGTGGCAAAGGGTCGTTGGTTGTCGCGGTGCTCGCACTGCTGTTCATCCTTGTTCTGTGGTGGGCATTCTTTTGATAGGTTATGCGCAGTGTAGGTCACGAACAGCAAAGGACACATGTGATGCAAGAACCAAAGCCTGATCCAAAGATGTCCGGTCGCATCGCGATGATCGCGCTTATCGTCGCTTTCGGAATCGTGGGCCTGATGCTGTGGATTGGATAGCGGCGGACGGCATTACCTGGGCACCATCGCGTACTGTTTTCCTAAGGCGCGTGCTTTTGTCATCTGTATTGACCTTCGCTGGCCTTTCCGCCGTTGCCATTACGTTTTCTGCCTTCGCCAGTCTGCCCATAGGCTGGGCCTTTACAGTAGCCTTCATCCTGACCCTTGGCTTTGTGATCGAAGACGTGATGCGTTGGCGCAATGCACGAACAGACCGGTGGCAACTTAGCGAAGGGCAACTGATCCATGACGGTCCGGACGGACGGTCGCACGTCCCCCTGTCCGAGGTTGTATCCGCAAAACACCAATTTGGCGGGCGGGTGATTGTGAAACTCAAATCCGGCCAGCGTATTGCGATCCGCTACTTGCCCTTCCCGATCCAGACAGCCGAGCAGATTGACGCGGCACGGGGACCGCGCGCAAGCTAAGATCAAAACCCCCCTTGGTTCGCCGCGTCATTTCAGGCAAGAGGATGTAACCAGCATTCCAGACCGAAGGCCCGCCATGACGCTGCATTTCATCAATGCCAAGCTGATCGACCCCGAAGCGGGCCAGATCGTCACTGGCACCCTGAGCATTGCGAACGGCAAAATCAGTCAGATCAGCACAGACATGGCTCCGCTGCCTGAACAGGCACAGACCATTGACTGCAACGGGAAATACCTCGCACCCGGCATCGTCGATCTGGGTGTAAAGGTGTGCGAACCGGGCGAACGGCACAAGGAAAGCTATCGTTCAGCTGGCCTTGCCGCTGCGGCCGGGGGCGTCACCACGATGGTTACCCGGCCTGACACGGCGCCGGCTATCGACAGCCCCGAAGTGCTGGAGTTTGTCACCCGCCGCGCCAATGAAGTGGCCCCCGTCAACGTGGTGCCAATGGCCGCCCTGACCAAAGGCCGCGAAGGCCGAGAGATGACCGAAATTGGTTTTCTGATGGACGCAGGTGCGGCAGCCTTCACCGATTGCGACCGCGTGATCAGCGATACCAAGGTGTTTTCACGTGCGCTGACCTATGCGCGCAGCCTTGGCGCGCTGGTCATCGCGCATCCGCAAGAACCGATCCTGAGCGAGGGCGCGGCTGCAACATCGGGCAAGTTTGCCTCGCTCCGGGGACTGCCTGCCGTGTCGCCTATGGCAGAGCGAATGGGACTGGACCGGGACATTGCGCTGATCGAAATGACCGGTGCAAAATACCACGCAGACCAGATCACAACAGCACGCGCCCTGCCCGCATTGGCGCGGGCCAAGAAAAATGGGCTGGACATCACCGCAGGGGTCGGGATTCACCATTTGACGCTGAATGCGCTGGACGTGGCCGATTACCGAACGTTCTTTAAATTGAAACCACCGCTGCGGGATGAGGATGACCGACTGGCAGTGGCCGACGCTGTCGCATCCGGTCTGATCGATATCATATCGTCGATGCACACGCCGCAGGATGAGGAATCCAAACGGTTGCCCTTCGAAGAAGCGGCCTCCGGTGCGGTCGGACTTGAAACGCTGTTGCCTGCGGCCATGCGTCTTGTCCACGCTGAACTGATGGACCTGCCCACGCTATGGCGCGCGTTATCGCTGAACCCGGCGAAACGTCTGGGCCTGCCCAGCGGTCGGCTGAGCGTTGGTGCACCAGCCGATCTTGTCCTGTTTGATGCCGATGCCCCGTTTGTTCTGGATCGCGCAACACTGAAGTCAAAATCGCGCAATACCCCGTTTGACGGCATGCGCATGCAAGGTAAGGTGCTGCAAACTTTTGTTGCCGGAAATCGTGTTTTTGAGAGACCCTGATGCCACCAATTGAATCCTCTACGACTGTCCTGATTATTTGGGCTGTCGTGGGATATCTTATGGGGTCGATCCCTTACGGCATTCTGCTGACCCGGGTGATGGGTCTGGGCAATCTGCGCGATATCGGTTCTGGCAATATCGGCGCCACGAACGTTCTGCGGACAGGCAGCAAAAAGGCCGCCGCGCTGACGCTGCTGCTGGATGCGGCCAAGGGGGCCGTGGCGATTCTGCTTGCCAGGATGATCGCCGCTGAGGATGCCGTGCAGGTTGCAGCCCTCTTCGCGATGCTGGGGCATTGCTATCCGGTTTGGCTGCGGTTTCAGGGTGGCAAGGGCGTAGCAACGTTTCTGGGCATTATGCTGGCGTTGGCATGGCCCGTGGGAATCGGCTGCTGCATCCTGTGGCTTCTTGCGGCGGCAATTACCCGGGTGTCTTCCATGGGGGGATTGGCCGCTGCCTCCGGTTCGACAATTCTGCTGGTCGTGCTGGGCTATGGCTACGCCCTGCTGTTGGGCATTGCTTTGACCATCATCCTTTACGTCCGCCATCGGTCTAACATCATTCGGATCAAAGCAGGGACCGAACCCAAGATCGGCCAAAAAGGGTGACACCCCCACAAGACGTGGCTGACCGCATCAGGACTTTCCCGCCCGGAACTTGTACGGGTCGTGCTGCGGGAAAACGCTATGTTGCGACCCGTAGCCAGTTCAGCGCAGGCCGTGCGATCAAGCTTGTGGCCGAAGAACTGGGCGGACAGGACTACATCAGCGTCAACCTGTACGATCTGACCTCCGGACCGCAGCTTAATCCATGCGAGATGCCAAGCGCCAAGATTATTGCCTTCGTACGCGCCTTCATCGTCGACGAAAGCGATGAACCATGACCGATGTCAATTTCCCAGTTATCCTTTTTGCGGCATTTCTGGCCGCAGGCAGCCCCGGACCCGCGACGCTTGCCATCGCGGGTACGTCTATGTCGTCTGGCCGAAACACAGGACTGGCTCTCGCGTCAGGTGTTACAACAGGATCATTCATATGGTCCGTCTCAGCCGCTTTCGGATTGGGTGCTGTGATGGCCGCGAATGCCTGGGTGTTCGAGGTCATCCGCTATTTTGGCGCAGGATACCTCATGTGGCTTGCCATCAAAGCCGCGCGGTCTGCTTGGGCTGGCAACAGACTGGCAACCAAACCCTTGCCCCCGACCACGCCGCGACGCGCCTACACCAAGGGGCTAGCATTGCACCTCACGAACCCCAAGGCAGTGCTCTTTTTTGGCGCTCTTTACGCCATCGGTGTACCACCAGGGACGCCCCCAAGCGCGCTGATTATGGTGATCCTGGCTGTTGGTGTGCAAAGCATGATCATGTTTCACCTCTATGCGGTCATCTTTTCCTCAAGACCGATGACCGCCGCATACACCCGTGCAAAACGGGTGTTCGAAACTTTCTTTGCGCTCGCGTTCGGGGCGATTGCATTCAAGGTTTTGACTGCAAGAGTTAGCTGAACATCGGGATACGCAAAACTAAGACCAAGGAAACGCCCAAATCTCGCCGATTTTCCCGGAGACTTTGATTTCTGCTACAGATCGGGGGCACGGGCCGTGCGTAAAGTCTTTTCCTATTTCGAAAACTTCGTTTTTCGGTCGTTCAATTTCTGGGACCGCGCCACGCCCTTAGAATACTGGTGTGTGATGCCGGTGATCTGGGCCACAATCATTTTTGCCTTTGTCGGTGATTTGAAAGAATTCTGGGAATTCTTGCTGCGGCGTGAAGTGCCGCCTCTGAACCCGCTTTATTACGATTCCATCCTTCTATTTGGACTGACTGCGGTGCCGCGTCTGTCCCTGACGGTGCGACGGTTGCATGACAGCGGACGCAGCGGGAAATGGGCGAACTTGCCCCTCATCTCGCTTGTTTCCGGCCTTGTATTGATGATGGGAATCGGATCGACCGTTTTGTCGTCCAGTTTTGCCAGTGGCGGTTTGGGCACCGGAGGAGAAGTCGTAACGCTGATGGCGATTGGTGCCGCTTTGGTTCTGGGCGACACGAGCAACGTCTGGCCTGCGGCTTTCGCCTCCGCTGCGGTTTTGGACGCGATTGGCTGGGACGCAATATGGGGCATGCTTTCGGAAGTTATGGCGCGCACCGAAAGTGTCGAAATGGGAACCGCCGCATCGCAGTTCGGTCAAAGCCTGAAAGAGCAACCCTTGATGGGCGGCCAACTCCTGATTGCGATGATAGGCACAGTTGCGACCCCCTTCGTTGCAGCCTTCATGCACCTGTTTTTCATGCTGCTGCCCTCGGATCGCGACTATAACAGCTATGGTGAAAGCAGTGTTACGCCCGTCACCGGCGCACCCAAACGCAAAACGTCAGAAAACTCTTTGGCAGCCTACGCATGCCTGTTTGAGAAAACGCCTGAAGAACAAGCACGCCTGAAAGAAGCACAGAAAGCTGAGCTGAAAGCGCTCTATCGTAGCCGCGTGCTGGGTCAGACTGATACGCCTGACGCGCCCGTTTAGTAACTGTAATCGGCGTAGATCTGGGTCAGGTCGCCGTTCCATTTGCCATGATAATCTTCGAGCAGTTCGTCGGCGGGGACTTTACCCGTCTCAATGCTTTCCTTCAGCGCGCTGAGGAAATGGGTTTCGTCTGGGACCATGCCACCGGCTCCCGGCTTCGCGCGTGCTTGCAGCCCGGCTTCTGACAGGGCCACCGCCTCGCGCGCGATATCGTGCATGTTGATGCCTGTGACCTTGGCTTGCAGCCCGTCGATAGATGCCGCCACCCGCAACGCATCGTGTTGTGCCGGCGTCCAGTCTTTGACCAGATCCCATGCGCCATCAAGTGCGGTCTGATCATACATCAGTCCGACCCAGAACGCAGGCAGCGCACAAAGACGCCGCCACGGGCCGCCATCCGCGCCGCGCATTTCGATAAACTTTTTCATCCGAGCCTCGGGGAAGGCCGTGGTCAGGTGGTCTGCCCAGTCGCTGAGGGTCGGAGTCTCACCAGGCAGCGCAGGCAGCTTGCCCTTGAGAAAATCGCGGAAAGACATGCCAAGCGCGTCGATATATTCGCCATCGCGGTAGACAAAGTACATCGGCACATCGAGCGCGTATTCCACCCACCGCTCAAAGCCGAAGCCGTCTTCAAAAACGAAAGGCAAGGTACCGGTGCGCGCGGCATCCAGGTTGCGCCACACCATTGAACGGAGGGATTTGTAGCCGTTTGGCTTGCCCTCAAAGAACGGTGAATTGGCGAAAAGCGCTGTCGCCACAGACTGCAGGGCCAGTGCCACGCGCATCTTTTGGACCATGTCCGCCTCTGTTCCGAAATCAAGGTTCACCTGTACGGTGCACGTCCGGCGCATCATGACCCGGCCCATTGAACCGACCCGCGTCATGTAATCATTCATCAATTTGTATCGGCCCTTGGGCATCAGATCCATCTGCTCGTGGGTCCAAATCGGGGCCGCACCAAGACCAATGAAACCCGCTCCGATTTCATCCGCCACATCCTTGACCTCGCGCAGGTGCACGTTCACCTCATCGCAGGTCTCATGAATGGTTTCCAAGGGGGCGCCGGAAAGCTCAAGCTGACCACCGGGTTCGAGCGATATGTTCGCACCCTCTTTCTCAAGCCCGATCAATTTGCCTTTTTCTTCGACCGGGGCCCAATTGTGCCGGTCGCGCAGCCCTTCCAGCATCACCCGGATCGATCGCTCGCCCTCGTAAGGCAGCGGTTTCAGCGTATCCTTGCAGTAACCGAATTTCTCGTGCTCTGTCCCGATGCGCCAGTCTTCGCGGGGTTTGCATCCGTCAGCCAGATATTCCGCAAGCTGTTCGTGACGCTCGATAGGGCCGCCGCCGGACTGAGGAATGGACATGACAAATGGCTCCGGGATCGCTTTGGTTGAATGGTCAGGGATGGGCGGAATTCACCGGGGTGTCAATGCAGCAACGCACCCTCGGGCCGCAAGGGACCACGCTGCCAGATCACGACCGCCTGATGTGGGTTCGTTCTGAGGGTGCTGAGCATCCTTTCGGTTCTGAGCCCCGGCAGGGTGGCGAAAGCATCAAAAAGCGCATCCGCCCCAGCGGCATTAATCGGGATCAACAAAGGCGGTTGCCCCTTTTGCGCCAGACGCCAATGCGCGGGAAACATAGCGCCTTCAAGGGTAAGGCTTTCCATCTCCCGCAGCGCCACTGTACCGCCTGTCAGTGGTCCGAAATAGGTCACCTGCCCTTCGTCCACCTGAACCGCACCCGCGCCGCCATCCGGACCACGAAAGCGACCACGCTGAATGCCCAACCAGATCAGGACGATCCCGCCAAACAAAAAGGCATAACCGGGAACGGCCAGCAGGAAACCGGGACCAGAGATCAGCCAAAGTCCCGCCAAGGTCACCAGAGCGCCAGCAATGGCTTCGCGCCACCGCCAGACAGCAGCTTTGGCTTCAGGCCTGAAAAAGGTCATCGGCACCTCTATTCGTAACAAACAACATCACAAGCATCTTCAGTTTTTCCAATCGCCCAGCGCCTGTTGCCAGACCGTCATGGCCGCAACTGCAGCGGTATCCGCCCGTAGGATGCGCGGCCCAAGAGTGACCGCATGGGCATGTTCCAATTTGTCCAGGCGGGTGCGCTCCCGTTCTGAAAATCCCCCTTCTGGTCCGATCAGGATTGCCCAAGGTGCCACCAGTTCGGAGCTGGTTGGAAGGCCAGCATCCGCCCCTGCAAGCGCCTCGTCACAGAACATGATCTGACGGGCTGTGTCCCATCCGTCCAACAACCGGTCAAGTTTCACAGCCTCGGCCACCTCAGGCACAAATGTCCCGCCACATTGTTCTGCCGCCTCTATCGCGTGTGCCTGCAGACGGTCCCGCTGCACCCGGCCTGCATTGGTGAATTCGGTCATGACGGGAATAATGCGTGTGGCACCCATCTCGGTCGCTTTTTCAACGATAAAGTCAGTGCGGGCCTTTTTGATCGGGGCGAACATCAACCACAGATCCGGGGGCATCCGCAGCGGCGCCGTCTGCGCCGCACAGATCAGCGTCCCGCCGCGCTTGCCAGCCTCGGCGATTGTGGCCCGCCATTCCCCATCCTGCCCGTTAAAGAGCAGCACGTCGTCATCAACCGTCTGACGCATCACACCAAAAAGGTAATGCGCCTGCCCCTTCTCCAAAGGAACCGATTGCCCCCCACCCAAAGGGTGCTCTACATACAGTCTGATCTTCGCACTCATGAGCCTGATATATGCAAGACATGCCGCCATCACCAGACGCGCCGGTTGCAGATGCGCCTTCCGACAACTGGGTGGACCTTTATGCGCCGTCCTTTGCACGGCCCTACCTGCGGCTCAGCCGGGCGGACCGGCCTATCGGGACATGGCTATTGCTTCTGCCCTGCTGGTGGGGTCTGGCACTCGCGATTCTTTACGACCAGAGCCCACGCTGGGAAGATCTTTGGATCTTCATCGGCAGCGGGATCGGCGCTTTCCTGATGCGCGGCGCGGGCTGCACATGGAATGACATCACGGATCGCAATTTCGACGCACAAGTCGCGCGGACACGGTCGCGGCCTATTCCGTCGGGTCAAGTTTCGGTCAACGGCGCGCTGGCGTGGATGGTCATCCAGGCGCTTCTTGCCGCCTGCATCCTGTTCACATTCAACATCGCGGCGATATCACTGGGGGTGCTGTCTCTCTTGCTGGTAACGGTCTACCCGTTTGCCAAGCGCTTTACCTGGTGGCCACAGGTCTTTCTTGGCCTTGCTTTCAATTGGGGCGCGTTACTGATCTGGACAGCACATACGGGCAGCCTGGGCGCCCCTGCCCTTCTGCTCTATGGCGCGGGTATTGCATGGACGCTGTTCTATGACACCATCTATGCGCATCAGGATACCGAGGACGACGCGCTGATCGGTGTGAAGTCCACCGCACGGCTTTTTGGGGACAAATCGCCGCAATGGCTGCGCCGTTTCCTTATGGTGACTGTCGGGCTGATGGGGCTTGCCGTGATCTTTTCGGCGATGCCAAACGCCTCTGCCCTTGCGCTGGTGATCGCGCTTGCAGGCCCTTGGGCCATGGGCTGGCACATGGCGTGGCAGCTGCGCGGTCTCGACCTCAACAATCCGGGCAAGATGCTGCAATTGTTTCGCGCCAACCGCGACACCGGCATGATCCCGCTGCTGTTTTTCGCTGGCGCCCTTCTGGCGTGATTGCGCGTCGCGGTGCGCAGGCGTACAAACACCGCAAAAGAACAGAGAACATCTCAGCACATGCGTCTTTCCTCCATCCTGATTATCGCCCTTACGTTTTTCGCGGCGGCCGTGGTATCCCTTGTGGCTGCCAATTTCAGCGTGAAATTGATCGAGGAAACGTCAGAGATCGGCGTGCGCGACGCGCTGGATGATGCCGGCATGACATGGGCTGAAGTGCAGGCCGATGGTCTGCAGGTGACCCTTGCGGGCATCGCCCCGACCGAAGCGGTGCGTTTCAGAGCGCTCACGACAGCGGGCTCCATCATCGATGCGGCCCGTGTGATCGACGAAATGGAAGTGCAGGCACAAGCCGCAATCGCGCCACCGCGATTCTCGGTCGAAGTGCTGCGCAATGACAGTGGCATATCGGTGATTGGCCTGATCCCGACCAGCACGGACCGCGACGCTGCCATTGAACGTTTTAAGGATGTGGCGGGCGATACCAGCGTCGCGGATCTGCTTGAGCAGGCGAACTATCCTGCGCCCGATGGTTGGGAGGATGCCCTGTCTGTCGCGATCTCGGCGATTGGGCAATTACCTCGTGCAAAGGCATCGGTGGAGGCTGGCCGTGTGACGATCACGGCGATCGCCGACAGCCCCGAAGAAAAGGTGCGGATGGAGAATAGCCTGACCCGCAGAACGCCCCCCAGCGTTGAGCTGACATTGGACATCGCCGCACCGCGTCCTGTGATCACGCCGTTTACCCTGCGCTTTGAATTGGACGAAGAAGGCGCGCGTTTTGATGCCTGTTCAGCGGATACCGAAGCCGCGCGCATCCGCATACTTGCCGCGGCAACGCGCGCTGGCGTGATCGGCACAGCGCGCTGCACGGTCGGACTGGGCGTGCCCAGCCCAAAATGGGCAGATGCCGTTGAAAAGGCCATTGATGCAGTCAAGCGGCTAAATGGTGGATCGGTGACCTTCGCGGATGCGGACATCAATTTCGCGGCGCTGCCCGGCACAGATCAGGACACCTTTGACCGCGTTGTGGGCGAGTTAGAAACCAGCCTGCCAGAAGTTTTCGCCCTGCGTGCCAAGCTGCCAAAAGTTCAGGACCCCAACGAAGGTCCACCCGAATTCACAGCCACGCTGAGCCCGGAAGGCCAGGTGCAACTGCGTGGCCGCGTCAGCGATTCTGCTTTGCGCGACCTTACCGACAGCTATGCCAAGGCGCGCTTTGGCTCTGACAAGGTATATACCGCTACGCGGCTGGTCGAAGACTTGCCAGCAGACTGGGCACCGCGTGTCCTGACCGGGCTTGAGGCCTTGGCCGCGCTGAGCAATGGTAAGGTTCTGGTTACTCCCGATACGCTTTCCGTGACGGGTAATACCGGCAACCCGGATGCAAGTAATGCCATCGCCTCGCTGTTGTCAGGCAAGCTGGGTGAAGGCGCCGAATACGACATCGACGTGACCTATCAGGAAAAGCTTGATCCGATTCTTGGCCTTCCCACTCCCGACGAGTGCGAGGCACAGATCGAAGAGGTGCTGAAGGGTGGCAAAATCAACTTTGAACCCGGTTCGGCCACAATCGATGCCTCTGCGCTTAACATCATGGATGAAATCGCAGAAATCCTGAAGAAATGCGGCGACCTGCAACTGGAAATCCAAGGGTACACGGACAGTCAGGGCCGGGAGAGCATGAACCTTGCCCTAAGCCAGAGCCGCGCCGAATCCGTCCTGAACGAGCTGCGTGCGCGTCGTGTCCTAACCGGATCGTTCACAGCGAAAGGATACGGCGAAGAAAACCCGATCGCCGACAACAAGACCGAGGAAGGACGCGAGGCCAACCGCCGGATCGAGTTTCGTTTGATCCGCCCCGATACCGTTGCAACACCGGAACAAACAACGCTGGAAAGTGCCGCACAATCCGGCGATACAGACAGCGAGACGACCCAAGAAGGCCCCACTGATGAGCAGAACTGAATTCGTCCTTGCCACCGCGATCATCCTCTTTGTGGCGTTTTGCCTGGGGTGGTTCGCGAACTGGCTGCTGCACCGTTTCACACGTGTGGCGGCGGGGGATGTCGCGCAGCTGGATAAGATGAGCCAGGAGCTTCACGAGGCTGAGGAAACACGCGATCAGGCGATCACCTATCTGCAGCAACGCGAGGCGGAATTGACCAATCAACTCGCGCAAACCGAGGCAGAACTGTCGGCGGCAATGGAAGGTCTGCGCGATGCGCGCCACGAGGCTGAGGAAATGCGTGCCTATATCGAGAGTCAGTCGAAATCCGCGGACGGCGCTGACGCGGTCTTTGCCAGCAAGCGCTGAGCGCTACCAGCGTTTGAGTGCGTCCTCGTCCTCGTCCTTCGCCGCAACCCATTCCGCACCGTCCGCAGTCACTTCCCGCTTCCAGAAGGGGGCGCGGGACTTCAGGTAATCCATCAGGAATTCCGCCCCCTTGAAGGCGTCCGCCCGATGCGGTGCGGCGGTCAGCACCATCATGATCACCTCGTTGGGTGCAAGGCGCCCGTAACGGTGAATGATCCGCGCGCCGGTCAGGTCAAACCGCGTGATCGCCTCCAGCCGGATATCGCCGAGCGCTCGCTCGGTCATGCCGGGATAGTGTTCGATCTCCATATGCCGCAGGCCGCCCGCGATATCACGCGTGATCCCCGTAAAGCTGACCACGGCCCCGCTACCCTCCGCCGTCTTGGCGAAGGCATTCAGCTCCTGGCCCACATCAAAGGTGGCTTCCTGAACCCAGACCTCCACGTCAGCCCCCGGTCATCGGCGGAAAGAACGCCACTTCGCGCGCGCCCGCGATCGAGGCATCGAAATCCGTTAGCCTTTGATCGACCGCAACGCGCAAGGCCGACAGGTCGGAGAATGCCATCTCGTAGCGGTCCTCGCGCGCGCGCAACTCCTCGACCAGCGCACGCACGGTCTGCGCCTCGGTTTCGACCCGCTCACGAGGCAGGCCAATTCTTTCCCGCACCCATGCAAAGTACAAGACATCCATCAGCGTCCCTCCCTTAAATGCGGCAGTGCCTTTGTCAGGTAGTCAAAGCCGGTGATGGCCGTCAGCGCCGCCGCCAGCCACAAAAGCCAAAGGCCGATCAGCCCGGCCCATTCCATTCCTGCCAGCTTCCATCCCAGCCCGAGCACGTCTTCCTCATCCCCGTTCAGAATGGCCGAAATCATGGTTTCATCCATCCCGAAAACAGACATACCAAGGTAGTGCTCGAACACGCCTTGGCTGAACAGCACCGCAATCGCGATCATTTGCATCGTCGTCTTCCACTTGGCCAGTTTGGTCACCTTCAGCGTGCCCGCAACATCACCCAGAAACTCTCGCAGGCCGGAGACAAAGACCTCTCGAAAGAGGATGACCGTAGCGGGTAACACCAGCCAGGGCGACCAGCTTGAGAACCCGACAATCACCATCAGCGCGATCACCACCATCGCCTTGTCCGCGATGGGATCCAGCATCGCGCCCAGCTTGGTTTCCTGTTTCCAGGCGCGGGCGAGGTAGCCATCGAACCAGTCGGTGATTGCGGCCAGCAGGAATAGAACCAGCGCGAACCAATCCGCATAGGGCCGCGTGAAGTAAAGAAACATCACCGCCACCATCGGTGCCGCGAGCAAACGCAGAAGCGTCAGGATATTGGGTAGATTCCACTTCATCTTGGCCGCACCCTACAGCGCGATGCGGGGGTGTGAAAGCGCGAACCCACGTTGAATGTCGTGACCCGCCAAACGCTCGGTGTGCCATGCTGGCGTGCGCCTGCTCCACCCTTGCATCTGCCTAGCCGCGCTCGTGAAAATACGCGTAGATCGTCTCGGCCAGCGCATCTGAAACGCCATCGACAGCCTTGAGATCCGAGAGGTTTGCCCGCCCCACCGCCTTTGCCGATCCAAAATGGGCAAGCAATGCACGCTTGCGCGCCGCGCCAACGCCGGGCACGTCGTCCAACGGTGTAGCACCCACGGCCTTGGCCCGTTTCGCACGGTGTGTCCCGATGGCAAAACGGTGCGCCTCGTCCCGCATGCGCTGAACGAAATAAAGCACCGGATCGTTGTGGCGCAGCGCCATCGGTTGCTTGCCGACGCGGTGGAATTCCTCTTTGCCGGCATCACGGTCAATGCCTTTGGCGACACCGACCATCGGAATGTCCTCGACCCCGTATTCACGCATGATCTGGGCCACGGCACTGACCTGACCCGCGCCACCGTCGATCAGCAGCAGGTCGGGCCAATGCCCTTCCTTGCGATCGGGATCTTCCTTGAGCAGACGCTTGAACCGCCGGGTCAGCACCTCTTTCATCATGCCGAAGTCATCGCCGGGGGTCAGGTCATCCCCGCGAATATTGAACTTGCGGTACTGGTTTTTCATCATCCCATCGGCGCCCGCGACAATCATCGCGCCCACGGCGTTGGTCCCCTGAATATGCGAGTTGTCGTAAACCTCGATCCGGTCCGGCGTCTTTGGCAGATCGAACGCCTCGGCCAACCCTTGCAGCAGCTTGGCCTGTGTCGCCGTCTCGGCCATCTTGCGCGCAAGACTTTCGCGGGCGTTACGCAGCGCGCCGTCCACCAGCTCCGCCTTCTCACCCCGCCTTGGCACCAGCAATTCGACCTTGCGACCCAGTTTGCCTGACAGCGCCTCGGCCATCAGGTCGGGGTTCTCGATCTCATTCGAAAGGATCAGCTGGCGTGGCGGCTCGCGGGTGTCGTAAAATTGACCGATAAAGGCCTCCAGCACCTCGGCCGCATCGACGTCAGCACCAACGCGTGGGTAGTAATCCTTGTTGCCCCAATTCTGGTTGGCCCGGATAAAGAACACCTGCACACAGGCTTGTCCGCTGTCCATGTGAAGCGCGATGATGTCAGCCTCGGTCACGCCCTTCGGGTTGATGCCTTGCGCTGTCTGCACTTGGGTCAGCGCCTTGATCCGGTCGCGCAGGGCAGCCGCGCGTTCAAATTCCATCGCATCTGAAGCTGCATTCATTTCCGACGCAAGCCGCGCCTGGATGTCTGTTGTCTTACCGCAGAGAAACCGTTCTGCGTCCTTCACGGTCTGCTGGTAATCCTCTGGGCTGATCTTGCCCACGCAGGGGGCCGAGCAGCGCTTGATCTGATATTGCAGGCAGGGCCGCGTGCGGCTTTCGAACATTGCGTTCGAACAGTCGCGCAGCAGGAACACCCGTTGCAGCTGGTTCAGCGTCCGATTTACCGCGCCCGCGCTGGCGAAGGGGCCGTAATATGCCCCACGCTCTTTCTTGGCGCCACGGTGTTTCTTGATCTGAGGATAGTCGTGATCCGCCGTCACAAGGATATTGGGAAAGCTTTTGTCATCGCGCAGCAGAACATTGAATTTCGGTTTAAGCTGCTTGATCAGATTCTGCTCTAGCAGCAGCGCCTCTGTTTCGGTCTTGGTGGTCAGGAACATCATCGACGCTGTGTTCGAGATCATCCGCGCGATACGTGGCGAATGCCCTGCGGGACGTGCATAGTTGCTGACCCGAGCGCGCAAATTGCGCGCTTTTCCAACGTAAAGCACACGGCTCTCGGCATCCAGCATGCGGTACACACCCGGCGAGGTATCAATGGTCTTGAGATACCCCTGAATGACCTTGTGGCCAGTCTGCTGTGTCTGCGTCTTTTCTGCCATACTCGCCTGTGATTCTTGTGTTGCGCTGCAATATGCCGCCTTCGGTAACAAGAGTTAACCTGTCCACGGATGTTGTGGATAACTCTGCGGGTAAGTTTGGGCGCTTCTGAATTTGTTGTTGTTTTCGGCCCATTTCCACAGTTTGCCCAAAAAATAGGCGCACTTTCAAGTTATTGATTTTACTTATTATTTTCTTACACGCCTCTCAACGCTATGAAATCAAAGAGAAATTATGACACAAATGTGACCGCGACTCATAGCAGTGCAGAACTCTGATGTGTCAACCTTCATTCTACTCCAAGGACATCCGGAGTTTGCCACCCAAGGTGTTGTCCCCCGTCTACGCACAAAAGCTGACCTGTGACGCCCGGAGCATCAAGGAAGTAGCCGAGTGCCGCAGTAATATCACCGGTGTTCGCCCCACGGCCCAAGACCGTGCTGGCCCGCTGATCAGCAAAATGCGCGGCGCTTTGGCGACTACCCTGTAATGTCGGACCCGGTCCAATGGCGTTGACCCGTATGGTCGGCGCAAGTGCTTGGGCCGTCGTCTGGGTCATCGCCCAAAGCCCCATCTTGGCCAGCGTATATGTCATGAATTCAGGTGTCAGCTTGCGCACCCTTTGATCTATCATGTTGACGATCAGACCGGAGGCGACTGGCTCGCCCGCTGCATCCTGATCTGCGACCAGGTCCTGCGCTGCCATGGCCTGCGTCAACACGAACGGCGCGCGCAGATTGCTGACCATGTGCCTGTCCCAACTTTCCCGCGTGGCCGTCTGAACATTGTCATATTCAAAGATCGACGCGTTATTGATCATGCAATAGATTGGCCCACCCAATCCTTCAGCCGCGCTTTTGAACAGCGCCTGCGTTTGTGCATCGTCTAGAAGGTCTGCCTGCAACGCTACGGCATTGCGTCCCTTGGCCTTGATCTGTGCGACAACGTCTTCGGCGCCCTGCGCAGAACTGGCGTAGTGCACCGCGACGTCAAAACCGCGATCCGCAAGGTACAGCGCCATTGCTGCGCCAAGGCGCTGACCTGCGCCTGTTACAAGTGCCCGTTGCATGGCATGCCTCCTAGATCAGGACCACGAATAGATAGAGGGCATATAGTGCGCTCAGGATAATCCCCCAGAGCCGCGTGATATCCATTTTCAAAAAGACGAAGGGGATCAGCAGCAAAGACGCACCCAGCATGACCCAAAGGTCAAAGCGAAGAAATTCTGGATCGACACCAATCGGGCCGACAAGGCTGGCAATGCCGATAATGGCCAACAGGTTGAACATGTTCGAACCGATCACATTCCCCAACGCCACATCCGCCTGACGGCGCAACGCCGCCATCACCGTCGTAGCAAGTTCCGGCAACGACGTGCCGATGGCCACCAGTGTCAGGCCGATCACCGTGTCACTGACACCATAGGCCTGTGCAATAATCGTTGCGTTATCAACCAAAAGGCTGGCCCCAAGCGGCAGACCAATAAGGCCCAGCACCAGAAACACCGCGATCTGCCATTTCGGCATATCCGGGTCTGCGCCTTCAGGTTCTTCTTCGCCCTGATCCGCTTTGCGATGGTTGTGTGCGTCGCGAAAAGCGTCACCAAGGACGTATGCCAGACCGCCCAGCAGAACGAGCCCCGCAATCCAATCAAACACACCCCTGAACGCCAGTGCGATGAACAGCACCGACGCGGCAATCATGAAATTGAAGGTCTTTCTGGTCTCACACTCCGACGTGTGCATCGTCGCCAGCAGCGCCGGAATGCCCAGCACCAGAAGGATATTCGCTGTGTTTGAGCCAACCACGTTCCCAAGCGCAATGCCCGGCGCATTGTCCAACACAGCCTTGATAGAGATCAGCAACTCTGGTGCAGAGGTTCCAAAGGCCACAATTGTCAGACTGACGATCAATGCAGGCACACCAAGGCGTAGGGAAAGGTTCACTGCGCCCTTGACCAGCGCGTCGCCCGCCAGCAGCAGAATGACCAGTCCAAGCCCCGACAGAAGCCATGGCATCAGCATTACCCTTTACCTCCGCAGGTGCAGGGACCTTTGCCGATACGGTACCGTCCGCAAGCGTTGCATTTGGTCTGGGTCAGGCGTTTTGAGCCAAGCCAGTGCATCTTGCCGAACCACGCAAGCAGACCCATGAAAACCAGAAAAAGGAGGACAATCTTTGCAACCATGCGTCAGAGACCGAACCGGGCAAAAGCTGCACGTTCTTCAATGCCCTGCACGGCATCTTGAACCATCTGCGCACCCAGCCGGGACAGCAGTCCCTTCTTGGTGTTGTATTCGCGGAAGCGGACTTTATCGCCGAAACGCTCTTTCATCATCGGGCGCAGGTGACCGATGCCGTCGATCAATCCCAGTTCTACCGCCTTCTTGCCCAGCCATACCTCACCGGTGAACAGGTCTTGGTCTTCGGGCAGCTTACCGGGACGGTGGCCGCGGATATGATCCTTGAAATTGACGTGGATGTCTTCCAGCAGCGTTTTCAGCCGCGCCACATCTTCGGGGTTTTCAGGGCGGAAAGGGTCCAGCATGCTTTTGGATTTGCCTGCTGTGTAAACACGCCGCTCCACGCCATGGTTCTTGATAAACTCATCCAGCCCAAAAGATGCGGATATCACCCCGATAGAGCCAACCACCGACGAGGCATCAGCGAAAATCTCATCCGCCGCTACAGCCAGCCAATACCCCCCCGAGGCCGCCACGTCTTCGACAAAGGCGATGACAGGTACATCTTTTTCCTTGGCCAACCTGCGGATGCGCGCCGCAATCAGCGACGACTGCACCGGGCTGCCACCGGGCGAATTGATCTCAAGCGCAACAGCATCGGGCTTGCCCCGCGAGAAGGCTTTTTCAATGATCGGCCCAAGGGTCGCGTCATTCAACGTTGCACGTCCCTGACCGCCGATCATGCCGGCAAGGCGGATAACGGCAACGGTCGGGTCAGATTTGAGGAAAGGCAGCCAGTTTTTCATGTGTTCCCATGTAGAGTGCGCATCGGGTGCAAACAAGGCAAAGCCAAGCTTTATTCCCGGATGCGCCAACCGGTGCGGAAAATCCACCAGATCACAGCCAGGCAGATCCCCGTGAACAACCCGATGGCCAGCAGGCTGGTCAGGATGGGCACGTCCGCCGTGTCAAAGAATGCCCAGCGAAAGCCGGAGATCAGATAGACCACAGGGTTGAACATCGAAATCGTCTGCCAGATCGGCGGCAGCATGGAGATTGAGTAGAACGACCCCCCCAGAAAGACGAGCGGCGTCACAATCAGCAAGGGCACGATCTGCAATTGCTCAAAGTTCCCGGCCCAGATACCGAGAATAAAGCCAAAGAGCGCAAAACTGATCGCGGTGAGGATGAGGAAGGCGACCATCGCCAGAGGATGGGCAATGGTAAAATCAACAAAAAAGAACGCGGTGATCAGAATGATGATCCCTATGATCAGCGCCTTTGTCGCGGCTGCACCGACATAGCCAATGACGATCTCAAGAAAGCTGATCGGCGCGGCCAGAAGCTCAAAGAAGGTGCCGATGAACTTGGGGAAATAGATCCCGAAGGACGCATTGGAGATCGATTGAGTGATGACCGTCAGCATGATCAGCCCCGGCACGATGAATGCGCCATAGCTAACCCCTTCGACCTCTTCGATACGGCTGCCAATGGCAGCGCCAAAGACGACGAAGTAAAGCGAGGTGGAGATGACCGGCGCCAGAAAGCTTTGCGCAATGGTGCGGAAAAAGCGAAACATCTCGAAGACAAAGATGGAGCGGATGGCGGTCCAGTTCATGCCGCATCCTCCGCGTTGTCGCCGTTATTCACGAGGTTGACGAAAATCTCTTCAAGGCTGGATTGTCGCGTGACCACGTCACGCAACACGAGCCCTTCCTTGGCGACATCGCTCAGCAGTTTTGTGATGCCCGTCCGTTCAGCCCGCGTGTCATAGGTGTAGATCAATGCACTGCCATCGTCAGACAGACGCAGGGCATCGGACTGCAACAGCATGGGCACTTCACTGATCGGTTCAGTCAGTTGAACCTCCAGCTCCTTCTGCCCCATGCGGGCCATCAGCGTGTTCTTTTCTTCGACCAGCATCAATTCACCCTTGGCGATCACGCCCACACGGTCGGCAATCGCTTCAGCCTCCTCGATGTAATGGGTCGTCAGGATGATTGTCACACCGTCAGCTTTGAGGCCTGCAACAACGTCCCACATGTCCTTGCGCAACTCCACATCCACACCAGCGGTGGGTTCATCCAGAAACAAAACCCGTGGGTCATGCGACAGCGCTTTCGCAATCAGGACGCGACGCTTCATTCCGCCGGACAGCTCCCTGATCTGGCTGTCCTTCTTGTCCCAAAGCGAAAGCTGCTTGAGCACTTTCTCAATCGCCGCGTCATCGCCGCGCTTGCCAAAAAGTCCGCGTGAGAAACGCACCGTGTTGATCACGCGCTCAAAGGGTTCAAGATTGATCTCTTGCGGGACAAGCCCAATCATCGACCGGGCGGCGCGGTAGTCATTCACAATGTCATGCCCACCGACGGTCACGGACCCAGATGTCGAAGTAGTGATCCCGCAAATAGTTGAGATCAAAGTAGTTTTGCCTGCACCATTCGGTCCAAGCAAAGCGAGGATTTCGCCCTCACGGATATCTAGATCGACACCCTTAAGCGCCTCGAAACCGCCTTTGTAGGATTTCTTGAGGTCCCGGATTTCTACGATGTTTTGCATGGTCTTTGCCCTTATTTGACGGGCAACCTAGACCATCTGCGACAAAGTAACAGGCCGTTTCAGCCCTTTGACCGTCCGAACCAGCCCTTTTTTGCGGGCGCTTCTTCTGTCACTTCTTCCATCTCTCCGTCGGATGGACCTTCAAGAGCGTCTTGCAGGTTTTGAAAAAACTGGTCCGCCATTTTCTTGGCAAAGCCGTCAATGATCCGGCTGCCAAGTTGCGCGAGCTTGCCACCGACCTTTGCCTCCACATCGTAGCTCAGTTCGGTACCGCCATCTTTTTCAACCAGTCGGACCTCGGCCCCGCCTTTGGCAAAACCGGCAGCTCCGCCCTTGCCCGATCCGTCAATCTTGAGCGATGTGTCAGGTACCAGATCAGAGATCGTCACCTCTCCCTTGAAGGTCGCCTTCACCGGCCCGACCTTTTGGACAACCGTCGCTTCGTAGCCCTCTTCGACCGATCCAGTGACCTCTTGCGCACCGGGTACGCATTTCTTGAGCATCTCCGGGTCCAGCAAAGCCGCGTATACTTCGGACGGAGGAACAGAAATCTGGCGGGTGTCGGACATTTGCATGAGGGGCGCTCCTTGAATGACGTGGTGGCCTAGTTAACGCGGAGACTGCCCCAGCGGCAAGGCCTGCACTCAGGACACCCGCACAACGACTTTTCCGGTCGCTTTGCGCGTGCGCAAAAGATCAAGCGCATCGTTTGCCTGATCGAGTGGCACAACATTGCTGACATGCGGTTTGATTTTGCCCGCAACATACCAGTCGATCAAAGTTTTGAAGCTGTCAGTCAGTACCGAGGGTCTGATCTTGGCGTATCCGCCCCAGTAAAGGCCCATGACGGTCAGGTTCTTGACCAATAGGATATTCGCAGGGATCTGCGGCACATCACCGGAAGCAAATCCCAGCGGCAAAAGCCGCGCTTCAGAATTGCAGGCCCGCATCGCCGCCTTGAACTGATCACCGCCCACCGGGTCATAGACGACATCCGCGCCACCCAGCCCCTTGACGATCTCCCGGATGTCATCCGTTTCGGAATCGATCAGGTGATCGGCTCCTGCGGCGCGGCAGACCTCAAGCTTTTCTCTGCCCCGTGCACAGGCGATAACCTCGGCGCCCATGACCTTGCCCAATTCGACCGCCGTCAAACCGACGCCCCCCGATGCGCCCAGCACCAACAGACGTTCTCCGGGTTGCATCTTCGCCTTGTAGTCAAGTGCGACATGGCTGGTGCCGTAGGCGATCAGGAATGCTGCCGCATCTACCGCGCTCATTTCATCCGGGATCGGAACACATGCCTTGGCAGGTATTGCCGCGTATTCCGCCAGTCCACCCGAGCCTACATAAGCCGCCACCCGCTGACCGCTTTGCAAATCGGAGACACCTTCGCCCACCGCTTTCACCGTTCCGCAAACCTCCATGCCCACGGCGAAGGGCAGCGGGGGTTTTTCCTGATAGGTACCCTTGATCATCAGCGTATCGGCAAAATTCATCCCGCAGGTGTCGATCTTGACCAGCACTTCTCCGGCGGCGGAGATGGGCATTTCAAGCTCCTGCATGCTGAGCGGAGCGTCGTAGGCGGTAACTTGCATGGCGCGCATGGATTGGATCCTCTCGTGATGTTGGGCGCCAGATGCCCCCATGTCGGCTGGGAAAACAAGGCCGCGCGTGACAGAAATTGCGGTGCCTATCGCGGGAAACTCAACTCAACGCGCAAGCCTGGTGCATTGTCGGCAAGTTCTACCGTCGCACCATGCAACCCGGCGACCGCCTCGACCAGGCTGAGGCCAAGCCCGTGTCCGGGCGTATGCCTGCTGCGGTCCAGACGATAGAGCCGCTGCACAACCTTGTCCTTTTCGTCTGCCGGGATGCCCGGACCATTATCTGCAACGATCAGCTTGAGCTGACCGTCCTGCGCTGTCAGTTGCACCGAAACATGGCTGCCATCGGGCGTGTGGCGCAGGGCATTTTCGATCAGATTCGACAGCATCTGCCCCAAAAGCGCACGGTCCCCCTTGATAAATGCCTCTTCAAGGTCTGCTGTCAGGGTAAGGTGATGATGGCTGGCCACAGCACTTGGTTCAAAAACCTCAACCACGGTGCGGCAGACCTGTGCCAGATCCACCTTTTCAAATCGGTTTCTGGGCGATCCTGCCTCGACCTGCGCCAGTTGCAGCAAGGACTGAAAGACACGTGTCATATCGTTCACTTCGTCTTGCGTCTTGCTGACCAGAGCGGCGACCTCTCCGTCCTCATCAACCTTCGCTTCAAGCTCTTCAAGATAGACCGCAACACGCTGAAGGGGTGTTTTCAGATCATGCGCGATGTCTGACGAGACGCCCTTGAGCGCCTTCATCTGCGCTTCCTGAGCGCCTGCCATCTGGTTGAGCTTGCCGCCGATGCGAACGAGATCGTCAGACCAGCGCGGCCCGATCGTGACGCGCGCGCCCAAGTCACCGCTGGTCATGCGGTCCAGCGCCGAGCTGACAACTTCCACATGCCTCTTTGAACGACGCGCGAGGATTAACCCCCCGGAAAGAGCGATAAGAACCGTGGGAAGCAGGCTGATCAGCAGAATGTTCACGAACACATCCCGCAATGCGACGATCTCGGCCCGGCTGCGGGCCACCGTGATCAGACCACCGTAAAGCGTATCTGTCAGGGACAGGTAGTCGCCTGAAAACTGGGCCCGCTCAGGGTTCAGTGAAAAGATATGGAAACCTTCATCGTCCTGCGCAATTGCACCGTTGCCGTAGATGCGCCCATCCGGTCCGATATAGCTGAGGATCAATCGGTTCGGATCAGCCTCACGAGATTCCGCATCGACCAGCAATGCGACAGCGCGTGCGTTTGGCGCGGCACGAAACCCCGCCAAGTCCTGACGCAGATCAGCGCGAATGGTTTGTTCGAAGGAGGATTGTGTCACCGCATAGCTCGCTGCGAGGCTGAGCAGCGAAACGACAGCAAAAAGAGCCACCAAAAGGATGGCCAGCCGGATCGGCATGGACCGCCAAAGCTGCCGGATCCGATCCTTCACGCGGCAATCCTGTAGCCCGCACCACGGACAGTCTCGATCAGTTCACGATCAAAGGGTTTATCCACCTTCGCCCTGAGGCGGCTGATGTGGGTCTCGACGACGTTCGTACCGGGGTCAAACCCGATGTCCCACACGCTTTCCAACAGCATGGTCCGCGTTTGAACACGTCCCTTGCGCCGCAAGAGATGTTCCAGCAGCGCAAATTCTCTCGGCAACAGGTCAAGCTCAACGCCGCTGCGCGTCACCTTGCGTGTGATCAGGTTCATTTCCAAATCGCCGGTTTTCAGCACCGTTTCGTTTTCAATGGCTTGCGGCCGCCGCGCCAGGGCACTGACACGCGCCGACAATTCGCCGAACACGAAAGGTTTGGCCAGATAATCATCCGCTCCGGCATGCAGGCCTTCGATCCGGTCATCCACGTCGCCCAGCGCGGTGAGCAACAAAACCGGCGTCTTAATACCTGCGCCCCGAAGTGTCTTGAGCACGGTCAACCCATCCACCCCGGGCAACATCCGGTCTAAAATCATCACGTCATAGCTGGTCGACGTGGCGGCAATCAGCCCGGACTTCCCATCATCGAACAAGTCCACCACATGTCCCTCCTCGCGCAATCCTCGCGCGATATAGGCCCCGGTCGTGGCGTCGTCTTCTACAATCAGCAGCTTCATCTTGATCCGTCGGCAGTTATGTCTCGCCACCTATATAAGACACCGGATGCGATCAGGACCCCTCGTTACAAATTTGTATACCGCACCCCAGCGCTTTGTAAGGCAGGCCCGCCATATGGGCATGGTAACGAAATTCCTGAAAGAGGCATAACATGCGTTCACTCCTTCCCCTTACCTCCCGCACGGCGACGGCGGCACTGACGGCGGCCATGCTGTCCGCGTCGGCGCTCACGCTTGCCCCATCGGCCGCGTTGGCGGTGCCAGCGGGCGGCTATGCTGATCTGGTCGAGGAAGTCTCGCCCGCGGTGGTCTTTATCGAAGTCACCGGCAAAGCGCAGCTGGCATCGACGGACCTGCCCCAGAATATCCCACCACAGCTGCGCGAATTCTTTGGCGATCGGGGGCCAGGTCAGCGCGCGCCAAGCCAGGGCATTGGCTCCGGTTTTATCATTTCTGAAGATGGCCAGATCGTGACAAACCACCATGTCGTTGCTGGCGCGGAAAGCGTGAAGGTCAAGCTTGCAGATGGCCGCAGCTATGACGCCGAAGTTGTTGGCAGCGACCCAATGACCGATATCGCGCTGCTAAAGCTGGACGCGGACGAGACATTTCCAACTGTCGAGTTTGGCGCGTCACAGGATCTGCGCGTCGGCGATGAGGTGGTTGCAGTTGGCAACCCCTTCGGGCTTGGCGGGACAGTAACATCCGGTATCGTATCCGCCCTTTCCCGCGATATCCGTTCGGGTCCGTTTGACGATTTCATCCAGACTGATGCGGCAATCAACCGGGGCAACTCCGGCGGACCGCTCTTTAACAACGAGGGCGACGTGATCGGCGTGAATACGGCCATTATCTCACCCGGCGGCGGTTCTGTTGGAATTGGCTTTGCGGTGCCGTCAGATCTGGTTCAGACGGTCGTGGCCGATCTGGCCGATGATGGTCAGTTGGCACGTGGCTGGCTGGGTGTGAACATTCGCCCGATGACAGAGGAAGTAGCCTCCGTGCTTGGCTACGACGCGCCCAAGGGTGCCGTCATTGAAGCGGTAAGTGACGATAGTCCGGCGGAAAAGGCCGGTCTGAAAGAAGGTGACATCATCCTGTCCTTTGGCGAAGTCGAGGTGAAGGAACTGCGCGATCTGACCCGCGCCGTTGCGACCACAAAACCTGAAGACAGCGCAGTTATCACTGTTCTGCGAAAAGGCAAAGAAGTCGTGCTGGACGTGACCGTGGGAACGCTGAAACCACAAGAGGCGTAACCGATCTGCGCGCAGCCTGTCCCCCTCTTTAAGGCCGCGCTCACTGGCCCCGCACATTCCTTGTGCGGGGCTTTTTCGTGCAAGGGCACCACTTTTTCTCTCTGTCCGCCCTGCGTACGCGGGCAAGATCAAACAAAAGCATTTTGAGATGCTTCGGGAATTTCCGGAGGAGAAGCTGGAAATGGCAGTGGCCCTGTAGTAGACAGAGTCCACTACCAAAAGACTCGTCAGCAATTTCGATAAGGAAATACTCAAAGTGTTCCAGAATGCTCAGACGATCTCACCGCTTGCTGCCTTTCTGGCACTGGGTACCTCAATCTATGCACTGCTCGCACTGGCATTGGGTTGGGGTCTGAATGTTGAACTGTTGATTCGCCATCCAGCCACTCAGTCTGCGATGGTCCCAGCAACGGCAGCAGGTTTTTTGGTGACCGGAACAGCCGTGATCGCGACCGGGGTCGGCCTTTCGAAACTGGCGCACATACTGACCGGGATCGTCCTTGTAATCATTTGCATGACAGCTCTTGGGCAGCTTTATGGATGGTACAGACCTGCCGAGCTTTTTGTCACGCAATTAGCAGGCACTGAGGGTATGGCACCGGCAACGGAATTTGGTTTCATTTTGGCAGTTTTTGCGCTGAACCGGCTTATTGCAGGGTCAATATTCATCGTCGAAGCCATCAGCATTTTTGGTCTTTCCAGCGCGATCATGATTGCCCTTCTTAACCTGTCCGGCACGACGGGAGAGTTTGGGCTGGGATTTCTGATCGGGATCTCGTTGCAGACATCAATCCTGTTCGCACTGCTTTTCACAGCGCTTTGCCTTGTGTCCAACACTCACAAACCGGACTGATCGTTCCGGCTGGGTTCAAAGTCCTGACATACCAAAAGTGACGAATGGCAGGGTTCAAACACCGATGCCTTTGGGATGCTTTGTCATAAGACGCCAGCCAAGTGTGGACGTGCGTCCCGACCGCAACCGGTAGTCCCGGACAGCTAAAACAGCCGGTTCACACAATAATTATAACAATCCCGTCCGGTTTCCCTTGAGAAACCCCGTCATTTAGCACAGATATGTCCGAACCTTTCAGGCCTTTGATCAGGAGTTCGCGTGTCCCTCTTCCTTGTCGTCGCCTTGCCCTTTTTAGGCGCTTTGCTGCCCGGTCTGATGAACAATGCAGGCCGACAGGCCTGTGCGGGTGTCACATTTACCGTTTCTTTGGCCGCCTTCATCGGCTTGCTGACGAACTTGCCTGCCGTGCTGGCCGGTGAGGTTGTCATGACCGGGGTAAATTGGTTGCCGTCACTGGGGCTGAACGTGAACCTGATGCTGGACGGTCTTGGGTTTTTCTTTGCCCTGCTGATTCTTGGTATCGGCCTGCTCATCATAACCTACGCGCGTTTCTACCTGTCGCGTGATGACAACATGGGTGAATTCTTTACCTACTTGCTGCTGTTTCAGGGGGCAATGGTCGGGATCGTCCTGTCTGATAACATCCTGCTATTGCTTGTTTTCTGGGAACTTACCTCTCTCTCATCGTTCCTTTTGATCGGGTATTGGAAACACTTGCCGGCGGGCAGACAAGGTGCGCGGATGGCGCTTGCCGTGACCGGCATGGGCGGTCTGGCCCTGATCGGTGGCATGCTGATCCTTGGCAATATCGCGGGCAGCTATGACCTGAGCGTGATTTTACAGAACCGCGAGCTGATTCAGGAAAGCCCGCTTTACCTGCCCGCGCTTTTGCTGATTTTGCTGGGCTGTTTTACCAAATCAGCACAATTCCCGTTTCATTTCTGGCTGCCACACGCCATGGCAGCGCCAACGCCGGTGTCCGCCTACCTGCACTCTGCAACCATGGTGAAGGCTGGCATTTTCCTGATGGCACGCCTCTGGCCGGTGCTGTCTGGCACGCCTGAATGGTTCGTAATCGTCACGTCAGCGGGGCTGATCACGATGGTGCTGGGCGCGGTAATCGCGCTCTTCAAACACGATCTCAAGGCGCTGCTGGCCTTCTCAACTGTCAGCCATCTGGGTCTGATCACGATGCTCTTGGGCACCGGGACTGCCTTTGGCGCGATGGCTGCCGTCTTTCACATCCTGAACCACGCAACATTCAAGGCAGCGCTCTTTATGTCCGCTGGCATTGTGGATCACGAGGCGCATACCAGAGACATCCGTCGCCTTGGTGGGCTGCGGCATTTGATGCCGATTACCTTTGTCATTGCCACTTTGGCAGCCCTGTCAATGGCCGGCATTCCGTTTCTCAACGGCTTCCTCTCAAAGGAAATGATGCTGGAGGAGGCCAACCATACGATCCTTTTCGACACTCCTTGGCTGGTGCCCACGCTCGCGGTTATCGGATCACTTTTCTCTGCTGCGTATTGCTTCCGCCTGATCGGCCACACCTTCCTCGGCAAGGTGCGCGACGACTACCCTGCCACGCCGCACGATCCCGGTTTCGGCATGTGGGGCCCTCCAGCGCTGCTGGTCGTTTTGGTTGTCATGATCGGCTGCGCACCTTTCCTTGCAGAACCTTTCGTGAAACTGGTCACGGCCGCTGTGCTGGGTGAAGCCGCCGAAGTGCCGAAGGCGTACTTCAAGATCTGGCATGGTCTGGTGCCCGCGCTTTACATGTCCATCGCCGCAGTTGTCGGCGGTTTGATCGTGCTCACGCTTTTCAAGCCCCTGCTCAGGGTTTGGGATGCCGCGCCAAGGCCCGAAGCCAAAACCATCTTTGAGGCAATCATCGCCGCCTCCGTTTCCCTCTCGCGAGGCCTGATCCACGGTCTGCACAACGGCGCCTTCTCTCGCTATGCCGCGATTGCAGCCGTAACGATCACCGCCGCTGGCTATCACGCCTGGAGCACAGGAACTATCGGTGCACCGACGCGCAGCCCACAGCCTGCGGGGGCGGTAGAAATCGCCGGTTGGATAATGCTGGTCGCGGCGACTTGCGGGTTGGTGTTCCTGCACCGCAACCGTTTGCTGTCGCTGATCCTGATCGGGATCGTCGGTCTGATGGTTTCCATCGGCTTTGTTTTCTTCAGCGCACCGGACCTTGCCATGACACAGATCACAGTCGAGGTGGTCACAATTATTTTGCTGCTTTTGGCGCTCAACTTCTTGCCGAACCGTACGCCAATCCAAAGCTCGGTGTTGCGGCGTGTGCGCGATGTCGCCGTCGCCCTTGCCGCCGGTGGTGCGACCTTTGTAATGGCCTATTACTTCTTGCTGCGTGAGGCCGTGACGACACCGATCTCGGAATTTCATTTGGCCAACTCTTACAAGGGTGGTGGTGGCACGAACGTGGTGAACGTGATCCTCGTCGACTTCCGTGGCTTTGACACCTTTGGCGAAATCATCGTGCTGGGGATCGCAGCGTTGCTGATCTACGCGCTGACCGAAACCCTGCTGAACGGCCCCGTGCGGGCACGGCTGCTGAACCGAAAGCCTGATCAACCGCGCGCGGGTGACATGCACCCGATGATGATGGTCGTCCTGACACGCGTGATCATGCCTGTCGTTCTATTGGTCGGTTTCTACATCTTCCTGCGTGGCCATAACGAGCCTGGCGGCGGTTTTATCGCGGGTCTTATCGTTTCCATCGGAGTGGTCATGCAGTACATGGCAAGCGGCTTTGCATGGACAAGCGCCCGGCTGCGGTATCCCTATCATGGCATCATCGGAGCGGGTGTGCTCATTGCAGGGCTGACCGGGATCGGGTCTTGGTTTGTGAACAAGCCGTTCCTGACTTCGGATTTCACTTACGTCCGCATCCCACCCTTCGAAAAGTTCGAGCTTGCCACGGCGGCGCTCTTTGATCTTGGCGTTTTCCTTGCCGTGGTCGGGGCTGTGATGCTGTCGCTTGAGAGCTTCTCGCGGCTTGCGCGACGCGCCCATGTCAAAGACAGCGAACACCCCATGGATATCGACCCCTCCCGAGATCCGGCTGATCCGACCAGCCCCAAGACGGAGGGCGTGTGATATGGGACTGGAGCTTCTTGTTGCATCGGCCATTGGTATTCTGACAGCGGCGGGTGTGTACCTGACACTGCGGCTACGCACTTTCCCGGTCATTTTGGGTATCTCGCTACTGACCTATGCAGTAAACGTCTTTCTCTTCGCATCCGGGCGGCTTTCAGTGGGGGCACCACCCATTCTGACAGACGCGACGGTCTATACCGATCCGCTGCCGCAGGCGCTTGTGCTGACAGCCATCGTGATCTCATTTGGTATGACCGCCGTCGTCGTAATGATCGCGTTGGGGGCCTATCTTGGGGCAAATGACGACAGTATAGATGACCCCATCGCGACCGCTGATGATCAGGTGGAGGATCAGGCATGACACACTGGATCATTGCCCCCGTCATCCTGCCTGCCCTTCTGGCGCCGTTCATCGTCCTGGCCGCACGCTATCACATCGGCATCCAGCGGGTCTTCTCGGTTGCAGGTGTTGTTGGCCTGATCGCCATTGCGGCGGGGCTTGCATGGCAGGCCGCGGACGGGACTGTCACGGTTTACCAACTTGGCGATTGGGCCGCGCCCTTTGGCATTGTGGTTGTAGGGGACAGGCTGAGCACGATGATGGTCCTGCTGACCTCTATACTTGCGCTGTTTGTCCTGCTCTACGCCATTGGCTCTGGTTGGGATGACCGCGGACGACATTTCCACGCTCTTTTCCAGTTCCAGTTGATGGGTATCCTCGGGGCGTTTCTGACCGGAGACCTTTTCAACCTCTTTGTTTTCTTTGAAGTTCTCCTGATCGCATCCTACGGTCTGATGATACATTCAGGCGGCGATGTCCGATTACGCGCAGGCGTGCAATACGTTCTGTTCAACTTGATCGGGTCAACCCTGTTTCTGTTCGCACTGGGTGCGCTTTATGCACAGACCGGCACGTTGAACATAGCTGATCTGGCCGAGAGGGTCGCGCTGATTGACCCGGCCGATACGGTCGGCATCCGTATGGCAGCGGCCCTTTTGCTGTTGGTTTTCGCAATCAAGGCGGCCCTTGTGCCACTGCATTTCTGGCTTCCGTCCAGCTATGCAGAGGCACCTGCCCCCGTTGCGGCCCTGTTTGCGATCATGACAAAAGTCGGTGCCTACGCGATCATCCGTGTCTACACGATGATCTTTCCACCGGAACTGGATGTTACTGCGGGACTTCACAGCACATGGTTGATGCCCGCAGCGTTGATCTCGCTGGGCATAGGGATGGTCGGCGTGCTGGCTGCCAAGAAACTGGACCGACTGGTCGCTTTCTCGGTCATCGGGTCGATGGGCATGGTGATGGTGGCCATTTCACTGTTCACTCCGGCAGGCATTTCGGCCGCATTGTACTACATCATCCACTCGACCCTCGCGGCAGCAGCCCTGTTCCTGATTGCCGATTTGGTCCGGGCAGGTCGCGACAATTTGAACCTCGTCGCGATGCCTCCGGTATCAGGCGCAGCACTGACATCGGCCCTGTTCTTTGTCGCGGCGATTGCCATGACCGGCCTGCCGCCCCTCTCGGGGTTCGTCGGTAAGCTTTTGATCCTTGACGCGGGTTTGAAAAGTGATGCTGCAGTCTGGGTCTGGGCCGTGATCCTTTGTTCCAGCCTCGTGAGCGTGGTCGGTTTTGCGCGCGCAGGATCCGTTCTGTTCTGGAAAGCCAAGAGTGTCGAAGCCGAAGTAGGCGCAGTCGTGGCACCGGCACCCTCCACGCTGTCTTACGTTGCGGTTGGTGGCCTTATTGCACTTCTGGTCGCGCATACCGTTTTTGCCGGGCCCGTTTACCGGTATGTTGAAGCCACCTCAGCGTCGCTGTTCGCCCCGGACCCTTACATCAGCACAGTACTCGAAACACCGGGCAAGCTCAGCAAACCGACCGAAGACAAGGAGGAGCACTGACATGACACGTGCCTTCAATTGGCTTTTCCCGCATCCGCTTTTGACAGTGCTGCTGACAGTGGTCTGGATCCTGCTGCAAAATGACTTCTCTGCCGGGATGGCGGTATTTGGTCTGATCTTGGGCGTCATCATCACCAAGGTCACCGCTGTGTGGTGGCCGGAGCGGCCGGGTGGGGTTTCTGTCATAAAATTCCTCAGCTACGCGCTGATCGTGATCTGGGACATCATGGTCGCCAACATTCAGGTAGCCTGGATTGTGCTGACCAAACCCAATTCGAAACTGCGGCCCGCATGGATCGTCATCCCGCTTGATCTGGTACAGCCCGAAGCGATCACGATCCTCGCTGGTACCATCACCCTGACCCCCGGTACGGTTTCGGCTGACCTGTCGGACGAAGGGCACAGCCTGCTTGTGCACGTGTTGCACACCGATGACCCCGACGCTGACAGGGACGGGATCAAAGAGCGATACGAGCGCCGCCTGAAGGAGATTTTCGCATGACCGTCGCGACAGACTTCATGAACATTGCCATCATCCTGGCCTTTATCGCCGTGGCACTCGCGCAGGTGCTGTCGATGGTCCGGCTTGTGATCGGCCCCTCTGTCGGCGACCGAATTCTGGCACTTGATACGATGGTCGTGAACGCGATTGGCCTGATCGTGCTGTTGGGTATCGCGCAAGGCAGCCGCATCTATTTCGAGGTCACGCTGATCATCGCCATGCTGGGGTTCGTTTCGACCGTGGCCTATGCGCGGTTCATTCTGCGGGGGGATATCATCGAATGAGTATCGAGGTGATTGGCACATATGCCGTAGCGATCTGCCTGTTGATCGGGGCCGCGTTCGCCCTGATTGGCACCATTGGCCTGCTGAAATTCAACGATTCAATGACACGCCTGCACGCACCGACCAAGGTGGGAACCATCGGAATCGGGGCGCTTTTGCTGGCCTCGATGATACACGCCCATGTCTTTGCCGACGGGTCGATGCATGAACTGCTGATCATGGCGTTTCTTTTTGTCACGGCCCCCATCTCGGCCAACTTCATTGCCAAGGTGAACATCCACCGTCGGTCCTGCGATGCACCGCCGCCGCCACCGAAAGATGATACATGGTCGACGTTGAACGTACCTGAAGCTGATCGGGAACTGGCCGAACCGGAAAAAGTCTGACCTCGCAGAAGCAGACCATCTGCACAGGGGCCGCCACATCCTGCGGCCCACGGACACACCATAATTTCTGTAGCTCTGGCTACGCGCTTTTCACAAGCGCGTGGCCTTTCTTTTCACGCTTCCTCAGCGCGGTGCCATGCGGATGGCCCCGTCCAGACGGATCACCTCGCCATTCAGCATCGGATTGTCCACGATGTGGCAGACAAGCTTTCCATACTCGGCCGGATGACCCAGACGGGATGGGAACGGCACCTGCTTGCCCAGCGAATCCTGCACATCCTGTGGCAACCCCTCCAGGAGCGGAGTCAGAAACAGGCCCGGTGCAATGGTACAGACCCTGACCCCCTTGTCGGCAAGGTCGCGGGCCATGGGCAAGGTCATCCCGACAATGCCCCCCTTTGATGCGGCATAGGCCACCTGCCCGACCTGCCCCTCGTAGGCAGCGACCGATGCTGTGTTCACGATCACGCCGCGTGCCCCATCGGGCGCCATGGGCTCTGCCGCGACCATGCGCGCTGCCGCCTCGGACGCACAGATGAACGACCCGATCAGGTTGATGCCGATCACCTTGCTGAACATGCCGGGATCATGTGGCTCCCCGCGCGAGACCGTCTTGGATGCAGGCCCGATCCCCGCGCAATTAACCAGAACACGGGGCACACCCATACCGTCCACAACCGCATCCATCGCCGCCTTGACGCTGGCAGCGTCTGAAACGTCAACGCTGTGAAAGCTGCCACCAAGCTCTGCGGCTATTGCCTCGCCTGCCTCTGCATTCAGATCAAAAACCGCAACCTTAAGGCCCGCCTTCGCAAGCGCCTCTGCTGTCGCCGCCCCCAGTCCGGACGCTCCTCCCGTGACGATCGCCACGCTTCCTGACCACATCTCCATTAATCGAACTCCTGTTCATTTCCTGAGCGCGTTTAGACACTGAAAGGAACGCTTCGCGCAAGGGTTCGCCCGCTGTCAGTAGATGCCAAAGTATTCCTGCTGCTCCCACTCAGAGACAGTCAGATGGTATCTGTCCCACTCCGCGCGACGCATCTTGCAAAGGTAATCGACAAAATCTTCGCCCAGCGCGGCGCGATAAAGCGTTGACCCCGCAAACGCATCGACAGCGGCAAGCAGGCTTTGCGGCAGCGGTTCCGCCGTCCCGTCATAGGGGTCTTCCACGGAAGCGGGAGCCTGCAAATTCCGCGTCAAACCATTAAGTCCCGCGATGATCTGGCTTGCGAAAAACAGATAGGGATTTGCGGTCGGCTCAGCGACGCGGTTCTCGATGCGGCTTGACGGATTACCGGGCGCCGTCAAGGCACGGATCATCGCCCCGCGATTGTCGCGTCCCCAGACGATTTTGTTCGGTGCCAACTGATGGGGGAGGTAGCGCTTGTAGCCGTTGACGGTCGGCGTGCTGAGCAGACAGCTTTCGGCCGCATGGCAAAGCAACCCGGCGATCCACGCGCTGCACGCAGGAGAAAGCGCATCATCCTGCGGCAAAAACAGGTTCTCACCCGTCTTGGTGTCGATCAGGGATTGATGCAGATGCCAGCCACTGGCCGCCACGTTTTCAAGGTTCGGCTTGCACATGAACGTCGCGTGCAACCCCTGCCGTGCGCAGACCTCTTTGACCGCCGTGCGCAACATCACCATGTTGTCCGCATGTGTCATCGGATCAGCGGGGTCGAAGGTAAATTCGATCTGGCTTGGTCCCATCTCGACTTCCATCGACCGGATCGGCAAACCAAGTCCCTGACATGTAAGGCGCAATTCATCCATCACCGGTTCCATCGCATCGTAATACCGTTCGGTCAGGAACTGATAGCCTTGGGCGATGTTCTCGGTCTGGACCGGCTGGCCCGGCATCGTCGCCCCGGCGTGATCCAGCCTCGGGTCGGCTATGCGAAAGACGTGAAATTCGACCTCCAGACCCACATTGAGCGCCATGCCCTGCGCGTTCAACCTGTCTGTTTCCTTGCGCAAAATGCCACGGGTCGAGAGCGGCATCGCCTTACCATCGCTGAACGCCAGATCGCACAGGACCCACGCCGAATGCCGCGACCAGGGCAGCACCCGAAATGTTTCCGGGTCGGGCACCATCAGAATATCCCCTGCACCGCGCAGGTCGCCTGCCACGTCTCCTTGTGCTGACCAGACCGGAAAGACGGTGCGGTGCGAGGTGTCCTTAAGGAGCAGCGTCGAAGGAGCCGCCATGCCATCCGCAAGAAGCGCGGGCAAGGCGCTGGCAACAATGGTCTTTCCGCGTAGGATACCGTGCTGATCGGTAAACAGAACGCGGACTGTCTCAAGCTTGTCCGACACCTCTGACAGCAATGCAGCGCAACGATCTATGGTGGCCTCGGTCAACAAGCCCGCACGGGCAAGTGCGCCGTTTGCTATCTGATCCCTGACGCCGCTCATCTAGCGTCTCTGGCTACTTATGAAAATCACCGTCAAACCGTGGCGTCCCAGCCTTTGCAGGCCGCCCGGCGCTCTGCGTCGCTTTGGGCCGATACCTCGCGCCATTTTTCCTTGTCCCCGATCGTGTCATTCGAAATCGGGCCAAACAGCGTGGCGGGGTCGGTCCCGTTTCGCATTGGCAGCGCATCCTCCTTACCGTCCTTCAATGCCGCAATTGCCGCGCGCAGCATCCGGCGGTACTTGATGATGCCGACATCGGTCTTGCCAAGATGCTCGCGCGTGCGGTCAAAGATCGGACCGGGGCTTTCCACCGCCCATTGGTCGTGCACGTTGATGTCCATACCCATGCCCGTATAGGTCTCGGTCGCCTGTTCATCCGGGTCAAAACCATAGTTATTACGTTTGTTTTTCAGCGGCGCATAGTCCGGCAGGCGGTGCTCCTTGAGCCGCTGGGCACGCATCTTTTCCTTGTCGACCGGATCGGTAAAGCTTGTGAACATCGAATACCAATAGCAATGCTCATCGTCGATCGGCACATGCCACTGGGTGATGATCATCTCCCGGCTCATCGGGATCGAGATCGCTTCGGGGAAAATCTGGTTGGTGATCCGGATATGCGTCTGGCCATTCTCCAGATGGCGCAGCGCAATCAGGCGCAAGCCGTAGTCGGTTTCCTCAACCGTGATCTCGGGGCGGGTGTATTCACGCAAGAGCCGGGTCATCGGGATATTGGTATCAGCCGCCGCATCCCGGAACTGCTTGCCATAGCTGTCGGCGGGGTCTTCGTCCTTGAGGAACCTGTGCAAAAAGGATGCATGCGCGGGGTCTATGCCGACCTCCAATGCCTGCAACCAGTTGCATTCCCACAGCCCCTTGAACGCGAAGACATGGGTATCAGGGGCCCGAAAGCAATCAAAGTTCGGAAACGGCGGCGGATCGTCCGGCCCCATATAGGCAAAGATGATGCCGTTTTTTTCCACCACCGGGTAGGAGGTGTTGCGGATGCTTTCATGCATCCGGCTGCCTTCAGGTTCTCCGGGTTGTTCGACGCATTGGCCGGTACGATCAAAATGCCAGCCATGAAACGGACACCGCAAACCATTGTCGTCCAACCGGCCAAGGCACAGATCCGCGCCGCGATGCGGACAATGCCGGTCAATCAGACCAAGGTTGCCGTCATTGTCACGAAACAGCACCAGCTTTTCTCCCAGTAGGGTGACCGGCACGACCGGACGGTTGGTCGCCAGCTCATCCGACAGGGCAGCAGGTTGCCAATAGCGTCGCATGACCGCGCCCGCGTCCGTACCCGGCCCGGTGCGCGTGATGGTGTCGTTAAGTTCCTGACTGATCATGTTGGCCCTTCCTCGCTCAGCACCCGAAGCTATCGATCACGGCTCGTCCCGCATCCTGCGCAGGTACGGCATTGAAATCAATCATTCTTGTCCGCTTTGCCATCACAGGTAGAGTTCAGACCATGGCATTGATGGCCCGCATTGTAGGCGACGTGGCGTTGTTCAATTCCTCCAACACGTCAAAGTGGTCTCGACCCGGTGCAACATGAGATGTCAATTGCGACAGGTGCGGGGCCCAGACGTCCCTCAATACGTCGGATTGCAGGTGAAATGCCTCCGGCTCTTCTGCGCCAATCAGCACATGCACAGGGATGTCGGACGCTGGAACGTGTCGAAGAGGGGAAAGAATCTGCATCTCTCGCGCGTCGATACCTGCCATGTCGTTCACATAGGATTTGGCGATCGGTGCCAGCTCAAAGACCCCGCTGATCAGTACGGTACCGGCAAGCCGGTCTCCAATGCCACGGTCCAGCACATCGGCCAGCACGCAGGCCGCAAGATGACCGCCAGCTGAATGCCCCGCCAGCACGATCCGCTGCGGATCAATGCCCCATCCCGACGCGTGGGTGTTCAGACAGGCAAGCGCCTGATAGATTTCTTCGGTCAGCGCGGTAAGGCTGATGTCTGGCGTCAGCGTGTACCCGATCGACACATATGCCCAGCCCAGGTCACAAAAGGTTTTGGCCGCAAATCCCGAAACGCTTTTGTCCCCTTCCTGCCAGAACCCGCCATGGATGAAGACCAAACAAGGCAGAACCGAATTTTGAGCTGATGCAGGATGGTAAAGGTCAAGCCGCTGACGGGGCCGCGTACCGTATGCAATATCGATCCTTGACGTGATTGCAGGATCGGCTCGCACACTTTCGGTCCGCGCCACCATACGGGCCAAATCTCCGGCGGCATCTTTTGCCGATCGGCTGGGCGAAAGCTGAAAATCCAGCTCTTCCTGTGCCAGTGACATACTGGCCGTAAACCTCGGATGCATTGCGTGCCTCTTTGTGTCGTGCCGATGGGCCACCTTTTGGATGTCTACCGACCGATCTCAGCAAGGCCAAGCCTTGCGAGCCCGGCATTGATAACCTTTGATTGGCGGTCGTTTACCCTTCGTTAACACCACAATTCTAGTGTTTCAAAGCGATCAGGAGGACGGGATGGCCAGCAACGCAGTCATTTTGAAAGACGTGGCTGTTGTCGGCCTTTCCCACTGGGATGCAGCCCCGTTCCTGAAAAAGGTCACGGACATCGTCCCCAGCATTATCTACATCTTTAATCAAACCACGCAATCGAATGAATACTCGAACCGCTCATTGGGCGAATCTCTGGGCTTTAGTGCGCAAGACGTTCAGGAGATGGGTGCGGAATTGATGCCAACCCTCTGTCATCCCGATGATCTGGCGCGGGTCGGCGCGCATTTTGCAGCCCTGTCGAATGCGCAGGATGGCGAAGTGTTGCAGGTTGAATATCGCGTACGACACAAGGATGGCAATTGGGTTTGGCTGCTCTCTCACGACACAGTATTTGACCGTGATACATCAGGGCAGGTTGTGCGGCATATCGGCGTCGCATCTGACATCACAGCGCAAAAAACCGCAGAGGAACGTGCCCGCGCGGAACACCTCAAGGCACGGACCGTCAATGACGAACTCCGCACGTTTTCATATGCCATGTCGCATGACATGAAAGCGCCCTCGAACACGCTGAACCTCTTGCTGACTGAACTGCTTGAAACGCACCGCGATACGCTTGACCCAGACGCCATCGAACTGACGCAACTTGCCCTTGGCACCGTCGCCCATATGGGAAACCTGGTTGACGACGTGCTGAATTACACCCGCGTCATAAATCAGGATTTTGTGCTAACCACAGTCCCCCTGAATGCGCTGCTCAATCAGGTGACCGAAGAACTTGACGGTATCATCCGGCACCAAAGAGGCGTCGTAGATATTGCGGATCTGCCCTTGGTCGCGGCAGACGCCACGCAACTGCGGATCTATTTTCATGCGCTGATCGAAAATGCGATGAAATTTCATAAACCCGAAACCATTCCAAGGGTATCAGTCACCTGCTCAATGACAAAAGACCTCAAAAACTACGATATCACGGTCCGCGACAATGGGATTGGGATTGAGACCAGCAAGCACGAGCAAGTCTTCAAAGTATTCAAACGGCTCAACACCGCGCCCGGACATTCGGGAACAGGGCTTGGCCTTGCCATATGTCGCAGGATTGCCGCCAATCATGGCAGCACCATCACGTTGGTCTCCTCTCCTGCACAGGGGTCCGCATTCACAATAAGGCTGCCCAAAGCATGAAAGACACGGAAACCCATCCAATCGGCACGCTTATGCTGATCGATGATAGCGAGATTGATCAGATGATTTACCGTCGGATCGCAATCAAATCCGGGTTGGTCCGCGATCTGTTGCAATTCATGGATGCGGTGAAGGCATTTGAATATCTTTCCGATCTAGATAACCAGCGGCCAGACCTTATCCTGCTCGACATCAATATGCCGGGCATGGATGGCTTTGAATTTCTTGAGGCAGCGACCGAAAAACTTGGTGCAGAACTCTGCCCCATCGTGGTCATGCTGACCACATCGCTCAACCCCAAAGATGAGGAACGTGCCATGAGTTTCTCTGTCGTTCGCGAATTCCTGAGCAAACCTCTTACCTTAAGGCAGTTGCAGGCCCTAGGTGCCGTTGTTGGCGCCAAAGGGCCAAACATGCTCGGCCAATAAGTGCAGGCAACGGTGTGCATCAAAGTGGTTCCTGAGCCTCTTGGCCCGTGCTAGCACTTGAACCATGAAACACCTTATCAATACGTCAGAACACCGCGAGGCTGTTCTCAAACAACTCCCCGATGTGCCTTGGCCCAGCATTGACGTTGGTCTTCCAAACAGCTTGCTCGAGCGATGCCCTGCGGCCAGTCAGACACCGCTCACATCATCGCCTGCGCTTGCTGACAGGGCCAGCGTGGCGAGCGTTCAGGTCAAGGATGAGCGGAAAAGAATGGGCCTCGGCAGCTTCAAGGCGCTTGGAGCGGCCTACGTCATTGCGCATGACGCCCAGCAAAATCTGGCAAAAGGTCGGACCTATGTGACGGCGAGTGCGGGCAATCACGGCATGTCGGTCGCCGCAGGGGCCGCAGCCTTTGGCGCCAACGCCGTCATCTTTCTGGCTGACACGGTACCCGAAAGCTTTGCAGATCGGCTGCGCGCGCAGGGCGCTGAAGTCCGTCGGCACGGATCGATCTACGAAGACAGCATGAAGGGCGCTGCGGAGGCGGCGGAGGCTCATGGCTGGACCTTGCTTTCCGACAGTTCCTGGCCGGGGTATTTCGACCGCCCTCATCGGCTGATGGAAGGGTATCTGGTCTTGATGCACGAGGCCGTCGCGCAGATGCCAGAACCGCCAACGCATATCTTCCTGCAAGCGGGTGTGGGCGGCTTGGCTGCGGCTTGCGCGGCATATGCCCGCCAAAGTTGGGGCGATGCGCCACGCATTATTGTGGTCGAGCCGGAAGCCGCACCCGCGTTGTATGCCTCAATCGAAGCAGGTGCCCCACAAGTCACCACCGGGCCAGAATCCGCGATGGGGCGTCTGGACTGCAAGGAACCGTCTTTGATTGCGCTGAAGGGGTTGGCCCGAGACGCGGATGATTTCATGACCATATCGGAAGCGACAGGTGCAACCGGCAGCGACGCCTTTGCGGACGCAGGCCTGCCCTCCACCCCGTCCGGTGCGGCCGGTGTAGCCGGGCTGATCGCAGCATCAGCTGCGGCGACTGATTTTGGGCTGAATGAGACTTCTCGCGTTTTGGTCATTTTGAGCGAAGGCCCAGAGGCATGAGCCTGCCCATGCGCGGTTTCGCGGTTGAGGAATTCAGATCCCGAACCGCGCGGGCGCAGGTGCTGATGCAGGACGCGCAGCTTTCCGCTCTATTACTGACAACAGAGCCGGAGGTCCGGTATTATACCGGGTATCTGACCCGGTTCTGGGAAAGCCCCACGCGCCCTTGGTATCTGGTTATCCCGCCAGCGGGTGATCCGATTGCAGTGGTCCCCTCCATCGGGGCGCACCTGATGGGGCAGACCTGGGTTCAGGATATTCGCACGTGGCAGGCCCCTGATTATCAGGATGACGGCGTAGGCTTGCTGTTGGATGCTTTGAAGGAAGTGACACCGTCAGACGGTCAAATCGGTGTCGCCGACCAGATGGAAAGCCATTTGCGCATGCCACTGGCAGACTTCCGCACGCTTGAGGATGGATTGGGTGCACGGCGGATCGTCAGTGACGCGCAGATCACCCAGCGCCTTCGGCTCGTCAAATCTGACGCGGAAGTATCCAAGATCAAGACGGCCACAACCATCGCAAACCGCGCCTTCGACCGCGTGCCAGAAATCGCGTTGGTGGGCAAACCGCTCGCCACCATATTCCGTGATTTCCAGAGGCTTTGTCTTGAGGAGGGAGCGGATTGGGTGCCTTACCTCGCCGGTGGCGCAGCCCAGGGTGGATACGGTGATGTCATCTCACCCGCGACGGACAGCCCGCTCAAACATGGTGATGTTCTGATGCTCGACACCGGTTTGGTCTGGGACGGATATTTCTGCGATTTTGACCGCAACTACAGTCTGGGTGAGCCATCCAGAGAGGTGGCCAACGCCCATGCGACCCTCATTGAAGCCACGCAAGCGGCCTTTGATGAGGCGCGGCCCGGCACCCTGATATCGGATCTCTTTCATAAGATGAACACTCTCGTGAACCCCGGAGAAAACGGTTCAGACGCGGGGCGTCTGGGCCATGGGCTGGGCATGCAACTGACCGAATGGCCTTCGATCATTCCTCAGGACCAGACCGTGCTGGAGGCAGGGATGGTCCTGACGTTGGAGCCGGGCATAGCCATGCCCGACGGCAAGATCATGGTGCATGAAGAAGACATTCTGATAACCCCTGAGGGCGCTGAATTCCTTTCGTCGCCACAGCCCTCAGACATTCGGATACTGTCATGAACCTGAGCTACGAGCTGACCACAGAACGGCAGATGCAGCTTGGGCTTGTGGTGCTGCAATCGGATGAGACACTGGAATACGACATGCGTCGGCTTTTGCCGGAGGATGTTGAATTGCTGGTCAGCCGCGTGGCGTCTGGCACTGAGCTTAGCACTGATATGATCGCCGCGATGGAAGGCAGGCTGACCGATGCCGCAAACCTGTTGCCGCGGGATGCGGTGATCTCAGCGGTTGGGTATGGATGCACATCTGCCTCTGCCCAGATCGGGTCGGCACGGGTTGCCGAACTGATCAAGCGGGGGGTTCCCACGCCGCATGTCACGGACCCGGCCGCCGCGCTTATTGCCGCATGCCGCGCGCTTGGGATTAGCCGGATTGGTCTGGTCAGCCCCTATATCGCCAGCATCTCGGACAGGCTCCGCACCGTGATTTCAGATGCCGGGATCACAGTCGCGCAGTTTGGCAGCTTTAACGAACCGATTGAAGGAAATGTTGTGCGGATCACTGCGCAGTCCTTGCGCGACGCTGCCATGACGATGGCAAAGGGTCAGACCTGCGAGGGCGTATTCCTGTCCTGCACAAACCTGCGCACACTGGATGTGATCGAGGACATCGAACAGGCAATTGGGAAACCCGTGCTCTCGAGCAATCAGGTTCTGGCCTGGCATATGCTACGCCTTGCGAAAAAGGCACCCGCCCAGACAGCGCCAGGGCGGCTTTGGCAGGTGCGTCAGGACTAGCTTGGGGTAATGCCGCGCAACCGCTCAGACCGGCGGCGCAATAGTTCAACCACGAACAGAAGTACGACAGAGACAGCGATCAAAATGGTCGCCACGGCCAGAATGGTCGGGCTGATCTGTTCACGCAGACCGGTGAACATCTGCCACGGCAGCGTCTTCTGACCGGCAGAGCCGACAAAAAGCACGACCACCACCTCATCAAAGGACGTGATGAAGGCAAACAGACCACCGGACACCACACCGGGCAGAATCAGCGGCATCTGCACGCGGAAGAACGTTGTCACTGGCCCCGCGCCCATGTTCGCCGCCGCCCGCGTCAGCGAGTTGTCAAAACCTACAAGCGTCGCCGTCACCGTGATGATGACGAACGGAATACCAAGCGCCGCATGGGCCAGCACCACACCCAAATAGGTACCCGTCAGCGTGAAGGGCAGTTCAATCGCGCCGAAAGGTGTCGGGATGTAGGGGTTGGAATAGAAGAAATACATGCCGGTCGCCGAGATGATCAGTGGCACGATCATCGGCGAGATAAGGATCGCCATGATCGCACGCCGGAATGGCACATGGCTCTGGCTGAGGCCGATGGCCGCAAGGGTACCCAAAGACACGGACAGAAGTGTCGCGACTGGCGCGATCTTGAGCGAATTGCGCAAGGCAAGCTGCCAGTCTGAGTTCGTGAAGAAATCTTCGTAGTGTTTTGTCGAATAGCCCGCCGGGTCAAAGGCCAGCATTTCCGGCGTGAAGGTAAAAAAGTCTTCGGCATTGAACGAAAGCGGGATGATCACGAGGATCGGTGCGATCAGGAAAAAGAAAATCAGTCCGCAAATCACGCGAAAACCGTAGTGCCAGATACGCTGGCCCGTCGTTGCATATGGTGGCAGTGCAGACATGGATCAGCCCCCCAGTTTCACGTTATCGATGCCCACGATCTTGTCGTAGACCCAGTAGAGGAGCAGCACGATCGCCAGCAGGATGGTACCCAGCGCCGCCGCCAGACCCCAATTCAAAGAGCTGGAGATATGGTACGCAATCCGGTTCGAGATAAAGACACCCTTGGTGCCGCCCACCAGTTCCGGCGTGATGTAGTAGCCGATGGCAAGGATAAACACGAGGATACAGCCCGCCCCGATGCCTGGCACCGATTGCGGAAAGTAGACGCGCCAAAAGGCGGTCCAGTTCGTCGCGCCCAAAGACTTGGCCGCGCGCAGATAACTGGGAGGTATGGTTTTCATCACGGAATAGAGTGGCAGGATCATAAAGGGCAGAAGGATGTGCGTCATCGCAATGATCGTACCAGTCTGGTTGTTGATCAACTCCAGCCGGTTCCCGTCTGATACGATACCGATCCAGACCAGCGTGTCATTGATCACCCCTTGCTGTTGCAAAAGCACTTTCCATGCTGATGTCCGTACCAGCAGTGAGGTCCAGAATGGCAGCAGTACGAGGATCATCAGCATGTTCGCCGTGCGGTCCGGCAAGTTCGCCAGTAGCCATGCGATGGGATATCCCAGTAACACGCACATCCCCATAATCGACAGTGACATGATCATCGTTCTGATAAACAGGATGATATAAATGCGTTCGTTCTCGGGACGTGCTTCGATGCCTTCGGCCCCTTTCATCAGGTCGACCGAGTTCAGGAAATAGCCATTGGTGTACGTGGGTGAGTACGTCTTGATCGTGCGCCAGACATCGGGATCCGTCCAATTTTCATCGATGTCCTCGAACTGAGCCCGGATCGAGACACGTTCGACACCTGACAGGTCGGCGGCAATGGGCAGCGTGCCGCCTGCAGTCGCGTCCTCGTAAAGCGCGGTATAGACAAAATCCCACGGTTGTTCTTCCAGCGGGTCGTCGCCTTCGGCATTCACGATCATTTCCGCCCAGCCATCATAGGCAGAGGCCGTGCGCGGCAACGCCCCGCGGATGCTGTCATCCGCCATCCATTCCGACCATTTTACCGGATCGGCATAAGCGGGGTCAGCTGCCTCAAACGCCTTGGTATAGACATCCGTATCGAACCGGCCCACACGGCGACCCGATTTGCGGAACAGCGACGAAATTCCAGTAGTCTCGTAGTTCAGGCGGCTTCCCAGCCGGGTGTGCGATTTGTACTCAACCGCGAGGGCCATGTCAGTATAGAGGGCTGAAAAGACCTCCTCCGAGGGGGCTTCACCACTGGCCGCGTCCCAGTCTTGAAGCGTATCGACCGTCCGCGGGAGCGTGTTTTCGACAATTTCGTTTTCAACCGAGCGGAACAACATATCCGCAATCGGCATTACGAAAGAAATCAGAATAAAAAAGAACAAGGGGGCGATCAGCGCCAGTGCCCGCAGCTTTTGCCGCCGCAATGCGCGGTTCAGCGATGCCTTGAGCGGGCGGCCATCTGCGGCCAGCATCTGTTCAGCCATGATTTGTCCCCTGTTGGTCAGTCACGCCTGCCGGTTGATCCGGCTTTTGCGGGTCGTTCTGTGAAAAGGGGCGCAGCAGTGCCGCGCCCCGATGTCAATCTTACTGGCTCAGCCACGCCTGGAATTTCGCATCCAGATCGTCACGATAGTCCGCCCACCACTCGTAGTTGTAGAGGAAGGTGTTCTTGGCGTTCTCTGGATCGGTCGGCATGTGTGGTGCCATTTCGATACCCAGCGATGCGTGCTTGCCGACCAGCGGTGCGGACGACTTACGTGCAGGACCGTAAGAGATGTACTTGGCCTGATCCGCCAGACGCTCTGTGTCTGTCGCGAATTTGACGTAGTCCAGCGCGCGTGCTTCACGCTCCGGGCTCAGACCTGTTGGGATGATCCAGCCATCAAGGTCAAACACCTGCGCGTCCCAAAGCATGGCGACAGGCTGCTTTTGCTCTTCGATCAGAGAGAAGAGGCGACCGTTGTAGGTGGAGCCCATGACAACTTCGCCATCAGCAAGCAGCTGTGGTGTGTCGGCACCAGCGGACCACCAAATCACGTCATCCTTGATGGTATCGAGCTTGGCAAACGCCTGCGCCTGGCCTTCTTCGGTCTCCAGCACATCATAGACGTCGTCTTTGGCAACGCCGTCACAGATCAGTGCCCACTCCATGTTGTTGATGGGGCGCTTTTCCAGCGAACGCTTGCCGGGGTACATCTCTGTGTCGAACAGCGAACAGATTTCGGTCGGTGCGGTGCCGCCGACCATGTCTGTCCGGTAGCCTACAGTTGTGGAATACACGATCTGCGGAATGAAGCAGTCAGAGACCAGCAAGTCGCCAAAATCGTCAGAGGCCTTGGAGCCATCATCGCCATCGGCCAACTGCTCGTCCGCGTCGATTTCCATCGCCAGACCTTCATCGCACAGGCGGATCGCATCAGACGCAACAACGTCGACCACATCCCATGTGACGTTGCCTGCTTCGTTCATCGCGCGCAGCTTGGCGACAGCCTCGGCAGAGGATTCATCGTTGATGATGTTGACGCCTGTCTTTTCCATATAGGGGTCGTGATAGGCCGCCTGCTGCGATGCGGAATAGGCACCGCCCCAGCTGACGATTGTCATCTCATTGGCCATGTGACCGTCCGCGAACGCCATTGAGGCTGTCAGCGTCAGGCACGATGTGGCCATCAGTTTCATAGTGGTTTTCATCGGATTCTCCCGTTTATTTACCCGGATTGGTATTCCAAGGACGCCGCCCGGGCGGCCACGCCCTCTAGCTCATGTCAGTCGCGGTTTCGCTTAGGCATCCAGCGCCCGACAATCTTGTGGCAACCACCCGATCTCGATCATTTCACCCGGCTTCAGGCGTTTTTGATCGGGGGCGTTGCGTGTTTTGATAACAAACTCATCCGTGCCCGCAACCCTAAGGCGTGTGCGGAAAATGTCGCCCATGTAGATGAATTCGAGGACTTCGGCCTTCAACGTATGCGTGCCCTCTTGCAAACGCTCTGCGTTAAACTCTACCCGTTCCGGGCGGATCGACACTGTGGTACGCTCACCGACTTGACTGACGTTCACGGGCACAGCGTCAATGATGTCGCCGCTGTCCAGCTTGACGATACAGGTGTCGCCTTTGATTTCCTCAACGACGCCATCAAGGGTATTATTCTCACCAATGAATTGCGCAACAAAGCTATTCTCGGGCTTTTCATAAAGCTCATCTGGTGGCGCCAACTGCTGAATGCGCCCATCATCGAACACAGCCACGCGGTCAGACATGGTCAGCGCCTCTGTCTGGTCGTGCGTCACGTAGACAGTCGTGATGCCCAACTCGTGCGCCAGATTGGTGATCTCGAACTGCAAGGTTTCGCGCAGTTGTTTATCAAGTGCGCCCAGCGGCTCGTCCATCAGAACCAGTTCAGGCTCAAACACCAAGGCCCGCGCCAGTGCGATCCGCTGCTGCTGACCACCGGACAATTGTGCTGGCCGGCGGCCTGCAAAACTACCCATCTGAACCATGTCGAGAGCGCGTTTTACTTTTTCGTCCCGTTCGGATTTGCCCATTTTGCGCACTTCCAGAGGGAACGAGAGGTTCTCTGCCACACTCATGTGCGGGAACAGCGCGTAGTTTTGGAAAACCATTCCGATGCCACGCTTGTGCGGTGGAATGTTGTTGATCGACACACCATCAAGCAGGATATCACCGTGAGTTGCTGTCTCAAAACCTGCCAGCATCATCAGGCAGGTTGTCTTGCCCGATCCCGATGGCCCAAGCATCGTCAGAAACTCGCCTTTTGGCATGGAGAGGTTTAGATCTTTGACGACGAGCGTTTCGCCGTCATAACTTTTTTGCACACGATCAAATGCGACGAAGGCTCCGTCGGCTGTGGTCATTGCGTTACATCCCCGTTTTGCCCGCCAGATTTCTTTGCACCCGGTCAGACTTCATATTTTCTGCACTGACTGTGAAACGTTGCGCTGCGTTTTACAATCAGAAAGTCCATGTCGCTTGCCAACCGGGGATCAATTCAAAAGAAATCACTGCCTGAGGGCAATTTTGCAAGGAAAATGGTCAATCAGAATGGAAATTGAAGTCAATATGCCTTCAGTTAACTAGGCATCCCGGTCGCGAACAAGGGACTCTTGCCGCCATAACGCTCTGGTTTCATGATCTCTGAGATACGCCCAAGGCAAAAATGCGAAAGTTCTAATTCAAAAGAATGATCAATCAAACATCGCAATGTGGGGAAGTGGCGGACCGAGGATCACCTACACTAATCTCTCAATTTCCTGTTTTTAAATAGTTGTTGAGAATATCAAAATTTAGATACCACACAAAGTACCCCACAGAGTTGTCAGACTACGGGTCCAACCATGTGAAGCACCCTAGATGTATCAGACTAGCGCTGCTTTGGTAGGATCTGGTCACTGACGGCCCAAAGCCGCCGTCCGCCGAAGATATCAGATGCTGCGATGCGGCCCGTCGAACCAGCTCTCTGTTTGCGTAAGTGTCAAGCGCGGGTTTCTCGGTCATTCGGGGACCTGGTTCTCTACGAAGTCGGCAGTGCCGCTTCCTGATGGCGTCCGGGAGCTGATCGGCCAAAATGTCATTC
>NZ_JAABNT010000040.1 GCF_010667575.1 Sulfitobacter sediminilitoris
TTGGCAGGCTGAAAGCCTCGTTCCGCCGTATCGCAACCCGATATGAGAAGACGTCACGCAATTTCCTATCGATGATCAAACTAGCATCGGTCAGGCTGTGGATCGAGTTTTATGAGTCGGCTGCCTAGTGTTTTGCTTCAAAGGTAAACTTAGGAGGTTTTCATGTCTGTCATTTCACTTATCGGTGGTTTTGCGTCTGTTCTTGGCATTTATTCCCTTTTTCGCTGACGCAGAAAACGGCGGAACAGCCGACCGATTCCGCGGAGTTGGGCAATCTCAACCTTAGCAGTGAAATTGCGGCGTCACTTGGAACGTCAAAATCAGCTTTGGCGAGTTTGGCCGCGTACCAGCATGAGGTCGATGATGCGGCCTCGCGCCGTGATCTTGGCCGGGATGCAATTCAGCAGGCAAACGAAGGACGGAGCCAGATTGTCTCTCAGGTGAAAGTGGTGATGAATAATCCCCAGACGAACCTGGACACACTCGCCTACAGCTTCAGCGCGGTGCATTATGCAATGCTGGTACGCCAGACCATCGCAAACGTTGTCGAAGATGGTCCTCTGGGCGCTGCAGGGCTTCACGCGCAGATCAAAGAAGCAGCCGCGCTGCTTCATGATCCGCTTGCGATTGGACCTGCTTTGGACACGGTAATGTCAAACCGAATATTCAACGATATTACACAGACCGGGGCATATGATGATCCCGCTGATGGTCCTCTGGGCGAATTAGGGCGGCTGGTATTCAGGTTGCCGCATAAGACACTTCATTAATGAGGTGGTTAAACACGTGCCTTAAATCAGGGTGCCAAGCTCAGGCAGGCGGTGCCAAAGGCACGGTTACCCGTAACCGTATCAAAGAATTCAGAGATCCATTGCTTCCATTATTTCTTTAATCTCTTTAAGGGTTCGAGTTCTGTCCCGGACTGGTGCACAATACAAAACGCAGTAACGCTAGAAGTCACGATATCACCACTGATCATATGGTGACTACGGAAATGAATCAGCAAACACTGCAGATCATGTTCTCAGACCGCGCAGCTACTGTGCTAATATTCCAATATGAACATCATCGAGTGCACAACAAATTTTGTTAAAAAAACGCTTGCTGAAGCTGAGGGAGGTCACGACTGGTTTCATATTGAGCGAGTATGGAAACTAGCCAAGCACATCGGCGAGGCGGAAAACGGTGTCGATATGACCGTAGTCGAGTTGGGAGCACTCCTTCACGACATTGCAGATTCTAAGTTTCATGATGGCGATGAAGAAGTTGGTCCACAGACGGCGCAAATCTGGCTCGAAAGCCAAGAGGTCGACGAGGTGACCATTGATCACGTAGTCAACATAGTGCGCTACATTTCATTCAAAGGCAGCCTTGAGGGCCAACAATGGATGTCTCCAGAGTTAGCAGTTGTGCAAGACGCTGACCGGCTCGACGGAATGGGTGCCATCGGTGTGGCTCGCACATTCAACTACGGCGGACACAAAGGTCGCGCTCTATACGATCCAGCGATTCCCCCTAAACTCGATATGACAAAAGAGGAATATAAAACTAGTGACTCCCCCACCCTAAATCACTTCGATGAGAAGTTACTTTTACTCAAAGACCGAATGAATACCGATGCTGGCCGAAAAATGGCGGCAGATCGCCATCAGTTCATGCTTTCATACTTGGAGCAGTTTCATGCTGAGTGGAATGGTGAACGTTGAGATTTGGTAGCAGTTAGCAGAACTGTCCTTTGTCAGTTCGGTTTATTGTACGGACTTGATCTACAGCATGCGAACCGGAGAATTCTGCCAATTGCTCCTCAACTTCAAGAATTCTACGCTCAGTTCGAGTTCTGTCCCGGACTGGTGCACCACATAGGGTCTGCAGGGTCATATCAACCTCGCGGAGCCAGTTCTGGGGCTCAAAACAAAGCTTCTTCCCAATGATGGAGCAGTTCGACATGGCGATTTTCAGCAGCCGGGCCTTTTGTGCTGGATTGGCCAATCCGTAGGTGAGAATAAGGCTTTTTGTAAGTTCGAGGTATTTTGCTGCGATCTGTCCGTCGGTGTGGATTTTGCCAAAGTCGTGGAGAGCTTTTTCCAGGTTTTTCCGCTCTGTATCCAGCCGCTGCTTGCGCTCAACATAGGTGGGTTTGTCGATGAGCTGATCCAGAAGCGCATCGGTCAATTGATCTGCGCGCGCCGCCACATTGGCAAGCTGCAGCTCAAGAGCTTGTTTGTCCGTCGCAAAGCTGCGTTTGGTCAGCCAGCTCTGCATCTTCAGCTGGAACCGCGCCTTGTCGCGCGCGCTCAACTGCCAGCGTGACAGCTCAGCGCTTGCGGCTTGTTCGAACCGATCTTGCCGAATGCTGGTCTTGCCACAGCCCTTAGTGTGGCAGCGGTAATAGATATGCGCCTTTTGCCGCTCCCCGATCAGGGACCGTCCGCAGGTGCCGCAGGTGATCAGCTGGCGATAGCTATGGTTGTGGAGGGTGGTCTTTTTGATCTGTCTGTCTGATTTGAGGGTCTGCACCTGTCGGAACAAGGCCTCCGAGATCAGGGGCTCATGTCTCCCCTCATAGGTCCGCCCCGTCCGCTTCAAGACAATGAGGCCGATGTAGAACGGGTTGTTGAGCATGTTTTCCAAGCAGCCCTTGGTGATCGGCCTGCCATTGCGCGTGGTGAGGCCGCGCGCCTCCAGCTCTAACAGCAACTGCCGGAAAGAATACCGGCCGGTCGCATAGAGCTCAAACGCCTGGCGTACCAAAGGGGCGCGGACCGGATCCGGGATCTTGGCCTTTCCCCCGCCCTGATCCAGATAGCCAATGGGGGCAGCCCAGGGAAACAGGCCCTGCTTGAGACGACCGTCCATGCCCTTGATACATTCTTCACGCAGATTGCGCACGTAGTCCGCTGCAATCACCGCCTGGATGTCAGCGGTCAACCGTCCGCCCCGCGATCTGAGATCAAGGCTTTCATGGGCGAAGTGAACATCAACGCCGCTGTCGACCAACTCGCCAATGCGTGCCCAGTCAGAGAAGTTGCGGGCGGACCGGTCAATCTTATGCACGATCAGCCCGTCTGCCTGCCCCGCCTGCAATGAGCGCACGACCGCGTCAAAGACCGGTCGCCCGCGTTTGGCGGCGGTTTCTTTCTCTTCAAACCAGGAAGTCACGGTCAGGCCGCTGCGCTGCGCAAAGGCGGCGATGGCGTCACGCTGAGCCTCCAGCGACACGCCATCACCCTGCTTGAGGGTAGAGACGCGGGTATATGCAAAGCAGGATTTAGTGGTCATAGATCAGGGATCGTTAGACTCTATCAAATCGTCAGGATTTTGCGAGTCGGGCCACGGCCAAGTGCCCTCGCTTTGCATTTTGCGGAAAACCTCCTGACAAAGGCGCAGGTAGTCCTCAAGGGCCTTGTCCGGCATGGCTTTGTGGTTGAATGGTTCAGGTTTTGTCATCGGGATATTATAGTAGATAGTCAGCACGCCTCTAGCAGTCACCTCATCCCGCCCGCTGATACGGTGGATACATCGACGCGGAAAACGGAGCCAACCGCGTACCGCGGTGCATCATCTGCACAACAACGCGGTGGTTCGGCTGGTTTTGCAAATCCCGGGCTGCGAAGGGCGGCACCATCCGCGCCAGAAAGGGGGCGTCCTTTGGCCCCACCCGGAACGCCACCAGGTTACCAACGTTGCCGAAGATCGCATCAGAGACCTCACTGTCGATCTGCGACAGGTGCTGGTGCGCCAAGATCAAACCAAGCCGGTACTTGCGCGCTTCAGAGAGCATGCTAGCGAAGGTCTTGGTGGTGAGATTTGGAAACTCATCCACATAGAGGAAGAATGGCCGTCGGGCGATCTCCGGCAGGCCATGCCTGGTCGTTGCGGCGTGCATGAGCGTCGAGGTGATCATGCCCCCGACAATGTTTGTGATGTCCGCCCCCAGCCGCCCCTTGGCCAGGTTAACGATCAAAACCTGTCCGGTATCCATGATATGTCGGAACCGCAGCGGCTCCGCGGGGTCACATAATGCCGTCCGGACGGCAGGCTGCGCCAAAAACGCCCCCAGCTTGTTTGCCACAGGGGCCACGCCATCCGCACTGCCTTGGTAGTTCAGCGCCGGGAACTCTGTCTTCCAGAAGAATTGCACCTGCGGATCGGTCAGCCGGTCGATCACTTGCCGCCGGAAGCCCTTGTAGGTGAAGAGCCTGATCACATCTCTGAGATCGGCACGGGGCTGTTCCAGCAGGGCCAGCAGCGCGAACCGCAACAAATGCTCCATGCGCGCGCCCCAGGCGTCTGGCCATTGCTTTTTGAGCGTTTCAATCAACCCTGAGGCCACCAAGGGCCGGTAGAGCGGGGCGACCTTTGCCAGCGGGTTATATCCCAAGGGACAGGCCGGATCACTGACATCCCAGTAGAGATGCGGGACGTCGAGGGCCTTGTGCACCTGTTCGGCCAAATCCCCATGGGGATCGATAAGACAGAAGCCAGTGCGCGCCTTGGCGTCCTGTACCGCAAGATTGGACAGCAGTGTCGACTTACCCGTGCCGGTTTGGCCGATGATATAGAGATGCTGTAGCCGGTCGGCACCGGCGATGCCAAAGCGGGTCGGCGGGCCATATCGGCGGTAGGCCAGTCCCAGAATGCTTCGTGTGTGTCTGAACATGGCCTCATCCTCTCGCGGATCTTGTTGGCCTGATAGCTGCTTGCCTATCGCCTGTGCCGATAGGCTGCCTGCTTCGGTCCACCCTCAAGGCATGAGACCATGGGGGTAGATCCGTTCTTTACCCCGTTCGCCTTTTTTCGGGTGCGCCGAAGCATGGTGCTCGGTCGTACCCGTTGAAAAGGAGAAAGACATGGGTACCCCTACAATATCGGCTGAGGCCCTTGGCAGTGTCCCGCGCTGCCAGACCTGCGGCTCAGAACGGGTCGTCAAAGATGCATGGGCTTGCTTTAACCCCGCCAGTGGGTTGTGGGAGATCGAAGCGGTCTTTGATACCGCGCGCTGTCACCCCTGCGACAGCCCAACAACCTTGGTCTGGGCGCGGGCTGAAGAGCCCCCGAACCAGCGTGTGCGCGAGTTGAACGACGTGTTCCGCACAAAGGGACAGGGCAACGGCACAATCTTGATCACGCAAGCTGTGCGCGCCAATGGAGAGGCCTTTATCCAAGAGGTCGCCACGGCCGTCAGAAACTTTGATGCCTTCAGTGAAGACAATGATCCCTGGGGCGAGCATGATTTTGGGGCTCTTGAGGTCTGCGGGCAAAAGGTGTTCTTCAAGATCGATTGTTATGATCCGACCTGCAGCCAAGGCTCGGAAAACCCAGCCAACGCGGCGCTCACGCACCGCGTCCTGACCATCATGCTCGCCAGTGAGTACTGAGGGCGCGGGATATGAGACCTTCACGCTGGTCTGGGAGGGTCTCACCATCGAGATCCGCCATCAGGCAAACTGGCTTGATACTGGTCACTGGCATATTGATCTGCGCTGCGATGACCCCTTACCGGTCACACAGACGGGATATCGGTCATACTTCGTGCCAAGCCCTGCGGTCTCGGTGCAAGCTGACATCACAGCCTGCGTTATCGGCTGGCTCGACGCTGCAGCGCAGACCCCCGCGTGGCGCAAGCACCTGACAGAGGCTGCCCAATTGAAGTTGTTTTGAGCGGCACCTGCATACGCCGCCTCCTTGCGAGGCGGCGTTTTCTGTGGCGCATTGTGCCTTAGGTGAAAGAGTTATGCCCGCCACGCGTATACGGAAGGTACAGCTTTGGCATAGAGTTGCCGACTATCTCGGGCTGTAAAGCATCAGTCGCCTCTGCTGCGCTGCCGCTCTGAACACTGCAAGGGATGAACAACACCGCTTGAGACGTGCGTTGATGCCAGACCGTGTCAAACGGTCTGGTCCACAGACGCAAGGCTCACTGCGATATGTACGTCTGTTTGCAGCATTCCCAGTCACCGCATCGCGCCCTTCGATATCCTGTCTGCTTTGGGATCATCGCCCTCCATTCTAGACTGAAGCTCAAGACGTTTATCCAATAACCAAACCGTCTATGAGTACCCAATTTGCCCTCGATCTGCGCCTGGCGCGTCGGAAAGCGGGATATACACAGAAGGATATTGCCAGTCTGTTGTGCTCGCACCAATCCTTGGTGTCTGATCTTGAGCACGGCCGTGAACGCCCGACGCTTGAGCAGATTATTGAGCTGTCGCTGATCTACGGCAGATCCTTCGAAAGCTTCTTTGCGGAGCTGATGGAAGACTGCCAGTCCCGCATTTTAAAACGTCTGGAGCGGCTTCCTGCAATGCGCAAGCGGACGGCGCAGACATACAACAGATCTGCGTCCCTCAAGCGCCTTAAGCGTCGTCTGACGCAGACCAACGCTTATGGAAACACTTAGCATCCTTGCGATTGCGGTGGCCTCCGGGAAAGCGGGCTATGTCTATCTGTCAGACGGTACTTTGCAGGACTGGGGCATCACCGTCAAAGCCGCCAAGACTGGCAGTGATCTGGTGGGCTTTGCTCAGGGTCTGATCAATGATCTGCGCCCGGATGTGGTGGTCACCGAAGACTGTGGCAAAGGCTCCCGCAAGGGGGCCAACACCAGGCGCTTGATTCAATCGGTTGCGGAGCTGGCCAGCCACAATGCAGTGCTTGATGTCGCGGTGCCGCGCCTGCGCAGGTATCCATCCAAGTATGAAGAGGCCGAAGCCCTTGCCACAAGCCACCCAGAACTTGCCGGCTATCTGCCCGCCAAGAAACGCCGGATCTTCGATTTTGAGCCGCGCAGCATGGTCTTATTTGAAGCACTCGCCCTGGCTGAGGAAGTACTACAACGCCCACCACCGCCGCGCGCAACCCCAATCGGATAGCTGTGTTTAATCGGTTCCAAACTGCCCACGAGGGGCAGTTGTTGTTTGTCCAACCTGCTGACTTTTAAATAAATCATTTGACTCGATACAGCGTCAGGCTGCAGCATTTTGCATATTTTGGGTGCTGCCAGACGAATTCGAACCAGTCTCCAAATGGACAGTGACGCTGCCCCTTATGCCGTGCAAAGACCACGCTACTCGGCAAGAGCGGCGGCGCGGTTCAGCTTGAAATTGGGTCGACTGGAGAGGCTGCGTTCCTGATTGAAGTGATTGTAGACGGAAGCGTGAACGGCGGCGAATTTCTGCAAACTTCGCATGCGCCTGAAACGAAGCATGGCCCGTTCTCTTCGTCGAAAAGGCAAGTGCGAATTTTCCGCCCTGTTGTTCAGCCAGCGGCCCGTTTTCTGCCTGTCTGCGGCGCCGGTCTCTTTCAGCGCAGCGCCGTACGAGCGCAGCAGGTCCGTGACGATCACCTTGGGCCGACCATGCTTACGCATTGCTTTCTTTAAGAATTTCAACGCGGCAGCTTTGTTTCTGCGTTTTGTGACAACAGCTTCCAGAACTTCGCCTTCATGATCGACCGCGCGCCAGAGGTAGTGTCGCCGGCCATTCACCTTCACAAAGACCTCATCCAAATGCCACTTCCATGTCGAGTATGCTCGCAATTGCTGAACACGCCTTCTTCGGATCTCTGACGCGAACATCGGACCAAAACGGTTCCACCAATAGCGGACAGTTTGGTGGCTGACGTCGATCCCGCGTTTGTGCAACAGATCTTCGACGTTCCGAAGCGAAAGCGAAAAACGAATATACAGCATTACCGCCAGGCGGATGATCTCGGGGCTGGTTTTGAAGTATTTGAAAGAGGCTGGCTTGGTCATTCCCAAACGCTACGCAACCGCCCTGCCCGGCTCAACACAAGTTCTTCTGACAGTGCCTTTCTGGCCAATCGTTCCCTGTTGATGGCAATGTCGAAGTGCTCAGCCAACCTGAAAAACCACTTGGTATTCAAATGCTTTCGGACGCTGCCCTAAAACAGAACACAGGAAAAACCCTATGACGTTAGTACATATCGCAGCATCCCGTAGATTGGGTTCGACTCGGTCATCCGAGTCTTTTTGTTGGATGACCTCAAAGCCGCCGACAGCGGCCACTTATGCATAGCCCGCGCAGCGTCGACGTCCGCTTTTTGGATGCAGCGACCACTCTTCCCAAGTCCGGCCATTCGCTGCGGCAGTATCCGATGTCTCACATGCGGAGAGGCTGTGTGAAAACTATTTGCGCGGCGGCAAAACGACAAAAACAGCAAGATTTGCAGCCTCTCTCGTTGAGCTGAGCCACAAACACCTCGCTTCGGGAAAATGAGCGGCACCAAAAGGGCGCGAATTTCGAGTTTTCACACACCCTCCGGACGAACCGGAACTTGGTTTCTCGACCTATGTCTACATAGAGTCTGGATTTCTGGGAGAGCTGAGAGGTGTCTTGGCGGCCAGTTTCCTGTTCGAGTTCCGCAAGCGTAATATCAAAGATTTGATCAGACCTATCGCCTCCGACGGATTGCTCGACATAAGCTCAATCACTTCGTCTGCCGTGTAGGAGATGCAAGCAGTTTGTTCTCGCGCAATAGCAGTTGCTGAACGAGGTGCCGGATCAATAATGCCCATCTCTCCAAAGACTTCATCAGGACCGACCGACGCAAGCCGCCTTTCGTCGCCGTTGCGGTCAATGATTATGATATCGACGGATCCCGCAATCACCTTGTAGGTTAGGTTGCTAGGGTCTCCCTCGGAAAAAATGGTTTGACCCGCCTCAAAAACAACGTTCCGCATCGTAACCTCCGCCTCGCAGTGATTGCATACCCATGAAAATTCAAAGGAAGGGTGTTTGCCGCGACTACTCCCTTAATTCGATATTCCGCTCCTGGAACGCCTTCGTTGCGTTTGTGTGAGGGTAAGGCTTTTCCGGCACAGGCACTTCAAGGAATGCGCAAAGCGGCTCCCAGCCTGATCCAAGCTCGTAAGTCAGGAGTCGGTCTGTTGGTATGGCTGACTTTACAGCAGCAGTATGCTCCTCGAAGTCTGCAATCGCACGGTCCTTAGTGGCGAAGCGGTCGCCGAGAAAAACATCCACAAATTCCTGTATCTGACGCATGTGCGGTGCTTCAGGCGGCATCTCGGTCTCACGAAAGACCTTGATTGTCTTGGAGTAGGATGCCCACCAAGCCTCGGGGTCACGGATAGAAAGAATGACCTTCGCCTCCGGGTATCGCTCAGCGGACTCGCGCCAAAGATGGGCGCCTGGCCAATCCACTTGCGAACGATAGCCCTCAAAAAGAAGGTCTAGATCGAGCGGTGCCCCGCCGCAAAAATAGTCGTGCCACGGCTGGGCTTTCTCCGGGTTGTCTCGGATCTCGTGCATATGGTGACAGGGTCCAAAACCAAGAATGTTTAGAGCTTCCCGGAGCGAATCCGTCCCGGTCCGGCCAAAGCCCGCGCCAATAATGTCCAGTGCCATAGATCAATATCCTTGTGATGATCTGTCGTCTCAAAGTATCAGCAACACACACCAAGCACTCTGGAACCAACGGCACCGCATAGCAATTGAAATTATGCGAAACAAGGAGTGCTGGATAGCACGAACGCAACGGGCTCTCGTGAGACACCTGAGCAAAATGGTCAGACCACCGCTTGAAGCCGGATAGCTGTCACTCAGCGCTGTTTGCATCCGAGGCAACGTCTGCTTTGACGGTTTGATGACAGGTTTCGAAAGAAGGAGGCGTTCGTAAGAAAGCGGGCCACGACCGAGATGCGGACTTAGCCGGAAGTATTCAACGAACCGCGTTTTGAATTGGCCGACCCAGACGCTGGATTTAATACCTGTTGCTTTGATACCAGCCCCGCTAAGCTCTTTTTCAGATCAAGGGAGTGAACGATGGTGGCCGTCAAGACAGAGCGAATTCTGGATTACATCGGTCCAGTGACCAATACTGACATCTGGGATGAGTTCGAAGTTCGCCCGGACGACGTCTTTGTCGTGACCCCACCCAAGTGTGGCACGACTTGGATGCTGAACATCGTGATGATGTTGATATATGGTCGTGTCGTCCCTGAAGCAGGCAACCGGGAGGACGCTCCATGGCTAGATGCCGGATTCCGCGACAGAAAGGCGATTGCCGCATCCCTTTCCAGACAAACACGCCGACGGTGCATCAAAAGCCACACCCCCATGGACGGGATCTCCTACGGGGCAGAACCCACCTATATCGTCGTCTATCGCCACCCGGTGGACGTTCATTTTTCATTTCGCAGCCATGTCGCAAATATGAAAGACCCGGGAAACTTAAGGGAAATGTTCCCTGACGACATTGGCGCGGGTTTCGACCAATTCATCGAGGGAGAGCTGACCGATGCTGGCAGTGATTATCTTACTGTAGCGTCTATCGCCCATCATTTCTTACAGTCCAAAGCGCGCCAAGCAGGGGGAAACGTGCATTTCTTCCACTACGCCGATCTCAGCCGAGACCTGCGGGGGCAAATCGAACGTATCGCCGGCATTTTGGACATCCACCTTTCTTCGCAGATCCTCGATGACATCGCTGAGGCAAACACCTTCGCCAGCATGCGAAAAGCTGTGGAAATCAGTGAAATGCGTTTTCACGAAAGCTCTCCGTTCAACGATCAGGCGAATTTCTTTGCGTCCGGAACATCAAACAAGTGGGAGGGCAAACTGAGCGAAACGGACATTGATCGCTATTCCGACCGTCTCGCTTCGCTATTGTCGCCGGAGGATGAAGCATGGCTCAATTGGGGGCAGTCAGCGTAGTCCTTGAGTCTGCTTTGGGCTCGTCTCGGTCATCTGAGTCTTTCTGTCGGATGACCGATAGGCCACTCTCAGCGGTCAATCATCACAAGCCTACTCTGAGGCAACGTCCGCTTTCGCGCTGCACCGACCCATCTTACCAACACCGGCTCTCTGTTTGCGTAAGTGTCAAGCGCGGGTTTCTCGATCATTCGGGGACCTGGTTCTCTACGAAGTCAGCATTGCCGCTTCCTGATGGCGTCCGGGAGCTGATCGGCCAAAATGTCATTCGCGGA
>NZ_JAABNT010000041.1 GCF_010667575.1 Sulfitobacter sediminilitoris
TACAACACCAAGAGGCCACACAGCGCACTCGGATACCGACCACCGGCACCAGAAACCATCGTCCAGATGGACGAAAGGCCGACCATGCACTAACACTCAAACCGGACCAGTCAGACTAGGCCAGCCAGCTCGGAACCAGGAACAACCCTTAGGCAGTGCGCGAAGTATCTGACCAATAACCCGATCCGCGCATTCCGTAACGCTATTGCCCATTCGAACTGGACATACACGAAAGATCATTCGGCGTTGGTGTACTGGGCGAGAAAAGGAGCTGGGAGGGACGAACCTTTGATCAAGCACACGGTGAACAACGAGACTTTGGCTTTTTGGCAAGCCCTCAGTAGGTGCACTGCATATGCTGCATTCTCCAACTTGTAGAGGTATCGCGGCACCATCCTTACCATAAAACGCATACGCGCTGCTTTCACCCACTTCCACTGCGGACGGGGTTCAGATGTGTTAGAAAACGGTAGATGCTGCATTTGTGGGAATGACCGGTTGAAGGCGCTTACGTAACTTCTAGCGCCTCAGGCGGCGCGTGAGCCGGTAGTCGGTAACGCAGGGGGCACACTCATATCGGGTCGACAAGCGGCGTCAGCGCTCGCCTGAGGGCCTCTGACGGCGTTGCACAGTCAAGGGCAAGGGTGGCAAATTCATAGAATTCCATTATTTCTCATAGTGTTAACAAGAAAATGGTGGGTCAAATCGCTCAAATATGGGTAAAATTCCAGTTGGCTCTTACAAATCCAGCCCAATTCGGACTGATGGATTTTTATAAGTATCTGAAAAGAATTATAAATTATCGATATATTCCATATAATTCCAAATACCGACTATAATATGGGCAATTTGCAGGCCTGCAGATTGTAACAACTGTCAGCATGTCTCAAGGGGCAAGCTACGAGATATGTTGCCGGTGGGCTCAGTCACGTCCAAGCGCGGTCCTGAGGCCGCTTAATGTGGGCCTGAATGGATGGTGCGACATGCTTAGGTTCAACGGAAGTGGAGGTCCATTGCTGACCAATGCCTCTTCTAGCTGCCAAGGTGTGTTGTTCTGTTCGACAGAGACCCCGGCGTGGTTCTTGATCCAAGTGGTCAGCTTGTCTTCATGCTCTTTGATCATGCGCACCCGACCTCCGGAATCTCTGTAGAACCCAAGATCAAGTTCGTGCTTGAGCAAAGCAGCCAGCGACAAGCGCAAAGTTGAGCTGCGAACAGATCCGCGCAGATGATTGCGCCATAAACGGCTCTTCATTGGGGTGGCAGAACCTGATCTCGTCGGTTGGCTCTTCGGTGGTGCAATGCCGATATACAGCAAATGCTTGTCCTCGAGTTCGAGGCATCCGACTCTAGGTACATCTGGCAATGAATAGTCAAACCACCAGCCATACATACCATGTATGATTTGGTTTTCCTTAATGTACGCCAAGAGGTTGGAAGGTTTGATCAGCCGTTCGGGCTCTAAAAGCCTCCGCACTGCATTACGGTCGACTTCCATCCCTGCCCCGATCTGCGAGCGTCCTCGCGAGATGACTGGTGATCGGGGTGTTAGAAAACCGCTCTGACACGGTCCCTGTGCCTTTAGCCGGGGCCTGTTGTATAACACAGGCACCCCGACCATATGTCAAAGGTGTTCAGCTGCCGGAGCAGCCTAAGTCAGAGAGGGGTTTCTAAGCCCCAACGCAGGTGCGTCTCCCACGTCGAGGTCGTGTTAGCAGCAAACGCGGTAAAGCCAAAGAAATACTAGGTTTATCCCTGACGCATTGCTGTTCTCATCTTATGAGCTTGCAAAGACATCAAAGGAGAACAGCATGTCAGAGATCATCACACTCAAAGCTCTATGCGACGATTTGAAGGTCAATCCAAAGGTTGCGAGGAACGGCTGCGTGCGGCGCTTGAACAACCAGACGTGTATCCAGACCTCGTGAAATCCCACAAACCTCGTGGTTCTTGGCAATGGAAGCAAAAGTCAGATGCAGAGATGCAAGCGCGTCAAGTTCTAGGCGGTAACAGCACAGAGGTTGCTTCTGTAGCTAAATGATACGTCCGGGTCAGGTCCGTGGAAATCTCCGAGCCATCTGAGCGGATTTCATCGTTGAGGAGAGGAGTGGTGCAGAATTATTGACCTACTTCGATGTGCCTACAATTGGTATCGAGGGGCGGGAAGCGGTCATTCGCTGCGGGCGCGGATCTGACAACATAAGTTCAAAAAAGCGGACATACAATTCTTCAGGTCACTATTGGCTTGAAGCTCGCGTCGGACGACCATTACAGCATGGTCGATATGACCAGGCTAAATCTATAACTCGTAGCTGGGCAACAACTCAAACGCACTGCGCAAGGCATCCCCCCAGCCGGTCGCTATTTCTTGATACACCTCGTCTTCCGCATTGATCCGTTTGGTGCGATCAGTCGCAAAAGAATCGGTCTCGTACACCTGAAGATCGAAGGGCAGTCCGACCGAAAGGTTTGATTTCACCGTGGAGTCAAAGGACACGAGCAAGAGCTTTATTGCATCTGCAAAGTCCATCTGACGGTCATAGGCCCGCACGAGGATCGGCTTGCCGTACTTGGTCTCGCCGATCTGAAAAAACGGCGTGTCATCCGTGATCTCGATGAAATTACCTTCGGGATAGATCATTAATATCGTGGGTTTCCCGCCCTTGATCTGACCCCCCAGAATAATGGACGCGCTGAATTGGTCATCCGATGTCTGACCGGTGGGCGAGGAGCCAGCGATCACTTCGCGCAGCGTTGCACCAACCAGCCGCGCGATCTGAAACATGGTGGGCTCACGCAGGATACTTGGGTCACGCTCCTGTTCAGAGACGGATCGTTCCTCTAGCAGGCTGATCAACGATTGCGTCGTCGCCAGGTTGCCCGCAGTCATGATGGTGATCGCGCGTTCGCCGGGCACCTCCCAAGTGAACATCTTTTTGCTGACCGCAAAGTTATCGACGCCAGCGCTGGTGCGTGTGTCCGCCATAAAGACAAGACCACGATCCAGTCGCATCCCGATGCAGTAGGTCATTTCGTTCTATCCAAAAGCAAACTTCAGCATCTCTTTACTGCTGGACTTGCAAAGATACCATGAGCTTTTCATCGGCCGACCCCATCCGCAGCCCTTCGATGGGGGCCGCGTCGCGCGCATCCCGGCCCACGGCGATACGTACGTATTTTTCATCCGGTGACACCCCGTTCGAAATGTCGAAACCGACCCATCCGAATCCTTCGACGCAGGCCTCGGCCCATGCGTGGGTTGCTTCCTGTACCACCTGCTCATTAATCATCAGATAGCCGCTGACATAGCGCGCGGGCAGCCCGGACAGCCGCGCGGCGGCCACAAAGATTTGCGCGTGATCCTGACAGACGCCGCCGTCGCCTTGCAGTGCGTCCTCGGCTGACGTGTCGACCCTTGTGCCACCGGTCTTGTAGGGCAGCGCCTCCAGTATTGAGGCGGAAAGCGCGTGCAGGCTTGCCAGCTGTGTATTCGGGTCAGTAGAGACCCTCGGCAGCGCATTGATCCTGTCTCCCGGTGTGGTGAGAGGGGTTGCCTGCCTGAAATGCCACAGGGGCGCACGGCCATAGGAAGGTCCAAGCACGCCTGTATTGTTGAGAGTCTTCACTTGCCCGTGAGCCTTGATCTCCAGAACGCGTGCGCCCGGCGTGATGCTGACCAAATCAACGTGGTTGCCATAATGGTCGAGATAGCGCGCTTCGACTTTGCCGCCGATGACCTCGACCGACCAATTGACCACATCCTGCATCACCGATGACAAAGGACACAGGCGCACTTTTTGAAGCGCGTAATCTACCGGGGCGCTATAGGCGTATTCAGTTGTGTGGCTGATGCTGAGGTCCATTATTCGGTAAACCTATAGTCAAGTTCGATCTGATGGGCGAGGCTTGAGGTGCTGTCAATCACCGCGCTGACAAATTCGTGCAGCCCCTCGTCAAAGATCGAGTTGATATCCCGGTTCACCAGCCGCGCCCGCAGCGCACTGGCCATTTCATTACACGGATGCGTAGTGCTGTATTCCTCGGCCAAGTGCGACATGCTGTTGACGATCTGACCTGCGCTGAACGCGAGAGACCGAGGCATACGGCGATCGAGGATCAGGAATTCGGCGATTGCGGGCGCGGTGAAGTCCTCTTCCACAGCCCAGCGGAATGACCGATGGGCCGAGACAGAGCGCAGGATCGTTTCCCACTGCACATTGTCCAGACGGCTGCCGACAAAGGAGGGAGAAGGCAGTAGCGAATAGTACTTCACGTCAATGATGCGTGCGGTACTATCCATCCGCTCGACAAAGGTACCCAAGCGGCAAAAGTCATAGATGTCGTTGCGCAGCATGGTGCCGTGCAGCGCGCCGCGTACCAGACCCGATTGCTGGCGGATCGAGGCAAGCACGGCAGGCAGTTCTGTCTGTGGGATCTCGTCTTTCAACAGTTGGGTAAAATGCATCCACGTCTCATTCACGGCTGACCAAACTTCGGTGGTCAGCGCAGTGCGGACCATGCGCGCGTTGTCACGGGCGGATTTGATGATCGAGAGAACAGAGCTTGGGTTGGTCTGATCGCGCAGCAGAAAGTTGACAACCTGCGCGCTATCATACCCATCACTGGCAGCCTCATAGGCTTGCTGTGCGGCCAGCGTGGAAATCACCGACTGCCATTCCGCCTCGGCGTTGGTAGACCGGGTGAGCGCAATGCGAAATCCGGCCTCGATCAGCCGCGCAGTGTTCTCGGCGCGCTCAAGCGAACGGAACATCCAGTAGAGGCCCCCTGCAGTTTTACCCAACATATCAGTCTTCCAATACCCAAGTGTCTTTTGTGCCACCGCCCTGGCTGGAATTGACCACCAGCGACCCTTCTTTCAGGGCGACACGGGTCAGTCCGCCGGCCGTGATGTTTACACCCTTGGGTGACACCAGCGCAAATGGGCGCAGATCGACGTGACGGGGTGCCAGGCCACTTTCGGTGAAGATTGGGACAGTGGACAGGGACAGCGTCGGCTGTGCGATATAATTGCCGGGCCGCGCCCGCAGCTTGTCGGCGAAATCCGACAGCTCTTGCTTGCTCGCCGCCGGACCCACCAGCATGCCATACCCACCCGACCCATGCACCTCTTTCACGACCAAATCAGCAAGCTTATCGAGCACGTATTTGAGTTGCTGAGGCTCTGAACAGCGGTAGGTTTCGACATTCTTCAGGATTGCGGGCTCGCCCGTGTAGAACTTGATGATATCGGGAATGTAGCTGTAAACAGCCTTGTCATCCGCGACCCCGGTGCCCGGTGCATTGGCGATGGTAATATTTCCGGCCCGGTAGACATCCATGATCCCGGGCACCCCCAGCATTGACTTGGGGTTGAAGGTCAGCGGGTCGAGATATTCATCATCCACCCTGCGATAAATCACATCAATCGTCTTGTACCCCTTGGTGGTCCGCATCGCGATATGACCATCCACCACCCGCAAATCATGCCCCTCGACCAGCTCGACCCCCATCTGGTCTGCTAGAAAACTGTGCTCATAGTAGGCTGAGTTGTGGATACCGGGCGTGAGGATCACAACACAAGGCCGACCACTGCAACCGGGTGGTGCCGACGCCTCAAGCGAGCGGCGCAGGTTCTTGGGATAATCACTGACAGGCTGCACGCGGATGCTGCTGAACAGTTCCGGGAACATTTGCAGCATCGTCTCACGGTTTTCCAGCATGTAGCTGACCCCGGACGGCGTGCGCGCATTGTCTTCAAGTACGAAAAAGTCATCTTCGCCCGTGCGCACGATGTCCGTCCCGACGATATGAGTATAGACATCCCCCGGCGGTTTGAAATCAATCATTTGCGGCAGAAACGCATCATTCTGCGCGATCAGATCTGTGGGAATGACACCGGCCCGCAGGATTTCCTGCCGGTTATAGATGTCATGCAGAAACGCATTGATCGCGTATACCCGCTGCTCGATGCCCTTCGACAGCTTGGTCCATTCACGCGACGAAATGATCCGTGGCACCAGATCAAAGGGTATCAACCGTTCATCTGCATCCTGCTGGCCATAGACATTGAAGGTAATCCCGGTGCGCCGAAAAAAGGCTTCTGCTTCTTGCGCTTTGGTGGCGAGCCGCGCGTTGTTCTGATTGGCAAACCAGGCTTCATAACCAGTGTAGGGTGCCCGAGGGCCCTCGGACATGTGCATTTCGCTGAAGTAAGTTTTGTTAATACCCATGCATTTACTTTAGAGTTTCAGCGTAGCGAGGCAACGAAATGGCCCGTCTTAGTGGGCGTTTATGTCATCCGCCTAATATTTAATCGTTTTTCGGCGCGGTAAATGACCGGTTTTGCGAGCAGCGCAGCCGCCACGAGTGGGAACGGCGAATGGCAGCAATGGCCGTCAGTTCAACTCAGCAAGCATCTCCTGCGCTTCAAGTTAATGTCGAAACGTGTCAAATCACCCTTCCACCGGTTGCACAGCCCGCTCATAGAGATGCCAAGTGGTGTGGCCGAGGATCGGTAGGGTGACGATCAGGCCCAGAAACGCCGGAACCATCGACAACAGAGTAGTAACCGAGATGATTGCTGCCCAGCTAAGCATGACCAATGGGTTTTCCGTCACGACCCTAATGGAGGTGAGCATGGCGGTCACGAAATCGATGTCCTGGTCGAGCAACATCGGCATTGCAACGACGGTCACGGAGAACAGGACAGCCGATAGCACTGCGCCGAGCAACGTGCCAATTGCAAGGAAGGTCCAGCCCTCTGGTGTGAAGAAGACGATGTTTAAGAACCCGTCAAAGTCCGAGAAAGATGAATCCTGTAGGACGACCACCAGTACAGTTCGAAACTGATATATCCATACCCAAAAAATAAACAGCGTGGTAAAGGCCATCCAGCCCATCTCCCGCTTGCGTTGCTTGGCCATGACGGCGAGAATTTCAGACCAGCCAAAATTCTTGCCCTTCTGCAACCGCCGGGACATCTCATAAAGTCCGGCGGCGGCGAAGGGCGCGACAAGCGGAAAGCCGACCGCAGCGGGAATGATCATCCAGATATTGCCCAGCCAGACCAAACACCAAACGATAAAAAGGCCAATAAGCGCATAGAACAGCCCGAAGAATCCGCTCATGAAGGGGCGCGCCATAAAGTCGGAAAACCCAGCCTTCAGCGACGCGGTGATGTCATCCGAAGTCAACTTGTTTGCCTTGGGCTGGGCGCGCTGTTGCGGCGTCAGATTGTCTGGTCGCTCGGCCTCTTCTATCTTGGATGTCATGACGTATGTCTCCCAAAGTATCGCGCCTCACTAATCCGCCTAAAAGTAGACGCTGCGGTGAAATAGACGTGCTATTTTAGCATACAAATTCCCATTAGGAGAGGCATTCGGGCCGGCCGAGCGCGATATAGCGCTTTTGCATTGGGTGAGTTCAAGCAACTTGCGACTTGCGAGCGCAGCGAACGGCCGGTTCGAAGGACCGCACCGCAGCCTTCTCGACTTGCGTTGAACGTCCGGTAAGGGCCGGGAGCGCCTCCGTGGCACTATCCACAGGGCTCTTTTGATTAGAAAATGGCACCCATATGTCACCCCAAAATATATTTGGCGAAATGGTCGAGGCGTAAACCTGACCTAAGAGACTGATATGTATTTGTAAAATTGGTGCCCGGGGGCGGAATCGAACCACCGACACGAGGATTTTCAATCCGACCAGAAATAACGCGAAGTAGTCGGTGTTTCGTTAGGGGTGTGGAGCGGGTTTCTAGTAGCAATCATTATGAGCCGTTGCCCTGAGAGCTGGTTACATATGTGTTTGTCCTACACATGCACGTCACGACAGCCGAAGTGTGCGCGTTCCTCCGAACGACGTTACGGCAAACGGTATCTTGCCAGCATCGAACTGGAAGCTAACGTTCAGTAGTTCTGCAGCTAATGACTTGAAGAGCCCAAGCGCGAACGCAGCTGACTTTCTCTTGGCAAACGAGACCAATTCAAGGCGATCAGAACCGACGCTATTGCCTACTAGCACGAACTTTGCGCCGCATAGGAGACAGTGTCATTGCCTACCATGATGGGCTGGTTCGAATCTGTCTAACAATATCCATTTTAATACTAGCAGACTATAGCCTGCCCTTTTGCTGCCGCATTCGTCCTCTACTGACAAAGATGCGTTCATGGGAGGTCTCGGTGAACATAAACAGGCACGGGCAGTTGGGCGTCGGCTCCAACGTCATCGCAAAGGCGTTCGACGATCTGAAAACTATGCACGCTATGCGCGAAGCGTGGCAGGCTCTCGCCGATGCCGACCCCGAAGCGAACGTATTTCTGTCCTGGGAGTGGATGCACCGCCTTTTTTCTGAAGACCCCAGCACGTGGTGTGTATTCTTCGTGCGCGATCCCGCTGCACTTAATGGAGTGTCGGCAATCCTTCCGCTGCACCATCGATTTCACTGGAGTAAAAGCAAACAACTCTGCCAGACTCGCTTCGAGGCGGCGGGCAGACGCGGTCTGAGTCCGTTGACCGGTCTTCTGTGCGACCCGGCGAGAGAGGAGACCGCGCTGCGAGCCCTGGCCCAACGTATCAAGCGCGAGCGGTGGGCGCGCCTCACGCTGCGCTTTGAGCCTACGGGGCAGCGCCTGCACGCCTTGGCCGATCATTTAAATGGCAAAGCATATCGGATATCCTGGCCGGACTACAAAACCAGTAATGAGCTGGTTGATCAGTTACGCGTTCCGACCGTGTCTTTGCCCACAAGTTTCGAATCCTATCTGCAGAATTCCATAAGTAAGAGCACGCGGAGCAAGCTCCGACGCTTTCGAAGGAAGTACTTAGAAACAGGTGCGTATCGTGTCGAGCAGACGACACCCGCAAACTTCGAGGCAAACGTCAACATCTTTAAAGCCCTCTGGCGCTTGCGCTGGGAAGGGACGATGTCCAAGAGACGGATAAATGACTTTCTCAACCGGCTGGATCAATTCCTCAGGCGCTGTCAATCGATGGACGTACTGTTCATGCCAGTTCTTTGGCGGGGGGATCGGCCCGTTGGCTCTCTGGTCCGGGTGGTCGATCTGTCGCGAAAAAGCATGTTCGGTATTGCAGCAGCGCGGCGACTTGATGATGAAATGCCTGCCATAGGTCTCTTGCTCAATGCAGTAGCTATTGAAGAGGCGATCCGGCGCGGCTTGTCTACCTATGAGCTCGGACACGGTACGCACGGCTACAAATATCAGTACGGCGCAGCAGACCGAGAACTGCACTACCTAGTAATCGAGCGGCGCGGGCAAGCCGCAACTGATGTTTTCAACCGTCGATCAATTTGTGGCGCAGCATTGTTTGCGCGCACCTGCTTGGCAGACGGACAAATCAGCCCAGCGGTCAAAGCATTGGAACAGATAGAAACAGCCAGCGTCAACTTCACGCACTCTTGATGCTGCTAGCGCCTACTTTGCCAGCAAAGACAGGCTGGTCTGTCAGCATAGGATTGCAGTTCACTGGGCTAACAAGAAGACGTCCGGTTTGTGGGCTATGCAAGCTATTCCAACATCGCGGAATTCTTTACGCACTCATATCAACTGAAACTTGCTGGGCGAGAATGGTATAGTCCGTTGCTGGGGTAAACTGCTTTTCGAGCAGAAGAAACGCGTGATCATGGCGTTTACGTTGGTCAAGCAGAATGCTTGCATGAACAGTGGCCCCAAACTCTGACATGAGAGTGATCGACTTTGAGAGTTGTAGTTCAAGATTTGCCAACCCAATGTCAGCCTCACCAAGATCTATCCGAAATTTCCCGTCAACGTGATCTTTGAACTCTACAGGAATGTTTGTTGCACAATCGATCAGCCTGATCGCGTCCCCGACAATGAAATCTTCAGGTGTAACGAGGGTTTCGCCGCCAGCAGCACCGCAGGTCGCAAAAAGACTTCTGGAGGGTACAAGAAAGCCGCGTGATGCAAATTGTTCATGAGAGTCTGGAAAGCTCGCACGCATTTCTCCTTGAGAGACCTTTGAGTATTCTCTAACCGCGAGCATTGTCATGCACCCATCCTCGACCTTCGTTTATTGATCTCAGCCAACCATCGACGGCGTGGCAGAGAGACATCTTCGGCTGATACCCTCGCACTCGGGCAACAATGGGAAGAATTTGTGGTGAATTGTGTCAAAGCCAGAAACTACTGAAGATGGAGATATAGCTAAAAGTTGGTGATGGCCCCTGAGGGGCGGCATATCATGGCGTTGTTCACGCGCCGCAATTCTCGTCTGAGAAAAGGATATGCCACATGAGGACAAATACCATTACCCAGCTGCCCG
>NZ_JAABNT010000042.1 GCF_010667575.1 Sulfitobacter sediminilitoris
GAGCCACAAGAAGGTGCCGCATCGCGGTTGCGACCCGCGTGGGCATCAGTCCGTTAATGGCCAGCTCGACCCCAGCATTCGGTGAAATAATGGCCAGCAGCAGTTCATTGAAGAAATCGGCGACCGGCAAAGCCAGGGCAATCGTCAGGCCCCAAAGCATCAGGCCGCGCCCCACTTGCAGGGTCCAGGCGGTATCCAAGTAGAGCGGGTCATCGCCCTTTTTGTTCTGCTGCACCCAGGGGCGGATGCCCATGTCAGAAAACATCGTCATGCCGACGATGAACACCGTGACAAGCGCCATCAGACCAAAGGCTTCAGGGAACAAAAGCCGGGTCAGTATGAGATTTGCCAGTAGCCGGATGCCCTGTGACGATAGCGCCATCAGCGCCGACCCCCTGGCCCCGGGCATCGAACACTTCGTCTACCGCAGCCTGGGTCACATGGCGATAACTTGACCGGCCTGTACCATCTCTACGAGCGTCTCCAAAAGGATCTGTGTAGACATCGTACGGTGGGCAAAGCTGGTCAGGAAGAACGCTTTAGACCTTGAAGCATCAACTCAAAATTTGGAAAGCTTAGTCTGGATAGCAAAAGAAGGTTGCTTCAATGCCGTTCAGCCAAGAAAAACTCGACAGTCTAAAAACCAGTATCAAGTCGATGCTGGCGTCTGGGGCACCTACTGATTGGGAACGAAAGTTCCTCGCGGACATGCTGGCAAAGCTGGAAAGGTACGGACGAAAGACAAATCTCAGCCAGAAGCAGTACCAAACCCTAATGGAACTAACAGGTTCTGCTGAGAACCAAGGTCCACCAGCCAAGGTTTTGAAGTTCCCCAAGTCTCGAAGGGCGAAGGCTGCCTACGAAGGGTATCGAAAACGAAAGTCATTCCTTCCTTGGCGAAGCTTCAGGCTGTTTGGGATAAGACTGCCTGTAGCGGCTTTCCTGATTGCCTTGCTAGTTGTGCTATTGGTGGCAGAAAGAAATAGGGTTGCGGGCTTCCTGACATCCTTCACCGGAAACTCACCTATAGTCCTTCGACCCGAAGCATCTGGAAACTGGCGGAGCCTCAACGAGGAGAACTCGACTGGCAGTTGGAGGACTTTGAATGAGGAAAACTCGACGAGTCCCAACGCAAGAAGCAGCACCGACAGCCTGAAATCGAGACACATCACTGTCGTCGATGGAGACACCATACGTGTGAGAGGGCAGTCAGCCAGTATCCGTCTTGTCGGGTTCAACACGCCTGAAACCTACAATCCAGTCTGTGAGGCTGGGCTAGCCTTAGGCAAACAGGCAACCGCACGACTTAAGGAGTTAATCCGAAATGCCTCATCAATTGAATTGGAGATTGTCCCTTGTGCCTGTCGGCCCGGAACTCAAGGTACGGAAGACTGCAACTATGGACGGCAGTGTGGGAAGCTGAGTGTTGACGGCAGAGATGTTGGCAGAACCCTCATCTCAGAGGGACTTGCTGCCCCCTTTCGTTGTGGGACCACCGCCTGCCCTCCAACCCCCCGGCCGTGGTGCAAATGACTTGGAAGACTCTGGCTTGTCGCATCCAGAACAAAGGCACGGAAAGAGGCCACAAGGTCGCGACCAGCGACGAACATCACAATCATCTGCTTAATCTGGTGTGCCTTTGGACGTCCTGAGCGAAACACGACGGGCGCTAACCGGTCGGCGGCAGATGGCATGTGACTGCACGGCGCCTTGGGGCAGATGATGGCCCCATCAAAATTATTGTCCATTCGTAGATAATTTTTCTGCCTGTGTGAACCAGCTCACAGACGCCCAAGGAATCACATGCCATAAAGTACAGACAAGGCCACAGACGGCCAAGAACCTAAGGACGAGACAATGCAGACCCTCAAGAAGTCTTTCTCACCCCGCACCGCTTCCAGGATTGCGCACACGATCATCGACATCGTCCTTGATAGCCTGCAAGACGGCGCCGTTATGCAGTCCAAGGTAAACCGGTACCACTGAACGAAAACCCGCCTCCCAGATAGGGCGGCGGGTCGCTCTTGTGACACGTCCAACTGACGTAGAAAATGCCCCCTTAACCACTTGAATTAATTATATTTTTGTAAGCACTCTTTCACTTGCACCTATAGAGTGCATTTGGCTTCGTTTCGGGGAATTAACATACTCCCGGCCTCCCTGCCCTACACCGCCGCAAGTGCACCGCTCACAGCCGCCGAGACAGCCAACCAGCGCGCCAGTGCTTTGCGCCGACGGGCCTCTGCCTCACGCCGATAGCGCCGCAGCGTTTTGAGACGGTAGCGTAACGCGGTCGTGCGGTCAGGATGGCCCTGGATAAGCACTCTGATCCCGGTCTTCATGTCCGGATCGAGTATTCGCTCATAAGCGAACTTCAGGGCATCGATATGCCATTCTTCATCCTTCATCTTGTTCACGATGTCTTTGATGGTGAGATATGCTCCATCCCCTGCCCGCTCATACATGCGGACAAGATGCGAGTTCTCTGTGTCGATGCACCGGGCACGCTGCGCTTCACACTCAGCCAAAAAAAGTGCGGCGCGCGCGACCTCGTCAGACGTCGCTGGGTCGGGCATCGCCTGGGGATCATTGCGTATGATGCGGTAGTAGCGGGTGATGTCGTCCCAGGGAGGAGGTGTTGTGAGCCCATGCTTGCGGGCGTTTGCAGCGGCTCTTGTTCGCCCGGGTCCTGTCCTAGGTCCGGTACTTTTCGTGGCATTCAACCTGTTAGCGCGCTTTTGTTTCTCCGTGGTCATGTCTCGACAAGCTGCGCCTCTTCGATCGGCTGCACCGGTGACGTATTGACACGGTCAAAATCCTCCCGAAGACGGCGACGGCGTATCTCAATCTCAGCAATGTGGCGCTCATGGGGTTCCAGATCACGCGCTAATTTCTGATACGCTTTTGCCATGATCTCCGCCGGCGAAGCTCCAACTTCCTCTAGTTCTGTTAACGCCGCCTGCTGCTTCGCAGTATCCGTACCGACAAGACCCACAGCCAATTCTCTAGCAGCCGTGTTAGGCCCAAAAGACATAAAGAGGTCACTGCTTTGTTGATCTAGAGCCACTGCCGCCTGATGACGAAATTCAGCTCTCAGCAAGGCGTCGCGTAGACGGCGATGACGCCTCAAGTCCCATTCCAGCTCTACCAGCTGATCAGCAAGAAGTTCGGCATAGGGCGACCTGGGCTTGAGCTCTGCGAGAAGGACTGCCTTCAACGCATCATAGTCGTCCTGACTTTCATCTGGCAGAACCGGGCGGGCGAAGATTTCGCGCAAGAGCTCTTGCGGGGTTTCTGTCTGGGCGGGCTTTGCAATCTTCTTTGACATCAGAGCGTCTCCGTTAGTGCGCCAAGCCACCCCTCTTAGCGTGGTATCCAGGCTGGGACCTCTGCCCTGCTCTTGTTGTTTGCGCCGACTTTACCCCAATATCTTGATTCTGCCCAAGGAAAAAGAACAGAATAGGAACCATTGAATCCAGGCACGCGCGTTTGGAGGGGGATAGCAGGTTTGAGAGCACCGCAGAATAGACGCGCGCGACGTGGGCGCTCTCGCTCATCTGACCATGCGCCTCGGGTGGACGCTCCAAGCCATGTGATCACTGAGGCTTCTCAAGAGCACACGACCCAACGTCTGAAATCAATTTAACGGCTCACGAATGACTGGATTTTGGCGCGGAGGAACAGCCCCAGAGCGACGCCAATCGCAAGTCCGACAAGGTCTGCGACGAAGTCTGCGGTCTCGGCGCTCCGACCAACGATTGGTTGGATGAGTTCAATAGCTGCACCGAACAAGGCGGCAATTGGCATCGTCCAGGTAAGTGCCCGCGCGTAGAGCACGGCACAGGGCAGCGCCAAGGCGGCAAAGGCAATGGCATGATACGCCTTGTCAGAAAGAATGCCGTCCACGTGTTGCTTTGGCGGCGACAAGGTCAGCCACGCAATGATGGCGGCAAGCAGTCCTGTTGCCAAGAGAGCGACAGAATGACGTAGGGCGGCATTGTCCTGCCACATTGCACGCATGCGTTCAGGATTGGTCACGGTTTCAAGGCACCTGAATGAATACGGATTCCGGGGCCAGCATCTGGTGTGCCGATGAACTCGATGCCGGCGCTTTCTAGTGCGGAAGTAATAGCCATTAGGTTCGCTCGTGTGCTTGCGGACACTCCGTCGGACGCTTCAATGCGTTTGATCGTACTAGTACTTACCCCGCTAATATTTGAAAGCTCATCGACGCTCAAACGAAGCGCTAAACGACCGAGCCGAATTTGAAGCCCAGTTATTGCCATTGGCACCAGATGATACTATATAGATCATATGAAACCAATTGAACCACTCCACTTCTATGCCGATTGGCGCCACCAATTCCAGCGCCTTGAAGGCGCTTACGCGCCTTCCACAATGCGCGCATATTACCGCGATGTGCAAGCCTATGAGGATTGGTGCGGGTCAACAAAAACAGTCCCCTTTCCAGCAACAACTGCTCAGGTCTGCCGCTTTCTGGAAGATCAGGGCAAAGAAAAAGCGCCGTCGACGGTGCAACGGCGCCTCTACGCAATCCGCAAGGTCCATAGGCTACTCGCCCTGCCCGACCCCACCTATGATGAAGATATCAACCTCACGTTCCGTCGAGTCCGCCGCAGAAGAACCACACGTCCCAGACAAGCGCGCGGTCTCAACTGGACCGAAGTTCAGCGCTTCATCCGGGTGCAACCCGATACGCCCTGGGGACTCCGCAACGCGGCAATGCTTTCCCTTGGTTACGAATTGCTGACCCGGCGCGCAGAACTTATCGCTCTCCGCGATGGCGATTTGACCTGGAGGGAAGATGGAACACTGCGCGTCCTCATTCGCCGGAGCAAAACCGACCAGGAAGGTAACGGCCGCATCGCCTTCACATCGACTCATACTACAGACCGTGTGAAGGAGTGGGTAAGCTGGCGCGGGGATGCCACAAGTTGGCTTTTCTGCCCAATCTACCAAGAGCAGGTTGTTGACCGTAGTCTCAGCACTACCAGCGTCAAGGCTCTGATCAAGACGGCCGCACTTAACGCGGGCTACCCACCAGAAGAGGTGCGATCCTTTAGTGGACACTCCTTACGTGTCGGTGCCGCTCAGGATCTCCTCAAGAAGGGTTTTGATACCTCCGCAATCATGAGGGCCGGTGGCTGGAAGTCCGTGAATACTCTTGCGCGATACCTCGAGTACGCAGAACACAATGTTTGGGTTTAACATTCATCAGGCACTGCAAAGGGAGAAGTTTGCACTACGCTTCATCACCTCCAAAAAGCTTGTCAGGTGCACGGGGTCAGATGGAAATGCTAGCAACGCCGTTCGTCCCTGCTCATGAAATATGGAAAGCGGGCTCCCGATCATGCACGCAGTTCAAGGAGCGGCGAGCGGTAATCAACACCTGATAACGATGGTTATTGGGAGTGCCTTTCAAGTCTCTGTGACATTAGGGGGTGGAGGTGGGAATGGCCGCCAAGGTGGGAGCCATAGCCGATAGCGAGCTATTGGATTTCAGCCCTTTGCCGATGAAAATAGTACTATCCGGCAAAACACAAACATCAGGGCAGCCATGTAGAGGACGGCGCCAGAAAGTTCTCAAAATTCATACATGATTAGAACTTTGCCGAGATCCTCCCTTCCAATGAGCTTCGAACAAATGAAGGTTTGCCCAATACAGTTGATCACTGAAGGCAAGGCGCCTACGACGATGATGCCAAGCATGACAGTCCTCGCTTCCGATCTGCGTACCGATTGCAACCAGTAAGACGCGCAAATTCAAAGGCGAGCAAAGCGGAGACAGCCCTCTCCCCCCAAAACCGGCCAACAGCCTAGACGAGAGGAAGGATAATTCTTGGTCTCGGTTAGAAACTACTGGCACAGCGGGCAGAACTTGTCTCTCTCCGGGACGGCGATTTGGCTCAGAGGAAAGACCGCACATTGCGTGTCCTTATTCGGCGAAGTAACGCGAACCATAAGGGAAACAGCCACATTGCCCTTATGTCCCCTGATACCGCCAGGAGAGGTTTCGATGCAGCCACGATTATGAGGGCCAGCAGCAGGAAGTCAGTGAATGTTCTTCACGCTACCTTGAGTATACAAAACACAGCTCTTAGACTTGATTAATTCATTTTTTACCACTCTACCAACCGTTCCGAGGACCCAAATGGCAATTAGAAAGTGAAATCACTTGCCAAAAACTGAGCGATCGGTCGAGACATTTCAATTTCAAAATTCTTCGTCATGCAATCTCGACAGGCCTCGAGTTCTGCAATCTGGCTTAGCCTATCTGACTGGTTTGGTTTGATGGATAGTCCATCAACGGTCTGATTTACAGAGAGATGATTGATGAATTCAGGGCAAGCGGCCAACTGCCCAAAGCGATATATTGCCGCCTAGTGTTGTATCATTTCTAAAGAAATTTCCGCGCAGGTCAAACCTACGATCATCCAATAAGACACCAAGAAATCTGATTCTTTGGATCTTCATTCAGCCCCGCTCAGAATAGCTCGTGTATTGGATTTGATGTGGCGGGCACTTGAGGAACCGAACAAGATTGCGTCAACTCCTCCTACATCTCCAACCTTCGAAATTACGTAATTGAGGCTACTCTGGCCATTCGAATTGCCAGATGCGAACACTGACATCGCGATGTTATGGCTACGCCGTGTTGCAAACGAAGCCTCGACTTCCGCTTTCGACGGATTGGTGCGGAAACCTGCCACGTTGAAATTCGCGCAGATCCAGGGCAGTTCTAGCCCGATCTTGTCACATAATACAGAAACCGCCCTAGGGTGGTTCATCGTTATGAACCCCGGCAAGGCAGCGAAACGACGGGTAACTATGTCGGCAAAGGCCTCTAGTTCCCGATACGCCTCGACTGCCATCAGCATGTCAAAAGCCGCATTCTGTAAAAACACACCGCGCACTGGGAGGCCCTTGCACATAAGCGCTTCGATTTCGACGAGCACCCGTACGAGCCCAGCCGGCCGGCCGGCAAGTAGCGCGATACCTCCTGAAATGGCCCGAAAAGGATTGATCTGCATTGCGGTAGAGGTAAGCATTCGTGGCATACTCTGGGTCGAAAGGCGACTCCAATATTTGTGAGCGTAAGGAATGCATGGCGTATACTGCATTCCAGGGAATAAGTTCGATCGACGGATCTCCTCAAACACCAAATCATAGCGATCATGGGTAGTGAACATGAAATCCCGAACCCCAGCCCCATACGCAACGGCGATTATCTCGAGGACGGAATCCGGATTCCTAAACCGCTCGAAAGACTTAGCAGCCTTCAACTGGTCGGAGTGGTTGACCCCAAGAAACTGGTTGTCTCCAAGGATGGCTCGGCTGTAGCTCATTTCAGACCTGCCTTTCGGGCAATTTCATCTATCAAGCGATCCACTGCATATCCATCCTCGAGTTTAGGTGTAACGTCCCTGGGCAAGTTAGAGTCCACATGAACAGACGTGCCGAGGCATGTGCCAAGAAAATCTTCCAATTCGAGGGAAAATTCCTCCCCTCGAAGGTAGTATCCAACATTCGGCGGCCGCGATGGTTGATCCAGTTCACACCGTGAAGCCATATTTAAATCGGCGCCGTTTGGCGAGATGATCTCTAACGCAGAATTATCGACCCGCACAGTTGCGGAATCAAATATTATCTCGAATTGAATCGTCGACTTGCGCTTGGTGGCATCACACCAGTCAATTTCCAAAGCTCCCGCAACCCCACTTAAATGGTGCCACTCCAGTTCGATCCAGTCATCGGCGTCAACACAATGGACATGTCCCTTTGCAGCTTTCGATACGCTGTCTATCTCGCCAAAAATAAACCGAGTGAGGTCGATTATATGTGGGCCATATTCATTGAGACAACCACCTCCACGCACGAAATCTCCCTGCCAACTGCTTCGTTTCGGAGGCTTCGAGATCACGTTGCCGCTCATCGAGGCTCGATACGACTTGACAGCGCCTAATTGGCCGTCCGCAATCAGAGACCGCACCTTCTGAAAGCTTGGCACATATCTCATCACAAAGCCAACCTGGGCAGGAACACCTTTCTCGGCTGCCGACTTGCACAAAATTTGACTACGCTCCGCATCTAAGGTGAGCGGCTTCTCAACGAAAAAGGGGATATTGTTGGAAATCGCCCACTCGATCAATGCCGCGTGCGAAGCAGTCGGGGTAGCTATAATTACTCCCTTGGGCTTGCCAGCTTTTCTCAATGCTTTCTGTACGTTTGAGAAACTGCGATAGCCGAAATATGATAATAACAGGCGGACGGAGCGTTTCGGCTCAACCAATACGACCATAGATTTGCCCAAATAAGGTGTGATGAGGGCAAGATGCGAAATCCCCATCTTTCCTCCACCGATAATCCAAAACATTGAAACTTGCCTCCTCTACCTAATTAACCTGACCAACAGATCAAAACCCAAGCCTGCTTAAATCTTTTCGATATATCTACTTTGAAGCAGCCTAGACCTATTCCAAAAGAACTCCTAAGTAATCTTCATAAATCTGATCCCAACGATATCTACGTTCAGCTATTTCTTTCAAATTCATAGCTACCTTCGTACGATCCTCAGACGTTAAATTGTTAATGATCGATTCTAATTCGGATGAGTCCTTGAAGAATAGCGCAGCATTCTCAGTTGTGTGACGATTGAAGTTAACGTCAAATGCGACAATTGGTAATTCGGCGTGCATGGCCTCAACGAGAGTTGGGTTGGTGCCACCGGCGCTATGCCCGTGAATATAAACGCGGGAAAAACTTCTGAGAGTATTAATCTCTACGGGATCATAAACTGGACCAATAAGACGAATATTACTATATCTCTGAAATCTTTCCAGGATTTCCCTTCCAAAAGTAGAGGACGACCAGTTTGAAATAAATAGGAGATCCTTGGGTACCCTAGAATAGGCATCAAGGATCATTTCGATATTATTGTCAGGTTGCGCCCTAGCTAAAGCAAAATCATACTCAAAAGGCGAAATATTATATTTTTCTAGTATAGAGATTTTCTTGGGGATATCTGAAAATTGATCTCCCCCATAGGGAATTACGCCAGGGTCCACTCCATATGATTTTTTAACATATTCCGCCAACCCCTGATTGTCGACAACGAGTTTATCCGAAAACTTGACCGCTGCGTATTCACCCAACTTCAAATATTTCTTTGCAATCCATCCCCATTTGCTGCGCTTCCACTCCATTCCGGCCATATTCACTACTACCTTAGAGGTTGGCCACAGAATGCGTATTAAAGGTAGGAAAGCGGTTGCTGAAGTCCCAAGCAGCAGTATCGTTCCACCCTGGCGAGCTGCTCTGACCATTCCTATAAGATCGTATAGTATAGATTGGAATCCATTTGCAGAAAATCCAATGCGCTCAATCACAATATCAGGCAGATAGTTTCTAGACTTGGAAAAATGCTTTTCGCAGAAAACGGTTGTTGGAATATTGTCTCTTGAAAAGCGCTCTACCAAGTTTTCAGCTAAAGCTTCAAACCCCCCGTAGTTGTTAGGAACGCCAACAATCCCTACTATGAATATCATAATGGTACACCTATTGAGTTTGAGCTCGACGCAGTTGAGCTTGTCCTGAGGTTCATCATATTTGCTCAAGTTAGAGTATCTGAGAACTCCGAAGTGAGCCTCGCAATACTTAAGCTGGTACATCTAATTGCTAATGCTCTATGAATACTTGTTAGACATGGCAAGTAAGAGTAGCAACTGTATCTGGCTTTGTTGCACAAATGGCGTGAGGGGATTCATGTTGTGAATCCAGTGTGATAGCTGGAGGTCATGAGCAGCTGGGCACCGACAAGATACAAGACCACGAACTGGTCGGCTTACAATAGCGCGCTG
>NZ_JAABNT010000043.1 GCF_010667575.1 Sulfitobacter sediminilitoris
GGAGATTGCGTATCCGGAGGTAAAATCAGGAGTGACTGGAAAGAGCTTGCTCTTGCTGAAGTTGAAGGGGAAGTCACGGATGGGCTAAGGCCTACTTCATTGTGGTAGGTTTGTGGGAGAAACCGGCCCATACCGGACCTTGGGCGCGGTCCTGGCTTGCGGCATTTGCTGCCCGCTTTCCGGACATTCGCTGCAAGTGCTCGATGTCGATGATGTCTAATGTCGGGAACGCGGACAAACCAGTCACATTCTGCACATTCGCATTTCAGGAACTATTGAGCGTCCAGCTCCAGCTCGATCTGGCATCGGACCAATTCGCCAAATTGTTGGCTTTTCCGAACGTTTAAAGAATCACCAACTTCAGGCTACCCTGTGCCCATTATTTCAGGGGGAACTATCAATGGACTACTTTGACGTCGACGTTTACTCGCGCAAGATTACGACTAAATCAAATGATGCACAGCTCTGGTTCGACCGCGGACTTGTGTGGACGTATTCATACAACCACGAGCAGGCCATCGAGTGCTTCCAGAAAGCGCTGGAGCATGATGCTGACTGCGCGATGGCGCATTGGGGCATCGCTTATGCTGTCGGTCCAAACTACAATTTCGAATGGTGGATGATGGACCCGGACACCAAGTCGAATGCCCTGGCGACAGCATATGACTGCACACAGGCGGCGCTTGCTCTGGTCGACAAGGTGACCCCACCCGAACGCGCGCTGATCGAAGCCCTACCAGCCCGCTACCCGCAGCGCGAGACCATCGAAGAACAAAAGCCTTGGAACGATGACTTCGCCGCCGCGATGAAAAAGGCATACGAAGCCCACCCAAACGACATCGAGGTCGCCACCGTCTACGTGGAGTCGATCCTTAATCAGACACCATGGAAGATGTGGGACATCTGGAAAAACACAGTCGCCGAAGGGGCCGGCACGGTCGAGGCGCAGAAGGTACTGGAGAAATTCGTGGATACGCCCGAAGGCCGCGCCCATCCCGGTATTCTCCACTTGTACGTTCATTTGATGGAAATGGCGCCAACCCCCGAAAAGGCGCTGATGGCGGGCGACTACCTGCGCGAACTGGTGCCTGACGCTGGCCACCTGATCCACATGCCAACACACATCGACATCCAGTGTGGTGAATACCGTGACACCCTGTACTGGAACCAGAAGGGCATCGAGGCCGATCTCAAGATTGCCGAACGCCAAGGGCGCATGAATTTCTATACCGCGTACCGTGTCCACAACTACCATTTCGCCATCTATGGCGCGATGTTCCTCGGCCAGTACGAACCGGCGATGGCCGCCGCTGAAGAGATGATCCGTGAAATCCCGGTGGACCTGCTGAAGCTGGAAAGCCCGCCCATGGCCGACTTCCTGGAGAGCTACATTTCCATGAAGACCCACGTTCAGATCCGCTTCGGCAGATGGCGCGACATTATTTCCGAACCGTTGCCCGAGGATCAGAAGCTGTACTGCCACACAACCGCATCCCTGCACTACGCCAAAGCTGTTGCGCATGCCGCACTGGGCGAGGTTTCAAACTCCGAAGCAGAACGGGCCAAATTCACGGTGGCGCGAGCGAAGGTGCCCGAAAGTCGCTACCTTCACAACAACCGCTGCGTCGATCTCCTGGAGGTGGCGGAGCAGATGCTGGACGGTGAGCTTGAGTATCGGAAAGGCAACTATGATGCCGCCTTCGCGCATCTCCGAAAAGCGATCGAGTTGGAGGATAATCTGGCCTACGACGAACCGTGGGGTTGGATACAGCCAGTGCGTCACGCGCTCGGAGCCCTGACGCTCGAGCAGGGCCGGGTTGAGGAAGCCGAGCAGGCTTACCGGGAAGACCTTGGCCTGGCTGGCAACCTGCCGCGCGCCTGCATCCATCCCGACAATATCTGGAGCCTAAAGGGCCTCGATGAATGCCTGCGCCGCCGTGGCGCCGGAGACACGGCAGAAGCGAAACTGATCCGCCAGCGTCTGGAACTCGCCATGGCCAGGTCCGATCTGCCTGTCGGAGCGTCTTGCCATTGTGCGCAGGCAGCCATGGATGCGGTGGCTGCGGAATAGATGCCGCACGTATGAAGATTTGTCGCTAAACTGGTCTCGCCTCATGAAGCTAAGCCATGGGGCGGACCATCGCGAAGATCTCACAGTCACAAGCCAAATTTGAATGACCGCTTCGGGCTGAGGGCACTGGATGAGTGAGGTGCATGGGAGCCACTGGGAAGTGTTGCCAAGATTTGACCCGGCTAACTAGCAACCCCCATGCGTCTAGCCAGCTAGTTCACTCGCTTGGGTTGTAAAGAAATTAATCTTTCGTGCTATCGTGTTCGTCTAACGTCCGCTTTTATTAAAACCAGACATTCCCTGAAATCAGCTGAATGGCAGAGTTGCGGGACTTTCCGGATATTGCGAAAACTATTTGATGGTTCGCAGCGCACCCCAAGGCACCAAATCAAGCTTCCGTAATCTGCTACATCGATCTTGCTTTGTCTGCTGCCGCTAGAAGCCCATCACTAATTGTCTTGGCCAAGGTTGAACGCTCCATCGCAATTAGCCCGGCGGCAGTCGTCCCAGCATAATCAATCATCCAACGAACCTGGTCGGCAGGGCTGGCGCTGTCGGCAGCTAACATTGTTCCGCCGGCAAGGAAAAGTTGACGAATGGCCCGATCAGCGACATCAGGCGCAATACCTTGGCTTGTGGCATGATCCACCATGCACTTCGCAAAATAGGCGACAAAACCGGGAACCGGGCCAGTCATTGCGGTGAAGTGATCGAGCTGTTGCTCATCGAAAATCTCATCCGTTGTCCCGCACGCCCCAAAGATTTTTCTCACGATATCTCTGTCGTTCGACGTAATTTCTGCGCTTGCTATCCAAGGTGAATACGCCATGGACAAGGAAGCTGCCGGACTGCTCATGGCCCGCACGACACGAACAGCCGCTGTCTTGGATTTCATTTCATCAATCGTCACGCCAGCCATAACTGAGATGACCAACCTGTTGGGTGCGCGGATGTCGATGTCAGGAAATCGAGCAGGCGGCACGCATAAAATGATGACATCGCAGGCGTCCACCAACTCCTGATTATCTTTCGTAAAGTGAATAATCGAACTTTGTTCAACCCCAGATGCATTGCCACTTCTGTTTGAAACCCAGAAATTCGATTGTTCAAACGACCCGCTTCCAAGAAGGGCACTAGAAATCGCCGATCCGAGCATTCCTGAACCACCGATGATACCAATTGTGTTGCCAGTCGGTGCCATTGAATTTCTCTCTTTGCGTTTAGGTCACAGCTTCTGAGAATTCACCGGTTCGTGTCAATTGTTCACAGGAGAGTGGTGGTCACCAAGGGCTCGAAGCTGCCTTCCGTATCGCAGCATGATCTTTGTTCCTCAGGCCAGCGCAATCGACGAGAACGGCCCTTACCGGCTATTGAACCAGCCTTCCAATGCCGCAGCGCGGCTTTCCGCATTGCTGCCATTCGTGCGTCACGCAGCATTTTGTCCACTAAAAAATTCTATTCAGTTCGAAATTTTTGATTATTTCCGCACTATCAGGACAACCGCTACCGTTCGGCTGTAGAATTATCTTGCGCTTGCCTTTCTTAAGGCACTTTCCATCAAGAAGGCTGGAAAGGGGTGCTTTTTTATGCGGGTAATGCTCAATGACTTCGATAGTGTCATCGCCTACCCTGCCTTCTGGCATGTCAAAGATGGAGATTGCAGTGGAAAATTGGTACCCGATAAAATTCGACCCCGACGTCGAACATGCCTACGCCCTGCAACTGCTGCAACGATTTATTCCGCTTGGCAGGCTGGCGACAGTCATCGGCCTCGTTGCTTTTATAGGCTTTGGGTTTTGGGATCTGATGTTGGACCCCGATGCGCTGAGCAAAACTGGTCCGCTTCGCGCTGCGACAGTACTCCACTTCGCGATATGTATCAGTGTTTCATTCCTGCCGATCATACGCACCAGTCCCAGGTTGTGGACGTATTTCATGATGTACACGTACCTTGGTGTGGCGATTTTGTTCCCTTTGATATTAGCGCAATTGCCTGGCGGGTTAGTCGCAGGTGTGGGCGGACTTACGACTGGAATGATATTCGTTCCGGCGATTACCAACGGTGTGCGCCAGGCCTCAATCATTCTGGGCGCATATCTTTTTGCTGCTCTTGTCACGATTGCTCTGGCGGGCGGTACATCCTTTGAGGTTGTGAATGCGATTGCCTGGACCAGTGCTGGCGTGGGATTTGCGATTGGTTTTGCCTATTTGTTGGACGTTATCAATCGGCGGGCCTATCACCTGGAACGCTTGTTTGAGGAGGAAAAACGTCGTTCCGAGGCACTGCTGCTCAATATCCTGCCTGCCGAAATCGCGACCCGTTTGAAAGCACAAGAGGAACCTCTCGCCGATAGCCATGAAAGCGTGTCTGTCCTGTTTGCTGACCTCGCGGGCTTTACCGACATCTCGCGGAAAATGTCGGCTAATGAGCTTGTGAACCTGCTGAACGATCTGTTTTCCCGGTTTGACACACTTGTCGCAGAACACGGTGCAGAAAAAATCAAAACCATTGGTGATGCCTATATGGTCGCTACGGGTCTGCAGGGCAGCATCGCCGATCACGCCGAGAAAATAGCTGACCTTGCGTTGGGGATGCAGGAGGCCTTTGGCGATTTCCGCCAGGATAAAAACGTCGATCTGAAATTGCGGATCGGCGTGCATTCCGGAGCCGTCATCGCGGGTATCATCGGTAAGCAGAAATTCTCCTACGATCTTTGGGGAAATACCGTCAATGTTGCCAGCCGAATGGAATCCGAAGGCATTCCCGATCAAATCCAGATGTCGGCCGAGACCTGGCAATTGTTATCTGACCGCTACCAATCAACACCGCGCGGTGAAATCCAGATCAAGGGGCACCGACCCAGAGCAACCTATATGCTTGATGGGTTAAAGAAACAGGCGGTTTAACTGCCCACGGCGGGCCCCAATCTGCCTACCACAGCGCAAAAAGAACACTCGATCAGCGGCTATTTGAATGTCTGCTCTCGCCGTAGACGCACTCCCACCTCGCACCCGCAGCGAAATTCCACAGAATCGGCTCCCACCAGCCATTCGCTGCAGCTTGTCTGAAGGTCCGCTCTCATTCCAGAACCTGGCGTCTGTCCAGAACAACCTCCCCGACCACATACCTGAACCCCCGCCTGCACCAGTCAGCACCCGCCAGCGGTCTGTGAGAGGTCACAGAGACCGCCAGCACCTGTCAGCAGCCCGTCAGAGGCCTTCTGATCTACCGAAATGCCCCCGAACAAGAAGCTGTTCTATGACGTCTGGGGTGAGACGGTTAACACAGCCAGCCGGATGGAGAGCCATGGGGAGCCGGGACGTAAACAGGTGACAGGGCCCGCCCATGAGGAGTTGGCAGAAGACTACCTCTTCGAGCCTCGGGGCACGGTGGAGGTGAAAGGCATGGGTGAAGTCGAGACCTGGTGGCTTGTGGGGAAGAGGACCTCTGAATAACCTCATAAGTACCCATACGCGTTGGATACATCATGGATGGCTCTAATGGACGCTAGCCATTTCTGAAAGCCGTATGAACCTCTCTCGGTTCGGGCAAAAGAATGGTGGTGGTGTGCCCTGAGCTGCGTCTGCCAGCCACAGTCTACAGGCCCTGGTAGCAGAACATTCATGGCAAGTGATGATGCCCTTCCGAATGTCCTCCTGTACGTCTTTCGAGTGACGGCCATAGGCTAACTCTGCACCTGTCACACTTCGCATACTGCGCCAAAGTGCCATCCGTTCGTCGAACCTTCTAATCCAATCTTCGGACATACTTGGACCCATGTTTCACTACTCCTTGCAGCCTCAAGGCCTTGGAATAACGAAGAATGCAGTTGCTTCCTTGATCTAGCACAATCTCAGGAATTCCGGGTTGGTTACACCTCGGACTTCACAAGTCATTCGCGGCACCGTCTTGACCGAGTGAATACCCCTATGAACTTGCTTCTCCACCACAACCACATAGGCAACCCCTCCTACCCCCCACACCCGTTCCACCCGTAGCACCCATTCTAAGCCTCCCGGGTAGGTCTCCCTCCTTGCCCTCCCCCTTCCTGATACCTTCTACTGCTTCCATTACTCATACCTAATTCCTGGGTATGGCCCTCTCACCTTATCCCTAAGAGAGACCCTCCCAGCAGGTCCTATCCCGTCCATCCATAGTGGTGATGTAGCAGGCCTGAAGCGGTCATAAGGGGCTGACTTCCTCCTATCCAGGAGGTCACCAGAGAGAGCCAGAGAGGGCTTCCTAATGATGTTGATGACCATGACAGGCAGTCGGCTTGGTGGCTCTAAGAGGGGCTCTGATTGCCTCTCCGGAGGTACGGCTGGATTGTGCTGATGGCCTACCAATACCTCCCAAAATGCCCCCGAAAATGCCCCCTTTTTCGGGTCGTCTCCGGTAACTCGATGAAAGGTATCGCGGGGCAAGGTTTCCTACCATCCCAGCCACCACCTCCTAAGATATCGATGTAATGTAGAAAAACGGATTTTCTGCGGGCAATTCCGGCCATTTCAGAGGTGCCATTTTACCCCAGACCGACCAATCTCCGATATTCGGCATAATTCTCCCAAAAGTCTGGAATCGCCATTTCCGCGGTAGCAGTTTGGCGGGTTTCGATGGTGAGACCATCGCCGTTCTTCGAGGTCGGGATTGAGAGATATCAAATCTGCACGCCGATGTATCCGGCAGCCAGATTATTGATGCATAAATTGGTTTGGATGCAGTGGCTTACAGCGTCGCGAAGGCGTCGCGCTGCTCTGTCCAGATCGGCGGGAACGCATGCCGTTTCAGCCAGTCTGATGTCATGCCGACAGGCTGCCGGCCTTCGCGGATGGCTCTGATGATGTCAGGCGCGAGGAAGGCCAGTTCTATCAGTTGCTGAACCCGGCGTTTCGAAACACCTTCGGTCTCGGAGATTTCGGCAAAGGTTTTGCCCGACCGAACCAGATCGAAGTATCGATGAGCACGGGCAACGTTGCACAAGAGCGTGGCATCGATTTCCGCCGGCGCATCGCCGATGATGAGTCTGGTTTCCACACCCCGCTTGCGCTGTTGGAACGGGGATCTGAAGGTCAGCACGTCTTCGTCGATGCGCGCGTGATCCACATCGATGACAAACGCAAGATGCTCTCCCGAGAGCGCGACACAGATTTCACCCGGCATGATGTCGATGCGTTCGATCAGGTTCAAACAGAGACGCCTCATATCTTTGTTTGCGGCGGCGTCGCCAACGGCCAGTCGGGACAACCGGGTTCCGATCGTCGCGGTTTCATCTGCAGCAGCATCAACCAGGATACCTGCGCGCACTTCTGGTTGATTGAGATGTCGCCGGATCAGATCAGCAACTTTGTCTTCCAGCTCTGGTGCAGGCAACCGCCATCCCGATGGATCACGTGGTGCCGTTCCGCGTACCAGCCGATGGGATACGTAGTAGCGCAGCTTGCGACCCTTCGCCGTCTTCGAATGGCTTGGGGTCAGAATATCCCCGGTCTGATCGAAGATCTTGCCGGCCAGCGGTGAAGCCGATGCTCTTGCACCCTTCCGGTTCCGCCTCGTGAAGGTTCGATCTTTCGCTGCATCAGATCGGAGCTGTTCCTGGATACTGTCCCAGACCTGCGGGTCAATCAGCGGCGGGTGCTGCCCGGGATAGACTTTCGCGTGATGCCGGATGCGGCCGGCATAGACGGGGTTGGTCAGGATGTAATGGATGTGGCCGTAGCTAAATTGCGCACCGCCTTTTACCCTGCCCGAGATCAGTGTTCTGACAGGGGTCTTCAGACCGAAGGCATCGACAGCTTCTTTAACAACGCGTGTGTTCCGGTGTTTGAGATACAGGTCATAGATCCTGCGGATCACCTCGGCATCCGGCTCGGCGATCTTCAGGGACCGGCCGTCGGCGGCATAGCCCAGCGGCACCGTCGCGCCCATCCAGAGGCCTTTGCGCTTCGAGGCTGCGATCTTGTCGCGGATGCGCTCGGCAGTCACTTCCCTTTCGAACTGGGCAAACGACAGCAGCATGTTCAGCGTCAGCCGCCCCATGCTGGTGGCCGTGTTGAAGGACTGCGTGACCGAAACAAAGGACGTGCCCGCTGCATCGAGCCGCTCGACCATCTTGGCGAAGTCTGCCAGCGAACGCGTGAGCCTGTCGATCTTGTAGACGAGGATCTGATCCACGGTACCCCTGTCGATGTCCGCCAGAAGGCGCTGCAAACCCGGGCGTTCCATGCTGCCGCCGGAGAGACCGCCATCATCGTACCGGTCCGGCAACAGCACCCAGCCTTCTACTTTCTGACTGGCGATGTAGGCAGCGCAGGCCTCGTATTGAGCATCGAGTGAGTTGAACTCTTGCTCCAATCCATCCTCTGAGCTCTTGCGGGTGTAGATGGCACAGCGGATCTTCTTCATGCGTCCGTCCCTGCCCTGCCGTTGATGCCGAAGAACCGCGGCCCCGACCAGCTGGTGCCGGTAATCTGTAGCGCGATGGCCGACAGCGACTTGAAGTGGTCGCCATTCATCAGGAAGCCGTCTTCCTTGACCTCGACCTGGTACCGCCGGCCGTTCCATTCCCGCACGAGCTGCGTACCGGTTTTGATCACGGGTGTCGGGGGTCTGACCTGTTTGCCGCCACTTGCGGATTTCAGGGCGCGTTTCACATCGGATGACAGCCCGCCAAAAACCCGACACTGTTCATGCCAGATCAGCGCCTTACGCATGAAGATCATCGACAGAAAGTGCGGCGGGGCGTCGCCAAACGCCTCCGCCCAGGCCACGCGCAGGGCGGCTCGGTCCATTTGACCGAGCGCGTCCCAGCGCGCAGCGATGTCCTCGTTGCCCGTCATCAGGCGGCATCCGCCGGTTGTGCCGTGATGCGGTAGCTCAGGGGGTCACCCTGCCCCTGTTTCTCAGCGGAGATCTCGAATCCCGCCTTGCGCAGGCCGGTCAGCGCCGCCCGCGTCGTATGCGACTGCCAGCCGAGTTTTTCGCTGATCGTGGCGACATCCGCACCGGCCTTCCGGTTCAGCATCTGGATAAGCTGCGCTTTCTTGGTTTTTGGTTTCGATGATTGTGTCATTGATCTTCTCCATCTGGTTGATGCAGGTCGGAAGTGATCCTGCTACTGACCAGAGCCCGGAAGCCCGGGCGGAGAAGGCGGCACACGGCGCCAGGTGCGTCGCGACACGGACAGTACCGCTCTGTTTGGCGTACAAGTCCAGTGGAATAATGGCCGTTTAACGTGGAAAAGCAGTCATCCGACAGAAATGCTCAGATGACCGAGTCGAGCCCAGAGCCGCCGGATCAAAATCCCGTCCTTCGCAAGTGCAGCAACAAAATCGACTGAAGCCATCAGCTGCATCGCAGCGAGAAAAGCAGACATTGGTCGCGACCGCAGCGAATTTCAGGGGGTCTATGACCGAGTTGCGGACAAACCCGCCGTCGAACAAAAAAATGTTCAGACCATTCCCAACTCATTCCTTTAGTCCAGCCGATGAATTAGGTGCTCGCCTTCAAGCCCTTGCAACTGCACCGAAGTGGTGTAGGCAAAGCGGTAAT
>NZ_JAABNT010000044.1 GCF_010667575.1 Sulfitobacter sediminilitoris
GCGCAAACGAACCCGGGTGTTCTCAGAACTGGTGTCCCATTATCTGTTTGAGGATCGGTTTGGCCGCCCGGGCAAAGGGAATGACAAAGGTAAAGTCGAGGGAACGGTTGGCTACACCCGCCGGAACTTCATGGTGCCCATGGCGCATGCGCTGGCCTATCCCAATGCGCTCCAGGCGCTGCACTTTCTGATCCAATGGCCGGCGCCCGACCATGCGGCCCAGTTGGTGGAAAACCGGACTGATGAGCTGGACGGAAACTGTTATGAAGTCTTGGCGCCCGCCGCAGAAATACTGGCCGAAAAACATCCCCTGGCCGCGACCTTGGCTCTGCGGGCCATGATTGAATTCACCCTTGGTGCTGCCCGCTCCAAACGCTATCGGCACGCCGCCCGCCATTTGCTTGAGTGCGATAATCTGGCACGTCAGGCAAATGATTTCGGCGCAATTGAAGCGCATGATGCCTTCGTCGCCCGCCTTAAGACGAAGCATGGCCGAAAGCAGTCCTTCTGGCAGCTGGTGCATTGACATTCCGGCGGTCTATTCCGTGGGCATTTAGCTTGGAATAGGGAATACGCCGAAAGGAAAAACACCATTGGAACATACGGCGATGAAGGCGTTGTACTCATCATTCAAACCATCGGGATTCCGATAAACGTCGCACTTGCTGGTGTGCATATAGCGATGATGTCTTTCAAATTCTACGGTCCCGTCTTCATACCAGACCGCCGTATCAGTCCCGACTTTCTTGCCATTGAGGTACATATCGCGTTCACCAGATTGATGTGTGTCGCGCATCCATTGAACACCACCACAGCATTCGCCAATCCAACGGTATGTGTCACCAAAATCTGATTTGACCTCTACAAGCGACATTCGGTTCTGAGGCTCTACTTCGACACCATCCGGAAAGAGAGGTACTCCGATGGCCAAGAGAGCACGGCGTAATCGGATCACATAGTCTTGACCGATATTCCGACCGTACCACCACGCAATAATCGGTGCTGAAAAGGTGTTTCCCCAGTCCTTGGGCCATTTTGCTTCTACGATCTGCATTTCTGCTTTGGCCTCTTCGAACCGACCAAGCTCGGAAAGAATTATCGCGCGGGTGACACGAATGGTAAAGTCCTCTGGTGTGTATTTCAAAACCTTGTCGAAGTAGTCTAAAGCCTCAACGTTCTTTCCCGCGACATGAAGCGCCAACCCTGTCACGTATTGGTATCTATTTGGATTCCTGGGGTCTAGACGCTCGACAAACTTTGCCCGGTCAAGAGCCCCTTCGTAGTTTCCGAGCGAGATTTCAGCCATTGCAGAAAAGATCTGAACATCGACATTATTTGGATCGAGAGCTAGGCCCTTCTGAACTGCCGCACGAGCCGCTTCGTGATCTGGCTTTTCAAACAGTAATTCCGCTTCAACAGCATGAGCAAGGGCGGATGGGTAGCGTAGTGCAGCTTCAGCGGCCGCATAAACCGCGTTATACTGCTTATCTATTCCTACGGAATCCCACCATCCACGTTGTGCTGCTTCTAGATATAGATCCGCACGTCCCGCTAAGGCTAAAGCATGCGTTGGATCCAATTCTAGTGCCTCATCGAGCGATTTCTTCGCTTCAGTGAAACTTTGTGGAGAGTACTGGTGAAGGTGACTAACGGCCCTTAAGTATGCCTGATGTGCCTTTGGCACTTCGGTCACAGGCAAAGTGATTGCTTCTACTTCGCTTTTTGTGAGGGTTAGAGCTAGGCTATCAACGATTTTCTGCGTTACCGCATCCTGAAGTTCGAAGATTTCGTCTGCACTGCCATCATACCGCTCTGCCCACAGATGCCCACCCGTTTCTGCTTCAATGAGCTGGGCGTTGACGCGAACGGTGTCCCCAACCCTACGGACTGAGCCTTCGAGTAAATGTGCCACGCCCAATTCCAGTCCGACCTGGCGCAAGTCATGATTGCCACCACGGTACTGAAATGAAGAGTTTCTTGCGATTACGAACAGGTCCTCCAGCTTGGAAAGATCCGTAATAATGTCTTCTGCTAGACCATCACTCAACCAAATCTCCGGGGTTTCAGAGTGGTCTTGGAAGGGAAGCACGGCAATCGACTGTTTGCCTTGAAGGCTCCCGGAATGCTGGGATGTCGCAACCTGATCAGGTGAAGACCAAAGCCACCAGATAGCGGCAACGAGTAATACCGCCGTGACAAGCGCCGCCGCAACTGGCTTCGGTGATCGATTCCAAATGGACTTGTGAGGAACAATTACATCACCAATGTGACTCTGATCCAACAAGACCTTCCAAGCTCGAATGGGGCGCTCGATGTTCTTGACATGAACTTCACCAAGGTCCTCGTAGCCAACTTGGACAGACTTCCGCAAATGGTCGAAGGCAGTACCAGAGATGCAAATCCCACCCGGATCAGCCAGTTGCTCTAATCGAGCGGCGACGTTAACGCCATCGCCGTATACATCACCATCTTCGTGAACTACGTCGCCGAGGTTCACACCAATCCGGTAGTTGATCCGTTGATCTTTCGAAAGAGCTTCCTCTTTTTTAAGCATCGTCCGTTGGATCTGGACTGCACACTTGACAGCGTCAACCACGGAGCGAAATTCCGCCAAGAACCCGTCGCCAGTGGTCTTAATTATTGTTCCTTGGTGATCCGCGAGAATTGGATCTATGAGCTCATTGCGGTGCGCCTTTTGGCGTTGAATAGTGCTTTCTTCATCACGCTCCATCAGGCGGGAGTAGCCAACCATGTCGGCCACCATGATCGCGCTGAGCCTACGATCCATTTCACTCCCTCCTTCTTCTAGTATATCAGGAACAAGGTAAAAAATCCAATCAGACGGATGCAAGACTGGGGCTGGAATACCTGGTTAAGTGCAAGCCGAGACGAGCCGTTTCAAACTGCAGCTTCGTCCGAAATTGACTAATGGAACCTTGAAACATCACTGCAGGCGCAACGAAAGACGGCTCTTCCTTCAGAAGCACAGCCAATGGTTTTGGTTAAGCGGGTCGCTGAATCTGTGAGGATCAGCGCCAGATCACTTCCGGTATGGGCTCGACTCGGTCATCTGAGTTTCTGTCGGGTGACCGCTTTTCCCCATGAGCGGCCACTATACGACTGCTATGGAGACGCAGCTGGTCGTATGGTTTCAACATTCAGGAGGAGAGACCATGCGCTACTCGTCAACCGCGCACAATAGTGCAACCGAAACCACTGAGCGCGCATTATTCATTATGTCAGAGAAGAGTCGGTGTCAGTTCCGCCGTTCGCTTTTCAAGGGCGCTTGAAGAACGAGCTGAAGCGCAAGCCCTGTCTCCAAGACCAAGCTCTTGGCTGCTAGAAAGAAACAGAAAAACAGTAGGTCTGCGCGCAACATTTGGTTAACCGATTTTGATAGTTGTGCTATATGTAGTACGTTCTGCTGATTCTTGATAAGCCTATCGGCCAGCTAAAGATGTTGGATTCCGGGCCTCAAGGGGTAGTGAACCGCATGAAATCTCTGGTTGGGAACGCCATTTCTGAAATTGGCAGACCTGATGGGGAAGCAGTGAATTTCATACAGACATATTGTTCCTTTGGTGGCATGGTCCGGCCCCGATCTTGTGCTTCTCTGAAGGAATGTCCTTTGGAGGTATGAAATGGCCTACACGTTTGCAGAGCTGCCTGTCGAAAATATCGCGCCCGCTCCTCGTAACGCCCGGACACACAGTCCGGCTCAAATCTCGCAGATCGTCTCAAGCATTCGGAAGTTCGGTTTCACGAACCCGTTGCTGCTTGATGAGGGGAAAGTAATTATAGCCGGCCATGGCCGGATGGCTGCCGCGAAAAAACTTGGACTAACGTCTGTACCGGTCATTCTGATCGAGGGACTGACAGAAGCCAGCAAGCGCGCCCTGGCGATCGCTGACAACCGCATTGCAGAAAATGCCGGCTGGGACCTCGACATACTTGCGGCAGAGCTTTCCGCAATTTCAGAGCTGGAACTGGATTTTGACCTCGAAGTGACCGGTTTTGAGGCCCCGGAGATAGACTTGCTGATCGGCGATGGGCTCGCCGAAGAGGAGCCTGAGCCTGAAGAGGTCGAGCTCCCGGATGCGGACGTTGCCGAAATTTCAAGGAAGGGCGACATCTGGATACTTGGTAACCACAGGATTCTTTGTGGTGATGCTTTGGTAAACGAATCCTATGTCCGGCTGATGGGCGACGAGCGCGCAGATGTAGGTTTTACGGATCCTCCATACAATGTTCCAATCCATGGTCATGTATGCGGCGGCGGAGAAATCCGGCATAGGGAGTTTGCTCAGGCTTCTGGTGAGATGAGTAGTCAGGAGTTTTGCAAGTTCCTCGAAGCTGCATTCCAGCACGCCTCAGAATTCAGTGCCAAGAATGCTGTCTGGTTCGCCTGTATCGACTGGCGCCATATCGAAGAGATGAGAGCTGCAGGCCTGCGCGCGTTCGGATCCTGGCTGAACATGTGTGTCTGGGCGAAAACGAATGGAGGAATGGGGTCCCTGTACCGCTCGCAGCACGAGTTGGTCTTCGTTTTTCGCAACGGCAGGAAGTCTCACCGGAATAACGTTCAGCTTGGCCGGTTTGGAAGGAACCGCACCAATCTCTGGACCTACCCCGGTGTAAATACATTCAGGAAAGGCCGGCTCGAGGAACTTCGGGCTCACCCGACTGCAAAGCCGGTTCAAATGGTCAGCGACGCTCTTCTGGATGTTTCAAAAAGGGGAGACGTGGTTCTCGACCCATTTTCCGGGGCAGGCTCGACACTCATAGCTGCTGAGAAATCTGGCCGGTTTGCAAGGAGTATCGAGATCGACCCGGCGTACGTCGATACCACGCTGCGAAGGTGGCGGGCCCTGACAGGATGTGAACCTGTTCGCCTGTCTGATGGCGCTGAGTTCTCATCGCTCGAAGCAGGTTTCGCTGATGCCGGAGAGGGTCAATGAGTGCCCGCAAGGAATACGAGGTCGGGTACGGAAAGCCCCCAAGCCAGGCGCAGTTCGAAAAAGGGAAGTCGGGTAACCCTAAGGGGCGTCCGAAGGGAACGAGGAACTTTGCGACAGACCTGGATGAGGTTCTCGCCGAGCAGATCACGATCACAGAAGGAGGTCAGAGACGGAAGGTTTCCAGCCAGCTGGCCGCGTTGAAGCGACTGAAGGAAAAAGCCCTGAAAGGGGATGCAAGGGCCTTGGACCGGTTGCTGGAACTTGCAAACCGGCGCTCCTCAGAAATTGAAGGAAGTAACAGCGAACGCGTTCTGAAGGCAGAAGAAGACGACATACTCGAGCGCTATAAGAACGATATCCTGAACGTTCCTGCCGGGCCTTCCAACGGTGAGGCGGAAGATGAATACGGTTCCTGACAAAGTTTCCGTTCTGAATGCGCTCCTCCGGAAGGACCTGTCGAGTTTTATTCAGCAGACGTTTGCAACAGTGGACCCGGGAACGCGCTATCTGCATTCCTGGCACATCGATGCGATTGCGTTTGAGCTGGAGAAGGTTGCGGCTGGAGAGACAACGCGTCTGATCATCACTATGCCGCCAAGATCTTTGAAGTCTGTGGCGGCATCGGTTGCTTTTCCAGCCTGGCTGCTTGGGCACAATCCACAACAGAAAGTGGTTGCTGTTTCATATTCCGAAACCCTGGCAGAGAAGTTCGCGCTGGATTGTCTGAAGGTGTTGCAGGCGAGCTGGTACAGAGCTGCATTCCCCGCAACGCGCATTGCAAAAGGCAAAGGGGCTAGGAGTGACTTTGAGACGACGCGTGGAGGCGGCCGGTTTTCGACGTCAGTTTCAGGAACCCTGACAGGGCGGGGCGGTGATATTATAATCATTGACGACCCGCACAAACCTGAAGATGCAACATCTGATCTCCGCCGACAGTCGGTTCTGGACTGGTATAAATCCACGCTTCTGAGCAGGTTGAACGATCCCGTTGGTGGTCCAATCGTTCTCATCCAGCAGCGCGTCCACGAAGAAGATTTGGCCGGAATGCTCCTGGAGCAGGAAGGGTGGAGACATCTGGATCTTCAGGCGATTGCTGAGGAAACGCACGGGATCGATCTTGGATGGAGGGGAGCGGTCGCTCGAAAGAAAGGTGATCTGCTCCATCCGGACCGGTTGCCACACAGTTTATTGGAGAGGCGTCGTCTGGAACTGGGCTCCTACGTTTTTGCGGCTCAGTATCAGCAGCGGCCAGCGCCGCTCGGGGGCGGGATGGTGAAATGGGAGTGGTTTGACACATACGACAGTGCTCCTGAACGTCAGGGCGGAGATATGATTGTTCAGAGCTGGGACACTGCGATTACTGCCGAAGAAACAAGCAACTACTCGGTTTGCACGACCTGGCTCGTCAGACAGCGTAGAAAATCCTGGCTTCTTGACGTTCGGAGGTCGCGGCTTGAGTACCCGGAGCTCCAAAGAGCAGTGATGGAAGAGGCCGGGAAATGGCGAGCAAGTCTTGTGCTTATCGAGGAAGCCGGTTCCGGGATTCAGTTGATCCAGACCCTCAAAAGCACTGGAGGGCTGAATGTACTCGGCATAAAGCCACGGACGGACAAAAAGACGAGGCTCATGTCGGGAACGCCCTTCATTGAGGCGGGCAAAATTTCAATACCTGTCGACGCAACTTGGCTGGCGGATTTCCAGCGAGAATTGGTTCACTTTCCGCGAGGAAAGTTTGATGATCAGGTTGATAGCCTCTCGCAATTTCTCAGCTGGCTTGGCGCTCCGAGTAAGGTCGGGATGGTCGGCAGAATGTGCTAGCCTCAACTGTATGGAGCGTCTGGTCGCAATCTCTATACCAAATGTGCCCATATTGTTCTTGCTGACCGGAATATCCCCCGCCATAGTGTCAGAAAAATACCCAGGCGGTGAGCAGTGATGACGGACTTTGAGATCCTTCTGCGGAAGGCAGGCTATTCGGTACCCCAGGCGGCGGAACACCTCGAGTATTCGGAGGGGCATATTTATCGCTGGGTCCGCGGGGAAGAAAAGCCCCGGGCTGGCGTCACTCGCCTGTTGGAGCTGGAAATCGAAGGTCGACGTCCAGCGCCGGGGGCTGACGACTTCAGCTTTATCGATCTCTTTGCCGGCATTGGCGGTCTGCGCAAAGCTATGGAGGGGGCAGGGGGACGCTGCGTGTTCACCTCAGAATGGGATAAATTTGCTCAACAGACCTATCTGGCAAATTTCGCGGACAATCGTCCGATCGCTGGCGATATTCGCGAAGTCGATGCTGCGGCAATCCCGGAACACGATGTGCTGGTCGCTGGGTTTCCGTGCCAGCCGTTTTCAATCGCGGGAGTATCCAAAAAAAATGCCTTGGGTCGCGCCCATGGATTTGAGGATGAAACTCAGGGAACGTTGTTTTTTGATGTGCTGCGAGTTCTGAAGTACCATCGCCCTGCCGCCTTTCTTTTGGAGAACGTCAAAAACCTTAAGAGCCATGACAAGGGAAAGACCTTTGATGTCATCCGCAGAAAGCTGACAGAAGAACTGGGTTACACGCTACATACACAGATTATCGATGCAGCGCATTTTGTACCCCAGCACCGTCAGCGCATTGTGATGGTTGGGTTTCGTACCGAAGTACCGTTCAGTTTTGAAGATCTGATCATTCCTCCCCGCGGCCACAAACGTATGAGGGACATTTTCCACCCGGAGAACGGCACAGAGGAACCCGAAGGGCACTTCACGGTCGGTCCCGACGCAGCTGTCAGCGACAAGTACACGCTGACAGATAAGCTCTGGGCCTACCTTCAGGGCTATGCTGCAAAACACAAAGCCGCAGGAAACGGTTTTGGTTTTGGTCTTGTGGATGGCGACAGCATTTCAAGAACGCTATCGGCACGGTACTACAAAGACGGGTCGGAAATTCTGGTCAGTCGCGGTGAAGGCAAAAACCCGCGTCGGCTGACACCCCGCGAATGCGCCCGTCTCATGGGGTATGATGAGGACTTCCGGATTCCGGTTTCCGATACCCAGGCCTACAAACAGTTCGGAAATTCCGTTGCCGTGCCGGTGTTCGCGGAGGTTGCACGGATCATGCGACCGCATATCCTGTCGCTGACGGAGAAGCAGGCGGAGGCTCCACGCAAAGTTGGCTGATGTTCATGACAAGGCGACCCGCAGCCGGAATATGGCGGCGATACGGGGCGCTGACACCAAGCCGGAAATGACGATCCGCCGCGGGCTTCATGCCCGCGGTTTTCGCTTCCGGCTGCATGACCGGAAACTGCCTGGCCGACCCGACCTGATTTTCCCAAAACACCGCGCTGTGCTTTTCGTCCATGGTTGCTTCTGGCACGGACACGGCTGCCATCTCTTTAAATGGCCCGGCTCGCGGGAAGAGTTCTGGCGCCAAAAGATCGGCACCAACATCGCACGCGACAAAATCAGTACCGAGGCTTTGCGTGAAGCGGGCTGGCGCGTCGGCGTTGTTTGGGAATGTGCTCTGAAAGGCCGTCAGCGCTGGCCTGCCAGCGACGTTCTGGATGTGATCTCGAACTGGCTCAACACGTCGGATGTTGGTCTTGATCTTGAGGGGCTGCCAGAGGATCATCCCGTGGTGGTGTCCAGATGAAGTTTGGCGTGCTGGCAGATCTGTTTGAAGGCGCCGGGGCCAAGGTTCTGACAGAGGTCGAGATCAACCGACAACGATCAAATCAGCATGAGTTTCAGGGGGTCAGCGGGTTCCGGGCCTTTCTCGGCACACCATCGGATAAGCAGACCTTTCCGGCGACCTTTTACTGGCTCGAGGATGACGAGGAAGCAGGGCCGATGCGGCTGGAATCCTATTGCACCTGGAGTGACGTCCGGCGCGGCAAGGCAGGGCGCAGCGCCGAATATCATTTGTACTATGCAGCCGAATCTGAGCCGGTTGTGCACCAGGCTCGGGCGGGTGATCAGGTGGTGATTGCCCGGACGAAGGGAGGGAGCCTGATGGTGCTTCTCACGCCAGAGGGTTCAACCATCGGCCAGCAGCTGCTCTGGCTGTTCGGTCTGGATCTGTTCGATGGCCGGTCGGTCGCCCGGCGTATTGATCGCGATGATGCGGTCGAGCTTGGCTTCGCGGCGCGAAGCGTTCTGGCGGATCTCAGCATTGAGGTCAAAGAGCCGGAACCGGATGCCTTTGACCTTTTGATTGAACGGTTTGGGCGCGGGTTTCCAGGCACTGTTCCGTTTTCCGTTTTTGCCCGGGAGACGCTGCCTGATGTCGATCCTCTGGCGGACCCGGACGGTGCACTTGTTGCATGGATGGAGCACGAGGAGGCGCTGTTTCGTC
>NZ_JAABNT010000045.1 GCF_010667575.1 Sulfitobacter sediminilitoris
ATCGCATCAACCACCACCCCCACCTCTTGATGATCCGACCACCTATGGACATCCAAGGGCCTGGAGTGCTTTGGGTCTATCTCGTCGCTCATTTCGCCTCCATGGTCCTGCGTGTGAGCCTACGTGGATTTCTAATAGGGCCTCTCGGCTAAGGTTCCCTGTAGGACATCCCTCTTAGGCCCCTCCCCAGGGGTTCCTACTACCTACCCTGTCTGCTTCCATTACTCATACCTAATTCAGGTATGTTCTACCCCTACAACTACAACACCCCAAAGGGACCCACCCTGAACGGGGGCATTTTCGGGGGCATTTCCGCCCCGAGAGGCCTCCGGAGAGCCCGTAACGACGATGTAAAGAAGAAGTGGCTGGGATGGTAGGAAACCTTGCCCCGCGATACCTTTCTTGGCCTTAGCGCAGGCAGTCGGAAAAAGGGGGCACTTTTGGGGGCATTTTGGGAGGTCTTGGTGGAGGACGATCATCAGCCATAAAGGGGCCTCTCAGGAGCCTCTCTCTTGGCCTCTGGTGATCATTATCGTCATATCAGAACCCCCTCTAAGGGCTCTGTATGGCCCTCTCTGGGGCTCTGGTGGGGTATCCTGTCCTAGCTTCCGGTGGGGCTAAGTGGTCTGGGGGGTAATAGGTATGAGTAATGGAAGCAGAGTAGGCTAAAGAAGAGGAAGACCCTACCCGAGAGGCCTAGAATGGGTCCTACGGGGGTGGCGGAGAGGGTCTCTCTTAGGGGGTAAGGACGGGAAGGTCATACCCAGGAATTAGGTATAAGTAATGGAAGCAGTAGAAGGTAGGGAAGCCCTACCCGGGAGGCTTAGAAAGGGTCCTACGGGTGGAACGGGTGTGGGAGCGCAGAGTTCTCAGTCAAGGTCTGCTGAGAAGGGCGCTTATGACGCTTGGCTCAAGCAGCAACAAGCAGCTCTGGCAGCTCTTTCTTCTTCAGGAAGACGCGTGCGGTATCACCGTAAATCTGCTGCACTGCCGTCTTGTCCAGACCGGGGACGAGCTTCGGGAATTGCCTGGTGAGGTCCTGACATGCTTCAGCCGACATCATCTGCATGGCCATGGGACCGGGGTAGAAGCTTTCGCTCGGGACGCCCTCGGCGAAGATGATCTGGTGGGCCTCGAACATAAGATGGATGTAGGTGACCTCTCGCTTGCCGTGGGCAATGCGTACACCTGGCATGGTTTCAGCAAAGTGCACCGCGCGAGCAAGGTTATCCTGACCGATCAGCATCCCGTGCTGGCGAGAAACGAGAAGATCACGCTCAAGCCCCATCACGCCAGCCTTGAACAGCACCGGGCGGAGCTTCTCATTAAAGCGCAACTCGTCTTGACCAACAGCGCGACACCCAATCCAGGCGATCGGCTGCGGACCATTGTCCAGGGTGCAGACAAGGTCACCCGGCTTGAGACTGTCGATCTGCACTTCTCCAGTCGGCGTGAGGATCATCGTCCCCGATGTAAAGCAGACGATACCAGTGTTGTCATACGTGTATGTTGAGCCAGTCGCACCCTGAATGGTCAGGGAGCCGGTACCAAACTGGGTGTTGTCCGAGTAATCAACGACATTCCCCTCATCGTCGAGGGTATTTGACTGGTTCAGGACACCGTCATCGAGTTGGTCTGCGCGCAGCTCGTCGAGGCTATCGTAATAGCCCGAGAGATCGACAAAGTCGTTGTTGGTGGGATCGCTGTCTGCAGGAGCACCAGTCTCACCGAAGCCGAAATCGGTGATGGTGTCGTTGCCATCACTGACGGTGAAGAAATCGTCTCCGGCGCCGCCCGTCAGGCTGTCATCACCGGCACCGCCATCAAGTGTGTCTCCACCGCTACCGCCAATCAGCGTGTCATTGCCAGCCCCTGCGATGATGTCCACGCCGATCGTATCAGCCGATGCGTTGACGACGTCCGCATCCGGACCAAGGATCAGGCGTTCGATCTCGGAGAATGTTATCGTATGTGTGCCGTCAGAGATGATCCCGGACTTGTCGCCATCAAAAGTGACTATCAGCGGCAGTGTTGTACCACTCAGGTCGATCGTGTCGAAGTTGGTCCCTGTCGTGACCCCTTCCCCGCCGATAACCGTATCGTTGCCGAAGTTATCGGTTACAAGGAACGTATCTGCATCTGCTCCACCTTGCAGCAGGTCAGCGCCCAGGCCACCTTCGATCGTGTCGTTATCTGCACCGCCGTCTATGGTGTCGTCACCACCGCCACCATCGATGATATCGTTACCGTCGCCACCGGTGATGCTGTCATCACCCGCATCCAGCGGATTCATCAGCTCGGTGAACTCGATCTCCGCCCAGCCCCCGTGGTTGACCACGCCGACGAATTGGATGTGCGTCGCATTGATCGGGATGACCAAGTCGACAGTCGAGTCTGACGGACCTGAATAGATCAGAACCGACTGGCCATTCGTAACAGCGCTTTCGTATCCGACGCCCCCGCCGCTTCCTGAAAGCGCGTCCCCGTTCGGATCGGTGGAGCCGAAGCTGACATAGATATCAACCCAACCATCCTCGATCCCGGTGTCCCCTTCAATCAGGGTCAGTTTTGTTCCGGCAGGCACCTCCTGACCGAAGCTATATTCAATGATATCACCGTCGTGATACCGCGACTCGGTGGTCAGATCACCATCGATGAAGTTGAGCGGATCGTCGGGCAGACCGGTCCCTTGATCTCCAAAATGGGCCGCCTGACCACCTGTCGAGTTCTGCGCGTAGCTGTATTCTAAAGTGTCTGCGAGTGGCTGAGACGGCCCCGTGCGATCGCCTTCAATAACGTCGTCCCCAGCGCCGCCGTCAATAATGTCGCTGCCGTCGCTGCCCCCCAGCGTATCCGCGCCATCACCGCCCAGAATGGTGTCATCGCCAAAACCACCGTCGACTATGTCATCCCCGGTCCCAGCATCAATACTATCATCGTAGAAATAAGGAGAGCCCGGGCTGAGGTAGAAGTCGACCTGGGCGAGATCATTATTGACCTTAACCTCATGAAGATTGCTGTCCGCCCCGACATAGGTCAGCCGATAAGTGCCGTCGGGGTTGACCGAGATCGTGTGAACGTTCTCGAATACGAACCGGTCTACCGCATCCTCGTCGATGATCGTGACTAGGAAGTCATCGTCGAAATTCGCCAGGTCAATGCGATAGATATCGGCTGAACCGTCGGCGCCACCGCCCTTTTCGATGGCCAGATGCGTCAGACCTTCGGTAAGCGCATCATCTGTAATCGTGAAGTCCTGTGCGAGCGTCTTGTTCGGGGTAATCGCGTCAACCTTGAGGATTACCTTACCGTTGGCATCAAGGTTCGCGTCCGTGATCGAAAATGAGAATACTTCGGCACCTGTGGCAGGGCCCGGTGGTATTCCCGTATATGCGTTCGACGGCAGATCGGTTGTTTGCCAACCGGCGACTTCAGCGTAGTCACCATAGATGATATCGTTCCCCGCGCCCGCGATGATCGTGTCGCGCCCACCTCCACCCACGATGGAGTCATCGTCTCCATCTACCCCATCGATCTCGTCGCCCTGCAGATCGGTGTAGCCGAGGTCCATCACCTCAGCACCTTCGACCCCGGTCACAATTCCATCTGGTGCGTAATAGGGCGTGACCGCAGCGTTTTCAGGCTGAACCGTTACGGTGTAGAGTTGGCTATCTGTCGCATAATATGTCGCGCTGTAGGTACCGTTGCCATTGTCGGTAAAACTCTGCAGCCCTTCAAGAAACAGCTGGTCCTGAACATTGGAGCCCGTGTTCTTCAGAACAATGGTGAAGTTGTCGCTGTATTGAGACAGGTCGACCCGAATGATATCTTGCTGATTTTCGTTATCGCCGAACTTTTCAATCGTCAGAGTGGTGATGGGATCGGTTGACGTATTAACGATTGTTATGTCGTTCGCGTTCTGCTTCGTCGCGAAGGTATCGACCGCAACTGCGACAACACCATTCGCAGGAACGATCGCATCCGTCAGCGTGTAGGTGCTGAACTCAACTGTGGTCTCGAAATTTGCCTGAGCCAATCCGGAAGTTGAAGTCGATAGCTTGTCGATTCCATTGCCGCCGTCCAGGGTAGTAACCGTCGCGTTCTGCCCTAGCGTAACCTGATCGTCGCCGTCGCCGGTGAATACATCTCCGAAGGTTGCATCGTCACCGACCGTGATAGTATCGATTCCACCTTGGGTGTTCCATGTATCTGTAGCGGTAAAACCGTTGCCGATGGAAATCGTGTCTGTACCGGTGCCCGACCCGTAAAATGCGCCGAAGGCAACATTGTCGCCTGCTACAAAGTTAGTCGCGTCAGCGTTTCCGGCATTGATGTTGATGTTGGACGCGTCGACGTTGTCAGAAAGGGTAAAGGTCGGCGTCAGATTGATATCGATGTCTATGCTTAACGCGTTTGCATTACTCTCGGAGAACTGGACCTGGAAGTTGGTTGGGCTGCCCGACGCTGACTCGAAGACCACAGAAGTATCAGCAGTAGATTCAAAGATGAATACGTCGCCCTCGTTGACGAAGATCGTGCCGCCTGCGACATCTGTCGGAATGTAGTACGTTGCCATGACTAGTTACCTAAAGCATACGATCAACGGCCACTCGCGTTCTGCCGTGATTGTTTCTCATGCGTAGGAAGATGGTGGGCCAATCTGGCTACCCAGCGGCCCAATTCGGGCGATTTAGAGGTCGCTACGCGTTCATCGCCCCATCATCGACACAATTGGTCATTGGGAAATGTCCAGCCAAAAAAGAAAAAAGTGTCCGGTTACCCCGGCCAGCACTGAGCCAGCCGGGGAGGTTGTTATCGGGGGTATCCCTTGTTGACGACGTAGTCAGCAAGCCACTGCCAGTAGTACTGGGCACTGATGAAGCCCTGATCCCGGGCCGCCACGTCCTCAGCCTCTGCCCGGGTCAGACCCCCATCGAACTCCGCGATGGCAGCCCGCTCCTCGAAGGCCTCGATGTCAGGAGGCACCATCATGACGGCAACCTGATCTGGTCGACGATGGCGCGCTTCTGGTCGTCGCCGATGCCAGCCGAGTAGATGCTGTAGGTGATCCCGTTCTCCGACCGGGCTGACTTGTGCCCCACCAGGGACGCGGTGAAGTGCTCGGGGACACCTGTCCTCTCACACTGGGTGATGAACCACTTCCGGGTGCTGTGGAACACCAGCCCGGGCCTCTCGATCCGCAGCCGTCGCCGCAGCCTCGCGAACTGCTTCGTCACCTCGTTCACGGTGAGATCAGGGAACAGCGGCCCTGAGGTGGGCAGACGAGCCAGCACAGCCTCCAGCTCGACATGAACCGGCACCTGCCGCTCCGCTGCCTCGGTCTTCAGCAGACGCAGGGCGTTGGGCCTGACGTGGAAGAACCAACCGAGATTGCCCTTGTCGACGAGGTCCTCCCGGAGCAGCCCCACAGCTTCCCCCGCGCGCATCCCGGAGAGCAGGCAGAGACGCAGAGCGTTCCCGATGCGGGGATCGTCCCTCCTGAGCAGGGCCCGTACCTCCTTTTCTGTGGGAACAGCATAGGGGGCGTGCCGGACCTTGGCTTCGAAGCGGACCGAGGTGAAGGGGTTGGTCTCCAGCTCTCCCTCGTAGACCACCCAGTCGAGCCAGTGCTTCACCTGTGACCAGATGCGGCGCTGGGTCCGTCCCGTGATCCGTCTCTTCTGGCTCCTGGACCACGCGACAGACGCGTCAAGAGACAGCCCTTGGGTCTTCCTGGACTTGCCGAGATAGGGGCTGAGCTGAGCGATCAGGGACAGGAACTCCCGCCCGTGGTCACGAGAGAGCGCTGTCAGGGTCAGGACACCGTACTTCGAGGCGAGGAGCTCCAGGGAGTACCGGACCGACTTGAAGCCCCCAGGACGCAGCTCCCGTTGCCGCAGCATCAGGTACCGACGCACGGACTGCTGGACCATGGCCGACGGCTGAACCTTTCCCGGATACCGCAGCGGCTCAGAGTGTCGCAGAGTGGCCCGGAGAGCAGCAAGAGCCCGTTCCGATGGGGAGGCCCATCCAGGGGTGCCAGTCGTTGCCCTCTGTGGCAGAGAGGCGGCCCCTGACAGAACCTGCTCGACAGTCTCGTCATACCGGGCATTCACCTCGGCAGCCCGTTTCCGGGCCACCTTGGCGTCACTGGTCTTCAGCGACTGCTTGAGAGCTTGCTGCCCGAGGACAGCGGCAACCTCCTTGGGATAGTTGCGTCGATAGAGCCATGTCTGACCTTTGAGGTAGGCATAGCGAATGGGTGCAGAAGACATGCGCCTTCTCCTTTCTGGTAAACTTGATTGTTGGGATTGGTTGGGATCAGAGGACGAGCGCCTCTTCCGATCAGCCGTTAGCGCGGCTGTGGACCCGAAGGATCAGGTCGAAGGCGGGTTCGCCGTAGACGCCCTCGAGGGGGCCTGAGAGGGAGTAGCCTGTGATGCAGTCATCATAGACCTCCCAGACCTGGAACAGGTGCTCGGGCCACTCGTCGAAGGCCTTGATGACCACGACGTCGTCTTCCTGCAGGTTAAAGGGGTCATCCATGCTCAGGCCCTCCGCAGCAGAAGGTCAGGCAGGACAGCCCCGAGGACGAGGCCGAGAGGCAAAGGCAAGGACACCGGGACGAGCCAAGCAGGCAGGGCAGCCAGCACGACCAGTCCGACAGCCAGGACCATTGCGAAGGAGAGCGACCTTGTCCGGCGTTTGATGACAGTCCCGGGCGTTGGACCTGTCGTCGCCCTGTCCTTCGCGGCTACACTTGATGACCCTGGAAGGTTCCGACGTGCAAAAGATGTCGGCGCGTTCTTGGGTCTCACGCCGAGACGACATCAATCTGGCGATATGGACTGGTCGGGACGGATCTCCAAATGCGGCGACCGGGACCTCAGGCGATTGCTGTATGCCGCCGCCACTACACTGATCACGCAGGTGAGAAAGCCGTCGCCATTGCGGACTTGGGCACTGCGCCTGCAGGAACGCAAGGGCTTCAAGAAAGCCGCCGTCGCGGCGGCACGCAAAATCGCCATCGTTTTGATGTGCATCTGGCGCGATGGCACTGTCTTCAACCCAACGCAGGAGGCCAACGCCTAACCCTAACCCAAACCCTGCCCAGGAGAGCCTAGGCGGGTTTAAAGTCCTTCGGGACGGATGCAGATCAAGCCAGTCTAAACCGGCCGGAGGAGCCAAAGCTCACTCCGCGAATGACATTTTGGCCGATCAGCTCCCGGACGCCATCAGGAAGCGGCAATGCTGACTTCGTAGAGAACCAGGTCCCCGAATGACCGAGAAACCCGCGCTTGACACTTACGCAAACAGAGAGCTGGTTTGTCCCGATTGTGTTGAAAAACTCGAAAGATCCGCACTCTCGCTTTTCCGCCAAAACCCGTTGCATCGGAAAAGCTGGCACTGTTCGAACGGAGAGGGCATTTAGAGCTGCACACATCGCCAAGGCCCTGATTTTGCCGACCCCCTCGCCAAGATTTCCAACTGGCGCTCTATGGCGAAGTTTTTCACCGTTTTTTGGAGAAAACAGAGTTTTTCAACACAATCAGCCCGAAGCTGCCAGACACTTTTCGATCAATGTTCCAAAAATTTAGACACTTCGCTCAAGAAGCGTTCAAGGCTTGGATCATCGGCGAGCATTACGTGATTGCGCCCTTCGAGCGGAATAAATCGTGAATTGGGAATGCCTGCAGCCATTCTTCTACCTTCCTCAAACGGGGCTCTGGCATCTTCACGCACATGAAAAACAAGCGTTGAGGCTTGCACGTTGGATAGCTCGGAAGAGATATCAATACTATCAATTGCAAGTTGAATGCTTGCCGCATTTTCCGGCGGAGTTGCTTTCCTTTGTAGGTTTGTGAACCCTGACAACTGGTCCGCATTCGCATCTGGCATGAAAAATGCCCCAAACATGCGAACGTATGCGTCGAGTTCTTTTCCCCAACCTTCTCTAATCATAGTTATGAAAGCGTCGCTTTCTGCAATTTGGCCCTTAGAACCTCTCATTCGGCGGCCGCGCGCGTAGCCACCGCACAAAACCAGCTTTTTCACCCTATCGGGGTTCCGTGCAGCAAAAGCTGCTGCGATAGCCGCTCCTTGAGACTGCCCAACGAGAGAAACCTGTTCCAGTCCAAGTGCATCGATGACGGCTGTCAAATCCAATACAGATGCATCCAGCGAAAAATCTTCCACCTCTCTGTCTGACAAACCGCTGCCGCGCGCATCATATCTGATCACTTGCTTGTTTGGGGAGAGCGCTCGAACCAGTTCACGTCGCATTGGTATTTGAAAGTCCAGTTCAAGGTGAGTGAGCCAATTAGAAACCGATACAACCGGAGGCCCTTGGCCGATTGTCGCGTATGCAATTTGAACCCCATCGGATGTCTCGCAAAACTGAATCTTTTGCTCAAATGAGTGAGTCTTGGTTGAAGTTTGGACCAACTCTTTCTTTCGACCGACTCGGAAAACTTGCACGGGCTGAGGAATGTTCTTTACCAGACAAGGACCTAGATCGATCAATTCGAAAGTATCGCTGTTGTTTAAGTGTTCTCGGACATTTCCTGAGATGCAAACTGAACCAGGTTCGGCAAGGCTCTCCATCCGAGCCGCAATATTGACCCCATTCCCGAACAAGTCAGTACCAACAACGATGACATCACCCAGACTAATCCCGATGCGCATTTTGATTGCCGCATCCTCACTGTCTTGCTCTTCCTCATTTTCAAGCAGAGATTGAAGCTCAACAGCGCAATCTACGGCCTGATTTGCACTTGCAAATTCGACGAGCGCGCCATCTCCCATCATCTTGAAAATTCGACCGGCGTGACGTTTTACAGTCGGCCTGAAAACCTCCGAGAGAACGGTTTTGAGACGTGAATGTGTTCCCAATTCATCGAGAGCCATCAACCTTGAGTATCCGACTACGTCCGCTGCCAGAATGGCTGCAAGTTTTCTCTGATCTTGGGCCTGAGACACAATACCCTCACCCTCGTAAATTGTTCAAATTTCCCCGCGATATGAGAGGAAATTCGGGCTTGTGTACAATGTATAGCCCATTTTCGGTAACACCAAATACTGGCGGCGGCTTCTGTGCAAGCGACTGCAAAGTCCGCAACTCGGTCATAGACCCTCCAAGCTTTGCTGCGCCCACAACGAATGGCCGCTTTTAAGGCTGCGTTGCAGCGCAGCGCTTGGATCAATCAAGGCAACTTTTTTGCTGCATGAGCGAAGGGC
>NZ_JAABNT010000046.1 GCF_010667575.1 Sulfitobacter sediminilitoris
GAGTACCGATCCCGCGGCATCAACCACGCAGATCGATACGGATTTGACGGACACGTCGAGACCTACATAATGGGTCATGGTCGTTCTCCTTTACGGCTGGTTTTGTGAGGCCGATACTATAGAATCTTGTTAGCCTCCGGAGAGCGACCGCCGCAAACACACCATGTCATTCGCTGCGACTGCAAAATCTCAGCACAAGCGGACTCACAGTCTGCGGGACAAAGCGGCCTTTTGCAGTTGCAGCAGATGCGACTGCGTAAAGCCTTTGCACCCGCGGCATGAGATGTTCGGCGACGCGGTAAATTCTTCCCGAGACCCGTCGTTCGACCTGGTCGCATTCCGTGTTCTGCGTCCTTAGCACTTGTAATGAAGAGGATATGTACCCACTTAAACTGTGCGATGTATCTTTTTACGACCTTCTGTTTTCTAGCGGCCTCAGTTGATCCAACGACGACACTGAGCCGGGCTATCGCGTGATGTGGATGGCAATTATTCTAGGAGACATTACGATGGCCAACGGCACCGTGAAATGGTTCAACACTCAAAAAGGTTTCGGTTTCATCGCCCCTGAGCATGGACCGAAGGATATTTTCGTTCACATTTCCGCCCTTGAACATGCAGGGATTAATCAGCTGGACGATGGGCAGACTGTGACCTTCGACATCGAAGAAGGCCGGGACGGCCGCGAAGCTGCAACCAATCTCGCACTGGCGTAAGTCGGCGTTGAACTGAATTGTAAGACGGGAATGACCTTTGGGCTGTTCCCGCCTCCTTACTTGATTTGGCCCTTTGTTTTTCAGAGATGGCCATCCCGATTTTAATGGAACAAAAACTTGATAGAAATTAACTGGGGAACCCCCATAACATTAGTTCTGTCGCCAGAAGGCGGCACCAAGAAATTCACCACCATTGAACAGGCCTCACACTGGCTTCGGAAAAAGTGGCCGGTTGCCGATCGCTACCGAGACGTTGCGGTCGGTCGGATTGATGCGGCGATGCATTGTATGGGTACGGTTGGCTCTGCCCGCAAAGCTTTCCTTGCGGCAGCAAACACTGCTGGCTTCAAGCTGGACCATGCGAACACCGGAACAACACCCATTCTTTGATCATTGCGGCGCAATGCCTGCGTCACTCGTCGATCACCATTCAGACACAGGACGTCGGAAATATCAGTCCATCCAAAGCCTGGCGGCCCATGTCGCGGCCCCAGTGATAAGCTCACCAAGGAGACCACCAGATGACTAGACTTACAAAGACCACATTGTTCAAAAGCACCAAACCACGCGCGGAAACGCTGATGGACAAAACAACGCGCGCAGTAACTGAAATCCTTGACGAAGAAACGGAAAAACGCAGAATCAAGACAGATCGTCTTCGCAAGGCTCGCCTCGAGAGAGAGGCCAACACGCTAGCCGAGACGCCAACGCCAACGGCAAAGCCCAGTAGAGCCCGCAAAAAGCCCCCGGCCAAGACTGCCAAAAAGAGCTGAAACGCGCCCGGTCCGGAACGCATCAGATTGCCCAGAACACGAGGGCAGTTTCAGGCTCGACATACGAAAGGTACCAGAATGCAACCCTCCGAATGGACCCGGGTGCTCGCCAAATATCGCGAACCTATCCTCTCCCGCAGTATCTTCGAACTGATCGTAACCCTTGCGCCTTTTGTGGCGATTTGGGCTCTGGCCTGGTGGATGCTGTCGATCAGCCCTTGGCTGGCAATGGCGCTGGCGCTTGCCAATGCGGCGTTCCTGGTCCGCTTATTCATGATCCAGCACGATTGTGGTCATGGCGCGTTCTTCAAAAACCGCCGGGTAGGCGATTGGATGGGTCGGTTCATAGGGGTCTTAACGCTGACGCCATATGACATATGGCGCAAAACCCACTCAATTCACCATGCGACGACCGGCAATCTCGACAAGCGAGGCGTCGGCGACTTACCCACACTGACAGTCCAGGAGTATCGGGAAAAGAATTGGGTCGGCAGGGCATCGTATCGATTGGTCCGCAATCCGCTATTCTTGTTTGGTGTCGTCCCATTCTACACGTTTTTTCTGCAGAACCGGCTTCCTGTCGGTTTGATGCGATCAGGATGGCGATATTGGTTCAGCGCTCTGGCAACCAACGTCGTTATCGGAGCCGCGCTTGCAACAATCGGTTGGCTGGGCGGTTGGGACGTGCTGTTGTTCGTGTTCCTGCCGACCATGCTTTTGGCCGCAAGTACGGGGATGTGGCTCTTCTACGTCCAGCACCAGTTCGAAGACACCTTCTGGGACCATGAGGGAGACTGGAACGTGCACGATGCCGCCTTCAACGGAAGTTCGCACTACGATCTGCCTGGTATTCTGCGTTGGATAACCGCGAACATCGGTGTTCACCATGTGCATCACCTAGCCAGCCACATTCCCTTCTATCGCTTAGGCGAGGTCGTCCGAGACCACGATATCCTTGCGCAGTCCCGGCGCCTTACGCTTTGGGAGAGTTTCCGCTGCGCGCGGCTTCACCTCTGGGACGAGAACAGTCGCAAACTATTGTCATTTTCGGATGCGCGGGCGCTTGCGACGTAAAGATAAGAGCAGGATCGCTGGCTAACCTTCCTCAATGTGAGCGTGACGAACCTTCAACTACAATTCCAGTGTGAATGCTCCCAAGCCCTCCCATCAAATGAAAGGGCAAAAGTGGCCGACTTTTAAACCGCCCGCGACAGCACAATACCGCCGCTATCATGGCCGAGTATTACTGCATCGTTCACGGCAGAGGTTATGGACGATTTGCGCAACCCGATAGGGTAGCCCACAAGTCCGCATCTCGTCAGTTGGGGCTTAAGCTCTCGCTGCGACCAGCATGAACGGCCGGTTTCTCCACCGCATAGCAGCGGACTCAATCATGCTGGTGCCGCATTTCCCATGCTGTGAGCGCGCGCAGCGAGAAACTCGAACTCACAGGATGGGCTCTTCGCGGCCATTAGATCGATCGCAATATTTCAGTCTGATATGACGAATAGATTTTGCAATTCCGGCCCCAACCTGCCGTTCGCCGATGGTTCAAGATGCTGCGGTGCGGCCCGTCAGAGGAGACATTCGCCGTGGATGCAAAGTTTAGGTCCAGTTTGATGTCGGCATCGCGGGACAATGCGAGTTAACAGCCTTGCTTCTGGCCCGTCAGATGTTGGCTTGTACGCTGAATATCGGACTGGTGTCACCGTGAAACGGTCGGACAAAAGCTTTGCGGTATTCTCTGTGACAATGATTTGCCCAGGCATGCCTTGGCTTTCCATTCGTGACGCCAGATTTACGGCATCACCCCATAGGTCATATGCAAACTTGCGCTTGCCGATGACGCCCGCCACAACCGGCCCCGAATTGACACCAACTCTCAAATTGACATCGAAATGCGTGCGCGAACTGATGGTCTCAGCGGCGCTGAGCATTTCAGTCGCAAGCTCAATCGCAATTTCGGCATGGTTCCGCTTTTCTTCCGGGACCCCCACAACAACCATGTAGGCATCACCAATCGTCTTGATCTTCTCGGCGTCAAACGTGTCTGCCAGATTGTCAAATTCGGTGAAGATCAGGTCTAGGGATTCAACGAGCTCGCTCGCCGAAAGTTGCGAGCTTGCGGTTGTGAAGTTCGCGATGTCTGCGAAAATAACTGAGACCTCCCGATGCTCATTTGCAATGACGCGTTCGCCGTTCTTCAAGCGCAGCGCAATCGGAGAGGGCAAGATATTGTGCAAGAGAGTTTCGGCGCGTTCGTACTCGCGCTTCAAACCCGCCTCAGCAACTTCGACCAGATGCTGATTAATCCCTAGATAAAAGACAAGTGCTGAACAGACGCTGGTTGTATTGATGATAAAGAGAAAGACAATTGCAGCTTCAGGCATAATCACCCAAGGCTGCGAAATTATTGCAAGAACACCAAAAGAAATGGCGCAAACTGTAAGCGCCGTGCAAATCGCTGTTTTGCGCGCCCATGAAAACTGAGGTGTAACAAGGCATGCAGTCGCAGGCACAAGCGGGAAGAGCCAGAACATTGCTGCGCCCCCTGTAAAGAGCGTGCCAAGCAAAGCATGCAGAGGTATTTCTACGAAATAGAGTAGGTGGATGTACCACATAGGACCTTGGCGAAGCGGCCAAAAATATCCGTACACAGCGAAAATAAGCGTTACGGCGATGTTGTAATATGCCATGACGGTTACGCCATTCACTGCAAAAGTGATTGCCCACAAAGCATGAGTAAAGCCCGCAACCCACTGTCCAAGGCGGTGAAACATGTAATATCGCGCTTCTTTACCTTCCATCCCTGGAGGGGTCCAAAGCATAAAATCGATGGTTCGCCGGATGAGATTAGACAACAGAAGCTTCCAGCCGATTATTGAAAAAGTCCGACAAGTGGCCTGATCTCCTCAGAAGATGGACTTGCGCTGTGACGTCCCCACAAGCTGGTTAAAACCATCCGTTGACACAGCATGCGCCGCTGAGAAATACGCTATAACATCGCTGAAATTGGTTCAACGAATTAGCTCTTAACGTGATCCCGATAAGTCGAATTCGGGCTCGAAGCAGCCTTGCGGCGATGCAGCGGGTCCAGTTTGAACCGCGATCCGAAAGCGGCCGTTCCAAACTTTCCAAAGATCAACGCTTGTCAGCACGATAGCCGGAAAACCGAACATCCATCAGTCTGAAGCGGTCGTAAGGTGATCTGGCACGCAACAGCTGCTCGGAGCCCAAAGCTACCCGTAAAAGTGTGTCAGTAGCAGTGTATCTATGACCAAATTTCCCTGCATCGGTGTTTTATGGCACACTGAGGCCGAGGACTCATGCGTGTCCGATTGAGCTTAGGGGATGGACATGGAACGCAAGTTGGCGGCGGTTATGGCCACGGATATCGTCGGTTTTGCTGGGCTTGTCTCTCGCGATGAAACTGGGACACTGGAGAGGCTAGAGCGGCTCAAATGCGACGTGATCGAAATGCTGGTCGGGGCTCACAGAGGCCGGGTTTTCAAGTCCACGGGTGACGGTTTCCTCGCCGAATTTTCGAGCACGATGGAAGCGGTTAGTTGTGCTGTTGGAATTCAACGGGCATCAGCTCTCGCGGCGCTCCAGTCCGGTAACGAAGAAGTTTTTGTATTACGGGTCGGTGTGTCTGTCGGAGACGTGGTGGTACAGGGGGATGATTTGTTGGCCGACGGAGTGAATGTTGCCGCCAGGTTAGAGGCGATGGCAGAACCGGGTGGCATCGCCGTGTCAGGCGACGTTATGGCCCAGATTAAAGGCAAGGTGGACCTGCCGCTGGAAGACTGCGGCTACAAGCGGCTCAAGGACACGGATGCCCAAATTCATGTATACATGACCCAGTCATCACCCGGCAAAGTGGCGGGTTTTCTGGATTTTGACGAAGAAGATCTAGCAAAAATGATCATTCAGGGCGGCTGTCTTTGCGGAGCTATCCGATACGAAGTCCATGCGCCACCCATTAGCACGGGCTACTGCCATTGCAGTTGCTGTCGGAAATTCTCTGGCTCAATGGTAAACGCATGGACAGCTTTTCCGCGATCTGCATTTCGGTTTCTGCATGAGGAACCGAGCTATGTCACGTCCTCGCCGATAGCGGAACGCGGCTTCTGTTCCAAATGTGGTGCAAGCCTTACCTACAAAATGGTTCGGCCTGGGAAAACCGCCTATCTGGTTGTACATACATCGAGCCTTGATGAACCGGGAAACTTCGCGCCATCAGTTCACTCGGGAATTGAGAGCAAGATATCCTGGTTCGATATTTTGGATGATTTGCCCCGAACCCGATCTTCCGATTCCAAGGTTTTGCAGGAAGCGTGGGCGAGTGTCGGGTTGCCGGATCCCGAAACCTGGGGGCCCTTGGCCAAGCCGCCGGATGTATTTTGATGAAGTAGGTACCATCGATCTGAGGGCTTCGTTACATATGCCCAAAATCAGCGCCGAAACAAGCGCTCAGCCCAGACATTAGAGCCCAATTCGGTCATTCCTTAGCGAGGATAATCTTCACCAGCCTCAAATCCGCTGTCTGCGCACCACACACATTAGTGTGGGATAACTCAAGGCTTATTGCTACGGTGAAAAACAGGAGGCCAGCCATTTGGAACGTCGTTTATCAGCCATACTCGTAGCCGACATGGTTGGTTATTCGCGGCTAATGGAGCAAGACGAAGCAGACACTCTTCAGCGACAGAAAGCCCATCATTCCACACTCATCGACCCAGCGCTGGATGTGCATCATGGCCGTCTGGTCAAGACAACGGGTGACGGGTTTCTGGCGGAGTTTCCGAGTGTTGTAGAGGCTGTCGCCTGTGCTGTGGCCATTCAGAGAGAGTTGCCCGAGCGGGAGGCCAATCAATCGCAGGATAGGCGCATGACTTATCGGATGGGCATCCATTTGGGCGATGTTATCCACGAAAACGGCGACATCCACGGTGATGGAGTCAATATCGCAGCCCGGCTTGAAGCACTGGCTGATCCCGGCGGCATTTGCCTGTCTGGTGATGCGTACAATCAGCTTCGAGGCGTTGCAGATGTCGGTTTTGAAGACCTCGCTGATGTACAGGTGAAAAACATATCGCGACCGATACGAGCTTGGCGCGTACTTCTAGACCCGGACCAAGCAGGCAAAAGGATCAAAGCGCCGAAGTCGCGCCGGGGCATGGTGCCCCTGCTGACCCAATCAGCATTGTGTGTGCTGGCTCTCGGTTTCGGCGCCTATCTGTGGTCTCTTGCTCCTGCTGGCTTCGAGCCGGTTGATCCTACTGACATGGCGCTAGAGCTTCCCAGCAATCCATCAATCGTTGTGCTGCCTTTTACGATATCTGGCGGGGACGGCCAATCGAGCTGGATTGCCGACGCAATATCAGAAAGTATTATATCGACGTTGTCCATGTCGCCGGACATGCTGGTGATTTCCAGATCGACGAGCTTTTCCTACAAAGGGCAAAACCTCGATGCGCCGCAGATCGCACAGGAACTTGGCGTGCGTTACACTCTCAGTGGTTCTGTGGTGCAAGTTGGGGATAATCTACGTGTGACAGCGGAGCTTGTAGACGCCATTGAGGGCAGCCTGATCTGGTCCATTCGAAAGGACAGCGCGCTGGATGATCTTTTTCAACTGCAAGACGAGATATCTCAGCAGGTGTTCCAAGAAATGGCAGTTTCTCTCACCTTGGGGGAGGACGGGAGAAACTGGATTGAATTGGCCGGTGGTTTTGAGAATTACGTCGCCGTCATTAATGCACGGGAAGAATTCCAGAAATTCAGCCCGGAAGGGCACGCCAAAGCCAGACGTATCTACGAGAAACTGCTCCGCGAAAATCCTGATCAGCCTTTTGCCAATTACCTGATGGGCTGGATCCACTGGCAACGGATCACCATTGGTTTGACTGCCGACGCGGGTGCCGACATGGCCGAGGCTCAGCGGTATGTCGACAAGGCGCTGGATAAACAGGAATTCGGGGAAGCCTACACCCTTGCTGCCGTACTAGCGTTGGGAAGATTGAACCACGATGAAGCAACCCAGTTTGCAGATCGAGCATTGGCTCTGTCCCCCGGGAGTGCCGAGGCAAATGCGCTCGGCGGATGGGTCAAAGCGGCCAGTGGTCAGCCGCAAGAAGGACTGCGACATATGGAATTGGGCATGCGGTTGGAACCTGATTATCCCGAATGGCTGCCCGGGCCGGTCAACTACGCGCGCCTCGAACTGGGCTATTACATTGATGCGGAACGTCTTGCGCGCGAGGTCTTGGCATCCAACACAAACGATGTGAGGGCCAAACCCTTTGCAGCCAGTATGCTTGTGGCGTTAGCCGTTTTTCAGGAAGACATTGTAGAAGCAAAACGAAGAGCACAAGATTTCCTGAACCTTGTCCCAAACGCAAGTGCTGCAAATGCAAGGCAACTGCGCTGGTTATATAAGGATCAGGAATTCGTCGATCGATACGCGAATGCCCTAATCCAAGCTGGTATTCCAGAACAATGAAGCAGGCCAGGTTTTTGATCAGGGTCCGATTTGAAGCTCTCCATTTCAGCAACGTTGAAGAGCTATTTCAAATAAACTTTTTGCCATTGCCAAAAGTCCGCAAAGTCCCGCATGTGAGACACTCGACATGCGCGCAACGAACGACCGGTATGAAGCTGCATGTATCTAGGCGTTTTGAATGACCGCTTGTGACATTGCGGTCTGGACTTTTCGCGTATGCAGAGAATGACATGGTGTGTTTGCGGCGGTCGCTCTCCGGAGGCTAACGAGGTCCTATAGTATCGGCCTCACAAAACCAGCCGTAAAGGAGAACGACCATGACCCATTATGTAGGTCTCGACGTGTCCGTC
>NZ_JAABNT010000047.1 GCF_010667575.1 Sulfitobacter sediminilitoris
CACCATACCGGCCCGCGGCTTCTGAAAATGCCGCACAATGAGGCCTGACAGAAGACCGCACTCGATCACTCCACCAATCAGTCAAAAAACTTCTTGCTTCCAGGGCGGCAACCACAGAAGCCCAAAGGAGCCAGTCGACAAACGTTTATGTCCCTGCCGCGATCAGGTAGCGTTGGATTTAATGGATAACTCTGTCGAAGGATTCAATCGGACATGACCAATGGGCAAACAGGCCGCTGTCTTTGTGGGAACGTGGAGTACAACACAGGGGGTGAACCTTTGTGGGTTACCATTTGTTACTGTCGGTTCTGCCAGCGCGCCACAGGCTCTGATAAGATGATCGAGCCGATATTCGAACGCGAACCCTTCAGGTTTACTCATGGAAACCCGTCAATTTACACGCTTCCTTCAGATGGAAGCGGTAAAGACATAAATGTCCATTTCTGCTCCGAATGTGGGACAAAGTTGGCTTTGACTTTTGAGCGATGGCCGGACCGTCTGGGAATTTATGTTGGCACCCTTGACAGACCCACATCCATTTCGGTGACGCCAGAAAACAGCAAGCACATATTTCTGTCCGAAGCGCGGCCCGGAACCATTGTGCCGCCAGGCTTCCCTTTCTACGAACGGCATGCAGCCGAGAACGACGGTACACCCATCGAACCGAACGTGCGAAAAGAACCTTACGTGGTTGAGGGTTGATTCAGGGCACCTTCGGATTTCTTTGGGCTGCTCTGTCCGCACAGCGGTCACTCAAAAGCCATTCAGTCGCCGCACAGCAGCGAATGCCTGTTTTGTCCGCTTCTGAGACATCGGACGCTGTCAAAACGAGCGGCCGGTGTTGGCAAGAATGGTCGTTGCAGCGCGAAAGCGGACGTTGCCGCGGCGGGAGGCAGTCATGAGTGGCCGCTGACGGCAGCTTTCCGGTCATCTGATGAAAAGACTCGGATGACCCAAACGAGCCCAATGCGTCGGATGCTGTAACGTGCACCAAGGAGCGCAAAGCTTCCACTGCGGTCGTTCAGGTCTGCCAGTCAGGGGCTGATTGGCGGTGACGGCCAGCGTAAACTCATCCGCTGACCGTATCTTCATTCAGATCTACATCAAGCCGCCCATGTCGGACATCGAGCTGCTGCCGTTCTTGGCTGGTTTGTCTGCGACCATTGCTTCTGTGGTGATGAGCAGACCGGCGACTGATGCCGCGTATTCCAGAGCAATCCGCACAACCTTTGTCGGGTCAATCACACCGGCTTTCAGCATATCGCCGTATTTTTCGGACTGCGCATCATAGCCAAACGTTTTGCTGGCGTTCTCGATGATTTTGCCAGCAACAACCGACCCGTCGACACCGGCGTTTTCGGCGATCTGGCGTAAAGGAGCCTGCAGAGCCTTGCGGATAATCGCAATGCCAGCGATCTGATCTGCGTTGTCACCTTTGAGGCCCTCAAGCACCTTGCCTGCATGCACCAGTGCGACGCCGCCGCCGGGCACAACGCCCTCTTGGACAGCCGCACGGGTTGCGTTCAGCGCGTCATCGACGCGGTCCTTGCGCTCTTTCACTTCGATCTCCGTGGCACCGCCGACCTTGATCACTGCGACGCCGCCAGCGAGTTTCGCCAGACGCTCTTGCAGCTTTTCCTTGTCGTAGTCCGAAGTGGTCTCTTCGATCTGAGCACGGACTTGTGTCACACGGGCTGCGATCGCGGTCTTGTCACCGGCCCCGTCAATCACGGTTGTGGTGTCTTTGGTGATGGTTATCTTCTTGGCATTGCCAAGCATATCCATCGTGACACTTTCCAACTTGATGCCCAGTTCTTCGGAAATCAGCTGCCCACCGGTCAGCACCGCAAGGTCTTGCAGCATTGCCTGTCTGCGATCCCCGAAACCGGGGGCTTTGACTCCAGCCACCTTCAGACCACCGCGCAATTTGTTAACCACAAGGGTCGCAAGTGCTTCGCCTTCGATGTCTTCGGCGATGATGAGCAGTTGCTTGTCCGCCTGCATCACGGCCTCAAGCAGGGGTACCATGGGTGCCAGAGATGACAGCTTTTTCTCGTGAAGCAGAATGACGCAGTCTTCAAGGTTTGCCGTCATCTTGGCAGGATCAGTTACGAAGTATGGGCTTAGGTAGCCGCGATCAAACTGCATGCCTTCGACCACTTCGGTTTCAGTCTCAAGGCCCTTGTTTTCTTCAACGGTAATAACGCCTTCGTTGCCGACCTTAGCCATTGCATCTGCGATCTGCTGACCGATAGCTGCTTCGCCATTGGCGGAGATGGTGCCGACTTTTGCTATCTCGGCCGTGTCTCCGACGGGCCGGGACATTGCCTTGACCTCTGCAACAACGGCTGTGACGGCTTTGTCGATACCGCGCTTGAGGTCCATCGGGTTCATACCAGCAGCAACCGACTTCATGCCTTCTTTGACAATAGCTTGGGCCAGAACCGTTGCTGTGGTCGTGCCGTCGCCAGCCTCATCATTGGTGCGCGATGCGACATCTTTGACAAGCTGTGCGCCCATATTTTCAAATGGGTCAGAAAGTTCAATTTCTTTAGCGACGGTCACGCCGTCTTTGGTGATACGCGGTGCGCCATAAGATTTGTCGATGACCACGTTGCGCCCTTTGGGCCCAAGCGTGACCTTGACGGCATTGGCGAGTGTGTTGATGCCCTTGAGCATGCGGTCACGGGAGTCCGTGCCGAATTTTACGTCTTTTGCAGACATTTCGGTTTTCCTAATTGAATGTGTGAAAGGTGCAGCGGCGTTCAGGCCATGATGCCGAGAATGTCGCTTTCCTTCATGATCATCAGTTCTTCGCCATCGAGTTTGATTTCCGTGCCGGACCATTTCCCAAACAGGATTTTGTCACCAGCTTTGACATCCATGCTGATCCGCGTGCCGGCTTCGTCCTTTGCGCCCGCACCGACCGAGACGACTTCGCCTTCCTGCGGTTTTTCCTTTGCATTTTCGGGGATGATCAGACCGCCCGCAGTTTTCTCATCGCTTTCGATGCGGCGCACGAGGACTCGGTCATGGAGGGGGGTAAACATCATGGAAATGCTCCTTCTGAAGATTTCCGGATAGGGGTGGCGTGCGTAGAGACGCATTGGCACTCGCCACTCCTGAGTGCCAATGTTAGTGAGATGGCTATACAGATAGACCGCCGCAAGTGGCTGCCGAACTATATTTCTTCGGGATATGTCATACCGAGGTTCAGCACTAGAGCGGTCAACTTCGCCGTCTTACTTTACCTTCTTGCCCGCGATCGAGATCCCAGGTTTTCCAGCATTGGAATTCGCCGTTGCAGAAACTTTCGGCTTTTCTTGCTTTGGTTTCTTAGCTTCTTTGTTGCTATTTTTCCCTTTGGCCATGGTCTGTCCTTCCAAAATGCAGCGATCCAATGCCGTATTGGCAAAGCGAGGCTGCGTTACGCATCACGCGCCGTCTAAAGACGCGGAATGAATGCTTTTGCGGGCCTATATTCAACGCCGTGGGTTCGCGCTCGCCTCGTCCAATGCCCGTTGTTGCCCGCGCGATACCGTCATGATTGGTGACCCAAACATTGCGTTTGCTGCAGCAAAATCCTCGACTGTATCGATCTCGGTCCATTTCATCCCTGTGATATCCAGAGCGTGAAACGGTACCCCTTTATCGACCAGCCGCGCGTAGGCCGATTCATAATAGTCCTGCGCATGTATCGAGCTTTCCATCATCCCTTTTAGCTCCGCGAACAGCAGTGGACCTGTGACCGGGCTAATTTTCTCGATACCGATGGATTCACCAAGTGCTGTGTCGGGATCGACGGATTTGCCAATCTCGCTGACGCGCATTTGGTCGTCTGCGATCACTTTGACCTCTTCATCGGCCAGCGCGATATTGCGGTCAATGCACAGGACGTTGGGTAGATCGCTGTCGACCAGCGCGCGCAGGATTTTAGTGTCAAACACCACATCCGCATCGAATTTGATGAACTCAGCCGTTCCCACAACCGATGATGCAAGCATCAGGGAATAGCCTGTGTTGGTATCGCGGTACCGGTCATTGATCACATAGGTGACGCGGATTCCACGGAAAGTCTTGTCCACGAACTGCTTGATCTCGTCTGCACGGTGGCCCAGCACCAAAACGAACTGGGACATCCCGCAGCTCAGGCAATTGCGGATCATACGCTCCAGAATGACAGAGCCGCCAACAGACAGCAGGCATTTTGCGCTTTTGTCTGTCAGCGGGCTTAGGCGCGACCCAATGCCAGCGGCCAAAATAACGGCCATGGGCGCGCGATTTCTTTCATATTTCATAGTTTTGTCCTGACTTCAAATGCGATGCTGATGGTTATTTCTGAATTGAATGCTTGTGGTGCGCGTCAATGTTCATGCCGCGCTGCCATGCTTTGAAGGTGCCCCAAAACACCTGACTTACTGCGAATATCCACAGCATTGGGATGAGCTGGTCAAAGATCAGCGCCCCTGACAGCATGAAGATGAACACACCCTCGTCAAAGGCGAGAACTTTGGGCTGTTCCTTGATGAACCACTTGACGTTGGCTGAGACGCCAAAGCCCGGTCCAGCCACGGGCTCCCGTCGTTTCAGGTGTGCCATCTTTGCGGGATATTCAGGATCACGCGCTGTTTCGATCTCTAACGCGATGTACTTCACATAGCCGCGCAGCCCGTAAAACGCGATGCCGATCAGGGCGAGGAATACAGGCACAACGCTGAGCGATTGCGCATAGGCCGCGTAACCAACCGCCCCAAACCAAAGCGTGACCTGGACCTGATCTGTTAATCGGTCGAAGTAGCTGCCCACAGGTGACGACACCTTGCGGTAGCGGGCCATTTGGCCGTCCATACAGTCAAGGATGTGACTGAGATGAATAAGAATGGCCGCGGCAATGAACCAGCCAGAACCACCGACCAAAATACAAAGGGTCGCGACCACAGCGATCACAAAGGATGCGGCAGTGATGCGGTTTGGCGTGATCGCTTGGATATCAACGGCCCAATAATTGGCGACGATCCCAAGTGGTGCCGTGACAAACGAAGACCACCATTCGTCATCTTTGGTTTTCGTTGCCCAAAGCCGCGTGACCTTACCCGTCATGATGAGAGCGTTGCCAGCATTGGCTCGGTCAACGCCGGAATGGTTGGATTGATGGCCTTTGGCCGGATCGGGGCGACAACGTCGGCTGCTTCTGCCTGCAGCTCCAACAACACGTCCCTCAAAGTGCTGAGGAAGAATTGAATGTCACGGTCCGACAACTCTCCGATGTTGCCGACCTGAAAGACTTTCCCTGCAAAACAGCCTTTGCCCTCGTAGATGATGATTGATTTCTCACGCAGCCTGTCACGCAAATCTCGGACCAGGATAGACGGGGGCACCTTGACTGTCGTCAGGATCGCGCACATGTCCGCTTCGTCCAGAACGAACTCAAGGTTTAGCTTCCGCATCCCCAGCCGAAGCTGGTCCGCACGGGCGCGTATCCGTGCGAAACGGTTAGTGACGCCATCGGATAGAATGTTGGTGAGCGCCTGTTCCAGGGCAAGAAACAGCGGGACAGCGGGCGTATTGGGTGTTTGGCTGTGTTGCTTGAGGAAGCCATAGAACGTCGCAAGGTTCAGGTATGTTGTCTTGGCGGCATGCAATTTCAGTTTCTTGAATTGCTTCTTGCGGCCAATCACGAAGGACAAACCAGGGTAAGACCCAATCGCCTTGGAGCTGGAACTTGAACAAAAGGCGATGTTGCAGCCTTCCATATCAACGACTTCGGCACCGACAGAACTGACACCGTCTACAACAAAAATTGCGCCATGGGCCTTCGTCAGTGCACCAATCGCTGCAAGCGGGTTCAGCATGCCCGAGCAGGTCTCGTGATGCACCATCGCGACCACATCAATCCTGTGGGTCGCGAGATAGGCCGCGATCTGGTCTGGGTCGAAAGGCGTCCCCCAAGGCTGCTGAATGAGGTGGGTGTGCTTGTTGTGAATAATCGAGGTTTTATGCAGACGCTCGCCGAATTCGCCATTCGACAGGATCAGAATTGCACCGTCCCCTACAACAGACGACAAGATCGCCTCATTTGCGGCGGTGCCTGAGCCGGTGATGACAACGGCGCGATAGCGATTACGTTTTTTGATCTCAAACAGCGTTAGCAGCTTTTGCTCTATGCGCGCCAAAAGACCGTCAAAGTCAGGTTCGCGGTGGCATATGTCTGCTTTGCAGATCGCGTGGCGGAGGGAAGCGGCCACATTTACGGGACCGGGGGTAAACAGTAGGTATTTATCCAATATAGGTTCAATCTTCTTCGACCTCGCCCCCTTGGGCGCATAGTCTCTACGCCCATGATATGTCCACGTGCGAGGGGCGCGCGCGTACTTCGAGAGGGCACTAATCGATTTCGAGAACACGGCCTGAAAAGATGCCGTGGAATATGACGTCCGAAAATTGAACGCAGGCAGAATTGAAAATGGCCTGAATCCACGATCTTTTGTGGATTGGGCAACCTTTGTATACTAAAGACCAGCGCTGTTCTGGCCGCGAAAAAAGCATATTCAAATGTATTGGTAGTCCGGAAAGGTCAGTCGAAGTAGGCAACCTTGTCGCGCGATAGCTGCGATCCCAGCGGACCGCGAAGATGCCTGTCTACAGAGCAAAACCGCAAATAGCAAGCGATCTATGCTGTACTTGATTGGGCGCACATAGAGCCGTAGGCCACAGGTCTAATGGCCCAACTCGAGCCACTCAGTGATCTTGCACCTTATTATGATGGCTTGTTCTGCGACATCTGAGGTGTCGTGCACAACGGCGTTGCTGCCTTTCCGGAAGCAGTTGATGCCCTTTGCAAATATCGGGCACAGGGCGGAGTTGTCATTCTGATCACCAACGCTCCGCGCCTGAACCACGTCATTTATCCACAACTGGCGCGGCTAGGCGTGCCGCGCGCGGCCTTTGATGCGATTGTCACGTCAGGCGATGTGGCCCGGCTTTTACTGCAAGAACAGCGAGACACGCCCTTGTTTCACTTCGGTCCGGCGCGGGATCAGTCGATCCTGGATGGTCTGACGAACCCGATGGTCGACAGCAGGAACGCCAATCTGTGCCTGCTGACCGGACCCTTGGATGATGGGATTGACAGCGCTGACATCCATCATCCTGTCCTGCTGGAAATGCGTGACAACGCCGTCAGTATGATCTGCGCTAACCCTAATCCGGTCGTAAGAAGCGGCGACCGTATGGTGATCTGTGCGGGATCCATAGCACAGATGTACAACGAACTTGGCGGCAAGGTCACCTATGCGGGCAAGCCAGAGGCACCAATCTACGACGCGGCCATGACGCAAATGACCATTGCAGCAAGGCGAACTTTACCGAAACGCCGCATACTTGCTGCGGGTGATGGCATGCTGACAGATGTCAAAGATGCTGTTCAGAACGGGTTTGACGCCTACTTTGTCGCGGGTGGCATTCATTCTAACGAAATGGGCGAGATGCAGAGCCCCGGGAGCTTAGGGCGTGTTTATGGCCTCATCAGGCTTCAGTTTACCGACGTCAAACTTGCTGGAATCTGCGACCAATTGCGCTGGACCTGAACGAAGAAGATCGAATGGCGGATCACTCTGATAGCCTTCTTCACAGCGGGATCCCTTTTTCTGTCTACGGTCGCAATGTGACGAAACCCGTCATTGCTGCAACCGCAGCGAATTCACACTTCGTCCGCATGTGAGACATCCGTAACCGGCGCAGCGTACGACCGGTTTGGATTTCGGCCAATTTGTACGAGTTCAATGGCCGCTTTCGGGAAACGGTGCTGCGCCGCCGCGTCTGGTTGAGAAATTTGATTGTCGCGCGTAGGGA
>NZ_JAABNT010000048.1 GCF_010667575.1 Sulfitobacter sediminilitoris
AACGAATGGCCGCTTTTAAGGCTGCGTTGCAGCGCAGCGCTTGGATCAATCAAGGCAACTTTTTTGCTGCATGAGCGAAGGGCGCGATTTCAATCCGGCGGCTCTGGGCTCGTTTGGGTCATCCGAGGCTTTTTGTCGGATGACTGCTTTTCTGCGCTAAGCGGCCATTATTCCACTGGACTTCTGCGCCCCGCAGAGCGGTACTGTCTGTGTCGCTGACGCCCGGGACCTCCGGGCTCCACTCAGTACAGGGCGAGGGATAAGCCTTTGCCCAGAGAGTGGAGAAACACCATGACAACGTTAGACTTAGAACCGCAGAAGACAGCCATACCGAAGACGGTTGTGAAGAAACCAACGCGCCAGGCGCAGCTCCACAAACTGCTGACCCGGAAATCCGGGGTGACCATTGCGCAGCTCCAAAAGAGCTTCGGCTGGCAACCGCATACGGCAAGGGCCGCGATATCCGCGCAGCGCAAGGCGGGTTGCGTCGTGGCGCGAACGGTAACGGATAAGGGATCGGTCTACCGGATTGTCGCAGGGCAGGGTGACCGGTGAGCGGCGGAGAGATAGATCAGGTGTTGATCCTGATCGCAGAGATCGACGCCTGTGATCGATCAGCCTGCCTGGACCGCTGGCGCGCCGCTTTCGGCCGCCCGCCGCCCAAGCACCTGTCTCTGCAGTTCCTCAAGCGGGTGCTGATCTGGGAGGCACAGAACGAAGCACTGGGCGGGGTATCGGCCAAAACAATGCGTCGGCTTAAACACCTTGCTTCTGGAAAGACTGTACCCGCTGCCGCAAAGCCCGGCTCCTTTCTGGTGCGGGAATGGAACGGGTGGACGTACCAGGTCGATGTTGTCGATGGTGGCTATGTCATGGATGGCAAGACCTGGCGGTCCCTGTCTGCCATTGCCAGACACATCACCGGGGCCCACTGGTCAGGTCCGCGCTTCTTCGGGGTACAATGATGCGCCGGGTCCGCTGCGCCATCTATACCCGCAAGAGTTCCGAAGATGGACTTGAGCAGGACTTCAACTCTCTTGATGCCCAGCGGGAGGCCTGCGAGGCCTATATCGCAAGCCAGAAGCACGAAGGCTGGGAGGTGCTGCCGGACCGCTTTGATGACGGCGGGATCTCCGGCGGACATCTGGAGCGTCCCTCGCTGCAGCGGCTCATGCAGGCGGTAGACGAGAAGCGCGTCGACCAGATCGTCGTTTACAAGATCGATCGTCTGACCCGGTCGCTGGCGGACTTTGCCAAGCTGGTGGATCGGCTGGATGCAGCCGAGGCCTCCTTTGTGTCGGTCACCCAGAGCTTCAACACGGCCACCAGCATGGGGCGGCTGACCCTGAATGTACTCTTGAGCTTTGCGCAGTTCGAGCGAGAGGTCACGGCCGAGCGCATCCGGGACAAGATCGCGGCCTCCAAGCGTAAGGGTCTCTGGATGGGTGGGAATGTGCCCCTCGGTTACCAGGCTGATGGCCGGACCCTGAAGATAGAGGAGCAAGAGGCGGCGACGATCAGGTGCCTCTACGAGCTCTACCTTAAGCATGGCGCTATCAGAGAAGTTAAAGAGCACGCCGACGCGTTGGGCCTCAGATCACGCCAACGCCTGCGCGGGGCAGGGCGCATCTCTGGAGGCACGTCCTTTGATCGGGGGCACATCCATCACATCCTGAGCAACCCAATCTACGCAGGCCGCATCCGGCACAAGGGGCAGGTATATGAAGGGCAGCACCCCGCCGTCATAGAGCCGATGCTCTGGGAGCAGGTGCAGAAGATGCTCGCAGGCGGGGCCACAAGGGCCCGCGGCGCAAAGCGGGTGGCTGCCCGATCCCCGTTGGCGGGCAAGCTCTTCGATGAGACGGGCGACCGTCTGACACCCAGTCACAGCAACAAGAATGGCAAACGTCTGCGCTACTACATCTCTCACAGGCTGGTAAAGGATCGGAGCCGCAAGCATCCCGATGCCTGGCGTCTCCCTGCGGAACAGGTCGAAGGACTGATCTCCGATCTGATCGCAGCGCACCTGAAGCAGGAAGAGATTGCGATCCGCCTGATCCGGGATCTCAACGCATCACAGGTTGAGGCGGCAACAGCCAATTTGCATGCCATCCAGCAGACGAAGGATTGTCTGACATTGGTCGAGCGCGCCGACCTCTGCCCGGGTATGCTGACCATTCGTCTGCATCTTGATGAGCTTGCGAAAGTAGTCGAGTGCGATCGGGAGAGGATCAGTTCCGAGGAGCTCATCCTGACAAGCCCCTTCCAGATGCGCAGGCGGGGCGTGGAACTCAAGCTGCATCTCGGGGAGGCGCCTGCTGAGATCGACCCAAAGCTCGTGCAGAATGTGGTCAACGCACAGAAGTGGATGTCGATGATACTTGGCGGCAAGACCTTTGCGGAGATTGCAAACGCCGAGGGCACATCGAAGCGGCGCATCCAGGATGTGGTTGATCTGGCGATGCTCTCACCGGATGTTCTGGATGCCATCGCCGCCGGTGAACAGCCAGATGGCCTAACGTCCGACTACCTGATCAAGTCAGGTGTTCCAGCACGTTGGTCAGAACAGCGCGAAACGTTCGCGAAGCTGTAACCCAAGCTCCTCCAAAACATCCCAAACTCGTACCGCCGGAATGGCAAACAGAGACTGCGGGCTGGAAATGGCCATGTTTGTGCTCCACACAAGGTCTCATTGAGAATCCGTGCCCGACAAGCGCCTGAACTTACGCACTTAATGCGCGCCAGTGCGTCGTAAGCTGAAATCGAGGAAGTGTGTGGCTGTGCACGCAGTCGGGAGCCATCCAGTCTCGGCGAGAAATTCCCTGTTAACAGGGAAAATACAGGGAAAATCTGCAGTTTTGGGCCAATTCAGGGTGATTTCGACCACTTTTTCCTGGTTTCCGCGAGTGTTTAGAAGGGGTTACATGGCATTTCCCTGTTAATTCGATAACAGGGAAAAATATTCAACTATCAGGGAAAGAAATTTGAAGAACAGGGAAAGGAGGCGGCGGAACAGGGATGTGCATGTCTCGCTCATTTCGCAAAGGCTCTGCGAAGCTATATGCATGGCCGAATGACGGCTTGTTCAAGGTAAGCAGTCATTGAGGAAAGTTGAAGCGATCGGCGGCTCAGAGCCCAGAGCGGCCGATCCTGAGCAGAGTTAACAGGCGGCCCAAAATCTTGTAAGGTGCTGATGGGGGTGCGGTATATGGAACGTCGCATTTCAGCCATTTTGGCTGCTGACATGGTCGGCTACAGCCGACTCATCGAGCTTGATGAAACTGGAACTCTAGAGCGCCAGAAACGGCATCGTCTGGAACTCATCGATCCCGTCTTCGAACAGTTCAATGGAAAGATTATCAAGCTAACAGGTGATGGATTGATCGCTGAGTTTGGCTCGGTCGTCGAGGCGGTTCAGTGCGCCGTCACGACCCAGAAGGAAATGGCCGCGCGAGAAGCCGACATTCCCGATGATCGGAAAATCCAGTACCGCATCGCTGTCAATCTGGGAGACGTCGTTTTTGATGACAACGATATTTACGGTGACGGCGTTAACATTGCGGCACGACTTGAAAGCCTCGCCGAACCTGGTGGTGTCGTTGTGTCGGGCCCAGTTCACGACCTTCTCAAGTCTCAGGTCGAGGTCGGCTATAAAGCAATGGGAGAGCAGCAGCTCAAGAATATTGCGACACCGGTGCGTGTTTACCAGGTTGTCGATGCAGGTACCGAACTTACTCCGATAAAGAGAGTGTCAAACCAGCGGCCTTGGCTTGCTGCGGCAGTCTTGGTTGGCCTAGTAGCTGCCGTCGGACTGGTATGGTCAGTGACGAGGCCCGAGTTCGTACCTGCCGAGCCGGATCGATTTGTATTTGACATACCCGATAAACCCTCGATTGCAGTCATGCCGTTCGAGGCGCAGGGCTCAAAGGACCAAACATGGCTGTCAGAGGGCATCGCCCAAGCGGTTATTTTCGAGCTGGTTAGATCGCCGGAAATGCTGGTCATATCGGCTAACGCCATAGACGAAATGAAAGGTCAAACACCCGCTCAAATCGCGGAACGCTATGGAGTTCGATATGTGTTGCGCGGCTCGATTCTTGAGCAATCAGGAGTCCTGCGAGTCGGAACACAACTCGTGGACGCAAAGACCGGCCGGGTCATTTGGGCTGATAAGTTCGATCGGAGCACCAATGACCTCATTGCCGTTCAGGATGAGATTTCCTCCAAAGTTCAGGAAGAAATGGAGGTCAAGCTCACGCTTGGTGAACAGGCGCGCTCATGGCGAGACTTCCTCGGAAGTGCGGAGAATATGCGAGACTTCGTTGAAGGGCGCGTTGCGTTCCAACAATTCGACGCTGAAGGCCACGAAAAAGCAAAGGAGGCGTGGACTCGGATCTACGAACGCGATCCAAATGTTCTTGGCGCCAAACTTCTTATCGCTTGGCTACACTGGCATCGGGTCCTAGTTGGTTTGAGCGATGATCCAGCAGAAGATTTTCGACGAGCTCAAACCTTGGTAAATCAGGAGATTGCGGCGGGAGGTAACGGGCACGCCTACGTTTTTAGGGCAACCCTTAACCTCAGAATGCAGCAACATGAACTTGTTCATTTAGACGTTGAGCAGGCACTTCGGCTGAACCCAGGCGACGCAGACGTCTTGATGATTTCCGGCAGTTCCCTTTTTCGCAGTGGGCGGGTTGAAGAGGGGCTCAAGCTGATGCTGCAAGGAATGCGTCGCGAGCCTGATTATCCTGATTGGATACCACGCGATTTGGCTGAAGCCTATGTGATGGCGGGACAATTCGAAGAGGCAACAACCATCTCGGAAGAGATACTGGCGAGTGACACCAAAGATGCCTTGGCTAAGCCAAGAGCGTTGATGTTGCTGGCCGCAATTTCTCAATCGGAAGGTAAGAGCCAAGAAGCGAAACGCCATGTCGAGGCCCTACAGGCGGCTTGGCCGGGTATCAGTGTTGAGTTGGTAACAAAGGCTAGAGAATATTACCAAGATCAAGAATTTGTGGATCGTTTAGCTGAGGCTCTCCGCGAAGCAGGCTTACCCGATGTCGCCCCCGCGAACCCTGACCTCGCAGCCTTCGCTATCCCTGACAAGCCGTCCATTGCTGTGGCGCCGTTTGCCAATGTTGCTGGGAACCCTGAGGCTGAATGGCTGTCTATCGGCCTGTCCGACAGCGTTATCTCAGCGCTTACGTCTTCCCCCGACATGATTGTGATCTCGCGACATCAGTTGAACGACATGGTTGGGCGTGCTCCAAGCAAGATCTCAGAGACATTTGGCGTACGCTACGTACTCGATGGAAAGGTACAGCTTCAAGACAGAAGCTTGCGTATCAGCGCCCGATTGACCGATGCTCTGGAGGGGCGGTCTCTCTGGGCAGAAAAGTGGGACCGCGATATCGACGACATCTTTGCAATCCAGGACGAGATCGCCGAAGCCATTCTAGAAGAACTCCAGGTTAAACTCACACTCGGCGAACAAACACGCTCGTGGCGATCTGATGTCGGAACACCGGAAAACATGCGGGACATGATCAGGGGAAGGGTGGCCTTTCAAACATTCCGGCCTGAAGACCACCAGACAGTGGCCCGCCTTTGGCGAGGGATATATGACCGAAATCCAGAACTACCCGCTGTGATCAACCTGCAGGGCTGGCTGGAATGGCATAGGGTCATTACAGGACTCAGCTCTGATCCGCGGGCGGACCTGCTCTCGGCCCGGAAATGGGCTCAGAAAGCTCTGGATGCTGGAGGTTTCGGACATCCACATGCACTGTATGCGACAGCTAGCCATGCTTTGGGCGACGCGCAATCTGCGGTAGAGTATGCGGAGATGGCGATCGAGGCTGATCCGGGCGAAGCGGATGTACTCTTTGTTTCCGGTTGGATCTTTTCACATCGCAACAGGTTGGTTCAGGGGATAGAACTGCTGCAGCGCGGGATGCGGCTCGAGCCTGACTACCCCGGTTGGGTGGCGACCTCATTGATGAGTGCGTTGGTTCAAAACGGGAGCTTCGATGAAGCAAGACAAATCGCCGAAGCGATACTTAGCGAGGGCGCCGAGGGAGCTGTCGCAGAGCCTCTAGCATTGTTTGAATTGGCTGTAATGGACGTCCTGCAAGATCGCCAGACCACCGCCAGAGAGTATGTATCACGGGCAATGGAGCTCTTACCTTCAGCGGACCGCGACTCTCTCGCTCGGGATCCCCGTTTCGGTTTGATTTACAGGTCAGATCGGGACTACGTTAACCGCTGGCTTGATGCCTTGGTCGACGCAGGATTACCTGCAACTTCTCCGGCAAGCCCAGACCGAATGGCCTTCAATCTACCAAGCGAACCCTCAATAGCCGTTCTGCCCTTCGCCAATCTCACTGGAAGCTCAGAGAATGATTACCTTGGCAAGGGAATAGCGGGAAGTGTGATTTCTTCGTTGGGAGCGGTCCCACGGGTATTCGTTATCGCAAGACAATCGAGCTTTGCCTACCGCAGCGCTGAGCATAGTGCAGGGAAGATCGCTGAGGCACTCGGCGTCCGCTACGTGCTCGACGGCAGCATCCAACTGTCCAATGACAGACTGAGAACCTCAGTCGGATTGATCGATGCTCTCGATGGACGGCAAATATGGTCCAAACAGATCGAAAGTGATCTTTCAGTAGACGATCTGTTCGCTGTGCAGGACCAGATTGTTGCGGATGTTCTCGTGGAATTGGATGCGACGTTGGTGAGCGGCGCCAATTCGCGATCAGTCTTCAGAGACGCAGGTGATTTGGAGACCTATAAGCTGATCATGCTTGGCACTGCTGAAGTGGACAAATTTACGTTCCAAGCGGATCAACAGGCCCTGCGGCATTTTGAAGCCGCGCTGGAACGTAATCCGAATTCTGGCTACGCACATTTTGGCAAGAGTTGGGTGAACCTTAACTCGATTTTGATGGGCTATTCTGCAGACCCGAAGCTGTCTCTTGAGGTTGCCCGATCTCATGCTAAGAAAGCAGTCGAAGCCAATCCTGATGTTGCCGTCGCACATATCGCGATGGCCCTTGTTCACCTATACCTGCAAGAACATGATCTCGCTATTGCCAGTGCGGATCGGGCTGCCTCACTGGTTCCAGGCAATGGCTGGATTGCATCTCACGCGGGTTGGATTCTTGCCGCAAGCGGATACCCCGAACGAGGTGAAGTGCTTTTGAGGTTTGGTTTGCGGGCTCAACCCAGTCCACCGGTCTGGGTGCCCAATGTTCTTGCGATCACGCTGATGATGCAGGGTGAACTGGAGGAAGCGAAGAGGCTATTCAACGAGGCCAACGACATCTATCCGAACCCGATGTCTCACGCGCACCTTGCAGCAATTGCGGCGCTGGACGGAGACGATGCTGATGCTAGTCGCCATGTAGAGCGTGCAAAAGAGATCTATCCGCAAACCAGTGTGTCGGGAAGCGCTAGATTCTTGGCCTACATCCGCGACAAGGCCTACCTTGAGGGCTACCTAGATGCTCTGCGGCAGGCTGGCTACCCACAGAACCCGCTATAGAGCGAACCCGGATTTGACTGAAAGCTGTCCTGCGGCGAACGACGGCTTTGTCCGGAGGGTGTGTGAAAACTCGAAATTCGCGCCCTTTTGGTGCCGCTCATTTTCCCGAAGCGAGGTGTTTGTGGCTCAGCTCAACGAGAGAGGCTGCAAATCTTGCTGTTTTTGTCGTTTTGCCG
>NZ_JAABNT010000049.1 GCF_010667575.1 Sulfitobacter sediminilitoris
GCTGGCGAAGCTCAAGCCCATGCTGCCCACAATAGGATGAGGTGAAAGGCAGACCTCGACATCCAAAAGAAATCAAAGCGATAGTTCAAGAAGACCTGTCCAAATCAAAGAGTTTTTCAACACAATCGGCTCGTTCCAGCCATTAGCTGCGCTCAGCACTAAGTTCTGCTGAGCGGACTTTGCAGCCTTTTGCTAGCGCAGCTATTGCTGACGCAGCATTCGTTCGCACTCGCAGAACCGTTTATTTTTCAGTGCGGCAGCGTCGTCAAAGCGGTCATTCACAGGCGCCAAATTTGCCTAAACCCAGACCGCCCCTTCGCCGCAAGTCGTTCCAACTAACCAGACGCGGACAATGCGGCCGCTAGCCGGACGCTCTTGAGCCTTGGGAAGCGAGGTATGCGTCTAACTCACTGACGAAACGGTCTGATCTGCCTGTGATCCATTCGATGAATAGCGCCCGCGGATTAGATTTCGCTCGGGATCGCGCCCATAGGAGACGATAGGCGTACTTTGTCTGGCATATCATTGACGGACCGAATGGCAAAATGAGCGATCCTGCTTTCAACGCGTGAAATGCTTCCACAATACCGCAAATCGCCAACCCCTGACCCGCTGCCGCGGCTTGAAGCCCTGAACCTGTTTTCGAGATGCGTACACCATGGTTTAGATGATCGCGGTCAAACCCAAAGGCATCGCCCCATGCGCGAAAGTCAAGCCAGCCCGGGTCCTTGGTGCGATTGGTGACGTGAATGAGCGGTATACCCTTTAGCGATCGCACATCCGGACCCAATCCTTGCTGGCCTGCAAAAGCGGGCGAGCATACCGGGGCCACGAAATCACCGAACAGCACGCGTTCTTCCAATACAGTGTCACGGGTTGGACCGAATCTGATCGCAAGATCATAGTCTTCTCTCACCAAGTCGATATCGCGATTGGATGGGTCCAAGTATAAGTCCGCATCCGGGTATTGCAGGTGGAACTCCACAAGCATCGGCGATAGCCAATTTTCCGAAAAGGACTCCGGCAGGGTAATGCGTAGACGGCCAGTCGGGTCGTTCGGCTTCAGTTGCTCAAATGCCTGGGCAAGCATTGCAAAGCCGCCTTCCAATAATTCCCGAACCCGCAACGCATCCTCAGTTGGCTCGATGCCCGAGCTGGAGCGAATGAACAGACTTTTGCTGAGGTAAAGTTCTAAAGACCGAACCCTTTGCCCAACAGCAGCCGGAGTAATTCCAAGTTCGTTGGCGGCCAGTGAAAAGCTCCCATGCCGCAATGTAGCGTCCAGAGCGCGCAGAGCGTTCAAATGAGAAAGATGCATGGCAACAGCCTAAAGGTTTTCTTTAGAGCGGCCAAATGAAATCACGCGTGCAAAGCAATCGCACCCGGCCATACTGAGCATTGGGGCACAGGAAGCCGCCATGAAAAACGGAACCATGGGGAAGACGAGGCATGTTCACGCTGTATTGGGAATATCTGGCAGGCTCGATTGTGGTGCAGTCAGTCCTTGAAGAAATCGGTGCGGAATATCGACTACACTACGTGGACATGGGCGCAGACGCACATCGGACTCCAGATTTCCTGCGTCTAAATCCAACCGGCCGGATACCGGCTCTCGGCTACGCGGATCGCAGGACGATTGGAGAGACTGCTGCAATTGTTACGCTGCTAGGCGAGATGTATACTCAGAGCGGTGTCGCTCCGGCGCCCGGCGATGACAACCGTGGAGAGTTTCTTTTTTGGCTAAATGTCATGACGACCTCAGGCTACATGACTGCAGCACGCCTCGGGCACCCTGAGCGTTATGCGAAAAGCAGCAAAGCGATCGAGGAGGTCGGCGCAAAAGCAGCTGTCGACTACGACGCATTTTTCGATGTCATCGAGGATGCGATTGCGGGCGATCCCTACTTCATGGCCAGCGGTCTGACCGCACTCGATTTTTACGTCACAATGCTGACAGAGTGGCACGCCAACAAACAGTCTCTCTTTGGCTCACGACCCAAGCTCAGCGCGCTTTGCAAATCTGTGAATGAGAGCCGTTCCTACAAGGCCGCAATGGAGACACATGCACTGCCGCCGACCTGAGTATCCGAGCGGTCAATCGCTGCGGTTTGCTCCAGTAGCTACTTTGCGGGACAAGACCGCCGTTGCAGTTGCGTGGTTTCCCTCCCGCTTGTAGCTTCGAAAGCATTCAATTCAGGGAACACAACATGTTGCAGGTCGATGAAGAAATCACGGACATAGAACGGCTTCGAGAACTGCTCCCCGAGTACAAGGGTTCCAACACTGACCTAAAGGTTACTGATCGAATAAATGCTGTTGCCAGGAAATTTATTTCATGCGCGCCGTTCGTGATTGTCGCGACCAAGGCATCACAAGGATTGATTGATGTATCACCCAAGGGTGATCCGGTCGGTTTTGTCGAAGTGTTTGACGATAAGACGCTCATTATTCCGGATCGGCTTGGCAATCATCGCGTTGACGGTTTTGTGAACCTTTTAACCGACCCAAATGTTGGTCTCATCTTTGTAGTGCCGGGTCACGGCGATACCCTTCGCGTTGCCGGCAAAGCACGCATTGTGAAAGATCAGAAGATTAGCGAACGCCTGTCCATAAACAACAAGCAGCCGTTGCTTGCTATGGTCGTGGATGTCGAAGAAGTCTTCATGCACTGTTCGAAGTCGTTTATCCGCTCGAGGCTTTGGCATCCTGACCATTGGCCATCGCGAGGTACGGCACCCACGCTTGCTGAATGGGTTGTCGGCACAGTTGATCGTGAGCAGACAGTCGAAGACGTTCAGGTCATCCATACGGATGACGAAGAGAGCCGGCTTTACTGATAATTGTTTGGACCGCTTCGGGCTCACAGCCGTCGTTCCGGGGTCTGTAGTCCAACGACTGATCCGAACAACCGAATGTCCGGGCATCGGGCCACGCCGCTGAAAGCGTTGAATTTTCTGTGTTTCGGGAATGGCCGCTTACGGAGCGCAGTCCAAGCTTACCCCGCTGCGCCGCCGCAAGTCCGCTCTGAGCCCTTCTTACCCACTATCCTAATCTTCGAGGGAGTGTTTACGCAATGTGGCGGCCTGGATTTTGCCTGGCATAAACTGTCTGGCTGTAAAAGTGAGGCTGTCGCCGGAATTAGCCGGATCAACGGCCGTCCGGAAGCCATGCCCGCGCAGTATCGGACATGGCTTAGGTGATATCTCACTTTGGAAAAGGGCTACTTACTTGGCGGGCTTGTAATCGACCTTGGCACCGTTGATGAGATTCGCAGCGCCAACCATTTCGTCTGCAGTATATAGTGCGTTGGTTCTGATATTGGATATTGCACCGCCTAGCACGGCTGAAACAACCGTTGCCAAATACTCAGTATTGCTCGGTGTTTCTCCAATCAACATGACATGAAATCCATCTGGATCACCAAATATGCCATAAAATCCGTGCAATTTTCCACCGACGGATTCTATCGCCGTTCGGGCGGCGTCTTCACGATTTGAGGCCGATTTGGTTATTGCCGCGATGGCATCTGGGGCATATTGAATTTTCAGACAATACAAGCTCATAGTTATCTCCTTGGTGAAAAATGGTGCCTTTAATACTTGAAGGCACAATCGTCAGCTTATCACACATGTGTGAGAATGATAGCTCGACCCTTCGAGCCCAGTGGTGCCAGAACGTTTGCATGGTTCACGCGCTTCGAACGGTTACACTGCCAAAGGTCGGCTTTGTCCGCACAGCAGACTCCGGCTTCGTCCAGCATGAATGTCCGGTTCCCCACACCCGTGGCACCCGTTACACCCGCAAAAAAAAATAGAGGAGCAGTCCCCCCGGCCAGCGCAATGCCAGCCGGGGAAGTTGTCATCGGGGATAGCCCTTGTTGACGACGTAGTCAGCGAGCCACTGCCAGTAGTACTGGGCACTGATGAAGCCCTGATCCTGAGCGGCCACGTCCTCAGCCTCTGCCCGGGTCAGACCCCCATCGAACTCTGCAATGGCAGCACGTTCCTCGAAGGCTTCAATGTCAGGAGGAACCATCATGACGACGGCAACCTGATCTGGTCGACGATGGCCCGCTTCTGCGCGTCGCTGATGCCAGCTGAGTAGATGCTGTAGGTGATGCCGTTCTCTGACCGGGCTGACTTGTGCCCCACCAGCGACGCTGTGAAGTGCTCAGGCACACCCGTTCGCTCACACTGGGTGATGAACCACTTGCGGGTGCTGTGGAACACCAGCCCGGGCCGCTCCATGTCCAGCCGCCTACGCATCCTCGCGAACTGCTTCGTGACCTCATTGACAGTGAGATCAGGGAACAGTGGCCCTCGGGCTGGGAGCTGATCCAGTACCGCATCTAGGTTGGAGTGTACCGGCACCTGCCGCTCCGCCGCCTCGATCTTCAGCAGCCGAAGCGCGTTGGGCCTGACGTGGAAGAACCGCCCGAGGTTGCCCTTGTCCAGGAGGTCCTCCCGCAGCAACCCGACAGCCTCCCCCGACAGCAGGCAGAGACGCAGAACGTGACCGATGTGGGGATCCTCCTGCCCAAGGAGAGCCCTGACCTCGTCGTCAGTCGGGACAGCATAGGGGGCGTACCGGACCTTGGCTTCGAAGCGGACCGAGTCGAAGGGGTTGGTCTCCAGCTCCCCCTCGTAGACACACCAGTCGAGCCAGTGCTTCACCTGTGACCAGATGCGGCGCTGGGTGCGCCCCGTGATCCTGCGGCTGTCTGCCGAGCGGGACCATGCGACAGAGGCATCAAGCGACAACCCCCGAGTTTTCCTGGACTTGCCAAGAAAGGGGCTCAGTTGGGCGATCAGAGACAGGAATTCCCGCCCATGGTCCCGGGAGAGCGCCGTCAGAGGGCGATCCCCGTACTTCGAGGCGAAGAGCTCCAGGGAGTACCGGACCGACTTGAAGCCCCCGGGACGCAGCTCCCGCTGTCGCAGCATCAGGTAACGACGCACGGACTGCTGAACCATGGCCGACGGCTGAACCTTCCCCGGATACCGGAGGGGCTCAGAGTGCCGCAGAGTCGCCCGGAGAGCAGCAAGAGCCTTTTCCGATGGGGGGGCCATGCAGGGGTGCCAGCTGTTGCCCTCTGTGGCAGAGAGGAGGCCCCAGACAGAACCTGCTCGACGGTCTCGTCATACCGGGCGTTCACCTCGGCAGCCCGTTTCCGAGCCACCTTTGCATCACTGGTTTTTAGAGATTGCTTGAGGGCCTTTTGCCCAAGAACAGCAGCAACTTCCTTGGGGTAGTTCCGACGATAGAGCCATGTCTGACCTTTCAGGTAGGCATAGCGAATGGGTGCAGAAGACATAAGCCTTCTCCTTTCTGGTAAGCTTGATTGTGATGGGATGGGTGTGGGGTCAGAGGACGAGCGCCTCTTCCGATCAGCCGTTAGCGCGGCTGTGGACCCGAAGGATCAGGTCGAAGGCGGGTTCGCCGTAGACGCCCTCGAGGGGGCCTGTGAGGTAGTAGCCTGTGATGCAGTCATCATAGACCTCCCAGACCTGGAACAGGTGCTCGGGCCACTCGTCGAAGGCACGAATGACCACGACATCGTCTTCATGGAGGTTAAAGGGGTCATCCATGCTCAGGCCCTCCGAAGCAGGAGGTCAGGCAGGACAGCCCCTAGCACGAAGCCGAACGGTAGCGGTAAGGTCAGAGGGGTGGCCCAGCTGGGCAACACAGCCAGCACGACCAGACCAATCGCTAGGACCTGAGGTATCTCCAGAGAGAGGCCGTAGCGCCGTCTCAGGGTCAGAGAGAGGGCCAGCCGAGAGCCGACCCCGGCTGCGACGAGCAGCGGGAAGGTAGTGAACATCTATACATCTCCATTGAAGGTTTACTTTGTATAGATGCTTGGCTTTGCTCGGATTCTTGCGGTCCCTCTCTCTCGTTTCGGCAGCCCCGAAGCGCCTTATTCTTGACGAATTTCACAGTTAGTGACGGCGGGGTGCGGCAAGAGGAAAAGCGATGACGGGCAGAGGTTACTCAGACCCTTATCCCAGTGAGTCTGTTAATAGTGTGGTCAAGCAGCGGGCCAAGAGCCTGCGGCGGCTTTCTTTGGTCGCCTTGGCTTTTGCTGGCTCGGGGTTAATCATCCTGCTTATGTAACGGTCTGCCGCGGAGATGAGAGAAAAGTCTTTGATGCTTACGCACAGGGCTAAATTAAACTGAACACCAGCAAGCCCCAAATCCGCAGCACCCGCACACCAATAGCCGATGCTTGCTGTGCATCTGGGACTAAACTCACACTTCCCGACTTCCCACCACTTCGTCTATCCATTCCTCCAAACCCAACACCACCGCCCACCAACTCCCCCCCACGCTCGCAAGACCCGTTCGGGTTCCTCGGTCCCACATACCCTGACAGGGATCCTTCCCCCGGGAGGTCCCGTCCTATGATCCCTTTTCTACTTCTCTGTTCTCTGTGTCATCACTTGCTCAGACCCATGTCTAAGGAGGTAGCCAGAGGCCCTGTTAGGAATGTATCCTGCTTGCGATGCGGTGACCGGTCAGACGGCGCGAGAAAGGACAGCACCTATGCGGCTTGTACCACGATTGGCAGCAACAACACTTACCCTGTTCCCCTTCGCTACGGGTGTCGCCGCTGAGGAAGGAAATCTGGAGATGGGAAGGATGATCGCTGATGAGTATTGCTCTCGCTGTCACAACATCGAACCCGATGGTCCCTTCAAGCTTGAGACACCCAGTTTTGCCGCCATCGCCAAGTTCAGATCGAAAGAACAGGTCCACAACCGGATTGTCATGCCCCTCCACGACAAGATGCCACGCTTCACGGAATACATGATTGGCGGAAACATCGACGACATGGTGACCTACATCATGTCCTTGGAGGACTAGCGATCCAGCATTGCTTAATGTCCGTTCCCCATAGACACCCGTAGGACCCGTTCTAAGCCTCCCGGGTAGGGTCTCCCCTTCCTTCCTCCTACCTTCTACTGCTTCCTGACTCATAATTATTTTTTTTCGGAGTACGGCCACCTACTTATCCGTCTAGGTGTTCCCAATCGCACCCACACCCGTTCCACCCGTTGAACCCGGCCAGCAGTCCTAATGGTCTCTCGTATGGGCACCCCTATCAGAGCCTCCCAGTAGGGGTATTCCTCTCAGAGCTTCCCCTTCCTCCCTATTCTTTGCTTCCATTACTCATACCTAATTCTTACTACCCCCTGAGAGACCATCCCTCATAGGTCCCTGACCTCTGTATGTGGTCATCATAACAATGGCTTAGGTGTCTTCTTAAGAGAGCCAGACCGCACCCATAGAGCCACGGAAAGCGCCCCTGAGGGATGCTGTTAGGAAGTCGGTATAGTGGCCCAAGGGCGACCCAGAGAGGGGTTCTGACGGCCTGTCTGATGGTGCTGATTGTTGGCTACAATTACGGGCAGAATGCCCCCGAAAATGCCCCCTTTTTCCGACTGCCTCCGCTAAGGCCATGAACAGAATGCCAAGGCAAGGTTTCCTACCATCCCAGCCACTTCTTCTTTACATCGTCGTTACGGGCTCTCCGGAGGCCTCTCGGGGCGGAAATGCCCCCGAAAATGCCCCCGTTCGGGGTGGGTCCTTTGGGGTGTTGTAGTGGTAGGTTTAGGTCATACCTGAATTAGGTATGAGTAATGGAAGCAGACAGGGTAGGTAG